>NZ_JBFQGE010000025.1:0-214 GCF_040932335.1 Proteus sp. STS61-E | reverse complement strand
GCAGATTAGCACGTCCTTCATCGCCTCTGATTGCCTAGGCATCCACCGTGTACGCTTATTCGCTTAACCTCACAACCCGAAGATGTTTCTCTCGAAGACTAATGTCTTGAGTTCACACTTCAAGGTCTGAGATTTTGAGAGACTCATCAATATACCTCGGTGATATATTGATTTGTTTTCAATTTTTCAGCTTGTTCCAGATTGTTAAAGAGCA
>NZ_JBFQGE010000024.1:0-228 GCF_040932335.1 Proteus sp. STS61-E | reverse complement strand
TACTCCTGATTGACCGATAGTGAACCAGTACCGTGAGGGAAAGGCGAAAAGAACCCCGGCGAGGGGAGTGAAAAAGAACCTGAAACCGTGTACGTACAAGCAGTAGGAGCCTCTTTATGGGGTGACTGCGTACCTTTTGTATAATGGGTCAGCGACTTATATTCTGTAGCAAGGTTAACCGTATAGGGGAGCCGTAGGGAAACCGAGTCTTAACTGGGCGAATGAGTT
>NZ_JBFQGE010000023.1:0-330 GCF_040932335.1 Proteus sp. STS61-E | reverse complement strand
TCCTGATTGACCGATAGTGAACCAGTACCGTGAGGGAAAGGCGAAAAGAACCCCGGCGAGGGGAGTGAAAAAGAACCTGAAACCGTGTACGTACAAGCAGTAGGAGCCCCACCACTAAGCTAGTGGTGAACTCACAGCGATTCTTTTGCATGATAATGTGCGGTAGACGGAGCGAAAGCGACGTCCAACCAACAAAATCAAGCAGAGGAGGCTTAGTGGTGGGGTGACTGCGTACCTTTTGTATAATGGGTCAGCGACTTATATTCTGTAGCAAGGTTAACCGTATAGGGGAGCCGTAGGGAAACCGAGTCTTAACTGGGCGAATGAGTT
>NZ_JBFQGE010000022.1:0-333 GCF_040932335.1 Proteus sp. STS61-E | reverse complement strand
CGGGTTTTTCACCCGCATTATCGTTACTTATGTCAGCATTCGCACTTCTGATACCTCCAGCATACCTCACAGTACACCTTCGCAGGCTTACAGAACGCTCCCCTACCCAACGAACGTATCCTTAAATTCGCTTATCTGGCTTTCGCCTCGACTTTAATGGACGCATTGACGTCACTTCGTTCCGTCAATCGTTTTTCACTCAAACAAATTTAAGTGATACGTTCGCTGCCGCAGCTTCGGTGCATGGTTTAGCCCCGTTACATCTTCCGCGCGGGCCGACTCGACCAGTGAGCTATTACGCTTTCTTTAAATGATGGCTGCTTCTAAGCCAAC
>NZ_JBFQGE010000021.1:0-356 GCF_040932335.1 Proteus sp. STS61-E | reverse complement strand
CCGACGCTTATCGCAGATTAGCACGTCCTTCATCGCCTCTGATTGCCTAGGCATCCACCGTGTACGCTTATTCGCTTAACCTCACAACCCGAAGATGTTTCTCTCGAAGACGACTTTAAAGGTCATGGCTACACAAGCATCAATTCGTTGTTGGGCAGTGCTCGTAATGCTCACATACTTATGTATGCTGCGCTTACTGCGCGCTGTCCGCCTAGAATTGCTGTTGCTCGCTCATGACACTCGCCTTGGAGTATCACAAATTCAAGGTCTGAGATTTTGAGAGACTCATCAATATACCTCGGTGATATATTGATTTGTTTTCAATTTTTCAGCTTGTTCCAGATTGTTAAAGAGCA
>NZ_JBFQGE010000020.1:0-398 GCF_040932335.1 Proteus sp. STS61-E | reverse complement strand
ACTCATTCGCCCAGTTAAGACTCGGTTTCCCTACGGCTCCCCTATACGGTTAACCTTGCTACAGAATATAAGTCGCTGACCCATTATACAAAAGGTACGCAGTCACCCCATCCTCAAATGTCCCGCTTGCTTTTACTGTCAAACTGGCTCGATTTTTTAACTTCCGTTGCTCGTGTACTTCTATGTACACTGCGCGACGGCTTGAAAAAATCAATCCATTTTGTAGGTAAACGCTGCGCTGTTTTCGAGTGGTTTTGCCAATCACTCAGTGCGAGGCACTTGAGTGATGGGGCTCCTACTGCTTGTACGTACACGGTTTCAGGTTCTTTTTCACTCCCCTCGCCGGGGTTCTTTTCGCCTTTCCCTCACGGTACTGGTTCACTATCGGTCAATCAGGA
>NZ_JBFQGE010000019.1:0-520 GCF_040932335.1 Proteus sp. STS61-E | reverse complement strand
TTCAAGGTCTGAGATTTTGAGAGACTCATCAATATACCTCGGTGATATATTGATTTGTTTTCAATTTTTCAGCTTGTTCCAGATTGTTAAAGAGCAAAATAATTCGCAGTATACTATTGCTAATATACTCTGAATTATTGTTTTATATTCAAGAGATTATGGTGGAGCTAAGCGGGATCGAACCGCTGACCTCCTGCGTGCAAGGCAGGCGCTCTCCCAGCTGAGCTATAGCCCCATAATGCATTCTTTAATACCGTTTTTGTTTCTCAGGTTTCTTTATTATTGGAAAGTTTCCTTTAATTAAGAATTGAGCCAATCTTATTGAGACAAGGCGTGGAGTCACGAAGTTTACAATAAGTAAACGAGTGAATTCACAACGCAGTATCAATACGATTTGGTAGGCCTGAGTGGACTTGAACCACCGACCTCACCCTTATCAGGGGTGCGCTCTAACCACCTGAGCTACAAGCCTATACCGGTATTTCTGCTCGTTCTTCATCAGACAATCTGTGTGAGCACT
>NZ_JBFQGE010000018.1:0-567 GCF_040932335.1 Proteus sp. STS61-E | reverse complement strand
CCGACGCTTATCGCAGATTAGCACGTCCTTCATCGCCTCTGATTGCCTAGGCATCCACCGTGTACGCTTATTCGCTTAACCTCACAACCCGAAGATGTTTCTCTCGAAGACTAATGTCTTGAGCTCACACTTCAAGGTCTGAGATTTTGAGAGACTCATCAATATACCTCGGTGATATATTGATTTGTTTTCAATTTTTCAGCTTGTTCCAGATTGTTAAAGAGCATAATAGGTAAAATAACTCATACGAATTATCTTAACTATTCTCTGACTTTCATCAGACATAGTGTGGTACGCCTTTCACTCATACCGCGCAATTGGCGTCCCCTAGGGGATTCGAACCCCTGTTACCGCCGTGAAAGGGCGGTGTCCTAGGCCTCTAGACGAAGGGGACTCTTGTCAGCTTCGCAGACGCGCTTTTGCTCGTTCTTCATCAGACAATCTGTGTGAGCACTACACATAACACGTATCTCTTAGGTAAGGAGGTGATCCAACCGCAGGTTCCCCTACGGTTACCTTGTTACGACTTCACCCCAGTCATGAATCACAAAGTGGTAAGCGCCCTCC
>NZ_JBFQGE010000017.1:0-570 GCF_040932335.1 Proteus sp. STS61-E | reverse complement strand
GGCTCCTACTGCTTGTACGTACACGGTTTCAGGTTCTTTTTCACTCCCCTCGCCGGGGTTCTTTTCGCCTTTCCCTCACGGTACTGGTTCACTATCGGTCAATCAGGAGTATTTAGCCTTGGAGGATGGTCCCCCCATATTCAGACAGGATAACACGTGTCCCGCCCTACTCGTCGAGTTCACAATAACAGCATCTTCAGATACGGGGCTATCACCCTTTACTGCCGGACTTTCCAGACCGTTCTCCTGATGCTGCTATTGATTAAGACTCTGGGCTGTTCCCCGTTCGCTCGCCGCTACTAGGGGAATCTCGGTTGATTTCTTTTCCTCGGGGTACTGAGATGTTTCAGTTCTCCCGGTTCGCTTCATGACGCTATGTATTCACGTCATGATAATATCCATTGGATATTGGGTTTCCCCATTCGGAAATCGTCGGGTATAACGGTTCATATCACCTTACCGACGCTTATCGCAGATTAGCACGTCCTTCATCGCCTCTGATTGCCTAGGCATCCACCGTGTACGCTTATTCGCTTAACCTCACAACCCGAAGATGTTTCTCTCGAAGAC
>NZ_JBFQGE010000016.1:0-622 GCF_040932335.1 Proteus sp. STS61-E | reverse complement strand
TGGGGTGACTGCGTACCTTTTGTATAATGGGTCAGCGACTTATATTCTGTAGCAAGGTTAACCGTATAGGGGAGCCGTAGGGAAACCGAGTCTTAACTGGGCGAATGAGTTGCAGGGTATAGACCCGAAACCCGGTGATCTATCCATGGGCAGGTTGAAGGTTGGGTAACACTAACTGGAGGACCGAACCGACTAATGTTGAAAAATTAGCGGATGACTTGTGGATGGGGGTGAAAGGCCAATCAAACCGGGAGATAGCTGGTTCTCCCCGAAAGCTATTTAGGTAGCGCCTCGTGAACTCATCTTCGGGGGTAGAGCACTGTTTCGACTAGGGGGTCATCCCGACTTACCAACTCGATGCAAACTGCGAATACCGAAGAATGTTATCACGGGAGACACACGGCGGGTGCTAACGTCCGTCGTGAAGAGGGAAACAACCCAGACCGCCAGCTAAGGTCCCAAAGTCATGGTTAAGTGGGAAACGAAGTGGGAAGGCTCAGACAGCCAGGATGTTGGCTTAGAAGCAGCCATCATTTAAAGAAAGCGTAATAGCTCACTGGTCGAGTCGGCCCGCGCGGAAGATGTAACGGGGCTAAACCATGCACCGAAGCTGCGGCAGCGA
>NZ_JBFQGE010000015.1:0-1064 GCF_040932335.1 Proteus sp. STS61-E | reverse complement strand
AATTAACCTAATACTTTAGCAACAACGCCCGCACCTACTGTACGGCCACCTTCACGGATAGCGAAACGTAAACCGTCGTCCATCGCGATTGGGTGAATCAGTTCAACGATCATGTTGATGTTGTCACCTGGCATTACCATTTCTACGCCTTCTGGTAATTCGATAGTACCAGTTACGTCAGTTGTACGGAAGTAGAACTGTGGACGGTAGCCTTTGAAGAATGGAGTATGACGACCACCTTCATCTTTGCTCAGAATATAAACTTCTGATTCGAATTTAGTGTGTGGCTTGATTGAACCTGGTTTTGCCAGTACTTGTCCACGTTCGATTTCTTCACGTTTAGTACCACGCAGAAGAACACCAACGTTCTCACCTGCACGACCTTCGTCAAGTAATTTACGGAACATTTCAACGCCAGTACAAGTTGTTTTAACTGTTGGTTTGATACCAACGATTTCAACTTCTTCACCAACTTTAACAACACCACGCTCAACACGACCAGTTACTACTGTACCACGGCCTGAGATTGAGAATACGTCTTCGATTGGTAACAGGAATGGTTTGTCAATTGCACGCTCTGGTTCTGGGATGTATGAATCCAGTGCTTCTGCTAATTCAACAATTTTTGCTTCCCACTCAGCTTCGCCTTCCAGTGCTTTCAGCGCTGAACCACGGATTACTGGAGTGTCGTCACCTGGGAAATCGTACTGAGACAGAAGTTCACGAACTTCCATTTCTACTAATTCCAGTAACTCTTCATCATCTACCATGTCACATTTGTTCAGGAATACGATGATGTAAGGAACACCAACCTGACGACCTAACAGGATGTGCTCACGAGTTTGTGGCATTGGGCCATCAGTCGCAGCAACAACCAGGATAGCTCCGTCCATTTGCGCAGCACCAGTGATCATGTTTTTAACATAGTCGGCGTGACCTGGGCAGTCTACGTGTGCGTAGTGACGAGTTGGAGTGTCATATTCTACGTGTGAAGTAGAGATGGTGATACCACGAGCTTTTTCTTCTGGTGCGTTATCGATTTGATCGAATGCACGAGCAGCACC
>NZ_JBFQGE010000014.1:0-1259 GCF_040932335.1 Proteus sp. STS61-E | reverse complement strand
CGTTGGGTATATATACCGGATTAAAATATCAACTAAGTAAGGTAACTATTGTATTTTGAATAAATAACTTTTTTAAGATTTGTAGTATTGGAAGGCATATTGAGAATAACGCAACATGCAGAAATTGAAAGGGAAATACGAAGTTTTATCGGTGCCGGTTAAATAACTGGCACCAGGTAAATTAACGCCAGCGTTCTGTCGCCCAGGCGACCTGCTGTTGTGCGTCGTGAAAAGTCCAAGCCACGAAGCGACTGATTTTTTGCCCCTGCGCCATTTCAATGGTACGGACTTCGGCCGCACCCACCAGCTTCAAGGCGTGATAAATCGAAGGCAAGGTAGTGCTTTTAGAAATCAACGAGGTGAACCACAGGCAGTTTTGCGCCAGGCTAACGCTCTCCTCTACCATTTTACGCACAAAGGCTTCTTCACCGCCTTCACACCATAGCTCTTTATTTTTGCCGCCAAAGTTATGTACCGGCGTGTCGGCTACTTCGCCTTTACCCAGTTTGTGCAGTTTGCGGCGGGTGCTGGCTTGCGCTTCCTGTTCAGAGCTGTGGAACGGTGGATTACACAGTGTGGCATCAAATTTCTCCGCCACGCCGATGATGCCGTTCAAAATACATTCGGGGTGTTTTTGTAAACGCAGGCGCACGCCGTTTCTCAGTGTCGGATTCATCTCCACGATCATTTTGGCCGAATTGAGCGATATCGGATTAATCTCCGAACCGGTAAAACGCCAGCCGTATTCACGCAGGCCAATAATCGGATAAATACAGTTGGCACCAACACCCACATCAAGGATCGCCACGCCTTTACCGCGAGGGAACTCACCGCCGTTGCTGGTCGCCAGCAGGTCGGCCAGATGGTGTAAATAGTCGGCACGCCCGGGGATCGGCGGGCACAGATAATCGGCGGGAATGTCCCAGTGTTCAATGCCATAAAAATGTTGCAGTAATGCACGGTTGAGCATTTTAACCGCCGCAGGATCGGCAAAATCTATCGAGATGTCGCCCCAAGCGTTCGGCTTGATGAACGGCTCCAGTGCGGGGCAACTAGCGATCAGCGCCGGGAAATCATAGCGTGAACGATGACGGTTACGCGGGTGCAAGCCGCTTTTCTGCTGCAGGAAGGTTTTCTTTTTTTCCACCGTGAAAGGTTCTCTTAAAGGTATTTCTGACGCGTACGATACCATATACCCTATAGCTTTCAAGTTGCAGCTAACAGCTCGGGATGAAACCGTATTAAGCCTGCATTCAGAG
>NZ_JBFQGE010000012.1:0-6809 GCF_040932335.1 Proteus sp. STS61-E | reverse complement strand
GTTGGCTTAGAAGCAGCCATCATTTAAAGAAAGCGTAATAGCTCACTGGTCGAGTCGGCCCGCGCGGAAGATGTAACGGGGCTAAACCATGCACCGAAGCTGCGGCAGCGACACTATGTGTTGTTGGGTAGGGGAGCGTTCTGTAAGCCTGCGAAGGTGTACTGTGAGGTATGCTGGAGGTATCAGAAGTGCGAATGCTGACATAAGTAACGATAATGCGGGTGAAAAACCCGCACGCCGGAAGACCAAGGGTTCCTGTCCAACGTTAATCGGGGCAGGGTGAGTCGACCCCTAAGGCGAGGCTGAAAAGCGTAGTCGATGGGAAACGGGTTAATATTCCCGTACTGGTGGTAACTGCGATGGGGGAACGGAGAAGGCTAGGTTGTCCGGGCGACGGTCGTCCCGGTTCAAGCATGTAGGCAGAGTGATTAGGCAAATCCGGTCACTTAATGCTGAGGTGTGATGACGAACCACTAAGGTGGTGAAGCAATTGATGCCCTGCTTCCAGGAAAAGCCTCTAAGCTTCAGGTTACCAACAATCGTACCCCAAACCGACACAGGTGGTCAGGTAGAGAATACTCAGGCGCTTGAGAGAACTCGGGTGAAGGAACTAGGCAAAATGGTGCCGTAACTTCGGGAGAAGGCACGCTGGCGGTAAGTGAAGTCCCTTGCGGACGGAGCCGAAGCCAGTCGAAGATACCAGCTGGCTGCAACTGTTTATTAAAAACACAGCACTGTGCAAACACGAAAGTGGACGTATACGGTGTGACGCCTGCCCGGTGCTGGAAGGTTAATTGATGGGGTTATCCGTAAGGAGAAGCTCTTGATCGAAGCCCCAGTAAACGGCGGCCGTAACTATAACGGTCCTAAGGTAGCGAAATTCCTTGTCGGGTAAGTTCCGACCTGCACGAATGGCGTAATGATGGCCAGGCTGTCTCCACCCGAGACTCAGTGAAATTGAACTCGCTGTGAAGATGCAGTGTACCCGCGGCAAGACGGAAAGACCCCGTGAACCTTTACTATAGCTTGACACTGAACATTGAGCCTTGATGTGTAGGATAGGTGGGAGACTATGAAGTGTGGACGCCAGTCTGCATGGAGTCAACCTTGAAATACCACCCTTTAACGTTTGATGTTCTAACCTAGGTCCATAATCTGGATCGGGGACCGTGTCTGGTGGGTAGTTTGACTGGGGCGGTCTCCTCCTAAAGAGTAACGGAGGAGCACGAAGGTTGGCTAAGCATGGTCGGACATCATGCGGTTAGTGCAAAGGCATAAGCCAGCTTGACTGTGAGAGTGACGGCTCGAGCAGGTACGAAAGTAGGTCTTAGTGATCCGGTGGTTCTGAATGGAAGGGCCATCGCTCAACGGATAAAAGGTACTCCGGGGATAACAGGCTGATACCGCCCAAGAGTTCATATCGACGGCGGTGTTTGGCACCTCGATGTCGGCTCATCACATCCTGGGGCTGAAGTAGGTCCCAAGGGTATGGCTGTTCGCCATTTAAAGTGGTACGCGAGCTGGGTTTAGAACGTCGTGAGACAGTTCGGTCCCTATCTGCCGTGGGCGTTGGAAGATTGAGAGGGGTTGCTCCTAGTACGAGAGGACCGGAGTGAACGCACCACTGGTGTTCGGGTTGTCATGCCAATGGCATTGCCCGGTAGCTAAGTGCGGAAGAGATAACCGCTGAAAGCATCTAAGCGGGAAACTTGCCTCGAGATGAGTCTTCCCTGTCACCTTGAGTGACCTAAAGGAACGTTTAAGACTAAGACGTTGATAGGCTGGGTGTGTAAGCGTAGCGATACGTTGAGCTAACCAGTACTAATGAACCGTGAGGCTTAACCTGACAACACCGAAGGTGTTTTGTCTGAGAGACGAAAGTAGATGAAGTAAGCTTGTTTAAGATTGAATATTACTGGTTATTGCATAGAGATACACAATAACGGGTAATAAAACCGAATTTGCTTGGCGGCCATAGCGCAGCGGACCCACCTGAATCCATGCCGAACTCAGAAGTGAAACGTTGTAGCGCCGATGGTAGTGTGGGGTCTCCCCATGTGAGAGTAGGGAACTGCCAGGCATCAAATTTAGGCTGTGTCAGCCGGTGACAATAAGCCACTAGTGCTGATATGGCTCAGTTGGTAGAGCACACCCTTGGTAAGGGTGAGGTCCCCAGTTCGAATCTGGGTATCAGCACCATAAAAAATTAATTATAGCTACATAAACAGATAGTTATAAAAACCGAATTTGCTTGGCGGCCATAGCGCAGCGGACCCACCTGAATCCATGCCGAACTCAGAAGTGAAACGTTGTAGCGCCGATGGTAGTGTGGGGTCTCCCCATGTGAGAGTAGGGAACTGCCAGGCATTAAATAAGACGAGAAAGCCAACCCAATGGGTTGGCTTTTTTGCATTCTAAGACAACATCTAAAATACAGATGTAATATCTCCACACTAATCACCT
The DNA here is from genome assembly GCF_040932335.1 of Proteus sp. STS61-E. NCBI lineage: Bacteria > Pseudomonadati > Pseudomonadota > Gammaproteobacteria > Enterobacterales > Morganellaceae > Proteus > Proteus sp. STS61-E. The sequence goes on along the minus strand of NZ_JBFQGE010000012.1, from coordinate 4,346 downwards.
ATCACTTTGCTATCCTCAGCGATACTTGGCTGTTAAACTAAGCCATCAGCTAAATGAGGTGGACTTTCATGAAAGAATCGGTTTCATTGCAAGCATTTAATACATTTGGTTTGAGAGCAAAAGCTCACCAAATAGAAACTGCAAATAATAAAGATGAGCTTTGTACATATTGGCAAAATGCCCATGAGCAGAAAATGCCCACCCTTATTCTAGGTGGTGGTAGCAACGTATTATTTACAGAAGATTTTAATGGTGTTGTTATTCGCAACTGTATTGCTGGTATTGAAATTACTGAAGATGAGCAATATTGGTCTGTTCATGTTGGTGCGGGCGAAAATTGGCATGCACTTATTGAATTTCTGTTAGAAAAGAACATCTATGGACTGGAAAATTTAGCGCTGATCCCAGGAAATGTAGGTTCAGCACCAATACAAAATATCGGTGCTTATGGCAAAGAATTAAAAGATGTTTGCGCTTATGTAGATATTGTTGAACTAAGTACAGGTCATGTTCATCGATTAACTAATAATGAATGTCAGTTTGGTTACCGAGATAGTATTTTCAAGCATCATTATCAGCAAGGCTTTGCCATTGTTGCTGTAGGCTTACAGCTTAGCAAAAAATGGGAGCCTATTCTTACCTATGGCGATTTATCAAAATTATCATTAGAAACAGTAACGCCAAAAGATGTGTTTGGGGCTGTGTGCTCTATGAGAACGAGCAAACTACCCGATCCTACCATAACAGGTAATGCTGGTAGTTTTTTCAAGAATCCAATTGTTGATATTCGTATTGCACAACATTTAAAAGCGGAATATCCCTTCTGTCCGCAATATGTTCAACAAGATGGTGTAAAACTTGCAGCAGGTTGGCTGATTGATCAATGCGGTCTTAAAGGCCATCAGATTGGTGGTGCGGCTGTTCATATGAAGCAAGCACTTGTTCTTATCAATAAAGACGGTCTAGCAACGGGCAAAGACATTGTTAATTTAGCTGTATATATACGTCAAAAAGTCTTCGAGCGCTTCGGTGTGCAATTAGAGCCAGAAGTCCGTTTTATTGGTCAATATGGCGAAATCAATGCAGTGGACGCTATTTCATGAAAGAAACACCAACTCCTTTATTATTAATTGAAATTCTTGCTGACGGAAATATCCATTCAGGAGAGCAACTAGGCGAAAGCTTAGGAATGACACGCGCAGGTATTAATAAACATATTCAGACATTGCGTAGCTGGGGTATCGATGTTCAAACTGTCGCAGGAAAGGGCTATCAATTAGATGCTCCTATGAATTTGTTAAATGCGGATAGTGTAAACAAAAATATCAAAGGTGAACCTGCTAGCGTTATTCCTGTTATAGATTCTACTAACCAGTATTTGATACAACGTATTAGCGAATTAAAATCGGGTGATGTCTGCATTGCTGAATACCAGTCTGCTGGACGAGGTCGAAGAGGACGTCAATGGATTTCGCCTTTTGGTAGAAATTTATACTTGAGTATGTATTGGAAACTCGATCAAGGGCCTGCGGCTGCAATAGGACTGAGTTTGGTTGTCGGCGTTATTATGGCTGAGGTATTGCAAAAGCTTGGTGCAGATGGCGTTAAAGTTAAATGGCCTAACGATCTCTATTTAAATGATAAAAAACTTTCAGGTATTCTTGTTGAGTTAACAGGAAAAACAGGCGATGTTGCTCATATTGTCACGGGTATTGGTATCAATATTGCGATGAGTAAAAATCAAACTGAAGCTATTAACCAGCAATGGATTAACTTAGAGCAAGTTGGTATCAAAATTGATAGAAATAAACTTGCTTGTGAAATTACTAATGCACTAAGAGAAGCATTTGTTCAATTTGAAAAACAAGGGTTATCTGTGTTTATCGAGCGTTGGAAACGTTTAGATAATTTTATGGATCGCCGAGTGAAGCTTATTATTGGTGAAAAAGAGATCTTTGGTATTGCCAAGGGCATCAATGATCAAGGTGCTTTACTTTTAGAACAAGATGGAAAAATCATACCTTATATAGGTGGCGAGATTTCACTGAGAAATGCATCGTAATGCTTTAAATTGTATCGAACATCTAAAACTAAAAAGCTTTCCTTATTGGAAAGCTTTTTAGTGGTTGATACTACTTTGAATAACTGAAATACAATAATACTGAGATCCAATATTACTAATTGTTTAGATTTATTTACGTAATCGAACGTTGGTGATCGTATGATTTTGGCCTTTGGTCAGTATAAGGCTCGCTCTTTCCTTCGTCGGCAAAATATTCTGTTTTAAATTCAAACCATTAATTTCTTGCCAAATTGAAGATGCTATTTCAATAGATTCTTCTCTGCTTAATTTAGAGTAATTATTAAAATACGATTCAGGATCAGTGAACGCACCTTCTCTAAATTTTAAAAAGCGACTGATATACCAGTGTTTTAGTAATTCTTCTTCAGCATCAACATAAATAGAGAAATCTACATAATCTGATACGAAAACATTATGCGGATCATGAGGATAATCCTGATTGCTTTGTAATACATTCAATCCTTCAAGAATTAAGATATCAGGTTGCTCAATAACCTGTTTCTTATCTGGAATGATGTCATACACTAAATGAGAATAGACAGGGGCTGTTACTTGTTTCTTGCCTGATTTTATATCAGAAACGAAAGAGACAAGGCTATGCATATCATAGGATTCAGGAAATCCTTTCTTCTTCATTATCCCGCGTTTCTTTAACTCCGCATTAGGCAAAAGAAAACCATCAGTAGTAATTAAATCAACTTTACGATGTTCTGGCCAACGGGTTAAAAGTGCTTGTAGTAAACGAGCAGTGGTGCTCTTACCAACAGCAACACTGCCAGCTATGCCAATAATATAAGGGATTTTAGCGCTTCTTGTTCCAAGAAACTGCTCTAAGACGGCTTGACGACGTAAGTTAGAACTTATGTAAAAATTGAGCAATCTTGAAAGAGGAAGATAAATCTCAATGACATCATCAATAGAAATTTCTTCGTTAATCCCTTTTAAATCGGCAATCTCTTTTTCGGTTAGTGTTAAAGGAACGGAATCTCTTAACGTTGCCCAGTGCTTTCTGTCAAATTCTAAATAAGGGGTTATAAAGCGTTCTTTGTTATTCATAAGCCAACATCTGCCTAATATTCGCAGGTTGGACAGGCTGTTTAAAACACCCGTATCCGATAAAAAATAAACAGCATCATAACGAGTGATGCTTCTTAGGCGTAGATATTTTTTAAATTTTTTCTACTTTTTTTGACACGAACTGAATAAATTTGTAAAAAAAGTACAAAAAATAGTCATAAAAATAATTTTTTAGCGTAGACTAATGAGGGTGCAATTAATCTTTTTTCTAAAAATTTATTGATGATTAATAAATTTGGGACTGAATAGATAAATTAGCTTGCTAATCTATCATGAATTTTTGTTGGCATTTTGGTCGTTTTTTTCCTAAAAAATCAACAATTCAATCAAAAGTGAACAAAATCTAAGCAAAAGAACAAATATCGCAATTTTTTTGTTGCATCATGATGAAAGTCCTCCTAGAATGCGCACCACTTAGCCGGCATAGCTCAGTTGGTAGAGCAACTGACTTGTAATCAGTAGGTCCCGAGTTCGACTCTTGGTGCCGGCACCATTAAAAATTAGGTTTGGTGGGATACCCAAGCGGCCAAAGGGAGCAGACTGTAAATCTGCCGTCACAGACTTCGAAGGTTCGAATCCTTCTCCCACCACCATTAATTCCTAACTTAAGTGTTTTAAATTAGTAAACACTTAAGTAGAATACAAAGCTGATTTTAAGTCAGGTAGCCGAGTTCTGCGGGCATCGTATAATGGCTATTACCTCAGCCTTCCAAGCTGATGATGCGGGTTCGATTCCCGCTGCCCGCTCCAGATGTGCTGATATAGCTCAGTTGGTAGAGCGCACCCTTGGTAAGGGTGAGGTCGGCAGTTCGAATCTGCCTATCAGCACCACTCCTTCATGTTCTTGCCTCCCTGATTAAAATCTTAACAAGCACTAGCAAATCGCTAATTTACTTACTGCTTGGTTGATGTGGTGTAACCACCGATTCCGTGTCTTAGAGGGACAATTTAAATGTCTAAAGAAAAATTTGAACGTTCAAAACCGCACGTTAACGTTGGTACTATCGGCCACGTTGACCACGGTAAAACAACTCTGACTGCTGCAATCACTACAGTTTTAGCTAAAACTTACGGTGGTGCTGCTCGTGCATTCGATCAAATCGATAACGCACCAGAAGAAAAAGCTCGTGGTATCACCATCTCTACTTCACACGTAGAATATGACACTCCAACTCGTCACTACGCA
>NZ_JBFQGE010000011.1:0-25375 GCF_040932335.1 Proteus sp. STS61-E | reverse complement strand
AAGAGTTTTTTCAAACTTTTTTCTTTTCTCTTCGCTGTCCTTCGTGGCTGTTGTCAGCTCATCGTCGGTCAGTGGATGCGCATTATAGGGAGTTCTCGGATTAGCGCAAGTATTTATTTCAACTTTTTTTCTGTTCGTTCTCTTTTTGAACTTTGCGTCTATTTTTGATACAGAAAACATCTTTTGTGTGTAAAAAATATACGCTTTATCTTGTTATTGTCTATTCGGTATATTCTATCAATCACACTCTATTGCTCTACTTTCTCCTTTAGTATCGATTTTGATAGTCATGTAGCCTAAAAATCATTGCCCTCGCCAGCCACCCCCATCCACTGCTATGCTTTTCTTATTATAAAGTGAAACCAAGTGCGAGGTTAAATTATGGGGAAATCAACAATCAGGAATTACTTACACCTTTCGCCTTCTATTGATAAAGATGTTTTTATTGATGAAACAGCAACTGTGATTGGAGATGTACGTATTAGTGAAGATGTCAGTATCTGGCCTATGGTTGTTATTCGTGGTGATGTGAATTACGTGAGTATTGGCAAAAGGTCAAATATTCAAGATGGTTCAGTTCTTCATGTCACTCACATCTCACCCAATGATCCTGAAGGTTTTCCTCTTATTATTGGTGATAATGTTACTGTTGGACACAAAGTAATGTTACACGGATGCACAATAGGAGATCGTGTTCTAGTCGGAATGGGTTCTATTTTACTTGATGGTGCAATTATTGAAGACGATGTAATGATTGGCGCAGGTAGTTTAGTTCCGCCAGGAAAGCGACTTGAAAGTGGTTTTCTTTATTTAGGAAGTCCAGTGAAAAAAATTCGCCCACTTTCATCAGCAGAAATAGAGCACTTTATCTATTCTGCTAATAATTATGTTGGATGGAAAAATAACTATTTACCTACTCATCTATCTGCCATTGATAAAGAATAGATAGGATAAAGAGTTGATAACTCATATTCCGTTACCAACTCTTCAAATTCTTCTTCAATGTCCCAACGATTTTGTTTAAATAATAAAATTCCTTCTCCAACACCAAAACGCTCAATAAGCTCTTGCTCTGTAATTTGACAATCAAAAAGCATTCCGTTGATCATTATAGGAAAAAGAACACTCCTATCCTCAGCTAGCCATATTTCACGATCTGGAAATTGAATGGACTGGTTCATTGATTCAATCTTTCTCTTAATACATTAAGGACGGGATTAATATCTGGCACAATTTCATACCACAGTTCAAGTGCATAAGCGGCTTGTCCTACTAACATACCTAATCCATCTGATAAACGCGTGCTTCCATGTTTTAACGCGTTATATAGAAATGATGTCATCCCTGTTTGATAATAAAGATCGTAGCACGCTGTATCAAAACCATAAACAGTGTTAGGAATAGGTGGTAAATCATTAGTCATGCTGGATGAAGAGGCATTTATAATTAAATCGTAATGTCTATCGGCAACATCTTCGACAGCTATTGCTCGGATCGTTCCAAATTGACTAAATTCTTTTACTAATTGTTCAGCTTTAGCAAATGTACGATTGGTTAAAGTAATATCACAATCAAAATCAAGTAATGGAAGCAATATTCCTCTTGTTGCGCCACCAGCACCGATAACTAAGACTGATTTAATCTTATTAGGCACAATAAAATCGAGTCTTGCTAAATCCAGAATAAGTCCTTGCCCATCAGTATTATCACCAAGGAGTGAGCCATCTTCCAATTTAACAATAGAATTAACTGCACCACATGCTTTCGCTCTATCCGTTAATTTATCCACAAAGCGGAATGCATCTTCTTTAAAAGGAACAGTAACATTAGCACCTCGCCCCCCATTAGAAAAAAAATGCGAGGCTGTTTTCTCAAATTCACCTAAAGGAACGAGTAAACGTCCATAGTCATACTCTATTCCTGTCTGTTTTGAAAAAAATTGGTGGATGAAAGGAGACTGACTATGCTCGATAGGATTTCCCATCACTAAATATTTTTCCATCACAATCACCCTTGTCGATATAACTCACCCGTTAATGCATCTCGGATTTCAGAAGGATTCTGTCTACCTCCGACACTCCCTTCAACGATAGGAATTGTATCCTGAAACTGTACTTTTACTTCTTCAACTGTACGACATGGTGGTAATCCACTTAAATTCGCACTCGTTGAAACTAAAGGTTTTCCATAGGCTAGGCAAAGTTCTTTAACAACTGTGTGGTCTGTTACTCTCACAGCTAAAGAAGTAAATTTTCCAGTTAGCCACTTTGGTGTCGTTGATTTGGCAGGAATAACCCATGTAACAGGTCCTGGCCAAGACGCAAACATTCTATCTCGCTGGGTTTGTGTCAATGCACTATCATCGATATAAGGTTTCAATTGCTCATAATTATCAGCAATTAAAATTAATCCTTTGTCAATTGAGCGTTGTTTTAACATTAATAATGCCATAACAGCATGTTCGCTATCAGGATCACAACCTACCCCAAATACGGCTTCTGTTGGATAGGCGATAACTTTATTATTTTTTAATGCTGCTATTATAGTATTGCTTACAGGTGATACTTCGTTATTCATGTTCTTCTCTTTTTGTTTGTTGCTTTCCACATAATTTGCTGGCGCACACCAATCTTACTCCTTGAGAAGACCTTTTTTCCATCAATAATGGATAGTGGCAATGTTCACATTCACCATTAACAGGTTTGTTGTTTAATACAAATTGGCATTCTGGATATTGGTTACAAGCATAAAATGTCTTACCAAACCTAGACTTACGTTGTAATAATTTTCCTTTTTCGCATTGAGGACAAGGTATGACGGTTTCATCAGGTTTATCAATTTGTTCTATATGTTCACATGTAGGATAATTACTACAACCAATAAACATCCCAAATTTACCTTGACGCAAAACTAAATCAGCACCACAACACTTACAAGGTTGCCCTTCTAAGACTTTTATAATTTGCCCATCACCTTGTGATTTTAATGTTTTAATATAGTGGCAATCAGGGTAAGCCGAACATCCTAAAAAAGGGCCATGCCCTCCATTTTTCATCACTAATACACTGCCACATTCAGGGCATTTTTCCTGTTCAGGCTGCTGTGTAAACGGCATATGCTTTGCCATTGTTTTACCTCATTACACTTATTCCAATCGAGTATAGCCACCAGCCACAATAGCGACTTTTTCAATAAGCTCAAGCTCTAATAAAAGAGGAGCTAATTCAGAAGTTGATAATCCACTATCCTGAGCAATGATATCAATGGGTACAGTTTTATTAAAACCTAGAAAAGGTAATATCACTTCCATCGCCTGCTGTTGTTCAGGTGTAAATTGTTCTACTTTAGCCTCTTGTTTTTCACTATTAATAAGTGTTGTATATTCTTCTGTGATTTGTTTTTGTTGATACTCATTAACACAAGTAAGCCACTGCAAAGAACTATTTAAATATTCAACGATATCTTCAGGTGAAGATGCTAAATTTGCACCTTGCTTAATAAGTTGGTGATTGCCTTCAAAATGAATATCACCCAATAGTCCCGGTAACACGAACAACTCTTTACCTTGTTGCAAAGCATAGTTTGCTGTTATTAAAGAACCGCTTTTAATTCCGGCTTCCACAATAAGTAGTGCAGCACTTAGTCCACTAATAATTCGATTACGTTGAGGAAAATGACGCGCTAAAGGCGGGGTCATAGGTAAATGCTCAGAAATAAGAAGACCAGATTCTTTTATTTGTGCTGCAAGAGTACGATGAAATGACGGATAAATCTGCTCTAAACCACTCCCTAGTACAGCAATAGTAATACCATTATTTTTTAATGCACTTCGATGTCCAATACCATCAATACCTTGAGCTAACCCACTTGTAATAGTTAACTCTTTCTTTACTAGTTCCTGCGCAAAATAAGTTGCCCATTTGGAACCATATGGTGTAGCAACTCGACTACCAATTAATGCAATTTGTGTGCTTTTTAAATACTGCCTATTCCCTGCAACAAAAAGCAAAAGCGGGGGCGATGATATTTGCTTTAATAAAGGAGGATAATCTGAATCTGTTATCGTTAATAATGATGATTCGTTTTTATCTAACCATTTTAATGTATCGTTGACAGCATTTGCATGAAGTCTTAAGAATTGATGACTTTGCTGTTCTGACAGACCACAACCTATTAATAGCCCTTGATTTAATTGAGTTAAAGATTGTAGATACCTTGCAATTTGAATCGCTTTACTAATGGGGAGTCTTGAAACAGCATTAAGCCTTATCCATATTTCTCTAGCATCCATGCATTATCCTAATATTGTTTTTAGCAAACAGGGTGAGTGCTAAACACACCAAATACTGTCAATCTAGACAATAAATGTCTAGAATAGACGTTAAATCCTATTCACATTTTAGAAACAGTCCGAATAAATTATGGCAGTGTTACACGTATTACATTATCCAGACGAGCGCCTTCGCACGATTGCAAAGCCAGTCGAAAAAGTTGATGCCGAAATCCAAAAAATTGTCGATGATATGTTTGAAACAATGTATTTGGAAGAAGGCATCGGCTTAGCTGCGACACAGGTAAATATCCACCAGCGCATTATCGTCATTGATGTCTCTGAAACCAGAGATCAAAGACTGGTATTAATAAACCCAGAACTTCTTGATGCTGATGGCGATACAGGCATAGAAGAAGGCTGTTTGTCTATTCCGGAACAGCGTGCTTTTATTCCTCGTGCAGAGCATGTAAAAGTAAAAGCTCTTGATTACAATGGCCAACCTTTTGAGTTAGAGGCTGATGATTTATTAGCTATCTGTATTCAACATGAAATGGATCATTTAGTTGGTAAATTATTTGTGGATTATTTATCTCCATTAAAACGCCAACGCATCCGTCAAAAAGTTGAAAAACTCGATAAGCTAGATAAAAAAAGAGCTAAAGCAGGACAGTAACAGTTAAATTGAAACAGGAAGAAAACGTGTCTGATTCATTACGTATTATTTTTGCGGGAACACCCGATTTTGCGGCTCGACATTTAGCTGCATTGTTATCAACTCAACATCGTGTGGTGGGAGTACTCACTCCTCCAGATAAACCCGCAGGAAGAGGTAAGAAACTGACTATTAGCCCTGTTAAAGAACTGGCATTAACTCATAATATTCCTGTTTATCAGCCGGCATCTTTAAAACCAGAAGAGAACCATGAATGGATAGCAGCACAACAAGCAGACATTATGATTGTTGTCGCTTATGGCATGATCTTACCTAAAGCAGTTCTTGAAATACCGCGTTTAGGTTGCCTTAATGTGCATGGTTCTCTCCTTCCTAAATGGCGCGGTGCAGCACCAATTCAACGCTCATTGTGGGCAGGAGATAAAGAAACAGGTGTCACGATTATGCAAATGGATGTTGGCTTAGATACAGGCGATATGCTGTATAAAGCCTCGTGCCCAATTACGAGTGATGATACCAGTGCATCTCTTTATGAAAAGCTTGCGGAGCTTGGACCCAAGGCTCTAACAACTACGTTAGATCTCATTACCTCAGGTAAAATAAAAGCTGAAAAACAAAATGATAATTTAGCGAACTACGCACAAAAATTATCTAAAGAAGAAGCAAAAATTGATTGGTCATTATCAGCAGAACAGATTGAACGTTGCATAAGAGCATTCAATCCATGGCCAATGAGCTTTTTCATGTTAGACGAGCAACCTGTAAAAGTATGGAAAGCACAAGCTATTGCTGATGATACAGATCAACCAGCAGGAACCTTATTAAAAGCAGATAAAACGGGTATTTATATTGCGACAGGTAACGGCATTCTAAATATCACTGAGTTGCAACCATCAGGTAAAAAACCTATGGCTTCTGCTGATTTCTTAAACTCCAAGCGAGATTGGTTCACTCCTGGAAAAATCATTCAATAATTATTCTAAACCCTGATACTAACACTATTATCAGGGTTTTCCTTTTTTCACGCCAATGTAGTACATCTCTGGCGCTCAATATTAAACGTTAACTCATCATGAAAACGTCATACAACTTACGTAGCATTGCAGCCAAAGCAATTAACCAAGTATTAGATCAAGGCTTATCTCTAAGTACCGTCATACCCGAACTTCAAAAAAATGTTTCAGACAAAGACAAAGCATTACTACAGGAACTTTGCTTTGGTGTATTACGTACATTGCCACAATTAGAATGGATTATTCAGCAACTCATGGATAAACCATTAAAAGGTAAACAACGCATTTTACACTACCTCATTATGGTTGGCTTATATCAACTTCTTTATACACGTATTCCTGCTCATGCTGCTCTAGCAGAAACGGTAAATGGCGCTGTCGCATTAAAAAAACCCCAGTTAAAAGGATTAATTAACGGTGTGTTGCGTCAGTTTCAACGTCAACAAGATATCCTAGATGAACGTTTTCAAAATAGTGAAAATCGTTTTCTCCATCCATCATGGCTACTTGCCCGTATTAAACAGGCTTATCCTGAACAATGGATAAATATTGTTGAAGGTAATAATCAAAAACCACCTATGTGGTTACGTGTAAATCAACGCCATCATTCACAAGAAGAATATTTAACATTACTTGAAAAGGAAGAAATTGCCGCTGTTGCTGATGACAGTCACCCTTTTGCAATCCGCTTAGAGGATCCATGTAACGTGAATCTTCTTCCTGGATTTGCTGATGGTTGGGTAACAGTTCAAGATCGTTCAGCTCAGCGTTGTGCTGAATTATTAGCGCCACAAAATAAAGAACAGATCCTTGACTTATGTGCAGCACCGGGCGGTAAAACAACACATATTTTAGAGATAGCTCCTCAGGCTCAAGTATTAGCAATCGATATAGATGAGCAACGTTTGAAACGTGTACAAGAAAACCTTACACGTTTAAAACTTAATGCCGTCGTCAAAAGTGGTGATGGTCGTTATCCTGAACAATGGTGTGCGGGTATGCAATTTGACCGAATTCTACTTGATGCACCATGCTCAGCAACAGGCGTTATCCGCCGTCATCCAGATATTAAGTGGCTTCGCCGTAATGACGACATTGAGCAATTAGCTCAAATTCAAAAAGAGATCCTTCACGCTATTTGGCCATACCTAAAATCTGGTGGCACATTGGTTTATGCAACCTGCTCTATTTTGCCAGAAGAGAATAAACAACAAGTGGAAGCATTTTTAGCGTCAACGAAAGATGCACAATGTGATTATCAGCATCAATGCTTACCAGAAGAAGAAGGTGGTGATGGTTTCTTTTATGCATTGATCAAGAAAATATGATCTTGTGATAAAAGATGATATCAGATCTAAAAACCGCTACTATTTCAACGCAAGATCATTAAGATCTTGCGTTTCTTTTCTATTTGCTAATCGAATACTCTGAGAAATTGCGATGAAAATTATTATCTTAGGCGCTGGTCAAGTAGGTGGCACTCTCGCTGAAAATCTTGTCGGGGAGAATAATGATATTACTGTCGTTGATACTAATGCAGATCGTTTGCGCCAACTTCAAGATAAATTCGATTTACGAGTAGTCAATGGGCATGGATCTCACCCAAGGATCTTAAGAGAAGCTGGTGCTGAAGATGCAGATATGCTGGTTGCCGTCACCAACTCTGACGAAACCAATATGATAGCGTGCCAAGTTGCTTACACTCTGTTTAATACACCCAACAAAGTTGCTCGGATACGTGCCTCTGAATTTGTTCGTGAAGCAGACAAACTCTTCCTCCCAGAAGCTATCCCCATTGATTATTTAATCTCTCCAGAGCATTTGGTTATTGATTATATTTATAAATTGATCCAATACCCAGGTGCCTTACAAGTTGTTAATTTTGCCGATGGCCAAGTCAGTATTGTTGCAGTAAAAGCGTATTATGGTGGTTCTCTCGTCGGAAATGCACTATCAACATTACGTGATCATATGCCACATATTGATACTCGTGTTGCTGCCATTTTTCGTCAAGACAGGCCTATCCGGCCTCAAGGCTCCACAATCATTGAAGCAGGAGATGAAGTTTTCTTTGTCGTTGCATCTCAGCATATTCGTGCAGTAATGAGTGAATTACAGCGATTAGAAAAACCTTATAAACGCATTATGATTGTTGGTGGTGGTAATGTCGGTGCAGGTTTAGCGGCTAGATTAGAAAAAGATTATAGCGTCAAACTTATTGAACATAATCAGCAACGAGCAACAGAGCTCGCTGAACTACTCCATGACACCATCGTTTTCTATGGTGATGCATCAGATCAAGAACTTCTTGCTGAAGAACACATAGAACAAATCGATGTCTTTATCGCACTGACTAATGATGATGAAGCCAATATTATGTCAGCGATGCTGGCAAAAAGAATGGGTGCTAAAAAAGCAATGGTGCTTATTCAGCGTAGTGCTTATGTTGATTTAGTTCAAGGTGGGGTTATTGATATTGCAATATCACCACAACAAGCAACAATTTCTGCACTTTTAGGCCATGTTCGTAAAGCTGATATTGTTAGTGTTTCCTCATTACGACGAGGTGTTGCAGAAGCAATTGAAGCCGTTGCACATGGTGATGAAAATACATCAAAAGTTGTTGGTCGCCGTATACAAGATATAAAACTACCACCTGGAACTATCATTGGTGCAATTGTTAGAGATCAAGATGTTATTATTGCGAACGCAAGTCACTCCATAGAACAAGGGGATCATGTGATTATGTTTATCACTGATAAAAAATATGTCCCTGAAGTAGAAAAGCTTTTCCAACCTAGCCCATTTTTCTTATAAAGACTACGTAGAAATAAGAATAATAGTAATTGTTACTTATAATGGTCTATTATTATCATGTTAGATACTATATTTTTACATAATAAATCTATGAATAGATAAATAAGGGGTGGTTATGTCTTTTTTCAAAGAGTTTCGTGAATTCGCAATGAAAGGCAACGTTGTTGACATGGCAGTCGGTGTCATCATTGGTGCAGCCTTCGGTAAGATTGTTTCATCATTAGTTGCTGATATTATTATGCCACCGCTAGGCTTGTTAATCGGTGGTATTGACTTCAAACAGTTTAGTCTTGTATTAAGAGATGCTAGTGGGGATGTACCGGCAGTTGTACTAAATTATGGCATGTTCATTCAAACTGTTTTTGACTTTGCCATTGTTGCATTTGCGATTTTCTGTGCAATCAAATTAATTAACAAGACACGTCGTCAGGCAGAAGAAGCACCTAAAGCACCACCGGCACCTTCTGCAGAAGAAACTCTATTAACAGAAATTCGTGATTTATTAAAAAATCAGCAAAAATAAAAACTAAAAGGCCAGTGATAACAATTGAAAAAATCTTTTGTTATCACTGGCCTCCCAGTTACCCTTCTTGTCATGTTTCGCTTTTCTCATATAACTTCCTTTTCCTTTCTTATTCTTTTCCACGCGTTGTCTAAATAGTGGATCATGAACAAGTGCTGCTAAGGCATTATCTTTAATAACACCTTTCTGGTGCTGATATTTGCTAGACATAAAAACCTCTTAAATTGTTAAAGAACATAAAACGTAATGCGGTACAGATATTATTGCTTTGTGGCTCCAGATTCAAGTATTTCAAGAATAGAACAATAAGTACTTTCATGAGCACTGCCACAACATGCATTACTTAACATCTTCAATGAATCTCGCATCCTTTCCATTTCTTTCAAGCGAATTTCAACTTCCGCAAGTCTTGCATCAACAATATGTTTTGATTCAACACAGGTGTGATGAGCGGGATCAACACGAATAGAAAGTAGCTCTGTAATCGCGTCTAATGTAAAGCCCAACTCTTTTGCATAACGAATAAAACGTAAACGTTGGAGATCTTTCTCTGTATATAAGCGATAACCGCCTTCTGTTCGCCTGTCATGATCCATCAATCCCTGTTTTTCATAAAAACGGATTGTATCTGTTGTCACATTCGCTAATTTTGCAACCTGCCCAATACGATACATGGATCATGCCCTCACTCTAAATGATGCATAAGCATAACAAATAATCAAAAAAATAGAATTGAAATATAGTGCGAAGCTTATCTTACCAAAATAGCAGTATGCTGAAATAACAGAAAATAAATATGATGTAACACAAGAGTAGGCAAAAAAGCATGGAATAACAAATAGAAAGGTTAGGATATAGCTTGATAGATTATTTTTATAACGGTAGTTTCATAACTATCATTTTCGATAGATATAAAAAAACCGGATTAAAAATCCGGTCTTTTTATTCGCTTCACTAAATAATAATTAAATTATTCAGCTGCTGCTTCTGTTTCAGAATCAGCACGGTCAACAAGCTCAATGTAAGCCATTGGAGCGTTGTCACCAGCACGGAAGCCACACTTCAGAATACGAGTGTAACCACCTGCACGGCTCGCAAAACGCGGACCTAATACTGTAAACAGTTTTGCCACGACTTCGTTATCACGAGTACGGGCGAATGCCAGACGACGATTAGCTACGCTGTCGGTCTTGGCAAGAGTAATCAGCGGCTCAACGACGCGACGCAGTTCTTTCGCTTTAGGCAAAGTTGTCTTGATTATCTCATGACGAACTAAAGAACCTGCCATGTTACGAAACATAGCCTGACGATGGCTGCTGTTGCGGTTCAATTGACGACCACTCTTACGATGGCGCATGACCTTATCCTTCTCAGTAAAACCTTAACCTGTGATCTTATTCATCAGCGATACTTGCAGGTGGCCAATTCTCAAGGCGCATGCCCAGAGATAGACCACGCGACGCCAGTACGTCTTTAATCTCAGTAAGAGATTTCTTACCAAGGTTAGGCGTCTTAAGTAATTCAACTTCAGTACGCTGTACCAGATCACCGATGTAGTGGATTGCTTCTGCCTTCAGACAGTTAGCAGAGCGGACAGTCAATTCAAGATCGTCTACTGGGCGCAGTAAGATAGGATCGAATTCTGGCTTCTCTTCTTTAACTTCTGGTTGACGAACATCACGTAAGTCAACAAAAGCTTCAAGCTGTTCAGCCAGGATAGTCGCTGCACGGCGAATCGATTCTTCTGGATCGATAGTACCGTTAGTTTCCATCTCGATAACCAGCTTATCCAAGTCGGTACGCTGTTCAACACGAGCTGCTTCCACATTATAAGCAATACGCTCAACTGGGCTATAGCACGCGTCTACTAAAAGGCGACCGATAGGGCGCTCATCTTCTTCCGAATGAATTCGGGCAGAAGCCGGCACATAACCACGACCACGCTGAACTTTGATACGCATATTAATAGATGCGTTCTCGTCTGTAAGGTGGCAGATAACGTGCTGCGGCTTGACGATTTCGACATCACCGTCATGGATGATATCGGCTGCAATAACAGGGCCAATGCCAGATTTGCTCAAAGTAAGAATAACTTCATCTTTACCATGAACTTTTACCGCCAACCCTTTAAGGTTGAGCAGTATTTCTAGGATATCTTCCTGAACACCTTCTTTGGTGCTGTACTCATGCAGTACACCATCAATCTCAACCTCTGTTACCGCACAACCCGGCATAGACGAAAGCAGAATACGGCGCAGTGCGTTACCAAGAGTATGGCCGAAGCCTCGCTCTAATGGCTCAAGGGTCACCTTGGCGTGCGTCGAACTGACTTGCTCGATATCAACCAGGCGCGGTTTTAGAAACTCTGTCACAGAACCCTGCATTGTGTCCTCTCTTTGGTGCTAAGCCTTACTTGGAGTAAAGCTCGACGATCAGGTGCTCGTTAATGTCAGCAGACAAGTCAGTACGTTCAGGAATACGTTTGAACACACCTTCCATCTTAGCAGCATCAACTTCCAGCCATGTTGGCTTTTCACGCTGTTCAGCCAGCTCTAAAGCAGCCTTGATACGAGACTGTTTTTTCGATTTTTCACGAACGCTGACTACGTCATTCGGGGAAACCTGATAAGAAGCAATGTTAACCACGCGACCATTTACCATGATTGCTTTATGGCTAACCATCTGACGTGCTTCTGCGCGAGTTGCGCCAAAGCCCATACGATAAACAACGTTATCCAGACGACCTTCCAGCAGAGTCAGCAGGTTTTCACCTGTGTTGCCTTTCAGACGAGTTGCTTCTTTGTAGTAGTTACGGAATTGACGTTCTAGAACACCGTAAATACGACGTACTTTTTGTTTTTCACGTAACTGAACACCGTAATCAGAAAGACGCGGTTTACGTGCGCCGTGCTGACCTGGTGCTTGTTCCAGTTTACACTTGGTGTCAATCGCCCGAACGCCAGATTTTAGAAATAAATCTGTACCTTCAC
This sequence comes from Proteus sp. STS61-E, assembly GCF_040932335.1. Classification (NCBI taxonomy): domain Bacteria; kingdom Pseudomonadati; phylum Pseudomonadota; class Gammaproteobacteria; order Enterobacterales; family Morganellaceae; genus Proteus; species Proteus sp. STS61-E. Next base: position 13,086 of record NZ_JBFQGE010000011.1, on the reverse strand, counting down.
GGCGGCTCAGCTTGAGCTTAGGACCCAAATATCTTGCCATTTTCTTTCTCCAACTTTCCTAAAAACGAAAACGTTATTAAACGCGACGTTTTTTCGGTGGACGACAACCGTTATGAGGAATCGGAGTCACATCAGTAATATTAGTGATGCGGAAACCAGCCGCGTTTAATGCACGGATAGTTGACTCACGACCAGGACCAGGTCCTTTAACCATAACTTCCAAGTTCTTAATTCCGTACTCTTTAACAGCTTCAGCGCAACGTTCTGCTGCAACCTGAGCCGCGAACGGAGTAGATTTACGAGAACCACGGAAACCGGAACCACCGGCAGTAGCCCAACCCAATGCGTTACCTTGACGATCGGTAATAGTAACGATTGTGTTGTTGAAAGAAGCATGGATATGAGCCACACCGTCAGAGACTTGTTTTCTTACACGCTTACGTGCACGAATAGGTGCTTTTGCCATTGTTCAAATACCCCGATTATTTCTTGATCGGCTTACGCGGACCCTTACGGGTACGTGCGTTAGTCTTAGTACGCTGACCGCGAACTGGTAGACCACGACGATGACGTAAACCACGGTAAGTACCAAGATCCATCAGACGTTTGATGCTCAGGGTAACTTCACGACGCAGATCACCTTCTACAACGTATTTGGCAACTTCGTCACGCAGCTTGTCGATTTGCTCTTCAGACAGCTCACTGATCTTAACATTTTCAGCAATACCAGCAGCTACACAGATAGCCTGTGAGCGGGTCTTACCGATACCGTAAATCGAAGTTAATGCGATTACAGTATGTTTATGATCAGGAATGTTAATGCCTGCTATACGGGCCACTATGCACTCCTAAATTAGCAGTTATACAGTACCATTCTGAAAAGCCCGTTTTCAGGATACTCAAACAATACTGTATATATTATAAAAGATTGGGCTGGCTAATTTAGCCAGCTCAACCGAACTTTGCAAGAAAAAAATGCAATAAATTAGCCTTGACGCTGTTTATGCTTAGGCTCGACGCTGCAAATTACACGCACGTGACCGTGACGTCTAACAATTTTGCAGTTACGGCACATTTTCTTGACGGAAGCACGAACTTTCATTTTTACTCTCCGTAACTTCTAAAACAAATCGCTTATCAGTAATTAACCTTTAAGATTTGCTTTTTTCAATGCAGACTCATACTGACTTGACATCAGGAGAGTTTGCACTTGAGCCATAAAATCCATGATGACCACAACCACGATTAAGAGGGAAGTACCGCCAAAATAGAAAGGTACTTTCATTGCGTCACGCATGAACTCCGGGATGAGACAGATAAAGGTAATATACAAGGCACCGATTAAGGTTAAACGAGTCATTACTTTATCTATATATTTAGCCGTCTGCTCTCCCGGGCGAATTCCTGGTACAAATGCACCGGACTTCTTCAGGTTATCTGCCGTTTCTCTTGGGTTGAAAACCAACGCCGTATAGAAGAAACAGAAGAATATGATTGCAGCAGCGTATAGTAACACATAAATAGGTTGACCAGGCTGTAGATTTAAAGAAATCGTCGTCAGCCAACCCCACCCTGTACCATCGCCAAACCAAGAGGTTATTGTACCAGGAAACAGGATAATACTTGAAGCAAAAATTGCTGGTATAACACCCGCCATATTTACTTTAAGTGGTAGATGTGTACTTTGTGCCGCGTATATTCTACGCCCTTGTTGACGTTTTGCATAGTTAACAACGATACGACGTTGTCCTCTTTCTACAAAAACAACAAAGAAAGTAACCGCGAACACCAATACTGCAACCAACAATAACAGGAGGAAGTGCAGTTCGCCTTGCCGCGCCTGCTCGATGGTTTGACCAATGGCAGGCGGAAGACCTGCAACGATACCTGCAAAGATAATAATTGAGATACCGTTACCAATACCACGTTCAGTGATTTGCTCACCTAACCACATTAGGAACATTGTCCCAGTGACTAAGCTCACAACAGCCGTAATATAGAATGGTAGACCTGGATTAATTACCAGACCTTGCATTCCTGGCATATTCGGTAAGCCTGTTGCGATACCAATTGATTGGAATATCGCCAGCACCAAAGTACCATAACGGGTATATTGGCTGATCTTACGACGACCGGCCTCCCCTTCCTTCTTAATCTCTGCTAACCGAGGGTTAACCACTGATAAGAGTTGGATAATAATCGATGCCGAAATATAAGGCATGATACCCAGCGCAAAGATAGAAGCACGGCTAAGAGCACCACCAGAGAACATGTTAAACATTTCAATGATGGTGCCTTTTTGCTGATCGAGCAATTTGGCAAGCACAGTGGCATCAATACCAGGGATAGGAATAAAAGAGCCAATCCTAAAGACAATAAGTGCACCAAGAACAAACAAAAGTCTGCGTTTTAGTTCACCAACACCACCTTTAGCACTCTGAAAATCTAAACCTGGTTGTTTAGCCATCTGTCACTTATTCCTCAATTTTACCGCCAGCTGATTCGATTGCTGCACGGGCACCTTTGGTAACACGCAGACCACGAATAGTCACTGCACGGTTAACCTCGCCAGACAGAATTAATTTTGCAAATTCAATCTGTGGGCCAACAACGTTTGCGGCTTTCAGTGCATTCAGATCGATTACATCGCCTTCAACGTAAGCTAAATCAGACAGACGGATTTCCGCAGTCACGAATGATTTACGTGAAGTAAAACCAAATTTTGGTAAACGACGATATAAAGGCATCTGGCCGCCTTCAAAACCACGACGTACGCCACCGCCAGAACGAGATTTCTGACCTTTGTGACCACGGCCGCCAGTTTTACCTAAGCCAGAACCGATACCACGACCTACACGTTTAGGCGCATGCTTGGCACCTTCAGCCGGAGACAGAGTATTTAAACGCATCTCTTACTCCTCAACTTTAACCATATAGGAAACCAAGTTGATCATACCGCGAACTGCTGGTGTATCTTCGCGTTCTACAGTGTGACCGATGCGACGCAGACCTAAACCAGTCATAGTTGCCTTATGTTTAGGCAGACGGCCGATTAAGCTGCGTGTTTGAGTAATTTTAATAGTCTTAGCCATGGTCATTACCCCAGAATTTCTTCAACGGATTTACCACGCTTAGCTGCGACCATATCTGGAGACTTCATGCTATCTAAAGCGTCCAGTGTTGCACGAACCACGTTAATCGGGTTAGTGGAACCATAGGTTTTAGCCAGTACGTTACGAACGCCAGCCACTTCTAGAACTGCACGCATTGCACCACCTGCGATGATACCAGTACCTTCATGAGCAGGCTGCATAAATACGCGAGAGCCTGTGTGAGTACCTTTAACAGGGTGGAACAGAGTACCGTTGTTTAAAGCGACGGTTTTCATATTGCGACGGGCTTTTTCCATCGCTTTCTGGATTGCTGCCGGAACTTCGCGAGCTTTGCCATATCCAAAACCAACGCGGCCATTACCATCACCAACTACTGTAAGAGCGGTGAAGCTAAAGATACGACCACCTTTAACGGTTTTAGATACGCGGTTTACCGCGATCAGCTTTTCCTGCAGTTCGCCAGCTTGTTTCTCGATGTGAGCCATCTTACACTCCTACCTTAGAACTGAAGGCCAGCTTCACGGGCAGCATCTGCCAGTGCCTGGACTCGACCATGATATTGGAAACCGGAACGGTCAAATGATACTACTTTGATACCTTTTTCCAGAGCGCGTTCAGCAACAATTTTACCAACTACTGCTGCTGCTTCTTTGTTTCCAGTGTTTTTCAGTTGCTCAATGATAGCTTTTTCTGTAGTAGAAGCGGCCACCAAAGTTTCAGAACCGTTTGGTGCAATAACCTGCGCATAAATATGGCGAGGGGTACGGTGTACCACCAGGCGAGTCGCACCCAATTCCTGGAGCTTACGGCGTGCGCGGGTCGCACGACGGATACGAGCTGCTTTCTTATCCATAGTGTTACCTTACTTCTTCTTAGCCTCTTTGATACGCACAACTTCGTCGGCGTAACGAATACCTTTACCTTTATAAGGCTCAGGGCGACGGTAAGCACGCAGTTCAGCTGCTACTTGACCAATCACTTGCTTATCCGCACCTTTCAGTACGATTTCAGTTTGTGTTGGACATTCAGCAGTGATGCCTGCTGGCAGTTGGTGTTCCACTGGATGTGAAAAACCTACTGATAAGTTAACCGCATTGCCTTTAATAGACGCACGATAACCTACACCTACCAGTTGCAGTTTCTTAGTGAAGCCTTCGGTAACACCTACAACCATTGCATTTAACAGAGAACGAGTAGTACCCGCCTGTGCCCAAGCATCAGCAAAACCATCGCGAGGTGCGAAAGTTAAGTGGTTGTCAGCATGTTGAATTTCAACTGCATTATGGATAGTACGAGTTAGCTCGCCGTTTTTACCCTTAATCGTAATTACCTGACCGTTGAGTTTAACCTCTACGCCGGCAGGAATGACGACGGGTGCTTTTGCCACACGAGACATTCTTTCCTCCCGAATTAAGCTACGTAGCAGATAATCTCGCCACCAAGACCTGCTTGGCGAGCTGCACGATCAGTCATAACACCTTTTGAGGTAGAAACAACAGCGATGCCCAGTCCTGCCATAACTTGTGGCAGCTCATCTTTTCTTTTATAGATGCGCAGACTTGGACGGCTTACGCGCTGAATGCTTTCTACTACAGCCTTGCCTTGGAAATATTTTAAAGTGATTTCCAGTTCTGGCTTAGTGTCGCCTTCAATTTTAAAATCTTCGATATAACCTTCTTCCTTAAGCACGTTGGCAATCGCCACTTTCAGCTTGGAGGAAGGCATTGTGACCGCAACTTTGTTCGCGGCCTGACCGTTACGGATACGGGTCAGCATATCCGCGATGGGATCTTGCATGCTCATCTGTCTTTACTCCCGTGATTCAATTATGGTAATTACCAGCTAGCCTTTCTAAGGCCCGGGATTTCACCGCGCATAGCGGCTTCACGGACTTTAATACGGCTGAGGCCAAATTTCCGCAGGAAACCGTGCGGACGTCCAGTTTGACGGCAGCGGTTACGCTGACGTGAAGGACTTGAATCACGTGGCATAGTTTGCAGTTTTAGAACAGCATTCCAACGATCTTCGTCAGACACGTTCACATCTGAAACGATAGCTTTCAGTTCTGCGCGTTTTGCGAAGAATTTCTCAGCTAAATTCGCACGTTTTACATCACGTGCTTTCATAGATTTCTTAGCCATGAATGCCCTGCCTTACTTGCGGAACGGGAAGTTAAACGCTGCTAACAGTGCGCGACCTTCATCATCTGATTTCGCAGTCGTAGTAATGGTAATATCCAAACCACGAACACGATCCACTTTATCGTAATCGATTTCAGGGAAGATGATTTGCTCACGTACGCCCATGCTGTAGTTACCACGTCCGTCAAATGACTTAGCGGATAAACCACGGAAGTCACGAATACGAGGTACAGCAATAGAGATCAAGCGTTCAAAGAACTCCCACATGCGTTCGCCACGCAGGGTCACTTTACAGCCGATCGGATAGCCCTGGCGGATTTTGAAGCCTGCAACAGATTTGCGTGCTTTGGTGATCAAAGGTTTTTGACCTGAGATTGCTGCTAAATCAGCTGCTGCATTGTCCAGCAGTTTCTTATCAACAATCGCTTCACCAACACCCATATTCAGGGTGATCTTCTCGACCCGAGGGACTTGCATGACAGAATGGTAACCAAACTGAGACATCAGTTGTTGGACCACCTCGTCTTTGTAGTAATCATGCAGTTTCGCCATCGTATACTCCAAATTACTTGATAGTTTCTTTATTAGACTTGAAGAAACGAACTTTCTTACCGTCTTCAAATCTAAAACCTACACGGTCAGCCTTGCCGGTTGCCGCATTGAAAAGCGCAACGTTAGAAACTTGAATAAACGCTTCTTTTTCAACGATGCCACCTGGTTGATTCAGAGCCGGAACTGGCTTCTGATGTTTTTTAACCAGATTGATACCTTCAACGAGAACTTTACCAGAAGAAAGAACCTGTTTTACTTTACCGCGCTTACCTTTATCTTTACCAGTAAGAACGATAACTTCGTCATCACGACGGATTTTCGCTGCCATTGCCTGCTCCTTAGAGTACTTCAGGTGCCAGAGAGATTATTTTCATGAACTTCTCATTACGAAGTTCACGAGTAACCGGCCCAAAAATACGCGTACCAATAACTTGCTCGCTGTTGTTGTTTAACAATACACAAGCGTTGCTATCGAAGCGAATGACAGAACCGTCAGGGCGACGAACACCCTTCTTGGTGCGCACCACTACCGCTTTCAGTACATCACCTTTCTTAACTTTACCACGTGGAATTGCTTCCTTGATGGTAATTTTGATGATGTCACCTACATCTGCGTAGCGACGGTGCGAGCCACCTAGAACCTTGATACACATTACGCGACGTGCACCGGAGTTGTCGGCCACGTTCAGCATAGTCTGTTCTTGGATCATTTTAGTGCTCCGCTAAATGTCAACTACTACTGAGCCACTTCCACATTAGAAGAGGCCGTTCAATATCCCATAATACGAGGGAGCGGCATTATAACACCACATTCTCGATATGGACAGAAAAAATAAACGGCTCGTTCAGTTTTGAGCCGTTTATTTCGTACGAAAAGGCTATTTTATTACAGAACAGCTTTTTCTACAACGCGAACTAACGCCCAAGACTTAGTCTTAGACAGTGGACGTGTTTGACGAATTTCTACTACGTCACCAATTCCACATTCGTTGTTCTCGTCATGTACATGCAGTTTGGTCGTACGACGGATAAACTTACCATATAATGGGTGTTTAACCATACGATCGATAGCAACGACAATAGATTTCTCCATTTTGTCACTAACTACACGACCTTGCAGAGTACGGATTTTATCGGTCATTACGCACCCGCCTTCTCAGTCAGTAAAGTCTTAACGCGTGCGATATTACGACGCACTTGTTTCAACAGATGAGACTGTTGTAACTGACCACTTGCTGCCTGCATACGCAGGTTAAACTGCTCACGCAGTAAGTTCAGCAGTTCTGTGTTCAGCTCTTCAACGCTCTTTTCGCGCAGCTCTTTTGCTTTCATTACATCACCGTCTTAGTTACAAAGGTGGTTTTGATAGGCAGTTTTGCTGCCGCCAGCTTGAATGCTTCACGGGCCAGTTCTTCAGGCACACCATCCATTTCATACAGGACTTTACCTGGCTGGATTAAGGCAACCCAATACTCAACGTTACCTTTACCTTTACCCATACGGACTTCGAGCGGCTTTTCAGTGATTGGTTTGTCTGGGAACACACGGATCCAGATTTTACCCTGACGCTTAACTGCACGGGTCATTGCACGACGTGCCGCTTCGATCTGACGTGCAGTCAGACGACCACGGCCCACAGCTTTAAGACCGTAAGTCCCGAAGCTTACATCCGCACCAGCAGCTAAGCCACGGTTGCGGCCTTTGTGCACTTTACGGAATTTTGTACGCTTTGGTTGTAACATCAGCGACTCTCCTTACTTGCGGCCTTTACGCTGCTGCTTTTTAGGTTGAGCAGCCGGTTTTTCCGCCTGTTCAACTGCAGCCATACCACCCAGGATCTCACCTTTGAAGATCCATACCTTAACGCCGAGCACACCATAAGTGGTTTGTGCTTCTGAGGTATTGTAGTCGATATCTGCACGCAGAGTGTGCAGAGGTACACGACCTTCACGATACCATTCAGTACGAGCGATTTCAGCGCCGCCTAAGCGACCACTTACTTCCACTTTAATACCTTTAGCGCCTAAACGCATAGCGTTCTGTACCGCACGCTTCATAGCACGACGGAACATAACACGACGTTCCAGCTGTGAAGTGATGCTGTCAGCAACTAATTTTGCGTCCAGTTCAGGTTTACGTACTTCGGCGATATTAATTTGCGCAGGAACGCCAGCGATATCCGCTACGTTTTTGCGCAGTTTTTCAACATCTTCACCTTTTTTACCGATAACGATGCCTGGGCGAGCAGTGTGAATAGTCACACGGATGCTTTTCGCAGGACGTTCGATAACGATACGAGATACAGATGCTTTAGCCAGTTCTTTAGTTAAGTACTGACGTACTTTAAAGTCGCTGTCTAGGTTGTCAGCGAATTCATTGGTACCCGCATACCATGTGGAATTCCAAGGCTTGACAATGCCAAGGCGGATACCATTAGGATGTACTTTTTGACCCATTGCTAGTCTCCAGAGTCTCAGCGATCAGACACAACCACAGTGATGTGGCTGGTGCGCTTCAGAATACGATCTGCACGGCCTTTTGCACGAGGCATAATGCGCTTCATAGAAGGACCTTCGTCAACAAAGATCTTAGCTACTTTCAGATCATCAATGTCAGCGCCATCGTTGTGTTCTGCATTAGCAATAGCAGACTCCAGTACTTTCTTCACTAAACCAGCAGCTTTCTTGTTGGTAAAGGTTAAAATTTCCAGAGCTTGCGACACTTTCTTACCGCGAATCAGGTCAGCTACCAAGCGAACCTTCTGAGCAGAAGAACGAGCGTGGCGATGCATAGCGATAGTTTCCATCTCTTCCTCCTACCTTATTTTTTCTTAGCCTTTTTATCGGCTGCATGACCGCGATAAGTACGGGTCGGCGCGAATTCACCCAGTTTGTGACCAACCATTTCGTCGGAAACGTAAACTGGAACATGCTGACGACCATTATGGACAGCGATGGTCAAACCGATCATGTTAGGAAAGATCGTTGAACGACGGGACCAAGTCTTAACAGGCTTTTTGTCACCGCTTTCCACCGCTTTCTCTACCTTCTTCAGCAAGTGCAGGTCAATGAAAGGACCTTTCTTGAGAGAACGTGGCATGGCTTATCCTCTAATTATTTCTTAGTACGACGATGAACGATGAAATGTTCAGTGCGTTTGTTTTTACGAGTCTTCTTACCTTTGGTTTGAACGCCCCAAGGTGTTACTGGGTGTTTACCAAAGTTACGACCTTCACCACCACCATGTGGGTGATCGACTGGGTTCATCGCAGTACCGCGAACGGTAGGACGAATACCACGCCAGCGACTTGCACCAGCTTTACCCAGAACGCGTAACATGTGCTCAGAGTTGCCAACTTCACCGATAGTTGCACGGCAATCAGAAGGAACTTTACGCATTTCACCAGAACGCAGACGAATAGTGACATAAGCACCATCACGAGCAACGATCTGAACGTAAGTACCAGCTGAACGAGCTAACTGACCACCTTTACCTGGTTTCATTTCTACGTTATGAACTGTAGAACCAACCGGGATATTACGCATTGGTAAGGTGTTACCCGCTTTGATAGCAGCATCAACGCCAGACTGAACTTTATCACCCGCTTTCAGGCCTTTTGGAGCCAGAATGTAGCGACGTTCACCATCAGCATACAGCACTAAAGCGATGTTAGCTGAACGGTTTGGATCATATTCCAGACGTTCTACTGTCGCAGGGATACCATCTTTGTTGCGTTTGAAGTCAACAATACGGTAAGCCTGTTTGTGACCACCACCGATATGACGGGTAGTGATACGACCATTGTTGTTACGACCACCGGACTTGCTGTTTTTTTCCAGCAATGGCGCATAAGGTTTCCCTTTATGCAGCTCAGGGTTTACCACTTTAACTACGTGGCGACGGCCCGGAGACGTAGGTTTACATTTAACAATTGCCATTGTTCTTTACTCCTCCGACTTACTCAGCGCCGCCGACGAAGTCCAGATTCTGGCCTTCCTTCAGGGTTACGTAAGCTTTTTTCCAGTCGCTACGACGACCAATACGCTGACCGTGACGTTTCACTTTGCCTTTCATCAGCAGAGTGTTAACACTTTCAACTTCGACTTCAAACAGTTTTTGTACAGCTGCTTTAATCTCTGCTTTGGTCGCGTCTTTAGCAACTTTGAGAACGATGGTATTTGATTTTTCCATCGCGATAGAAGCTTTTTCAGATACATGCGGCGCGCGCAGTACTTTCAGCAGACGTTCTTCACGGATCATGCCAGCATCTCCTCAACTTGCTTCACAGCGTCAGCAGTCATGACGACTTTGTCGAAGGCGATTAAGCTAACAGGGTCGATTGTTGCTGCATCACGTACGTCAACTTTATATAAGTTACGTGCTGCTAAATACAGATTCTCATCTACATCAGCAGTGACGATCAGAACATCAACCAGAGCCATATCTTTCAGTTTCTGTGCTAAAAGTTTAGTTTTAGGCGCTTCAACAGAAAAATTCTCTACGACGATCAGACGATCTTGACGTACCAATTCAGACAGAATGCTCTTCAGAGCACCACGGTACATCTTTTTGTTTACTTTTTGACTGTGGTCCTGTGGTTTAGCTGCGAAGCTAACACCACCAGAGCGCCAAATTGGGCTCTTGATTGAACCTGAACGTGCACGACCTGTACCTTTCTGTCTCCAAGGCTTTTTGCCTGAACCAGAAACTTCAGCACGGGTTTTCTGAGCACGAGTACCTTGACGAGCACCAGCAGCGTATGCAACGACTACTTGATGCACAAGCGCTTCGTTAAAGTCACGCCCGAAGGTAGTTTCGGAAACAGTCAGCGCGCCTTGCGCGTCTTTCATTACCAATTCCATTCCTATCTCCTCGACGTTACGCCTTGACAGCTGGTTTAACGATCAGGTCACTGCCAGTTGCACCTGGAACAGCACCTTTGACCAGCAGCAGGTTGCGCTCAGCGTCAACACGTACTACTTCCAGGCTCTGAACGGTAACTTGTTCGTTACCCAGTTGACCTGCCATTTTCTTGCCTTTAAACACCTTACCCGGAGTCTGGTTCTGACCGATAGAACCCGGAACACGGTGAGACAAGGAGTTACCATGGGTAGCATCTTGAGTACGGAAGTTCCAGCGCTTTACAGTACCGGCAAAACCTTTACCTTTAGATGTTCCAGTAACGTCGACTTTTTTAACGTCAGCGAAAATTTCTACGCTAATGCTTTGACCTACAGTGTATTCTTCGCCTTCATTCAGACGGAATTCACGTAGTAAGCGGCCAGCTTCAACACCAGCTTTAGCAAAATGCCCTGCTTCAGGTTTCAGTACACGGTTAGCTTTTTTGCTACCAGTAGTCACCTGAATGGCACGATAACCGTCTTTCTCCAGATCTCTGACCTGAGTAACACGGTTGTTTTCAATTTCGATAACGGTTACAGGGATTGAAACGCCATCTTCAGTGAAGATACGAGTCATTCCTACTTTCTTACCGACTAAACCAATCATTGTTTCAACCTCTCAATCGCTTGATGACCTGATTAACCTAGGCTGATCTGCACGTCTACGCCGGCAGCCAGATCCAGACGCATCAGAGCATCAACGGTTTTCTCGGTTGGCTCAACGATGTCAACCAGACGTTTGTGAGTGCGAATTTCATACTGATCACGCGCATCTTTATTAACGTGCGGAGAAATCAACACTGTGAAACGCTCTTTGCGAGTCGGCAGTGGGATTGGACCACGAACTTGCGCACCAGTGCGCTTAGCAGTCTCTACGATTTCCGCAGTTGATTGATCAATCAGACGATGATCAAAAGCTTTCAGGCGGATACGGATTCTTTGGTTCTGCATGAGACCAGAGCTCCAACTATTTTTTATAAACGTAAATGATCACTACTCGTACCCATTTCGATTGATGAGAGAGTGTAATCGTTCTGCATATAACTCCCCAATCGGGAGTATTATATTAATGCAATATAAAATCTGCATTAGCTGATAAATCAGCCTCACTAAATCAGTGAGCCTGCGCATTATACTTGCCTGAGTGATGAAATCAAGCCAAGAATAAAAAATCAGCGATAAAAATTCGTTTTATCTTTTCAAAAATAAAAAAAGCAAAGGCACCTTCATTACCTTTGCTTTAAAAAACATCTAATAATCCACTAACGAAGGTGAATTATTCTTTTCTGTATGAGCCAAATTACTCTTCAATAATTTGAGCTTGTAAATAATTTTGAAGTCCCATACGTTCGATAAGTTCAAGCTGGGTTTCTATCCAATCAATGTGCCCTTCTTCATCGGTTAGAATTTCTAGCATGAGATCACGGCTGACATAATCATGAATTGAATCTGCGTAAGCAATGGCTTCACGTAAATCTTTGGCACCGCCTAATTCTAATTCCAAATCAGAACGTAGCATCTCTTCAACATCTTCACCGATGTTTAATTTGCCTAAATCTTGTAAATTTGGAATGCCTTCAAGGAACAAGATACGCTCGATATATTTATCTGCGTGTTTCATCTCATCTATGGATTCATGATATTCCATTTCATTGAGACGTGTGAGTCCCCAATTCTTGAACATTCGGGCATGTAGGAAATACTGATTAATTGCAACAAGCTCACCACCTAATAACTTATTAAGGTGGGCTATCATTTTTTTATCACCTTTCATTTTTATGCTCCTTTGCTTCCAGTCTTTTCAGTGTAGACCTTTTATACAAAGAGGAGAGAAAGGAAATTTAAAATTTGTTATGCAACTTCAGAAATTTGTGGGTAAAGAGCTGATTGCTCATTTTCGATAAGTTGACGGGCTTGACGTACGCACTTACCGCAACAACTTCCAACGGGTAAGATCTTACGTAATTCATTAATAGTGTGGATTTGATGTTTATGGACAGTCGAGATAATTTTTTTATCACTCACACCGTGGCAAAGACATACGTACATAATAACAGCCTCATTAACTACTCACGATCAAGATAGTAAATGATAATTATTATGATTTCAATTTCTATTTATTTGACTTAAGTGTTTTTACTTATTTATATCATCAATGATGATGATGCAGGAGAAAACATTAATGCTTTGCTGAGATTTAAAATATCTAATCTTCAGATACAAAAAAGGGCATCTTACGATGCCCTCTTCATGCATAAATCTATCAGGAATTAACCTAATACTTTAGCAACAACGCCCGCACCTACTGTACGGCCACCTTCACGGATAGCGAAACGTAAACCGTCGTCCATCGCGATTGGGTGAATCAGTTCAACGATC
>NZ_JBFQGE010000010.1:0-29803 GCF_040932335.1 Proteus sp. STS61-E | reverse complement strand
TGCATTCTACATCTTCCTCATTCAGTGTCAAGCGTTTATTTTCAAGGCTTTTCACTTTTTTCTTCGTTCTCTCGGCTAACTCACTTAGCGTGGTTTGCCGTGACAACGAGGACGCATTATAGGGAGTTTTCTGAGGCTGGCAATAGTTTTTTTAAGAAAAAAAATCGTTTGCTTAATTCCACAGCAAAACCCCTACTTATACGCACTTATCAACAATTTTATCCACAGAGCACCTTTTTACATAAAATTAGCATGTCAAACGCAAACGTTTGCGTTATCATAGCGGTCGATTAAGTAAGATTGATTTTGTGTCCATCTTCTGAAATGTTAGTTAAGCAAACACAATTTCACTGTATTAATGTGATTTAACTTCACCATTACTACCGTTATACCAACCCCAAGGGATAAAACTCATGCAACATCTTCGTCCTATCCGCCGTGCACTTTTAAGTGTGTCTGATAAAGCAGGTATTTTAGAATTTGCTAAAGCACTTGTTGAAAGAAAAGTAGAACTCTTATCTACAGGTGGAACCGCACGTCTATTAGCAGAAGCTGGCTTACCGGTTATTGAAGTCTCCGATTACACAGGTTTCCCAGAAATGATGGATGGCAGAGTGAAAACACTGCACCCTAAAGTACATGGGGGTATCCTAGGTCGTCGTGGACAAGACGATGCAATTATGGAAGAACATGAAATTCGTCCTATAGATATGGTCGTCGTAAATCTTTATCCTTTCGCTAAAACGGTAGCTCGCCCAGATTGCTCATTAGCAGATGCGGTAGAGAATATCGATATTGGTGGACCAACGATGGTTCGCTCCGCGGCAAAAAATCATAAAGACGTTACGATTGTAGTAAATAGTAATGACTATGAAAGAGTGATTGAAGAAATGGATAATCACGAAAATAGCCTTACTTTAGATACACGTTTTGATTTGGCGATTAAAGCCTTTGAACACACCGCTGCTTACGACGGAATGATTGCTAACTACTTTGGTCAGAAGGTTGCTCCTTATTATGGCGATACTTCACAACCATCAGGTACTTTCCCTCGTACCTTAAATCTGAACTATATAAAGAAACAAGATATGCGTTATGGTGAAAATGCTCACCAGCAAGCAGCTTTCTATATAGAAGAGAATATAGAAGAAGCATCTATTGCCACTGCAAACCAATTACAAGGCAAAGCGCTTTCTTATAACAATATAGCTGATACTGATGCGGCATTAGAATGTGTGAAATCATTTTCCGAGCCCGCATGTGTTATTGTGAAACATGCAAACCCTTGCGGTGTTGCAATTGCGAACACGCTCGCACAAGCATATGACAATGCATTTAAAACTGATCCAACCTCTGCATTTGGTGGCATTATCGCATTCAATCGACCATTAGATGCAAAAACAGCAAGTGCAATCATTGAGCGTCAATTTGTTGAAGTGATCATTGCTCCTTCTATTAATGAAGATGCATTACCAATTTTAGAAACAAAACCAAATGTTCGTGTATTAGCTTGTGGTCAATGGCAAGAAACCAAACCAGCGTTGGACTTCAAACGTGTTAATGGTGGACTGCTAGTTCAAGATCGTGACTTGGGTATGGTAAAAGAAGAAAACTTAAGAGTGGTCACTCAACGTCAACCAAGCGAACGTGAACTTAAAGATGCACTCTTCTGCTGGAAAGTCGCCAAATTCGTAAAATCAAATGCCATTGTTTACGCTAAAAATGATATGACAGTCGGTATTGGTGCAGGACAAATGAGTCGTGTGTATTCTGCAAAAATTGCAGGTATTAAAGCTGCTGATGAAGGTTTAGAAGTTGCAGGCTGTGCAATGGCATCAGATGCATTCTTTCCATTTAGAGACGGTATTGATGCAGCAGCACTTGCTGGCGTGACTTGTGTTATTCAACCTGGTGGTTCAATTCGTGATGATGAAGTGATTGCAGCTGCAAATGAGCATAACATCGCAATGATTTTCACCAATATGCGTCACTTCCGTCATTAATAAGGTATTGATATGAAGATTCTGATTATTGGTAATGGCGGTCGTGAACATGCTTTAGCTTGGAAAGCGGTTCAGTCACCGCTTGCAACGCACGTTTTTGTTGCCCCAGGTAATGCTGGCACTGCATTAGAAAGTGGTGTTGAGAATGTCGCTATCAGTGCAACAGATATTTCTGCATTAGTCGCATTTGCTCTCGAAAATAAAATTGATTTAACTATTGTAGGGCCTGAAGCACCACTAGTTATTGGTGTTGTAGATGCATTTAAAGATGCTGGGCTGACCATCTTTGGTCCAACAAAAGGAGCCGCGCAGTTAGAAGGCTCTAAAGCCTTCACAAAAGATTTTTTAGCTCGTCATAAAATTCCAACTGCGGATTATCAAAATTTCACAGAAATAGCACCTGCACTTGAGTACCTTAATAAAGTAGGTGCGCCGATTGTTATCAAAGCGGATGGTTTAGCTGCAGGTAAAGGCGTTATTGTTGCTATGACTCAAGCTGAGGCTGAAGCTGCAATTAAAGATATGCTGGCTGGCAATGTGTTTGGTGATGCAGGACATCGTATTGTTATCGAAGAATTTCTTGATGGCGAAGAAGCTAGCTTTATTGTGATGGTTGATGGTGAACACGTTATTCCAATGGCTACAAGCCAAGATCATAAACGTGTTGGCGATGGAGATACTGGACCTAACACAGGAGGAATGGGTGCATATTCACCAGCACCTGTTGTTACACCAGAAATCCACCAGCAAGTAATGGAAAAAATCATTTATCCAACAGTTAAGGGAATGGCTTCTGAAGGATATCGTTACCAAGGTTTCCTTTATGCTGGATTGATGATTGATAAGCAAGGCGTTGCTAAAGTTATTGAGTTTAACTGTCGTTTTGGTGATCCAGAAACTCAACCGATTATGATGCGTATGCAATCTGACTTAGTTGAGCTGTGTTTAGCTGGAGCAAAGGGTAACTTAAAAGATAAGGATTCCCTTTGGGACCCTCGTCCAGCTTTAGGGATTGTAATTGCAGCTGGCGGCTACCCTGCGGATTATCGTCAAGGTGATGTTATCGAAGGCTTAACACCAACATCATCAACAACAGCAAAAGTATTTCAAGCTGGAACAACACTCAATAACAAAGGCGACGTTATCACTGCTGGCGGGCGAGTACTATGTGCAACTGCATTAGGTGATGATATCGAGCAAGCTCAAAAAAATGCTTATGCTTTAGCGAAAGATATTCATTGGAATGGTAGTTTTTATCGCCATGATATCGGCTATCGAGCGATTGCACGCTTAAAGAAATAAATTAACAACGGCAAAAGGGAGTGATCACAAGCTCTCTTTTGTTGGTTCCCATTTACAAAAATCGTGTTCTGCAACCATAAGTAATTGCTTACCTTCTGGAGAATCAAGCCAAGCAACATAAGAAGGCTTACTTGAATTACGTGTTCTTGTTTTTAACCAGCGTTGTTCTGGACCTTCAAATGAAACACTCACTTTCTCACCAGCACATGTTGTCATCGTATTTTGATACCAGACACCCTGCACTAAATTTACTTTCCCAATAGTAAGCGCTTCACTGATTTCACGCTCTTTACTTGCAGCAAACACCATTCTTAAACGCTCATCTTCTGTCAATGCTCGTTTTTGCTTCTGGCTTTCTTGTTGCATGAAAATAACTTCACCTCGTTTATTTAGACGAAGGTGCCAAGAGGAAGGATCATTTGGATTGATAACTTCAGAGCGGACTTGCCAAAGCTTATTTTGACGATACTCATAGAATGTGATGACAGTTTCTGGCTTTTTATAAAAGCTATAAACACTCATGATCACTTGAGGTTCTGACGCTTTATTATTTAAACGCCATAGCCGGACAACACCTTCATCTGCAATATAACCTGTTGCAGAAAATTCAGGTAGTTGCACAGTAGAGGAGCAGGCGCTGAGCAAAAAAGCAGATCCTATTGCTAACAGCCCCTGTCGTTTCAACAAAAGGGGAGTAAATCCCCCTCTATTGTTCATTCCGTTCAAAGGAATTATTTTACTGCGTCTTTCAGTGCTTTACCGGCAGTAAATGCAGGAACGTTAGCTGCTGCAATTTTAATTTCTTTACCAGTTTGAGGGTTACGACCAGTACGCTCTGCACGGTGATTCACCTTGAATGTACCGAAACCAACTAACTGTACAGAATCGCCTTCTTTCAGAGCACCTGTTACTGAATCGATAAACGCTTCAATAGCAGCTTTTGCTTGAGTTTTTGTCAGATCCGCTTTTTCAGCAACTGATTCGGTTAATTCAGCTTTGTTCATAAAATAGTCCTTAAAGTATGTTTTATCGTTTGAAAAACATCTGGTGAAAAAACTTAACTTATCTTTTTAAGAGGATAAATTAAGTAAAACACCTGAGCCACTTCTTTTCGTACCCAATGTAGAACATACACGGGGGTGATGTGAAGTCTTTAAACGTCGCTTTTCAAGCACTAAATCACGTTTTTCTGATTTAGTGCGTTAATTCTATACCGATATTGCTCATTCCAGCTTCACGAAGGTCTGCACGTAGACCCTTGATCAGTTCGACATCTCTTTCTTCACATTCTACAAGTAGACGGTAAATTTCCCATTGAATATCGAACTCTTCAATAACAGCAGGTAGAGATCTAAGCTCTTCTTCGCTCATTTCTCTTTCTGCTTGTGTCATTTCAAGTGAAGCAACTGTCCCTACTGATAATTTGCTCACTTCAATAGCGTGACTTAATGATTCACCGCTTAAACGAGAGTGAACAATTTCACTAAGTGCAACACAGGCGTCAATCGCTGGATAGACACCATAAATCTCAAACCGAGATGCATCAGGAATAGCTTCTTCTAATTTCTCTAATTGAGAATCAAAATTAACCTTTGCATCTTTCACCGTTAAAGTTTCCCAAACCAGATCGAGAATACGGCGATAAAGCATTGGATCGGTAAATCCTGTTTCGCGACAAAATACCTGATAGTTTGGGTACATTCTCTCACACAGGCATGCCATAAACGTCAGGTGTTGCCAAGCTTCTAGCTTTTCTAAACGTAAATGGATTGGGTTCTTCAACATTCGTGATTACTCATTTTCTTAACTTAGGCGCAGTTTACCTGAAAATTAAAAATATCCACATATTTCCCGGTCATTTAGAGCTTATTCTTATTCAACTGCTCAAATAATCGCCTATTTGAAGCAATACCATCAGCCCAACGCGTGGGTTCTGGCAATCGATATCCTTTCATACACAACTCAACCCACTGCAAAGCGCCATCCATACTCACTTTATGACCCGGAGAAATATACAGGGGTTTGCATTTTTTCTTACTACGATAAATCCACCCTATTTGCTCATTCTTATCCATTAACGGCTCATGACTTCCTATCTCTTCATTGATAGCTTTATCTGTGCCACATAAACGGCTTTTTGCCACACCGATAGTAGGCGTATCCACTAATAAACCAAAATGACTTGCAACACCGAGCCTTCTAGGATGCGCAATACCTTGCCCATCGACAAAAATAAGAGAAGGTTTTTGTTTTATTAGTTGCCAGGCAGCAAGTAACGCAGGGCACTCTCTAAATGAAAGTAAACCGGGGATATAAGGAAGAGTTGTAGGTATTCGCGCGATTTGATATTCAAAAATTTCAAAAGAAGGGTAATGCATTATCACGATGGCGGCGCGAGTAACTGCGCCACCTTCTTCAAAACCAACATCAGCACCTGCTATGTAAGTTGGTGCTGTAAATTGGTCTGTTAAAATAATCTGTTGAGCTTTTTCTGTCTGCTCCTGACGTAATTGTTGGGTATTAATCATTATCCTGATGATAAGGCTTCGATAAACGGTGAACCGCATCAATAAATGCACCAGCATGTTCTGGTGGAACATCTTGATGAATACCGTGCCCAAGATTAAAGACATGACCATTACCTTTACCAAATCCAGCAAGAATAGTTTCGACTTCTTGTTCTATTCTGGCAGGTGGTGCATACAGCATAGAAGGGTCCATATTGCCTTGTAGCGCAACTTTGTCCCCTACTCGACGACGTGCATCTTCGATATCAATCGTCCAATCGAGCCCTAATGCATCGCAACCTGTTGCAGCCATCGCTTCTAGCCAGCGACCGCCACCTTTGGTAAATAAAGTGACTGGTACTTTTCTTCCATCATATTCACGGATAAGACCATCAACAATCTTATGCATATAGTGTAATGAGAAGAGTTGGTAATCACGGCCTGTTAGCACACCGCCCCATGTATCAAAGATCATGATAGACTGCGCGCCCGCTTTAATTTGAGCATTCAGATACAGAATAACGCTATCTGCCAGTTTATCCAGTAATAGATGTAGTGCCTGAGGCTCTGAATACATCATTTTTTTAATTTTTGTGAAGGCCTTACTACTTCCACCTTCAACCATATAGGTTGCTAACGTCCAAGGGCTTCCTGAAAAACCAATTAATGGCACACTACCTTGCAATGCATGACGAATGGCACGTACTGCATTCATCACGTATCCCAGTTCATCTTCAGGATCAGGAATAGGTAGTTTTTTAATATCATCAATACTATTTATTGGTGATTTAAAACGAGGACCTTCACCTGTTTCAAAGTAAAGACCCAATCCCATTGCATCTGGAATAGTTAAAATGTCAGAAAATAAAATAGCAGCATCTAAAGGGAAGCGTCTTAAAGGCTGTAATGTCACTTCACAAGCCAATTCTGTATTCTTGCACAATGAGATGAAATCCCCCGCCTGTGCCCGTGTTTCCTTATATTCAGGAAGATATCTGCCTGCCTGACGCATCATCCAAACTGGGGTGACATCAACAGGTTGGCGCAACAGCGCACGTAAATAGCGGTCGTTTTTCAACTCACTCATGACTAACTCCATTAACAGTAATAGGGCCGCAAAATAGTATGCATTGTAACATGCTGGAAAAATAACTGTTGGCAGACAGCGCCTTTATTTAGTTCTTTTCTTTATCTTGTCTAATATTGGCTATCGTATCTTCTATCAAGCGTCTAGCAATCGTATCTGGCGGTGGGATCTGCGGTAATTGATCGTAACGATACCAACCTGCACTCGTTAATTCAGAAGGATCGTGGCGTAGTTCACCACCATCATAGTCAGCTAAAAAGCCCATCATTAAGGAATGAGGGAATGGCCAAGGCTGAGAGGATACATAGCGAATATTACGAATACGAATATTACTCTCTTCAAACACTTCACGGGCTACGGCTTCTTCTAAGGTTTCACCCACCTCAACAAAACCAGCAAGTACAGTATAAAGAGGTGAATGTTTATGCCTAACATGATGGGCTAATAAGATTTTATCCTCATGGCGAATACCTACAATAATGCAAGGGGCAATTTGTGGGTAATAACGTTCATGACAGTTATCGCATAAACACGCCCATTCACTCTCGCTATGACGCATTTTAGAGCCACAATAACCACAAAAACGATGAGAACGATAAAACTCAGCCAGCTGAACACCTCGACCGACTAATTTAAACAAGTTTTCATCTTGTGAAGCAATAAGCCTTGGTGAACACATGTCGTTATCCATTTTTCCATGAATAAGCCAAACTGTTTCACCTTGCCATTCACCAACAATTTTGGCGTGCTGACCAATGAGATCCCAATCTTTAGCTAAGCCAAATGGAAGTTCGCCTTTGGGTAGCCATACTCGTCCACCAAGACTGACTGTCCACCAGCCCTTTTCTGATCCTGTTAATGTATATAAATGCATAACGACCATTCTATCCAAAATAATGATATAGAATAGAGGATACTCTTTTTAGTAAGAACCACTCAATGAATTATGACTATCTTCTATAATTCATTAACATTCTTAAATATAAATATAAATTTTATTAATAGTAAGAAGCGTTAGAATGACAGATGAAAAAAAAATAAAATTGCTATTTTTGATCTAGATGAAACACTTTTAGCAGGCGATTCTAGTCGCTTATGGACAAACTATTTGTGGGATAAAAAAATAGTCACAGACCCTCATTTTTTAAAACTAGATGAACAAATGATCGCAGACTATTACGCCGAAAAACTGGATATAAACCAATATCTTTTTCAACATCTAGCATATTTTAAACATCATGATATAGATAAAATAAATCATTGGGTTAATGACTTCACTGAAACAAAAATTCAGCATCTGCTTTACCCACAAGGAATATCAATAATTACACAATATCGGCAGCAAAATATTCCCGTTATAATTATTTCAGCAACAATGTCCTTTTTAGTTCATGCTATTGCAAGACAACTCAATGTGGATGTTTCAATGGGTATTGATATGCAAATTAAGGATAATCATTACACCGGATTTATTGAAGGCGTTCCTACATTTCGAGAAGGAAAGGTTGAGCGTTTAAATCAATGGAAAGAAGCCAATAACATTAACATTGCTTATATTTATTTCTATACTGATTCATCTAATGATCTCCCATTATGTTACCAAGCAGATCGTGTTATCGCGGTTAATGCAGATAATAAATTAACTCAAGTTTCGGATGAAAAAGCATGGGAACAACAACATTGGGATTTAAATAAATAACCCATGTCGGACTTGTAGTTTTTAAAATCTTTCATATACTGGACATCTTCTTGTCGGAGTGCCTAGTGTTTATAAGGCTATTATAAACACAGGCTGAGACCGTTAATTCGGGATCCGCGGAACCTGATCGGGTTAATACCCGCGAAGGGAACAAGAGTGATTCGACCTTTTGATAGCTTCATTGCGTATATTTTTTACACACCTATATACACCTATCTGTCGATACTCCCTGCGACCTCCAGACAAGCATTTTTCTCAATATTCACCCGACAGGCAATTAGCCTGCATGATATTTATTAGGAAATGCTATGTCCCAAAATCAAACTATATCCGTTAAAGATATTTCACCAACAAACAACAAACTGCGCCCACGAAAAGAGCAGCGTGATGCAGCTCAAGAGTTTATCAGCACCATTCAAGGTGTCAGTTTCCCAAATTCAAACCGAATTTATCTCGAAGGATCACGTGCTGATATTCAAGTCCCAATGCGTGAGATCCAACTTGATAAAACGCTAGTAGGAGGATCAAAAGATTCCCCTGTTTTTGAAGATAATGAACCTGTACCTGTATATGACACATCAGGCCCTTATGGCGATCCGGCTTCTCAACTCGACGTTAATCTTGGATTAAAAAAAATACGCCAACCATGGATTGATGAGCGCAATGATACCGAAGCGCTTTCTCTTTTAAGTTCGGATTTCACCCAACAGCGCCTTTCTGATGCAGGATTAGAACATTTACGTTTTCCCTTAAAACCAAGCCCTAAAAAAGCGCTAAATGGCAAAAGTGTGACCCAATTACATTATGCTCGCCAAGGCATTATTACGCCTGAAATGGAGTTTATTGCTATTCGTGAGAACATGGGACGAGAGAGAATTCGTAGCGAAGTTTTACGTCAACAGCATGCAGGATACAGCTTTGGCGCGCATCTTCCTGACAATATAACCCCTGAATTTGTACGCCAAGAAGTTGCTGCTGGTCGAGCTATCATTCCTGCCAATATCAATCACCCTGAATCAGAGCCAATGATTATTGGGCGAAATTTCTTAGTGAAAGTAAATGCCAATATCGGAAACTCCTCTGTAACTTCCTCCATTGAAGAAGAAGTTGAAAAGCTGATTTGGTCTACACGCTGGGGTGCGGATACCGTAATGGATCTCTCAACAGGCCGTTATATTCATGAAACGCGTGAGTGGATCATTCGTAACAGCCCCGTTCCTATCGGCACAGTTCCAATTTATCAAGCACTCGAGAAAGTTAACGGTATTGCTGAAGATCTCACTTGGGAAATGTTCCGAGATACCTTGCTTGAACAAGCAGAGCAAGGAGTTGATTACTTTACTATTCATGCAGGCGTGTTGTTACGTTATGTACCTATGACAGCAAAACGCCTAACAGGTATTGTGTCTCGTGGCGGTTCGATCATGGCAAAATGGTGTTTATCACATCATAAAGAAAATTTCCTCTACGAACATTTCCGTGAAATCTGTGAAATTTGTACGGCTTATGATGTTTCCCTTTCTCTAGGCGACGGACTAAGACCAGGTTCAATTCAAGATGCGAACGATGAAGCACAATTTTCTGAATTACATACCTTAGGTGAACTGACAAAAATTGCATGGGAATATGATGTTCAAGTCATGATAGAAGGCCCTGGTCATGTTCCAATGCAGATGATCCGCCGCAATATGACAGAAGAATTAGAGCATTGTCATGAAGCACCATTCTATACATTAGGTCCTCTCACTACGGACATTGCACCGGGTTACGATCACTTCACATCTGGTATTGGTGCTGCAATGATTGGTTGGTTTGGTTGTGCAATGCTCTGTTATGTTACCCCTAAAGAACATCTAGGCTTACCTAATAAAGAAGATGTAAAACAAGGTCTTATTACTTATAAAATTGCGGCTCATGCTGCCGATTTAGCCAAAGGGCATCTCGGCGCTCAAATTCGTGATAATGCAATGTCAAAAGCTCGTTTTGAGTTTAGATGGGAAGATCAATTCAATTTAGCACTTGATCCTGAAACCGCACGCCAATATCACGATGAAACCTTGCCTCAAGCATCAGGTAAAGTCGCTCACTTCTGCTCAATGTGTGGTCCTAAATTCTGCTCAATGAAAATAACTCAAGAAGTACGTGATTATGCGGCTGGTATGGAACAAATGTCTCAGGCCTTTAAAGAGCATGGAAGTGAGTTATACCACAGTGCAGAAATCGCCAGTGTTGAGGTGACTGAAAATGAACAGATCCTCTAACACGCCTTTCGCATCAACAGAAAAAAAGCTTGGGCTTTATCCTGTTGTTGATTCTGTTGAATGGATCGAACGCTTGTTAAAAACAGGCGTTACCACCCTGCAATTACGCATAAAAGATAAACAACCAGACGATGTTGAACAAGAGATCATTGAAGCAATAGAACTAGGTAAACAGTATCACGCAAGACTGTTTATTAATGACTATTGGCAACTGGCTATTAAACATCGCGCCTATGGTGTTCATCTTGGTCAAGAAGATCTCGATATTGCAGATCTTGATGCCATAAAAAAATCAGGGCTACGCCTTGGTATTTCCACTCACGACGAAGCGGAATTACAAAGAGCAAAAATATTACATCCATCTTACATCGCATTAGGGCATATCTTTCCAACCACAACTAAAGATATGCCATCTAAACCTCAAGGTTTGGAGGCACTCAAACATCAAGTAGAACAGACGCCTGATTTTCCAACTGTTGCTATTGGTGGGATCTCACTAGAGAGAGTACCTGATGTTGTTGCAACCGGCGTCGGTAGTGTTGCCTTAGTCAGTGCAATAACAAAAGCACCAGATTGGGAACAAGTGACTCGTAAATTATTAGAATTAGTGGAGGGAAAACCATCATGCTAAATGATAATGATTTTATGCGTTATAGCCGACAAGTGATGTTAGAAGATATTGGCTTAGAGGGTCAAAATAAGCTTCAACAAGCAAGAGTACTGATCGTTGGACTTGGTGGATTAGGTTCTCCTGCATCACTTTATCTTGCTGGTGCAGGTATTGGTGAACTTATTTTAGTTGATGATGATGAATTGCATGTTTCTAATCTACAGCGTCAAATTCTTTATCGAACTCAAGATATTCCTGATGCAAAATCAGAGGTCGCAAAGCAGTCTCTGCTTGCATTAAATCCAGAGATAAAAATTACCTCTTATAAACAACGTATTGATGATGACTCATTGTCTAAACTAGTTAAAGAGGTCGATTTAGTCTTAGATTGCACAGATAACATGCTTACACGCCAAGCGATTAATCGTGCTTGTGTTACACAGCAAACTCCGCTTATCAGTGGCAGTGCCGTAGGGTTTAGTGGCCAACTTATGGTATTTGAACCTCCTTTCACTCATGGTTGCTATCACTGCCTCTATCCAGATGAGGCTGAACCACAACGAAATTGCAGAACAGCCGGAATTCTAGGTCCTGTTGTGGGTGTGATTGGCACACTTCAGGCACTTGAAGCAATTAAATTACTTTCAGGGTTACCCTGTTCTCTAAGTGGAAAACTTCGCCTCTTCGATGGTAGAAAACAAAATTGGAGTACTTTGCGTTTAACACCATCAAAAACATGTCCTGTTTGTCGAGGGGTAGCATGAACATTACCGTAAATGACGAACAATATTCTCTGGATATGCCTGTCACTATCTGTCAGCTCCTTATTCAGTTAGAGCAACCACCTATTGGTGTAGCACTTGCTATCAATGAAACCATCGTTCCCCGTGAAAATTGGGAAACACATTTTATTAATGATGGCGATACTATTCTTCTCTTCCAAGCAATTGCAGGTGGCTGATATGTTAAAAATTGCTGATACAACATTCACATCTAGACTTTTTACAGGCACAGGGAAATTTGCAACACCAACACTAATGACGGAAGCCATTAAGGCTTCGGGTAGCCAATTAGTCACGATGGCAATGAAGCGTGTAGATTTAAAGAATGGTAATGATGATTTAATCGCACCGCTTAAATCATTAGGGGTAAAATTATTACCTAACACATCCGGTGCGAAAACAGCACAAGAAGCTGTTTTTGCGGCTCGTTTAGCCAAAGAAGCTTTTGGTACTCACTGGGTAAAATTAGAAATTCATCCTGATACTAAATATTTATTACCCGACCCTATTGAAACACTTAAAGCCGCTGAAATCCTCGTTAAAGAAGGTTTTGTGGTTTTACCTTATTGCAGTGCTGATCCCGTTTTATGCCGTCGTTTAGAAGAAGCTGGCTGTGCCGCTGTGATGCCTCTAGGTTCTCCTATTGGCTCTAATCAAGGTTTACAGACTCGTGATTTTCTACGAATTATCATTGAACAAGCCTCAATTCCTGTTGTTGTTGATGCAGGTATTGGTGCGCCAAGTCATGCACTTGAAGCGTTAGAATTAGGTGCGGATGCAGTTTTAGTTAACACTGCAATTGCTGTTGCCAAAAATCCTATTCTAATGGCACAAGCATTCAAAGCTGCGCTTGATGCTGGTGAACTTGCTCGACAATCAGGGCTTGCTACACCTGCTTCAGTTGTGAATATGCAAGCGCAAGCCTCTAGTCCATTAACCCAATACTTAGGGGCATTCTAATGGACACTTTTTCTGATTATTGGCAACAACTCGACTGGGATGACATTACATTAAAACTCAATAGTAAAACCAATGCGGATGTTGAAGCCGCATTAAATCGCCATACCCTTACACTCGATAATTTTATGGCGCTGATTTCGCCTGCGGGTCGGCATTACTTAGAACCTATGGCTCAACGCGCTCAGCAACTTACTCGACAACGTTTTGGTAATATTGTGGGATTATATGTTCCACTCTATCTTTCTAATTTATGTGCAAATGACTGTACTTATTGTGGTTTTTCAATGAGTAATGCCATTAAACGTAAAACATTAAATGAAAGCGAGATCATTGCTGAATGTAATAGCATCAGACAATTAGGCTTTGATAGCCTGTTATTAGTGACTGGAGAACATCAAAGAAAAGTGGGTATGGATTATTTTCGCCAATACATCCCTCTTATTCGAGAGAATTTCAGTTCATTGATGATGGAGGTTCAGCCTCTTGCAACAGAAGAGTATGCAGAATTAAAAACTCTGGGTATTGATGGTGTGATGGTTTATCAAGAAACCTATCATGAACCCACTTATCAGCTTCATCATCTAAAAGGTAAAAAACAAGATTTCCATTGGCGATTACAAACACCTGATAGATTAGGACAAGCAGGGATTGATAAAATTGGTTTAGGTGCATTGATTGGTCTTTCAAGCCAATGGCGTAGCGATTGTTATATGGTGGCGGAACATCTCTTGTTCTTACAAAAACGCTATTGGAAAAGTCGTTACTCTATCTCTTTTCCTCGTTTACGTCCTTGTGCTGGTGGACTTAGTCCTGCATCAGTAATGAATGAAGCTGAATTAGTTCAGTTGATCTGTGCTTTTCGCATTTTAGCACCCGATGTTGAACTTTCACTTTCAACGCGTGAATCTCCGTATTTTCGTGATAATACAGTACCCTTAGCAATTAATAATATTAGTGCAGGATCTAAAACTCAACCCGGTGGATATTCTGACAACCATGAAGAGTTAGAACAATTTTCACCTAATGATAATCGTCATGTAAATGATGTTATTAACGTATTAAAAGAACGAGGATTACAACCTGTATGGAAAGATTGGGATAATTACTTGGGCCGTTAATTGAAGCTTAAATAATATAAAACCGCCTTTAATTTATTTAATCACAAATAGTAAAGGCGGTTTTTATTAAATAGTTTAATAAAAGTAACATATAATAAATTTAAAAAAATTAAAGAAAAATAAAATATTACAACAATATATTAGAATGTTTTTAATTTAATATTATATAGAATAGGTGGTTAAATTATTACGCTGCTAATTCTTCAAGTTCTTGAATACTTAAACCTGATATTTTCTCAATAAATAAAAGATCAAAGTTCTCTTTTAATAAGTTTTGAGCTAATTCTATTTGTACTATTTTTTTACCGATTTCAATACCTTCTGTTTTGCCTAACTCAATACCTTCTGTTTTACCTAACTCAATGCCTTCTGTTTTGCCTAACTCAATGCCTTTAGCCCAGCCTATTTCAATACCTACATTCTTACCTAATTCAAGACCTAGATTTTTGCCCAGTTCGATCCCCTCATTTTTACCTATTTCAAACCCTTCACTTACACCTAAATTAAATCCCTTATTTTCTAATCTCCACGCTATATTCATAATCACCTCTTTGTGGTTATCTACTTGTTCAACTATCTTATTTAAAATGAACTCAAAGTCTGATGCATCCATAATTGAGAATAAATATTCTACAACAGCAACCGTGTCTTCATCTCTGCAGTTTTTCTGATTTATTGCTTTTGATAGAAGTATTGCAATCTCATTAATATCATGACAACTATTAACGTGCTTCATTGCAATTTCCATTACCGCTGCTTTTTTATGAGTCAGCAAAATATCATCATCAATTGAAGTCAAATCAATTAAAGAGAAACTATTAGAATAAAGTTTATTAGCAAGTGAAGTAAGCGGAAAGCATGACATCCAATTAACCGGAAAAGGATAAGGTTTTTTCTTTCCATGATAAAACAGAATGGGAACAACGAGAGGTAAAGATTTATAACCTTGCTGTAAATGTTGATTCATAGTGTAAAACGCATAGTTCATCATACGCCAAGCTATCATTTTATCTGGTCTAGATTGATGCTCTATCAGTAAATAAATAGAAATATCACCCTCTTTGGTTTTCACTAAATACAAAATATCAGACATACGAGAACGTAAGTTAATATCGATGAAAGAAGAATTTTGTAATTGCAACGTTGAAAAATCACAATGACTTTTTAAGTCCTCTGGTAAATGGACAAAGAAAAAGTCTTTCGCATTACTGACATTCATCATAAAACGTTTAAATGCAGAATCATAAGAAGATATGGATATAGATTTTTTCATAACTAGCTCCATGCTGAATTTGGATTGCCAGCTTACAGAAAAAAATGAATTTTTATCACTAAAAAATCATCATAATTATCTGAAAAATATAAGTTATTTGTTGATCTTAACTGAATAAGTAATAGAGAAATAAAAAAATACCTTCAATAAATATCAAAGGTATTTTTTAAGATTATAAATTTTATTTTTAATTATTTATCAACAACGATATTTTTATTAACCACTTCATATTCATCATTACCCACCATCCTCGCAAATTTCTCAATGGGATCTGTGCTCAAAGCATAGAGCCGTTTTAGAGCGAAAGGTGGATCACCTAAACGAACTTTTCCTTGCTGGGTCGTCACCGCCAATGTCATACCCGACGCTTTTACTGCATTGATTGCTCTTTGATTATATCCACCGAAAGGATATGCAAAGGCATATTGATGTGGATTTAATAATCGCAATACACGTTGTGAACGTTGCAAATCCAATATAATCGTGTGGGACTGACGACTAAAGATAATAGGTTTTTTATTATTATCTAAACGATGTAAAAAATGGGAGTGTGATTGAATATCAAAAACATCGCGACTCGATTTAAGCGACTGCCAACTCATAAACTGCAATGAATTAGGTGCCCATTTAGGTATTTTAGATTTTATTCGTGAAGAGATAACAAATAGTGTTGCTCGTTGACCATTTTCTTGTAAAAGAGGATAAGCATAACGATAAACAGACTGCAAACCATCATCAAATGTTAATGCAACAGCTCGACCCGGCAAATTGACACTTTTATTTAAATAGCCTGCAACTTGATTTAGTGAAAGTGTTTCATATCCCGCATTTTTTAAATAATTCATCTGCTCTGTAAATGCAGTTAATGATGTTGTCGTTGATGTATGGCGAAAATTATGGTTTTCCGTTGCCTTGAGAATATGATGATAGGTGAGTACAGGTATTCCTAAATCAGGCTTTACATCTCTTGATGAAATATAACCTAAGCGATCACCTAAAGAAATTTCAAACCAATTAATTTTATTTCCATCAGCATCTTCTTTTATTGTGCGTGATAACACGGGATAACGTAGATTGGATAAGAGTATTGCTATTTGTGAGCTAGCAATATCTTTATCACTATAGATGGGGGTATTTTTTGTCGTAATTAAATATTCGTAGATAGGATAATCTGTTTTCTTCGTGCTATCTGATAAGAAACGTATTTTCTTATCGGGTTTAATAGAGGCAATATCTTCTAAATAACCATCTTCTAAATAACCCGCTTCAAGATAACCTTGAGCATTTCCAAATTGTATTTTGTGGTAATCACCCTCCGCGACTGATGCATAAAAACCTTGGTTAGGACAAATCTCTGCAACAGGTCGTAATTTATCTCCCACAAATGCATATAGCGTTTTTTGTTGGCGCAGTTGCATCAATGTTGTAATGGGCTTTTTTAAATCCCATTGAGCTTCTGTTGGAATACCTCTTTCATAAGGTACTGCGGAAACAGATCCAGTAAAAATAAAGCATAGAATAATCAAACTATTAGTTATTATTCTCATCATTTCGCCAACTTATGTAGAACAGAAACAAAAAATGCCCTCACAATGGAGGGCATTTCAATCTAATCTAAATTAGATTTTAGTCTTTTAATCCACCGAAACCAGCATTCAGTAATTCTGCTAAGTTAGCAGATGCTTCATCAGCACTGATTGTTGTTTCAGTTTCATCTGTCGGCAGTTGTGATTGACGACGCTTCATACGATCTTGGTGATACGCATATCCAGTACCAGCTGGGATCAAGCGACCAACAATAACGTTTTCTTTCAAGCCTCGTAATTCATCACGTTTACCCGCTACCGCAGCTTCCGTCAGAACACGAGTTGTTTCTTGGAACGATGCAGCAGAGATGAAGGATTCAGTTGCCAGAGATGCTTTAGTGATACCTAACAGGTCACGAGCATACGTTGCTGGTACTTTGCCATCATCTTCCAGAACACGGTTTGATACTTTAACGCGAGCGTATTCAACCTGTTCACCTTCGAGGAACTCAGAGCTTCCTGCGTTCTCAATGGTAACTTTACGCAGCATCTGACGAACGATAACTTCGATGTGTTTATCGTTAATCTTAACGCCTTGTAAACGGTAAACTTCCTGTACTTCGTTAGTGATATAGCGAGTAACCGCATGAACACCACGTAAGCGCAGAATGTCGTGTGGTGATTCTGGACCATCGGAGATTACATCACCGCGTTCCACAACCTCACCTTCGAATACGTTAAGCTGACGCCATTTAGGGATCATCTCTTCGTATGCATCACTACCGTCTAATGGAGAAATAACTAGACGACGTTTACCTTTAGTCTCTTTACCGAACGAAACAATACCGCTGATTTCAGCAAGGATTGCAGGCTCTTTCGGACGACGAGCTTCAAACAGGTCAGCAACGCGTGGCAGACCACCGGTGATATCTTTAGTACCGCCAGATTCTTGTGGAATACGCGCTAAAGTGTCACCTGCATTAATTGTAATGCCATCGTCTAACTGAACAATTGCTTTACCTGGCAGGAAGTACTGTGCTGGCATATCAGTATTCGGAATTAATACATCATTACCTTGTGCATCAGTGATGCGCAATGCTGGACGTAAATCTTTACCGCTACCTGTACGCTCTGCTGAATCCAGAACAACCAGTGAAGAAAGACCTGTTAATTCATCTGTTTGACGTGTAATAGTTTGACCATCAACCATGTCAGCAAAACGGATGATACCAGATACTTCACTCACAACTGGCATTGTATGTGGATCCCAGTTAGCAACAGTTTCGCCACCGTTAACTGCTTCGCCATCACCTTTCGCTAATTGAGCACCGTAAGGCACTTTATAGCTTTCTTTTGTACGACCGAATTCGTCAATTAAACGTAATTCAGTGTTACGAGAAGTGATAACTAACTTGCCAGCAGTATTAGTAATGAACTTCGCATTGAACAGCTTCAGAGTACCTTTGTTACGTACTTGAATGCTAGATTCTGCTGCCGCACGAGATGCCGCACCACCGATGTGGAACGTACGCATCGTTAACTGTGTACCTGGTTCACCGATTGACTGTGCCGCGATAACACCGATAGCTTCACCTTTGTTGATGATATGACCACGAGCAAGATCACGACCATAACAATTCGCACACACACCGAAGTCTGTGTTACAGGTTACAACTGAACGTACTTTCACGCTGTCAACTGAGTTTTCTTCTAACAGGTCACACAGTTTTTCGTTTAACAGGGTGTTACG
The DNA here is from genome assembly GCF_040932335.1 of Proteus sp. STS61-E. Classification (NCBI taxonomy): domain Bacteria; kingdom Pseudomonadati; phylum Pseudomonadota; class Gammaproteobacteria; order Enterobacterales; family Morganellaceae; genus Proteus; species Proteus sp. STS61-E. The sequence goes on along the minus strand of NZ_JBFQGE010000010.1, from coordinate 10,925 downwards.
TGGAACAAGAATATCGGCAGTACCTGGTTTCAGAATATCTTCTGCAGCCACACGACCTAATACACGTTCACGCAGTGGTTCTTTAACATCACCACCTTCGATAACCGGAGTCATCATAACACCTTCGGTTGTACCACAGTCGTCTTCTGTTACGACTAAGTCTTGTGCAACATCAACTAAACGACGTGTCAAGTAACCGGAGTTTGCTGTTTTCAGTGCGGTATCCGCAAGACCTTTACGAGCACCGTGGGTTGAGATGAAGTACTGGAGTACGTTCAGACCTTCACGGAAGTTCGCTGTGATTGGTGTCTCGATGATTGAGCCATCTGGCTTAGCCATCAGACCACGCATACCTGCTAACTGACGGATCTGAGCTGCAGAACCACGAGCACCGGAGTCAGCCATCATAAAGATGCTGTTGAAAGATACTTGTTGTTCTTCTTCACCATTACGGTTAATAACGGTTTCAGTAGACAGGTTTTCCATCATCGCTTTTGCTACGCGCTCATTCGCCGCAGCCCAAATATCGATAACTTTGTTGTAACGTTCGCCCGCTGTTACCAGACCGGATTGGAACTGTTCCTGAATTTCTGCAACTTCAGCTTCTGCTTCCGCAATGATCTCTGCTTTTTTAGCAGGGATAACCATGTCATCGATACCTACTGAAGCACCTGAACGTGCTGCATAAGCAAAACCGGTATACATGATTTGGTCAGCAAAAATAACTGTTGGCTTCAAGCCCATTACGCGATAACAGGTATTCAGCATTTTAGAAATTGCTTTCTTACCTAATGGTTGGTTAACCAGCGCGTAAGGTAGGCCTTTTGGTACGATCATCCATAAAATAGCTCGGCCGACAGTTGTGTCTTTTAAGCTAGTTTCAGTGGTGATGTTACCTTCGCCATCTTTGATCTCTTCAGTGATACGTACTTTAACGCGTGCGTGTAAAGAAGCTAAACCTGCGCGATAAACGCGTTCAGCTTCTTTAGGACCACTTAACACCATGCCTTCACCTTTGGCATTGATGCAGTCACGAGTCATGTAGTACAGACCTAATACAACGTCCTGTGAAGGAACGATGATTGGGTCACCACTTGCAGGAGACAGAATGTTGTTTGTTGACATCATCAGCGCACGAGCTTCTAACTGTGCTTCTAATGTCAATGGTACGTGAACCGCCATTTGGTCACCATCGAAGTCGGCGTTATATGCCGCACAAACGAGTGGGTGTAACTGAATAGCTTTACCTTCGATAAGGATTGGTTCAAATGCCTGAATACCTAAACGGTGAAGTGTTGGTGCACGGTTTAGCATCACTGGGTGTTCGCGGATAACTTCATCTAAGATATCCCAAACAACCGCTTCTTCACGCTCAACCATTTTTTTAGCGGCTTTGATTGTTGTCGCTAAACCACGGGTTTCCAGTTTTCCGTAAATAAATGGTTTGAATAACTCAAGAGCCATTTTCTTCGGTAGACCACACTGATGCAGACGCAGGTATGGACCAACGGTGATTACAGAACGACCAGAATAGTCAACACGTTTACCTAACAGGTTTTGACGGAAACGACCTTGCTTACCTTTGATCATATCAGCCAAAGATTTCAGAGGACGTTTGTTAGAACCTGTAATCGCACGACCACGACGACCGTTATCTAATAACGCATCCACAGACTCTTGTAACATACGTTTTTCGTTACGTACGATAATGTCTGGTGCTGCTAAATCAAGCAGGCGTTTTAAACGGTTGTTACGGTTGATCACTCGACGATATAAATCGTTCAGGTCTGAAGTCGCAAAACGACCGCCATCAAGTGGAACCAGTGGACGTAAGTCTGGTGGTAACACAGGCAGTACAGTTAAGATCATCCATTCAGGTTTATTGCCTGATTGCATGAATGCTTCAAGTAACTTGATACGTTTAGTCAGTTTCTTACGTTTGGTTTCAGAGTTAGTTTCATTTAACTCTTCACGCAGCGTTTCACACTCTTGTTCCAGATCCATGCTCTGTAACAGGTTCTGAACAGCTTCTGCACCCATCTTCGCATCGAATTCGTCACCGAACTCTTCTAATGCATCAAGATATTGCTCTTCTGTTAAGATTTGTCCACGCTCAAGGCTGGTCATCCCGCCTTCAACAACAACGTAAGATTCAAAATACAGTACACGTTCAATATCGCGCAGTGGCATATCCAGCAGCAGACCGATACGGGACGGCAGTGATTTCAAGAACCAAATGTGAGCAACTGGAGAAGCTAATTCGATGTGACCCATACGTTCACGACGAACTTTAGTTTGTGTAACTTCAACGCCACACTTCTCACAGATAACACCACGGTGTTTTAAACGTTTGTATTTACCACACAAACATTCGTAATCTTTTACTGGTCCGAAAATACGGGCACAGAAAAGACCGTCACGTTCTGGTTTGAACGTACGGTAGTTAATTGTTTCTGGCTTTTTAACTTCACCAAATGACCATGAACGGATCATATCAGGTGATGCCAGAGCAATTTTGATCGCATCAAACTCTTCGGTCTTGGTTTGCGCTTTCAGAAACTTTAATAAGTCTTTCACGAAATGGCTCCTGTCGGAGTTAGACCTGCCAGGCAAATGACCCCTGTCATTCACCCCTTTAAACCAGTGTAGTCACTGTTTGACAGACTGCCATTTCTAGCAGTCTGTCTATATGGAATACGTTATTCGTCTTCCAATTCGATGTTGATACCCAGTGAACGGATCTCTTTCAACAATACGTTGAACGACTCTGGCATACCTGGTTCCATCTGATGGTTACCATCAACGATGTTTTTGTACATTTTGGTACGACCGTTAACGTCATCCGACTTAACAGTAAGCATTTCTTGAAGAGTATATGCTGCACCGTATGCTTCCAGTGCCCACACTTCCATCTCCCCGAAACGCTGTCCACCAAACTGTGCTTTACCACCAAGAGGCTGCTGAGTAACCAAGCTGTACGAACCGGTAGAACGGGCGTGCATCTTGTCATCAACTAAGTGGTTCAGTTTCAGCATGTACATGTAACCAACAGTTACTGGACGCTCAAATTGTTCACCTGTACGACCATCGAAAAGTGTAATCTGACCAGAAGTTGGAAGATCAGCTAATTTCAGCATCTCTTTAATTTCCATTTCTTCTGCACCATCGAACACTGGTGTTGCGGTTGGCATACCTTTTTTCAGGTTTTCAGCCAGACGTAACACTTCTTCATCGCTGAAGGTGTCCAGATCAACTTTCTGACGAGGTGCCATACCCAGATCGTAAGCTTTCTGGATAAATTCACGTAACTTAGCAACTTCTTGTTGCTGTTTCAGCATCGCATTGATCTTATCACCGATACCTTTAGCAGCCATACCCAAGTGAGTTTCAAGGATCTGACCGATGTTCATACGTGATGGTACACCTAGTGGGTTCAGTACGAGGTCTACTGGATTACCGTTTTCATCGTATGGCATGTCTTCAATTGGGTTAATCTTAGAGATAACACCCTTGTTACCATGACGACCCGCCATCTTATCACCAGGTTGGATCTGACGTTTAACAGCCAGGTAAACCTTAACGATTTTCAGCACGCCTGGTGCTAAATCATCGCCTTGAGTGATTTTACGACGTTTGGCTTCCAGTTTCTTCGCGAACTCAGCTTTCAGTTCATCATACTGTTCAGCTAATTGTTCTAACTGGTTTTGCTTCTCTTCATCCGCAATACCCAGCTCTAACCAACGTTCACGAGGTAATTTGTCTAATTTCTCAGCTTCAATACCGCCAGCAATCAGAACACCACGGATACGAGCGAATAGACCAGCTTCAAAAATACGCAGTTCTTCAGTTAAGTCTTTCTTAACTTCACGTAACTGTGATTCTTCGATTTCTAATGCACGTTTATCTTTTTCTACGCCATCACGGGTGAAGACTTGTACGTCGATAACTGTACCAGACACACCATTAGGAACACGTAGAGAAGAATCTTTAACATCAGACGCTTTTTCACCGAAGATAGCACGTAGCAGTTTCTCTTCTGGAGTCAGTTGAGTTTCACCTTTAGGTGTTACTTTACCAACCAGAATGTCGCCACCTTTCACTTCAGCACCGATATAAACGATACCTGATTCATCCAGTTTAGATAACGCTGCTTCACCGACGTTCGGGATATCAGCTGTGATCTCTTCAGGCCCTAACTTAGTATCACGAGAGACACAAGCGAGTTCTTGAATGTGGATAGTAGTGAAACGGTCTTCTTGAACAACACGCTCAGATACAAGGATGGAGTCCTCGTAGTTATAACCATTCCATGGCATAAATGCCACGCGCATGTTTTGACCTAATGCTAACTCACCAAGGTCTGTTGAAGGACCATCAGCTAACACGTCACCGCGATCAACAGGTTCACCTAAAGATACGCAAGGAGTTTGGTTAATACATGTGTTCTGGTTAGAACGGGTGTATTTAGTCAAGCTGTAGATATCGATGCCCGCTTCACCAGCGTAAGTCTCTTCTTCGTTAACTTTGATAACGATACGAGAAGCATCAACATACTGAACAACACCACCACGTTTAGCAACCGCAGTAACACCGGAGTCAACCGCAACCGCACGTTCCATACCTGTACCTACTAGTGGTTTATCACCACGAAGTGTAGGAACAGCCTGACGTTGCATGTTCGCACCCATCAATGCACGGTTGGCGTCATCGTGTTCAAGGAATGGGATCAGTGAAGCACCGACAGAAACAACCTGTTGGGTTGAAACGTCCATGTACTGAACTTGGTCACGACTAAATAAGCTTGACTCACCTTTATGACGGCAAGTAACTAATTCTTCAACGAAGTGATTGTCATCGTCTAATACGGAGTTAGCCTGAGCAATGATGAAGTTACCTTCTTCAATTGCAGACAGATAGTGAATTTCATCTGTTACAGCGTTGTTTTCAACAACACGGTAAGGCGTTTCTAGGAAACCGTACTCGTTAGTCTGTGCATAAACAGATAATGAGTTGATAAGACCGATGTTTGGACCTTCAGGCGTTTCGATTGGGCACACACGACCGTAGTGAGTTGGGTGTACGTCTCGAACTTCGAAGCCTGCACGTTCACGGGTCAAACCACCTGGGCCTAATGCAGAAATACGGCGTTTATGCGTAATTTCTGATAGCGGGTTATTCTGATCCATAAACTGTGATAACTGGCTAGAGCCAAAGAATTCTTTGACAGCAGCAGAAATCGGTTTTGCGTTGATCATATCTTGTGGCATTAATGCATCAAGATCGCCTAAAGACAGACGCTCTTTAACTGCACGTTCAACACGCACCAGACCAACACGGAATTGGTTTTCAGCCATTTCGCCAACAGAACGAATACGACGGTTACCTAAGTGGTCGATATCATCCACTTCACCTTTACCATTACGGATATCAATCAGTTTTTTCATTACTTCAATGATATCTTCTTGGCTTAGGATGCCAGAACCTTCAACTTCGTCACGGCTTAACGAACGGTTGAACTTCATACGACCTACAGCAGAAAGATCATAACGATCTTCAGAGAAGAATAAGTTCTCAAATAAGTTTTCTGCGGCTTCGCGTGTAGGTGGTTCACCAGGACGCATCATTCGATAGATTTCAACTAACGCGCTTAAACGATCGTTTGTAGGATCGACGCGAACAGTTTCTGAAATATAAGCACCATGATCTAAGTCATTGGTAAACAGAGTTTCAATCGTTTTATGACCAGCTTGACTTAAGCGAGCTAACACATCTAAAGAGATTTCCATGTTAGCAGCACAAATCAGTTCACCTGTCGCTTCATCAATATAGTCACGAGCAACCACTTTACCTGCAATGTATTCAACAGGTACTTCAATGCGGTCAACTTGCTCTTTTTCTAATTGACGAATATGGCGAGCGGTAATACGACGGCCTTTTTCGACATACACTTTGCCGTTTGCTTCAATATCAAATGAAGCAGTTTCACCACGCAGACGTTCAGGCACTAATGTCATCATCAGCTTGTTGTTGCTGATTTCAAACAGTGTTTTTTCGAAGAATAATCCTAAGATTTCTTCAGTGCTGTAGTTCATTGCGCGTAAAATGATAGTCGCAGGTAATTTACGGCGACGGTCAATACGGACAAAAAGGTTATCTTTAGGGTCGAATTCGAAGTCTAACCATGAGCCACGATAAGGGATAATACGTGCGTTATACAGTACCTTACCTGAAGAGTGTGTTTTACCTTTGTCACTATCAAAGAACACACCAGGGCTACGGTGTAACTGGGAAACGATAACACGCTCAGTACCATTGATAACAAAAGTACCATTATCGGTCATTAATGGGATTTCACCCATATAGACTTCTTGTTCTTTGATGTCTTTAACGGTGCCTTCTGGGGCTTCACGTTCATAAATGACCAAACGCAGTTTTACACGCAAAGGTGCTGAGTAAGTTACACCGCGGATCTGACATTCTTTAACATCAAAAACAGGCTCGCCTAAGCGGTAGCTGACATATTGTAATTCAGCATTACCACTGTAGCTTTGGATAGGAAATACGGAACGGAAAGCTGCTTCCAGACCGTTTTGACCATCAGGATCTTGCTCGATGAACTTCTGGAACGAGTCAAGTTGGATAGAAAGGAGATAGGGAACATCCAGAACTTGTGGACGTTTACCAAAATCCTTACGAATACGTTTTTTCTCGGTATAGGAGTAAACCATAGGGTTCCTCAGCTCGCTGAAAAGTGACCCACTCTGCCTGTCCTTAACTTTTTAAGGATGGCTCGACATTCTGCTAACACTGTTTTTTTGTAGGTAGGAAAACAACTATTTTCCGAATATTCATTGCTATTACTCTTAAATCATTTCATTGTGCTGAACTCACTACCGAGCTTTCGAGAACGTGGATCGTAGTGATTAACACAGTATATTAAGTCGTCAATAGCAAAAAATATTGAAGTAATGAGACACCAAAAAAGTGTGAAAAAGTGACTCTTACCTTACAGCGCAAAAAGGCTGGTGACCAAAAAATCACCAGCCATCAGCCGTTAGGCTGCACTCTGGGAAGTTAAATTATTTAACTTCAACCTCAGCGCCTGCTTCTTCCAGAGCTTTCTTCAGAGCTTCAGCATCATCTTTGCTTACGCCTTCTTTCAGAGCTGCTGGTGCAGATTCTACTAAGTCTTTAGCTTCTTTCAGGCCAAGACCAGTAGCGCCACGTACTGCTTTGATTACTGCTACTTTGTTACCGCCGATAGCTTTCAGGATAACGTCAAATTCAGTTTTCTCTTCAGCAGCTTCTGCTGGACCCGCAGCAACAGCAACAGCTGCAGCAGCAGATACACCGAATTTTTCTTCCATCATAGAGATCAGTTCAACAACGTCCATTACAGACATTTCAGCAACTGCGTTTAAGATATCGTCTTTAGAAATAGACATAACAAGTGTTCCTAAAATTCAGAAAAAGTTTATACGTAAATAAAGCAACGAAGAAATTGGCTATTAAGCAGCTTCTTTCTGATCGCGCAGAGCAGCCAGAGTGCGAACCAATTTGCCTGCAGAGGCTTCTTTCATGGTTGCCATCAGGCGTGCGATTGCTTCATCGTAAGTTGGGAGTGTAGCCAGACGATCGATGTTCGAACCTGGGATAAACTCACCTTCAAAGGCAGCCGCTTTAATCTCGAATGCTGGGTTCGCTTTCGCGAATTCTTTGAACAGACGAGCTGCAGCGCCCGGATGTTCAGCAGAAAATGCAATCAAGGTTGGACCAACAAATGCATCTTTCAGTACTTCATAAGAAGTACCTTCAACAGCACGACGCAGAAGTGTGTTACGTACTACACGTACAGTAACGCCAGCTTCACGACATGCTTTACGCAGTTCGGTCATTTTAGCTACAGTAACGCCACGGGAATCCGCAACAACTGCAGAAAGCGCACCTTTGGCAACTTCGCTGACTTCAGCAACAATCGCTTGTTTGTCTTGAAGATTTAGTGCCATTAGCTTCTTGCTCCTGGATTAACCGAGTAAAAACTCGGGACTCACATCACTTATTACCACAATGGTATAAGCGCTAAAACACGGTGAGTAGAATCCAGAATATATAATTCTTTATTGGCTCTCTCACCGTCTACGCAGGAAAATTAAGTAATTACTTACACCTGCGGTCTTGGACGGGGTCTGGATAGGCCAGACTCCAACCGAAATTCAGAGAATTTAGTTATGCAGACTTAAATAAAATACCACATAGCTAAACTCAAGGCGTCAAATTCTATACAAATTTGACGCCAAGGTAAAGTCTTTTATGACTTTAGTCTAATCTAAGATTAAACTGTCGCGCTCAAGCTAGCTTGATCAATAGCAACACCTGCACCCATAGTGGTAGACAGGCTTACTTTCTTGATATAAACGCCTTTCGCTGCTGATGGTTTTGCTTTTTTCAGAGCAACCAGCAGAGCTTCTAAGTTTTCTTTCAACTGAGCTTCGTTGAAATCAACTTTACCGATAGTGGTATGGATAATACCATTTTTGTCGTTACGGTAACGAACCTGACCAGCTTTAGCATTTTTAACTGCTTCAGCAACGTTAGGAGTTACAGTACCCACTTTCGGGTTTGGCATTAAGCCGCGTGGGCCAAGGATTTGACCTAATTGACCTACAACGCGCATTGCATCTGGAGATGCGATAACAACGTCGAAGTCCATTTCGCCAGCTTTAACTTTAGCAGCTAAGTCGTCCATACCGACTAATTCAGCGCCTGCTTCTTTAGCAGCTTCTGCATTTGCACCTTGTGCGAATACAGCAACGCGAACTGAACGGCCAGTACCGTGTGGAAGTACAGTTGCACCACGAACGTTTTGATCTGATTTACGTGCATCGATGCCAAGGTTAACAGCAACGTCAACGCTTTCAACGAATTTAGCAGTAGCCAGTTCTTTCAGTAAAGCAACAGCTTCAGTAATTTCGTACTGTTTAGTTACTTCAACTTTCTCACGGATATTGCGCATGCGCTTGGTTAGTTTAGCCATCAGATTAATCCTCCACTACCAGGCCCATGGAACGAGCAGTACCTTCGATTGAACGCATCATAGCTTCAACGTCAGCACCAGTCAGGTCCGCAGCTTTAGTTTCTGCGATTTCACGAACTTGAGCAGAAGTAATTTTACCTACTTTCTCTTTGTTCGGTTTGCCAGAACCTGATTTCACGCCCGCCGCTTTCTTCAGCAGAACTGCTGCTGGAGGAGTTTTGGTAACGAAAGTGAAAGAACGGTCAGCATAAACTGTAATAACAACAGGAATTGGTAAACCTTTTTCTACGCTTTCAGTTTTAGCGTTGAATGCTTTACAGAATTCCATGATGTTAACACCTTGTTGACCCAGAGCTGGACCAACTGGTGGACTTGGATTAGCCATACCTGCAGAAACTTGCAGTTTGATATAGGCTTGGACTTTCTTAGCCATTAATTAATTCCTCAATTTGGGTATATCGCCCGGCTAGGGCTCCCCGATTTTACTTTGTTTTGCCTTATAGCAAAACAACTCAAAACGAAAGGTGGAAAATTGTAGATAACTTTTCCACCTTTTGCAAGAAAGCAACGTAAAAAGGTTTAACCTTTTTCAACCTGACTAAAGTCTAATTCAACTGGTGTTGCACGACCAAAGATTGATACAGAGACTTTTAAGCGGCTTTTTTCGTAATCAACTTCTTCAACAACACCGTTAAAGTCAGCGAATGGACCATCGCTAACACGAACCATTTCACCTGGTTCAAACAGTGTTTTAGGACGCGGTTTATCACCAACTTGTTGTAAGCGATTCATAATCGCATCAACTTCTTTATCGCTAATTGGTGCAGGTCTGTCAGACGTTCCGCCAATGAATCCCATAACACGAGGTACATTACGTACTAAGTGCCAAGTTGCATCGTTCATGACCATTTGGACAAGAACATAACCTGGGAAAAATTTACGCTCACTTTTGCGACGTTGACCGCTACGGATCTCAACCACTTCTTCGGTTGGAACCATAACTTCGCCGAATGAGTCTTCCATTTCGTTTAATTTGATATGTTCACGCAGAGACTGTGCAACACGGCCTTCAAAGCCTGAAAAAGCCTGAATGACATACCAGCGTTTTTTTGGAGAATCAGTCATGAACACCTCACAGGCCAGTAATAAAGGAAACAAAACGAACCAGAATGCCATCCAGTCCCCAAAGAACTAATGACACAATAGCCGTCACCGCAGCAACAATCAGGGTTGTCTGCAATGTTTCTTGACGTGTTGGCCATACTACTTTACGCATTTCAATACGCGCTTCGCGAGCAAATGCTAATGTTGCTTTACCTTGTGTTGTCCACAACGCGATCCCACCCGCTGCTACGAACAAAGCAACAACAGCTAAAGCTCGTAACGCTAGGTTAAATTCACGGTAAAGATAGTTGCCACCCACTGCTACTGCCAGCAATAAAACGGTAATGATCCACTTAGCGATATCACCACCGCGTTTGCTATCTTGAGCTCCGCTATTCGCACTCATAAATTAACCTGTCATATGATGTAAATAAATAGCCAGCTTGCCTCGCAAGAGCAAAACAAATCAGACTAACCATAAAATCAACTATGATTGCATCTGACACAGTGTCATATCTCTATGACATTCGTATCTGCAAGATACTGGACTCGATTCGTTGTATCAGAGCCTATCTCACCAATAATTTACAGCAAACTAGTGATGAGATAGGTTCTTTTTCAAACAACGCATAAAAAGGGCATCAATTGATGCCCTTCTCTAGGAAATTACGCGAGTAATTAACCTAATACTTTAGCAACAACGCCCGCACCTACTGTACGGCCACCTTCACGGATAGCGAAACGTAAACCGTCGTCCATCGCGATTGGGTGAATCAGTTCAACGATC
>NZ_JBFQGE010000009.1:0-208393 GCF_040932335.1 Proteus sp. STS61-E | reverse complement strand
GCTGCCGTTTCCGGTCTTCTGCGTTGTTGCGAGGAGGTGCATTCTACATCTTCCTCATTCAGTGTCAAGCGTTTATTTTCAAGGCTTTTCACTTTTTTTCTTCGTTCTCTCGGCTAACTCACTTAGCGTGGTTTGCCGTGACAACGAGGGCGCATTATAGGGAGTTTTGTGAAGCTGGCAACACTTTTTTTGAGTTTTTTTACTGACCGTTGAATTTTCAATCAAATTGCACTTAAAGCGCCAGTTTTCTGAGCGATTCGAAGCCAAAACTCGCTAAAACAGGTTTTAGTAATTCGCTATTCTCATCTTCTTTTAAGCAATAAGCGAAGCTAATTTTATTTGAACCTTTTATTTTCGCTTGATTTACGACCAACCACGCAGTTCTTCGTGCAATTGCAGCACCAGAATCGATGATCCGTGTGCCATCAGGCAAAACAGAAAGAAGTTCATCCGCTAATAAAGGGAAATGAGTACAACCTAGTACCACTGTATCCGGTGGCTCTTTCATTTTTAGCCAAGGTGTAAGGATTTTGCGAAGCTCATCTAAAGAAACCTCTTCACCATGAAGTTTTCTTTCTGCCAGTTCCACCAGCTCAGCCGAACCTAAAGAGTGAACTTTGCAATCAGTTGCAAAGCGTTCAATAAGTTCATGGGTATAAGGACGTTTAACTGTTGCTCTGGTCGCTAATAATCCAACCACGCCATTACATGTTAATTTAGCCGCTGGCTTAATCGCCGGAACAACACCCACAATAGGGATCTCTGTAAACTTGGCGCGTAAAGCAGGAAGACTTACTGTACTAGCTGTATTACAAGCAATAACAATTGTGGCGAGATCATGTTTTTCAGCAACTGCGCTAACTATTCGAACAACACGGTCAATAATGAACTCTTGTGATTTTTCACCATAAGGGAAAGCTTCATTATCGAAAACATAGATATAGTGAGCCTCCGGTAGTTTTTCACGGATCTCACGATAAACAGATAAACCGCCAACCCCTGAATCAAAAACTAATACAGTAGGGTTAGCGGTAGATAGTGCATCAGAAGTTGTAACTTCCTGTGAGGAAGTATTCTCGTCCTGGCGTGCGATAGCCATAAGCTGTCTCATAATCTTTATCAAACAGGTTGGCTATTCTACCACGAATTGAGAGATGTGATGTAATAGGATATGAAGCAGTTAAGTCCCAAATACTCACTCCACCTAAAGAAACATTCTCATAAGTTCCGTAATCTTTATCTGTGCGCTGACCGATATATTGGTAAGTCACACCCATATCGAGTTTCTCGACTTGCCAATCAAGTTGATATTTCAACTGTTGACGAGCACGACGATCAAGGCGTTGATGTGTTTCTTTATTTCTTGCATCTATATATTGCAAGTTAAAGGTATGATGAAAAACCCAAGTATCCATTTCACCTGTAAATTCCACACCTTTAATTAATGCCTTTCCAACATTGTAATTACGATATGGGTAGTTCGATTCACTTTGGATCAACGAATCAACATCATTACGATACGCAGTTAATCGCCACTCTAAAGGCCCAGTTAATCCTTCAAAGCCCCCTTCCCACTGTTTACTCTTTTCGGGTTGTAAGTTCGGATTACTTCCCCATTCACTATAAAGTTGCATTAGTGTCGGTGCTTTAAATGCCGTACCATAACCACCAATCACACGATAACCGTCAACAAACTCCCAACCTAGGTTAGTTTGCCAAGTGGTATGCCAGCCATATTCCGAATGTTTATCAGAACGTACTGAGGCTTCAGCGATAATCTCACCTAATTTTTGCTGTCCTGTTAGATATAAGCCAGTATTGTCGAAGTGTTCTTTATTAGGAAATCCGTTAGAACCCGCTTTAATGGATTGACGTTGCCAATCAACACCACCACCAATACTGCCATTCCCTAATAAAAGGTGATTTCCCCACTGCACATTATATTGTTCAGAGTTGGTAAAACGGCTTCCTTTACCATAGCGACCATAACGAGGATCATAGTCATAATCTTTGGTGTAGTTATAGCTGGTATTTAAAGAAGAAGAGTAGTTATCGCGATGAAACTTCACTCCACCATCATAGGTGCGGCTAAATAGAGCTCTTGTATCCGTTAATGTATCGTTATAACTGTCATAATAAGCATCATAAGCGGTGCGATTATCAAAACCATAAGCTCGTGCATATAAAGAAACGTCATCATTAATATCATGATTAACCCCTAACCACAGTGACTTATTCATAAAGCCATCACGATCAGGTTGTGGATATCCACCCGTATTTCCATTCGCTTCTACATCATAACCTTTGGTATAGAGATAACTACCTGCTGCGGTTAATGTTGTTCTATCCCCGACTTTCTGTTTTACCGAACCATCATATTCTTGATAACCATGAGAACCCATTGTGGCATTAAGCGTTCCTCCTTCCGTTTTTCTTTCTGTGAGGATATTAATCACGCCGCCAATCGCATCTGAACCATAAACAGAAGAACGAGGCCCTCTTATATATTCAATACGTTGAACAAGAGAAAGGGGAATTTGGCTAATATCGGAACTACCAGATACGTTAGCCTGATTTAAACGCACACCATCCACTAAAATAAGAACATGACGAGATTCAGTCCCACGTACATAAATAGAGCTCATCTGCCCTATTCCGCCGTTTTGCCCCACATCAATACCCGGCATTCTGCGTAATACATCAATAACACTATTACTCTGCCAACGATCGATCTGTTCACGTTCAACAACAGTGATAGGCGCTAGAATAGAAGAATTAGGCTCTTGAAAGCGATTCGCTGTCACACTTAACGTATCACTGTTATTAGCAAACGCACCAAAACTGCTCACCATTACACTCAAAGCCACACTCGAAGCCATACTAGAAATAAGAAAAACTTTTTTATTATTCATGAAAATCTGCATCCAACAGAATAAGTAGCAGGATGCCGCCAAAATTAAATAAAGCGCGTATTTAATTTAAGATGCGACAGGTCTTCGGCAGGTCTTCGGACTCTAGGTTAAATAAACAATTTTGTATATTTAAGATAATGACTTCCCACCGCACTTATTAAGGTGCTTTGTAGTGTCTTTTATTATCCTTGATCCTATTACCGCTGCGCGTCAGTTCTGGCTTTGCACCAGATTCCCTTTTCACTCCTATTAGGAGACCGAATAACTATGCTACGATTTCAAATCCACTGAGTCCAGAAATTGAACATGAAGAATACTGGACATCTTCATGAGGATCTCTACAATTTCGCTCGCTTAACTTTATTACTGCCAAAAAAAGGCGAGATACCATGCAGAATTCATTACCAACGCAAACATATCAGTCTCAACTGAATGAAAAAACACAACGTCTACAAACAATGATGGCTCCTTTTAATGCGCCTGAAGCAGAGGTTTTTTCATCACCAGAACAGCATTATCGTATGCGTGCGGAATTCCGTATCTGGCATGAAGAAGATTCTCTCTATCATATTATGTTTGACCAAGAGACTAAGCAGCGTATTCGAGTTGACCAATTTCCGGTTGCCAGCCAACTTATTAATAAAATGATGTCTGCCTTGTTAGCAGAAATAAAAGATAAACCGACACTCAGAAAGAAACTGTTTCAGATTGATTATCTTTCTACGTTGAGTAATAAAATTATTGTCTCACTGCTTTATCACAAAAAAATTGATGAAACTTGGCAACAAGAAGCAATAGCGTTACGCCAATCATTAATTGCTCAAGGTTTTGATGTGCAATTAATCGGTCGTGCATATAAAACAAAAATTATGCTCGATAACGATTTTATTGATGAAGTGCTACCTGTCGCTGGCAAAGAGATGATTTATCGCCAAGTTGAAAATAGCTTCACGCAACCTAATGCACAGGTCAATATTAAGATGTTGGAATGGGCATTAAAGGCAACAGAAAATGCAAAAGGCGATCTGCTTGAGCTGTATTGCGGTAACGGTAACTTTTCATTAGCGCTCGCGCGTAATTTTGATCGCGTACTGGCAACAGAAATTGCAAAACCTTCTGTTTATGCCGCACAATATAATATCGCAATGAACAATATTGATAATGTGAAGATTATTCGCATGTCTGCTGAAGATTTTACTCAAGCAATGAATGGAGTAAGGGAATTTAAACGCCTAGAAGGGATCGATTTAAAAGATTACCAATGTGAAACCATTTTTGTTGACCCGCCTCGTAGTGGTTTAGATGAGAAAACTGTAGAGTTGGTTAAAAGTTACCCTAGCATTTTATACATTTCTTGCAACCCAGAAACACTGAGCCAGAATTTAGAAACGCTAATTAAAACACACAAAATCAGTAAATTAGCTTTATTTGATCAATTCCCATACACCCATCATATGGAATGTGGCGTATTATTAGAAAAAAGATAACTGCTTATTTCACTTGTTATAGATAAAAAATCTCCAATAGCACCAATAAAAACAAAAACACCAGCAAGATAACTTGCTGGTGTCAAAATTTCGCTGTGTTTACAACAAAGAGATAAGTACAGACTAGTACTGTTCTGCTTGTGATGCTCTTTCAGCTTCTTCAGCTTGTAGGCGTAAGCGTTGGCGCTGTTTAAATTGACGATAAATCCACAACGCAACAATAACAATACAAACAGAAGAGAAAAAGTTTGAACCCCATTCAGGGTTAACGGTTCTGGTGTAAGCGTTATAACCGAATAGACCTAATAAAAAGAATGAAAAAATCAGCTTAGGCATACCATCGGTCATAGGTTGATTTAAATAACGCTGATATAAACAGTAAACTGCCAAGATTAAACTGATGAGTGGGAAAACTGACCACGTCTCAATAAATGAATTAAAAAAACTCGAATATGTACCATGTAAAGCGACACCAATGACTGTGGCAAGTAATAGCGTGCTTTTTTCACAGCGATTTTGTTCCATCATTTGTCTCCTTTCTGATGCGTTTTTTTCTTTATCTCTGGGTTATCTTGTAGAGGTATTTGCGTTTCTTGCTCACGTCGATACCAATAATAGGCACCTTTAGCAATCATTCGCAGTTGTATAACTAATCTTTCTTCTAATTGTTGACGCTTTTCAATATCAATATCCAGTGCCTCTGCGCCTGCACTAAATACAATAGTGACCATTGCTTCAGATTGCATTTCTGTAAAATAACGTGGCATATGACTTTCTTGCTCAAGGTAGTCTGCCAGTTCTGCAATAAAATGTTGGATCTCTCGTGCGACTGCGGCACGAAATTCCGCCGAAGTCCCAGAACGCTCACGTAATAATAATCGAAACGCATTAGGATTATTGCCAATGAATTCCATAAAAGTTGCTACTGATGTTCTAATAACACTGCCGCCTTTCGCAATACGTTGACGTGCTTGGCGCATTAATTGACGTAACATCAATCCACTTTCGTCAACCATCGTGAGTCCTAGTTCATCAACATCTTTAAAATGACGATAAAATGAGGTAGGTGCAATACCAGCTTCTCTAGCCACTTCTCGTAAACTTAGGCTTGTAAAGCTACGCTCGGCACTGAGTTGGCTAAAAGCAGCTTCAATTAAAGAGCGACGGGTTTTTTCTTTTTGTTTAGCTCTGATGCCAATATTATTACTCACGGAAATCCTGATAATCCTAATTTGGTTTATACTCAATATATCAAACTTTGTTAAAAAAGCAGTGCGTACAATCATCTCTCAAGACACATTCTCATAAAAACTCAACAAAGTGTGACTAATGCCCTTAATGTCAATTGGGCTATTATTCATTCTAATGTTAATATAGCGTTGTCGGTTTGTATAAAACAGGTCTCTTCCTATGCAACATTCTCATTTCGATGCAATTGTGATCGGTTCAGGTCCTGGCGGTGAAGGCGCGGCCATGGGGCTTGTTAAACAAGGAAAGCGCGTCGCAGTTATAGAACGTTATAACAAAGTCGGTGGTGGCTGTACTCACTGGGGAACCATTCCTTCAAAAGCCCTACGCCACGCTGTAAGTCGTATTATCGAATTTAATCAAAACCCGCTTTACAGTGACCAATCTCGTCTCATTAACTCCTCTTTCTCTCAAATACTTCGCCAAGCCAGTACCGTAATTAGTCAACAGACTAAAATGCGTCAAGGTTTCTACGAGCGTAATAATTGTACAATGTATTCGGGCGAAGCTGCGTTTATTGATGAGCACAGGATCAGCGTGCGTTATCCTGATGGCACTTGCGATATTCTTTCAGCAGATAATTTTATTATTGCAACAGGCTCACGCCCTTATTGTCCACCAGATGTCGATTTCTCTCATTCTCGTATTTATAACAGTGACACTATTCTCGATTTAGAGCATGAACCTCACCATGTCATTATTTATGGTGCTGGTGTTATTGGTTGTGAATATGCCTCTATTTTTAGAGGATTAAGAGTAAAAGTAGACTTAATTAATACTCGTGATCACCTATTGTCTTTCCTTGATCAAGAGATGTCTGATGCACTTTCTTATCACTTCTGGAATAACGGCATTGTTATTCGTCATAATGAAGAATATGAAAGTATTGAAGGTGTCGATGATGGAGTGATTGTTCACTTAAAATCAGGTAAAAAAGTCAAAGCAGATTGCCTACTTTATGCGAATGGTCGAACAGGAAATACAGACACACTTGGCTTAGAAAACGTGGGTATTAAAACAGATAGTCGTGGACAAGTTTCTGTTAATGCACATTACCAAACCAGTTGCGAACACATTTATGCCGTCGGTGATGTCATTGGTTACCCAAGTCTGGCTTCAGCCGCTTATGATCAAGGTCGAATTGCAGCTTTGGCGATCACAACCGGAAAATCAGAAACACATTTAATTGAAGATATTCCGACGGGGATCTACACCATTCCTGAAATTAGTTCTGTTGGTAAAACAGAGCAACAACTCACTGCAATGAAAATTCCTTATGAAGTGGGTCGCTCTCAATTTAAACATCTAGCAAGAGCACAAATTGCAGGCATGAATGTTGGGAGTTTGAAAATTCTCTTCCACCGTGAAACCAAGCAAATTTTAGGTATTCACTGCTTCGGTGAGCGTGCCGCTGAAATTATTCATATCGGCCAAGCGATTATGGAACAAAAAGGTGAAGGCAATACTATCGAGTATTTCGTTAATACTACCTTCAACTATCCAACAATGGCAGAAGCCTACCGTGTTGCTGCACTTAATGGTTTAAACCGCTTATTTTAATGCGTTTTGTTTTTCTGCATAAAATGCGGTCATATGTTCACGGATTGTCTCTGCTAACTGTTCATAACGATTACGCAAAGGCGATCCGGGACGATAAACCAAAATAATAGAACGTGATGGATTGGGATCAGTACATTCTAGATAACAAACCCCATCACGTTTTTGTTCTTGAGGTACAGATAAATCAGGTAATAACGTGATCCCACTACCAGCAGCGACCATATTACGCAAAGTCTCTAAACTCGTTGCTCTAAAATGCGTATCTTCTTTAGCACCCGCTTGGAAGCAAAACCCTAACGCTTGATCGCGTAAACAGTGCCCATCTTCTAACATTAATAAACGCTGACCTGCTAAGTCGCCCATCGGTACAGACTCGCGTTCATGCCAAGGATGTCCTTCATAAATTGCTAACTTCATTGGCTCTTCAAATAGAGGCACTTCAATAAATGGCGCACTCTCTTTTACCATTGCTAAAATTGCACAGTCGAGTTTTCCACTATCTAATTGAGCTAATAAGCTATGAGTTTGTGCTTCATGAAGATACATCTCTAACTTAGGGTAGTTTTTATGTAATTCAGGAATGATATGAGGCAATAAATAAGGGCCAACCGTAGGAATAAGCCCAATATGTAAAGGCCCTGCCATACTTTCACCTTGCAATGAAGCCATTTCTTGTAGCACTTTAACTTCGCGTAAAACGGTTTTCGCTTGATCCACCAGCAACAAACCTTGTTGAGTAAACAGAACTTTACGGCTAGTTCTTTCAAGCAACATCACGCCAAGTTCATCTTCAAGTTTACGAATTTGGCCACTTAATGTTGGCTGACTCACATGGCAAGAATCTGCCGCACGACGAAAATGTTTATGCTCAGCTAGAGCCACCAGATATTCCAAGTCACGGATATTCATTGCAGATCCCACATTTATTGCTGATAGTTAATGTCTATAGATAATATAGTAACTGATAAATTTTTCTATCAGTCGAATGTTATTCTGTCTCTCTTTTTCAATATTTTTTGAATAAACAACTCAAACAAAACTAATTACTTCGTACTCTAAAGAATTCAAGATGAGTATAGATATTATCGGCAATTTAAAATAAAAGAACAGGGTGACATTCACCCTGTTCTTTTTGAATAACAGTAAGTTGTCTCAGATAAGCGCTTTTCTTATTTATTTATATCTAAAATTTCTTTGGCTTTTTCTATCGCATAAGCAACCTGTTTTTGAGAAACACCCCCTTTTGCAAGACGTTTATCTAAACAAGATTGAAGCGATAAAATATCATACACATCAATCATGATTTTACTATTAAACATCTGTAATTCAGAAAGAGGGAGCTCTTCAATCGCTTTACCTTGCTCAATGGCACAAACAACCACTTCACCCACAATATGGTGAGCTTCACGAAATGGCACACCTTTAGCAACAAGATAATCTGCCAGTTCGGTGGCATTAGCATAACCTTGTTTAGCTGCTTCTTCACAACGAGGGCGACGAATTTGGAGCCCATCAAGAACAAGAGTCGCCATATGCAAACAATCAGACCATGTATCGATAGCATCAAACAGCCCTTCTTTATCTTCTTGCATATCTTTATTGTAAGCGAGAGGCAAACCTTTTAAGGTCATCATCATGCCAGTTAATGCGCCTTGTACTCGTCCACATTTCCCACGGATAAGCTCAAGTGCATCTGGGTTTTTCTTTTGTGGCATTAATGATGAACCAGAAGTCACTTTATCTGATAATTCAATAAAGCCCGCTTCACCACTATTAAAGAAAATAAGATCTTCTGCAAAGCGAGATAAATGCACCATACCAATAGCCGCAGAGGATAATAGTTCTAAGACATGATCACGATCGGATACGCTATCTAAACTATTATTGGTTGCGCTGGAAAAACCTAACCATCCCGCCAGTTGTTCACGATCGATATCATAAGCCGTTCCGGCTAAAGCACCGCAACCTAATGGGCTGACATCTAAACGTTTTAATGCATCAGCTAAACGACTTTCATCTCTGGCTAGCATTTCATTGTATGCTAAACACCAATGTGCAAAAGTGACTGGCTGAGCGCGCTGTAAATGGGTGTAACCCGGCATCACAGCATTTTGATTCTGTTCTGCGGTGATAACTAAGGCTTTTTGTAGCTCAACAATTGCTTGGCGAAGATGAATGACTTCTTCTTTACACCATAGCTTTAAGTCTGTTGCGACCTGATCATTACGACTACGACCTGTATGTAATTTTTTACCTAAGTCACCCACTTTGGCAATAAGCTTACTTTCAACCCAGCTATGAATATCTTCTGCATCACTTTGTAAAATAGACTGTGGGTTTGCCGTTACTTCTTCTGATAATTCATTTAACGCTTGCTCAAGTTGAGCTTGTTCATCTTGCGACAATACGCCAACTGTGACTAACGCTTTAGACCAAGCCACTGAGCCAAAGATATCCTGTTGTGCCAGTCGAAAATCAAACCGCAGTGAATCATTGAATTGTTTAAACCGTTGATCAGCTTCCTGACTAAAACGTCCACCCCAGAGTGCCATAATCGCTTCCTGTATTTATTCTGTGTAATAAAAAAGAGTGAGAGTGATACTTGTTAGCACCACTCTATTGCTTTGCGTTATTTCTTGCTCAGTGCACGAATACGTGATGGCAGGGAATATAAACGGATAAAGCCTTCAGCATGGCTGTGATCGTAAACTTCATCTTCACCAAAGGTTGCAAACTCTTCAGAGTACAGGCTGTTGTCTGATTTCTTCTGAATAGCATTTACATGACCTTTATAAAGCTCTAAAACCACTTCGCCATTCACATCTTTTGCCAGTGATTCAGCGGCAGCTTGTAGTGAAGCGCGGATTGGCGTAAACCAGCGACCATCATAAGCCACATAAGACATCTCTAAGCCTAGTTGCTGACGCCATTTAAATGCATCTCTATCAAGAACAAGTTGCTCAACACCACGCAGAGCCGCCATCATGATAGTGCCCCCTGGGGTTTCGTAACAGCCACGAGATTTCATTCCCACTAAACGGTTTTCAACAATATCAATACGTCCGATACCATGCTTAACACCTAATGTATTTAATGTATCTAAACATTCAAAAGGTGATTGTGTTTTACCGTTTACTGCGACAACTTCACCCGCTTTAACTGTAACGGTGACTAGTTCTGGTGTTTCTGGTGCTTTCTTAGGATCAACAGTCCATGCCCAGCAATCTTCATTTGAGGCATTCCACGGGCTCTCTAATACGCCACCTTCCGTTGAAATATGCCATGCATTTTCATCACGGCTATAAATTTTCTCAAGAGTTGCTGTTGTTGGGATATTACGAACTTTTAGATAATCCAACAGCGCTTCACGAGAACGTAAATCCCACTCTCTCCAAGGAGCAACCACTTTAAGCTGTGGAGCAAGTGCCGCATAAGTGCTTTCAAAACGAACCTGATCGTTACCTTTACCTGTTGCACCATGAGCAACAGCATCAGCACCTAATTTTAATGCAAGTTCAACTTGAGCTTTGGCGATAACAGGGCGCGCCATTGAAGTACCTAATAAATAGCTACCTTCATATAAAGCACCTGTTTTTAATACAGGATAGACATAGTCTTTGATAAACTCTTCACGTAGATCAACGACGTAACACTCTGAAGCACCTGAAGTTAATGCTTTTTGTTCTACACCCACTAAATCATCGCGGCTTTGACCAACATCAGCAACAAAAGCGACAACCTCACAGTTATCATAATGTTCTTTTAGCCAAGGAATGATTGCCGATGTATCCAATCCGCCAGAGTATGCCAATACGATTTTCTTAATACCTTTAGTCATAGTGATAACCTTCAATTCCCAATTTGTTTAAATTCTGCCAACTACCAAATAGCGATAAGATTTCTAGAGTGATTTTTAAGCTAAAATTCGGGTTCCTACTGCAACACCATTAAATAATGTCGTCAGTTTTTCAGCATGACGCCAACTTGCGATTTCAACAGGTCGTCCTAACGTTTTAGCTGCTTCCAATGCCGCGTTTACTTTCACTATCATGCCGTCAGTGATGATGCCCTGATCGATTAACATCTGTGCTTTTTCAGCTGACATCTCAGCAATCTTCTGACCTTTACCATCTAAAATGCCACTAACATCTGAAAGCAGGACTAAGTCAGCACCTAATGTTTCAGCAATAGCGGTTGCCGCTTGATCAGCATTCACATTCATCAGCTCACCTTTTTCAGTCATCCCAATAGAACTGATAATAGGTAGATAGCCAGCACCCAATAATAAATTGAGTAAATCAGGAGAGCCGGGAGTTGCATTTCCTACATGACCTAACTCTTCATTGATTTGAGTGACTTTAGCTAATTGTCCATCACCCAAAGAAAGCCCCACGCCATTAAGCCCAAACTTGGTTGCCCACGATAACAAGGTTTTATTGGCACTTCCGGCAAGTGCTCCTGTAATGATGTCTATCTGATCAGCCGGTGTGACACGAAGACCTTGCTTTTTCACCACAGGCAATTGCAATTTGCCCATTAACTCATCCACCAAACAGCCACCACCATGTACGATGACTAAAGGACGAGAATGCGTTGAGCGATATTGTTGTAATGCAGTGAAAAACCGCGTTAACGCTTCTTCATTATCAAGGAGCACACCACCCAGTTTGATAATTAATGGTTCCATGAAACTTCCCTACTCATTATTTAAATAAGTGATTCGGTTTCAGCGAAACCAAACCGAATGTTCATACATTGCACTGCTTGTGCAGCAGCCCCTTTCAGCAAGTTATCTTCAACACCTACCACAATCAGATGTTCACCTTGCTGAGCAAATCCGATATCACAAAATGCGGTTCCTACAACAGCTTTTAATGCAGGCAATCCTTTTTCATAAACACGCACTAATGGTTTATCTTGATAAGCATCTTCAAAGACTTGTCTTACATCCTCTTGTGTCACACCCGCTTTTAACTTACAGGTGATAGTGGCTAAGATCCCTCTCGCAAAATTGCCTAAATGAGGTGTAAAAATCACATCAATACCCAGATGTGTTGCAATCTCAGGTTGATGACGATGAGTAAACACACCGTAAGGTTGCAAACTCACTTCACAAAAACTGCTGGTTAGAGAGGCTTTTCTCCCTGCACCACTCACACCGCTGGTGGCATTAATAACAGGCCACTGTGCTGTATCTAAAAGTCCCGCTTCCACTAAAGGTTTTAGTGACAACTGAGAGACGGTTGGATAACAACCCGGCACAGCAATTAATTGTGCCTGACTAATAATGTCAGCATTCCATTCAGCTAATCCATAAACTGCCTGTGATAACCAATCAGTATTCTTATGCTCGAATCCATAGTATTGTTGATAAAAATGCTTGTTTTGTACTCGATAGGCACCAGACAAATCGAATACCACACAACCTTGCTCTAAAAAGACAGGAGCGATGTCATGGCTGACTTCGTGAGCTGTTGCGAGAAAAACGATATCAATGTTTTCAGCAGCTTTAGCGACATCAACCATCGGCTCAAGTGGCAGATCCACTAAACCACGAAATTGTGGATGAAGTTCAGAAAAGCACTTTCCTGCATCTGCACTTTGAGCTGATACCATCAGTCTGCTCAAATTCACATGAGGATGCTGCTGAAGATAGGCGGCTAATTCAGCGCCAGTGTAACCACTTGCTCCTACAATCAGAGTATTTAACATGTCATTCTTACCTTGTACTATGAACACAAACCGATTAATGTATTTTTATTCAAAAAAAGTGCATGAATATTGATACTATTA
This sequence comes from Proteus sp. STS61-E, assembly GCF_040932335.1. Classification (NCBI taxonomy): domain Bacteria; kingdom Pseudomonadati; phylum Pseudomonadota; class Gammaproteobacteria; order Enterobacterales; family Morganellaceae; genus Proteus; species Proteus sp. STS61-E. The sequence goes on along the minus strand of NZ_JBFQGE010000009.1, from coordinate 195,393 downwards.
TGAAGAAAGGCTGTCAACAGTGAATATTAAATTACCTACATTTATTGAGATTTATCGTCAATTAATTGCAACGCCCTCTATCAGTGCTACAGACGCTAAGAACGATCAAAGTAATGAAGCACTGATTAATTTGCTTGCTAATTGGTTGGAAACATTAGGTTTTTCAATTGAAATTCAACCTGTACCTGAAACACGAGGTAAATTTAACCTTCTTGCAACATTAGGAAAGGGGAAAGGTGGATTATTACTCTGTGGTCACACTGACACAGTACCGTTTGATGAAGGTCGTTGGACGCAAGATCCTTTTACGCTGACAGAAAAAGAAAATAAGTTATATGGCTTAGGTACTGCTGATATGAAGGGCTTTTTTGCCTTTATTCTCGATGCATTGCGAGATGTAGACACTAAGACGTTAACTCATCCTCTCTATATTCTCGCCACCGCTGATGAAGAAACTTCTATGGCTGGGGCTCGTTATTTTGCTGCTAATACGGCAATCCGCCCTGATTTTGCCATTATTGGCGAACCCACATCGCTAAAGCCTATTCGTGCGCATAAAGGGCATTTATCGAATGCGATACGCATTACTGGGCAATCGGGACACTCTAGTGATCCAGAAAAAGGGGTGAATGCGATAGAATTGATGCATGAATCAATTACTCACCTTAGTACATTGCGCGATACGTTAAAAACTCGCTATAACAACCCCGCGTTTGTTATCCCTTATCCAACGATGAACTTTGGTTATATTAATGGTGGTGATGCAGCAAATAGAATTTGTGCTTGCTGTGAATTACATATGGATATTCGCCCATTGCCGGGATTAACACTACAAGACTTGGATGATTTACTTCACGAAACATTAGCACCAGTCAAAGCACGCTGGCCGGGTCGTTTAAGTGTTGAGGCGTTACACGATCCTATTCCGGGTTATGAGTGCCCAACCGATCATAAAATGGTTGCAGTGATCGAAGAACTATTAGGTGAGAAAGCACAAACAGTGAATTACTGTACTGAAGCGCCGTTTATTCAAGATCTCTGCCCTACCTTAGTTTTAGGTCCAGGTTCTATTGAACAAGCACACCAGCCTGATGAATTTATCGATATGGCATTTATTGAGCCAACGCGTGAATTAATGGGGCAATTAATTGAAAACTTCTGTTTAACAGAAAAAGCGCAATAATAAAAAACCCTATCGGCTTATGTTGATAGGGTTTTTTATCTTCAATTAATACTCTAAATAATTCGAGTTACGGATAGGCGATTAGCGTAACCAATTAGTTTTGGCTAGTTGAACAATTTCATCACCTCGACCATTAATAATCGCTTTCATCATATACAAGCTAAAACCTTTTGCTTGTTCAAACTTCACTTCAGGAGGCATAGAAAGCTCTTGTTTTGCAGTGACTACATCCACAATCACAGGCCCATCATGTTCAAAAGCCTCTTTCAGAGCATGATCCAAATCTTCGCCTTTTTCTACTCGAATTCCTTTGATACCAGACGCATTAGCAATAGCAGCAAAATCCGGATTATGTAAATCCGTACCATCAGTTAAATAACCACCAGCTTTCATCTCCATCGCGACAAAGCCTAATACACTGTTATTAAAGATAATCACTTTAACCGGTAAGTTCATTTGAGCTAATGAGATAAAATCACCCATTAACATGGTAAATCCGCCATCACCACACATTGCTACAACTTGACGCTTTCTATCTAACGCCTGTACACCAATAGCTTGAGCCATCGCATTTGCCATAGAGCCGTGATTAAACGATCCCAATAAACGACGTTTTCCATTCATTCCAACATAACGAGCCGCCCACACTGTTGGCGTTCCGACATCACAGGTAAAAATAGCGTCATCATTTGCTAGTTCACTTAATCGACGCGCCAAATATTGTGGGTGAATAAGTTCACGCTCACTGGGTTGTGCTAGTGCATCCAGATCTTGCCGTGCTTTGGCATAATGTTTTAATGAGGCATCAAGGTGAGTGGTATCTGTTTTCTCTTTTAAACGAGGCTGTATTGCATTTAGTGTTGCTTTAATATCGCCAATCATCGCCATATCGACATGGCAATGTGAACCAAGACTGCTTGGATTAATATCGATTTGAATAATATTGGCTTTTGATGGATAAAATGCACGATAAGGGAACTGCGTACCTAATAACACCAAAGTGTCAGCATTTTCCATCGCATGATAACCCGATGAAAAACCAATTAACCCTGTCATTCCTACACTGTAAGGGTTTTTCCACTCAATGTACTCTTTCCCTCGCAATGCGTGTACAACAGGGGCTTTTAAGGTTTGAGCCAGTTTAATCACTTCATCGCGAGCTTGAGCACATCCTGCACCGCACATTAAGGTGATGTTTTTTGCATTATTCAGTGCATCGGATAATTTTTCGATTTCGAAACGATTAGGCATGATGAGTGGAAACTGTAACGGATACCAATTTTCATGCGCATCTTCTGGGGCTGGTTTTAGTGCAACATCCCCCGGCAATACAACAACCGCAACCCCTTTTTTCAAAATAGCGGTTCGCATCGCAATAGCAAGCACTTGAGGGATCTGCTCTGGGTTTGAGACTAATTCACAGTAATGACTGCATTCGCGAAAAAGTTCTTGAGGATGTGTTTCTTGAAAATAATTGCTACCAATTTCGGCAGAAGGAATATGCGCGGCAATCGCTAACACAGGAACATGATTACGATGGCAATCAAAAAGCCCATTGATAAGATGTAAGTTTCCTGGTCCACAAGAGCCAGCGCAAACCGCTAATTCTCCATTGACTGCGGCTTCTGCTCCTGCGGCAAAAGCCGCGACTTCTTCATGGCGGGTTCCCATCCACTCAATCGTTCCCATCTTTCGCAAGCTATCACTTAATCCATTGAGAGAATCGCCTGTCACGCCCCAAATACGTTTTACACCTGCATTATGGAGTACTTTAGCAATATAGGTTGCAACGGTTTGCTTACTCATGGTGATATTTTCCTCAGTTTTGGGTAAATTGCGCCTCTGCGAGCTGCACTTATCTTCTTCCCATATTCTGTTTCTCTTCCTCGCCAGCTTGCAGAGAAAATCATCTTACTAACTCAAATATAAAGAATAACACCAATCACTGTAATGTCACTGTCGTGATAAAGTGAGTGCTGATAAAATGTAAAAATAAAATATCACTTCCAAATACATTCATTAAATTTATAATAACCGCACCAAATAAGAATATATCTCATTAATAACGTATTATTATTTACTAAATTATAGACAAAGTCTGTTTATAGGATTATTTTAATAATTAAAATAATTTTTAATTATTATTTTCCCCTTCACATCTTTATTAACAATTAAGCTGACTCATTTCAGCCTTACTCACTGTCTTTATTAAAAAATTTAACTTTTTTCTATTTGTTAATAAATTTATCACCATTGTATTATTTCATGCCCCATGAAAAAGAGGTATGAAATAAACATGACATTGGTCACGCTACCTTTTGCTTTTTGTCCTCTAGAATAAAGCCTGATTATTTTTCAACGGAGATTAACGGATGGACAAAAGTAGAAGTCCGATAAAGGTTTTCTTTATTAGTATTCTGGCAGTCCTTTTCTTAATTTTTATTTCACAATATGTCATTGGTAAAAAAGAAATTAAGATTGGCATTGCGGTAATACCTATTTTACCAATGCTATTTGCTGTAATTATTGGTATGTGTATATCTGCTGGATTTACCCGTAAAAAAATTAAAGTATGGGGTAAATTATTTACAGAAAAAGAAGAAGGCTTCTGCGGTAAAATGGTAGGCTTCAGCCTGCTTATTTTAGGTACGCAATATGCAGGAATGATTGTTCCTAATATTAAAATGATTTTAAGTGTCGGTATTCCTTTATTTGTTCAGGAACTCGGAAACTTATTACCAGTATTAATTGCGGTTCCATTAGCCATTAAATTTGGATTTGGTCGTCGTGCAATTGGTGCTTGTTCATCTATTAGCCGTGAACCGTCTATCGCTGTTATTCAAGGTAAATTTGGTACAGGCTCTCAGGAATATATTGGTGTATTAGCCATTTATTTATGTGGTTCTGTTATCGGTACTTTATGGTTTAGCGTATTAGGTAGTATTGCTCCATTAACTGGATTACACCCACTCGCTCTTGCAGCTGGTTCTGGCGTGGGTTCAGGTTCAATGTTAAGTGCGGCATCAGGTGCATTAATTAATGGTCTTGATGAAGCATTAGCACAGCAAGTATTAAGTGTTGCCGCTGCATCTAACTTATTATCTTCAGCACTAGGCGCACTGTCATTAACCTATTTAGGTTTACCTCTTTCAGAAAAAATTTATAAAATTTTCACCAGAGGCAAAACTGCATGAAAAATATAATTATTGATATGAAATTTGTATTCGTTGCTATTTTACTGGCAATGTTTACTCAAACGTTAACATCAGGGATCGCTCTTTATGCAATGTGGGATAGCTTTATTGCTATGTCATTAGTGGTATTTATTTCACTCGTTGCAAAACATTATTTACCTTCATCTTTACCAACATTTGCTTATGCAACAATTATCGGGATACTTATTTGTTTACCCGAAACTCCGGTAAGAGATTTCTTTATTAGTTCTATTGGTAAAGTTTCTTTCTTATCTTGTTGTGTTCCTTTATTAGCATTTGCTGGTTTATCTGTTGGTGGTCAATTAGAAGAACTTAAGAAAATGTCATGGAAAGTTATTCTTATTTTCATGATTGTTTCAACTTGTTGTTTCTTTGGAGCATCAATCGTCGCGCAAATTGGATTTACTATCCAGGGAGTTATCTAATGAATAATATTTATAATGTCAGTGAAAAACTCTTTCAATTAAATGACTTTAGTAAAAAAACACGACAAGACCTGCACAAAATACCTGAGCTATCAGGTGAAGAATATAAAACATCTAAATACTGTCGTGAATTAATGGAAAGTTTTGGTTATCAAATTAAAACTTTTGATGGATATACTGGCTTCACAGCAGACTTAATTGTTAATTCTGAATTTCCATTAATTGCTATCCGTGCTGATATGGACGGATTAGAAATGCCAGACTTAACGAATAATGAACATAGTTCAGTTCACCAAGGTTGTGCACACAACTGTGGTCACGATACTCATATGACTATGGCATTAACCAGTGCTAAATATCTTGCCGAAAATAGAGAAGAGATGAGCGCGAACGTTCGCTTTATTTTCCAAATGGCTGAAGAAGATATGCGTGTACCTGGCGCTGAAAAAATGGTTGAACTTGGTTGCATGGAAGGCGTTGATGAAACTTACGCACTTCATAATGATGCAGCGATCGAAACAGGTTGTGTTCGCTTTAATGATGGTGTGATGTCATCTTATGGCTCTGCATGGACATTAGATGTTTATGGTGTTTCCGCACATGGTTCAACACCGCACAAAGGTTTAGATGCCATTCGTGAAGCAACCCGCTTGATTGATTATATGGATTACGTTGTTGCGAAGAAAACAGATCCATTTAGCCCTGCCGTCTTTGGTTGCGGCATGATCAATGGGGGAACAATCCCTAATGCATTAGCTGATCACGTACAAGCTCGCGGTACTATCCGCTCTATGGATGAAAATACCGACCAAGTGCTGAAAGCAAGTTTTGATGAAATTGTTGCACGCAGTACAGCTGGCGGATTTAAAACCACATTAAGCTATAGCGGATACCCTGCTGTTGTGAATCACCCAACTGCACACCAGCGTTTGTTAGATGCGATGCGTAAATTCTTACCAGAAGAGAATATTGAATCGAACGGTAAGCCAATGACAGGTAGTGAAGACTTTAGCTATATGGTTAACGCTACAAAAGGCAAAGTCGGTGCAATGTTCTTCTTAGGAAGTGGTAATCAGGCGAAAGGTATTAATAATTACCTTCACGCAAATCCTTATTTTGTCGATGATGATTGTTTATTAGTCGGTGCTCAGATTTTTGTTAATATTCTGACTCGCTAATCTCTTATTATTCTGCCCAAAGCCCGTTATTGCCCCCGCAAAAACGGGCTTTTTTCTATTCTGATCTGACGTCTATTCTACAACGCTATTATTCACATTCACTGAACGTAAATCAGGTAATCCTTGGTACACCTCTTTACTGTGCCATTGGGTTTCCCATTGCTCTGGCATCTGAATAACATTTCTATCAATATGTGGCGCATAGAGAGAAATAAACTCATGCATATAATCTTTCATATGAGTATGTTTACTGACACAGATGTGGGTATAACTCGGTTGCACTAAATGATCGATATTAATACATTTTAATGCGCCACCATCTTCAATCTCATCATAAGAGGCTGTTGCAATAACACCGATGCCTAAATGGCGCTTAACATAGTATTTAATAATCTCAGTATCCGTCGCGGTTAACGCCACCTTAGGCTTAAGATTATTTTTATAAAATACCTTGTCTAATTTAGATCCTCTTGTAAAACCAAAAACATAAGTAATCAGTGGATATTCAGCCATTTGTTCGATGGTAACCTGCTCATCATCTTTCAATAACGCAAGAGGATGATCATAAGGAACTAATAAACTACGTGTCCAACGATAACAAGGCAATGTAATAAGATCTTCATAAAGGTGCATAGATTCTGTTGCGATAGCAAAATCTACATCGCCATTTTTAACCATCTCTGCTAATTGAGCGGGCGCGCCTTGATGAAAATGTAGCGAAATATTAGGGTAATAGCGACGAAAGTGATCAATCACATTCGGCAATGAATAACGTATTTGAGTGTGTGTTGTCGCAATATGTAAATCGACTTTTTTATTACGATCTTCTTCAGCCACAATGCTCTTGATTCGGTCAACCTGCCCAAGAATATCGCAAGCAATTTTATGGACTTCTTTACCCATCGGGCTCAATGCTAATAAGTTATTATTTTTACGCACAAACAGCGACACACTTAATTCATCTTCTAATATTTTTAGTTGCTTACTGATTGTCGGTTGTGAGGTATAGAGTTTTTCAGCCGCATTAGTAATGTTGAAATTATTTTTCACGACTTCAACAAAGCTTTTCAGTTGATTAATGTTCATAGAGGTACCTGGGTTAATCTGCACAAATGCGCGGTTAATTATTAATTTTATAAATTTTTATTCTAAATATGAGTAATAGATAAACTATCTTTAATATCTCTGTCGTGATATCTCGTCATACTATCTTGATTTAATCTTATAATAAGAATAGCGAGATCTATTCTATTATCCACATTTTCACTTTAACTATTCGAAAGAATAATAAAGCAAAATAAGGTGTTATTATTTTCTACTTATCTATCAACCTTTGTATTATGCACAATGCTCATACAAATACGTTAGCCTATATCAAAAATAAATAGATGATAGACATAACACATTGTTATTAAAATAAAAAATAAGTTTATTTGCTTGTTTTTCTATGTGATATTTTCAATCAACTTAACGCAAATTAACCATTAGTAACACCATGAATTTTACACAAAAGCAGAATTACGTTATGATATTGATCACATTTTAATACATAGAGGCTCTGTTTTGTTATATCAAAACAACAAAGAAAAATTCCTAATATCTTATTCAATCTTATCTATACTTAATAAATATTCCCTTATCTATTAGCTTAATATCACTATTTAATTTTGGTAGAAGTAAGCTGTTTTTTAGTGAATTTTTATCACTCACTCTTCTCGCTAACAAATAGTCACTTCATTTCTTTTAATTAATTGATAAACAAAAAAATCACAAATACCTTAATAAAGGTCACTTAATATGAAAATGAAGAAAAAAAGGAATAAACCACTACAAATCAATGATATAACCATTATTGATGATAGTAAGCTCAAAAAAGCCATTACTGCTGCCGCATTAGGTAATGCCATGGAATGGTTCGACTTTGGTGTTTATGGCTTCCTTGCTTACGTTTTAGGTCAAGTCTTCTTCCCGGGTGCATCACCTGGCGTACAGATGATTGCAGCTCTCGCGACATTCTCCGTCCCTTTCCTTATAAGACCTTTAGGGGGTGTTGTATTTGGGATGTTAGGGGATAAATTTGGTCGTCAGAAAGTCTTATCTGTCACCATCATTATTATGGCGCTTAGTACGTTTGCCATTGGTCTTATTCCTGCTTATGAAACCATTGGTATTTGGGCTCCTGTTTTATTATTACTCGCTAAATTAGCGCAAGGTTTCTCCATTGGTGGTGAATATTCAGGAGCGGCGATTTTCGTTGCTGAATACTCACCAGACCGTAAACGCGGATTTATGGGGAGCTGGTTAGACTTTGGTTCTATTGCTGGTTTTGTTATGGGTGCAGGTGTAGTTGTACTTATCTCAACTATTTTAGGTGAAGCCGCATTTCATGAATGGGGATGGCGTATTCCGTTCTTCTTAGCATTACCGTTAGGTCTTATTGGCTTATATTTGCGTCATGCTTTAGAAGAAACACCTGCATTCCAACAACATGTTGATGCAATGAATAGCGACGACCGAAAATCTATTCAAGATCCACCTCGTGTTTCATTACGTGAAATTGCATCGAAATATTGGAAAAGTTTAACCGTCTGTGTAGGTTTAGTGATTGCCACTAATGTCACCTACTATATGTTATTAACCTATATGCCGAGTTATTTATCTCATAACCTAAATTATTCGGCAGATCACGGTGTGCTGATCATCATCGCGATTATGATAGGTATGTTGTTCGTACAACCTGTAATTGGGTTATTGAGTGACAAAATTGGCCGTAAACCCTTTGTTATAGGTGGTAGTATTGGCTTGTTTGTCCTTGCTTACCCTGCGTTTATGATGATTAACAGTGATGAAATCGGTTTAATTTTCTTAGGATTATTAATTCTTGCGGTTTTACTTAACTGTTTTACTGGAGTAATGGCATCCATTTTACCTGCCATATTCCCGACCCATATTCGTTATAGTGCATTAGCAATCGCATTTAATATCTCAGTATTAATTGCGGGTGCAACACCAACAGCAGCAGCTTGGTTAGTTGAAGCAACCGGTGATTTATATATGCCTGCTTATTATTTGATGATTGTCGCTGTTGTCGGCTTGATAACAGGTATCAAGATGATCGAAACCGCAAATAAACCTTTACGAGGTGCAACACCTGCGGCGTCGGATAAATCAGAAGCTAAAGAAATTTTATCAGAGCACTATGATAGTATTGAACACCGTGTTGAAGATATCGAAGCGGAAATTGAAGCATTGCAGAAAAAACGCCAAGCCCTTATCGATCAACACCCTAAATTAGATTAAGAGAGGTTACATGCACCCGTCTCCTGTTCATTTAGTTTGGTTTCGTAATGATTTAAGAGTGACGGATAACAAGGCACTCTTTAACGCTTGCCAAGATAAACAAGCACAGGTGCATGCTCTTTTCACCGTAACGCCTGAACAATGGAAAGCCCACAATATGGCTTTGTCATGTCAGGCGTTTATTCATGATGCTTTACTTGATCTTTCAATATCGCTGGCAAAACTTAATATTCCACTGACAGTAGTGATTAGCGATACTTATTCAAATGCAGCCGATAAAGTGGCTGAATATTGCCAACAATATCAAGTTACCGCGCTTTTTTTTAATCACCAATACGCCTTTAATGAACAACGCCGTGATAAAAAAGTCACTGAGTTACTAGAAAATAAAACAACTGTTTATGCTTATCATGACAATGTGTTTATTCCACCGGGTAATGTAGTGACACAACAAGGGGAGATGTATAAGGTTTTTACTCCCTTTAGAAATGCATTTTTACGACTCTTTTTTTCACAAGATAACGCTTCGTTACCTATCCCAGAAATAAGAACATATCAAAAAACAGTCTCTCCTTTAAAAGCGCCGCTATTTTCACTTGAAGACACAAACACATCTTCTTTTATCGCTACGGAAGAAGAAGCACTTAAACGTTTAAAACAGTTCTGCTATGAAAGTGTCTCACATTATGCAAAATGGCGAGATATTCCGGCAGTTGATGGCACAAGCCGATTATCACCCTACCTTTCTATCGGTCTGTTATCTATTCGCCAATGTTTTAATCGCCTTTACCAAACTGAACCTGATTGCTTAGAAAACAGTGCATCAGGCGCATTTGTTTGGTTTAACGAGCTTATTTGGCGAGAATTTTACCAACACTTAATTGTGGCAAATCCCAATTTATGCAAACACATTGCTTTTCAGCTTTGGACAGAAAAAATCAATTGGCGTAACGAACAAGATGAATTTAACGCTTGGACTCAAGGCTTAACGGGCTTTCCAATTATTGATGCTGCAATGCGACAGCTTAACCAGACAGGTTGGATGCATAACCGCCTACGTATGCTCACGGCGAGCTTTCTTATCAAAGACTTGCTAATTGATTGGCGTTGGGGTGAGCGCTATTTTATGTCGCAACTCATTGATGGTGATTTCGCATCAAATAATGGGGGTTGGCAGTGGGCCGCATCAACAGGAACAGATGCCGTACCTTATTTTCGAATTTTTAATCCAACTACCCAAGGGCGTAAGTTCGATCCTGATGGTGAGTTTATCCGCCATTGGCTTCCTGAACTCGCCGATGTGCCTAATCGATATATTCATACCCCTCACGAATGGTCAGCAAAAACCAATAACTCTCTCGATTATCCATTACCCATTGTTGATCACGCAAAAGCACGAATAAGAGCCATTGAATCTTATGAAGAAGCAAAAAAATAAAGCCGATAACCGAGATAAAAATAAGAGATAAAACATAAAAAAACAGCGCTATTATTAAGCGCTGTTTTTATTTCTAAATATTGGTGACTCTAGCCTGTATTACGCATACCTGCGGCAATACCTGCAATAGTGACCATAAGTGCCTGTTCAATACGAGGGTCCGATTCGCTATGAGTACGAGAACGCTGTAACAACTCAGCCTGAAGTACGTTTAATGGATCGGTATACACATTACGTAGTGCAATAGATTCAGCAACCCACGGCAAATCCGCCATTAAGTGTTCATCTTTTGAAATCGCCAAGACACTCTTAATATCATCAGAAAGTTGCTGACGTAATTTAGATCCTAATGGCCATAAACGCTCTTCAACTAAACGTTGATCGTAATATTCTGCTAACCATAAGTCTGCTTTAGCATACACCATTTCTAACATCGCAATACGTGTATTAAAGAACGGCCAGTTCTCACACATATCATCTAATACCGCTTGTTTTCCGCTATCAATTTCATGTTGTAATGCCGCGCCAGCCCCCAACCAAGCAGGTAGCATTAAGCGGTTTTGAGTCCAAGCGAAGATCCACGGAATAGCGCGTAAGGTTTCAACACCACCAGTAGGGCGACGTTTTGCAGGACGTGAGCCTAATGGTAGTTTACCCAACTCGCCTTCTGGCGTTGCCGCTCTAAAGTAAGGAACAAAGTCTTCTTGTCCTCGTACATAGTCACGATACATTGCACAAGAAACGTCAGACAAGGAATCCATTACCTCAATCCAAGGCGCTTTTGGCTCTGGTGGTGGTAATAAATTCGCTTCTAAGATTGCACCTGCATAGTGAGCAAGGCTACTGATAGTGACTTGTGGTAATCCAAACTTAAAGCGGATCATTTCGCCTTGTTCTGTCACACGCAGGCCACCTTTTAAACTTCCTGGTGGTTGAGAAAGTAATGCTGCATGTGCAGGCGCACCACCACGACCAATCGTACCACCACGTCCGTGGAATAGTGTTAATGTCACACCTGATTTTTCACAGAGCTTAATTAATGCATCTTGAGCACGATATTGTGCCCATGATGCTGCCATCACACCCGCATCTTTTGCTGAGTCTGAATAGCCAATCATCACCATTTGTTTGTCATCAATTAAATCGCGATACCAAGGAATATCAAACAAACGCATCATTACGCTTTCAGCATTATTTAAATCATCAAGCGTTTCAAATAAAGGGGCAACAGGCAATCGAATATTCGCGCCAGCTTCTTTCAGTAATAGCTTTACAGCTAATACATCAGAAGGCACTTTTGCCATTGAAATCACATAAGAGGCGATAGAATCTTTAGGTGATTCAGCAATCACACGGCAAGTCTCAAATACTTCTTGAGTCGCTGCACTTGGTTGCCAATTAGTTGGGATCAGTGGGCGCTTAGAATTTAATTCTTCAAGTAAGAACGTTTGTTTCTGATCTTCAGACCAATTTGCATAATCACCAAGCTCTAAATACTGTGTCAATTCAGAGAGTGCTTCAGTGTGATTGGTACTTTCTTGGCGAATATCGAGCTTAACTAGCTGTAAGCCAAAACAACGGATACGACGTAATGTATCTAACAGCTGCCCATTAGCGATAATACGCATACCGCACTGAGTCAGTGATTGATAACAAGCATATAGCGGGTCCCAAAGTTGGGCATTATCAATTAACAACCCTTCTGGAGGTAGAGATTGCTGTCCTTTAATGCGTTGTTCTAAATAATCACGAGTGACTTGTAAGCGAGTACGTAATTGTTTAGCAATTTCACGATATGGCTCTGCAACTTCAGCACCACCGGCTAATTCGCGCAGCTCAGGTGTACTTTCTGTCATTGAAAGTTCTGAAACAAGGACTTGAATATCATTTAAAAATAAATCAGCGGCTTTCCAACGGCTTAATAGTAAAGCATGGCGTGTGATCTCAGCCGTCACATTTGGGTTACCATCGCGATCTCCGCCCATCCATGAAGTAAAACGAATAGGAGAAGCTTCTACTGGTAAGTTGTAATCAATGGATTCTTTAAGCTGCTCATTAAATTCACGTAAAAAAGCAGGAACACCTTCCCATAAGCTATTTTCAACAACCGCAAATCCCCATTTCGCTTCATCAATAGGTGTTGGGCGAATTTTTCTAATTTCATCAGTGTGCCATGATTGAGCAACTAACTGACGCAGACGGCGCATAATATTAGTACGCTCATAATCTGCTAGATCGTCATGGTCGAGTTGAGATAAACAGGTATTTACCTCAACCAACTTATGAATAAGTGTACGACGTGCGATTTCGGTTGGGTGCGCCGTTAATACCAGCTCAATAGAGATTTGCTCTACCGCTTCTTTTAATTGCTCGTCGGTAAAATTCTTATCTTTTAGTCTGGTGATCAGTTTTGCCAATGCCACAGGATTACTCGCCGCTTCACCGTGAGGCGAAATGCTATGGTATTGTTCTGCCACGTTCGTCAGGTTTAAAAATTGATTGAATGCTCTAGCAACAGGTAATAATTCATCATTAGAGAGATTCTGTAACGTCAGCAACAGTTTTTGTCGCTGAACTTCATTACCCGCTCGTGATGATTTAGATAATTTTCGAATAGATTCAACTTTATCTAAAATTTCTTCACCGAGTGCTTCTTTTATCGTATCTCCAAGTAGCTTGCCAAGCATACTGACATTGCTACGCATAGCAGAATATTGTTGATTCATAAGACTCCTGACCTTGTCTTTGTGGCGGTAACAACATGCTTCTTCCTATTAAAAAAGTCATGTCCTCCCAGTTGTGTAATTAACTTTCATTTCTGATGTGACTTTATTTTGATTTTTGTGATAAGCCACACTGCTTTTTTTACTTAGCCTACTATTCATATCAGAAAATAATCGTTTTGGGGGATTTTTCTGAAATTTAATTACGGCATTAGTCTTATAAGAATGGCTAATATTCATGCTGTTCTAGCTCAATTTTACCTAGAATAAGGACTTTTTTTCGTTTCTTATCTACTACGAAGAGTTTTTTACTAGAAAGGGCGAGATACGTGAAAATTTATCTGGCGAGAAATTTAGATGATTTTTTTTAATATTGATAAATTGTCTGATCGATTTTTTGATTTTTAGCTAATTTTGCTGGTGGGCTATGACTCGTATTCCTATTTCATCGCTTATTTTTATTCTTTTTTACATTTTTACTAGGCTACGATTTCCAATTAAATTTTTTATAAGACAAAAACGAATAAAGCGCTGAATATCAGCGCTTTAAGTTAAGAATAACGAATTGTCTTTCAGTAAATTAAGTTGTCTGTTGTAAATAATGTGGTTAATCGAATTGTACTCTAATAACGTTCAAACACGTTGTAACCGTACTTCAACTTCCACTCAAGACGCTTAAATTTCACATCATGAGCTACTGACAAAAGTTCTCTTTAGCTTGATGGTTCACCTCCGTCATTTCATTTCTTAGTGGGACAATCTGTCTTACTACCTTTGACATCAATCGCTCCTTTGTGACTAGAGATACTTCAAGTATAGCCAAAGAATTTAAAAAAATTGAGTGATATGACACAAAAATGACAAAAGGTTATCAGCATAAAATAACCCGCTGATAACCTTTATAAAAAAAGAAATAATTAAATTACAGTAACTGGGAAAGGCGGTTTAAATCTGACTGAATTGCGCCTGCGGTCACATCTCTGCCGGCTCCCGGCCCTCTGATCACAAGAGGGTTATCACGATACCAACGGCTTTCAATCGCAAATAAATTATCACCCGGTAATAGCGAGGCAAGAGGATGATCTTTTCTCACAGCTTCAACGCCGACTTTTGCTTTACCATTAGCATCAAAACGGGCGATATAACGTAATACCATATCCATTTCATTTGCGGCAGCTAATCGCTGTGCCATTTGCTCATTGATCAATGCACTGTTATCAAAAAACTCTTCTAGCGAACCCGTTTCAGCTTGTGCAGGTACTAAAGATTCAACTCGGACTTGCTCTGGCTCGATGTCATAACCTGCTTCACGAGCAAGAATAACCAGTTTACGCATCACATCTTGCCCTGATAAATCAATTCGGGGATCAGGCTCTGTTAACCCTTGTTGCCAAGCTTGTTCCACCAGCTCACTGAAAGGCACTGTGCCATCAAATTGCAAGAATAACCAAGAGAGTGTGCCAGAGAAAATACCGCTAATTGATAAAATAGTGTCACCACTTTCACGCAGATCACGCACCGTATGATTAATTGGCAATCCCGCACCGACTGTTGCGTTATATAACCAATGGCGACCTGTTTTAGAAAAGGCATCTCGTGTGGCACGATAACGTACACTTGAAGCCGAGCCAGCAATTTTATTTGCACTAATAACATGAAAACCATAGCTAGCGAAATCTTCATAAGAGGCAGCAAGAGACTCATTAGCCGTAATATCAACAACCACTAAATCATCATAAGGATGAGCTCTCATCCAAAGATAAAGCGACTCTTCATTATGCTCTGTTGCTTCTTCATCAAAGAAAGCCAATGCACGGCTTGGATTGATACCTTGATAATCAAGTAAACTACGACGGCTATCGACAACACCCGCAAGAATAAATTCAAAATCACTACGTGCTGATAAAGGCTCTTGCTCACGAGCAAACAATTCTAACCAACGTGAACCAATATTCCCTTTACCAAACAGCACTAAGCCAATCTGTTTTTCAGCTCTAAATAGCGTTTGATGTAAACCTTGCAGTAGATGCTCAGTATAATTACGCAATACTGCAACTAAGCTGATGTTATCTTCAGCATGCCAAATAAATTCAACAGGTTGGTCTTTAAGTTGTTGATAGAAACGATGACAATGAAGTGGATTTTTACAGACGCCTGCACCGACTAAAGCCACTAGTGAGAAGCCTTCTCGTAGATGTAATTTTCCCGGTAAAACCGCATCTTGTAATACATCTAATGCACTGTTAGCGACTTCACTGGTATAGCAAAGCTGTAAAAGTTGGCTGTCTTTATCAACACCAGTCGCTAAAGGACGGATTTGCGCACGTTTAAGTAATTCATCAACCTCCTTCGCCACTTGTTCAAAGTTTTGATGAGAGGGAAGTTGGAGTTCAATCAAACAAACATCATCATGGCTAGTAACGATTTTAGCGCCTGTTCCTGATGCCAAAACACGTTCTATACGCGTTGAACCCTGTTCTGGTTGATAGCTACAACGAAGTTGCAAATCAATATTACTGCCTGAAACGGGTTGAAGTGTGCGTGTATGTAAAACGGGGGCAGCTAATCGAGCCAATTCGCTCGCTTCATCTAAACGCAATAACGGCAATAAACAAGCATCTTTAACTTTACGAGGATCAGCACTATAAACACCTGCAACATCACTCCAAATTGTTACTTTACCGACATCCGCTAAAGCACCCACTTGTGTGGCAGAGTAGTCGCTACCGTTACGACCTAATAAAACCGTTTCGCCTTGTTGGTTGCGACTAATAAAACCAGTCACAACAAAACGACTTTCAGGGTGTTTAGCTAATAGTGATTGTAATAATGGACGAGATAAAGTTTCGTTTACTTGGGGCTGAGCCGCTCTCTCAGCACATAAAAACTCACGCGCATCTAACCACACGCTAGGTAAACCCTGCTCTGTGAGCAATTTCGCCATTAATCTTGCAGACCAAATTTCACCATGACCGACAACTTCTGCATAAGTCGCGTCTGTAATTGGTTTATCCAACAAATAGCTTAAGCGTTCAAGATCAGCAATAAAAGCTTGAGAAAGTAATTCTGCATTCTCTTTTGAAAGTAGCCCTTCAATTAAAGATAATTGGTAACGACGCAAAGTTTGCTGAACTTGATGGGCAGAAATACGATCACTTTGACTAAGTTTCAACCAGCTAATCAACTGATTCGTCGTCGAGCCCGCCGCAGAAACCACCATTAGGTCATTAGGTTGGCTATAGTTCGTCATGATATTCACGACACGTTGATAACATTTTATGTCCGCAAGACTGCTACCACCGAATTTATGTAACTGACGGCAAATCGGCTCCGCCTGTTGTTTAATCGCCACTACGCTCATGATCCATGGTTACCTTTTAGTTGCTGCATCAAACGCACTTTGCAAATCGTTGATTAAATCCTGACTATCTTCAATTCCCACTGAGATACGAAGTAATGAGGGGCTGATCCCTGCTATTTTTTTCGCTTCTTCTGACATACCTGCATGTGTCATGGTGGCAGGGTGACAAATTAAGGTCTCTACCCCACCTAAAGATTCTGCCAGTGTAAAGAGTGTTAATTGAGATAAAAAGAGTTTAATCACATCCAATCCTCCTTTTAACTCAAAACTTAACATCGCACCGAAACCTTGTTGCTGTTTTTTCGCTATTTGATGACCAACATGATTTTCCAGTGCAGGGTAATACATTTTTTCGATTAAAGGCTGTGTTTGTAAAAACGCCACTAATGCCTGTGCATTTTCTTGTTGAAGTCGAATTCGAGGCACTAATGTTCTTATACCTCTTAATAATAAATAGCTATCAAATGCGCCAGAAGTAACGCCAATATTATTCGCCCACCAGCTTAGCTCCTCAAGCTGTTTCTGACACTGACAGATAACAACCCCAGCAACAATATCTGAGTGTCCATTGAGATATTTTGTGCATGAGTGCACAACAATATCTGCTCCTAATGCTAATGGCTTTTGCAAAACAGGGCTCATAAAGGTGTTGTCAGCAACCACTAAAGCACCGTGTTGATGAGCAAGTTCACTGATTTTTCGAATATCCGTTATTCTTAAAAGAGGATTACTTGGGGTTTCGATAAAAACAATTTTAGGTTGATGTGCTAAAGCCTGTTTCAGTGCGATATCATCATTTTGATCCACAAAAATCACACGGTAGGCACCACGCTCTTGTTGGCTGTTAAAAAGGCGATAGCTTCCTCCATAACAATCATGAGGCGCAACAATCACATCGCCAGGCTTTAGAAAAACGGTACAAATTAAGTGAATTGCTGACATCCCACTGCTAGTGACAACTGCACCTACACCACCTTCTAGCTCCGCTAATGCCTTTTGCACCATATCGCGTGTTGGATTACCTCGGCGAGAATAATCATGGTCACGAGGCTGATTAAATTCTAAAAAATTATAGGTACTAGAAAGATAGATAGGCGGTACGACACAACCAAATTGAGTGTCTTCATTTAGCCCATTATGGATAGCAATTGTTGCTGTTTTCTTCGTCATACAGGCACCTTGTCACAGCGATAAGTGGAGAAGTCTACAACAGCATATCTAATTAGACACCAAGACGTCAACACATCTAGACATCTAAACTCCTTTACGGATAGATTAAGTAATGGAATAATACCTAAATTGAGAATATCGCCAGTGACTGTTACTTTTTCTCTCACCCTCAGCCAGAAGAGTCGATGGTTTTAGAAAAGTCATGATAAACTGGTATTGCCCATCAGAATGTGGGTTGACCCTATTCTGACTTCAACTAAATGATATTAATTAAGGTAATCCATGGCTGAATGGAACGGTGAATATATCAGCCCTTACGCTGAGCATGGCAAAAAGAGTGAGCAAGTTAAAAAAATTACAGTTTCAATTCCATTGAAAGTGTTGAAAATTTTGACTGATGAACGCACTCGCCGTCAGGTTAATAACCTAAAACATGCAACCAATAGTGAATTATTGTGTGAAGCATTTTTGCACGCATTTACCGGACAGCCTCTCCCAAATGATGAAGACTTACGTAAAGAACGTAACGATGAAATCCCTGAAGAGGCAAAAGAAATAATGCGCCAGCGCGGGGTTGATCCCGATACTTGGGAGTATTAATCAGCGTCAATTTTTTGACTTATTGCTTGATTAACACGAACAAAAAAGCCCAAAGCAAAAACTTTGGGCTTCAGATTATGACAACCCCCTTGGTTTTACTCGAAGGGGGTTATTTAGATATATATCGAAGATTTTTCCCATCAGTTATCTGCGTCAAACACAGCAATGCATTATCTTAACTTAATTTTTTTAAGTCTATTTGTCATTATCCTAGGCGAGATATACGCGAACTTGCTTCATCAAGATGACTACGTAATGCTTTAAGGCATGGCGAAAAATTGTCAGAAAAACAATTACAGCTATTAGCTAAAGTATAAAACTGCTCGGCTAACTCTAAACATTCCTGCCAGATTTCACCGCTGATCCCATCAAGTAATGTTACTGGGCGAAGCGTATTAACTATTTCACCACCAGACTTAGGCGCAAATCCCATTGGTAAAATATCGTAGGCAGGTGAAAGCGCATATGGGCGACCATGGCTACTGATAAATGATAAATTGCCATGGTGCATATCAGTATTTCCAATCAACATACCAAATGCCCAGCGGCGTGCTGTGCTAATCGCAGCATCAGGATGAACACGTTTTTGCTTAATTAGCTCATTAACTAACACAGGCCAAGGCTCTCTTGCCCGTCCTATAAACTCAGCATCTAGTGCCTGTAAAGAAAAAAGCCCTATGCGACCTAGTGAACCTACACGATCAAATCGTGGAATTTCAAGAAAGCGTTGTCCTTCAAAATCAAAAACTTCCGTTTCAACTCCAAGCACTTTTAATGCAAGATGCTCAGCTTGAAGCAGATCACGCCAACGCTCACTAACGGCGTTATCATCGGAAGCCGTAAATTTTACGATAACATGGCCTTTCTCTGTATAGGTGCAAAATTTGGGTTGTTCCCCACCTGCGGATGAACCAGGATCCTCTCCCGAACTAACAGCTCGTGCTAATGTGGGGTAAGTTTTAGCGCGCTCAACAATTTTTGGTGTCTGCATACCCAGAAATTGATCTCTAGCTTGCTCTCCTATTAGCAAATTTCCCACAGCATCATGCCCATGAGCCAGTAAAGCTCTGATTATATCTGTATCAGACCAACGATCTGGATTGTGGGGTAAATCAAGCTCAGCCGAATGGGCCGAAGCATAAGCTCTTCCAAGATATCCTTGGGGGCGCATATCCAATAACCACCACGGCAAACCTTCACTATGTCGGCTCACATTATCTATCCGCTCCATAACAAAGCCTTCTGGATAAACTGGTGTTAATTTACCTAGTGGCTTAACTTTACCTTCTTCATTTATGCGATAAATAGGAGCTGAATTGAACCCACGGAAACTATCACGTAAAGCATATTGAATAGAAGATCCAGAACCAATTCGAACAATATCATCACTCAGAGTATTTAATGCCCGTGACAATGTTGGCTGACTAATATTCATAATATCAGTAAGTTGCCTTGATGAGCGAGGTCCATTACGTAGTATTTTTCGTATCATTTCAGCGCGTATTGTCATAACATTAATTACTTTATGAATAGATAGATGAATAGATGTGTGAATAGATAACTTATCAGTTGTAATCTGGCTTGTCACTACCAAAACAGTTATCTAAAAAGAGAAGGCTTTTCCCATAAAAAAAGCCCAAAGCAAAAACTTTGGGCTTTTTTTCAATTCCGAACTGTCTGCAAGATGCCAGACTAGGCTGACATCTTGTGACAACAAATATCTTATTTGCTGCCTGGAATTTTGAAGCGTTTGTTGAACAGATCAACACGACCACCAGTTGCAACATCACGTTGTTTACCAGTATAGAATGGGTGGCATTTGTCACAAACGTCCAGATTCAGGTTATGACCTGCAGTGGAGTTGATTTTCATAACGTTACCGCAAGAACAAGATGCAGTAATTTCTTCGTATTTAGGATGGATATCTTTTTGCATGGAAAACCTCTACTAAGGCCGTGTCGCCATTCAGCCCACAGCCGAACACCACACGTCGTGTTGATTGAAATTAAGTGTTTGGTAATTTATCTACCAAAGGGGGCGGATCATACAGAATATCCACTAAACGCGCAATGAAATCTGCACACTTTTTGTGATATTCTTAAGGTCATCTTTTCGCTAAAACTCTCGGAAACCCTGATATGACTATAGTTCAGGTAATTTTGCCTGTACCACTGTTCTCCTCTTTTGATTATCTGTTACCAGAAGGGATCGATGCACCGGTTGTAGGTAGTCGGGTGATCGTGCCTTTTGGGAATAAACGCCGTTCCCTTGGTATTGTCAAAGGACTCAGTACACACAGTGAGTTTCCTATCGAAAAGCTAAAGCCTATTGATGAAGTCCTTGATAGTGAAACACTCTTTCCGGGTGTTTTATGGGATATGCTAAATTGGGCATCGGCTTATTATCACTATCCTTTAGGGGAAGTGCTTTTTCATGCCATGCCGATTTTATTACGACAAGGAAAACCCGCAGAATTCACACCATTATGGCAATGGTATGCCACAGAAGAAGGGGTTAATCTCGACCTCAACAGCTTAAAAGGTGCAAAAAAACAGCAACAAGCACTAGCAGCTCTACGCCGTACGCCTTTATATCGCCATCAACTTGATGAGTTTGAGATCACCACAGCAACACTCAATAACTTAAAAAAGAAAGAGTTTGCAGATCTCCGCCCTATCCAACCCGCTCCAATACACTGGCAGAGCAGTCTTGCCGTTCAAGGTGAACGCTTTAAATTAAACACAGAGCAAGCTGTTGCAGTAGGTGCAATCACAGCACAGGCAGATCAATTCTCACCTTGGTTATTATTGGGTATTACAGGTTCAGGCAAAACTGAAGTTTATTTAAGTGTATTAGAAAAAATTCTCGCACAAGGTAAACAAGCACTGGTACTGGTGCCTGAAATTGGCTTAACACCTCAAACAATTCGTCGTTTTAAAGCCCGCTTTAATGCCCCAGTGGACGTGCTTCATTCAGGATTAAATGATACTGAACGCTTAGCCGTTTGGTTACGAGCAAAACGAGGGGATAATGCCATTATTATCGGTACGCGTTCGGCACTTCTAACCCCTTTTCAGCATCTTGGTATTATCATTATCGATGAAGAGCATGATGGCTCTTATAAACAACAAGATGGTTGGCGCTATCATGCCCGTGATCTCGCCGTTTTCCGTGCAAAACAAGAAAATATTCCTATCGTGATGGGAACTGCAACTCCATCAATTGAAACCAGTTTTAATGTTGAGCAAAAGAAATATCAACAACTCACACTGACTCAACGTGCAGGTAATGCAAAACCTGCAACAGAGCATTTAATAGATTTAAAAGGGCAACCACTGACAACAGGGTTATCTCCTATTCTTATTAAAGCGATAAAAGAGCACCTTAATGCGGGTAACCAAGTGATGCTCTTTTTAAATCGCCGTGGATTTTCGCCTGCATTGTTATGTCATGAATGTGGTTGGATAGCAGAATGTCCTCGCTGTGATCACTATTACACGATCCATCAAAAGCATGGCATGTTACGTTGCCATCAATGTGATAGTCAGCGACGAATTCCAGCGCAATGTCCACAATGTGGCTCAACTAATTTAATGCCAGTAGGATTAGGAACAGAACAACTTGAACAAGGGATTGGTGAATTATTTCCTGATACGCCAGTGACGCGAATTGATAAAGATACAACAAGTCGCAAAGGCGCTTTAGAGCAACAACTGGAAGATATTTATCAAGGCGGCTCACGTATCCTTATCGGTACACAGATGTTAGCCAAAGGGCATCACTTTCCTGATGTCACCTTAGTGGCTTTGCTTGATGTAGATGGCGCTCTGTTCTCCAGTGATTTTCGTGCAGCCGAACGCTTTGCTCAGCTTTATATACAAGTGTCAGGTCGTGCTGGCCGTGCAGGTAAACAAGGCGCAGTATATTTACAAACTCACCAACCCGATCACCCGCTTTTACTAACACTATTAGAAAAGGGCTATGACGCTTTCACTAAAGAAGCTTTAGTGGAGAGACAAGCAACTTTTTTACCGCCGTATTCTAGCCATATTATGATCCGCTCTGAAGATCACAATAATCAACGTGCGCCTCAGTTTTTGCGACAACTCAAACAGTTCTTTGAACAGCACCCAATACGAGACGCCAATTTATGGGTAATGGGGCCTGTTCCTGCAATTCAAGCTAAACGGGGTGGAAATTATCGCTGGCAATTATTGCTCCAACATCCTTCTCGAGGTTATTTACAAAAATTAATGTCTATCACTTATCCTCAGATTGTCGCCTTGCCTGAGAGTAAAAAAGTGAAATGGAATATTGATGTTGACCCAACTGATTGTTAAGAGTCTTTTCAACTTAAGTTGAATGCATTTTAGCCAGATTCATAATGAGGATACAATTTCGATTGAGCACTAGTTACAGCCCAAGACTATTTATCAATTTTGCGAACTACCTCATAAAAACGATTGGTATCACACTTTTTATGCAAACTAGGTAACAGAATCTATTTAAAAAGCGGGTAGAATAACAATTTAGAATATTTCTTGAATTAAAAACCGTCGATAAAATCCTTTTTTGAATATTGGCGGTTTTTTTGCAATAAAAAAGCAATCGTTTAACTAAACCATCCAAAAGGGAGGTATGGGGTTTGCAACAGAATAATAAAGATAATACGCAAGCAACAATGAAAGATGTTGCCCTTGCAGCCGGCGTGTCCACAGCAACTGTGTCACGTACTTTAATGAATCCGGAAAAAGTATCCTCACAAACCCGTCAGAAAGTTGAACAGGCTGTTCTTGATGTGGGCTATTACCCACATAACCTGTCAAAGAACCTTAAGCGTAACGAGTCAAAAACGATCCTTGTGATCGTACCTAACATCAGTGATCCATTTTTTACTGATGTTGTGTGCGGCATCGAAGAAACTGCAGCACAACATGGTTATCTCGTGTTAATTGGTGATTGTAAACACCAGCAAAAACATGAAAATGCCTTTATTAATCTTATTATTACCAAACAAATTGACGGTATGTTACTTCTTGGCTCACACATCCCTTTTGATGTTTCCAAAGAAGAGCAGAAAAATTTGCCACCGATGATCATGGCAAATGAGTTTGCACCTGAACTCGAATTACCTACTGTCCATATTGATAATCTCACTGCATCTTTTAGAGCGACACACTATTTACAGCAAATGGGTCATAAGCGTATTGCTTGTATTACAGGCCCTGAAGATATGCCTTTATGTCGTTATCGCTTACAAGGCTATATTCAAGCCATGCGTAGAACAGGTGTACCGTTGCGCGAAGATTATATTATTCGGGGTGATTTTACCCATGAAAGCGGTGCAGAAAGTCTGAAAAAGCTGATTTCTTTACCTGAGCCACCGACAGCAGTCTTCTGTCATAGTGATATTATGGCAATTGGCGTTATGTGGCAGGCGAAAAAATTAGGGTTAGAGCTTCCCAAAGATCTCTCTGTGATTGGTTTTGATAATCTTGATATCACACGTTATAGCGAACCTGCTCTGACAACAATGGAACAACCTCGTTATCAAATTGGTCGTGAATCTATGTTGTTATTACTTGACCAATTACAAGGTAGACCTGTTGCACCCGGCTCTCGCTTATTAGATTGTGAGCTAATTATAAGAGATAGTGTCTGTCGGCTTAAAAGCTAGGCAAAACACACTATGTTAAGTAACATATCGTTTGTGATACCTATTCCTTTAATTATCAGCGAATCGAACTGTGGCACAACGAGACTATGTGGGACGAGGGCAGACATCTGCTCGTCGTAAAAAGACAACGAAAAGTAAAAGCAAAAAGGCTGCCAAAGGGCTGCCTTTAACGACGCTTATCGCGGCAATCGCTATTGTGGCGCTGTTTGTCGGCGGCCTCTATTTTATTACACATAATAAAAAAGAAGCCGTAGAAACAACGCCAACTGTCACTGGGCAACATCCAGCGAATAGCCTACCGCCAAAACCTCAAGAGCGTTGGCAATATATTAAAGAATTGGAAAATCGTCAGGTAGGTACGCCTTTACAGCCTGAATATCCTTCATCGGGTAGCCAGATTAATCCGAAAGCAACACTTTCGCCTGAGCAGTTGCGTTTTTTACAACAAATTGAAGCGGATAAGCGCCAACCTGCCGTTCAACTGCCAGAGGTGCCTTACAATGGTGAAGTGCCCCGTTCGCAAGTGGTTGTAACACCACCTGCAATAACAACGCCTTCTGTTGCACAACAACCAGT
Source organism: Proteus sp. STS61-E (assembly GCF_040932335.1). NCBI lineage: Bacteria > Pseudomonadati > Pseudomonadota > Gammaproteobacteria > Enterobacterales > Morganellaceae > Proteus > Proteus sp. STS61-E. The sequence goes on along the minus strand of NZ_JBFQGE010000009.1, from coordinate 170,547 downwards.
ACAAACTCAACAACCGCAAGCGCCTGCACCTGCGATTGTTACACCACCTAAACCTGCTGTTACTGAAGCAAACTTTTTAGTCCAATGCGGCTCATTTAAAAATACCGAACAAGCTGAATCAGTAAGAGCAACACTGGCTTTTTCTGGTGTTGAAAGCCGAGTAACGAAAGGCAATGATGGTTGGGTCCGCGTTTTATCAGGTCCTTACAATAAAGAACAAGCCAACTCTGTGAGTAGACAAGCAGCTGGGGCTGGCGTATCAGGTTGTATTCTTCGCTCTTCTGGGGGTTGAAAAATAAATTTTCTCCCCCACCTATAATTCTAATTCACACAACGGGCAGTGCTTTATCTTAAATAAAAGCACTACCCGTCTCACTTTTTTATTGATTAAACCAGGGGCTGACTCATGACTACAATCGTAAGTGTTCGCCGTAAGGGCCAAGTTGTAATCGGTGGTGATGGACAGGCGACGATGGGTAATACCGTCATGAAAGGCAATGTTCGCAAAGTACGCCGTCTTTATAACGACAAAGTCATTGCGGGATTTGCTGGCGGCACTGCTGATGCTTTTACTCTTTTTGAACTGTTTGAGCGCAAATTAGAACTTCACCAAGGGCATTTAACGAAAGCTGCGGTAGAACTTGCTAAAGATTGGCGCACGGACAGAATGCTACGCAAATTAGAAGCGTTGCTTGCTGTTGCAGATGAAAATACATCTCTTATCATCACGGGTAATGGTGATGTGGTTCAACCAGAAAACGATTTAATTGCTATCGGTTCTGGTGGCCCTTATGCACAAGCAGCGGCTAGAGCTATGCTAGAAAATACTGAACTCTCTGCACGAGAAATTGCTGAAAAAGCACTTAGCATCGCTGGAGATATCTGTATTTACACTAACCATAATGTCAACTTTGAAGAACTCTCTTCAAAAGAGTAAGGATTAGAGAGCATGTCTGAAATGACTCCTCGCGAGATTGCCAGCGAACTTGATAGATTTATTATTGGTCAAGATAAAGCGAAACGTGCTGTGGCGATTGCCCTACGTAACCGCTGGCGTCGTATGCAGCTTGATGAAGCGCTGCGCCATGAAGTAACACCTAAAAATATTCTGATGATTGGACCTACTGGTGTAGGTAAAACTGAAATTGCACGCCGTTTAGCAAAATTGGCGAATGCACCTTTCATCAAAGTTGAAGCAACTAAATTCACCGAAGTGGGTTATGTGGGTAAAGAAGTTGATTCTATTATCCGTGATTTAACCGACTCTGCGGTCAAAATGGTACGTAGCCAAGCTATCGATAAAAATCGCTTTCGCGCTGAAGAAATGGCTGAAGAGCGTATCCTTGATGTACTGATCCCACCAGCAAAAAATAACTGGGGTGTAGCAGAGCAAGCATCAGAACCTTCTGCCGCACGTCAATCTTTCCGTAAAAAATTACGTGAAGGCCAATTAGACGATAAAGAGATTGAAATTGAGTTATCTGCAACACCAATGGGTGTTGAAATCATGGCTCCTCCAGGAATGGAAGAGATGACGAACCAATTACAATCTATGTTCCAAAATTTAGCGGGTCAAAAACAAAAAGCGCGCAAGATGAAAATCAAAGATGCGTTTAAGCTTATTGTTGAAGAAGAAGCGGCTAAATTAGTTAACCCTGAAGAGCTTAAACAGCAAGCTATTGATGCGGTAGAACAACACGGTATCGTCTTTATTGATGAAGTAGATAAAATCTGTAAACGTGGTGGACAAAGTTCCGGCCCTGACGTTTCTCGTGAAGGTGTACAACGTGACCTCTTACCACTGGTTGAAGGTTGTACAGTTTCAACAAAACACGGTATGGTAAAAACAGACCATATTCTGTTTATTGCATCAGGTGCTTTCCAAGTTTCAAGTCCTTCTGATTTAATTCCTGAATTACAAGGACGTCTGCCAATTCGCGTTGAACTTCAAGCGCTGACAGCAGAAGATTTTGAGCGTATTCTAACTGAACCTAATGCATCGTTAACAAAACAGTATGAAGCATTAATGGCTACCGAAGGTGTGTCTATTAGCTTTACCGAAGACGGTATTCGCAAAATTGCTGAATCAGCATGGCGCGTAAACGAAACCACTGAAAATATCGGTGCTCGTCGTTTACATACTGTTTTAGAGCGTTTGATGGAAGAAATTTCCTATGATGCAAGTGAACGTCAAGGTCAATCAGTATTGATTGATGCAGAATATGTGAAACAGCATCTGGATGAGCTTGTAGCAGATGAAGATCTGAGTCGATTTATTTTATAATCAACTTGTGCGATCCTTATCAGCAATATTTACGTGGGAGGCTTGCCTCCCATTCTTATTTTTATAATAACAACGAACATGAGTATCGAATTTCAGCATGAGCTCTCTAAATTCCACTAGCCGGACTCAAGCCTGGCTTGAAAGTTTACGACCCAAAACACTCCCTTTGGGGTTAATTGCCATTGTGACGGGTTCCGCATTAGCGTATTGGATGGGTCATTTTGAGCTACCTATTGCACTGCTTGCTATATTGACGGCGGGAACGTTACAGATCCTATCAAACCTTGCCAATGACTATGGTGATGCCGTAAAAGGAACGGATACTGAAGAGCGTTTAGGGCCACTTCGTGGAATGCAGAAAGGCATGATAACCGCAGCTCAAATGAAAAAAGCGCTGATCCTAAATGTTATTATTTCCTGTATCTGTGGTATTGCACTGATTATTGTCGCCTGTAAAAAGCCTGAAGACGCTATTGGCTTCTTAGTGATGGGTTTACTCGCTATTGTTGCCGCAATTACTTATACCGTGGGTAAACGTCCTTATGGTTATATGGGATTAGGTGATATTTCTGTTTTAATTTTCTTTGGCTGGTTAAGTGTCATCGGAACTTATTACTTACAATCCAATACCTTTGATATTGTTACCCTACTTCCTGCCACAGCCTGTGGTTTACTTTCTGTCGCTGTTCTAAATATTAATAACATGCGCGATTTAGAAAGTGATATTCAGGCGGGTAAAAATACATTAGCTGTTCGCTTAGGTCCTGCTGGCTCACGCACTTACCATACTTGTGTTATTTTTCTCTCTATTGCTTGCTTAATTATCTTTACCCTACTTTATATGCATCGCTGGACTGCGTGGTTATTTTTACTCGCTACCCCAATGCTTTTACTGCATATCAAGCGTGTGAATGCCGATCACTCAGGTGAGGCAATGCGTCCCCTACTTGAGCACATGGTAAAAGCCGCACTATTAACTAACGTTCTTTTCTCTTTAGGTTTAGTTTTAGAATAATTTCACTCGATTGTTGATTTGACTCACTGAATTTTCAGTGAGTCTTTTGCCAACCGCCCCTGTTAAGGGATATACTGGACTTTCCTGTGGCAACCTGACGTAATCTCCTATGAAATATGATACTTCTGAACTCTGTGATATCTATCAAGAAGATATCAATGTCGTAGAACCGCTTTTCTCAAACTTTGGTGGTCAAAGTGCCTTTAACGGGCAAATCATCACCGTTAAATGTTTTGAGGATAATGGCCTGCTTTATGACTTACTCGAAGAAAATGGCAAAGGCCGTATTCTTTTGGTCGATGGCGGTGGCTCTGTACGTAAAGCCTTAGTTGATGCTGAACTAGCGCGACTCGCTGTTTCTAATGAATGGGAAGGCATTGTCGTTTACGGTGCGGTACGTCAAGTTGATGCATTATCAGAGCTTGATTTAGGTATTCAAGCGATGGCAGCTATCCCTGCGGGTTGCCCAAGTGAAGGCATTGGTGAAAGTGATATCCGTGTTAACTTCGGAGGCGTTACCTTCTTCTCTGGTGATTATCTTTATGCTGATAACACAGGGATCATCTTATCTGAAGAGCCATTAGGCTTAGATGAAGATTTGATTGAAGAGTAATTGTTACTTTTTATCTGCATTCTTACGATTTCAAATACTCAAAAGCCACCTAACGGTGGCTTTTGTTTTCTTAGGCTTTAAGCAAACAAAGACAATTATTGCACGTCTTCCATTTTGCCTAACAGTGCGCGTAAACGCTCTTGCCAGCTTGATTGCTCTTGTTTCAGCTCTTCGTTTTCACGAACAAGAGCTTCGCGCGATCCTTTCGCTTCTTGAACTTCTTGGTTCAGCGCATCATTTTTTTCTTTTAGCTCTTCGATTTCCATCTGTAATAACGTGATGGTATCAATTGCTTGTTGTACTTTTGATTCTAACTTCTCGAAAACTTCAAATGACATACTGTAATCCCCCATATAATCGATACTTCCGATTGTAAGTAGCCTATCAACAACTGTCTAGCATCTTCCGAGGAATTACATTCTTTTTTCAATTTATCAAAAACACTGGTCAGATCACATTACAAATGTCGATCAAGTCACTAATTAAGAGCGTTTTCACTCATTTTCTTGATGAGACACACAAATTTCAATTTCGCTTATTCTCGTTTACGCTCATTAACGATAAATTCACAGTTATCTTTTCAATTCGAAAAGAATACTAACAATAAATAACCCTCTTTCAGGATAGAATATATGAGCCAGACGAAAACCTCTCTTATGGGTCAATGCATTTCTGAATTTATCGGAACTGCGTTGCTAGTCTTCTTCGGCCTTGGTTGTGTTGCTGCAGTACGTATTGCAGGAGCAGAGCTAGGACTGTGGGAGATAAGTATTATCTGGGGGCTGGGTGTTGCCTTAGCCGTTTATCTTACCGCCGGCACCTCTGGTGCACACCTGAACCCTGCTGTTACCGTTGCGTTTTGGCTATTTGCTTGCTTCGAACGCAGAAAAGTTGTTCCTTATATTATTGCACAAATGTTAGGTGGCTTCTTTGCCGCAGCCATTGTGTACTTTATGTACTACAGTGTTTTTCTCGACTACGAACAAGTTAATGGTATTGTCAGAGGCTCACAAGAAAGTCTCTTCACTGCCGGTGTATTCTCTACTTATCCCGCAGCTCAAATTTCCGTTGCACATGCCTTTGTTGTCGAAGTTATCATTGCCGTTATCCTTGTTGGCTTAATTTTAGCCTTAACTGATGATGGTAACGGTGTACCTAAAGGCCCATTAGCTCCGTTATTAATTGGTATCTTAATTGCCGTAATCGGTGGTGCATTTGGTCCACTAACCGGATTCGCCTTAAACCCAGCTCGTGACTTTGGCCCAAAACTGGTTGCGTACTTTGCTGGCTGGGGTGATATTGCGCTGACTGGTGGACGTGATATCCCTTATTTCTTAGTTCCAATGATTGCTCCATTTATCGGTGGTATCTTAGGTGCATTGGCTTACCGTAAATTAATTGGCCGTCACTTACCTTGCGATACCTGCAAAATCGAAGACGATAAATAAAATTAAGAGCAATATTGTTGATTATCAGAACAGGTTACTAACATGACAACAGAAACAAATACATCGAATACCGAGAAAAAATACATTGTTGCGCTGGATCAGGGCACAACCAGTTCACGCGCCGTAGTCATTGACCACGATGCAAACATCGTCAGTATTTCACAACGTGAATTCACCCAAATTTATCCTAAGCCAGGCTGGGTTGAACACGATCCAATGGAAATTTGGGCAACACAAAGTGCAACCTTAGTTGAAGTATTAGCAAAAGCAGATATTCCATCTGACCACGTTGCAGGTATTGGTATCACAAACCAACGTGAAACCACTATTGTATGGGATAAAGAAACCGGTAAACCTGTTTATAACGCGATTGTATGGCAATGTCGTCGTACTGCGGATTTCTGTACTCGCTTAAAAGATAAAGAAGGTGTTGAAGAATATATTCGCCAAAACACTGGCTTGATGGTTGACCCTTATTTCTCTGGTACAAAATTAAAATGGATCCTCGACAACGTCGAAGGCGCTCGTGAAAAAGCAGAAAAAGGTGAGTTATTATTCGGTACTGTTGATACTTGGTTAGTTTGGAAAATGACACAAGGTCGCGTTCACGTTACTGACTTTACTAATGCCTCACGTACCATGTTATTTAATATCCACTCTTTAGATTGGGATCAAAAAATCCTCGATCTGCTGGATATTCCTCGCAATATGCTACCAAAAGTGGTGCCATCTTCCGAAGTTTATGGCCAAACAAACATTGGTGGTAAAGGTGGTACACGTATTCCTATCGCGGGTATGGCGGGTGACCAACAAGCCGCACTCTATGGTCAACTTTGTGTACAAAGCGGTATGGCGAAAAATACCTATGGCACAGGTTGCTTCTTACTGATGAATACAGGTAAAGAAGCGGTTCGCTCTAATCATGGTTTGTTAACAACAATCTGTTGCGGTCCTCGCGGTGAAGTGAACTATGCTCTAGAAGGTGCAGTATTCGTTGGTGGAGCTTCTATTCAATGGCTACGTGATGAGCTAAAACTGATTGATGAAGCCACTGACTCTGAATACTTCGCAACGAAAGTTAACGATACTAATGGCGTCTATGTTGTTCCTGCATTTACAGGTTTAGGCGCGCCATATTGGGACCCGTATGCGCGTGGTGCTATTTTTGGTTTAACCCGTGGTGCTAATCGTAATCACATTATTCGTGCAACTTTAGAATCTATCGCTTATCAAACACGTGATGTTCTCGATGCAATGCAAGCCGATTCAGGTGCGCGTTTACAATCACTGCGTGTTGATGGTGGTGCTGTTGCTAACAACTTCTTAATGCAGTTCCAATCCGATATTTTAGGTACTCGTGTAGAACGCCCAGTTGTCCGTGAAAGTACCGCATTAGGTGCCGCATTCCTTGCAGGTCTTGCTATCGGTTTCTGGAATGATTTAGAAGAAGTTAAAAACAAAGCTGCTATTGATAAAGAATTCCGTCCTGGCATCGAAACTACTGAGCGTAACTATCGCTATAACGGCTGGAAAAAAGCTGTTGCTCGCGCTCAAGAATGGGAAGATCGCGGTTAATTGCTGTAAAACAGTTTGAGAGAGAAGTAGCCTAGGCTACAAAACCAAAATGCCGAGATTTTTTATCTCGGCATTTTTTTATTTAACTTACTGTATCAGTCAATTAATACTGTATCAGTCGATTAAATAGTATGTTCTTCATGGCTAAAACGATGAGCCAAAGGAAGCCAACAAAGTACAATAGCCACCGACATACCAAACATAATCATACCTAAGCTAAATTGGTTATGCTGTGGCAATAAAGCTGAAAACCATGTTGCTACGCCTGAACCTACATTTTGTAAACCACCCACCAATGCACCCGCAGAGCCAGCTAAATAAGGGAATGGCTCCATCGCACCTGTTGTTGCTAATGGGAATAACATACCTGCACCAAAGAAAAATAGTGCCGCAGGTACCAGTAATGTCCAGATATTAATAATATTTAGCCAACCAGGTATCCACATTAAAATACCCGCAGATAAACAACAAAAAACAGAGTGCCACATCAGTTGCACAAAGGTTTTACCTTCACGACCAGCATACCAAGCCCCAAAGAATGCCGCAGGGATCGGTAAAATAAATAATATACTGATAGTAATACTATTTAAGCCTAATACTCCCCCCATTAACACACCGCTTGATGCCTCAAAAACAGCAATACCGGATAATGCGCAAATCAGCATAATCAAGAATGCACTGAAGGTACTATTTGAAAGCAGTAAGTAAAATGATGATAGCATTTTACGTTTTTCAACTTGTACTGGGCGCGTTTCTGGCATCCAACGATACATACAAAAAAGAACGCTGCTTCCCAATAATAATAAGAAGATATAACACGCATGCCAGCCAAAGAAGTGAGCAACAACACCACCAATCATCGGCGCTAATAATGGGCTAACTAAAACACCCATATTTAATAAGCTATTGGCGTAACGTAATGCAGTTCCTGTATATAAATCACGAGGTTGAGTACGTGTCATGACACCTGCAACACCGGTTCCCATCCCTTGTAAGGTACTTGCAATAACCAGTGTGGTTAAATTTTGCGAGAAAATTGCCACCAGCGTTGATAAACAAAAGATCGTCATTCCGACTAAAATAACAGGACGACGCCCTACTTTGTCGGAAATAGGTCCATAAATTAACTGTGAAAAACCATAAGAAAAAAGATAAGCCCCCATTACTTGCTGTACCGCCCCAGTGGGTTCACTAAAGTAAACCGCCATATCAGCAATAACAGGAACATAAATAGTTTGAGTCATTTGACCCACAGCAACCAGTGCAATTATCAATAATAATAAATTTGCATGTTCTAACTTTCTCATTTCTTTTCTTTGCTCAAGAATTTCAGATAAATAAATTAACGGACAGGCGCACACCACAGAGAATTTATAAAAATAAACTCCGCAAAATGCATACCTTTTCAGAATGAGACTAAGTTAACAAATTTGGAGAAATTTGCGAGATAGCCAGCAATTTTTATATATAGATTAATGTCAGAGAAATACACCATAGTTGTCAATATAAATGTACATATTGTGTCATTTATTGACAAAATCTTAGATTAATCACATCACCACACCATCTTGATAAATAAAAAGCCGCTTCCTATTTAGAATAAATAAGCAACATAAGCATGTTTATCAAAAGGAGATAATCTCTATGGCTAATTGGGTGAATGGAAAAGTTACTCAAGTTCATCACTGGACTGATGCGTTAATGAGTCTCGTCGTCAATGCTCCTATTGATAAGTTTACAGCCGGGCAATTTGCAAAATTAGCGCTAGATATTGATGGTGAGCGAGTACAACGAGCCTACTCTTATGTAAATGCACCAGATGATCCAAATTTAGAGTTTTATCTAGTAACTGTTCCCGATGGAAAATTAAGTTCTAAATTAAGCGCACTAGAAGTCGGTGATGAAGTACTGGTAACTGAACAAGCCAGCGGCTTTTTTGTATTAGAAGAGGTTCCCACAGTAAATACGCTTTGGATGCTTTCGACGGGAACAGCCATTGGGCCTTTTCTATCTATTTTGCAATTAGGACACGATCTTGAGCGATTTGAAAATATCGTTCTTGTTCATGCTGTTCGATACGCCAATGACTTAAGCTATTTACCTCTAATGGAAAAACTCGTTGAACGTTATCAAGGTAAATTACGCATTCAAACCGTTGTCAGCCGTGAAAATCATATTGGCTCATTAACAGGACGTATTCCTGCACTCATTGAAAGTGGCGCTTTAGAAAAAACGGTTGGCTTAACTATCAGCCCAGAAGAGAGCCATATTATGTTGTGTGGTAATCCTCAAATGGTCAGAGACACTCAACAATTATTAAAAGAACAACGGGAAATGCGTAAGCACTTACGACGTAAACCCGGACATATCACCAGTGAGCAATATTGGTAATATTACAAAAAATAAGGGTGAGTCTATTTATCTCACCCTTATTCATTTGATTTTAATAATATGAATTAACGCCAACGACGATAGTTCACTTGTTCTGCTTGTTTACCAAAGTAGTTTTCGCCGTCATTACCGACAAATACACCGCAATCAAGCAACATGATCATCCCAATAAAAGAAGGAAGAAAGCGTCCAATCGCCCATTGCCAAAATGGTTCTAAACTACTGGTATCGGCTAACCCTAACATCACGGCAAGTAGGAGTAATAAAAGCCATATCCCTCTTTTATTTCTATCATGAAGTCTTTTAGTGAAAATCGCACACAAGGGATACAGAATAAAAAAGATCAATATCCACGTTACAATGGCAGGTAATGGATAAATTACATCGTTAATAATAAAGAGGCCTAAAAACAGCGCAAAGCAAGCACCCAAACCAGCCCAAAAGTCACGACGCCCAATTCGTCCTTTGAATGAAAATGCCCAATGTTGTAAGGTCATAAATTCTCAATAATTTACTTAATTTGTGAATTACACTGTCCATTTAGTATCAAATAATACAGACTAGCCAATAACAGCACAGACAAGCGGAGGACAGATGATAAAAGCAAACACACTTTCTACGTTATACCTGATAATCATAAGCATTGCTCTTTGTTTGCCAACTTCTGTTTTTGCAACAGAGATGTCTGTCGCACAAAAACAACCTGCAAAGGATGACATTGCTTATCTTAAACAAGATGCACCTGTTTTTGAGATAACTATTCCGGAGCTAAGAGCAAAATTTAATCAACAAAATCCGTTGTTATCGCTTAATGAATATAAAATTATCACCAATCACGATATTGCGATCCCTCTTGTCAGAGCAGCAACACGCATCACGCCTTATCTCTATTCATCTGCAATACTAGAGCGCGGTAGCGAAAAAATAAAAAGTTTACAACTAACGCTGATCCACTCCCCTGATTCACCTGAACTAGAAAAGATAAATCGTGAGATCACGACGCAATACATTATTACTTTGGTTTCTCAATTTGACTCATCAATAACCTCAGAGCAAATTCAAGAGGCTCTTAATTTATTCGCATTTAAAAATCAAACTTCTGATTACATTAGCCATGATGTGGGTGCAATTCGCTATATTATTGTCCATGAAGGTGACCAATTAACAACCTTCGCCATTGAACCGATTAAGCTTTCTTTAAACAGCAAGATCGTTTCAGCTATTCCGTGATAAAAAACAAAGCTATTCTATTCATTGTTCTCTATACTGTTGTGCATCAACAGAATTCGTGTTTATTAGCAAACTAAATTTAAACCACTCGGTTGGAGGAAAAGTTATGCGCCATCCATTAGTCATGGGTAACTGGAAACTCAACGGCAGCATTCATATGGTTCATGAATTAATTGCTGCATTACGTAAAGAAGTTAGCGGTGTTGCTGGTTGTGATGTTGCTATCGCACCACCAGCAGTTTACCTATGCCAAGCACGCCATGAAATTGGTGGAAGCCGTATTGCATTAGGTGCTCAAGATACAGGTGTTAACTTATCAGGTGCTTTCACTGGTGAAACTTCAGCAGAAATGCTGAAAAACGTTGATGTTAAATACGTTATCATTGGTCACTCTGAGCGTCGTACTTATCATAAAGAATCTGACGAGTTTATCGCTCAAAAATTCGGCGTGTTAAAAGAGTTAGGTTTAACACCAGTATTATGTATTGGTGAAACTGAAGCAGAAAACGAAGCTGGCAAAACTCAAGAAGTATGTGCTCGCCAAATCGATGCTGTATTAAATGCACATGGCGCAGCAGCATTTAAAGATGCCGTTATCGCTTATGAACCAATCTGGGCTATCGGTACAGGTAAATCAGCAACTCCAGCACAAGCTCAAGCTGTTCATAAATTTATTCGTGATCATATCGCGAAGAAAGATGCCGCTATCGCTGAACAAGTTATCATTCAATACGGTGGCTCTGTTAACGATAAAAATGCAGCAGAACTGTTTGGTCAACCAGACATTGATGGTGCATTAGTTGGTGGCGCTTCACTGAAAGCTGACGCATTTGCCGTTATCGTTAAAGCAGCAGCACAAGCTAAAGCGAAAAAATAATTTTTATCTTTCTGACCTATGCGGTTAATCGATAAAAAATAGAGAAAATCACCTTACTGGATATAAAACAGAAGGTGATTTTTTTGTTTCTCTCACCTTTGATTATCAACGACGACTAATTTCATCAAAGATACCGCCTGTCGCAAAATGTATTTTCTGTGCGGATTGCCAATCACCAAAAACTTCATTAAGTGTAAATAGTTCTAGTTTTGGAAAACTGTTTTGGTATTTCTCTGCTATTACTTTATCTCTAGGGCGATAATAGTTTTTTGCTGCGATCTCTTGTCCTTCTGGTGAGTAAAGATAGTCTAAGTACGCCGTGGCAATTTCTCGCGTTCCTCGTTTATCAACAACCTTATCGACTACCGACACCGTAGGCTCTGCAAGAATAGATATTGATGGTGTAACTATCTCAAATTTATCTGCACCTAATTCATTAATCGCTAATAACGCCTCGTTTTCCCATGCAATCAATACATCACCAATACCTCGCTCAACAAATGTATTTGTTGCTCCTCTCGCACCTGAATCTAATACTTCGACTTGCTGATAAAGTGCTTTAACAAAGGCTTTAGCTTTTTCACTATCTTGATGATTGGCTTTTAATCCATAGCCCCACGCCGCAAGGTAATTCCATCTTGCACCTCCTGAAGTTTTAGGATTAGGAGTAATAATTGAAACTCCCGGCTTAATTAATGAATCCCAATCAACTATTTGCTTAGGATTTCCTTTTCTCACCAGAAAAACGATTGTTGAAGTATAAGGCGCTGAATTATCAGGTAATCGTGTTATCCATTGTTTATCAATACTTCCTCTTTGCGCGATTGCATCTATATCATAGGCAAGGGCTAATGTGACAACATCTGCCTCAATACCGTTGATAACTGATGTTGCCTGCTTTCCTGATCCACCATGTGATTGGCGGATAGTGACTTTATCTCCCGTTTTTTGCTCCCAATACTGACTAAATGCTTGGTTATACTGCTGATAAAGTTCTCTCGTTGGATCGTAAGAGACATTTAATAGTTGAATATCTTTAGCCCATAAAATATTAGAAAAAAGTAATGTCACTAAAGCTGCCGATAATAAGCCCCATTGTTTAAACATATCTATCCATCCCCTATCGTTAAGTATTTAACTAGGCTGACAGAAAGTTTTATAACGATGAAATAACAAAAAGCCGATGGATATACACAACAGGAATATAACTATCAATATAAGGGGAATAAGAAGAAATAAAGGAGGATAGAGATCGTTAAGTGAAATGTTTTCACTCGAGAAGCTACTCTGACACAAGCAGAATGTATCAGAGCAGTTCACGAATAAGGATAGAACTCAGAAAGGCTCGGGTATTGCGAAAAATCTATTAATTAATACAGTTTTTTCGCTGTTTCATACCAATCAGCTTTAAAGACACGTTTCATATTCATAACCGCGTCAATAATATCATGGTGAACCAGTTTTTCATTTTGAATACCAACACAACGACCGCCATAGCCTTCTAATAGCAGTTGTACCGAGTAAGCACCCATACGAGAAGCAAGAATACGATCGTAAGCAACTGGAGAACCACCACGTTGGATATGGCCTAATACCGTTGCACGCGTTTCATGTTTAGTTTCAGCTTCAATAAAACGTGCTAATTCATGCACATCACAAACGTGTTCTGTAATTGCGACGATTGCATGACGTTTACCACGTTCAATACCTGCTTTGATTTCTGCCAACAGTTCATCACGGTTAAATGGTAATTCGGACTCAGGCAGAACAACAAATTCACAGCCCCCAGCGATTGCCGCAGACAGTGTTAAGTCACCACAGTAACGTCCCATCACTTCTACGATAGAGATACGTTTGTGAGAAGTTGAGGTATCACGTAAACGGTCAATAGCTTCAACAGCAGTTTCTAATGCAGTGAAATAACCGATGGTGTAGTCAGTACCAGCAACGTCATTATCGATTGTGCCCGGTAAGCCGATACATGGAAAACCTGCTTCCGTTAATTTTTTTGCACCTAGATAAGAACCATCACCACCAATAACGACTAAGGCATCAAGCTCGTTTTGTTTCATGTTTTCGATGGCAACAGCACGCACATTGTCTTCACGGAATTCAGGGAAACGAGCAGAGCCAAGGAATGTACCGCCACGGTTGATCATGTCTGACACGCTAAAACGGTCGAGTTTTTTCATGCGATTTTCGTATAGCCCCATATAGCCATCCATAATCCCATAAACCTCTAAACCTTCACTTAGTGCGGCACGAACAACACCACGGATCGCGGCATTCATACCTGGTGCATCACCACCACTTGTTAAAACCCCAATTCTTTTGATCCCATTGACCATGATTACCTCTGATTCTTATTCGATGTAATTATTGCAAAATTGTTGGAATAACTTTTTTATCTCAATACCGGCTTGTCTGGTGTTATATACCGATATCGCAAATGCTGAATTGATTCAACAATACCATTGTACGCATATTTTTTACCAGTTCATCATTATCGTACATTTTTTTTCATAAACTTGATGCGCATTAAACTAATCAGATAGCCTGTATAAAGATTATACTAGTCTATCTCAAATGTGTTTCACTAATAAGTTAACACTTTTTATACAGACACTTTACTGCCTTTTTGCATTCATCTCAAAAAAACGCTATTTATGCTAAAAAATAGCATCGGCATATTTTGATAAATATTCAGTTTTTCTCTTAAACAATGTTTTATCTGCCGTTTATCTTCCTATTTTGATAAGTCATCCTTTTAAAGAAAAAAATCATCTAAGGTACATTTGTGACTTATGGCAAAGTTCTTTGGTTCATTCTCCGCTTTTTAGCTTAGACTGATACAGTAGAACTTACACTTAATAGGAGGTTTTATGTTTGATTTAACGGGTAAAATCGCTTTAGTTTCAGGTGGCGCAAAGGGTATTGGCAAAGGTATCGTTATCGCACTAAAAAACAGTGGTGCGAAAGTGATTATTGCGGATATTGATGATGTAGCAGGTAATAAAACAAAAGATGAATTAGATGTAGGTTTTATGCATCTTGACGTCACTCAGCAATCTGCCTGTGAAAAAGTCATTGATGATGTCGTAAAAGAGTATGGCAAACTCGATATTCTTTGTTCCAATACTGGTATTTTCCCTCAAGCAACGATTAAAGAAATGACAGAAGCTGACTGGGATAAAATGCATACCGTAAACTTAAAAGGCATGTTCTTTTTAGTGAAAGCCGCACTTCGTGTAATGGAGAAACAAAAACAAGGTCGAGTGATCATTACCTCTTCCATTACGGGAGCAATCACAGGCTATCCCGGTTGGAGCCACTACGGCGCAAGTAAAGCAGGACAACTTGGCTTTATGCGTAGCGCAGCATTAGAATATGCACGTCATGGTATTACCATTAATGCTGTGATGCCGGGAAATATTCTCACTGAGGGTTTGCAAGCCCAAGGCGAAGCCTATTTAAACCAGATGAAGGCTTCTATCCCAACTCACACATTAGGTGAGCCAGAAGATATCGGCTACGCCGCCGCATTCTTTGCGTCGAATGAAGCAAAATATATTACAGGCCAGACAATTATCGTCGATGGCGGACAGATTTTACCTGAATCTCCAGAGGCACTGTTGTAGGTTTTTTGGATAAAAAAAAGCCCCTCTCCAGAGGGGCTGCAAAAGACAGGGATGGTGTCTATGGCAAGGAAAAAACTTCGTTGTTGCTACTTACTCTCTAACTAGGTACATCTTTACTACACTCTTACTCAACTACTTACTAATTAGTTACGTGTGTCAAAATCTGACATTTGCTGTTGGTAATTCTTTTCCAACTGCGCTTTCTGTTCTGGAGTTAACAACTGATACATCTGATTATGGACTTTTGCCATTTCTACATGGCGTTCAATTGCTTGTTTGTCCATATCTTGCATCTGTGCTCTTACTGCAGCTTCATCAAATTGAGGTGCTGTCACTAATTTGTGCATATTCTCATGACGTTGACGGTATACACCGTTATATCTGTCTTGATGATGCTGGCGCATTAAATCGCGCATTTGAGTACGTTGTTGCTCAGTTAATGTGATACCGTTAAACATACGTGATTCGGCATAACCGCGATCCATCATATGTCCACCGTTGTTCATCATATGGCCGCGTTGTCCGCGATGACCTCGATAATCACGGTCACCATGCATACCATAGCCATAATCACAGTGATAATTGCCATTATATTGTTGCTCAGTAGGCGGATTGGTGTTGGCGGTTTCGGCTAACACTACCGTCGGAGCTGCCAAAAACATTGATGCTAATGCAACTACTGCTACTTTACGCATTGCTTTCACTCCTAATTCGGTAATTTCATACCGACCTAATTAATGCTACCTAAATATGTGTAATTCTTTGCTATGTGGATTACTATACCGTTGCGGCTGCAAACTAGCGTCAGAGCGTGTAAAAGAACGTAAAGTCATAGATTCGCGCTATTTATTATCGTATTTTTCTCTTGGAGGAATTGACGAATGCATAAAATCTTATTAGTGGATGACGATCGCGAATTAACATCGCTATTGAAAGAACTGCTTGAAATGGAAGGCTTTAATGTTGTAATCGCCTCTGATGGCGAACAAGCACTTAAACTTTTGGATGCTTCTATCGACCTGTTATTACTGGATATTATGATGCCACGTAAAAACGGGATTGAGACACTCAAAGAGTTACGCCAAAATTTCCAGACCCCTGTCATTATGTTAACGGCAAGAGGCAGTGATCTTGACCGAGTACTTGGCTTAGAGCTTGGTGCTGATGACTATTTACCAAAACCTTTTAATGATAGAGAGCTGGTTGCTCGTATAAGAGCTATTTTGCGTCGTTCTAACTGGAGCGAACAAAAACAGACTGACAGCAATACATCTCCAACATTACAGGTCGATAAATTACAACTTAATCCTGGTCGACAAGAAGCAAGTTTTGATAATGAACCGCTAGAGTTAACGGGAACTGAGTTTACTTTGCTTTATCTACTTGCTCAGCACTTAGGGCAAGTCGTATCACGCGAACATCTAAGTCAAGAAGTGCTTGGCAAGCGCTTAACACCTTTTGATAGAGCGATTGATATGCATATTTCTAATTTACGCCGTAAATTACCAGAAAGAACAGATGGACAACCTTGGTTTAAAACTTTACGTGGCCGCGGTTATCTGATGGTTTCAATAACTTGATAAATATTCTTTATGATAAATAGTCTGTCAGCGCGCATTTTCGCAATATTCTGGCTGACGCTAGCATTAGTTCTTGTGCTAGTTATGATGGTTCCAAAGCTGGACTCGCGCCAGCTTACCCCTCTTTTAGAGAGTGAATACCGTCAAGGCGTTATGCTAGAACAACATATCGAAGCTGAATTAGCCCAAGATCCCGCTAACGATCTCCTTTGGTGGCGTCGATTAATTCGTGCCATTGATAAATGGGCTCCACCTGGTCAGCGCTTAATTATTGTTACGAGTGAAGGCCGTATCATTGGTGCTCAACGTAATGAGATGCAGGTTGTCAGAAACTTTATTGGTCAATCTGATAACGCAGATCACCCTAAAAAGAAAAAATATGGTCGTTCTGAGATGTTAGGACCATTTTCTGTAAGGGATGGTGAAGATCATTACCAACTTTATCTCGTGCGCCCTTCAAGTAGCCCTCAATCTGACTTTATCAACTTATTATTTGATAAACCGTTATTGCTACTCATATTCACCATGCTTATCAGCACACCATTATTAGTATGGCTTTCTTGGAGCTTAGCAAAACCCGCTAGACAGCTTAAGAATGCGGCAGATGATGTTGCTAAAGGCAACCTACGCCCTCACCCTGAACTAGAGACTGGTCCGCAAGAATTTTTAGCCGCAGGTACAAGTTTTAATCAGATGATAAGCGCACTAGAACGCATGGTTGAAGCACAACAACGCTTAATTTCTGATATTTCTCACGAGTTACGAACACCATTAACACGCTTACAATTAGCGAGCGCGTTGTTACGTCGTCGTAGTGGAGAAAGTAAAGAGCTAGAGCGTATTGAAACTGAGACTCAACGCCTTGATGGCATGATTAATGATTTACTGGTTCTTTCACGCAACCAACATAAAAACGAGTTATTACGTGAAACAGTAAAAGCCAACGAACTGTGGGATGATATTTTAGATAACGCTAAATTTGAGGCTGAACAGAGTAATAAGACGCTACAAGTAACAACACCTCCGGGAGCATGGCCTATCTACTGCAACCCATATTCACTTGCTAGCGCATTTGAAAATATTGTTCGTAATGCCCTACGTTATTCAAATTCTCGCATTGAGGTTGCCTTTACTGAACAAAACCAAGGTATCACTATTATTGTTGATGATGATGGCCCAGGTGTTAGTCCTGAAGATAGAGAGCATATCTTCCGACCTTTCTACCGAACAGATGAAGCAAGAGATCGCGAGTCAGGTGGTACAGGCTTGGGATTAGCTATTGTCGAGACGGCAGTAAGTCAGCATAGAGGCCATGTTAAAGCCGATGATAGCCCATTAGGTGGGTTGAGGGTTGAGATTTGGTTGCCGAGGGCTGGAAAATAGCCTTAATGCCTATTAATTTTTATTAATAAATTATATAAGAAACCACTAGTCATTCAATCCTATGATTAGTGGTTTTATTTTCATGTTAATTATAAATATAGTTCTCAGTCCCATTTTAACTCAATAGTTTCTTACTGAAGAATATGATCAGATAGCTATCATTTCCAATTATATTGCTCATTACACTTTTATAACTTAATCAATAGACTATCTAATACTACTTCCTAATAATATTGCCCCAAGCAATGCATTACTGCATTTCATAAAGCTCACTTTAAGACTAATATATTTACATTGTGTATAATAACAAAACTATACACATCATGAACTCTGGGTACTTTCCCAGTGCGGTAGCTATATCTTTAGCTTTCAGAGAATAAGTTAATGAATACAATAACAGTCACAAGTCCATTGTTTCCACCATTGGAAACTTTAGAACCTTACTTAAAAGATATATGGGATAAAAAATGGCTAACGAATAATGGATATTATCATCAATGCCTTGAAAATGCGCTTTGTGAATACCTAGATATCCCTTATATTAGTTTATACTCGAATGGAACATTAGCTTTAATAGCTGCAATCAATGTATTAGAACTTCAAGGAGAGGTGATAACGACACCATATAGTTTTGTTGCAACAAGTCATTCTCTATTACACAGTAATATCTCCCCTGTCTTTGTTGATATCGAACCAGATACCTATAATATTGATCCAAGTAAAATAGAAGCTGCAATCACAGATAAAACAAGTGCAATTTTACCTGTTCATGTTTATGGTCGACCATGTAATTATGAAGCAATACAAAAAATTGCAGATAAGTATAATATTCCTGTTATTTATGATGCAGCTCATGCCTTTGGTGTTAAAGAGAATAACCAATCAATATTAAAAAAAGGTGATCTATCTATTTTAAGTTTTCACGCAACTAAAACTTACTCTACCATCGAAGGAGGAGCAATTATTTGTCACACCAAAGAAATGAAAGAAAAACTCGATAGATATAAAAACTTTGGTTACACAAATGAAACAGTAATTGACGAATTAGGCTTCAATGCAAAACTCAATGAAGTACAAGCTGCATTTGGCTTAGCTACATTAAACTATATCGATGAAGCAATAGATAAAAGAAGAAAAGTCTCTGAGTTTTATCACTCTCATTTAAGTAATATGCCTGGCATTACTCTACCTACTATACCCGAAAACTTAAGATGGAATTATTCTTACTATCCTATAATAATCGATGAGAATAAATATAGTAAAAAAAGAGATGAGCTTTATCTAAAATTAAAAGATAATAATATAATAAGCCGTCGATATTTCTATCCATTAATTACTGACTTTAATATTTATAGTCAATATAAAGTAGAAACTCCAATTGCAAAAAAAATATCTGAAAATGTTATTTGCCTACCAATTCATCACTTATTAAGTGATAACGACTTATATAGAATCATAAATGTTATTAAAAGCTTAAAATAATGATAATAAATAAATTGATAACACCTCTCTCTGAAAAAGAAATAATCGATAGATGGGACTCTAAAGAGGTTATCGTTAGTGTAATATGTTGCACGTATAATCAAGAGAAATATATAGAAGATACTATACTTGGTGTACTTTGCCAAAATACATCTTATAGATATGAATTTATTATACATGATGATTGCTCTACGGATTCAACATCAAATATAATAAAAAAATATACTGATAACTATCCTAATATAATTAAACACATTATTCCACCTAAAAATATTTATTCACAAGGAATACAGCCTGGAATTAATGCGTTCTCATTTACAACAGGTAAATATATTGCTCTATGTGAAGGTGATGACTTTTGGATAGATGAAAATAAAATAACAAAACAAGTTGAAATTTTAGAAATAGAAAAAAGCATTAATTTATGTTTTAGTTCAGCTTATACACTACAACCCAATGGAAAGATTGAGGTTGCAGCAAACTATAACGATAGAATTTTTATTTCATCTCTTTCCACTGTTATTCGTCAAGGTGGCGCATATATGCCCACTGCTTCCATTATATTTAGAAGGGAAGTTTTCAAATTATTTAAAGATAATTTTTCAAGAGCATCTATTGGCGACTATTACTGCCAAATACTTGGTAGCATAGGAAAGGGAGCTATATATTTACCAGATATTACATGTGTCTATCGTATCAATTCTGTAGGTTCTTGGTCTGAAAACAGAAAAAATATTAATAAAGAGTTTTTAATTTCAGAAATAAATGAATACGAGAAATATTTATATAAATTAATTAACTTAGGTGTAGATAAAAAAGATATAGACTTTGCACTAGCAGATCTTATAAGAATAAATGCCAATCAGTTATTCCTTAAAAAAGAATGGAATGGCTCAAAATCATTAATTATAAAATCTTGGGGCCTTTATAAGGATATAAATAGAAATCAAAAAAAACTATATTTATATAGAAACTTTTTACCTGTTTTATTTATAAGAGAAAAAATAAAAATGCTATTGAAGAAAATAAATTTTTAAAAAAAACAGGATGAATATATAATGAAATTAGTTGTTATGCAACCCTACCTATTCCCATACATAGGATACTACCAATTAGCTTACTGCAGTGATCTTTTTATCTTTTATGATGATGTGAATTATATAAAAAAAGGATATATAAATAGGAATAATATAGCAACTAAAAATGGAGTTTTTTTATTTTCACTGCCTATAAAAAACGCATCTCAAAATAAGTTAATAAATGAATTATATTTCACTGAAGAAACAAAAAGAATTTTATTAACAATAGAAATGTCATATTCTAAATCAAAATATTTTCATGAGATTTACCCATTAATTGAATCAATATTCAATAATAAAAACAGAAATGTATCAAATATAACGTCACTATCAATTATTAAGGTATTTGAATATCTTTCATTAGATTTCAACTATAATTTTTCCTCAAGTATTGATTATGATCGAAAAAATAGTGCTCAAGAAAAAATATATGACTTATGTGAAATAAATAATTCCAAACAATATATAAATGCAATTGGAGGAATGGAGCTCTACGATAAAAAAGAATTTCAAAAAAGAAATATACAATTAGGATTTATCAAACCATTAATCACAAATTATCCACAAATGAATTCATCTACCTTTATAGGTAATTTATCAATAATTGATATTCTAATGAACTGTAGTAAAGATGAAATAATTAATCAACTCAATAATTTTAAAATTATATAGGCTAAATATGTCATTCTATACTCAAGAACAACTATTAGAAATTGGTTTTAAAAGTATTGGTGAAAATTGTAAAATAAGTACAAAAACGTCCATATATAGACCAGAAGAAATTGAAATTGGAAATGACTGCCGTATCGATGATTTTGTTATTTTATCTGGAAAAATTCATTTAAAAAACAATATTCATATTGCCGCATTTTGTAATCTAAGTGCCGGTGAATGCAGTATTTTTTTTGAAGACTTTTCTGGGTTAGCATATGGTTGTCATGTATTTACTGGAACTGATGACTATAGTGGTAGAACAATGACAAATCCAACAGTACCGTTGGAATATAAGGGATTAAAGGAAAAAAATATTATAATTGGGAAACATGCAATTATAGGAACAAATTCCATTATTATGCCCGGTGTTAATATTGCGGAAGGAACAGCTGTTGGCGCGTTATCGATGGTTACAAAAAGCACAAAGCCATGGGGTATATATTTTGGCAATCCAGCTAAAAGGATCAAAGAAAGAAAAAAAGATTTATTAAGTCTAGAAATAGAATATTTAGAAAGTAAAAAAAAGCATAATAAAGAATAAGTTATTGATAAGAATATTAAAATTTTTATTTACCGATATGAAAACTTATATGCAATTGATTTAAATGATATTAACCCATATTAGCTCTAATTTACTTTCCCATTTCCTATCAATATTACATCAATGATTAGCTAAAAAACCATTCCTTCTTAATCTACTATTTTTATTGGCACGCCCATACACTTTTGCCTTTCTACCAGTGCCTTATGTTTAAATATATACTCCAATAAGCAGGATAAAATCATAGCTAGCAAACACTATCATAAAAAATCATATGCTACTAAAAAACTCAAAGCAACGAGTAATAGAGTGATATTTAAAATCAAGTAATTAAACTGTTGTATCAAAATATCATGCCATCTATTGAAGAATAGGTGGCATATTCTTTTCATTAACGTTTGTTGATGTAATTCAGAATGATCTGGCTGAATCGACAGCTATTCCAGTATTTATATATCCTCAATCAATGCTAAAATACCCAGCTATCACTTGACCGTCTGGTTTGAAGAGTCTACTCTCAGTGCGGTTTTTAGCATATTGATAAAATATGCTTATATAACAAAACTCTTATATTACAATTAGATAAGAGTTTTTCGAGATGAATTTTGGCGCTCTGGGGGCCGTAAACCCAGTGCGGTAGCTTTGAAAATAATTAATTAACTCAAATTGGTCTTTCATATCCCTTAATAGCTAAATTAAGCAAATGCACATTCTTTAACAACTTGTATAATATGAAAAAAATTGCAATAACATCAAACACTAGCTGGTATTTATATAACTTTAGAAAAAACACCATTATTTCATTAATTAACACTGGTTTTGATGTATATACAATATCACCACTTGATGATTACTCAGAGAAATTAGTTAATTTAGGTGCAAAACATATCAATATAAAAATTGATTCAGCTAGCAAGAATCCTTTTATTGACCTCTATACATTAATTTCTTTCTATAAAATATGTAATCAATTTAAATTTGATGTAATACTTAATTTTACACCTAAAAATAATATTTATGGAACTTTAGCTGCGAAGTTAAATAAAATAAAAGTCATAAATAATATTGCAGGATTAGGAACTCTTTTTATAAATGATAATATCAGTTCTAAGCTTGCACGCAATCTATATCGTTATAGCCAAAAATACGCTAACAAAATATTTTTCCAAAACAATGACGACTTAACTCTATTTTTGGAAAGAAATTATGTGAAGAAATCACAAATAGATAGACTACCAGGCTCTGGTGTGGACTTATCGCGTTTTACTCTTTCATTATCTGAAAATAAAGAGAAATTAAGATTTATTTTAATTGCAAGAATGTTATATGAGAAAGGGATTACTTTTTATATTGATGCAGCTCGTATCTTGAAAAAAAAGTATGACAACAAGGTTGAATTTTGTCTTTTAGGTTTCGTTGGTGTTAATAACCCATCAGCTATTACTCATGAGCAAATGAATAACTGGGTTTCTGAAGGTATTATTAATTATTTAGGTACCTCGGATACTGTGGAGCAAGAAATAGCTAAAGCTGACTGTATAGTATTACCTTCTTTTTATCGAGAAGGTGTACCAAAAACATTGTTAGAAGCAGGCGCAATGGGGAAACCAATAATTACTACTGATAATGTTGGTTGTCGAGAAACTGTTACTCATGGATTTAACGGATACTTATGCCAACCTAAATCAGTATCAAGTTTAGTTGATGCAATAGATACCTTTATTAAGTTACCCTATGAAAACAAATTAAAAATGGGTGAAAATAGTAGAAAAAAAATTGAAACTGAATTTGATGAAAAAATTGTTATTAATAAATATCTAGATGCTTTAAAAGAAATTTTTCAAGATTAGGATAAAAAATGAAAATCACAATCTCAGGAACCGGCTATGTCGGTCTATCTAATGGGGTACTTCTTTCCCAAAACAACACAGTTGTTGCGTTAGATATCAATAAAGAAAAAGTTGAATTACTTAACAAAAAAATCTCTCCAATTACAGATAAAGAAATCGAAGAGTTTTTAGCAACCAAAAAGCTCGATTTTACTGCAACCTTAGATAAAGAATTCGCTTATAAAGATGCTGATTTCGTTATCATTGCAACACCTACCGATTACGATCCTAAAACAAACTATTTTAACACCTCATCAGTAGAGTCTGTTATTCGTGATGTTTTAGAATATAATCCAAATACGACAATGATTATTAAATCAACCATTCCTGTTGGTTTTACCAAAGAAATGAGAGAGAAATATAATACAGATAATATTATTTTCTCTCCTGAATTCTTACGTGAAGGTCGAGCACTTTACGATAATCTTTACCCATCTCGTATTGTTATTGGTGAACAATCAGAAAGAGCACAAAAATTTGCTGACCTACTACAGCAAGGTGCACTGAAAAAAGATATTGATGTTCTGTTCACTGACTCCACAGAAGCAGAGGCCATTAAATTATTTGCTAATACTTATTTAGCACTACGTGTTGCTTACTTTAATGAGTTAGATAGCTATGCTCAAGCTTATGGCTTAAATGCAAAACAAATCATTGAAGGCGTCTGTTTAGATCCTCGTATCGGCAACCATTATAATAATCCATCATTTGGTTATGGTGGTTACTGTCTACCAAAAGACACCAAACAACTGTTAGCAAACTACGACTCTGTTCCTAATAATATTATTAGTGCCATCGTTGAAGCTAACCGCACTCGTAAAGATTTTATTGCCGACTCAATTATCGCTAGATCACCAAAAATCGTAGGTGTTTACCGTTTAATTATGAAGTCTGGTTCTGATAATTTCCGCTCTTCTTCTATCCAAGGTATTATGAAACGTATTAAGGCCAAAGGTATTGAAGTGGTGATTTATGAGCCTGAAATGCAAGAAGAAACCTTCTTTAATTCAAAATTAGTTCGTGATTTAAATGAATTTAAATCAATCTCTGATGTTATTATTACCAATAGAATGTCATCAGTGCTAAACGACATTGAAGAAAAAGTTTATACTCGTGACCTATTTGGTAACGATTAATTAATAAATACGGGTTAATTACGTAATGAAATATTTAGTCACTGGTGCAGCAGGATTCATTGGTTTTCATCTGATAAAAAAACTAATCCAACAAGGTGAAACTGTTGTTGGTATCGATAATCTCAATGATTATTATGATGTCTCCTTAAAAGAATCTAGACTTAACATTCTGAATAAACTAAACAATTTCTCATTTTCTCTTATTGATCTAGCAGATAGAGAAAAAATAGCTAACCTATTTGAAACTGAGAAATTTGATAAAGTTATTCATTTAGCTGCACAAGCTGGGGTTAGATATTCACTAATTAACCCATTTTCTTACGCTGATAGCAATTTAACTGGCTTTCTGACAATCTTAGAAGGTTGTCGTCACAACAATATTAAACATCTTGTTTATGCTTCTTCCAGTTCTGTTTATGGCTTAAATGATGAATTACCATTTTCGCCTCATGATCAAGCTAATCACCCTGTTTCTTTATATGCGGCAACGAAAAAAGCTAATGAATTAATGGCTCATAGCTATTCTCATTTATACGGTATACCAACAACTGGATTACGCTTTTTTACCGTTTATGGTCCTTGGGGTCGTCCTGATATGGCATTATTTAAATTTACTAAAGCCATTATCAACGATGAATCAATTGATATTTATAATAATGGCCAAATGAGACGTGACTTTACTTATGTTGAAGATATCGTGGAAGGCGTTACTCGCATTGCAAATGTAATACCGACGCCACAACAAGATTGGAAAGTAAGTATAGGGACTCCGGCTAATAGTTCTGCACCTTATAAGGTTTATAATATTGGGAATGGTTCTCCAGTTAATTTAATGGATTACATTAGTGCATTAGAAACTCACTTAGTAAAAACTGCAGATAAAAACATGTTACCAATGCAACCTGGTGATGTTTACACCACATGGGCAGATACTGAGGATTTATTTAAAGCAACTGGCTATAAACCTCAAACAAGTGTAGATGAAGGTGTAAAACAGTTCGTTGATTGGTATAAAAGCTATTATCAAGTTAAATAAACCATGCTCAATATCGTCTTATTTGAACCCGAAATTCCACCGAATACAGGGAATATTATCCGCCTGTGTGCTAACACAGGCTTTCATCTTCATCTAATCCAACCACTGGGTTTTACTTGGGATGATAAACGTCTGCGTCGTGCAGGGCTTGATTATCGTGAGTTTGCTGATATTAAACAGCATCACGATTACTATGCTTTTTTAGAAAGTGAAGGTTTAAACCCTGATAATGCACAATCACCAACAGGTGCACGTGTATTTGCGTTAACGACAAAAGGCACACCAGCACATAGCAATGTGAGTTATCAAGATGGAGATTATCTCCTTTTTGGACCTGAAACTCGTGGTTTACCGCCTTATGTGTTAGACAATATGCCAACACAGCAGAAAATCAGAGTTCCAATGCTTGCTGATAGCCGTAGTATGAACCTATCGAATACTGTGGCTGTTGTAGTTTTTGAAGCATGGCGTCAACTAGGCTACCCAGGTGCATTATTGAAATAATTTTATGAAAACATTTCTCCTAAAAAAACTAAGTTCTCTTATAGTAAAAATTTATGTCTTCATTTTTTACAATGAATTAATTTACAACAAAAATGTTATATATTTTGGTTTTTTTACTATTAAAAATATAAAGAAATTATCTATCAAAGGGAGAGTAAATATTAATGATCATGTATATGTTAATGCCAAAGGAGGTATTACTCTCGGCAATAAAGTGACACTCTCAGCTGGCTCAAAATTAATTTCAACAGGATTGTTGATTAATGATAATGGAATTACTACTGAACATATAGATAAAGAAATTATAATTTCAGATAATGTACAAATAGGTGCTGGTGCCATCATACTTGCTGGTGTATCTATATGTGAAAATGTTATTGTAGGGGCTGGCTCTATTGTAACTCGCAATATTGAAAAACCTGGTGTTTATGTAGGAGCCCCAGCTAAATGCATAAGACTATTTAAATAATTTAAGAATGATTATTAAAAATGTTTTTTATCTACAATTCATTAAAGCAATCGAATTACTAATTCCCTTAATTGCGATTCCTATAGTTATAAAGTATCTTGGTATATCTAACTATGGCATTATAGCTTTGCTTCAAGCTATTTCAGCGTATATAATTCTTATTGGTGAATGGGGATATAATGCTAATGCAACAAGGGAATTTTCATCTGAAATTTCCATCTTTGAAAAAACATTATTATATATAGAAATACAAAAAATAAAGATTCTATTCTGTATATTAATATTTATTTTTTTGATCTTATTGAAATTTATTATTGAACTAACTTACTTACAAATGCTCATATTATTTGTATGGTTTTCCACCTCAATACTTCAATGTAAATGGTATTTTCAAGCTACATATAAATTAATAAATTTAGTCGTTATATCTTTATTTTCTAAAATAATATATATTATTTATGTTTTTCTATTTGTTAATTATGATACAAACATAGAAGAATACCTTCTTTTTTTAATACTACCTAATATAATTTTATTTATATACTCTAATTATTATATTATAAAGAGACTACCTATAAATAAAATAAAAAATAAAAAATACTTTAATCTATCAACAAAAAGTAAATTCTTATTGAAAGAAGGTTGGCATCTCACATCAATGAGGCTGATTACGGGCGCTATAAATCCCGTAGCACTAATTATAGCAAAATCAATATATGGTATTGAGTTTGTTGGTTTTATTGGTGTAGCACAACGCATTGTGTCAGCCTCAGTATCTATATTAACACCAGTCATCGATGTTACTTTTCCCAAAATGAATTATTTTTATTTAAATAATAAAAATAATTTTTATAAATTTATAAATCTTATCTTATTATTTTTCATATTTGTTCAAGTTTTAGGCATGTTAACCTATACAATATTAGACCAATATATTTTTCATATATTAAATATTAAATACTCTGAAGAACTATCACTGATACTATCCTTTTATTTACTAATTATATTCTTTAGCTTAGCAAACTCTTTTTTAGTACATATGTTAGTTATAATGAAAAGATCAAAGTATATAAGCCCATTTTCTTTACTAAGTGGGATATTAACAATATCATTTATGTTATCAATTGAAAACTTCAATCATTCTCAATATAATTTTGTTTTTTCTATTTTGTTAGGTCAACTATTCTTATTTATCTCAATATTATATTTAAAAGGTAAAAATAATATTTCATGAAAAATATTTTAATTTTATCAAACTCTCTTTCTAATGGTGGTGGTGAGAGAATAGCTTGTAACTTAGCCAATGGACTACAAGAAAATAATTATAAAGTATACTTCTATATAATAGAAAACAATATCAGCTATACTTTACATGAAGATATAATATTAATAAAAAACCCTATAAATATTAAAGCCCCTTTTATTGGAAAAATAATAAATAATTTCTCAGCAGCTATTCATTTGTTTTTTATTCTTAGAAAAGAAAAAATAAATACAATTATTAGTCACTTGTTTAGAGCAAATTATATTAATATATTTCTATCACTATTTAAAAAACATAAAAGTATAGTTGTTACACATGGCTCAATTTTAAAATATTCTAATAAAAGTTTAAAATCAAAAATAAATGTATTTATAATAAAGAATATATTTAAACACGCCACTAAAAAAGTATTTCTTACACAGAGAATGTTAAATGATTATTTACCTATTGTCGGAGAAAAAAACAACTTTGTTATCCCAAATTGTTATAATTTAGATAATATTCTTGAATTATCTAGAGTAATTGTAGATGACAATCCATTTTCTTCTGGTGAGTACTTCATCTTTGTAGGAAGATTTCACCCTGTTAAAAATATTTCTTTCTTATTAGATACATTTAAAAAAACCAATTATAAATTATTATTAATTGGAGATGGTGATTTATATAGTGAATATAAAAAAAAATATGAAAATAACAACTTACAATTTCTAGGAAATAGAGAGAACCCATACCCGTATATAAAACAAGCTAAATCGACTATACTTACTTCTATATCAGAAGGTTTTCCAAATGTATTAGTTGAGTCTCTTTATCTTGGTGTACCAATTATTAGCTCAGACTGTAGAACTGGTCCTAGAGAAATATTAAATATTAATGGAGATATAAAAAAAGGAGATATTTTATATAATAAGTTAGGTGTATTATATAACATTAATGATAGCCAAGGGTTATTAAACTCTCTAATATACATATCAAAATCAGATGAAAATTACGATAAAAGCTTAATGACTCACTCCATGAAAAACTACAACATACCTTCAATTGTTAAAGAATATATTAATATAATTTAAATCTTATGATCTATAATAAACTAATACCTCTATGGAATAATAAAGGGAAGTATCGTGAATTGTACTCTTTCTTTCCTATTACCTGTGTACTTATAATTCCTATTTTTTATACTTTTATCATTTTCCCTTTTTATTATCAAGAAAAACTATACCAATTATTTGTTATAGAAAACTCAATATTTTGGATAAGTGTAAGCCTAGTATTACTAGTCATATCTAAACTAATTTATAGTAGAACAAAAATAAAACAATATTTTTTCTCTAAAAACACGGCATTAATATTTGCTTTTATATATGTTGGCATTGTATTTTTTTATATTATTCTTAATATTATAATCATTGGATTCAATGGATTTTATTCAGGGTGTCATTACTGTGGTGAAGTATTAGGTGGATTCGAACTACTGAGAGTGATTATATTTGACCTTGGTACAGTCACTATATTACTGCTACCCATCTGCCTGATAACGTTTAGAAAAAATAAAATTTTTCTATCAATACATATTATTACTGCTTTATTAATCCTCACTTATTATTACATTGGTTCATACCGGAACCAACTCTTACCTATAATATTTCTATTCTTCCTAATATTTATTAGTAACTACCGTTCTTTTTTTAAGAAGATATTTTTTATTCTTTTTTTATTTCTATCTCCTGTTGCTGCTATTTCAATGGCTTTTTATCATTATTTTAAAGATAGTGACTCGCCATTAACACTCTATGATTATTTCTCTATGAATGAATTTTATTCTAATTATAATAATTTTATTATATATGAGTCTGGTTTCTCTCTAGATTTACCATTTTCTGGTTCTAGCTATTTAGGACCATTTCTTCATAAATTAAACGCATTAATTGATACAGGATTTAAAACATCAGCCACTCAAATGGCTCAGTATATGGATACAGGTATTGGATATGGTTTCTCTCCATTGCTAGAAGCCTTACTAAACTTTGGTGATTTATTTTTAATAGGAGCAATTATTGTAGCATTTACTATATACATATCAATCACACTCATTATCATTTCTAAAAATGATTTAATATCAACACTATATTTTTCTTTATTTGTATTTTTTATCTTTAATATCAATCGAGTAGACTTTACTTCTGCTTTTAATATTTACTTCCACAAACTTCTACTCATCTGGCTTTTTACTTTTTTCACAAATACTCGTATCTCTAATGAAAAACGATAAAATATCTGTATTACTTTCCATATATAATGAGATAGATGAATGGATTATACTATCTATTAATTCGATAGTCGCTCAAAATACATATAGTAAATTTAAAATTCAATTAGTTATTGTTATCGATAACCCTAATAAATGTGAACATTATAAAAATATAATTAATAATCTAGAAATAAAAAACATTGAAATAATAATTGTAGAAAATAGCATAAATCTTGGGTTAGCAAGTTCACTAAACAAAGCATTTGAACATAGCGATGGTAATTTTATTGCTCGGCTAGATGCTGATGATATTGCCGATCCAGAACGCTTAAATGTACAACTAAAATATTATAAATCTAATTCTTTTGCATTAATTGGTACAGGCATAAATAGAATTGATGAGCATGGTAAATTTATATCTACCTCCTGTTTGTCAAATGATTTTTTAAAACTAAAAAGTACCTTAGGTTATAAATCTGTTTGTTATCACCCTACATGGTTCATGTCGAGAGATATTTTTGAAAAAATGCAAGGATATCGAAATTACCCCAATTCACAAGATTTTGATTTTATTTCGAGACTTATTGCTAAAAACTATACAATTTCAAATATTGAAAAACCATTAGTAATGTATAGAATAAATACGCAATCTTTATCTTTTAAAAATTCGTTAAGACAAAGAAAATGCCAATATCACATAATAAAAATGAATAAAATTAGAAAAAAATATGGTATAGATAATTACAATGAACAAAGAATGTTAGATTATATAAAAGTGAATAAAATCATAAATGAATTACATTTTAAAAGTCAACTATTACTAGTAAGAGCACTTAGGATGAATAATGTAAATCCTAGTAAATACCTACTTTTATTATGTTCAACATTTCTTTCTCCATACCAAACAAAACATATTTTAAGAATGAGTTATTTTAAAATAAAAAATTATTTTATATAAATATTTATTAGTTTTTATAACTACTGTTGTGGTTTTTGAAGCATGGCGTCAACTTGGTTATCCTGGTGCATTGCTAAGAGACTGAAATGTAAAAAGCGCTGATCATAAATCATGACTAGCGCTTTTTTAATTTCAAACGACTAAAAATCTAACTTATTACTCTGATGGTTGTCTGATTTCAGCAATGACTTTGGTGATATACCTGCACCCTTCCCCCACATCCTTTAATACCAATGCATGAGCACCAATCACTGCATTATCACCTATCTCTATCTCACCACCAATAATCGATGAGTTACAACCAATATAAACGTGGTTGCCAACTCGAATATCTGCTTTACCATCCTTCTCTTTTACTCCGATGGTCACACCTTGCATTAACGTCACATTCTCACCTAGCTGGCAGTAATTAGTCAGTACGATCCCTATCGGATGAGGTAATGAAAGGCCTTTGCCTATGCGAGTTCTTAGTGAAATATCGTTGCAATACTTACGATTATTTTTAGCACCAATACGAATGCCAAGTTTTTTGAGAAAACGGTTTTCAGAGAAATAAAAAAATTGGGCGACACGCCACCAAAATAGATAACGTGAACGTTGGCAGAAAAAAACGCGATGAAAAAGTCTTATCCAACTAAAAGGCTTGTTATCACCGATATATTCAGCATGTAAACAAGCCTTCAGCTCAGAGAGTGTAACTTCAGTTAATGCCATTAAATGCCATCACCACATTCAAAACCAGGCACCACACCATTAAAGTGTTGATCCATATCGAGTGAAGGCTTGTCACTAGTGGGTTTACCGACAATACGGGCGGGAACACCCGCAACAGTAGTATGTGCAGGAACTTCATGTAAAACAACTGATCCCGCACCAATTTTAGCACCTCGGCCAATCTCAATATTGCCGAGTATTTTAGCACCCGCGCCAATCATTACACCTTCGCGTACTTTAGGGTGGCGATCGCCACAGGTTTTACCTGTACCCCCTAAAGTGACGGATTGCAAAATAGAAACGTCATTCTCAACGATAGCGGTTTCACCAATCACAATACCTGTTGCGTGATCAAGCATAATGCCATGACCAATGCGAGCGGCTGGATGAATATCAACCCCAAAAGTCACAGAAATCTGGTTTTGTAGGTAAATGGCGAGTGCTTTACGATCTTGCCCCCATAGCCAATGCGCTATGCGATAAGCTTGTAAGGCATGAAAACCTTTTAGATAAAGCAGAGGTGTGGAGTACTTATCAACAGCGGGATCGCGTAAACGAACGGCTGAAATATCATAAGCGGCTGATTCAATCATAGAATTATCACTACGATATGCTTCTTCAACAATCTCACGAACAGCAATCGCAGGCATAGTTTGGGTTGCTAGCTTGTTCGCCAGCATATAGCTTAAGGCACTACCTAAATTTTCATGCTTGAGTAATGTCGCATGGAAGAAACTCGCCAAAATTGGCTCGCAATCTGCCAAACATCTTGCTTCATCTTTAATATGATCCCAGACTCTTTTTAGTTCTTCTAGCGACATACTCACTCTCATTCTTTTTACATTGAAGCCTAAGTAAAAACTTAGGCTTCTTATGTTTAAAACAGAAATAAATAACTATCTAAAATAGACTTAGAAAAGATTACTGTCTATCTCATCTTTCGTTGCACGGCCTAATAAAGATAATGCCGCTTCTTTAGCGTCTTTATGCTGGTATAAAATTTGGTAGATCTGCTCTGTGATAGGCATTTCAACACCAACTTGCTCAGCTAATGCACGAACCTCTTTGGTATTGCGATAACCTTCAACGACCTGCCCGATTTTCTCTTGGGCAGTATCAACATCAAAGCCTTGACCTAGCATCATGCCAAATCGACGATTACGAGATTGGTTATCGGTACAGGTTAAAACTAAATCACCTAAACCCGCCATTCCCATAAAAGTAGCAGCATCTGCACCTAATGCTTTACCTAATCGGCTCATCTCGGCAAGTCCGCGGGTGATTAGCGCTGTACGCGCATTTGCACCAAATCCCATACCATCAGACATACCCGCACCAATCGCAATCACGTTTTTTACCGCGCCACCTAATTGCACACCGATAAAGTCAGGATTTTTATACACACGGAAACTTTTGCCACAATGGAAAAGCTGTTGAAGCTCTTCAGAGAACGTATTATCCGTTGATGCCACAGAAATCGCAGTGGGCAAACCCGCGGCAAGCTCTTTAGCAAAAGTAGGACCTGATAAAACTGCTAGCGGGATTTCATTACCTAATACTTCACGCGCTACATCTTGCAACAAGCGACCAGTATGAGCCTCAAGTCCTTTTGTCGCCCAAACAACACGTGCATCCTGACGTAAAAAGGGTTTGATCTGTTGTAATACATCACCAAAAACATGGCTTGGGATCACAACAAGAATATTACGGCTGGCTTCAATGGCTTTTTGCAAAGAAGCTTCCATGTATAAACTATCAGGAAAGGAAACATCGGGCAGAAATGCCTGATTACAGCGTGCTTGCTCTAATGCAGCAACATGCTCAGGATCATGACCCCAAAGTACAACGTCATGACCATTGCGCGCTAAGGTAATCGCTAAAGCGGTGCCGTATGAACCGGCACCGATAACTGTCATAGAAGCGTTCATTAAGCTTCTTCAGCCCCTTCATTAGCCGCATCAGTTTGTTGCTGTTGTAAATAGTTCATAAACAACGCATCAAAGTTAACAGGTGCTAAGTTCAGTTGTGGGAAAGTACCACGGCTAACTAAGTTAGTGATACATTCACGAGCGTAAGGGAACAGAACGTTAGGGCAATATGCACCTAAGCAATGTGCCAGTTGAGTGCCTTCGATACCTTCAACGGTAAAGATACCTGCTTGTTGAACTTCACACAGGAATGCAGTTTCGTTATCCATTGTTGCGGTTACAGTAACGCGCAGAATAACTTCATAGACGTTTTCAGCTAGAGTATTAGAAGAAGTATCCAGATCTAATTTAACTTCTGGTTGCCACTCTTTTTGGAAAACTTGTGGGGCATTAGGCGCTTCAAAAGAGATATCTTTTGTATAGATACGTTGAATTTGAAAAGTCATCTCTTGGTTTTGCTGTTCTGACATAATAATCTTACCTTTTTATATCCTTATTAATTGAATAGCAGTAAGTATAGAACTCAATCTGCCCGCTCGTTACTTTTTACCTTTAGCCAGTGGTAAATTCTCACCACTCCAGCCTGAAAGACCATCTTTTAAGATAAAGACTTTTTCAAAACCGAGTTTAATTAGGCTTTCTGCAGGTTTTGCACCTTCAATACCTGATGGTGACACAACAATAACTGGCTGTGATTTATATTTCTCCAGCTCAGCAATATTATTATTTTTGATTTCAGAAGGCGTTAAATTGATAGAATCAATGATGTGTCCTTTACGGAATTCATCACGGCTACGGATATCAACACACACCGCATTCTCTTTGTTTATCAAAGAAATCGCTTCTGTACGGGAAATATTTTTCGTCTTAGAAAAAAGCCCTTTAAAGGTCAATACAATGACCGCCACCAGCAACGCTACCCAAACAAAGCTTAACAGGGTGTGCCGGTTGAAAAATTGCATTACTTCTTGCAGCATAGGATGCAATCACTCTCGTTGGTTAAAAATAGTATCAAAGAGCCAAAGTATACCTTTGTCATGGCGCAATTACAGCCTATTCCTGCTTTTCTCTTTCTATTTTTGCGGAAAGTTTCTCAACAATCATTTTTTTTATTGACGGATTTATGTACCATTAGCGCCGGTTCAGTGAAAAATGATGAATTGAAAAGGCCTTACCTTTTTACTCTACAGGAACTCTCTTCAGGCAAGCTATTAATAAATCAGCATCCCTAATAGTGGCTACTTACGTATAAAATCTCCCATATTACGTAAGATCTATACCTGTCTGAGATACAACAACTATCTGTTATTTATTTAAAAGTATTGAGAACACGAGCATGTCGCAAACAAATCAAGTGCCTAAAATTGGATTCGTTTCATTAGGTTGTCCTAAAAATTTAGTGGACTCTGAACGTATCCTAACCGAACTGCGTACAGAAGGTTATCAAGTTGTTCCTACCTATAATGATGCTGATTTAGTCATCGTCAACACCTGTGGGTTTATTGACAGCGCAGTACAAGAATCGCTAGAAGCGATTGGTGAAGCACTCGATGAAAACGGTAAAGTCATTGTTACCGGCTGTTTAGGTGCAAAAGAGAACCAAATTCGTGAAGTGCACCCTAAAGTACTCGAAATCACAGGGCCTCATAGTTACGAACAAGTTTTATCTCATATTCACCATTATGTGCCAAAACCTGATCACAACCCGTTTCTCAGCCTTGTTCCTGAACAGGGTGTAAAATTAACGCCTCGTCATTACGCGTATTTAAAAATCTCTGAAGGTTGTAATCACCGTTGTACGTTCTGCATCATTCCATCAATGCGAGGCGATTTAGATAGCCGCCCAATTGGTGAAGTTTTAGGTGAAGCTAAAAGATTAGTTAATGCAGGAGTAAAAGAGTTACTTGTTATCTCTCAAGATACTTCTGCTTATGGTGTTGATACTAAACATCAAACGGGTTTTTGGGATGGAATGCCTGTCAAAACCAGTATGGTCAGTTTATGTGAACAACTGGCAAAATTAGGTATTTGGGTTCGCTTACATTATGTTTACCCATATCCACATGTTGATGATGTCATTCCTTTAATGGCAGAAGGTAAAATTCTACCTTATTTGGATATTCCGCTTCAGCATGCCAGCCCTAAGATTTTAAAACTGATGAAACGCCCAGGTGCTGTTGAGCGTACATTAGAGCGTGTAAAACGCTGGCGTGAAATTTGCCCTGAGTTAACCTTACGTTCTACCTTTATTGTTGGTTTCCCGGGTGAAACAGAAGAAGATTTCCAAATGCTATTGGATTTCTTAACACAAGCACGTCTTGATCGTGTTGGTTGCTTTAAATACAGCCCTGTTGATGGTGCGAAGGCAAATGAATTAGCCGATCAAGTACCTGAAGAAGTGAAAGAAGAGCGTTATCATCGCTTTATGCAATTACAGCAACAAATTTCGACTGAGCGCTTGCAAGAGAAAATCGGCAAAGTGTTGCTTGTTATGATTGATGAAGTGGATGAAGAAGGTGCGATTGGTCGTAGTATGGCTGATGCGCCTGAAATTGATGGTGCAGTTTACCTCAATGAGCAATTTGATGTAGAACCAGGGCAAATCGTTCGTGTTCTTATTGAACATGCAGACGAATATGATCTTTGGGGTACTATCGTCGAATAATCTCTCTCGTGGACAGCGTGATATTCTATTGCGCTGTCACACAAAATCCCTCTTTTTTCCTCTCTCCTATGATTATTGCTTTATAATCTCTTATTAATTGAATAGATTACCTGTTAGGTATTATCTGAAATTTCGGCTTTATTTCGTGTTAACTGGTCAGTTGTTTTATGGCATGGAATAATCTTACAAACTGTTATGAAAGGTACGTTGGTCAGATGGCAAAGAAAATGGATCTTCAAAAAAAAACACATCCGTCTTATCGTGTATTTTCTTTACCGTTAATCACGTTGCTTATTAGTACAACCCTCTTTTCAGCCACTCCTGTTTTTGCTAACACATTAACGGATAATCGCAATCAACTAAAAGATCTGCAAACCACGATTGCGGAAAAAGAAAAACAAGTTCAAGAACAACAAAAACAACGTACTGCACTTCTTAATCAACTAAAAACACAAGAAACCCAA
Organism: Proteus sp. STS61-E; assembly: GCF_040932335.1. Lineage (NCBI taxonomy): Bacteria > Pseudomonadati > Pseudomonadota > Gammaproteobacteria > Enterobacterales > Morganellaceae > Proteus > Proteus sp. STS61-E. Next base: position 133,419 of record NZ_JBFQGE010000009.1, on the reverse strand, counting down.
ATTTCCAGTGCGGGGCGTTCTGTGCATGAAACCCAAAACCGCTTACAAACATTGAGTAAAGAGATAAAAACCATTACCGCAAATATTGCTCGCTTACAAAAACAATATCAGTCACAGCAAGAGTTATTAGCGCGTCAAATGGATGCTGCGTATCGTCAAGGTAAGCACCAAGGTATTGAGCTCTTATTTCGTGGTGAAGAAGGCCAGCGTGAAGAGCGTATTTTAGCGTATTACAGCTATATTAATGATGCTCGCAAAGAAACAATGGCAGAGCTTGCTCAAACATCAAAAGAGCTTGAAGCAGAAAAAGCAGCGCAGCAAGCAAAACAGAATGAGCAAAAGCAGGTTCTCACTAAACAACAGCAAGAAAAACAAAAACTCGATAATGCTTTAGCTGCTCGACAAAAAACGCTGACACAACTTGAATCAACTTTAAAAGCAGATCAGAAAAACTTAGCCACCATGCGAGCTAATGAAGCTCAATTAAGAAATAAAATTGCTCAAGCTGAGCGTGAAGCTAAAGCACGAGCAGAGCGTGAAGCCCGAGAAGCAGCACGCATTGCAGCCAAACAACGAGAAGCCCAACAGCGCGGTTCAACCTATAAACCGACAGCCGAAGAGCAGTCATTAATGTCACGTACAGGCGGTTTAGGTAAACCTGCGGGGCAAGCTATTTGGCCTATCAGAGGCTCTTTATTACACCGTTTTGGTGAGTCTATTTCTGGCTCTGGTGAATTACGTTGGAAAGGAATTGTTATACCAGCAGCACAAGGCACCGAGGTAAAAGCCATTGCTGATGGTCGTGTATTATTAGCAGATTGGCTTCAAGGTTATGGTTTGGTCGTCGTGGTTGAACATGGTAAAGGTGATATGAGCCTTTATGGTTATAACCAAAGCGCTTTAGTGAATGTTGGCCAACAGGTTAAAGCAGGCCAATCTATTGCTTTAGTTGGTAACAGTGGTGGACAAGAGCGTTCAGCACTCTATTTTGAAATTAGACGTCAAGGAAAAGCAGTGAACCCTGTTCCTTGGCTTGGGAGGTAGGTTTGAAATTACTTGGCACATTACAACGCAAGCGCTCTTTTTTACTTAGTTTAATGTTGCTAAGTCTGGTTGTAAGTACACCTGCATTTGCAGCCAAATTAGCCATTGTAATTGATGATTTTGGTTATCGTAAAAAAGAAGATAACCAAGTTTTACAACTTCCTACTGCGGTTTCTATCGCTATTTTACCTGATTCTCCTCATGGTAAAGAAGTGGCGACTAAAGCCCATGCACAAGGGCGTGAAATTCTCATCCATATGCCGATGGCGCCCATTAGCAAACAACCTCTAGAACGCGATACCCTAAAACCATCAATGGATCAGGCTGAAATTAATCGCATTATTCAGCATGCTATTAGTAATGTTCCTTACGCTGTCGGTATGAATAACCATATGGGCAGTGCAATGACATCGGATAGACAAGCAATGGATAGAGTTATTAAAGCGCTTAATCACTCTAATCTCTATTTTTTAGATAGCGTGACCATTGGTAATACACAAGCTGCTATTGCTGCTAAAGCCGCAGGAGTTCCTTCTTTGCGTCGACATGTTTTTCTCGATAACGTACAAACAGAAGCAGAGACTCGCCAACAACTTGCCCGCGCCATTGCTTTAGCACGAAAAAATGGCTCCGCCATTGCTATCGGACATCCTCATCCCTCGACTGTAAGAGCATTACAGCAGCAGTTGCCTTTATTACCTGCTGATATTCAACTTGTGGCACCAAGTGCGCTATTAAAACCACAAATAAAAAAACCGATACAACCCGAACCGCCAAAAGTTGTGCCACCAACAGAGCAACCCAAAGAGCCAAAACCTGCGTCTTGGCTAAAGCCAGCACAAGAAGCCATTATTTCGATGAAAAAAAGTACGCTAATTAATACTTTATCCAGTGGATTTAGCTCATCAGAAAAAAAGAAATTACCCGATATAGCTGATCCTAATGGAATTGGTGAAGTTGAAAAATAATGCAATAAAAAAGAGCCTTTTAAGGCTCTTTTTTGCTTAGTGATCACTCATTACTGCCAATCTAAAATAACTTTACCTGATTGACCTGAACGCATGATATCAAAACCTTTTTGGAATTCATCGATTGAGAATTGATGAGTAATAATCGGAGAGAGATCAAGACCAGACTGAATAAGTGCTGCCATTTTATACCATGTTTCAAACATCTCACGACCGTAGATACCTTTAATAAACAGACCTTTAAAGATAACTTGTCCCCAATCAATTGCCATATCAGAAGGTGGAATGCCCAACAGTGCAATACGACCGCCATGATTCATGGTATTAAGCATGGTACGAAACGCAGGTGGTGCACCTGACATTTCTAATCCCACATCAAAGCCTTCTGTCATCCCCAACTCTTTCATAACGTCGATTAAGTTTTCTTTGCTGACATTGACGGCTCTGGTGACACCCATTTTTTTCGCAAGATCAAGGCGATATTCATTAACATCGGTGATCACCACATGACGTGCCCCAACATGCTTACAAATGGCAGCTGCCATAATTCCAATAGGACCAGCACCTGAAACCAGAACATCTTCACCCACTAAATCAAAAGATAACGCGGTATGCACAGCATTACCAAAGGGATCAAAAATAGCGGCTAATTCATCAGGAATATTGTCTGGAATTTTAAACGCATTAAAGGCAGGGATAACCAGATATTCAGCAAAACAACCGGGGCGATTTACACCCACACCAATGGTATTGCGGCATAAATGGGTACGACCACCACGGCAATTACGGCAATGCCCACAAGTGATATGTCCTTCACCTGAGACACGATCACCAATATTAAAGCCTTTAACTTCCTGCCCTATCGCAACAATTTCGCCGATATATTCATGGCCGACAACCATAGGAACAGGAATTGTTTTTTGTGACCATTCATCCCAGTTATAAATATGAACGTCAGTGCCACAAATTGCTGTTTTACGAATTTTGATCATCACATCGTTATGACCAAGTTCAGGTACTGGAACATCGGTCATCCAAATACCTTCTTGTGCTTTTAATTTTGACAATGCTTTCATAGAGTAACCTTATGCAATCACATTAAGTTCTTTGCCAATTTTGATAAATGCCGCCACTGCACGCTCAATTTGTTCAGTCGTGTGTGCTGCCGACATTTGTGTACGAATACGCGCTTGCCCTTGAGGCACAACAGGATAGAAGAATCCCGTCACATAAATTCCTTCATCAAGTAAGCGTGTTGCGAACTCTTGCGCTAATTTAGCTTCTCCTAACATCACAGGAATAATGGCATGATCAGCACCAGCCAATGTAAAATCTGCAGCACTCATTTTTTCACGAAAAAGTGAGGCGTTACGCCATAAACGGGCACGAATTTCATCCCCTGATTTCAGCATATCTAAAACAGCAATAGAGGCCGAAACAATCGCAGGTGCTAACGAGTTAGAGAATAAGTAAGGACGAGAACGCTGACGTAACCACTCCACGACTTCTTTACGCGCTGCGGTATATCCACCAGAAGCACCACCTAACGCCTTACCTAAAGTACCTGTGATAATGTCGACTCTGCCCATCACATCGCAATATTCATGGGTTCCGCGACCTTGTGCACCCACAAAACCAACAGCATGAGAATCATCGACCATGACGAGAGCACCAAATTCATCGGCTAAATCACAGATAGATTTTAGATCTGCAATCACACCATCCATTGAAAAGACACCGTCTGTCGCGATCATAATGTGGCGAGCATTATCTGCTTTGGCTTTTTCAAGTTGAACGCGTAGCTCTGCCATATCGTTATTGGCATAGCGATAACGTTTTGCTTTACATAAACGCACACCATCAATAATAGATGCATGGTTTAAAGCATCAGAAATAATGGCATCTTCAGGACCCATTAGTGTTTCAAATAATCCACCATTTGCATCAAAGCAAGATGAATACAGAATGGCATCTTCCATACCTAAGAATTCAGCGATTTTATTTTCTAATGTTTTATGTGAATCTTGTGTACCACAAATAAAACGCACAGAAGCCATACCAAATCCGTGACTGTCCATACCTGCTTTTGCGGCTTCAATTAATTTTGGGTGATTAGCGAGGCCTAAATAGTTATTAGCACAGAAGTTAATAACATGGCTTCCATCAGCAACTGCGATATCTGCGCTTTGTGAAGAAGTGATGATGCGCTCATTTTTAAAGAGGCCATCTTGACGAGTTTGTTCTAGTTGTTGATTAATTTGTTGGTAAAACGCGGGAGTAGACATACTTTCTCCTAAGACAGCAATTCGAAAAGAAACAACTTAAATAGTTTGACTACAATATAGTCAGTATTGTTTCTTATTCTATGCCTTTGTTCTATTAAAAACGACAAATGTAAATAATTAATGTTATTTGTGTAATTAAGATCACTAATACGCTCTGCTTTTTTCGAGAATTTCAGTCTGTTGTTCCATGATGAATGCTACCGTTAAAGCTGTTCAGTGTTATTATAGACCTAGAGCTAATTTTTAGATTTTATATGAAGGGGTAGCCACATGATTATCGTCACTGGCGGTGCAGGTTTTATCGGCAGCAATATTGTTAAAGCATTAAATGATGAAGGTTATACTGATATCTTAGTTGTTGATAACCTTAAAGATGGCACCAAATTTGTGAATTTGGTTGATCTGAATATCACTGATTACATGGATAAAGAAGATTTTATAGCAAGCGTTGTTGCTGGCGATGATTTCGGTGATATTGATGCAGTTTTCCATGAGGGTGCTTGCTCTTCTACTACTGAGTGGGATGGCAAATATATGATGGATAACAACTATCAATATTCTAAAGAGCTACTTCATTTTTGTCTTGAACGCCAAATTCCTTTCTTATATGCCTCTTCTGCTGCAACTTATGGCGGTCGTACAGATAACTTTATCGAAGATAGAAAATATGAAGCGCCTTTAAATGTCTACGGCTATTCAAAATTCTTATTCGATGAATATGTACGTCAGATTTTACCTGAAGCAGATTCAATGATTTGTGGCTTCCGTTATTTTAATGTTTATGGCCCTCGTGAAGGACATAAAGGTGGCATGGCGAGTGTTGCATTCCATTTAAATAACCAAGTAAATGCGGGTCAAAATCCAAAATTATTTGAGGGCAGCGAAACATTCCAACGTGACTTTATTTATGTTGGGGATGTAGCTGCGGTTAATTTATGGTTCTGGCGTAATAATGTATCTGGTATTTTTAACTGTGGTACAGGTCGTGCTGAATCATTCCAAGCTGTTGCAGATGCCGTTATTGCCCATCATAAAGATAAAGATCTCTCTATTGAACATATTGAGTTCCCAGAGAAATTGAAAGGTCGTTACCAAGCATTTACTCAAGCTGATCTGACGAATTTACGTAAAGCGGGTTATACCGCACCTTTTAAAACAGTTGCTGAAGGCGTAGAGCTTTATATGCAATGGTTAAATCAAGGTAAGTAATCGCTGTTTATGAAAATCTTTGTGGTAGGGCCTTCATGGGTCGGGGACATGATGATGTCCCAAAGTCTTTATCGTACATTGAAAGCATTACATCCTGCGGCAACGATTGATGTGATGGCACCTGCGTGGTGCCGTCCATTATTAGAAAAGATGCCAGAAGTTGATAATGCAATCCCGATGCCATTAGGTCATGGGGCTTTAGCCATTGGTGAACGTCGCCGTTTAGGAAAACAATTAAAAGAGAATGGTTATACTCACGCTTATGTATTACCTAACTCGTTAAAATCTGCCTTAGTCCCTTTCTTTGCAGATATTCCTAAGCGCACAGGTTGGCGTGGAGAGATGCGTTATGGACTATTAAATGATTTGCGACCTTTAAATAAAGAAGCATTTCCTTTGATGGTTGAGCGCTATGTTGCGCTAGCTTATGACAAGCAAAAAGTCCAAAAAGCGACTGATTTACCACAACCTTTGTTATGGCCGAAGTTATCAGTTACCGAAAATGATATTGCTACCACATTAAGTCAATTTTCATTATCGACTCAACGCCCTGCAATTGGTTTTTGCCCCGGTGCTGAATTTGGCCCTGCAAAACGTTGGCCTCATTATCATTATGCTGCTTTAGCGCAAAAACTTATCACAGAGCAAGGGTATCAAATCTTCTTGTTTGGCTCTCAAAAAGATAAAGAAGCAGGCGAAGAGATAAAACAAGCTTTAACACCTGATGCTCGAGAAGCGTGTTTTAATCTTGCTGGCGAAACCAGTCTTGAGCAGGCAGTTAATTTGATTGCATCTTGTAAAGCGGTCGTCAGTAATGACTCCGGTTTAATGCATGTTGCAGCCGCGTTAGAGCGTCCACTAGTGGCTCTTTATGGCCCAAGTAGCCCTGACTTTACACCACCTTTATCACATAAAGCACGCGTGATCCGTTTAATTACGGGTTATCACAAAGTGCGTAAAGGGGATGCTGAACAAGGCTATCACCAAAGCTTAATCGATATTCAGCCAGAGAAGGTTTTTGCTGAGTTAGCAAATTTACTGTCAACGGAGCCATCAGCGTGAAGCGGGTATTAATCGTTAAAACCTCTTCCATGGGCGATGTCTTACATACGTTGCCAGCATTAACTGATGCAATAAATGCTTATCCTGATATTCGTTTTGATTGGGTCGTCGAAGAAGGTTTTGCACAGATCCCAAGCTGGCATCAAGCCGTTGATACGGTTATTCCTGTGGCAATACGCCGTTGGCGAAAAAACTGGTTTAGTGCCCCTATTCGTGCTGAGCGCGCGCAATTTCGTCGCGCTATTCAATCTCATCATTATGATGCTGTTATTGATGCACAAGGTTTACTAAAAAGTGCATTTTTGGTCACTCGATATGCCAAAGGCACTAAGCACGGTTATTCTCGCCAATGCGCTCGAGAGCCTTTAGCAAGTTTCTTTTACGATATTCGTCACAATGTCAGTAAAGAGATGCACGCCGTTGAGCGGATTCGTCAACTGTTTGCTTTAAGCTTAAATTATCCAATTCCACAATCTCAGGGTGATTATGGAATTGCACAGCATTTTCTCTCACTTCCCGCCTTTGATGAGCGCCCTTATTTAGTCTTTTTACACGCAACTACGCGTGATGAGAAGCATTGGCCTGAATCTCATTGGAGGGAGTTAATTGCACTGCTTGCCGATTCTGGGTTACGTATTAAATTACCTTGGGGTGCCGAGCATGAACATCAACGTGCAATACGTTTAGCAAAAGATTTTGACTACGTTGATGTATTACCGAAGATGTCATTAGCCCAAGTGGCGCAGGTTATCGCTGGTGCTAAAAGTGTCGTTTCTGTGGATACAGGATTAAGCCATTTAACGGCTGCATTAGATAAACCCAATATCACCCTATTTGGCCCTACCGATCCCGGCTTAATTGGCGGTTACGGTAAAGCTCAAACGGCTGTAAAAGCAGAAGGTGGGGATATTGGGGAGATAAGTGCGCAACAAGTTATCAATATTCTCGATATTTAGCCTTATAAGCCCTAAAAACTATTAGTCTTTTAGGGTTTTATTGACGGCATTAAAAACTTCATCAACCGTTATAAGATCCATTGATGCTTGTATTCCCTCACCTGGGCTAGGTCTTTTATTGATAATGGTATGCAAATGAAGATCTTGATAAGGTCCCGTCCATTTAGGGTTTGCTGTCGCAAATAAACTTACTGTTGGGCGTTGTAATGTAATCGCCAAATGCAGAGGCCCTGTATCCCCTGTGACTAATACATCCATTATTTTTATCTGACTTAACAAATCAGGTAATGAAGTTTTACCTACTAGATTTTCAATATTGCTATGATATTTTTCTGGCAACAATACAAAAAAGTCTTCCGGTAAGTCTAACTCTCTTGATGAACCAATTAACTTAATCTGTAACGATGAGTCATTCTCAATAAGCGTTTGCGCTAATTCAACAAAATATTTTACTGGCCATCTACGCTCTTGCGTTGATGCCCCCATTTGAAATCCAACAATATGATAATTACCTTTATCTAATTGTTCAATTTCACAAGGAATTTCCATTCTTGTATCAGCACTATCTATTCCTAAGTGGCGAATAATATTAAGTTTACTTTGGATAACATGGCCAGATGCCGGTTTATGATCAGCAATTATCCACTTTCTAAACCACTCAGGAATAGAATCTGATGTATTACGAAAAATATATTGGGAACCAGACATAACAGCAAATAACACATCGTAAGGAAGATGTGAATGTAATATAACTGCTAATTCAGGTTTATATTTTTTTGCCTGTAGTGCGATAGGAAGTAAGTTTCTAATTTTATTATCCCAATAAACCACACTGTCTATTTGATCATAGTTTTCAACTAATAACCTATTCTTCTCACTTGAAACCAAGGTGATATGTGCATCAGGATAGTGCGCTCGGATCGCTCTTATCGCGGGGGTATTAAACATAAAATCCCCCAGCGCTGTCGTAGAAAAAATAAGAATACTATTAAATTGAATATCAGATGAAAATGTATCTGTTTTTTTCATCTTTCCTAAAAGGAGGTTATAGATATTTAGGAAGTTATGTACCCATTTTAATTTCTTTAACTTCATCTTATTTTGCCTGCGTCTTACTTTGATAATACTCAGCTAACGTCATTCCCTGCACTTTGCCTGACAAGAAACTAAATAAGGTTTCTAAATCGTTATATAACCCTTCAATATCTTTTTCAGTACGAAATGTTGGGCTACCACCCGGCATAAATTCAGATGAGTGCAACATAAATTCAATATGAGAATGGCCTTGAGCTAACGATTTTTCAGCAACCTCAATCATCTGTTGGGCATTTCCGCCTTTAGGGCGAAGCCAATTCACTGAAGGAGCTCTTTGCTTACCTCTTAATTTATCGTAACCCTGCTTAACTTTATTCATTAAAGGAGAGTGCTTATATTGAATACTCATTGGCACTTCTAGTAACGAAGAATTTCCCGCTTTAGTGATATCCTGTAAGTCTATAAAATAAGCATGACTTGGAAAATCGGTGTAATTTGTTCCACCTACTTGTGCTGGATCACCTTTAGTAAAACGCCAATCTACTTTTGGTGTCACAGAACAATCGACTTGATAACCAAACTCAACTAAAAGTTGAGCATAAATCTCATTAAATGCCCAACGACCTGCACGATGGCTTAACATTTTAGTTTGCAGTTTATCTTCAAGTAGGTGCGTCATTAATGCGATTTTTTCTCGCATTTGATCTTTGGGATATTCAATTAAATAAGGCTGATAACGTAAATCATTATCTGTTAAAGGTGTTAATGGTGGGCTATTCCATGCATGCAAGTGCATACCAATTTCACCGGTATTACGTGCAATAACATCACGAGCAAACTCAATATAAGCTTCATCCATAACCATTTCATAGTTTGTTAGCCAAACAGGTTTAAAATTAAAGCGCTCACAAAGTTGCTGAAAACGGGGAAGAAAGTGCGTATTTTGAGTAGTGATATCACGTTCATTTTCCCAAAGATTATCGCCTTCGGTATCTAATGTGATAATAAATGCTGGTTTAGTCATTATATTCTTTACTCTTTATTTCAAAAAAATCCATCATATTTTTTATATATACATCGCCATAAAATGGCTCAATAGATTTTTTTATTTCATTATATTCAGGAAAGTTTAATTTTTTATTAACAATATCATCTAATATTTTCAAGAATGACAATTCATCATTAACGGGGAATAATTTCCCATTATTTCCATTAATAATGTCAGAAGGCCCAGTTAAACAATCAGAGCTAATACAGTAAATACCATAAGATTGAGCCTCAATTAAAACCATAGGAAGTCCTTCATGAGTTGATGTTAACAAACATGCTGTAACTTCTTTAATATGATTTAATACATAATCCCACGCATTACTTTGCCATCCATGAAAAATAACTTTTTTGTCAATATCTAATTTTCTTGCAAGTGAAAGCAGATCTGCCCGATCCTTACCATCTCCAACTAAGTGTAACTCCCAATTTCCTTCTAATTTACTTAATGAACGAAACATAAATTCAAGGTTTTTACTTTCTTTGGATAATAATCGGCCAATATAGAGAAACTTTATTTTATCTTGAGGACGAGGAATAGTTTTATCAGTTCTATCTACAGGATTGTAAACTACATTAATACGGGATTCAGGTACATTTTTACTCAGTAAATATTTTTTATTACCTGAACTAATCGGTATATGATATTGCGTATTTAAAGTGTATATCGCTTTATATGCTATCCATAGTGATGTATGTATCCAAGAAAATACTGGGATATTCTTCAGTGAGAACTTAGATGCTAAATTAGCAATATAACATCCTATAACATCTGATCCAATAATGATATCTGGTTTTTCTTTTCTTAAAACACGAGCTAATTTACATGAAAATAAAAATCTTCTTACTTTATGATTTCTAATTTTACAACTAACAAATCTAACATTTAAATTTTCATACCAATTTTCATTAATACAAATATCCTGTTCCTTCAAAAGGATAATAGATAGATTTACTTGAGGATAAAAATCTTTTAATAAATTATTTAATTTATTAAAAACAACTTCCATACCTCCTAAACCTTGCAACTCGATACCAACTATTGTTATTTTCTTTATTGACATAAATATTTACCCACAAGAATATCTAATTTAGATTTAATTACATCTGTTGATATCTCACTGACTTTACTGTCTATTTTATCTTGCGTTACTTGAATTGCCTTTTTATTATTCGGTGACCACAGATAATTATTTACATATAAACCATGATAATCATTGCCATACAATGCAAGTGTCGGTTTATCAAAAGCTGTAGCAACATGAACAATGGATGTATCTGGTGTTATTACTAAATCAGCATATTTTATAATTGCTGACGCACTAATAAAATCCCCAATGGGATTGCCCAAAATATTTTCGAATTGCAGGCTTTTCAAATCATTCTGCTTCCCAATAAAGATAATATTTACTTTATATTCCTTGAAATAAGAAATTATAAATAATAACTGTTGTCTTGATATATCTCTTTTTTCAGATGCAGAAAATGGATTGATTACTACCGTTTTTTTATACGGTAGATTATTAATAAAACTTTTTATCTTATCATCTACCACATAAGGGATCGTAATCTCATATTTAAGTTCACTAAAAGGCACATTAAGAATATTAAGCATTTTCTTGTATCTTTCAATAACATGAGACTGGTACTTATCATAACCTATATTTAAATTATACATTTTAATGTTGGCTTTATTAAAACCCACAACATTTTTGGCATTAATTATTCTTATAAATAACAAATAAGATATTGGAAGCAACTCTCCCATATCAATAATTAAATCATACTTTTCTTTTCTTAACTCAAACGCTAACTTTATTATAGAAAACAATTTTTCTTCATATGTATAATTTTTATTGTATAAATCAGAATACTCAATAACACAAAAATTATTACTTCCAGAAACAATATCTACAGAATATCCATTATTCTTTAGATGTCTTAAAATAGATGTTGAAACAACCATATCACCAATTTTATTATCATCTCTTAAAAAGAGTACTTTAGGCTCTTTTTTTAAAGAAAAGCTCTTACGAGAAATGGGGTCAATAAAAAATTTAGCAATCAAAAATTTTACTTTTTTAAAAAAGTAGTTTTTTTGTCTATTTAATCGTCTAATTGTACTAAGTTTTTTACTTCTCATTTTTAGTGCTCTCTAGCTACTATGAGTTCAATATACTGATCAATCACTTCATCAATATCAAATTTTTGGTACATGTCTGGTGTAATTTTAGGTGGCGTAAAAAAAACCAATCGCATCTTTTCTGCTAACGATGCTGCATTTAGTTCTGCTTTATAATTAGCAAACTCACCTTCCATAATTTCACCAATGCCACCAGGACAGTTGGTACTCACAATCGGTGTATTACAAATCAAAGATTCAACCAACACATTACCTAAACCTTCGCTGTCAGAGCTTAAAACAACCGCTTTTGCGTCTTTAATAACAGCAAATGGGTTTGATAAAAAACCAATTAAACTCACCTTATCTTCTAAATTAAGCTCTGCTATTTTATTTTTAATTTTAGTTGTCACTTCAGAAGAGCCTTGCCCTGCAATAAATAATTTACAAGGTAAATCCGCTAACGCAAATGCTTCTAATAATCTGTCATGTCGTTTAACTTCATGAAAACGACCAATATGCAGTAAATAATCTTGCCCTTGATAAGAATTACTTTCTAAAGCTAAATTTCTAATTTCTTGAATATCAAACGGATTATAAATTGTTTTTAATTGTTGTGGTGATATCCCCACGTTTTGGATCAAATCCTGCCCAGCCGCATTGGAAACTGTAATAATATTTTTCTCTTGGTATACTTTTTGGATCTTCTTTTGTTTTAACCAACGAGAAAAACCAGTTTTATTACCTAAATAAGATTGGGAAAATATGCCATGAATGCAATACCATGTATTTTTATCCACCAACTCTTTAGATAAAGCAACAATCCTATCCGTCTTATGCAAATTTGAAACAACAAGCGATGGAATACCTTTACGTGCAAATAGTGATTTCAACGTGTTATCCATCGATTTTGCTCGACGTTTTAGTTCAGTTTGTCGATGAAATAATCCTCGATAACTATCTGCATCAATCAATAATTCAATATTAGCGGGGATAGAATAATCACATTTTTCGGCTAAAGAGAGTAGTGTAACGGTATAACCACGCTGGCTTAAGCCATGACATAACCTGATAGTGACATTTTCAGCACCACCACCTGGTAATCCATCAATAATAAAAAGGATATGTTCCTTCATAAACTAAGAACCTTTTGGTAAAGCCCAATCAGTTGTTGAGATAAATGCTCTGGCGTATAAGGCAGTATCTTATTTCGGGCGGCTTTAGACATTCTATTATCAAGATTATCGGCAGAAATTGTTTCTATTGCACTTATCATTGCCGAAATATCTAAAGCATCAGTGACAAAGCCATTAATACCTTGTTCAATAAATTCAGAACCACCACAAGTATAACTGGTGATAACAGGTAAACCACATGCCATTGCTTCTAAAACAACATTAGGAAAAGGATCATATAAGGTCGGCAATAGTAAACCATCAGCCATTTGATATAAAGGTAGAGTATCTTTTTGCATACCTAAAAAATGAACTCGCTCATGGCTTTTTAATTGATAAGCGAGTTGTTGATACTTTTTCTGCTCTTTATCTTGTCCAACAACAATCAAATGTGCATGAGTACAACTAATGGCTTCAATCGCCGCTTTTAAGCCTTTACGTTCAAACCCTGAGCCTACATAAATAAAGCATTTGGCATCAATTGGGATCTGGTAGTGTTGACGTAATTGCTCACGATAAAGTGTTGTGGCAGGAAAAAATTGCTGATTATCAATCGCATTATAAATTACACTAATGCGCTCACTTTCAACACCAAAGTCTTCCATCACTTCACGTTTTACCATTTCTGAATTACAGATAACCCGTTTTAGTTCTGGTGAATGATACATCTCTTTTTCAGCTTTCATTACATAGCGATGATAACAGCTATTAAGCAGTAATTGACTACGTAGTGGGCTTAATACTCGTGAACGTTGCAATAACCAGCGACGATGAACGCCATCTCCTGCACGATAAATATCGCATCCAGCAATACGCTCATGACTTTGTACTAAATCGAACTGTTCTTTTTGCCAGCATTGTCTTGCACTTTGAGCAAAACCTTTCTCACGGCTAATCCGCCCCCATTTCATTGGATTGACAATATGAATATGCCATTGGGGTTGTACAGCGCCAATCCATGAACGCGTGATCACATTAAGTTCTACTGCTTGATTATCCAATGCTTCAAGCGCCCGAGAAACAAATCGTTCAGCGCCTCCATCAGGTCGGTATTTTTGACGCACTATAGCCAGTCGGAATGAATTCATTTTAGTTGTCCCCTTACGGCATTCAGTACATCTTCGACAGGTATTAAACTGAGATAACGCGTTTGTGTGTTGGTATTGACATCATCAGGATCTGGGAGTTCACCATAATTTCCTGCCCATAATACTTCGCCAATATGTTCCCATGGTGACCAATGAAATAATTTTGATGGCCCAAAGAGGGCAACAAGTGGCGTTTTAAGCGCCGCAGCCATATGCATGGGAACGGAATCAACTCCAATAAATAAACGTGCATCATCAATTAACGCAGCAAGTTGAGGTAAAGAAAGTTGTCCTGATAATGAAATCACACTATTTGAAGTACACCCTTTAATTATAGTTTCAACCATCTCTTGCTCTCTTGGATCGGGGCCAGATGTTAAAACAATTTGCTTTCCTTCCTGTTCCAAAGTATCAATTAATTCTGACCATTTACCTTCATCCCAACATTTAAAAAACCATCGAGATGTCGGTTGAATAACAATATAAGAACTCAACACGTTATGTTCTTTTAATTTTTCGATAACAATTTGTTTATCTTGATGGCTATACGCCATTGATACTTGAGTATCGGTTTTAGGCAATTGTAATGGCTGCAAGAGTGCTAAATTTTGCTCAACAATATGTTTGTCATCTACAGAGCCTAATGGGATCAACTGTGTAAAACATTTTTTCCAAAAAGGACTTTGACGTTTATAAATATCATACCCAATACGAATTTTGGCTCCGGTAAAACGGGTTATTATCGCGCTATTCCACTGATCTGCTAAGTTTATAACAACATCATATTGTTGATTTCTTAAGTCTGTTAGTAATTTCCACTCATGACGTAATCTTGCCAGTTTTCCCTCTTTTTTCCACGCTTTATCTAGTACAAAGATATGATGAATAGAAGAAAAGTGCTCAATCATTGGCATGGTTTCTTTATTGATTAGGACATCAACTTTCGCATTTGGAAAATTAGCTTTTAATGTATTAATAACAGGGGTAATCAATAAAGTATCACCATGATGTCGTAACTTAATAACAAGAACCCTTTGTATTAACTTCATTTTTTCACTCATAACATTCCAAATGGACTTGAATAATTAGTAATGTGATTTGATTATAAAAAAAATTCTATCAAGTTTCCTGAATAAAGCCTGTTAAAATTAATAAAAAAGCATTATACAGTGTTGTTTATCGCCACAACGTTTGTTTTTACACACTTTCTACTACACAGTGTGATACTATAAGCGTTCGTCCAGATAAGTGAATTTGATAGCATGTTGTTGCGTTTATATCAGGTACTTCTTTACCTTATTCAACCTCTGATTTGGTTGCGTCTTTTATTACGCAGCCGCAAAGCACCCGCCTACCGTAAACGGTGGGGAGAGCGCTATGGCTTTTGCAAAGGCAAAGTCGTGCCTCAAGGGATATTATTACATTCGGTTTCTGTCGGTGAAACACTCGCCGCCGTGCCACTTGTTCGCGCCCTTCGTCATCACTATCCCGATTTGCCTATAACGGTCACAACCATGACACCAACAGGCTCAGAACGTGTGCGTTCTGCATTTGGTGATGATGTTTACCATGTCTATCTTCCTTATGATTTACCGGGTTCAGTTAATCGTTTTCTTAAAACGGTCGATCCCAAATTGGTTATCATTATGGAAACAGAATTGTGGCCTAACCTAATTTCAAAACTACATCAACGAAAAATCCCGTTGATTATTGCCAATGCACGTTTATCAGAACGCTCTGCGGCGGGTTATCAGAAATTAGGTAGTTTCGTCAAAACGATGCTCCAAAAAATCACCTTAATTGCGGCTCAAAACCAAGAAGATGGTGAGCGTTTTATCGAATTAGGACTCAAACGTTCACATTTACATGTAACGGGTAGCCTAAAATTTGATATTTCTGTCACCCCAGAATTAGCCGCAAGAGCCGTTGCTTTGCGTCGCCAATGGGCTGCTCATCGCCCAGTTTGGATTGCAACAAGCACACATGAAGGTGAAGAAACCATTATTTTAGAGACACATAAAAAGCTACTGACACAATTCCCACAGCTTTTGTTGATCTTAGTTCCTCGACACCCAGAGCGTTTTCCTAAAGCAGAGCAATTAACACGCGAAGCAGGATTAAAGTATACATTACGTAGCACTGATGCTGTTCCTGATGCACAGACCCAAGTTGTGATAGGCGACACCATGGGCGAACTGATGTTGCTCTATGGTATTGCTGATTTGGCTTTTGTGGGGGGAAGTTTAGTCGAGCGTGGTGGTCATAATCCTTTAGAGGCAGCCGCTCATGCTATCCCGGTTATTATGGGGCCTCATACTTTTAATTTTAAAAATATCTGTGCCAAACTCGATCAAGCTGAAGGGTTAATTACTGTTACAGACAGTGAATCGATGGCGACTGCTATTGCCTCATTACTTAACGATGAAGATTATCGTCGTTATTATGGTCGCCATGCTGTTGAAGTACTTCATGAAAACCAAGGTGCATTATTGCGTTTACTCACCCTGCTTTCACCTTACCTTCCCCCTCGGAGTCACTGATGAGCCAAAGCAAGCGCCTTTCTGTCGTGATGATCAGTAAAAATGCCGCTGATATCATTGGTGAATGCTTAGACTCCGTACAATGGGCTGATGAAATCATTGTATTGGATTCAGGAAGCCAAGATGACACCTGTCGTATTGCGACAGAGAAAGGGGCAAAAGTTTTTGTAAACAGTGAGTGGCCTGGTTTTGGTAAACAACGTCAATTAGCGCAGCAATATGCCACAGGTGATTATATTTTTATGATCGATAGTGATGAACGTGTCACACCTGAACTCAAAACCAGTATCCTCACGATATTGCAGCAACCTGAAGAAAATGTAGTTTATAACTGTGCTCGCCGTAACTTATTTATGGGACGATTTATGAAGCACAGTGGTTGGTATCCCGATAAAGTGACGCGTTTATATGCCCGTGAACGTTATCAATATAACAATAACCTGGTTCATGAGTCGTTAGAAACTCAAGGTGCAATAGTTAAAACGCTGCAAGGTGATCTCTTGCATCTTACCTGCCGTGATTTAATGGAGTTTCAGCAAAAACAGCTAAAATATGCTACCGAGTGGGCTAAAGAACGCCATCAACAAGGTAAAAAAACCCGTTATGGCTCCATCTTAAGTCATACATTAGGTGCCTTTTTTAAGACTTGGTTATTAAGAATGGGTTTTTTAGATGGGAAACAGGGATTAATACTGGCATTTGTTAATGCACAGTATACCTTTAATAAATACGCTTCTTTATGGGAACTCAGCCAGAAGACGACCAATCATGAAAAATAAAGCTATCTACCCCGGAACCTTTGATCCTATCACTTATGGTCATATTGATATATTAACTCGTGCAGCAGGTATGTTTGATACCGTTTTATTAGCTATTGCTGATAGCGCCCGCAAAAATCCGATGTTTACCTTAGAAGAGCGAGTTAATTTAGCCAGAGAGGTGACGAGCCATTTACCGAATGTTGAAGTCGTTGGTTTTAGTGAGCTAATGGCAAATTTTGCCAAACAGCAACAAGCTACTATTTTAATTCGTGGTGTTCGTAGCGTTTCTGACTTTGAATATGAATGGCAACTGGCAAATATGAACCGCCACTTTGCGCCTGATCTTGATAGTGTTTTTTTACTGCCCTCTCAAAATCTTTCATTTGTCTCTTCATCTTTAATTAAAGATGTGGCGCGCCATGACGGTGATGTTTCTACATTTTTACCTGAAGTCGTAACTGTAGCAATGCTGAAAAAGTTAGGTAAACTTTAGCTTTCATTCTCGCCATGTTGGCAATGTCGGCAGAAAAATGTGCTACGTTGCCCTTGTTTAATGCTTTCAATCTGTTGCCCACAAATCAAACAAGGCTTATCTTTACGCCCATAAACAAAGAGTTCTTGAGCAAAATATCCTGGTTTGCCATCAGACTGTAAGAAGTCTTTAAGTGTTGTGCCACCTTGCTCAATGGAGCGCGTCAATACTCGTTTAATCGCAGTCACCAGTACCGTACACTCTTCTTGCGTTAAGCTATTAGCTTTTCTATCAGGCATAATTCCCGATGAAAATAGCGCCTCGTTAGCATAAATATTGCCGACACCAACGACTAATTTATTATCCATTAACCACGGTTTGATAGCTGTTTTTTTATTTTTCGACTGTTGATATAGGTATTCAGCATTAAATTCATCAGAAAGCGGCTCTGGCCCTAAATGGGCTAATACAGAACTAGTTTCTAAATCTTCACACCATAACCAAGCACCAAAGCGTCGTGGATCGGTATAACGCAATACTTTGCCATCACGAAAAATCAAATCGATATGATCATGTTTCTCTTCAGGCTGTTCTTCTAATAAAATACGCACACTACCTGACATTCCTAAATGAATAATGATCCATCCAGTATTAAGCTCTATTAACAGATACTTAGCGCGACGCTTCACACTTAAAATAGGTTCATCCAGTAAGGTTTTTATTTTTTCAGAGACTGGCCAGCGTAATTTACTATTGCGCACAATGGCATAGTGCAACACATTGCCCACAAGATGAGGCTCAATGCCTCGGCGACTGGTTTCAACTTCTGGCAATTCAGGCACAGGCGGCTCCATTATTATCAGATAAGAGATACAGCGATAACATCATTTTTATTGTATGATCAGCTTCCCTAAAAGTAGAAAGGACGATAGCAGATTATTATGATGTTGTTTAAAGACTATAGTAAAAAATCCCTCTGGAACTTATCCATTATTGGGCTTTACATTATATTGATCTACTTACCGGATATCACCCGTTATAAAAATATTGTGATGGGATTAATTGGTGCAACAGCGCTGTGGTATTTGGTGCGTGATTTTAAGACTATCTGTAAGATATTTAAAAATAATCTGTCATTCTCACTGCTGTTTTTATTGCTGGTGATTGGTTATTCCATTGTGATTTCGGTTGAGCCCAGTATCAGTATAAAAGAGATTAATAAGCCGATACTCAATGGGTTACTGCTTTTTGCTATTACCTTTCCGATTGTGCTGTATAAAGAGAAACCTACCGATATAGCGAAGATGGTGATGGTCGCTTTTGCGATTGGGCTACTAGTGATTATGGCTAAAGAGTTGGTGCAGTATTATTTGGAATATAAAAGAAATATTTTACCTTTTAGAACCACTAGTCAGCGGATCCATCGAGAAATTTCTTATACATTACTTTTTTTCTTTCCTATCATTCTAATTTTTTGGGAAAAAAATACATTTCAAAAGTATATTTTTTTATGCTCATTTTATATTCTTTTTACTTTTTTAATCTTAGGAACTATGTCACGTGGAGCATGGATTGCATTCTCAGTAGTAACAATAGTTCTCTTATTAATTAATCGCCAATATATTTTTATAGCTTTAGGTATATTTTTATTTGTATTATTTATTGGACTTTTATGTCAAGGTAAATTAACTCACTTTATAGACAAAAAACTTTATTACAAATTTACCCAAATTAATAGTGGTAAACGCTTCGAAGGTGGTACTCAAAGCTCGGCATTAGATCTTATCTTTGAACAACCAATTAAAGGTTATGGTTATGGTAATCAGCTTTACCATAATGTCTATAATAAACGAGTTAAAGATCATCCCAATTGGAAATTTAAAAAATCCATTGGTCCTCATAATATCTTTTTAGCTTTCTGGTTTGCGGGTGGTGTGTTAGGGCTATTTGGTATTCTTTATTTTTGCTCTTCGATTATTGCCCAAGGTATCCAGCTAATAAGAAAAAACCAAGGGATTATTCGCCAAGCTGCTCTTGTATTACTGATGTCCTTCTTAGGGGTTTATGTACTACGAGGATTATTTGAAAATGCGTATATTAATCAAGTGGGTATTTTGGTGGGATTAATGTTGGCATTACGCCATGCTTTACTCAACAATCAATCAGTCACACCATCAGAAAAACAACAATAGGTTACTTAATTAACTTCTCTATTGTTTTTAATATAATCTCTGCCCGCTTATCCCAGTTGTAATAGTTTTCAACCAGAGAGCGGGCATGGGTTGTTTTTTCTTTGGCTCGCTGTGGGTTTTCTCTTAGCTGTATTATCTGTTTTGCAAAACTCTGCGCGTCGCCACTATCAGCAAAGCTTACCGCTTTCTCATCTACAACATCACGGATGGAAGGGAAATCTGAAATCACCACCGGTTTTTCCATAGCCATATATTCAAATAACTTAAGTGGTGAGGTGTAACGACTTCCAATGCTAGTTAACGTAAGCGGAAGTACACAGATATCATGTTGGCCAATTGCTTCAAAGCGTTTTTTTGGATCAATAAATCCCAAGAAATTCACTTTATCTTTTACATCCATTTCTTGAGCTAATAAAGTTAATCCTTCAATCTGTTCTGGTGTACCACCCGCAATATTAAGTCTTGCATTATCAAGGTATTTCATCGCTCGCATCATAGTTGGAATACCTTTCCATTTATGCAAGCTCCCTAAATACAACACTTCAGTAAAGTTTTTCTCAGTAATTAACCGTTTGACCTGATAGTCAGCCACAGCATGTAAATCAACCCCATCAGGAACCACTGTTATTGGCGTAGTAACTTGATACTGTGAAACAATATCATCTCTTAATAATGAAGTAAGAACAAAAATACCCGTCGCTCGGCTATAAACTAACTTCTCCATTTTTAATAGCTTATGATATTTGGCTCGATTCTTTTTTTTCTCAAATGAATGAGATTCTGCAAAAGATTGAGCGAAAATTTCATGACTCTCAAAAAAGAGAGGAATTTCTGGGTAATTTTCACAAAGATAACAAGCTAGTTTTAAATTACGGGTAAACAACGCATCAACGTTATTTTGCTTTACCCAGCGAGTAATCTGTAATGAGAAAAGTTTTTGTGAATTAAATGGAAAATACCATTTACGGCGAATATCTCTTAAAGAAACTAAACTCGCATTAGTATGAATTGAACGACCTAATATATCACTATCTCGATATTGTCCTTTAGGTGTGACTAATGTCACTTGAGCGCCTGCTCGAGCAAATGCATCCACATTTTGTAAAATTTGTAATGAAGCCACACGTAAGTCAGGCACTGGGTAAGGATCAAGATAGGCAATTTTCATAATTATGATGCCAATGCCTGTAATAAACGTTGCGCAGAATGTTGCCAAGTATAACGTGTTTCTATACGGACACGCGCCAGCTCTCCCATCGCCTTACCTCTGTCTGGTAATCCACGAAGATGATTAATCGCTATCACAATTTCATCTGCACTACCCGGTGCGACTAAAAGCCCTGCGGTACCTTCATTACCCACAACTTCAGGAATGCCACCGATATGACTCGCAATCACCGGTTTTGCACATGCCATCGCTTCTGCAATCGTAATACCGAAGGCTTCATCTCCAGTACTTGGGAAAATACCCACGTCACTTGCTGCATAAAATTCAGGTAATACGTTATGCTCGACAGGCTGATGAAAAATGACTTGCTCTGCAACACCTTTAGAAATCGCTTTCTTTTTTAATCGCTCAAGATCATCACCCGCACCGATAATCAAGAGTTTAACATCCTCACCTTTTAACTGCTCTATAGCATCAATTGCGACACTTAAGCCTTTCCAACCCACTAATCGCCCAGCAAATGAGAGTAAAAAAGTAGATCCATCTATTCCTAATTGCTCACGTAACGAGGTGGTCATAGGTTTAAATTTTTCAATATCCACACCATTATAAATCACACTAGGGAATTGCTTAAAATGATGTTGAATTTGCCAAGCATTAAAATGGCTACATGCCACCCATGCTGAAATCTTTTTACCTAACCAGCGATCACCTTTGAAAAAACTGGTTCCCCCACTCATATAGCAAAAATGCGTTGAGGATGATTTAGGCATCATAGAAGGCCAAAAAAAGTCAAAAGGCTTCGTTAAAATAACCCAATCAAAATTTTGACTAATAACATCTTTTTTAGCGTGTCGTGCAAAAGTGTAACGCTCGACAATACGACGAAAACGTCCACCGAGATCGATAACTTTATCTCGTGGTGTATAAGGGTAAGTGTGAATTTGTATTTGGCGTCCTGCCAGATTGTGTCGGATCTCGCCATTGCCGCCATAAAGATGAACTTCATGCCCAGCATCATGCAATTGCTTAGCCAGTTCCCAAACCGCTGTTTGGATCCCGCCATAAGACATGGTGATTGTGACATCAATTATACCGATCTTCATGGATTACTTTTTCACCTTCATTCCATTCATGATATTACTCACTGCATTCCACACATTTTCAACAGAGATTTCAGCCATATTATCTTCACGGCGTGCTTTTTCTAATGGTGTAGGGTGTTGGATAACCTGACAACAAGAATGTTGTATAGGGGCTAAATAGCACCCGGGATGATAGCTATGATATAGCGCCACCATCGGGATATCTAAAGCGCCGGCTAAATGTGTAGGGCCGGTATCAACACCAACATAAAGTGATAAATTTGCCATAATCGCCGCATTTTGACGCATCGAAACACGCCCCGCTAAGGCTAAACATCGCTCTTCACCTATTTTTTTCGCTAAATCAATAGATAATTGCGCACTTTCCTTACCACCTAATAGCAAAAAATACGTACTCGCGTCATGGGAAATAATCTGCTTTGCTAATTGCAGAAAGTTCTCCACTGGCCAATCTCGATAGGCTTTAGCAGGAAAGCTTTGTAACTGAAAACCAATAATATTCTTATTAATTAATGAATTATCTTTTAAAAATTGTTGTGCAAAAGTCACCTCTTCCTCACTGATAAAGTAACGTAATTGCCAACAACTCGGATAAATCCCTAATGCATTAATTAATAAGGCGCGCTCTTTTTGTGCAACCATTGGTGACTTGGGGCGAGCAACCCAAGTTGTATTGCCTTGCTGCTCAGATATATCAGCAAAAGCAACGGTATGATGAGATTGGCGACGAGCATAGTTCACTAATTCACAATCATTACCGTATACCAAAGCCAAATCATAAGGCTTATTAGGTAACCAACCTGACCAAACAGCGCGTTTTTTAGAAAAATGTCTAATACTTTTAATATCAGGATTATGCTCAAGAATACATGCACTACGCTTATGTGCAAATACATGAATATGAGCATTGGGCCAACGCTGTTTTAAGGCATGAATAACCGGAGTGATAAGTAATGTATCACCAAAACGTGCTACCGCTATAACCAATATATTTTTTGGGTCCATGTGCTTTTTATTTGGCTTAAATGATACATTTACTTCTCAGACTATACACTAAAAAGTATTACAAATATTCATCAATAAGATGAATACACCAAGTTGATAATAGAGATAATCGTTTCACGACTTTATTATCAACATTAATCATACTGATTTATTTTTATCGTTAATTGCCTGAATAAAGATCCTTTCCATCTTATCTAACATATTATCCAAACCAAATCGTGAGACAGCGTGTTCAAGCGCGGCTTTTCCCATCTGTTCACGTAATTCAGCTGAGCTCATTAATTTAGCTAAATGACTCGTGAATATTTCTTGTATTTGTGGTGCTAATGTAAATCCTGTTTTACCGTCAATAACGGCTTCGCTAATCGCGCCAACCGTAGTGGATACAACGGGCAAACCACACGCCATTGCCTGCATAATACCTTGTGGTACACCTTCATTACCAAAAGAAGGTAACGCAAAGAGATCCATTGCATTTAAACAATCAGGCACATCATTACGATTACCAAGGAAGAAGATACTTTGCTCTAATCCTGCCTCTTTAACCATCGGTTCTAAATTTTTACGTTGAGGCCCATCACCAACAAAAATTAATTGCCAATCAGGAAACTGCTGATGTAATGATTTCCATGCTTCTACTAAGTATTTATGTCCTTTCCACACTCGCATAGTTGCAACAATACCTAATGTCGGTTTATTCGGTATTCCAATTTTTTCTCTAGCTTGTTGTTTGTCTTGTGGAAAAAAACGTTGCAGATCAATTCCCGTAGGCACTGATGTCATTTTTTCTAATGGAAATTTATTATGCAGATGGAGAGTCTGGCGTAATTTCTCACCTGTTGTCACAACATGGGCACTAGACGAAAGATAAAGCCATCGAGTTGGTAATGAGCGTGAAACATCCGTAGAAACATGTCGAGTTCGAACAACCACAGGAGAATGACGTAATGTGGCACAAGAAGCGGCAACTAACCATGCATCGGTTGAGCTATGAGTATTGATAACATCAAATTGGTGATGATGTAATTTCAGCCATTGGCGAAGTACTTTTAATGCTGAACCGCGTTTTTTCTCAATGGGTAATGTGAAAACCTCAATACCATAATCAGGGGCAGCTTTGGCAATTTTGGATGTAGGGCAGCACACTAATGCAACTCGGTGCCCTCTGCGGATCATACCTTGAGATTCCGTCAGTATACGGATTTCCTGACCACCCCACCCACAAGATGATTCTGTATGTAATATTGATAATACTGACTTACTCATCCGCAATCCATTTACCTGATGGTTTAAAAAGAGCCATAGTATAACTAAAGAGTAAGCTAAGATCACAATAGCTTTACTTTGTTATACTTAGCAGACTCCAGATAACAAAAAACCCGACACTAAGGTCGGGTTTTTTAAGAAAACTAAAATTATTTAATTTTAGCTTCTTTATAAAGCACATGTTGACGAACAACTGGATCGAATTTTTTCATTTCCAGTTTTTCTGGCATAGTGCGTTTGTTCTTCGTAGTGGTATAGAAGTGACCTGTACCAGCAGAAGAAACGAGTTTAATTTTCTCGCGAATACCTTTAGCCATTTTTCAGCTCCTTAGAACTTCTCACCACGGGCACGTAAATCTGCTAATACAGATTCGATGCCTTTCTTATCAATCACACGCATACCTTTAGCAGATACACGCAGAGTTACGAAACGTTTCTCAGACTCAACCCAGAAACGGTGAGAGTGCAGGTTTGGCAGAAAACGGCGTTTAGTCGCGTTTAATGCGTGAGAGCGGTTGTTTCCACTCACAGGACGCTTGCCGGTAACTTGGCAGACTCGGGACATGTCTATTCTCCAAAAATCTAATCAGCTCGAGCTTTAATATCAGGTTTGACCGCCTCGTCAGGCTTTGGAGCCCATCTCAGCAACTTTTAACGATTGAAAAACTGTGTAAACACCTCAGAAAAAACTTGCTGAGATAGGCTCTTCTCGCCAAACCCAAGATCCTCAAAGGTGGCGTAGTATACGCCCAATGGCCTCAACGCTCAAGACCCGTACAAATAAAGATTGACAATAATTACAAAAATATTTGCTACAACCAACCTCGTTCTGCGAAAGAAACACAATTATCATGCCCTATCACAAGGTGATCGAGTACATTTACACCCACTAATTGGCAAGCAGTAAAAATTTTTTCCGTTATTTCTTTATCTGCGAGACTTGGTTCGCAAACACCAGAAGGGTGATTATGAGCAAGAATGATGGATGTTGCATTCTTTTTTATTGATTGACGGACAATTTCTCTAGGATGAACCTCTACTCTGTTAATTGTTCCTTTAAACATCTCTTCGAATGCAATCAATTGATTTTGATTATCAAGAAACAGTACCACAAACACTTCTCTGTCTCGCCAATGCAATAATTTTTGTAAGTAATGCTTTGTATCTTCTGAAGAAGATAATACATTTTTATACATAAATTGTGTTGTAGAAAAGCGCTGTGCCATTTCATTAATCGCTTGTAGCTGGGTAAACTTTCCCACACCAACGCCTTTAAAACGCCCTAAAGTTTCATAATCAGCATTAATAACATGATAAAGAGAACCGCACTCTTTAAGTAAAAAAGCCGCCAACTCTAATACCGATTTTTCATAAGTACCGGTGCGTAAAAAGAGCGCTAATAACTCAATATCGGTGAGTGATTCAACGCCATAAAGTAATAATTTTTCTCTAGGTAAAAGTTCACTAACCGATTGATTTTCCATCCATGGACTCCTTAATAAGCAAAGGCAGTGGTATTAATGATCTATTTTATTCATTTACATAAGCATTAGGATTTAGGTGAAGCATCACTCATCATTAAATGCTAATCACAAAACAACTGTTGTTTTATACAGCTAATTTACTATAAACTGCTAATCTTGTATAAAAAAGACACATATCAAATTTATGCGAGATGAATCGCAAAAATTTAATCTATAAAACATGAAGTTACATAGAATTCCGAATTCACGATGACCTTGTGGTAAAATTACGGGCAATTATTTATGTACTTAGGCATTTCATCATGACTACACTTCACGACAAAAAGATTATTCTTGGTATCAGTGGTGGTATTGCGGCCTATAAAGCACCTGAACTTGTACGCCGCTTACGTGAGAAAGGTGCAATTGTGCGAGTTGTAATGACACCCGCAGCTCATGCATTTGTGACACCGTTGTCACTACAAGCTGTTTCTGGTTTTCCTGTTGCGGATGATTTACTTGATCCAGCAGCAGAAGCCGCTATGGGGCATATTGAATTAGGTAAATGGGCTGATTTAATTCTACTTGCACCTGCTACTGCCGATCTTATTGCACGTTTACGAGTGGGTATGGCAAATGATTTACTTACCACACTCTGTTTAGCGAGTAACGCACCTATCGCTATTGCGCCAGCAATGAATCAGCAAATGTACAGAGCCACGATTACACAAGAAAATTTATCAGCTTTAGAGCAACGTGGCTGTTTAATTTGGGGACCTGACTCTGGTAGTCAAGCTTGTGGTGATGTAGGACCGGGACGAATGTTAGATCCTTTAGCACTTGTCGCATTAGCTGAAAAACAACTTGCTTTACAGCCACAAGATTTTGCAGGTAAAAAAATCACGATAACCGCAGGTCCGACTCGTGAAGCCTTAGATCCAGTGCGTTTTATCAGTAATCATAGCTCAGGAAAAATGGGGTTTGCGATTGCACAAGCAGCCGCATTACGCGGAGCTGATGTTACACTTATCGCTGGGCCTGTCACATTACCGACACCCGCTTGTGTTAAACGTATTGACGTTGAAAGCGCACAAGAAATGTATGAACAAGTGATGTTAATCGCCCCTTCGCAAAATATTTTTATTGGTTGTGCGGCTGTTGCTGATTACCGCGCTAAACTTATCGCGGCTGAAAAAATAAAAAAACAAGGTGATGAAGTCACCATCACTATGGTAAAAAACCCCGACATTGTCGCGAGTGTCGGAAAAATGGTTGAACACCGTCCTTTTGTTGTTGGATTTGCAGCCGAAACCCAGAATGTGGAAGAATATGCCCGCAAAAAACGAGAACAAAAGCAGCTCGATTTAATCTGTGCCAATGATGTTTCAATAGAAAATCAAGGCTTTAACAGTGACAACAATGCATTACACCTTATTTGGGCTAATGGAGAAACGCGCTTACCACACAGTAGTAAAGCACAACTTAGCCATCGCCTACTTGACGAGATAGCCAAACATTATGATGAAAAAAATTGATGTTAAAATCCTTGATGCACGTATTGGTCAAGAATATCCACTTCCTGCTTATGCCACGACAGGCTCTGCTGGTTTAGATTTACGTGCTTGCCTTGATACACCATTAGTTCTTGAACCAGGGCAAACCGAATTATTACCTACAGGTCTTGCTGTACATATTGCCGATGAAGGATTAGCAGCAATGGTACTTCCTCGTTCAGGTTTAGGTCATAAACACGGTGTTGTATTGGGTAATTTAGTTGGACTAATTGATTCTGACTACCAAGGTCAACTGATGGTATCGGTTTGGAATCGTGGTCAAACAGCGTTTACCATCGAACCGGGTGAGCGTATTGCTCAAATGATTATCGTACCCGTAGTTCAAGCTGAATTTAATATTGTTGAAGATTTTACCGCAACGGAACGCGGTAGCGGTGGCTTTGGTCACTCCGGCCGCCAATAATAACGACGTCTTGCATTAATTATATCAATGACGATATCACTCCCTTTGCACTAAAAACCTTAGTGCAAAGGTTTACTGATTTGTTTTGCTTTTAGCAGGGGCCTTATCAGTCATGGCAGAAGAAAAAGAAACCAAAAAGAAAAGAAATAGACGGGATGAAATCTTACAGTCACTTGCCCAAATGTTGGAATCAAGTGATGGCAGTCAGCGTATCACAACGGCAAAGCTTGCCGCCACGGTTGGTGTATCTGAAGCTGCGCTCTATCGACATTTTCCAAGTAAAACAAAAATGTTTGATAGCCTAATTGAATTTATCGAAGATAGCCTAGTCTCCCGTATTAATTTGATTTTAAAAGACGAAAAAGAGGCTGTTGCAAGAATTCGCTTAATTCTTATCTTGATCCTCGGTTTTGCTGAGAAAAACCCGGGGCTATCTCGTATTTTGACTGGTCATGCATTAATGTTTGAACAAGACAGATTGCAAGGGCGAATAAATCAGCTTTACGAGCGTATTGAGGTTCAACTACGACAAGTCATTAAAGAGCGTAAAATTCGTGAAGGTAGTGCATTCTTGCATGATGAAGCATTACTTGCTTCACAACTACTCGCTTTTTGTGAAGGTATGTTAGCGCGCTTTGTACGCACAGAATTTCGCTATCAACCTACTCAAGAATTTGAAGCGCGCTGGCCATTAATTTTGGCGCAGTTACAATGAAATGATGGACTCGTGATTTAACTCAACAATTTGAAATTTACAGATATGCCGTTTTTTTCTTATTTGTGTTAACATGCGTCCTCTGGTACACAGTTACCTAAATGTATTTATCAGGAATGGCATTCGTGCAGTTCCTACATTGTGGCATTAGCGACTCGCTTTGCCCCTGCTGTAAAAGTCCTTTTTATATTTCAATATCTGTGATAATTGTCGCAGAAGATTCATTGTACTACTCACCCCGCCCATAATTGGGCGAGGGCTTTTTTTTATCTCTAATCGACCAACTCGTTTATCGCGTATTCACTTTATTAATTCACGCCATAGCGCTCACGATAAGCTTTAACCGCAGGTAAATGCTCAGACAGTGTTTCATTCTCACTTAGGTAACTAATTAAATCATCCAAGGTAATAATCGAATACACTTGGCATTGATAGTCACGTTTTAACTCTTGTATTGCAGAAAGTTCTTCTCGCCCTTTCTCTTGTCTATCCAAACTTAATAACACGGCAGAAAGCGTTGCATCATGCTGTTTTATGATTTCCATTGATTCACGAATTGCGGTACCGGCTGTAATGACATCATCGACAATCACAACATTACCTTTTAATGGGCTTCCTACTAATGTTCCTCCTTCACCATGATCTTTAGCCTCTTTGCGATTAAAACAGTAAGGAATATCGATATCATGATGTTCAACCAATGCGACTGCCGTTGTGGTTGCAATAGGTATCCCCTTATAAGCGGGTCCAAACAACACATCACAAGACACATTATTATCTAATAATGTTTGCGCATAGAACTGCCCCAGTAAAGCCAAATCACGCCCTGTATTAAATAAACCGGCATTAAAAAAGTAAGGACTCACCCTTCCTGATTTCAGTGTGAACTCACCAAATTTCAGAACATTTTTTGCTAATGCTAGTTCGATAAAGCGGCGTTGGTAGGCTTTCATTTCTTTCTCCTCTCTATGTTACTTGATGACAAATTTTAGGCATAAAAAAGGCGACTTCTCAGTCGCCTTAAAAATATAATTTATTGCTTAAGCGCCTCTTTTTGCGCTTCAAATATTTTCTCTAACCCCCCCTTTGCAAGGGCGAGTAAAGCAAGTAATTCTTCGTGACTAAATGGTGCGCCTTCTGCCGTACCTTGAACTTCAATCATACGACCATCATCAATCATCACCACATTCATATCCGTTTCTGCGGCAGAATCTTCAACATATTCAAGATCGCATAATGGTTCACCATCAACAATCCCCACAGATACCGCAGCGACCATTGATTTAAGAGGGCTCTTTTTCAGTTTACCTTCTTCAACCATTTTATTTAAAGCATCAACTAATGCGACGCAAGCACCAGAGATAGAGGCAGTACGTGTACCACCATCAGCTTGAATAACGTCACAATCAACAGTGATAGTAAATTCACCTAATGCTTTTAAATCAACAGCGGCACGTAATGAACGTGCAATTAAGCGTTGAATTTCCATAGTACGGCCGGTTTGTTTACCGCGAGCCGCTTCACGTGCATTACGACTATTTGTTGCGCGAGGAAGCATACCGTATTCTGCGGTTACCCAACCTTGCCCTTGTCCTTTAAGAAAACGTGGTACACCCTCTTCTACAGTGGCGTTACACAAGACTTTAGTATCACCAAATTCGACTAATACAGAACCCTCAGCGTGTTTTGTATAATGACGAGTGATGGTAATAGGACGTACTTGGTCTGCTTGTCTGTCTGCTGGACGCATGGTGTTATCTCCGCTTTCTCTGACATATTGGGGGCGCATTATACGACCTAAAATGGCTTATGCCTATCCTGTATCGATGCCTAGGGTTATAATCGTATCATCTTTTACACTATTGAGACCCTATTATGATCCGTAGCATGACCGCTTTTGCTCGCCGAGACATCAAAAAAGACTGGGGTAGCGCTGCATGGGAACTACGTTCCGTAAACCAACGCTACCTTGAAACTTATATTCGTTTACCTGAGCAATTACGTAGTTTAGAGCCTGTTATTCGTGAACGTCTACGTAATCGCTTAACGCGCGGTAAAATTGAATGTAACTTACGTTTTGATCTTAATGCTCGCTTTCAAGGTGAACTTAATCTTGATGAAAATTTAGCAAAACAACTGATTGTTTCTGCCAACTGGGTAAAAAGTCACAGCCATGAAGGGACTATCAGCCCATTTGATATTTTACGTTGGCCGGGTGTTATTTCCGCACAAGAACAAGATTTAGATGCCATTGGTACTGAGCTTTTAGCTGAATTAGATTTAGCTATTGATGCCTTTATTGCCAGCCGTGAAGCTGAAGGACAATCACTGAAAGTACTTATTGAACAGCGTTTAGATGCTGTTTGCGAAGAAGTTGTTAAGGTGAGAGCACAGATGCCAGAAGTTTTACAATGGCAACGTGAACGTTTAACGAGCAAATTAGAAGAAGCTCAAGTCCAAATTGATAATAATCGTTTAGAACAAGAGTTAGTGATGTTAGCGCAACGTTTAGATGTTGCTGAAGAGCTTGATAGATTAGAAGCCCACGTTAAAGAAACACGCAAAATTCTTGTGAAAAAAGAGGCGGTAGGTCGTCGTCTTGATTTTATGATGCAAGAATTTAACCGTGAATCCAATACATTAGCATCAAAATCAATTAATACTGAAATCACTAATTCAGCCATTGAATTAAAAGTTTTAATTGAACAAATGCGCGAGCAGATCCAAAACATTGAGTAAGATTTCTTAGCGGTTTACAACCCGTCATTAAGCCAGTAGATACCTTGTATTTGCTGGCTTTTTTATTATAGAAAACTTCTCATTTTATTTTTTAGATTGAAATTTGTACAGCCAAGACGTACACTTTAAATGTACATTAAATAATGTGAGAAAATGTTATGCACACTTATACCTCTACTCAAGCTCGAGCAAATATTTCTGAAGTTCTAGATACTGCCATTCATGGTGAACCCGTTGAAATAACACGTAGAGATGGTAGTTCTGCCATCGTTATCAGCAAAGCTGAATTTGAAGCCTACCAAAACGCGAAGCTAGATGCTGAATTTGATCTTATTATGCAACGCCATGGACACACAATTAAGGCATTAACAAACCGATGAATTGGGTAAGTGCAAAAGAAGTTATTGCTTTTCATGATAGGATCTTAAAGCAACTTCCTGGTGTTGCAGGAATGCCTGAACCAGGAAGAGCCGAAGCACTTATTTACAGAGTACAAAATCGTACTCATTATGAAGGCATAACAGATATTTATGAACTAGCTGCAACCTATTGGATTGCCATTTCTCGAGGCCATATTTTTAATGATGGTAATAAGCGAACTGCCTTTTTTGTCACTATGACTTTTCTTTATCGCAATGGTATAAAAATAATAGATATTAACGATGTGTTGGAGAATTTAACTGTTGAAGCAGCCACAGGAACTAAAAATAGCCAACAGTTAGCACAATACCTAAGAAAACTAAGTGATAAAAACTAAAATTATTTAATCACTCACCTAATGCCTTTCTAATAAATCCTTTGTTTTGATTAAGCATCTGTGTGGCTTGCGGTGCATCTACATTTGCTAAGATCATTAGAATTGCCGTTTTACAGTGACGATGGCATTGTGATAATGCTTCTTCAGCGATAGCTCTTTCACACTCAGTTGCTTGCATTACAATACGAATTTGGCGTTCAACCAATTTGGCATTGGTTGCTTCAACATCCACCATTAAATTACCAAAAACTTTGCCGATTTTTATCATCGCGCCGGTTGTTATCATATTTAATATAAGTTTTTGTGCTGTGCCAGCTTTCATACGCGATGATCCTGTTACCACTTCAGCACCCACAATCGGTGTAATGGCAATATCAGCAAGTTTGGCAATCGGGCTTTCTGGATTGCAACTTATCGCCCCTGTTGTTGCACCTAATGATTTTGCATACTGCAAAGCACCTATCACATACGGTGTTCTACCACTTGCAGCAATACCTACTAAAACATCTTTCTCGTTAAAATTAAGCTGGCGTAAATCTTGTTCACCTAATTGAATATTGTCTTCTGCATTCTCGACAGCTTGTAAAATAGCCTTGTGTCCACCAGCAATTAATCCAATCACCATTTCATGAGGTGTACCATAAGTTGGAGGACATTCACTGGCATCTAAAATCCCTAATCGCCCCGATGTACCAGCGCCACAATAAATAAGACGACCACCTTGAGAAAAAGCGGTCGCAACTTTATCAACTAATTGAACAATCTCAGGTAACGTTTTTTCGACGGCTAATGGCACTTTTTTATCTTCATTATTAATAACTTTTAGCATATCGAAGGTTGAAAGTGTGTCTATATTTTCACTGTTATGATTTCTACTTTCTGTGACAAGATTGCTAAGATCAATCGCCATTATCGCGCTCCCAATATTGTTATTTATTTGATTAAGCCGAAGAAATAAACTGCTTTTATACCATTATTATTGGTAAGATTTTCAAAATCATTACAAACGGTACCCTACATGACATTTATTAAATATATTTCGACCTTTATCAGCCTAATTACACTTTTTTTCTCCTTTTCTTTGCATGCTAATTTTGAAGAGCAAGACAAAAGAAAATTTGAAGATACTCGCAAAGAAGCACTAAACCATAATGCACAAGCTCAATATCAGTTAGCTGAAATGTATTCGATGGGAACAGGTGTAGAAAAAAACCTTCTTAATGCACAACTGTGGGCAAATGAGGCAATAAAAAACGACTATGCCGATGCCTATGCCTTACTTGCTGATATTTACTTATTTAATGCTGATCCTTATTTTAAAAATAATTATATCGAAGCAAAAAAATTAGCTACTCTCGCAGTAAATAAAGGAAGCATAAGAGGAAAAATAAGTTTAGCAACAGCTCTCATTGCGCCATTATCTGGAGAAACAGATCACAAAAAAGCGATTGTATTATTAGAAGAAGTTGCAGCGACTCATCAACCTGAATTTGTTTACGCTCCGATTTGGTTAGGTGTTCTTTATAGTGGGGTTGACAATGTGCCTGTAGATACTGAAAAAGCGAATATGTGGTTTGCAAAAGCTAATGAAATGACTTTTGAAGGATTCGCTCAAGCAATGGCTTCTTTTATGTTCTCTGGCCAATATCATATTATTGAGCCTAACAAGCAAAAAGCAGATGAATTAATGAAACAGGCTTGTGAAGAAGCAAAAAAAGTTGGCAATGAGTTTTATTGCCAACAAGAGTTTAATTAACCCAAAATCAAATAAATAACCCTAACTCAGAAAAGAGATGGTAAATATCGCCATCTCTTTTATACCCTGTCTGTCCTACCTAATATTCTTTTATAGCGCCATACGGTATTCAATCACACCCGGTTTTTCTGCTACCCAATTATATAAGCGCTGACCACGTAAATTAGTTTCCTGTGTATGCCAATATAGACGAGCACAATCACGCTCTTTGGCTTGTTGATTAACAAACTCAATAAGTTGCTTACCTACATGGCGACCACGCGTATCTGGTGAAACAAATAAATCTTCTAAATAACAAAAATCACTTTCAGCCGATGTTGAACGATGAAAAAGATAATGAACAAAACCCAATACCTTTTCACCCTCCATCGCTACTGCACAATAAACAGGTTCTTTTTCATCAAAAAAACGTGCCCATGTTTTTAATGTTGTCTCTTCTGATAACTCAACTTTA
This sequence comes from Proteus sp. STS61-E, assembly GCF_040932335.1. NCBI lineage: Bacteria > Pseudomonadati > Pseudomonadota > Gammaproteobacteria > Enterobacterales > Morganellaceae > Proteus > Proteus sp. STS61-E. The sequence goes on along the minus strand of NZ_JBFQGE010000009.1, from coordinate 99,057 downwards.
TAAAATGCTTGATAACTTAACCAATGTGGCAACCATTGAGCATAATGCTCTTGTTCAACAAACTGAATTGAAACAGTTATTGGTGTTGTGCTCATCTCTTCACTTCCTTCTACTTTCATAAATGCTATAAAAAGGTATCACCTGCCTTTAATCGTGGTCATGGTACGTTTAATTTTGGTTCTCAATAAGGTACACTTTTTGTGTTTTTATAGGGTCCACTTTATGAAACAGAAAAAAACAGCATATTTTCCTAATCTTGTTTTAGAAGAAGGGCCCATTGGTTCTCAGGTTTATCACGCGATTAGAAAGGCGATTTTAGATGGGCGTTTATCGTCAGGTAGTCGTTTACCATCAAGCCGTACCTTAGCTGAAATGATGTCGATTTCCCGCAATTCTGTTATCGCAGGATTTGAACGTTTAATTGATGAAGGCTATTTATTTACTCGACGCGGTGCAGGTACTTTTGTTGCAAGTACAATCCCTGATGCCATTATTTCGGATAATTGGATCAAAACAACTCACTCTATTTCATTACCAGCAATCGAAAGCCCATTAGAAACACTAAACCCCAATATGCAAAAAGCACAAGCTTTTTGGCAACAGTCGCAACCCAATATCAATAGTAACCCGATATTTCATGTCGGTATTGGATGTGTTGATCTTTTTCCACATGAGCTTTGGGGAAGATTATTAGGGCGAGTTTGGCGACAATCGAAAAAAGCACTAGCAACATTTAATTCGCCAACAGGTTACACGCCTTTAAAAGAAATGATATGCCAATACATGCAATCAACTCGTGGGCTTTTTTGCCAACCTGAGCAAATCATTATTGTGAATGGAACACAGCAAGCAATTAATCTCACCACCAGAGTATTATTAAAAGAAGGTGATGCTGTTTGGTTAGATGATCCTGGCTATGACAGTGCTCGGGGGATCTTCACATCTTATGGTATAAAATCACATCCAATAAATTCAGATATTGACGGAATGGATATTTATCAAGGAATAGAGCAGTGCCCTGAAGCAAAACTTGTTTTTACCACACCTTCTCATCAATTCCCTTTAGGTAATACGCTCTCACTTTCACGCCGTATTGCGTTGTTAGAGTGGGCATCATCCAATAATGTGTGGATCTTCGAAGATGACTACAATAGTGAATTTCGCTATCACTCTAAACCCATTCAATCACTACAAGGATTAGATAAATACCAGCGCGTTATTTATGCCGGCACATTCTCAAAAATGATGTATCCCGGATTTCGTTTAGGTTTTTTAGTGGTTCCTTTACCTTTAGTTGATGCATTTAAAGCTGCTAAATACTATACCGATTCACATTCTGGCTTTTTAGAGCAAGCTACATTGGCGCTGTTTATTTCTCAAGGGCATTATGCACGCCATGTTAGGCGAATACGAAAAGCCTGTTATGAACGCTATCAAGTGTTAACTAATGCCATAAAAACACATCTATCTCATGTTTTCAGTGTTGAACCGACAGACTCGGGCATCCATATTGTCTGCTGGCTAAAGGCTGGCTATACAGAAGAATATATTGTGAAAAAATCACGAGAGATTGGATTAGCTATACAGCCTTTATCTCGTTACTGCATCCAAACTTACCCAAAACAAGGCGTATTATTAGGGTATGCGGCTCATGATCCTATTGAAATTGAAAAGAGTATTATTTTGCTTGCTCAAACATTATCTAAATAAATAACATCTTTGTTATTTACAATATAAACGTCGAGCAAGCTTTGCATTTACCCTATTTTATTTTTTGGCGTGCAATAATAAACCCAAGCGGGGGGAACATTTAGCATTACCAATTTTTTTTCTAAATGAAAATAACGAGATAACGTTTTTTCATATCGAGTTGTATATTGAAATAATACAAAACAACCTTGTGTTTTTAATAACTCTTTATGTACTCGTTTTAAAACTCTTAAACCTGTTTTTTTAGGAATAGATAAAAAAGGTAGCCCTGAAATAATCATATTATAATGACTATTTAATTTTTCTGCTGATGCGGTATAAACCCTTAAGCGCTTATCGTTAATTTTATCTAATTCTGTCGCAAAACTGGGTTCTATTTCAAAAACATCTAATGATGAATTCAACGACATTCTTTTTAAAATCTGTTGAGTAATAACACCCGTACCAGCACCTAACTCAGCAACCTGAAGATCCTGTTGCCAATTGAGTTTATCTAACATTTCATAACATAACCAACGAGATGAAGGCGCAATAGTACCCATTGTGGTTGGTGAGATCACAAACCGTTTTAAATATGAGTAGTATGTAGATAATGGAATGAATGTGGATATATCCATCTTCGCCTCCTAGTGCCTTTTAATTAAGGTAAAATAAAAATTAGATTAAATGAAGAACATTCATCATTATTTTTTATTTATGAAAATACATCATCTATTGAATAATGACTTTCAGTATAAAGCTTGGAGTCATCTCTAAGTAAATACGTTTTTCTTATATATTACACTATTTTACATTTTTCTATTTTTACTCTATTTTCTTAAACAAGAATATATTTTTATTTATCAAAAAAAAGAAAATAAGATATAGCAGATTATTCTTACACTTTTATGGTTGGTTCATTTTCTTTTTTAACAACTCATTGATATTTGTTCGTTCTGCGGCTTTCTTTTGTTAACTCTACGAAGACTATAAGAAACACTTCTAATTCTTTGGTAAATAATCAATAAATTAACTTGCACCCATCTCTATATTTTGTCAGGTTAGTGTGAGGTCTCTCACTATTCCTACAGATAAAGACAGGGTAATTACAATGAAAAATGTTGGTTTTGTGGGCTGGCGTGGTATGGTCGGCTCCGTTTTAATGCAAAGAATGGTTGAAGAACGTGATTTTGATGGGATAAACCCTGTTTTCTTCACCACATCTCAATTAGGTGAAGCAGCACCTGCTTATGGTAATCACCGTAGCACTCTGCAAGATGCTTATGATATTGATACCTTAGCATCACTCGATATTATTATTAGTTGCCAAGGTGGTGACTACACCAATGAAATCTATCCAAAACTGCGCCAAGCAGGTTGGCAAGGTTACTGGATTGATGCAGCATCAGCACTGCGTATGAATGATGATGCCGTGATTATTCTCGATCCTGTTAATGGACAGCATATTCAAGACAGCTTAAATAAAGGCATTAAAGCCTTTGTCGGCGGTAACTGTACCGTCAGTTTAATGCTGATGTCATTAGGTGGCCTGTTTGCTAACAATTTAGTGGAATGGGCAAGCGTATCCACTTATCAAGCGGCTTCTGGGGCTGGCGCTCGCCACATGAGAGAGTTACTGTCACAGATGGGCTCTTTGCATAATCAAGTGGTTAAAGAGCTAGAAAACCCAGCATCTGCAATCTTGGATATTGAGCGTAAAGTCACTAACTTTACACGCAGTGGTGCGATGCCAACTGAGCAATTTGGTGTTCCTCTAGCAGGTAGCTTGATCCCTTGGATTGATAAACAATTAGAAAACGGTCAAAGCCGTGAAGAATGGAAAGGGCAAGCAGAAACCAACAAAATCCTAAATACAGGTTCAAATATCATTCCTGTAGACGGTCTTTGCGTTCGTATTGGTGCATTGCGTTGCCATAGCCAAGCATTCACTTTAAAACTGAAAAAAGACTTACCTGTTGCGGAAATTGAACAATTACTTGCAAGCCATAACGATTGGGTAAAAGTCATTCCTAATGATCGTGAATTAACTATACGTGAATTAACACCCGCCGCAGTTACCGGTACATTGAGTACACCAGTAGGCCGTATTCGCAAACTGAATATGGGCCCTGAATTTATTTCAGCCTTTACAGTGGGTGACCAACTGTTATGGGGTGCCGCAGAGCCTTTACGCCGTATGCTAAATATTCTACGTTAATATTAATTTTTTAGAATATCAGCCATTTTTAGAAAATAGAAATGGTTGATATTCTTATTCTCAATAGCTATTAGCTTCATTTCTTATTTCCCCCACCTTCTTTCTTCATAAAACTATTTTTTAATTTTTCATATTTTATTTATTTTTAATTTTAGGGTGCTTTATAAAATACGTTTCCTACAATAGTTTCAAAAATAACTCTAAAGAATTCAGGCAGATTATTCAGCATAATCCACCTATTTTTATTCAAAATAGAGTGCAAAAATAAATAAAGTATTTTTTAACAACTGAAAAGTAATGATGACAAAAATCTAAATATAACAATTTCTAATATATTATTCCTTTTCTCTTCATTTTATAGAAACTGCGGTAACTACCTATTATTTAAAAATAAATTTACTTTGTATTGTCATTTATTTATGGTGATTTTTATTACTTTTATAAAAAGATGCATTATAAATATGACAACACAAACACAACCCAATAAAAAAGGTTTTTTAAACCGAGTTGAACGTATTGGTAATATCATGCCTGATGTTACGATGCTGTTCGTTTACGCTTTAGTGATCTGCTGGATATTTTCATTTCTCCTCTCTTTTGTACATTTTGATTATTTCCATCCAGTGACTAAAGAAAAAATCGCCGTTATTAATATGTTTCAATATGAAGAAATCATATTATTTGTGACAAGTGCAGTAAAAAATTTCATTAGTTTTCCTCCACTTGGAATAACGATTGTTGCAACTTTAGGGATTGGTATTGCAGAAAGCAGCGGTTTTATTAAAACAGCGTTAAAAAAGATGCTTTCGTTTATTTCGCCTAAAATGCTAACACCAACCGTTGTATTTGTTGGTATTGTTGCGCACTTAGCTTCTGACTCTGCTTACGTTATTCTTATGCCCGTCTCTGCGATGATGTTCTATGCCAGTGGTCGTCACCCTTTAGCTGGTATCGCTGCCTCATTTGCAGGTTTAGCGGGTGGATTTACTGCAAGTTATACACCATCAATTATTGATCCAATAATGCAAAGCTTTACTCAAGAAGCGGCGCAAATTATGGCTCCGGGATATAGCGTTAACGTTTTATGTAACTACTTTTTTAGCGTAGGCGGAACATTTGGCGTTATTTTAACTTGTTGGTATATCACTGAAAAAATTGTTGAACCTTGGTTAAACAAAAACTGCCCTGTCTCTTCAGGGATTGATACCAAGGATGCAGAGTTAGGTGAAATCACACCAACAGAAAAACGTGCATTCCGTTTTGCAGGTTGGGCGGTTGTATTGATGGGAATTGGTTTATTTACCCTGTTATTACCAGAAACCTCACCATTACGTTCACCAGAAGGCAGTTTAACCAGCCCTAAAGCGCCAATTATGCAAATTGTGGTGCCTTTACTGTTTATCTTCTTCTCTGTACCCGGCTTAATCTATGGCTATATGACCAAGTCTTTTGCTTCAACAAAAGATATCGTCAAAGCGATGGAAAATATCACTAAATCGCTGATCCCATTTATCGTTTTTGCCTTTTTTGCGGCTCAGTTTCTTTACTCTTTCCAACACTCGAATTTAGGGACTCTATTAGCATTATCGGGTGCAGAGTTACTGCGTACGCTTAATATGCCTTCAGGTATGACGGTATTAGGTGTGATTTTGCTGACTGCGATTTTAAATATTATGATCACCTCAGCAACATCAAAATGGGCTGTTATTGCTCCGGTATTAGTGCCAATGTTAATGGCTGTCGGAATTTCACCTGAATTAACGCAAGCTGCGTTCCGTGTCAGTGATTCCGCAATGAATGTGAGTACACCGATGTTCCCATTCTACCCACTGATTTTGATGTATTGCCAAAAATACTATAAAGGGGCTGGTATCGGTACACTGTGCTCAATGATGATCCCTTTCACTATTGGCTTGCTTATTGTATTAACGACAACACTGTTTGTCTTCTGGGGACTCGATATTCCACTTGGCTTTGACAGTGGATATACATGGCAACCGGCATCATAACTCACACTTATAAAAACAACTGTATTAGGAACAACATTATAATGAACACCCTAGGTCAAAAGTTAGAACAGCGTTTCTTCCGTTATCTGGCAATTGAAAGCCAAAGTAATGCATCTGCTTCTGTTGTGCCCAGCACACAAGGGCAACTTGAGTTAGCAAAATTACTGGCTAAAGAGCTAGAAACTTATGGACTCAAAGATATCTATATCGATTCTCATGCCATTTTATATGCAATGAGACCGGGTACTAAACCCAATGCGCCTAAAGTTGGGTTTGTTGCTCACCTTGATACTGTTGATGTGGGCATTTCACCTGATATTCACCCTCAAACACTGCGTTATGAAGGGAAAGATCTCTGCTTAAATAAAGAGAAAGATGTTTGGTTTAAAGCTCAAGAACACCCTGAAGCAGAACCTTATATTGGTGAAGAGATTATTTTCAGTGATGGTACAAGTGTATTAGGTGCTGATAATAAAGCGGCAATCACCGTAGTTATGGAGTTAATGGATAAACTTCAACATGCTGATTTTGATTGTGGCGATATCTATGTTGCGTTTGTACCAGATGAAGAGATTGGATTACGCGGCTCTAAACTGATGGATTTATCTCGCTTCAACGTTGATTTTGCTTACACCATTGATTGCTGTGCATTAGGCGAAGTGGTGTATGAAACCTTTAATGCGGCATCAATTAAAGTGTCTGTAAAAGGTATTACTGCACACCCAATGTCAGCGAAAAACGTATTATTAAACCCAATTCGTGTTGCTCATGATTTTATTGGCTGTTTTGACCGCTTTGATACACCAGAGCACACTGAACACCGCGAAGGTTATTTCTATGTCACAGATTTAATCGCCAACCCTGATAATGCAGTGATTAAAATGGCTATTCGTGATTTTGACAAGCAAAGTTATGAAGCCCGTAAACAGTTTATTAAGCAATCTGTTGCATTGATCCAAGCTCGTCACCCTCGTGCGCAAATCGATTATGAGATTGTCGATGTGTATAGCAATATCAGTGATTCGATTGGGGAAGATCGCACCGCTATCGAACTTATTTTTGAGGCATTAAAACGATTAGATATTCAACCTAATGTGATCCCAATGCGAGGAGGTACAGATGGCTCTGCACTTTCAGCAAGAGGATTACTAACACCAAACTATTTCACTGGTGCATTGAATTTCCACTCTCGTTTTGAGTTTTTACCTGTTAGCTCATTTGAAAAGAGCTATTTAGTAACAGAGATGCTGTGTCGTTTGGTCGGACAACGCGGATAAGCGTAATTATTTACGCCAACAAAAAAGCGGAACCATTTTCATGGCTCCGCTTTTTTTATCTAACTTAATCTAAAACTAGATATCAATATTTGCCGCTTTCAGTGCATTCTCTTCGATAAAGGCACGACGAGGTTCAACCGCATCACCCATTAAGGTGGTAAATAATTCATCAGTTGCAATCGCATCTTTCACGGTCACTTGCATCATACGGCGTGTATCTGGATTCATGGTGGTTTCCCATAATTGCTCTGGGTTCATTTCACCAAGACCTTTATAACGCTGTACAGCAAGACCACGACGTGATTCTTTTGTTAACCACTCAAGTGCTTCTTCAAAGCTTGAAATTGGCTGACGACGCTCTCCACGCTCAATAAACGCACCATCTTCAATCAGGTTACCGATAATGTCACCTAAATGAGTAATACGTTGATATTCGCTACTGTGGATAAAGTCATAATCCAGTTTGTAGTCTGTATCTACACCATAGGTACGAATACGTAACACAGGTTCAAATAGACGATTTTCATCGTTTTGAGCGATAGTGTAGCTATAAGTACTGCCTTGATCTTCCGCTTCATTTAAGCGGTTAACCAAGCCACTCATCCACTCTTCAACTTTAGTTTTATCAGATAACGCATCTTCTGTAAGCGTTGAGTGATACACCAAGCTGTTTAACATACTAAGAGGATAGATACGCTCCATACGACGAATAATCTTGTGCGCTGCATGGTAATCAACAACCAGTTTTTCAAGTTGCTCACCGTGCATTGCTGGTGCGTGTTCACTCACATAAAGTGCTGCACCATCAAGCGCGATCGACATCAGATATTCGTCCATTGCGTCGTCATCTTTGATGTATTGCTCTTGTTTACCTTTCTTCACTTTGTAAAGTGGTGGCTGAGCAATAAAGATATGACCACGTTCGATAATTTCTGGCATTTGACGATAGAAGAATGTCAGTAGCAAAGTGCGAATGTGAGAACCATCGACGTCCGCATCCGTCATGATGATAATGCTGTGATAACGCAGTTTATCTGGGTTATATTCATCACGACCGATACCACAACCTAATGCAGTGATTAACGTTGCAACTTCTTGAGAAGCCAACATTTTATCAAAGCGCGCTTTTTCAACGTTTAGGATTTTACCTTTTAACGGAAGAATAGCCTGTGTTTTACGGTTACGCCCTTGTTTTGCCGAGCCGCCCGCAGAGTCCCCTTCCACTAAGTACAGTTCAGAGAAAGCAGGATCACGTTCAGAACAGTCTGCTAATTTACCCGGTAAACCACCTAAATCTAATGCGCCTTTACGACGTGTCATCTCACGAGCTTTACGCGCAGCTTCACGAGCACGAGCGGCATCAATGATTTTACCGACAACAATTTTCGCGTCGTTTGGATTTTCTAACAGATATTCCACCAGCTTCTCATTCATCAGCGTTTCTACCGCTGTTTTCACTTCTGAAGAAACCAGTTTATCTTTTGTTTGTGATGAGAATTTAGGATCAGGCACTTTAACAGAGATAACCGCAATCAGACCTTCACGAGCATCATCACCCGTTGCACTGATTTTCGATTTCTTATTAAAACCTTCTTTATCCATATAGTTGTTTAACGTACGTGTCATTGCAGTACGGAAACCAACTAAGTGTGTACCACCATCACGTTGTGGAATATTGTTGGTAAAGCAGTAAACATTCTCTTGGAAACCATCATTCCACAGCATCGCAACTTCTACACCGATATTGTCTTTCTCTGTTGAGAAGTAGAATACATTTTGGTGAATTGGCGTTTTATTACGGCTTAAGTATTCAACGAATGCTTTAATACCGCCTTCATAGTGGAAATGATCTTCACGGTTATCACGTTTATCAATTAAACGGATAGAAACGCCTGAGTTTAAGAAAGACAACTCACGAAGACGTTTTGCTAGGATCTCATACTGGAATTCAGTCTCGCCTTTAAAGGTTTCAAGACTTGGCCAGAAGCGTACAAATGTCCCTGATTTTTCAGTATCGCCAATGACTTTTAAGCGATCATCAGGCACACCATGACGATAAATTTGCTGATGGATATTTCCATCACGATGGATTGTCAGTTCAAGTTTTTCAGACAACGCATTAACAACAGAAACCCCTACACCATGAAGTCCACCAGAGACTTTATAGGAGTTATCATCGAATTTACCCCCCGCATGCAGAACGGTCATAATAACCTCTGCCGCTGAGACACCCTCTTCTGGGTGAATGCCGGTTGGAATTCCACGACCATCATCTCGAACAGAGACGGAGTTATCTGAATGGATAGTGACAATTATCTCATCACAGAAACCCGCGAGGGCTTCGTCGATTGCGTTGTCGACCACCTCGAAGACCATGTGATGCAGACCGGTTCCATCATCTGTATCCCCGATATACATCCCCGGGCGCTTACGCACCGCATCCAGCCCTTTTAATACTTTGATACTTGAGGAGTCATATGTATTCGACATCAACGTTTCTCGCTTTATTCCTATGGTTTAACCTCTATTTTGCCACGTTCTACGCTAAATAGCCTGCTATTTACATCTAGCATATCTTTCACTTGCCCTTGTGTTATCGCACTGACAAACACTTGAGCTTGCGTAGACTTTAGACGCTCGGCTAACAACTGACGCCGACTTGCATCTAATTCGGAAGCAAAATCATCGAGCAGATACAGGCATCTTTGCCCATTCTTACGAGTGAAATATTCACCTTGTGCCAGCCTCAAAGCACACATCAATAACTTGAGCTGGCCTCGTGACAACATATCTTCTACTGGCGTGCCGTTTGCTCTAATGCGTAAATCCGCTTTATGAGCACCAAGTGAGGTATACGCTAGCATTTTATCACGTTCAAATTGACGTGCTAGCAACTCACCATAATCTGTTTCTTTATCCCATCCTCGTTGAAAGCTCACTTTCAACGAAAACTCAGGCAAAAACAGACGACACGTTTCTTCAATATCTTTAGCGATATCTTCGGTATATTGAGCTCGCCATTCACTTATCTGTTCTGTTAATGAGATAAGTTCTTTATCCCAAGGCATCAGTTGTCGATAAGACGTTGCTTGCCTTAGTGCTGCATTACGTTGTTTTAATACACGTTTTAAATCTGACCATGCAGCAAAAAATCGAGGTTCATTATGAAAACAACCCCAATCAATAAAAGCGCGACGATATTTAGGCCCACCATTCAGTAGTGTAAAGCCTTCAGGTGTTATTAATTGCATGGGTAACAATTTTGCTAACTCTGCAATTTTATGACCATCGCTGCCATCAATACGAACTGTGCTATTGCCTTCGCGATCTTTACTTAATCCAATCGCATAGCCACGGCTCTCTTCATTGAGTCCACTTAAACGCCCATGAAGAATAAATTCATTTTCATCATGCTGGATCACGCGATTAGCTTGAGAGCTACGAAATGCGCGTCCATGACCTAAAGTGTAAATCGCTTCAAGTATACTTGTTTTACCACTCCCGTTAGGTCCAACAAGGAAATTAAAGCCATCCGCTAATGGCAGATCCGCCTGTTCAATATTTCTAAAATGACGGATCAATAAACGGGATAAAATCATGTTAGTGACTATTATAAACGCATTGGCATAACAACATAAGCAGCCGCAGAACTTGCCACATTCTCCACTTGAACACTTGAAACAGCATCTGTTAGCAGAAGCTTAACTTCCTCACATTTCAATGTATTAAGTACATCAAGGAGATAACTGACATTAAAGCCAATTTCCATTTCTTCACCTTGATATTGAACATCAACAATCTCTTCTGCTTCTTCTTGCTCAGGGTTATTCGCTGTAATCTTCAATTGACCATTGGTAAGGTTTATACGCACACCACGGAATTTTTCATTAGATAAAATTGCAGCACGAGAAAATGCCTGTTTAAGAATATCACAACCCGCTGTTACTGTTTTCGTTGGGTTTTTCGGTAATACACGACGATAGTCAGGGAAACGACCATCAACCAACTTCGAGGTGAAAATAAAATCACCTACATGGGCACGTATATTGTTGCTACCGATTTGTAGTTGCAGTGAGCTTTCACCACCACCATCAAGTAAACGCATCAATTCAATGACACCTTTACGAGGAACAATAACAGAATGCCCCGGTAAAGATTGTCCAATATCCATTGAACATACCGCTAAACGGTGTCCATCTGTTGCAACTGTGCGTAACTCTGTATTTTCAGTTTCAAACAACATACCGTTGAGGTAATAGCGTACATCTTGATGCGCCATTGAAAATTGAGTGGACTCAATCAGACGTTTTAATGTTGCTTGAGGCAAAGTAAATTCAACCTCACTTTGCCAGTCATCTAAATTAGGAAAATCAGATGCAGGTAATGTTGATAAAGAGAAACGACTACGACCTGAACGTACTAAAAGACGATCACCGTCGAGCTCAACACTGATTTCAGCACCTTCTGGTAGCCCACGCCAAATATCAAAAAACTTACGCGCAGGAACAGTTGTAGCACCCATTTCATGAGATTGGCTAAGATTAACTCTTGCCACCATCTCCATTTCAAGGTCAGTCCCTGTTAGCGATAAGGTGTTTTCAGTAACCTTAAGCAATAGGTTACCTAAAATAGGTAATGTTGGACGACCACCTAAAGGGCCACTTACTTGTTGTAGCGGCTTAAGAAGCTGTTCACGTTCAATGATAAATTTCATAGCGCTAGGATGATAATGTTCTGATTAAGTTAGAAAAATCTTCTTTGATGTCATGACTTTCTTCACGCAATTGCTCTATTTTTCGGCACGCATGAAGTACAGTTGTATGATCACGACCCCCAAAGGCATCCCCGATTTCAGGCAAGCTGTGGTTTGTTAATTCCTTCGCCAGCGCCATTGCCATTTGCCTCGGACGGGCAACCGATCGAGATCTCCGCTTTGACAGTAAATCAGCGACTTTAATTTTATAATATTCAGCAACCGTTTTTTGAATATTATCAATAGTGACTAATTTTTCCTGCAAGGCGAGTAGATCACGTAATGCTTCACGTACAAAGTCGATAGTAATGGCACGACCTGTAAAGTTTGCGTTAGCAATCACTCGGTTTAATGCACCTTCAAGCTCACGGACGTTAGAACGAAGTCTTTTGGCAATAAAAAAGGCCACTTCGTCAGGTAACTGAATTTGATTTTCATCCGCTTTTTTCATCAAAATCGCCACTCGGGTTTCAAGTTCAGGTGGCTCAATAGCAACCGTTAATCCCCAACCAAAGCGTGATTTTAATCTGTCTTCAACACCATTTATCTCTTTAGGATAACGGTCTGACGTTAAAATGATTTGCTGATTACCCTCTAACAATGCGTTAAAGGTATGAAAAAATTCTTCTTGTGAACGCTCTTTATTGGCAAAAAATTGAATATCATCAATTAATAGTGCGTCCACAGAACGGTAATAGCGTTTAAAGTCTTCTATCGCGTTATTTTGTAACGCTTTTACCATATCTTGTACGAAACGTTCAGAATGCATATAAACGACTTTTGCATTCGCTTTACGTTCCATAATGCTGTTACCCACCGCATGCAATAAGTGCGTTTTACCAAGCCCTGTTCCACCATATAAAAAGAGTGGGTTATAAGCACCACCAGGGTTATCAGCAACTTGTCTTGCCGCAGCTCTTGCTAACTGGTTTGATTTACCTTCAACGAAGTTATCAAATTTATGTTTAGGGTTAACGTTAGAACGATAATTAAGTTCAGGCAATTGAGAAGCGGGTTGATTATCCCAACTTGGGCGAATAGGCTGACTATGCGTTGGAGCCGTATTCACTGTTGGATGTACAACCGCTTTAGGAATACTTTCTGTAGTACGTGTTGATGCAGGTTTATTACCGACTTCAAAACGCAAAGAAGGGACTTCAGAGCCACAAAAATCCACTAATAATGCGTTGATATTATTAATGTATTTTTCTCTCACCCAATCTAAAACAAAACGATTAGGAGCATACAGCGCCAGCGTATCATCGCTTAGTTCTGCCTGCAAGGGACGTATCCACATACTAAATTCAGTGGCAGGTAACTCATCCTGCAATCGGGCAAGACAATGCTGCCAAAGCGAAAGTGACACGGCGGACTCCCCTAAAAAAACAAGACTAAAAAATAAACAGGAAAAATGCAGTTAAACACTGTGTGCCTAAATACAAAGTGCACAACACCGTTCCTCTTCAATTCTTAATAAGGAACAACTCTTGGTGACAACGATTTTTTTACATCGTGATTCACGATCGCAGACTGGCTATTCTGATCGTGACGGGGGATCATATCGCAAAACGAAACGAAGATCCTCTTTCTTTTGCACAGTTTTTATGGTTTTTATCCACAGGCTTGCTGATTTACGATAATTCACCAAATGAAATATGCAAAGGCGTTCTAGTGTACTTGAGTCGTCCTATAAATAGCAATTGGGGATAACTTTCTCTTTGCATAAATCTCCCTTTCTTATAGTAAGTGATCAAATATCTCTCATTTGATCCACTAAAGATCCTTGCGCTTTCACCATGAGTCCGTATAATCTTGCACCCTGCGTGCTTGTACCAACAAAGTCACTTATTAAGACCTTTTTTAGGCCGCTAATAAGCGTACTCGTTGCGCATAAGTCAGGATTGATTATCGGGTTTGCTAAAAAAGACGACAAAAATCGGTACTTAAAGCGTCATCTTCATTGACGCATTTGAGTGATTTTATTACAATCCCGCATCTTTCCATCATTGATGCTGCGATTGAAGTACCGGTTTGTTTATTTATTGCACGCCTGTCTGTCAACGCATTTGCTGAATCAGTAATTATATTAAGTAGGTAGAAATCGCCATGAAACGCACTTTTCAACCGTCTGTACTGAAGCGCAACCGTAACCACGGCTTCCGCGCTCGTATGGCCACTAAAAATGGTCGTCAGGTTCTGGCTCGCCGTCGTGCGAAAGGCCGCGCTCGTCTGACCGTTTCTTCGAAATAATAAAAGCTAACCATTCCGTGGTTAAGCTCGCTTTTCCAAGGGAGTTACGTTTGTTAACTCCCAAGCATTTCAATTTTGTTTTCCAGCAACCACAACGTGCGAGTTCTCCAGAAGTTACTATTTTGGGTCGCCAGAATGAGCTGGGGCATCCCCGCATCGGTCTAACAATCGCAAAGAAAAACGTTAAACGTGCTCATGAGCGTAATCGCATTAAACGATTAGCCCGTGAATACTTTCGTTTACATCAGCATGAATTACCGCCGATGGATTTTGTGCTATTAGTAAGAAAAGGGGTTGCTGAACTTGATAACCATCAATTGACGGAAGTATTGGGTAAATTATGGCGTCGTCATTGTCGCTTGGCTCAAAAGTCCTGATCTTGCTGATTAGGGGCTATCAACTGGGGATTAGTCCTCTGTTGGGGCCTCGTTGTCGTTTTAATCCTACATGCTCTAATTACGGAATTGAGGCATTGCGCAGGTTTGGAATGATAAAAGGTAGTTGGTTAACAGTGAAACGCATATTAAAATGCCACCCTTTACACGAAGGTGGTGATGATCCTGTCCCACCTAGAAAAAACGACGATAACAGAGAAAATTAACGATGGATTCGCAACGCAATCTTCTATTCATCGCTTTGCTGTTCGTTTCTTTCCTGATCTGGCAGCAGTGGGAGGGTGATAAAGTTTCACAAAACACCACCACTACCGCTCAGGTCTCGCAACAAGCGGACGTGCCAAGCAGTGATAGTCTTGCTGTAACTGGTAACAGCAATGAGCAGGCAAAATTGATTACCGTAAAAACTGACGTACTTGATATTCGTATCAATACTCAGGGCGGTACTATCGATGAGGCTGATTTGTTAGCCTATCCCGCCGAGCTTAATTCACAGACACCTTTCCGTTTACTGGAAACTACACCACAATTCCTGTATCAGGCTCAAAGTGGCTTAATCGGCCCAGATGGTCCAGATCAGAAATCTCGCCCAGTTTATAGTGCTGATAAAAACGAATTTGTACTTGGTGAAAACCAAGATGAATTACGCGTACCTATGACTTTCGTAAATGAAGAAGGCGTGAAATTCGTCAAAACCTTCATTCTGAAGAAAGGTCAGTACGATATCGGTATTGATTACAAAATTGAGAATACAACAGATAAAACGCTGACCATGAACTTCTACGGCCAGTTAAAACAATCTGTTAAATTGCCAGAAAGCCGTGATACAGGTAGCAGCAACTTTGCGCTACACACTTATCGTGGTGCGGCATACTCATCAGATGAAACCAACTATAAAAAATATAGTTTTGGTGATATCGAAGATAAAAACTTATCTCTAACCACGAATAATGGTTGGGTTGCAATGTTACAACAGTACTTTGCAACAGCATGGGTTCCTTCTAAAGATAGTCAGAACAATAACTTCTACTCTATCACTTTAGAAAACAAATCTATTGCTCTGATTGGTTATAAATCAGCACCAGTGACAATTGCACCAAATAGCAGTGCTGATATCAGCTCAACATTATGGGTTGGTCCTGAAATCCAGTCAGAAATGTCAGCCATTGCGCCACATTTAGACCTGTCTGTAGACTACGGTTGGTTATGGTTTATCTCTCAGCCACTGTTTAAACTGTTGAAATTCCTTCACAGCTTTATCGGTAACTGGGGCTTCTCCATCATCATGATCACCTTTATCGTTCGTGGTATCATGTACCCGCTGACTAAAGCACAGTACACCTCCATGGCGAAAATGCGTTTACTGCAACCAAAACTGGCTGCACTGCGTGAGCGTATTGGTGATGACAAACAGCGTATGAGCCAAGAAATGATGGCGTTATACAAACAAGAGAAAGTGAATCCTCTGGGTGGTTGTTTACCACTGATTATCCAGATGCCAATCTTCCTTGCGTTGTATTACATGCTGATGGGCTCTGTTGAATTACGTCATGCACCATTCATGTTATGGATCCAAGACTTGTCTGCGCAAGATCCGTACTACATCCTGCCATTATTAATGGGTGTGACAATGTTCATCATTCAGAAACTGTCTCCAACAGCAGTCACTGATCCGATGCAACAAAAAATCATGACCTTTATGCCGGTTGTGTTTACCGTATTCTTCCTGTGGTTCCCATCAGGTCTGGTTCTGTACTATATCGTCAGTAACTTAGTGACCATTATCCAGCAGCAGTTAATTTACCGCGGTCTGGAAAAACGTGGCTTACACAGCAGAGACAAAAAATAAGGTCACATGAGGAAAAACCTCTTCCTTGGTTACATTCAAAGGAAAGTGACATAAAATAGCGAAGGCGGTCTACAATGACCGCCTTCTGTTTTTATATTGATATGATTATTCTGATTAAGCGAGTACACCATGCATAGCACTGATACTATCGTCGCTCAGGCCACACCTCCGGGAAGAGGCGGTGTTGGTATCCTACGCGTTTCTGGCCCTAAAGCTGCCCTTGTGGCACAAACTGTTTTAGGCAAGTTGCCTAAACCTCGTTATGCCGATTATCTGCCATTTCGCAATGATGACAACTCAGTACTTGATCAGGGTATCGCCCTTTTCTTCCCTAATCCGAACTCATTTACGGGTGAAGATGTTCTAGAATTACAAGGCCATGGCGGCCCCGTTATTCTGGATTTATTACTAAAACGTATTTTACAAATTCCCGGTGTGCGTATTGCAAACCCTGGGGAATTCTCTGAACGTGCATTTTTAAATGACAAGCTTGATTTAGCACAAGCAGAAGCGATTGCCGATTTAATTGATGCCAGCTCGGAACAAGCGGCTCGTTCAGCAATTAATTCATTGCAGGGTGCATTTTCCTCTCATATTAACGAAATGGTGGAGTCATTAACTCACCTACGTATCTATGTTGAAGCTGCCATTGATTTCCCTGATGAAGAGATTGATTTTCTTTCTGACGGTATCATTGAAGGAAAACTTAACGCGGTTATTGCTGAATTAGATGACGTTCGTGCTCAAGCTCGCCAAGGTAGCCTGTTACGTGAAGGGATGAAAGTGGTTATCGCTGGTCGCCCTAATGCGGGCAAATCAAGCCTACTAAATGCATTAGCAGGTCGAGAAGCAGCTATTGTCACAGATATTGCTGGTACAACTCGTGATGTATTGCGTGAGCATATTCATATTGATGGAATGCCTTTGCATATTATCGATACAGCAGGCTTACGTGAAGCCAGTGATGAAGTTGAACGTATTGGTATTGAACGTGCTTGGAAAGAGATTGAGCAAGCAGACAGAGTGCTATTTATGGTTGATAGCACCACAACCGACGCCACAACACCTGAAGACATCTGGCCTGAATTTATGGCACGTTTGCCAAATACCTTGCCTGTTACTGTTATTCGTAATAAATCAGATTTAACAGGGGAAAATGTCGAGATCACGGCACAAGGTAACTACCCGATGATCCGCTTATCTGCTCGTGATGGAATGGGTATCGAGTTACTTCGCTCACACCTAAAAGAAGCAATGGGCTTTAATAGTAATACCGAAGGTGGTTTCTTGGCTCGTCGTCGCCACTTACAGGCATTAAATACCGCAGCAGAACATTTACAGCAAGGCCATGAACAATTGGTTTATGCAAAATCCGGTGAATTATTAGCGGAAGAGCTACGACTGGCTCAACAAGCATTAAGTGAGATCACTGGTGAATTTACTTCAGATGACTTATTAGGTCGTATTTTCTCAAGTTTCTGTATCGGGAAGTAACCATCAAAACTTACCTGCTATACCGTGTAAATTTTAATTTAACGGTTATGGCAGGTAAAGTCCGTTTTACACGCTATAACCACTAAACCTTGATCTACACGCTATAACCGGTATATTAGACATTAACGCCTATAACCGGTAGAAGATGATGATTATAATTAACGCCTATCAACTCAGCGTACATCTAAAAGATGTCCGATTAACAAAAAAGCTTTCTCAAGGTAAAGTCGCCCAAAAAGTGGGAATTCGACAAGACACTGTATCCAATTTTGAACTTAATCCTAATTCCACCAAGCTAGAAACCTTTTTCAAACTGCTCTCCGCTCTAAATTTAGAGATGGAAATTCATCCTAAAGATGCTAAAAATAATTTAGCACACAAAAGTGAATGGAAAGAGGAGTGGTAAATGGCGAGCCTTGATGTGTATATGAATGAATATCATGTGGGCATTTTTACTAAAAAAAGCTCAGGTGCGCATTCATTCCAATATGCTGAAGATTGGGTTAATCAACCGGGAAGTCGTCCTATATCTCTTTCTATGCCACTACAACTTCAAGAATATCAAGGAGATTGTGTCTATAATTTCTTTGATAATCTTTTACCTGATAATACTGAAATTAGAAATCGTATTGTGAGTCGCTATAATTCGAACTCAAATCAACCATTTGATCTATTAGCTGCCATAGGTGCGGATACAGTTGGTGCATTACGGTTACTTCCCAGTGGTAGTACGCCAGCTAATATAAAAAAAATAGAATATAACAAACTTGATAACGCTGAACTTGAAAAAATACTATTAGGATATCAATCCAATACACCACTCGGAATGCTTGAAGAATATACTGATTTCAGAATTTCTATTGCTGGTGCACAAGAAAAAACAGCATTACTTTTAAAAGATGATCATTGGTGTGTGCCACACAATAATACGCCGACTACACATATTATTAAGCTACCCATTGGTGTTATTGAAGGGCATTCCTACACAATGGATTTATCCGATAGTGTAGAAAATGAATATCTTTGTACCTTAATTGCCAAAGAGTTTGATCTTCCCGTCCCTCACTGCTCTATTATTAAAACAGAAAATATTAAAGCGCTTGCTGTAGAACGCTTTGATAGAAAATATTCATCTGATAAATCGTGGATAATACGCTTACCCCAAGAAGATTTCTGCCAAATTCTAAATATACCTTCAGCTCTAAAATATGAAAATGAAGGGGGCCCAGGCATTATTGATATTATGAATTATTTGCTTGGTTCATCAAATGCTGATCAAGACCGTTTTCATTTTATGAAGGCACAAGTACTATTTTGGCTTTTAGCTGCAACAGATGGACATGCAAAGAATTTTTCTATTTTTATCAATCAAGAAGGACGTTTTCACCTCACTCCTCTTTATGACATCATGTCTATCTATCCCAATTTTGGAGGACGAGGACTTAATCCACGAGATGCAAAACTCGCTATGGGATTACAAGCAAGTCGAGGAAAAAAATATGCTATTGAGCAAATTTTCCCTCGCCATTTTTACCAAACAGCTGAAGCAGCCAGTTTCGATCCTTTATTGATGACAGATATTCTTCGTTATTTTTATAAAGAAATGGACGATGCCATCAAACGTGTAAAACAACAACTACCTGATGATTTTCCTTCTGAAATTAGTAATAAAATATTGAATGGAATGAAAGCACGCTCGGCAAGATTAGCCAATATTTAGCTATTTACCTGCTATACCGTGTAAATTTTAATTTAACGGTTATGGCAGGTAAAGTCCGTTTTACACACTATAGTCGTTTTTTAATAATTAAGTGATAGTTTTACTCCTCCTTGTAGTTCATTTTTCAAACAATTAATCCTTGTTTATACTAATCAACATTGCTATCTTTTCCGGAAAGAAAATCATAGGAGATATCTATGGCCACGACTTCTTTTAGCAAAAATTTTATTGTTAAGGACAAACAGTCTATTGAACTTATACAGAATGCTTTAAGTTATCCTCGACATATAAAAATAGTAAAACGGAATTACGAAACAGAAAATAGACAAGGAATTGCGTTATTAAAACAACGATTGTCCAACTTGGAAAACTACTAAAAGAGTTTGATAAAGAAACAACAATTAAACTCTTAAGTAGTTTTCTAATAATTTAAATTGTGATGTTGAGAAATTTTTAACTTCTTCTACTAAAGCAATAAGATTTGAGCAAACTAATAATGCACGAACCTATTTAATATTAAATGATAATGGTGAAATTCTTGCTTACTTCTCTTTATCCTTTAAAGAACTTATTCTTGATAATGCAAAAATAAATAAAACAAAAATACAACAACTCGATGGAATTTCTAAAAAAGCTGAAAGAATTAAAGCTTTTCTTATTGGTCAAATTGGGAAAAACACATCTATAATAAATAATCCTATTTCTTTAAAGTTAATCTTGAATGAGATTTATGCTATCTTATCAGAAGCAAAAGCCCTTATTGGTGGTAGGATCATTATATTAGAATGCGAAAATAATAAAAATCTAATTCAACTTTATCAAAGACATGGTTTTACACTAATTGAAACCGAGAACAATTGTCCTTATTCTCTTCGCACTCTTTATATTCATATTATTGAAGAATAATAATAAATTAAATATCAATAAATAATACTTAGTTAAAATATTTATTTTTACATTTAATAAATAAAACTGATTACGCAATCGTTTACTTTTTCTATCTTGAATAAAGATCAATATATCTAACACGTATTAATACCATTATTAAATGTGCTTTTTAATGATCTAAATATAGAAAACCAGCCAATGACAATGCTAAACTTCGTTTTTAGTTAACTGGGTAAATATCCCCCTTATATTTAAGAGTCTATCGTGAGAACGCTTTATTTTACTGCGCTGACAACAGGCATTCTTTCTGCCATTTGGGCATTTGTTGCTAATCAATTTGACTTATTAAGCTGGGCTGGCTTTTTAGGTTGTACCGCCTATTTTGCTTATCCTAAAGAAGGTATTAAAGGATTAGCTGTCACTATGGCTACCATTATGAGTGGCGTAATTTGGGCATTGGCGATTATTTATGGTAGCCAAGTATTTAGTGATATTTCCATTTTTGGCTATGCTGTCACTGGTGTTATTGCCTTTGTGATGTGTATTCAAGCTAAAAGTGCACTACTCGCTTATATTCCCGGTACCTTTATTGGAGCATGTACTATATTTGCCGCTCAAGGGGATCTCTCTCAAACTATCCCTTCATTAATCGTTGGCGTTTTATTTGGTTACTCGATGAAAATGAGTGGACTTTGGGTTGCCAATAAATGGCCAAAAACAGCATAATTTATTTATGCTAACTCAAATCTAAAAGCGGTATTTAGTTATGCTAAAGCCGCTTTTTTCTTTCTTAGCTATATAGTCAGTTATATAGTTAGCTATATAGTTAGCAAGGCACAATCATCGGTGTCCCAACAACAGGATCAGGAATAATTTGGCATTCCAAATCAAAAACTTGTTTGATTAGCGCTTGATTGATAATAGATTTTGGCTCTCCTTGCGCAATGATTTTTCCTTTCACCATCACCACCAAATTATCGGCATAACGACACGCTTGGTTTAAATCATGTAAAACGGCAACAACGGTACGCCCCTGTTGTTGATTGAGTTTTCGAAATATATTGAGTAATTCAATTTGATAAGCAATATCTAAATATGTTGTTGGTTCATCTAGCAGTAAAATATCTGTTTGTTGCGCTAATATCATCGCCACCCAAACACGTTGCCGTTGACCACCAGATAACGAATCCACTGTTTTATCTGCAAATTCTACAATTCCAGTCTCTTTCATTGCAGTTTCTATGGCTAACTTATCTTCTCGACTCCATTGATGCATAAAGCTTTGATGAGGAAAACGTCCTCTTGCCACTAAATTAGCCACGGTGATCCCAGAAGGCGCTTGCATCGTTTGTGGTAATAACGCAATTTGACGGGCTAATTTTTTGGTTGGCAATGCTGTTAAAGGCTGGTCATCTAATGAAACATAACCTGATAACGGTTTTAATAAACAACACAAACTACGCAGTAGCGTTGATTTACCACAACCATTGGGGCCAATAATAACGGTGATCTTTTTATCAGGAATAGAAAGCGAAATATCTTGGCAAATCGTTGTCTGTTGATATCCCAACTTTAAACTGTGTGTCTGTAATCGGCTATTGTGCATAACATTATCTTTTTATTGAATGATCACATTAAGCAAAATAAGGGTGATAAATTAACACCACCCTTTGCTGTGATTTATATTTAGAACCGAACTTCTACTGAAGCACCAACCATACGAGGGCGTTGGTAAATAGCGGTATCTTTATTATTATCTGGAATAAGAATTCGTTTATCAGAATCAAATAAGTTCTGAGCGAATAACGTTGTTCTACCCCATTTAAAGTTATAGCCAAGCTGTAAATTAGCTAACCAAAAACTATCTACTTTGCCACTATCTGCATTATTCGCATTCGAGAAGTAGTCTCCCGAGAACTGAACATTACCGCTAATATCCATCGCCTGTGTTAATTGATATTTAGCACCGACATTCGCAGTATAACTTGGTGCTCGAGCTAACTCTTTTCCTTCAATACCACTGTTACCAAAGTCTTTGATTTTCGTTTTTAATAAACCAACACCTGTATTTAATTCAAGAGAGTCTATTGGTTGATAAGCAACCGTTAATTCAGCACCATAAGTTTCAACCTTTTTCGCATTACGAATAGTGGAAGAGTTTGGCCCTAAATAAAATGGCAGTTGCATATCTTTATAATCGTTGTAGAACAAGTTTGTCATAACACTTAACTTGTTATCCAACAGGCTATTACGTGTATAAAGGCTATAATTCCATACATATTCAGGTGAATATACGTAAGTAACGATCGGCTTACCAATCGTCACACCTGCGCCACCACCGTTATAACCTCGGCCGACAGCAAAACCGACGGTTTGATTCACAGCAGGTTTCCACGCGATATCTGCTTTAGGAAGAAACGTGTTATAGGTTTCATCAAAATCGATAGCAACGGCCGCACTTCCCCCATTACGGATGTGGTGCTCTCGTTCAAAACGCCCTGATAACGTTACGTCAATTTCAGGAAATAGTGTGTAAGTTAATGAACCGTAAGCGGAAGCTGTTTCTGTTTTATCATCAAAATAGCTACCACCAAAGATATTCACAAATTCATCTTGTTTGGCATGAAAATAACGTAAACCAAAAATTCCGCTTAATGCTTCACTGTCCGTTTTAAAACGGAGCATAGGTTCAAATTCAAACTCTTTAGCATCAATATCTGCACGAGGGCTTTGTGCTTCTGTCAGGCGGCGTGTTGAAAAATCAGTATAAATCAGTGTGTTTTCAACACTCAAATTATCATTCGCTTCCCATGTGGTATTTAAAATACCGCTGGTTGTTTTACGTTTAATAACCGGACGAAAACGAGAAGGGGCATTTGGCGCTAAATTACTTGCCATATTGGCTTCATTTTGCGGTGATCGACTATCAAGATGGCTGACTGTTAACTTGGCTTTAAAATCAGGATTATCTAAAGAGTCATAAAGCAGTTTTCCACGAAATGTATTGGAATGAATATCGCGTGGATCACCCGTTGGTGAATATTTATCCATATGAACAAAGCTTTCACGCTCTTGTCTTTCTGCGGTAAAACGAAATGCTAGTTTATCTTCAATCAGTGGCCCTGAAGTCATCACCGCATATTCACGAAGATCTTGCTGACCCGCCCCCAGTTTTACAGCATTTTCCCAATAGAATGTGGGATCTTGAGTTTTCACCAAAATCGCACCAGCAATCGCATTACGACCTTGAACATAGCTTTGCGGATCACGGAAAATTTCAACGGTATTCACATCCCATAACGATTGAGCACCATAACCAAATTCGTTGTAGGTAAATGAACGACCATCAACGGAGAAATTAACTCTAGGGCGAGTACCGCCTAAAAAGGCAATCGCACCTTGTGCAGGTCCTGAACCATCAACACCACGAATAGCAGGTAAAGCATTGCTGTTTCCGTTATCCACAATGTTGGGTGTCATTTGCAGTAATGTGTTCACATCTGCATTTGGTGTGGCTTCTATTTTTTTCGCATCATAAACCGTGACACTCGAGCCTGTGTCATAGATAGATTTATTCAGTTTTTCACCGGTCACAATTAATACATCCACTTTTTCATCGTGTTTTTTGTTGTCTTGTGACGTTGA
Organism: Proteus sp. STS61-E; assembly: GCF_040932335.1. Classification (NCBI taxonomy): domain Bacteria; kingdom Pseudomonadati; phylum Pseudomonadota; class Gammaproteobacteria; order Enterobacterales; family Morganellaceae; genus Proteus; species Proteus sp. STS61-E. The sequence continues at coordinate 74,870 of NZ_JBFQGE010000009.1, read as the reverse complement.
CGTTTTTTCTATTTCTTGTGCATTTACACTAGGAGCGGCAATACATAAAGTTCCTAATAAAGCTGTTTGCACTAGTGTTGTTATTGTGGCTTTTTTAGCGCGTAGAGTAAGAATAGTAGACATAAGTCTATACCTTTCATGCCATAGGGCATGCCATTAGACGATTTATAAAATACCCTCATTACATCCCAAATGTTTAATTAGTCTTTCTGGCGACCATCCCATGACTCATCCTTAAGTTAGTAAATATTTACTTCCTTTATTATTATTTTAAGTTCTCTGTTTTCTTGTTAGTAACCACAACAAATAAAGCCCACCAATAACACCCGTCATTAAACCAACTGGCATCGTAATATTGATGGGTAGGCTTTGTGATAACACATCAGCAGAAAGTAAAAGGAGTGCTCCCATTAATGCAGAGCCCACAATGGGTAACTTTCCTGAATGGCTTAATCTGATCACTAATTGAGGTGCAGCGAGTGCGACAAAGGCAATTGGCCCTGCGCTGGCAGTTGCTAATGAGGCAAGTAATACGGCACTAAAAATCATCACCCATCTGACTCTACCCACATGGACACCCAATTGCTGTGCCATGTCATCGCCCATTTCCATTAACGTTAATGACTTAGCATAAAAAATAATAAGTGGAACAAGGATCAGTAAACCAATAAAGGTAGGATAAACATGTTGCCAAGTACGGGCATTTAGCGAACCCGCAAGCCAGAGATTAGCCATAATGGCATTATCAATATTGCCCTTTACCAACAATAACCCATTAAAGGCATGTAAAATGGCACCGACGCCAATACCGATTAAAATCATGGTGTAACCAGACATAACACCATTTTTTAATGACAGCAGATAAACAATTAGCGCCGTTGCCATTCCGCCTATTAACGTAGAAATAGCAATATCCACAACGGTGCCATTAAAAATAATGATTTGAAGTAATGCGCCTGTTGCTGCACCTGTTGTAAAACCAATAACATCCGGTGAACCTAAAACATTACGAGAAATCGACTGGAAAATAGCCCCTGAAATACCTAATGCAGCGCCAACGCCCATTGCGGTAAGCAGACGAGGCAAACGGATATCCATGACGATTTTTTCTTTAATGCCGCCTTCTGATTGCCCGACAACAATATCTATCAATGTAGAAAATTCGATAGGAAACTTACCTGTTGTAAGAGCGAAAAATGCCAGAGAAATCATCAATAAAAATAAAATAAAGGCGATGATGATATCTTTTGGAGAGAAGATCCAAGACCATGTACCCAATTGGCAGATAATCTCATTATTTTTAAGTTTCATAATGTAATGATCCGCCAACGTTTAACCAGATAGATAAAGAAAGGTCCACCAATCAGTGAGATCATAATACCAACGCTAATTTCCCCCGGTGTGCCAATTAACCGCCCTAAGCAATCTGCGACTAACATCACTAATGCACCAATCAACATTGACATAGGTAAGATACGTCGATATTCAGCACCGACTAAACGACGAGCAAAATGTGGAGCTGTTAACCCTAAAAAGCTAATAGGTCCAACGGCTGCGGTTGCACTCCCTGCAAGAAGCACTATTGCAAAAGCCGATAACAACCAAACTCGTTTTTGGTTAGCGCCCAACGCATGGCTAATATCATCACCTAACGTCACGATATCTAACGAACGCGTGAGTGAGTAAGCAACCACACTTCCAATGACCACTAATACCGTAATTGGGTACAAAACATCGAAGCTACGTCCTTGTAATGAACCCACAACCCAATGACGGAATTGATCGAACACGCGTTCATCACTATTTACCGTAACAAGCTGTGTAATAGCGAGTAAAACAACGGAAAGCGCAACACCTGCAAGCACCATTCTCACAGGATTAAGTCCGTGTCTTACACCACCAAGAAGATAAACACCAATACCTGCGAAGAAAGCCCCTAATAAACCAAACCACATGTAAATAGTGACATCAGTGATCCCAGTTAGCGCAATTAAAGAGACAATCGCAACCATGGCTCCAGCATTAATACCAAACAAGCCCGGATCAGCGAGTGGGTTACGTGTCAAAGCTTGCATTAGTGTTCCGGCTCCGCCTAATGCGACACCAATCACTATTGCTAATAATGTGCGAGGAAAACGTAGGTAGCGCACTAATAAGTGCTCACTATTTGTCGTATCAAAATCGATAAAAGCCTGCCATGTTGTGTACATAGAAACAGGTCGGCTTCCTACAAATAAGCTTAATAGTGCAAAACAGAGCAACAGAAGAATAGCGCCTCTTATTCCCCACTTTATGCTGTGGTGAGAAGTAAACATGCGTTATTACTTATGTTGGCTAAAGCGCGCAACCATATCACTGATAATTTCTTGTGCGCTGTAATAATCAATACGAAACGAGTTTGCACCTAAACCATAAACTTGCTTATTTTTTATAGAAGGTAGATTTGCAAGAATGGGATCAGCCATAAATACATCGGCTTCTTTGGCAGTTCCACTTAATAGGAACGTTGTGGGTGCAGTGAGTTGTGTTAAATGCTCATATTGAGCCCACACAAAATCTGAAACGGGTTTATCTTTCGGTTGCCACGCGAGATCTGCACTTTCAATGGTAAAACCGAGTTGTTGTAATAATACCGCATGAGGGCTGGTGGTTAGCGAAACGGGATTAACAGTACCAGCACCAAAATAAGAGATAATATTGACCTGACCTTCAGGGAGTTGTAGCGCTTCTTTCCCCTCTTTTACTACATTCGCAAAACGCTGTAGTAATGTACCGGTCTCTTCTTCTTGTCCTGTTGCTTGTGCCAATTGTAACGCTAAGCTTTCCCAGCTCTGTTTGCCGTAATCTAAAACAATGGTAGGCGCGATTTGTTTAAATTGTTCAACTTGAGGATAGACCGTATCACCACCATTGATGGAAACAACGATTAAATCAGGTGCATAAAGATAAGCCATCTCTAATGAAACACTGCCCGCAGACCACAGTTTTTCAACCTTTCTCTCTTTTGCCACTTTATCCCATTGGGCAAAAAATTGGCCATTTGCCGCCGTTGAACTAGCAACTACCGGAGCTTGCATAGCAAGAAGCGTTCCAGTGATAGAAACTGATGCCGATAAAATACGCTGAGGTTTTGCTTTAATTTCAGTTTTAGTACCATCAACGTTGGTAAAAGTGCGAGGCCAAGATTGGCTATCAGCGCCAACATCAAAAGCATTTGCGGCATTAACAATGAAAGAAAAAATAAAAAGACAGGCAATAGAGACAACGGATTTAAACATGACCACTTTCCAAGTAAATAATCTTTACTTTAAATAATAAATGTAATTATTAATGTTAATCATAATCAATATCATTAACAATAAGGATTTATGGGTTTGTGATCGGAAAAGTGAGAATGAGCGCACAAAAACAACTTTATAAAAAAACACCCAAGTCTAAGCCACACTTGGGTATTTTCGTTAGTTTATTAATTTAATTGAAAATCTAATGAAACAATCAAAGGGTTCAATAGGTTTTCAGGTTTAGGGCCTATGGGCTTTACACGTTTAACCGCAGCTATAGCTGCATTATCAAGGGAAGAAATACCCGAAGTGCTTTCTATCTCAACCCTTGAAATCGCACCTTCAGAGGTTAGTGAAAAGCTCACCACCACCTGACCTTCATGTTGCATGCGACGTGCTTGTGATGGATAACGTTTATGGCGCTCTATTTCTCGACGCAGTGAACTAATATAGTGATTATCAGATTCGCCTTGCCCTATTCCTTTCTCGCTTAATGCATGACTTCTTCCTGCTAACGAGCTTGCCGTATGTTGCGTTACGCTTTCTGCCGATGCTTCTGAAGTCGTTTGCGCTACTTGGCTTTCTAAATCACGCTGTTTTATCGGCTCTACTTTTTCTTGCACCACCTGTTTTTTTACAGGTGTAATTGGTTTTATAGGTGTGGGCTTTTCTTTTATTTTTTCAGGTATTTTCTTTGGTGCTTCAACAAACTCCCCTTTTTCGGCAATGGGTAAAACAATGGGCGTTTCTTGTGGCTCCGTTTCCACTAAAGGTTCCGGCACGACTGTTGATTGTTGAGGAGGTGAAAATACCACTTGGTAAACGGATAATGTATTTTCTTGTTGCTGATGAATATGGTGCGCACTTTCTGTCATAGAAAGTGAACGTAACACCCAACTTAATACGCCGATATAAACTAACGATATGCCAATCAGCCAATAATAAATATTAAACGGATGCCTGACAGAAAGTGCCAACATAAATAAAAGCTCCTTACTCTCTTTTAATTAAAATTGTGCAGTCACACCTAATCGGAATGTTCTTCCCGGCGCAGGCATACCTGATCGCGTTAAAGGATCAATGTAGTATTCGTTTAATAAATTACTGCCTGTTATTTCAAAAGATAAATTAGGGCTATACTGATAGTTAATATAAGCATCAACGGTAAAGACTTTTGCCCAACGCATTGGGTTGTTATTTCTGCCATACATTTCTCGTGGTAATTTTTCTTTTAGCCATTTTTCATCTTTATTTTCCACTTCTGATGAATAAAGCCAGCGACTTCCAATTTCTAATTTATTATCTAACCAACGAGTCCCTAAATGTAAATTAACCGAATATTTAGGTTGGATAGAAGTACGTAAAAAACCACCAGGATAACCCCCCGTCATACACTCTTTAATACCCAAGAAACCAAATGGATCATAGTTACTAAAGGCATTTTTATCACATACTTTATTTTTATGGCTATAAACTAAAGCCGTGTCCATAAAAATAAAGTCATTATCAAAGCGAGCTTGAACCTCCAGCCCCTCTAATATTTGCTTTTCAAATTGCCTAATTTGCCAATTCGCATCTCTATCAAACACATTTTCAATATTGGTACGAAAATAGTTAATTTTAATATCGGCATGGCGATCCACATTTAGCCAATCTGTCAAATCAAACACAACACCTAATTCAGCACTTTTCGCACGCTCGGGTTTTAATTTAAAACCGTAATAACGCGCTTTTGATCCAGAAAAACCACTGGTATCTTCAAAAAGACTGGGTAACCGTAGCTGCTCGGTATAACGTCCATAAATACGCAATATATCGTTGGCATAAACCGTCGCAGACACTAAAGGGGAAAATGCGCCATGATGATAGCTGGGCTCTGGTGCAAAATTATCTTTATCATCATCAAGATAAATAGGTATTGAATTAGAAACGCCCATTTCATACTTATTAACTAGTTCACCTGTAATTGGATCAGGTACTTTTTCATTAATATCAACATAGCCACTTAAGAAGATGTTTTTACTTTTAGGTAACTCTCCATTTTCATTATAAAGTAAGACTGTATATTCAGTGACCATAAGACGTTTTTGAGAAGATTTTATGTTGAGATTTCCTTGTTTATCACGAAGAAAATCATCCTGCATCATATCAACTTGAACTCTATTCACTTCATTACTATTAATTATCTTTTCTTTTATTTCTAATGGTAAGTTTTCATATTCAGGGTAAATAAACTTAGATTTTATAAACTCACGTATTTTTTTATAGCTTTCTGGATAACGTCGATAATTCTTTAGTTCTTCCGGTAAACCTTCTACATCAATACTGTGATAGGCTCTATATAATAAATATTCCTCAGCAGTTAAAGTTCGTCGATAAGGAAGAATAAAGCCTCTTATTGATGGGGGTTTTTCATAACCTTTTACGTTATTCCTTCGCTTATTATTTAAAAAAGTATCTGTTAAATGATAATAATGGTATTTCCCACCCGCTGTAATGGCTAACCAAGAAAGTGGCTTCCAATCTGTGGAAAGGGCTAAATTAATTTCATGACGTTGCCCTGCTCGCCCAGAGGTAACAAAATCAAAATTTTCAGGAATTTTAATTTCATCACTATCTAATTTTTCAAACTGATAATTACTGGAAAATGAAATAGAAAATTGAGGTGATAATTTAAATATAGAAGATAAATCCACACCATAGCGATTGTTCTCTTGATAAAGAGATGCTGTATCAATAAAACGGGTATCTATTTTTGCATCCCATTTAGATAAATATCTTTCACTATAATCAATATCCATTGAGACTCTGGGTTCACCACCACGAGTATTCGTATGCCCAGAAGTTAAATTACCCCATAAACGTAACAGTAAATCCGCTTGCTTATCTTCTGGTTTCCACTGGTAAGTTAATATTCCCGCCTGTTGATTAATCGTTGCTAATGGCCATTGAGGCACGACATTTTTTTCGTAACGAGCCCACTCTAATCTCAGAGGCATAATATCGCCAAACAGTAAGTCTGTGTATCGATAGTTAATTGAAAAACGATGTGTTGATTCAGGGAATAATGTTCCTTTTACTAAAAAGGAACGATTACGATTAGAGGTATTAGGGACTTCATTACCAGGCCGATAAATATGGGCAATAAAAGGAACATAAGGCGTTAACCTTAATTTATAATCAATAGAATGGATTGCTTTCATATCATCCGTTTCGAGATAAGCTTTTGTATTTCTTTTTCCTGCTAAATAATTTCCTTTTTCTCGTAATGCATAAGCAAATAATAAATTAAATTTTTCTTCTTCAAAACCAACCCCAAGTCGAAATGAATGGTCATGAAAATTCCAATCTTTATTTTTTTGAGGTGTTATTTCTAAAGCAGGATCAACGACCCTTGAACCATGATGATAGAAATAAGGATAATTGCGATAATCTCCGAGCATATCTAAATAGACTTCTTTATATCGTGTGGAGTTATTACTGATATCCCCTTTAAAATTAATCCCAAAAGAATCACCTATAGGCACAATATCTCGAATATCTAAAGTTTTTACTGCAATACCGCCACCAATACCCGTTTTCATATCAGGTGTTAATGAGGGACCTTTTTCAATATAGATACTGCTAATCAGATTAGAATCAATATAATTACGATTAGATGCACCACTATAACCTCGATAAACAGTAATTGCCTGTTCAGTCCCATCTACAGTCACGGGTATTCGACCTTGCCCTTGAATACCCCGAATATTTGGGTCAAGCGCCCCACCATTACGCGCTTCACCACTATAAACGCCAATGGCACTTTTTAGTAAATCAGCAGGAGAAACGCCTTGATAACGCTCTAATAGCTCTTTTCCTAAATAAACATTAGAAACATCTTTCTCATAAACTTGTGAATAACCTTGTTTATCTTTTTCTTTATTATCAGAAATCTGAATATGACCAAGATCGGTTTTATCTTCTTTGGCTTGCAGATAAAAGCAAGGAGAAAATAGTGATAGAGAAACGAAGATTGAAACAATTTTCCGCTTTCTAAAAAGCATTACATGCATTGTTTTACCTATTCAATTAATAAAAGAAGTTACTTATTTAATTAAAATTGTTTTTCTAATTTAAATAACACTTCATGTTGCTGATATTGATATAACCAATCCACATTGCTTAATCTTCGGGTATAACGTAATTCTATTGTGGGATAAAACCCTAAAATAAAAGGTAATTTGTTTTTAATATTAGCTGTAAAAATAAAACCATTATCTTTTCTTCTCTTTTTTAATAAAGGGTTATAGTTATTAAAATATTTAAATTGATACTGTAAAAAAAGAGAGATATGCCAATTCACTGATAATGGATAATAAACACCAGTTTTTATACCATACAGCTGATAATTTAATAAAGTATTTTTTTTACGATCTAACTGATAATTTAATTGATTAACTAACTGCATTCTATTATTAAAATAATAGTTATGGTAAGTACTATAACTTACTCTCTTACTATTTAAATTATTTAACGCTTTTTGATATTTCTTTATTTTATAATCAAAACTTAAATTAATAGTTTGCTTTTTATTAATAAAATAAGAAAACTGTGTTTCATTTCCCCACGCTTGATATTCATATTGTTCCCGTGATGATTTTATTTCGTAATAAGGTGTTATTGACCACTGATATTGCGGTTTTTGATAGCGATAACCCAGTTGTGTATATAATGCAAAAAAATTGGCGTTACGGTGAGAATGATAATCTATATATCGAGCATAAGTATAAGAAGAAAAAGTATGATGAGAATAAATAATAAAAGGTTGATAAAAAGAAAAATAATGAGTAATTCCTTTAGATGCAATAGGTTTTGCACCTCTTAGCGTCGTTTTTCCTTGAGTGGATTGAGAGATAATTTTTTCAGATAAGTAAGGTGCATGATTAATATTATCATCATAAAAAAAACCAAGTTGATAGAAACGTTGGCCTTGAAAATAAGAGGCTAACTTAACCTTATAAAACTCAATAGATTGGATAATATTTTTAGATAAATCAACGATATTGCTCAGTTGATTAAGTTGTTGCTGTGCTTTTTTATATTCTCGTAAATGAAAATAAAGTTGAATTAATCCTGTTTGGGCTGGGATAAAATCGGCTTTTTGCTTAAGTTGTTGCTGATAATAAAATTCAGCGTTTAAAAAATCACCTCTGTTTTGTGCCAATAACGCCTTTGCGTAATTAACAAGTAATACTTCATGTTGAGATTGTTGTTGATAATAAAGCAATAATCTTTCTGCTTTTTGCCACTGTTGTTGTTGCAAATAGTGATAAAGTTGCTGACCAATTTCAGCTGTATTCGTTGTTTCAAGATAATAAAATGGCTTGTCACGGCTCTCTTTTGCACTCCCATTAAATGAAAATAAAATAAGCAATAAAGCCAATAACCCTCTTATTAAAGGTCGATAATAATTCATGATATATCCTTATAAAAACAAAAGAACAATTCCTTTAAATCGGCTTAATTTAGATAAAAAAAAACAGATAACCCTATACCAGATTATCTGTTGCTAACATTTAGCGTAATGACCACTAATACCACTTTAAAAGAATTAACCGATTGTATTACCAAATAAATCTATAATATTATTTTTGAAAAAATCAAGAAGCGTCCATGCTTGCTGTCATTTATTCACTGTCACTGCTATTTTTCGTACCACCAAAACTAATATCTTTTTTATGATCTGAACTAAACACCACAATACCTGCTAACGCCTCTGCACTTTCACCAAAGAAAGTCCCTTCAACAACCCCTGATGTTGACCCTTCATTTGCATCTGCAGAAAACGTCACTTGGTTATTTGCTGTATAAAGGTATCCTCCTGCTACATCAATCGTACGCTGGCTATTAGTCAGCGAACCTGTAATTTCTTTTTGTGAGAAATTAACATCGAACGTACCTGAAAGTAAGTTACTGCCGCTATATTGACTAATACCCGTTACGGTATAAGTAGCACTATCTGTCGGTAATGTGGTTGTAACATCTTTACCAACATAATAGGTTTGGTGTGTCGCATCTGTCGTTGATGTTGTTTTTGCCCAGTCACCAAAATAGACATTAGCATCTGTGATTTTGGCAAAGTGGAAAACACCCATATCACTATGTTGATGATTGGATTGGACTGTATAAATCCCATTACTATCCGCTCCACTACTCATCATTGGCGAGGTTAATGAAGCAAAACCAATTTTTTTACCATATCCAATCGTTCTAATACCAACACCCGGTTCTCCGCCAGCTGATTGATGAGGACCTCGATTAACTGCATCACTTGATCCCACTTCCATTGTTGTTAAAGGGCCACTTTGAATAAAATAAATTTCAGCATGTACTGCATGAGAGCCCATTAATATAAATAATGCGCAGACTAATTTATTACGTTTTTTCATAATAACTTCCTTATTATTCATTGGAGGGTGTGGCTACTTATTATAAATAGAAATAACAAGTAGCCACTTACAGAAATATTAATATTTTATCTATCTTTCCAACTTCACTTACGAATATAAAGTTTGCTGTGTTGTTCGTAGGTAATATTAAATAAATCTCTTTTGTTGTAAATAACACATTTTAATTAGAGAGATTTTAATTAACCCTATTTATGTTATGAGAATTAAATTAATTAAATGATTTACTTTGATTTTTTATTTAAACACATAAAAAACCAACAAATATTTCATGTTTATTTTTGTGAACAATCTCGCAATTATTTATCTTTATTTGTTTTGAGACTAATTAATATTTATTAGGTATTTTAGCTTTCTTATAAGTTATATATTATAAATATAATCATTAATAAAATTAGAAACCTATTTCATTCATTATATTTTATTTATTTCCTCAGAAATTATTTTTATAAAAATATCACGATCTTTATTCTGAATATTATTATTCCAAATAACACCTATTTCCCATTGTGTATACAAACCAGATAGTGGCAATAAAGTGACTTTTTGTTTATCACAAATAAGTTCTGCACTTTTAGGTACCAATGCCATACCTAATCCTGCGGCAACTAATGCTAGCTGCGTTTGAATATCTTGTGATTGCTGTAATACACGAGGTTTAATTTGATGATGTTTCAGAAAATCATAAATTTGTTGATACAGTTTTTTCCCTTTTTCAGGAGACAACTGAATAAGCCCAAGCGTATTAAAGTAGTGCAGTGGATCATCATCAGCCTCTAGCACCATAATAGTTTGCGTGGGGATGGCTAACATTAATCGCTCTTGCACTAATGAAATACTTTTTAGTGGCTCTGTAACGGGTAAACGTGAAAACGCCAGATCAAGCTCACCCAAAAGTAATTTATCTTCCATTGTGTTAGAAGGCATATCATCAATATGAACGGTGATATCAGGATGAACATGATTAAATTTTGCCAATAGTGGTGTAATAAAATTTAATGAGGACAGACCAAATCCTGCATACAGCTCTATTTTTTGAGGTGCACTTAATTGACGAGCTTGTTTTTCTAGAATACGGGCTTCTCTTAAAACTGATTGAGATTGACTCAGTAAATACTGTCCTTCAGGGGTTAATTTTGCGCCGTGACGTCCGCGCTGGAAAAGAGTGACACCCAATTGAGATTCTAATGTTTTTATCTGCTTAGTTAGCGCCGGTTGGCTAATACAAAGCTTTGATGAAGCTTCACCAAAATGTTCTGTTTCAGCTAAAACAACAAAAGCATTCAATAAACGGGTATCCATGATTAATCATTAATCCTATCTTATTTTTCCTTTTATTATTCTAACATAGAATAAATAAATAAAATTAATAACCACCACCAATATATTAATAAGTAAAACAAATAGATCAAATTGAGATTATTCTTTAACCAAAACAAAAACAGCCAACAAAATAAAAGCTGTTTTTTATTGAATTACGCTTTACCAAATCGAACTGAAATAGGATCTTGTTCATTTCCTAATTTTGTCGTTAATATCGAATAAAGTTCAGGTCTTCGCCCTGTTAGCCAACGTCTTCCGGTTGAGTTTTCTAATAATGAGAGATCAATATCTGCAATCACCATATCATCATTAATCGCTTTGCTCTCTTTTACTATCCGTCCATAAGGGTCGATGATCATTGCATTCCCTGTACGAACTTCTTCCTCATCACGACCTACACCATTACTAAATAGTACAAACATGCCATTATCATGAGCTCTTGCAGGTAACCAACGCATTAACCAGCCTCTTCCGTGCTCACCTTGAAATGCCTCTTGTAATGATTTGGGATCTTGATGTCGATTCTCCCAAAGTGTCATGGGAATAGGCTTCATACTATATGGGCTGCGTGAATTTGTTCCACCTGTTTGATGAGGTGCAAGTAAAATATCGGCACCTAATAATGCATTAGCGCGTGCGTTTTCTACTAAGTTATTATCCCAGCAAATTAATACTCCCATTTTAACGCCCCAAGGAGTTTCAAATACGGTGTAATGCTCACCACTTTTGATGATTGGATGTTCGAAGGCATGTAATTTCCGATGCTTATGCAAAGAGCCATCAGGCATACAAACAACCCATGTATTATAGAGTGTATTGTCTTCTGCTCGCTCAATAAGCCCAACACCTATCGCCATTTGATGCGTTATCGCTTTTTGTTTGATTAACGCTAAAGACTCGCTATCAGAAACACGTTCGCTTAATGCGTAGACTGCATGTTCTGGCAATTGAGGAACGTGCCAATATCCTGTAATGCACATTTCAGGAAGCACTAATACATCCACCTGCTGACTAGCTGCATTATCTATAAATTGATGAATTTTCGCTAAATTATAAGCTTTGTCGTTTGCTTTATGCTGAAACTGCACAGTTGCAACGCGTAATGTTTTAGGTGTGTTCATACGTTTTTACCTGTTAAGCCCTGTATTTCTCTCAATATAAAAACGTATTTATTGCTCAAAAGATAATCACTTATTCTCTACTTTTGATAACCTTTTGGAATGAAATAGGATAACAGCAAGAAATAACAGGGTTCTGCACCTCTGTTTCATGGAATAAATACCTTATTTTCTGGCATCATAATGGCAATAAAGGAGTATTTATGTCTGCTAAGTCCCTATTTATAATTCTTTCATTACTAGGATTATCTGTTTCCTGTTTGGCGGGAGATGGCTTAGTGGATAGAACATGGCCAACTTCTGGATTAGATACACAAAGCTATCGACAAGCATTAAGACAGCCGACAGCAAGTTCTCGATATACTCTTTTTAATATCACACCAGATATGCCCGTTCCGGGTGGTGCAAGCCATTCTGATCCTCAAGGTATTCGTTATATTGCAATGAAATATGGCCCTTATGGTCAGCCTGAGCACTATAAAACCTACCAAATTATGTTTTCTCACTATTCAAATAGTAGTACGAAGAAAATTCGCTATTTAGGTGAGCTATATACCGTGGTCGGCGATATCTATTTAATTGATCCCTTTGCAACAACCAATGAATGGCAACGTGGCCGTAGCCAAATCGTTGAAGAGTATTATGAGATATTAGATTCTCACGGAAACAGAACAGGCAAAGGATTACGCTTTAATAATTGGGATAAACCAATTCATATAACTAAATGGTCATCAAATTAATATACTCTTAATCAATATTCCTTTTTGTTAACTCTCTCTTAATGTCGTCATTTTTTCTTTTATTAAAATAAGTACTTTGAATATTAACCTACGTTAATACTTTTTAAGTTTATATAAATAAAAAATATAAGAATATCAATAACTGACATTATTCTCTTAATTTCTATTTAATTTAATTATTTCTTTATATAGAAGTTTAATTCAAAGAAAAGTTAGTTTTTATTTCACTTATCTATTTAAAATAATCATTAGCTTATGAAAATCATAGAATATTATTTCAAACAGTTTCGCACTATCGCATTACCTGATCGTGTGTATTTAAAGAACAAGTTTATTCGTAACCTAGGTTATCAACCCAACTTTAAAATACCGACATCACTTAATGAAAAAATTAATGCTCGTATGCTATTCGATAGAAATCCAATTTATACGCGCTTAGCTGATAAAATCAAAGTCAGAGATTATGTGATAGAAAAGATTGGTCCACACTATCTGGTTCCTATCATTAACACCTATTCTCATCCTGATGAAATCGATATCACTCAACTTCCTTCACGTTTTGTACTCAAATGTAATCATGACAGTGGTAGTACAATCATCTGCCTTGATAAAGCCACTTTTGATTTTGAAAAAGCAAAGAAAAAGCTTCAGTTTCATTTAAAACGTAATCTCTATCCTGTCACTCGTGAATGGCATTATAAAAAAATCAAAGCTCAAATTCTTTGTGAAGAATATATTGATTTATTTGATACACAAAATCCAATGATACCAACAACTTGTCGTCTTCACTGTTTTAATGGTCAGCCGCTTTATGCTGAAATTGATATTTCTGACACCAAAGGGAATGAGTACATTAATGTGTATGATACAAATTGGCAGTTACAGCCTATTACATTAGAAGATCCCAATACCCCAGAACTTGTTGAAAAACCACCTCAATTTGAAAATATGTTGCAATTAGCCGCTAAAATGGCAAGTGACTTTAATTATTGCCGAGTTGATTTTTTAATGTCTGAAAATAGGCTTATCTTTAGCGAAATGACTTTTACTCCAAATGCAGGACGTATCCCCATCAAACCTAAAGAGTGGGATTACAAATTAGGTGCATTGTGGCCATCAGTCAAATAGGTGTAATGCAATAACATGATCGCATGTAGTTATTACACCTATTTTCAATAATCGCACTTTAGTCAGTCAGTCGTTGTGGATGAGTAAACACCGTTGCTCTTCCACGGCGACAAAAACCCACCAGCGTAATATTGTATTTATTAGCCACTTCAACAGCTAAAGAAGTTGCCGCTGAAACAGCGAATAAAATCTCAGCGCCACACATAGCGGCTTTTTGCACCATTTCATAACTGGCACGACTCGAAACTAATACCGCACCTTCACTCCATTTTTCTTGTGCTTTCATGCCTAAAAGCTTATCAAGTGCGACATGACGACCAACATCTTCACATCCCCCTTGCATTTCACCTTCTGGCGACAACCAAACCGCAGCATGTGTACAACCCGTTAGCTCACCGATTTCTTGAACGGTTGTCATCTGTTCTAAAGCTTTATCAAGATTTGAAAGTGAAAACATTTGTGTAAAAGGTAACGGTGTAATTGGTCGGAAAATCTCTTCTAGTTGTTCAGTTCCACAAATACCACAGCCAGTACGACCAGTCATATTGCGGCGACGCTCTTTTAATCCCATAAAACGTCGGCTCGATAATTCAACTTGAACTTCAATACCTCCGTTACAACTTTCCACAATTTCGATACTGCGAATTTCATTAGAAGATTCTATAATGCCTTCGGATAAAGAAAATCCGACAGCAAACAACTCTAAATTTTTAGGGCTTGCCATCATAACGACGTGAGAAATTCCGTTGTACACTAATGCAACAGGAACTTCGAGTGCAATATAATCGTCTTCTTGTCTGTTAAGCGATCCTTTGTGTTGCACAATTGTTTGATCTACGCCAATGATTACACGTTTAGTTAACAATTTTGTCGATTTTGTTTCATCCATAAGATGAATTCCTAAATTTATTAATACATAATAACAATACGGGTAAAACGATTTTACACTACCTATCAGGCAATGAACCTGATCCTATTAAGGATAATAGGAATAAAAAAACAATCAGCTCAATTTTCGAGAAGAAAATCAGAGTCAGTAAAAGCAATGTATGATGAGGAGAGACCCCATGCAGGTCAGCAGAAGACAGTTCTTTAAGATCTGTGCTGGCGGTATGGCAGGTACTACGGCGGCGGCGCTCGGTTTTGCACCAGCAGTTGCGCTAGCAGGTTCACGTCAGTATAAATTACTGAGAGCCCGCGAAACCCGCAATACCTGTACGTACTGTTCTGTCGGTTGTGGACTATTAATGTATAGTCTGGGCGATGGCGCGAAAAACGCAAAAGAAACGATATTCCATATTGAAGGTGACTCAGACCATCCAGTAAACCGTGGTGCATTATGCCCTAAAGGTGCTGGTCTTGTGGATTTCATCCACAGTGAAGGTCGTTTAAAACACCCTGAATACCGTGCACCCGGCTCGGATAAATGGGTAAAACTCTCATGGGAAGAAACGTTTGATCGTATTGCGCGCTTAATCAAAAAAGACCGCGATGCCAACTTCCAGAAATTCAATAAAGAAGGTGTAGAAGTCAACCGTTGGTTAACAACCGGTATGCTTTGCGCCTCTGCAGCAAGCAATGAAACTGGGTTTTTAACTCAGAAATTCTCAAGAGCTCTTGGGATGCTAGCTGTCGATAACCAAGCGCGTGTCTGACACGGACCAACGGTAGCAAGTCTTGCTCCAACATTTGGTCGCGGTGCGATGACCAACCACTGGGTTGATATGAAAAACGCCAACCTTATCGTCGTTATGGGCGGTAATGCGGCAGAAGCACACCCTGTGGGATTCCGCTGGGCGATGGAAGCTAAAATCCATAATAACGCCAAGCTCATTGTTATTGATCCTCGCTTCACCCGTACTGCGGCTGTTGCGGATTTCTATACGCCTATCCGTTCTGGTACTGATATTACGTTCTTATCGGGCGTTATCTTATATCTGCTCGAAAATAAGAAATATCAAAAAGAATACGTTGAAGCTTATACCAATGCTAGCTTGATTGTCCGTGAAGACTATCATTTTGATGATGGTTTATTCAGCGGATATGATGCAGAAAAACGTAAATACGATAAAACCACTTGGAACTACGAGATGGATGAAAATGGTTTCGCAAAACGCGACACCACATTACAACATCCTCGTTGTGTCTGGAATCTGTTAAAACAACACGTTAGCCGTTACACGCCTGATGTGGTTACTCAGATTTGTGGTACACCAAAAGACGATTTCCTAAAAGTCTGTGAATATATTGCTGAAACAGCAGCGAAAGATAAAACAGCTTCTTTCCTGTATGCATTAGGCTGGACTCAACATACCGTTGGTGCCCAAAACATTCGTACCATGGCAATGATCCAATTACTGTTAGGTAATATGGGTATGGCTGGTGGCGGTGTTAACGCACTACGTGGTCACTCCAATATTCAAGGCTTAACTGACCTCGGTCTATTATCTCAAAGCTTACCGGGCTATATGACTCTGCCTTCTGAAAAGCAGACTTCATTAGAAACCTACTTAGCTGCGAATACGCCAAAAGCGACAGTACCGGGACAAGTTAACTACTGGGGCAATTATCCTAAATTCTTCGTCAGTATGATGAAGACATTCTATGGTGATAATGCTCAACGTGATAATGATTGGGGCTTCTCACTGTTACCTAAGTGGGACAAACCTTACGACGTTCTACAATACTTCGATATGATGGATAAAGGTGAAGTCAACGGCTATATCTGCCAAGGCTTTAACCCAGTTGCATCGTTCCCGAATAAGAACAAAGTTGTTCGTTCATTATCAAAACTGAAATTCCTTATCACAATGGATCCGCTAAATACTGAAACTTCATGTTTCTGGCAGAACCACGGTGAAGAGAACGACGTTAAAACAGCAGATATCCAGACAGAAGTCTTCCGTCTGCCAACAACCTGTTTCGCAGAAGAAGACGGTTCTATCGTTAACTCTGGTCGCTGGTTACAGTGGCACTGGAAAGGTGGTGATGCCCCTGGTGTTGCTATCCCTGATGCTGAGATTTTATCTGGTATTTTCCATCGTTTACGCCAACTCTATAGAGAAGAAGGCGGCGCGATGCCAGAGCAGGTGTTGAATATGACTTGGGATTACTTTGATCCTGATAATCCAACATCCGCAGAAGTTGCACAAGAAAGTAATGGTAGAGCATTAGTCGATTTAAAAGACGCTGATGGCAATATCATTCTGAAAAAAGGTCAACTGCTTAGCTCGTTCGCTCAGTTACGTGATGATGGTACCACAGCAAGTGGCTGTTGGATCTTCGCTGGTAGCTGGACAGAGAAAGGCAACCAAATGGCTAACCGTGATAACTCCGATCCATCAGGATTGGGTAATACATTAGGTTGGGCATGGGCATGGCCTCTTAACCGTCGCATTATTTATAACCGCGCATCGGCAGACCCACAAGGTCAACCATGGGACCCTAAACGTAAGTTAATCGAATGGGATGGCAGCAAATGGACTGGTATTGATGTACCTGACTATAGCAACGCTGCACCGGGTTCTGATGTTGGTCCATTTATTATGCAGCCGGAAGGTATGGGACGTCTGTTTGCTATCGATAAGATGGCAGAAGGTCCATTCCCTGAGCACTATGAGCCAATTGAAACACCATTGGGTACTAACCCACTACATCCAAATGTGGTTTCAAACCCAGCAGCGCGTATTTTTAAAGATGACTGGAAAGATATGGGTAAAGCAGAAGATTTCCCATATGTCGGTACAACTTATCGTCTGACAGAACATTTCCACTTCTGGACTAAACACGCGCGCTTAAATGCGATTATTCAGCCACAACAATTTATTGAAATTGGTGAGCGTTTAGCCGCAGAAAAAGGCATTGTTCAAGGCGATACCGTAAAAGTCAGCTCAAAACGTGGTTATATCAAAGCTAAAGCGGTGGTTACTAAACGTATTAGAACCCTTGATGTTGATGGGCGCAAAGTGGATACCATTGGTATTCCTATTCACTGGGGCTTTGAAGGTGTCGCAGTGAAAGGCTTTATTGCGAATACGTTAACGCCATTCGTTGGTGATGCGAATACACAAACGCCTGAGTTTAAAGCGTTCCTTGTTAATGTGGAAAAGGTGTAAGGAGATAAATTATGTCACTGCAATCCCAAGACATTATTCGTCGCTCTGCTACCAATTCCCTCACTCCCGCGCCTCAGGTGCGGGATTACAAGGAAGAAGTGGCAAAACTTATCGACGTAACAACCTGTATCGGCTGTAAAGCCTGTCAGGTTGCTTGTTCTGAATGGAACGATATTCGCGATAAAATTGGCACTAACGTCGGTGTTTACGATAACCCAACTGACCTAACTGCGAAATCATGGACAGTGATGCGTTTCTCTGAAGTGGAAGAGAACGGCAAACTGGAATGGTTAATTCGTAAAGATGGTTGTATGCACTGTGCTGATCCGGGCTGTTTAAAAGCTTGCCCAGCAGAAGGTGCCATCATTCAATACGCTAACGGTATTGTTGATTTCCAATCAGAACACTGTATTGGTTGTGGTTATTGTATTGCAGGTTGTCCTTTCGATGTGCCTCGCATTAATGAAGAAGATAACCGTGCTTACAAATGTACGTTATGTGTTGACCGTGTAGAAGTTGGTCAAGAGCCTGCATGTGTGAAAACTTGCCCAACAGGTGCGATTCATTTTGGTTCGAAAGAAGCCATGATCAATCTTGCTAGTGAGCGTGTTTCTGAACTGCAAACTCGTGGTTACGACAATGCTGGTCTTTACGATCCACAAGGTGTGGGTGGTACACACGTGATGTATGTTCTCCATCATGCTGACAAACCTAACCTGTATCATGGTTTACCAGAAAACCCAGAAATTAGCTCAACCGTTAAATTCTGGAAAGGTATTTGGAAACCATTAGCAGCCGTTGGTTTTGCCGCAACCTTCGCGGGTGCAATTTTCCACTATTTAGGTGTCGGTCCAAACCGTACAACTGAAGAAGATGAAGAAGAAGCGCTCAAAGAGATGGAAGCATCTTCTAAAACACAGACCTCTGTGAATAAGGAGGAGCAGAAATGATGAAGAAGAAAGGCGATAAAATTCTTCGCCACACCGCTTCTGAGCGTATTAACCATTGGTTAGTAGTGATTGTATTTCTGTTTACTGCTATCAGCGGATTGGGTTTCTTCTTCCCATCTCTGAACTGGTTCATGAATATTTTAGGTACACCAGAACTGTCGCGTCTGTTACACCCATTCGTGGGTAGCGTGATGGCGTTCCTCTTTCTCTTTATGTTCTTCAGATATCTGAAGCACAACTTTATCGATAAAGATGACTTAGTCTGGGCTAAAAATATTCATAAAGTGCTGCAAAATGAAGAAGCTGGCGATATTGGTCACTACAACCTTGGTCAGAAAGGGATCTACTGGACATTAAGTATCAGTCTGATCTTACTGACAGTTAGTGGTGTTATCATTTGGCGTCCTTATTTCGCAGAGTATTTCTCGATCCCAGTAATTAGAATTGCCTTATTAGTTCACTCATTATCAGCAATCTTACTGATAATCACCGTATTTGTTCATGCTTATGCGGCATTCTGGGTGAAAGGTTCAATTCGTAGCATGATTGAAGGCTGGGTAACTCGTGGTTGGGCTAAAAAGCACCACCCTCGTTGGTATCGTGAAATTCTCGAAGAAGAGAAAAAAGAAGCCGAAAAGCAGTCACAGAAATAATGCCCTAAAGTGTATTTCTGAACAAACGGAGGCTTGATCAGCCTCCGTTTTTTATTCAATTTACGCCCGTTTTTAAGACGTAAAAAAACAATAAAATCACGCTATTATTACCCACTGTCATGGCTTCATGTTTGCTTTTGATTTATTCTGAAGCCAAATCCTGTGGGTATTCACTATAAAATTTATGATAATAGGAAGATAGAACGTTATGAGTATTCGCATCGTTCCTAAAGAGCAATTAGGTAAAGAGCAATCAGAAAAAGGGATCAGTTTTATTCCACCCGTATTATTCCCTAATCTAAAAAACCTTTATCAACGTCGTGCTGAACGATTTCAAACACTAGCAAAAGATAATCCTTTCGCAGACTACCTTGAATTTGCAGCAGAAATTGTCAAGGCTCAAGAAAAAGCACTTCATGACAATCCACTTGTCATTGATCTTGCCCCACTCCTTGCACAACAAGCCGGCGTAGCGCCTTTAGATAGAAAAACATTCAAACGCAGTAAACATTGGCATGCTTTATTAGCCTCAATTATTGCTGAATTACGCCCAGTTGTGCCTGAAAGTGCCACTATCACTTTAGAAAACCTCTCTAAAGCTTCTGAAACTGAATTAGAAGAGATGGCAACAGCATTACTTAATGACGAATATTCAAAAGTTTCAGCTGATAAATCTGTCTTTATTTGGGCAGCACTGTCTCTTTACTGGGCACAATTAGCAGCAAATATTCCAGGTAAAGCTAAAACAGAATACGGTGAAAATCGTCAATTCTGCCCAGTTTGTAACAGTATGCCAGTGGCAAGCATGGTACAAATCGGCACAACACAAGGTTTACGCTATTTACACTGTAATTTATGTGAAACACAGTGGCATGTTGTACGCATTAAATGCACCAACTGTGAATTAACAGGTAAATTAAATTACTGGTCTTTAGACAGCGAAAATGCCCCAGTGAAAGCAGAAAGCTGCGGTGATTGTGGAAGCTATCTGAAAATTTTATATCAAGAAAAAGATGCCAATGTAGATGCTGTTGCTGATGATTTAGCGTCTATTGTTCTTGATGCAAAAATGGAAGAAGAAGGCTTTGCTCGTAGTAGCATTAATCCATTCCTGTTCCCAAATGAATAATAATTAGGTATTAGCATGACAAATGATACGCGCTCACTTTATAGCCAACTGCCGTCTATTGATAAGTTACTGCACCAAGCAGATATTCAAGCCCTTGTGGCTTCTTATGGTCAGACATTTATTGCAGAGCATTTACGAAAGTTACAAGAAGAAGCGCGTATCATTATTCGTCAAGAAAACGAGTTACCACAATGGCACAACCATTGGGCTAATGAATTAAAAAATCGCATTACACTACAACGAAAATCCTCAATTAAACCTGTTTTTAATTTAACAGGTACTGTTTTACACACCAATCTAGGGCGTGCATTAATGGCAGAATCCGCCATTGAAGCCGTTAGCCAAGTTATGCGCTCACCAGCAACCTTAGAGTATTCTCTTGATGGTGCTTCAAGAGGACACCGTGATCGCGCTATCGCTGACTTATTATGTGAATTAACAGGGGCAGAAGATGCCTGTATCGTGAATAACAACGCAGCCGCTGTTTTATTGATGCTCGCAACGGTAGCACCCAATAAAGAGGTTGTTGTTTCTCGCGGTGAATTAGTTGAGATTGGCGGTGCTTTTCGTATCCCCGATGTGATGACACAAGCAGGCTGTACACTCAAAGAAGTCGGAACAACAAACCGAACTCACCTTAAAGATTATCGTAACGCCATTAATGAGAATACGGGTTTGCTAATGAAAGTTCATACTAGCAACTATTGTATTCAAGGCTTTACCGCTGAAGTGCATGGCGACGAACTTGCAGCGCTTGGTAAAGAGATGAACTTACCAACCGCTATCGATTTAGGTAGTGGCTCAATGACTAATTTAGCCGCCTTAGGTTTACCTTCAGAGCCAATGCCACAAGATTATCTGCAACAAGGTATCGACCTTGTTACCTTCTCTGGCGATAAACTATTAGGTGGTCCACAAGCAGGGATAATCCTTGGTAAAAAAGTGTGGATTGAGGCTATTCAACGCCATCCTTTAAAGCGTGCATTACGTGTTGATAAAATGACATTAGCCGCTTTAGGTGCCACATTACACCTTTATCAGCAACCTGAAAAAATGGCTGTTGAAATTCCGACATTACGTTTGTTAACTCGGACACAAACAGAAATTAATGATATGGCGCAACGGTTATTGCCTCATTTTCAGGCATATTATGGGGATAACTACCATATCACGATATCCTCATGTGCTTCTCAAATAGGCAGTGGTTCGTTACCTATTGAAAGTTTACCGAGTGCAGCACTTACCTTTGAAGCCAAAGATGGAAAAGGTAGCCAGTTAGATACGCTAGCTGCGCATTGGCGTAATTTAGAAAAGCCGATTATTGGTCGAATTACTGATGGTCGCCTGTGGCTTGATCTGCGCTGTCTTGAGGATGAAAATGCATTAATACAGGCACTTTTACTATGATTTTTGCGACAGCAGGTCACGTAGACCACGGAAAGACCACACTTATACAGGCCATTACTGGGGTAGATACTACCCATTTACCTGAAGAGAAAAAACGCGGCATGACCATTGATTTAGGTTATGCCTATTGGCGTCAAGATAATGGTACCTCAATTGGTTTTGTGGATGTTCCCGGCCATGAGAAATTCCTTTCAAATATGCTCGCGGGTGTCGGTGGGATCTCTCATGCACTATTAATTGTGGCTTGTGACGATGGCGTTATGGCACAAACCATCGAACATATTTCTATTTTACGTCTTGCTGGTTGTCCTCAAGTTACCGTTATTCTCACTAAAGCAGATCGCGTTACACCTGAGCGAATTGAAGAAGTTCGTTCACAAACAATCGACGTATTAGCCAATTTAGGCTGGCAACAACCTGATATTTTTGTCACCGCAGCCCCTTCTGGTGAAGGTATTTCATCACTTCGTGACTACCTTGTTGAGTTGCATCAGCAAGAGCAACAACATCCTCAATGGCATAAGCGTTTTCGTTTAGCAATAGACCGTGTTTTTAGCATTAAAGGGGCAGGATTAGTTGTCACAGGTACCGCACTTGCAGGGCAAATTTCTGTTGGCGATACATTTTGGCTAACTGGCGCAGATAAACCAGTAAGAATAAGAGCCTTACATGCACAAAATCAGCCCGTAGAGCGTGCTGGTGCAGGTCATCGTATTGCAATTAACATCACAGGTGATGTCAGTAAAGAAAACGTCTCTCGTGGTGATTGGCTGCTTTCTCAAGCACCTAACTATCAATCTCATAAAATATTAGTCAGTTTAATTGCAGATGAACCTTTAAAGCATTGGCAGCCTGTACATATTCACCACGGTACACGCCATATTACGGGTCGTGTTGCTCTTTTAAATGATGCTAATGAAACACCACAGTTAGCTGAGCTTATTCTTGATGAACCCCTTTGGCTAGTGGATAACGATAGACTTATCTTGCGTGATATCAGCGCTCAACGCACTTTAGCCGCAGCGAAAGTCTTACATTTGCACTCGCCACGTAGAGGTAAACGACAAGCTGAGTTCTTAACTTGGCTACACCAACTTGATAGCGCAGACAGCGTTAGTGCCAATTTAGCGTTATGTTTACCAAAAGGTGAGCTATCTCTAAGTCAGTTTGCTTGGGCTCAGCAATTAACAGAGAGTGCACTAACTCAGTTATTAGAAACCTTTGACCTAGTCAGCGTTGCAGGCGTTATTCTTTCTAAAGAGAATGCTGATAACGCAAAACAGAAATTACTCGATACCCTTGAGGAATATCACCAACAACATAATGATCAAATGGGTGTGGGTCGTTCTCGTTTAAAACGAATGGCACTACCTACTTATCATGATGAATTGGTCTATCACTTAATTGATCAATTACGTAAAGAAGGTGCTATTAGCCAAAGTCGTGGTTGGCTTCATCTTCCAACACATGGTCTTGCCTTTTCTCCAGAACAAGATGCGTTATGGCAAAATGCCAAAGTCTACTTTGAGCAATCTGAACCTTGGTGGGTACGTGATCTCGCCAATGAAATGAAAAATGATGAGAAGGTGATCCGCTCATTATTACGTAAAGCGGCGCAATTAGGTTTAATTATTCCGATTATTGCTGATCGCTATTATACACACCAAGCAATAGAAAAATTTGCATCTATCATTGTGAAATATAATGAAAGCAATGGCAGTGTTACCGCAGCGGACTTCCGTGATGAATTATCCGTTGGGCGTAAATTAGCAGTGCAAATTTTAGAATATTTTGATCGCACAGGTTTTACTCGCCGCAAAAAAGATCTTCATATTTTACGAGACAAAGGGTTATTCTAAATACAGATGTTAACTTAGGCTAAATAAAGTTATTTAGCCTATTTAAGGTTATCGCCTACAATATTTGTAAAATACCCCTTTATTCTTTATCGCTATACTCGGAAGAGATATGAAAAAAATATTAGGAAGTGCTTATCTTGCACTTATTCTTATAGCCTCACTCTTTATTGTTTTTGAGAAAACAACATTTATTTATACGGCACTTCTTTCAGTTGGTGCTTATTTTATTCTTTTCTCTCTTTGCTTTATTTTATCTGCTCGTGTCTTATTTTCGGCTATTACCACCGGTACACTCTTCCTGATAACTAAGTTTATTAATCAGCTCAAAGTCCATTATTACAAAGAAACATTAATGTTCTCTGACTTTGATTTGGCTTTTGATAGCTCGAATTTAGGGACATTAGGTCATTATTGGGAAGCCGGTGTTGCATTGGTTGCGATGCTAATATGGCTTCTTATCAATATGTCTATTGCTTGGCGTTTTTCCCAAAAATCACGCCCAGCCTTGCGTATAAGTAGCTTACTCTTAATAGTCATCGGATTTACTACCATCCATTTCACCGTAGAAAAATGGCAAGCCGAATGGGAAGGTACACTTCCGGGAGGACGAGGCACTGTTACTAATTTAATCATGTCTGGCTACCAAACGGCTTATCATCCTCCTTATTTCAAGGAAGATGCGAATTACTTCCTTGAACAAGCCAATAAAACCGTATTACCAGAAACACAGACAGACATAAAACCTGACATTGTCGTTTTATTACAGGAATCGACAGTTAACCCTCATATTTATCAATTTGATACCGATGTTGCACTGCCTGATCTATTTATGTTCCAAAAAGATGAAAATGTCAGTGCACAAAGCCCTTTACGTGTACAAACCTTTGGTGGTGGTACTTGGCTTTCTGAATTTTCTGTATTAACAGGGCTAAATACGGATGATTTTGGTGCGCGTAAAAACTCTGTATTCTATTTTGTTGTCGATAATCTTAATGAAAGTTTATTCCGCCAACTAAAAGCTGAAGGTTATTACACCGTTTTACTCACCCCATTTAATCGTAGTGCTTACCATGCTGGTTACGCTTATGAAAAAATGGGAATTGATGAAATCATTCAACCTCAAGAGCTTGGCTACCCGGGAACATTAGAGGAAAACCTCTGGAAAATATCGACAGTAGATATGCTGGGTTATGTTGAAGAGGTACTGAAGAAACGCACAGATAAGCCCTTGTTCATATTCTCATTAACCATGTATGAACATGGCCCTTATGATGAATCGCACAGAGATATGTACCAAATTGCAGGTCATACCGAAAGCAGTAATGCACCGGGTAAATTTAGCCACTATATGGAAAAAATCGTTACCAGTGATCCAGCAATTAAAGATTTCTCCAATTTTGTTGCACAAAGAGAAAAGCCAACGATGTTCCTCTATTTTGGTGATCATCAACCTAATATAGAGTTAAAAAATTATCAGTCACCTTTTAATAACCCTTCGTATATTACTCAGTTCACCTTAAGAGATAACCTGTCGCAAGGTGCGCCAATAACAACGGGTGAATTAACTGATATTAGCTTCTTAGGTGGCATGATCTTAGAACGCGCTCGTTTGCCATTATCTCCTTTCTACAAAGCAAACATTCAAATGCGCCATTTATGTGAAGGTAAATTAAATGACTGTGAAGACGAGAAATTAGTTAACAGTTATAAAAATTATATCTATGACAAACTGAAAGTCGCAGGTAGTACAGATAATTAATTTTTATTACCTGAATAAAAGATGATCGGGATAATAAATTCAAAAAGATAAGTAATATCAAAACGAAAGAGGCTAAATATTTAGCCTCTTTTTTTATTCCAAAAAATAAACCTGCAATTATTTGCGTGTCGCAACAATCACACTTGATGCTTTCACTAGCGCTAAAACATCACTGCCTTTTGCCAGTTTCATCTCTTGTAAGCTTTCATTTGTAATAACAGCAGTCAGTTCTAAACCTTTAGCTGTTTCTAAATGAACGGTAGAGTTCACCGCACCTTGTGCAATTTGAGTCACTTTACCTGCAAATTGGTTACGTGCAGAAAAATTTAAACCGCAATCAGGTAGTGCTAAGACAACCCACGGTGCTTTAATAATGGCAATTGCTTCGCCATCTTTTTTGATCTTTAAACTGTCACAGCTCTCTTTAGTGATAATTGTGGCAAGTTTTTCACCATGAGCTAAAGATAAAATCACTTCGCTATTAACGGCACCTTCAATAATATCAACAACTTTACCGACTAACTGATTGCGTGCTGAAACTTTCATTTATCCACCTCTATTATTGATGAGAAATTATATTAATAACACTATCAAGTCGCTGAGATAACTTTAGCATACATATCATTAAATAAATTATTCTTAGATCATGGTTTAACGTTTATTTATTATTTAAAAACATAGCGTTATAAATAGAGATAACGAATTACTATTAATTTATTAAAATTGAATAAGTATAAATAATTTAGAAAGTTATGTTTTTAGCACTATCGATATAAACAAAATAGATAGCTTAATACCTTTCTGTATTAAAAGGCATTTAAGCTATCTATCATTAAAATTAACTAAATATACTTATTGCCCGTTTTGAGCAAATGCCGCTAATAAGTGTAAAGCTGAAGAATAATAATCCGTATCTTTACTTAAATCGACATCTTCAATAGGTGTTTTCATCGTTAAATCTCTCACCGCCATCATACCGGGAGTAAGGTTATATTCAGCGCGCTCTTGAGCATCAATACTTACCCAAGCAGGCGTTTTATAACGATCAAATTGCTGCCAATACTGCACAAAAGGTTGTAGCGCTAATTCATCATGTGCCCAAGCTAAATAAAGCGGAATACGTATTGCATCAAAGCTAAATCGCGCAGGCCATTTTTCACTAGGCTCTATCTTTCCATCTGGATATAAACTTACCCAGTCAGTGGGTAATTGATATTCACCAAATCGCATATTTCTAAGTAAAGACTGGCTATCATTAATTAACACTTTCCAACGAACATCGTTGCTTGTACGGTAAAAATCTTTCCATGCAGGGAAAATAAAATAGGATGGATTAATAATAATTTCTTCTGGCGTTTTAAAACCATTAATACCAGGTAAGAGTACGGTATAATTTTTTGTCTTAACTAAAGTATGTTCCAAAATAGCGTGTTGAATAGAATCAGAAGCTGAAAGATAACTTTCATCATTCCATTTCTCACCCGCTTTTAATAATGCCCACGCAATTAAGATATCACCGTCTGTCGCATTATTAGGATCAGGGGTATGTTCACTATTTTCTGGCTCATAACGCCATTTAAATAAGCCTAAATCACCACGATAAAGAGAAGCAGCTGTCCAGCTCCATAACTTATTAAATGTTTCATGATCATCACTCATTACAGCCATTAACATGCCATAGCCTTGACCTTCAGAGTGTGAAATATTTTTGTTAGCGCTGTCTATAACTCGCCCATCATCCTTAATATAGCGCTCTTTAAATTGTTCCCATCCTACTTGAGTATCTGCTGCCTGTATTGAAGGAGAAACCATAAGCAACAAACCTAAAATAAAAAAGGTAGAAAATAGAAAATTACAACGAGATAAGTGCCTAAAAGACATTGCCTTTCTCTCCTGCTATTGCCGACCGCTATCTGAGTTCGGTCGGCAGATTGCATATTATTTCAAGATATACTCAAAAGATAGCAACTATCTTTTGTTCTTCACTTACTTCATCTTCTTCTATGACTTCTGTTTTGGGTAACAATGTTTTTTCACAAAAGTCCTGCATCCAAGAAGCAAATTCTTCTTTTAAGGCAGAATTATGTAAGCCATATTCAACAAAGGCTTTCATATATCCTAGCTTATTACCACAGTCATGTGATTTACCCACCAAGGTATATGCTTCAGCGACTTCTTTTTTCAATAATAAATCAATCGCATCCGTTAATTGAATTTCACCGCCTACGCCAGCAGGTAGACCATCTAATAATTCCCAGATAGCTTCAGAAAAAACATAACGACCAACAACAGAAAGGTTAGAAGGTGCATCTTCAGGATTTGGTTTTTCTACGATACGACGAATAGGTGCCCAATTACCTTGAGGACAGAAAACACCTTCACAATCTACAACACCATATTGTTGCACTTGGCTCATTGGCACAGGTTCAACCATGATTTGGCTACGTTCTGTTTTTTCAAAACGTTTTATCATTGCTGATAAATTATCATGTTGAGGATCGCAATAGTGTGCATTTAATAAAACATCAGGCAGTAAAACAATAAATGGATTATTGCCAATAACTGGACGTGCACAGCAAATTGCATGGCCTAAACCTAAGGCGTGACCTTGGCGAATTTGGACAATTTTGACATTGTCAGGACAAATTGAACGCACTTCTTCTAATAATTTATTTTTAATACGCTGTTCCAGCATATTTTCTAATTCAAAGCTGGTATCAAAGTGATCCGCAATTGAATTTTTAGAAGAGTGAGTTACTAAAATAATTTCCTCGACGCCTGCCTGAGCACACTCTTCAACAATATATTGAATTAAAGGGCGATCAACAATAGGCAGCATTTCTTTAGGAATTGATTTCGTTGCAGGTAACATACGAGTACCTAATCCAGCAACAGGGATAACCGCTTTCATCATAATAAAATCCTCTAATAAACATTTATCTAAAACTAATATTTAGTATTATTTTAAATTTACTCTTATATTTCATCAGGAATGCTAGATATATTTTAAAAACAGTCACCTCCCTCTTCGTTAAAAAGAGATAACGTTATTTTTAATATATCTTTACTAAAAAACTTTCTATTTAAAATCTTTTATTTAAAATCCGGAATAAAATCCATATTTGTTACCACCCATTTCTTTTATAGAATAAAGTGTTTCATCCGCAGACTTTAATAATTCAGATAATGTTTTTCCATCTTTAGGATATTCAGCAATACCTAAACTAATTGAAGGGGTTAACATAAAATCTGAATTAATATCGATGGGCTTTTCCATTGATTTCCAAAGTGATTCTATTATTTCTAACAAAATCACAGAACAAGAACGTAATCCTTTAGGGAAAAGCACAGCAAACTCATCGCCACCAAGCCGCCCACAATAGACTTCATTATTTTCTAATTGTGACAACCGTTTTGATATTTCACATAATACTTTATCGCCTGCATGATGCCCGAATTGATCATTGATAGATTTGAATTTATCGCAATCTATAATACCAAGGCAAAATGAAGATGGCTGTGAAATATTTAAGCGTTCATTTTCGATTTTTTCAACAATACTTAATCGATTAGATATTCCAGTTAATGAATCAATATAGCTTTTATTAAATAACTCGTTTCTTAGTTCTACCTTATCAGTAATATCTAAGCTAATAAACACATAGTGAGAAATTAAATTACTTTCATCAAATACAGGGATAATACTAATATCTTCCCATACATCTTGTTGTGTATCGTTATTTCTCTTGGCTTCTAATCGATATACTCCCTTATTATCATTATTGCCATTTACACAACAATTAATTTGATTCTCATCAATTAAGTTAAATAATCTGTATTTTTTACCTTTTATATTTTCAAAGTGAACATTATTAAATTCACAATATTTTTCATTTGCATAAATAATGATGCCATTAATATCTGTTACTAACATCATAAAAACATTATTAGTAAATTGCTTTATTAATAAGCATTTAGAATTATCATCGTTAAATATCATTTCATTCATTTTTGACCTCCTATGCTCATCAATAAAGCATATATATTATTATTCGGCTGATGAGTTATGCGCATAGCGGAAAATAAAGACATCTTTTGCATCAGTAGATTGACGATGCACTTGCATTTTGGCATTACCACCTTGATTCGTTAACCAGCCTTCATATAACCCTTCTAAAACACTGGCACTTGCAACACGCCACTGAGCATCATCTTGGCTTTGCGTAAAATGAGGCCATGCACAATGAACCAGTAAAAGTTCGCTCATTGCAGGAGATATCGTGACAAAACCCCATTTAAATAGTGTTAATACGCGATTAATATGTGATTCAAGTAATTGAATATTTTCGCTTTCAGGTAAAGGATAACGTAAGGCAATATCCTTACCTATATTTCTTAATTTATTTCCAGCAGTAGAAATATCATTGTCATTTAAGATTTGAAAAAATAATAATTGAGTTAGATCTTGCCAGCCACTTTCAAAAGGTAATTGTAAGATATCACTGTCATGCTTATTCATTATTTGTCTCCTTAATTATTTAGACAGGAAGTCTGGGGTATATTTTAAGTGTAACCACATATTATCTTCAGCATAATCACCCGATGTATCATGCGATAAGCTGACACCTAACTCGGTTTCTTTGTTTAAATAATATTTCGCGTCTAAACCTAATCTGTAAGTAAAATTCGTTTCGTCTTCTTCTGCGTACTGAGATTTAATACGAGGATCGCTCGCATTCTTTTTATTTAATGCGTTTTGCATATAACCATGCGTTGGGAAATAATCGCTGCCTTTTTGTTTGTAACTTTGTATCCCTATTGCACCATTTAATGAGACTTCACCTTTTTCAAAACGGCGGGTATAAGCAACAGGCAATGAAACAGACACATAGTCTTGTGGACTAAAGTAACCACCGTGTCCTAGTGAGAAGTAGTTCTGGTTATTTCTAAAGTTCATATAATCAACATGTACACCTGCTTTTACTTCTTGTTGATCATCTTTATAGAACTTAGCATAAGAGCCAATCCACGCTTTCACTTCATCATTACTCGCAACACTTTTACCTTCGTAGTTATAGAAACCACCACCAGCATAAGCCCCAATTTTTCCATCATCCCAAGCATATTGAACTTTAGCGCCGTTACGAGTTACACGACCCCAACTTTCGCCAGTCATTGGATCAGTACGCCCCATATAAGAAAGTAGACTATCTTTTATGGCTCTGCGCTCTGCGGTCAGTGTTAATTGCCCATTTTGGCTAATTTGAGGTGAATATGTGAGGCCACCGACAACCGTTGCCGTATCTTTACCTAATGGCGTTGAACCCACATCAAAGCTGATATCCTTGTCTGATAAACGCAGTCCTAATTCAACACCAGATGCACGTTGGCTACCTGCTTCATCGGCATTAATTTTGTTTTTCTCATCATGGTTATCGCTATTCTTAGCAAAGCGTTCAGCATGTTGAAGCTGACCAGAACCAAAGCGGTTAGCTCTTTCTCCTGAAACCGAACCACTTGTCATCGAAACTGGATTAACACTAAATTCCCAACGGAACTCTTCACCAGGTACACTTGAAATGCTCATTGGTGCTGAAATTTCAGTGACGTTTGATAATCCTTTATCACCATTACGATGACGTATAGCTACACCACCTTGTACCCAAGGTGAGACTTTTTCTTCTAGCTCACGAATAGTGCGTTGAACCGATGCCATCTCTTTACGTTCATAGATAGAACCCGCAATAGCAGAATTATCACTGCCCCCTAATGCACTTAATTGACCGGCAGAGGTATTCAGTGTGCTACCACTGTTTTGCCATTGCGCACTACGCAGTAACGTTAATGCTTTACGATTTTCACCATTTAATTGCGCAATTTGCGCGGCTTGTAATAAATAAGCCGGTTGCGAGGATGAAGGAATTTGCTGCAACAACTGCTGTGCTTTTCTTCCATCTTTCTGAGCTAATGCCACTTCGATTTGAGCTTGGATTAATTTGCTATCTTTTCCTTGCTCTTTTTCTAAGTAAGAAAGAATTTTGTTTGATTGTTCAGGCATTGATTGCGCTAAATAAACACGACTTAATGCCATTAATAAATCAGGATCATTTGGTGATGCTTTTAAAGCAACAACTAACGTGTCATAAGCTGCTTTAATTTCGCCTTTTTCACGTAAGCTATCGGCTTGCGCAACTTTAGTCGCAACTTCTAAACGTTTTTTCTCAACAATCGGTGTTTCTTGTTGTAAAGCGGGATCGTTAATCAAGCTAGATGCTTGTGTATAATGACCTAACTCATTGAGAACGTTGATATGACCTGCGTAATTACCTACCGAGCCTTTAGTGCCTTTTGCAATATCACTTTCAACTAATTGCAACGCTTCATCGTTTAATCCACTGTTAACCAATTTCTCTGCTAATTCACCCACATCATTTGGATAATCAGCGACTTGATTAATTAATGGACGTAAAATATTACGCATTGCTACAAGGTTTCCAGCCTGACGATAATGGTCAGCTTGCGCAAGTTGGCGATGAAAACGAGCACGCTGTAATAACTCTTTTTCAGCTTCAGTTTGTTGATTATGGCTACTTAGTAAGTTAAAAACTTTATCCCACTCTTTTTGCTCAACATAAAACAGAGATGCCACATAATCAGAATCTCTTGTTCTACGGTTTTGTAGCTGTGAAATAGTATTTTTTGCGCCAACACTGTCGCCGTCAGCTGCCATTAAGCGTGCTAAATCAAGGTAAACCCAGTTATTTTGCGGGTTTTTACGCTGTGCTTGTAAAAGCAATTGTCTTGCTTGAACACGATTACCATTTTCTAACGCTTTTTGCGCTTCACGGCGTAATTTCTCAGAAGGATCGGTATTCGCTGTTAGTTTTTGACGCAAAGAGGCAGATTGTTGTGCCAGTAATTGTTCTGCTTTCGTATTCTGTCCTTCCTGAACTAATAAATAGTAATAAGCAGAAATCACTTTTTCATTATGGCTATTTTGCTGATAAAGCCCTGACAACAATTGGTGAGCAGCTGGTAAATTACCTTGCTTACGTAATAAGTCAGCTTGTAATAAGTTGGCAGATAACCCCTTTTCACCTGAAGCACTGGTTAATGGGGCTAATTGTTCAATAGCTTGTTGAATGTTTCCTTGTTTGGCGCGTTGTTGTGCGCTGCGTAATTGCGCATAAAAACCCGCATCTTCCGCTTGTTGCTTCCATTTACTGCCTTGTTCGCCACCCGATTGCGCAGCTTGATTTAATAAACGCTGACCTGTGGTTAAATCACCTGAACGTAATGCGATATAACCTAAACCCGCTAAGGCTTGCGCATCATTGTTATCTGACGCTAAAGCTTGTTTGAAATAGCCTTCGGCTTCTTTCAATTTACCTTTGTTTAATGCGGTATAACCTGCTTGGCGTGCATTACCTTGAATAGCACCTTGGTAATGCTCTGCAACCGCTTTATCGTTCGGGTTTGCTTGCAAATAGGTTTTATATAACACGTCATCATCAGGACGGACATTCAACCATAACAAAGCTTGACGCATACCTTTTTTGGCTGACTCATCACCTGAGATATTACCTAAAATAGTTATCCCTTCACGACGAGTCTCTTCGTTATAAGTTAATGTTAATCCTAATGCTTTTTGCGTTTCTTTATTATCAGGCATCAATGCAGCACGTTGTTTTAATCCCGTAATGGCTTGAGGCAACATTGCAGGTACACCTGCCATTGTTTGATAATATTCTAACGCCAGTGTTTCAGGTGGCTCACTGCTCACAAATAAACGTTGGTACGCTTTTATCGCTTCTTCGTGTTGGCCTTTTTTCGCTAACTCTCTGGCATATCCTAATTGCTGTTCACTAAATTGTGATGATCGGATGTTTTTTAATCCATCAATTCGTGGATCTTGCGGTGCAATTTGCGCCAGTTTTTCTCGCCAATAGGTTGCTTGTTTTTCATTACCTTGTTGTGCAGTAAAGAACGCCATTAAATACAGCGCATCCTGATTATTGCTTTCCATAATCAGTACTTTTTGCAGTGCTTCTACTGCACGCTCATCGTGCGCTCTACCATGCCAATAGTTAGCTTGTTCAATAAGAGAACTGACAATATTTGGATCAGTTGCTGCTATATTTGCCTCAACCGCCGTTGCTTGTACTTGGCTTGAAGCCCCTAAAATGCAACCTGCGTAGATGACTTTAACGATGATATTAAGTGCGTGATTTTTCATCTTATATCCCCCCTTATTTGTCTGAACGATGCTGTGATATCTGATGTAAACGACGAGTTGAACGACGTTGTAACCAGTAATAAGTCACGAGGCCCGTCAACGCACAAAAACCAACAGCTAAAAGACCCAGCAAATAGACGTGTCTAGAGCTATACCAAAGGAATTGTTGTAAGAAAGGTAAGTCACCTTGCGAGAAGTGTTCACCTAAATGGAAACTTTTTACGGTGTCTTTGCCACTAATAAGTGTGATGTCACCTTTAATCGCCGCATTTATTTGGGCTAAATTTAAGTCATTGATAATGGTTTTTATCGAATCATTACCTTTAGCTGTAACTAATACGACAACCCTATCGCTTGCCCAAGGTGAGATAAAACTCATCATGCCACGCCAGTCTTTCACTGAAGATAAGTAACTTGCAGCATCACCACTTTGAGATAAATAATCGCCAGCCATCCAACCTTTTGCTTTATCGATCAATGATTGAGGTTTAATTTCGACGTTTTTATTTAAAAATGAGAAAGCTTGTTGTGAAAAACGAGCGGGTAAAAATCCTTCACTACTTAATGAACCAATCGCTAACACATCGTGTTGAGAGAGATTATTTTTCTCAAGCTCTTTAGCACCTAAGAAAACTGATGCATGAGAAACCGGTGTACCTGTGGCATAACCCGATCTCGCCATTAAGTTCACTAAGGTATAAAGTTCTTCGATTGTTGGATTTTCAGGTAATAGCAGTGTGGTTTGTGAAAAATCCGCACGACGGCTAAATGGGAATGATGCCCCTGAAAAATAAGCCAAGTTCGGCATTCTTGAGTAGTGCCAAGTATTTTTAAATTGCAGCGTTGATTGCGGATCAATTTGGCTAATTAAGCTACTGCCATCCGTTAAAATACAAGGAGCATCCTCAGGTTCACGTAAATCAAAATAAAACTGCAATTGATTCTGACTGTAGATCTGACGAGGATTTAAATAGAGCGTGCTATTTTGCTGCTCACTCTCCATTCCTAGCCATTGTCTTAACATACCTAAAGGTTCTGAACGCGCCGGATACAATGCACCTAAAAATTGGTTATTCAAAGAAGCAATCAATGAAGAACGACGACTATTTAGTTTATCCGAATGAGGGAAAACATATTTCAAATCTAAAGGCAGCGCATCACCATCCCACCAAAAGAGGTCGGGAGAAACACGAAACGAAAACTGATTCGGTGCATGGTTAATACCTTGACGTGAGAAGTCATCACTACCATTAGCAATTTGACTTAACGAAACAGGTTTATTGGTATTTAACCAACGAGGTGCATCATAATCTTTACGCATAGCAAGCGTTTGAGAAGGCACCACCAAGTGATCGTTTTGTGGCAATTTACCGTTGTTTAACGCCCATACAGCTTGGCGAAGAGATTTCTCATTATCACCACTGATCAGTAATAATTTGAAAACAGGATCGACCGGGTTATCAACAATGGTTAATTGCCCACTATTTCCTGAAGGTAATGTAATACCTGCAATAGTTTGTCCTGAATAGCCTACTAAAATACCATCACTTTCAGGCAACTGATTCATTAAGACAGGTAAATCAACTTGCTTAATATCATGGCTAAAACTGCCAAACCATGATGCAGCAATAGCTGCTGTTGTTACCTCTGCATGGTCAGGTTTATCTGACAATATGATAGGTAACGAGGTCGCTGTCATTCTGTCAGGGTCAAAGAACGGTAGGGGCAATCGTTCCAGACTATACCCGCCATTAATCCAGCGACCTCGATAATCTAATGATGAATCAGGTGAGATAACCAGACTTAATCCTTCAGCTAATGGAGGAATACATTGGTTTTCATCCAACGCATCACGATTGGCTAAACGAAAGCTAAGGTTATTCACATTCGTCAACATCATTTCAGGGATTTCTAAAACATATTCATGCTCTTGCCCACCTTCTTCTAAAGGTAGAAATCCCATAGGTTGACCATTTAGCATTAAGTGAAGTGTTTGATCGGATTGAATTAATCCTTGAGACGCTTTCACTTTCATCGTTAATGTGGCGTTATCAATAAATAAATCATTCGCCATATTAAACGTCACACCAGAAAGTAATTTTCTTCCTGATAACACGATAGGTGATGGATTTCCCATCTGTGCCAATGTTAATTGCTCTTCGATATTACGCGCTTCAGACAATACACCCTCTTCAAGTTGGATCGGGTTATTCGCATTTTGTTGCACAGGCGAATGTGTATAAGAAGTTGGGTCAGGTAAAAGCTCCCCTCCTAGCTCTAACATTCCGGTATCTGCTTGGGAAAGATTAATACTTGCGATAGCTATCGCCGTTAGGCTTAGCATTAATGTCAGTTTCTTTTTCATGCTTAGTCATCCCCGTTAATAGATTGCACAGAGAGTGAAGCTTTTGTTTTCGTTCTTGCTGCTGGTGCTTTCACTTTTTGGCGACGACCAAAGAACAATTCAAAAATACAACGCGTAATGCCTGCCAATTCTTTAAATGGTTTGTCTTTATAATCTGCTTGATGTATCCATGCATCAGCACGACCAAAGATAATGCGCACTAATTTACGGCGAAGATTTAAATCAATAGGTAAGAATTCAAGGCGTAGTTGATTACTTTCTAAACTCACCATATCAACAGGAACAGTAACTTCATCTCGTTGTACATTCAGAGTGATTGAAGTGACATTACGTTGGCGAAGTTCAGACATCTTATTTACGGCGATGCGAACGCCACCCATAGAAATATCTTCAGTGGTCGTCGTTAACTCAGCACCATCATCAAAATGTAATGTGATCGGTAGAGATGCGTTGATACGTGTATTCTTACGAATTTGTCGAGTTTCTTTACCTACCGCAATAGAGGCAAGAATGATAAATAAACTGTAAGTCGCCCAAGTAAGGTTTAAAACAATAACCAGTGGGTCAATACCTTGGAAGTCATTTAATAGATAACGAACAACAACCCATGAAATCCCAGTGATAAGAAGAAGTGCAGTAATAATTAATGGACGCACAGTGAGGTAATCCATATAGCTTTTATCAAGCAAATCACCTTTATCTGTTACGTTAAATTTACCTAATTTTGGTGAAACTAAGCTCAGTAAAGTAGGTAATACCAAACTAAATGCCATAACGGTTTCATAAATTTCACCCCAGAAAGAGTAACGGTATTTACCGATATTTTTCGAGTTTACATAAACCGACATGATTAAGTGTGGTAATGCATAGGCAAATATCATGCTGGCAGATGAAGCAATAATATTGAGGTTAAATAACATAAACAGTAACGGAGCAGTCAAGAAGATGATACGAGGCAAACCGTACTGAAAGTGGAGCATGGCATTGAGATAACATAAACGCTGAGGGAATGTTAAACCACGACCTAACATTGGATTATCAACACGGAATATTTGCGTCATCCCTCTAGCCCAACGAATACGTTGGTTAACGTGTAATGCTAAACGTTCTGTTGCAAGACCAGCTGCTAAAGGAATATCAATAAATGCAGAGTTCCAACCTAAACGTTGTAATTTAAGCGCAGTGTGAGCATCTTCAGTTACCGTTTCAACAGCGATACCACCGATTTCTTCAAGGGCACTACGACGCATAACAGCACATGAACCACAGAAGAATGTCGCATTCCAGTTATCATTACCACGTTGAACAGGACCATAGAAAAGTGCGCCTTCATGCGGTGCATCTTTAGCCGCACTTAAGTTACGTTCAAATGGGTCTGACGAGTAGAAATAGTGTGGTGTTTGGATCAGCGCTAATTTTGGATCTTCAAGAAAGCTTCCTACTGTTGCCTGCAAGAAAATACGTGTTGAGATGTGGTCACAGTCAAAAACGCAAATGAGCTCACCGTCTGTTAATCCCATCGCATGATTTAAGTTACCCGCTTTTGCGTGATCATGGACTTCACGTTCAATGTAAGTTACACCAACATCACCAGCGAATTGTTTAAATTCTTCACGGCTACCATCATCCAATATATAAACTTTCATTTTATCTTGTGGATAATCGATAGCTTGTGCAGCTAAGACGGTATCACGTACTACATCTAAGCTTTCGTTATATGTTGGAATATAAATATCAACAGTAGGCCATTGAGAAATATCTTTAGGTAAAGGTGCTATTTTTCTATTTAATGGCCATGATGTTTGGAAATATCCTAGGACTAATATTATCCAAGAATAAATTTCAGCCATAAATAAACCACTACCTAAAACAGCCTCAATAGTTGTATTAAAATTCAAGGTATTTGTTGCACGCCAGTAGAGATAACGCGTTGACATCAACAATGAAATAAAAACCATTGTTAACAATCGTTTTTTTGATTTTTTAAAACCGATAACAAATAACAGCAATATATTGATAATACCGAATATATATTGTTGTTCGGCACTCATTGGCATAACAATGAGTGAAAACATTGTTATCAATAGAAAAGCCGTAATTAATGTTTTAAATATTTTATTCATAAACCCATACCTTTGTCATCGCCATAGATCTTTTCTTAAGACAAAGGCACCCCATCGACATTAATAAATATCGAAAAGAAATAAACCTATCTTAAAAAATAAAACAACAATGGCTAAAGATTGACACCAGTCAATATTATTTATTTACACAAAGAGTTTTGCTTATTTAGATTAGACAGAGGCAATAAATGACAATATATCTTTTAATGATATATTTTCATGAGCATGAGCTCTATCCGTTTCTTTGCTATCAAATATTTTATTATCTGCTAACAAATTTTGCTTACTCTTAATTAAA
Organism: Proteus sp. STS61-E; assembly: GCF_040932335.1. Taxonomy (NCBI): domain Bacteria; kingdom Pseudomonadati; phylum Pseudomonadota; class Gammaproteobacteria; order Enterobacterales; family Morganellaceae; genus Proteus; species Proteus sp. STS61-E. The sequence continues at coordinate 35,937 of NZ_JBFQGE010000009.1, read as the reverse complement.
TTGTCTTTCTTTGCTTTAACAACTAAAGCATCCTGGTGATAAGAAGGGATAGACGATGAAGTAACAGGCTGTTTTGGTTCGTTTTTCACAACAAGTGAAGTTTCAGAAAACGTATTATTACTTAAATTACTAATTTTATTATTATCTTCTTTATTTATAACTACTGGTTCTATTTTGTTATCAATATCTTGTATTGTAGAGGAAGAAAAATCCTGAAAAGCAAAGGCATCTTCCTGAAACTTATCTTTTAGGTTACTAATATCATCATACATAGTGTGGCCCCTTTAATAACAGTACTCTAAACCTTGTTCAATAATTTGATGCTCATCCAAAATAAGGAAGAGAGAACCTTATAGATAATTTTCACAATAAGTTAAAAATATATCTTTATAAATTCATATTTAAACTCTCATTAAATCATCAATTAATGAACATCAACTATGTAGGGTAAAATAATCTTATAAATACTGATTTATTTAATTACAAATAAGCATCATCCGATTAGGAGCAATGATTATTTAAATTAAATTGTATAATTATTTTAATGAAAAAGACAACATCAAAAAAAGTGTAAAAAGTAAAACAGCACTCATTTTCATTTTATAAAAATGGGTATTTTTACTTAATTTTACATTTATTATCACTATCAAAAATAGCGTCTTTTTCACCCCAAAAAATGGGTTTTAAAACCAGATAATAACTAGAGTTAACTAATAACAATTTGTATAAATTTTATAAAAATAAAATTCTAAAATAATTATTTATTGATATTATTTCTTCTAAAAATAAAAGAACCCATCAAGATCAATTTTAATATTCCCTCATTTTTACACTCTAAAAAAGACTAAAAAATAACAATTAAAAATATAAAGGATTATTTATCCATATTGATCATCATCAAAATAGGTTTCTTTTTTACACCTAAAAGGTGACTTTATTGCTTTTTATCATATTACGACCGTTGTATTTTATTGAGATACAATAAAATACATCAGCGTTGGTTAAGTTTTAGAAAAAAATACCCAAATAAAAAACAAAAATAGATTATCAATCTATGATGTGTTTTATTCTTTACTTATAGTAAATACCGCTAAGAATAACCTGTATTCCAGAATAATTAACTTAAGCAATATTTTACCTATAAAATGATATTGTTAATTTAGCTTAACAAATGCACAAGCGTGATGTGGTTCAAATAATAAATGTAACGATGAAAATTAGCACACCAATCACACTAAGTTATTGAATTAATTATATAATAAGTATTCTATTAGTTATAAATACTAACAATTAGTACAAATACCGATATTTACGCTTTTTTATATTAAAAATACTTAATTAACTACACCTTTCTACTAAGCAAGCAGTATCGTTTTAAGATTATCTTTTTATGTAACAATATAAATAAAGATATTCTTTAGATGAATTCTTTTAAGAGTAATCCTAAGAAACTAAGTTCTATTTTTTTTATTATTCAGCAAAAACCAATCAAATTAAGACTAATTTAATAAAAATAATTTAAAATAGCGGAATCGCTTCACCTACTCACAGAATAGCAAAAAGGCACTCTATCCTTGTTTACTTCTATGCTATCTTTATTAAATGAATTAGGAGTATTCGAGATAACTGGAAAAAAGATGGATTTAGAACAATTAAAAAAAGAATTTCGTACAGGCAAGAAAATAAAGTTCATTTACTTTTGGGGACACAAAAGTAAAGGTAATGACATAGCAAAAAGTTGCTTTAGCCAATGGTATCCAGCACCTTTTATATTAGATGAAGTACGTTATGCCAGCGCTGAGCACTATATGATGGCTGAAAAAGCAAGGTTATTTAATGATATAGAAGTCAGAGAACGCATAATTACCACCTCTAATCCAGGTTCAGCAAAAGCATTAGGTAGAGAAGTAAAAGGATTTGACCAAAACATTTGGGAACAACACCGCATGGATATTGTTATCCGTGCCAATGTCGCTAAGTTTTCCCAAAATGAAGAACTTGGTAAATTTCTGATTTCAACAGGCAATCGTGTGCTTGTTGAGGCAAGCCCCGTTGATAAAATATGGGGCGTCGGATTAAGTGAGCAAGATAACGAGATTAACAACCCTCTTCTTTGGAATGGATTAAATTTATTAGGCTTTGCTCTAATGAAAGTACGTAGTGTTTTGATTGAAGGTAGTAATCAATAGATAAAGAAAACTCAACTGTCACCAATCACTGTTCTTCTTTAACCTAGTGTATATAAGCAGTAGAGATAACTTAAGTATTGACTGAAATAGAAATGGCCACGTAACGACAACCTTGTCGTTGCTATAAATAATATTTACAGAATAATTAAGAGACTGATATGTATTATGGTTTTGATATGGGCGGCACAAAAATTGAGCTTGCCGTTTTTGATAAAGATCTGACTCAAGTATGGCAAAAACGTGTTCCTACACCTAAAAATGACTATCAGGCATTATTGAATGTTTTTAAGGACCTGACTTTAGAAGCTGACAATGAACTAGGTTGTAAGGGAAAAGTGGGGGTAGGTGTTCCCGGTATTGTGAATTCTAAAGAAGGAACGGTATTTACTACTAATGTTCCAGCAGCTAAATACAAACCAATGGTTCACGATCTCGCACATATACTCAATAGACCCGTTAAAGTCGAAAATGATGCTAACTGCTTTGCCTTATCAGAAGCTTGGGACCCTGAGTTTCGCCATCACCCTTCTGTATTAGGTCTTATATTAGGCACGGGCGTGGGTGGCGGTTTTGTTATTGATGGCAAAGTATTGTCTGGCAAGAATGGGATTGCTGGTGAAATCGGTCATATGAATCTGAATGTGGATGCAGATAATGTAATCGGTGAAACGATGCCAAAAATTATTTGTGGTTGTGGTAAAAAAGCGTGTTTTGAAACCTATTTATCTGGTCGTGGCTTTGAGCGTATGTATAAAGCCTTCAATGATGCACCACAAAGAGCCGTTGATATTGTTGAACAATATTATGCAGGGGATGCAAAAACACAAGAACATGTTGATCGCTATATGAAAGTACTTGCGATTTACCTTAGCAATATTCTTACTGTGCTTGACCCGCATTTAATTGTTATTGGTGGTGGATTATCTCAATTTAACGCGCTGTATGAGCTATTGCCTGAATATCTTTCACGCTGTGTTTACGGAAATGCACAAATCCCATTAATAGAAAAAGCACGTCATGGTGATGCAGGTGGCGCTCGTGGGGCTGCTTGCCTTAATTTATTAGACTAATAAATAAAAAAGAGCCTTTCTTCTTTTATTAAAGGCTCTTCTATTTATAGCTTATAGTGTTTTACCAGCGTCATCACATTATTAAGGCTATCGTTATGGATAAGATTTGGTTTAAAAAAAGACTAACCTTTCTTGGTGGATTAACTATCACATTAGTCTTACTTCAACTTATTAACTCACTACTCTCCATCTCTCTTCTTCAATGGGGTATTATTCCAAGAACAGGAGAAGGTTTAATTGGTATTTTTATCGCGCCTTTTATTCATGGATCTTGGTCTCATCTATTTAGTAATCTACTCCCACTTCTTATTCTTAGCTTTTTATCCATGACGCAATCTCTACGAGAATATGTCTTATCAAGTATATTTATTATTATCGTAAGTGGTTTATTGGTTTGGATTTTTGGGCGAAATGCCATTCATGTTGGTGCAAGTGGATGGATTTTTGGATTATGGTCTTTGCTTATTGCTCACGCTTTTACTCGCCATAAAATTATCGATATCGTGATCGCACTCTTTGTTTTATTCTATTATGGATCAATGGCCTATGGCTTAATTCCAGGACAATTAGGTGTATCAACAGAATCACATATTTCAGGTGTCGTTGCAGGGTTACTTTATGCATGGTGCGCAAGAAAGCTAATTCGTCGTAAAAGCCAAGTAGTAGAAGTGGCTAAATAGCCACTTCTCTATAAAACGGTTACTTATGACCAATTGGCAGTATTGTTCTGCCATACATCTCATTTAATACTTCAGCCATTGCAAGATAAAAAGCACTGGCACCACAAATAATACCTTCAAAACCAGCAATTTTTAAAATCAGTGCATTACCAGTGATATTTCCAATCGCCAATAAAGCAAATAAAATTGTCAGACTTAAAAAGACAAACTGTAGTGCTCTATTGGCTTTTAACGTGCCAATAAACATGAAAAAGGTAAATATTCCCCACAGCGCTAAAAACACACCTAAAAATAGAGGTGTTGTTGGCTCGCTTAAGCCCATCACTGGTAATAACCAAATTCCTACCAATGTCACCCAAAAGAAGCCGTAAGAGGTAAATGCAGTGGCGCCAAAAGTATTGCCTTTTTTGAACTCAAAAATTCCAGCAATAACCTGAGCTATTCCACCATAAAAAATTCCCATACTCATAATGACTGAGACTACTGGGAAAAAACCGGCATTATGTATGTTCAACAAAATCGTTGTCATACCAAAACCCATTAAACCTAATGGACCCGGATTGGCAATGCGTTCGTTAGTCATAAAACCTAAAACCTCTAAAAATAATAGGGGAAAATTAAAAAAAATTTGAAGGCGCTGGATGATAAGAGGTAATACATCTAAAAACAATGATCCCAAAGGGTATATTTTTGAATAACCGCTAGCACCGATCCCAAGGGTAAATAACCAGTGGATTTAACTTAGAGAAAAGAAGTATTTAGTGATAGATGCTTATATCACCAAAAAGAACAATGAAAAATAAAGGTCTATAATTTAAAGGTTAATATTAATCAGTTGATATATTAATACTTAAATTTACCTTAAAATGCGGTTTTATACATAGAAATGAAATAAAATCTAACATATTAATTAGTTGAATTATTAACCTATAAGCGAGCTTGTTATGAAAAAAATACTTGTATTATTAATCGGTAGTACTTTGGCTTTTGCATCTCAAGCAAGTACAACACATGAAGGTGGCTTTCAAGGCTCTATTCAAGCATCCACAATTGAACAAGGTGGATTCAAAGGCCCTTCTATTAGTGAAACAACAGTAGCTAAAGCAAAAGATCTTTCTGATGACACTTGGGTTATCTTAACGGGAAAAATTACCAAAAAAATTGGTGATGAACTGTATGTTTTTGAAGATACCACTGGCGGTATCAATGTAGATATTGATAATAAAAGATGGCGCGGACAAACAGTCACACCAGAAAATACTGTCAGAATTGAAGGTAAAGTTGATAAAGAGTGGACAAGTACAGAGATCGATGTAAAACAAATTACCATTATCAAATAATGACCATCAAATAATTTGTCTTTAAATTAAATATAGCCTGATTATTATAAAAGCTAATATATTGAAATATATTAGCTTTTTATTTTTCACTTTTTTATATTTTAGTTTAATCAATAAAATTGGACCCTTTATACAAATTTCTCCGCTTTAACCTCAAGCTAAGTTTAGGTTTATAGTTATTACCAGTTAAAGCACAACCACTCTTCGCAAGAGGTGCTTTAACTCATGAGATACCCTCATAGTCGTTTACATCCTAACTACTCTACGTTTACCCTGTTTTCTCCATTTTAAGCCTGCTATGCAGGCTTTTTTTCTACTTATATCAAGTAATACTCTCACAAAACATCAAAAAAGGATAAACGAAGTATTATTTATACCTTTGTTTTCTATAAATATTTTTTTACAAAACTCTACGCGTTTATACCTTAATTAAATTGACCTTCCAGTAGGGGGAAAGATTATTGTTTCGTCTATCAACTTAATGAAAGGAATGAACAATGAAAAAGTTATTACTGCCTTCTATCATTGCAATCTCTGCTTTTACAAGTACAGCTTATGCTTCTAATCATAATATTGTAGAAGTTTATAAAACAGAGAGTTGTGGATGCTGTACTTTATGGGCTGATGGTGTAAAAGAAGCTGGCTTTAACGTTAAAGTGAATATCGTTTCAGAAACACAATTAATGGAAAAGTACCAACAAGCAGGTGTACCCAATAATTTATTAAGTTGCCACTTTGCGACTTATCAAGGTAAAGACTTAGTCGGACATATCCCAGTTGATAGCTTAAAAAATATCGACTTAGTGGATAAATCTAAATCGGGTATTGCGGTTGGGGGAATGCCTGCAGGAAGTTTAGGTATGTATGCCGGTGATTATAAAGAGCCTTACCAAGTTATTGCTTTTGATAAATCAGGTAATCAATCCCTATTTAAGTCTTACAACTAGGTTTTTCTTAGTTAGTTTTATTCTTACTGTAGTGTTGTTTTAATAGCGATATATCTCTCCGATAGTGCTATTTTCCTCTGCCTGTATTCCGTTTACAGGCAGAGTTTTATTTTTGAATAGTAAATAATGTTGGCACAATAGGATTAGCGGGTGAAGGTTTTAAAAAAAATAGACAAATCAATCCTAAAACAACAAACCATGTTATTAAATGAAATCCATCTATAAAGGATGCGACATGAGACTCCCTTGTTATTAAAGCCATAACATCTTGAACGTTATCAAGCCCCTTTCCTAATAATTTTTGTTCCCCTGTTTGTACATAACCCCTTAGTGATCCTTGGTGTGTATCATAAGATATTCTTAAATACGTATTCATTAAGGCTCCAGCTAGCGCTGGCATTAATACTCTTGCTATTGAAATATAAGCCCCAAGGTGTAACGCTTCACTGGGTTTAATATTGGTCACAAATGAAGCAATTAAACCAATTAATAAAATACATTCTCCAATAGCTTGTACCACAATAAGCAAAAAGAAATCATCCGATCTCCACTGATAAGTAATTTGATGACCAAGTAAACAAGAAGCACCAATAATAGTTATTCCGATCATCATCACTAAACGAGGCTCTAGCCGACGTGCGATAATAATGGCTAAAGGACTACAAAGAAGATAGGTAATAAAACCAACATTGCTTATTTCTCCTATTTGTTGTGCTTTTAAACCTGCAACAATACTCAAAAAAGAAGGCACAAATAATGAGTTGGGCAACATTAAAAAACCGTATAAACAAGCAATGACAAAACAGACCCTTAAATTATAATTTGTCAGCCAATTTAGATATCCAAAACTTTTGCTATAAGTTACCGCTCTAATAATAAAAGTCAGTATTAAAATAGCACTACCAAGTAAACAAGAAATAATTAGCCCAGAGTCCCACCATCCAAGTAATTCACCTTGAACAACACTAATATATAATAGAGTTAAACCTAGGCATTTTAATGTCATTCCTCCCCAATCACTTTGTGCAAGTTGCTCTTTATTGATAGGTGTAATTGGCATTCCACGCCAAGCAAAAAACATAATAGCTAACGAAAATAACATTGAAACCCAATAGAGCCAGCGCCAATTTAAGATCTCAAATATTGAACCTGAAATTCCTATTCCTGCATCCATTCCTACTGAAACACGTAGGCTATAAGCCGCCATAACGATTAACCAAACATTAGGGTTTAAACTTCTTAATGCCAAAGAAATTGTCATTGGCAAATAGACACCCAAACAAAAACCAATCAAAAAATGCAGTATTAATAAAAAAGGTAGCCCAATAAAATCGCCATAACTAGAGACAAAAATACAACAGACAAAAAGTAATAAGCTTGAACTAATTAATATTTTCTCAGCACCATAAATCACCATAAACCAAGGTACTAATGTCATACTGATTAACTGAGCAGAATTAATTGCCACGTTTAACCAAGATCCTTGGACTACATCTAGAGCAAAAATGCCTCGTAGATCAGCCAAAGAAATAGAAAACATACGAATAAATAACGTAGATAAAATAGCACCAAGAAAAACAGAAAATACGATAAATAAAGGTCTATTTTCTTGTGCGCCAGACAAAAAATTAAGCGTCACCATCAACCTCCTCTATAGATAAACTTTCTGTGTCTATTTTTACCTCGACAGACATGCCAGCACGCAATTTAGCTAATAATTTATTATTACTATCAAAAGTGATGTAAACAGGGATACGTTGAACAACTTTAGTGAAATTACCACTCGCATTATCGGCAGGAATTAGTGCCGATTCGCCACTACTTTGCGCGCCAATATAACGAACTTTTCCTTGATATATTTCATTAGGAAAAGCATCTATATTGATAGAAACAGTTTGTTCAGGAAGAATTTTTTTTATCTGTGTCTCTTTTAAATTCGCAATGATGTAAATATGATTTAGAGGAGTCAGTGTGACAATTTCTGTGCCAGGAGTAACTAAACTACCAAGATTGACTTTTATTTTATTTAACTGAGCATCAAAAGGGGCTTCTATTCTTGTATAAGTAAGTTCTGTTTCTGTTTGTTGATAACGTGTTTGAGCAATATTTTTTTCTGTTAGACGTATTTCTTCTTGAGCTTTAAGTAATACCAATGATTGTTTAGCTTGCTCCCATTCATTTTTAGCTGCGCTTTGTAATTTTATTAAACGTTGTAAATCAGATTGAGCGTCAAGGTAATTTTGTTGAGTTATAGCCCCACTTCGAATCAAATCTTTTCGTAATAAAGGATTTCTTTTCGCTTGAGCGACATCAATAACTGTCGCTTCATAGCGATTATGTAAAGTTTCGATATTAAGTTCAGACGCTTTTATCTCTTCTTTTAAATTATTAAACTGTAATTGTGCCTTTTTAAACTCGGCAATAGCGGTCTCTTTACTAAGTAACTGTTCGTTATCATTAATAATAGCAATAACATCTCCTTGTTTAACAAACTGATAATCCTCCTTTTTTATTTCAGAAATAAATCCCGTCATTCTTGATTTTAATATTGTAGGGTCTGTTTTTATGTAGGCATTATCAGTGGATTGATATCGTGCATCACTCCACCATTTATCCCAATCTAACGTTGCAGTTGTAATCAATACAATAACTAAAATGACAGCAATCCAAGGAGTATAAGTCATTATAAATTCTGTTATTTTTTCTTTTCTTGATGGTATGTTTTTCATATTTCATTCCCAAATAACGATATTTCCACTCACTTAACCAGCAATCTAACATTGTTAGGTTGTGTAAATATGGTAAACTAACACTGTTAGATATAAAAGAGGGAAATGAGAATTATTTATGAAAACACCTAAAATTGAACGGCTGAAAGTAGTAGATACCGCCCTTGCATTACTAGAGACGGAAGGTATTGAAGGCTTAACAATGCGTAAACTAGCGGATGCTTTACAGATAAAAGCAGCCTCTCTCTATTGGCACTTTGATAACAAACAGACGTTAATTGAAGGGATCGCGGATAGAATAGTCAGCGATGTTGCCGTAAATTTTGAATTTCATAATGATTGGAAAAAAGATATAACACGCCTTTCTTATGATTTAAGAAACGCATTTTTACATCATAGGGACGGTGCCAGAGTATTTGCAGGTACTTATGTCATTTCTGAAAATGTATTACGTATAAATAATACTTTTATTAATGCAATTATGCAGTCAGGTACTTCAGCTCAATTAGCCAGCAAAATGACAATGGCTTTACTCTATTTTATTTTAGGATGTTGTATAGAACAACAATCCGTCATGCTCATTGAAAAAGCAGAATTAATGGATAAAAGAGAGGCATTTGAGCAATTAGTCCAAGATAAATTTCCTCAAACTTGGCAAGCAAGAGAGGTTCTTTTTGCTGATGATTTTACAAGTCGCTTCGAATTTGGATTAGAGCAATTATTGCTCGGTTTTCAACATCAAATTAATTAGAATTGAAAAAATAGCCGCTTATTATATGCGGCTATTTTATTTTCTTATTTTATAAATCAGACAGGGCCATAGCTAATAGCGGTTGCGATACCAATCGCCGCCATACCAATCACGGTCCAAACCATCAAGATTGGGAAAACAAATTTAACCCAACGAGTCCAAGGCACTTTTCCTACGGCCAATACTGCCATTAATACGCCAGATGTTGGTGTAATTATGTTAGTAAATCCATCGCCTAATTTAAGGATCAATACACCAGTTTGGCGAGTGAGATCCAAGATATCTAAGATAGGTACCATAATTGGCATCACTATAGAAGCTTGTCCGGTTCCTGATGTTACCAATAAATTAAATAATAAATTAAAGAAATAAAGTAACTGCGCTCCCCAAAAATGAGAGGTTTGCTGTAATGGAACGAGTGTGGCTTGAACAATAGAATCCAGTACACGACCTTCATCTAAAATAACAATCACAGCTCTTGCAATACCGACGACTAATGCACCATAAACTAAGGATTGAGCACCTTTCATAAAGGTTTTTATATAGTCATTAGGGCCAATTTTAAACATCGCCGCAACCACAACACTCATCATAATAAAGATGGCAGATAAGTGCTCAATTCCCCATTTATATTCAAATGCACCGTATAAAAACAATCCAATAAATGCAATAAAGACCACAAGACTCAATTTCTGCATTAAAGAGAAAGTACCGTCCACGGTTTGATCTTTGTTAGCATCATAATCAGGATCATCTGTTGCTAGTCCATACATATAACTTTTAGCTGGATTATTCGCGATACGTCTTGCATACCAAACAATATAAGCAATAGTGACCACAATCAGAACTGAGAATAATACAATTCTAAAAATCACACCTGAAAATAAAGGCACTTCAGCTAAGGTTTGTGCTGTACCTAAAATAGTAGGATCTAAAACACCAACTGCATTTCCTGCATAATATCCTAGGTAAACAACAGCAACTCCCGTTATGGCATCTAATTTCATCGAACGCGAAAGGGCTATTCCTATTGGAATAAAAGCAATAACCGCATTTGCAGCTAATCCTAATGATGAAAGCATTCCAAATATAAACGCAACGGTAATAATCAGTGCTTGATAATTACCTTTTGTTTTGACAATTAACGCATTGATCCCTGAATCAATAGCGCGAGTTCTATCATAAATAGCAATCGCACCACCAATCATAAAAATCAGAAAAATAATACTCGCTGACTGCTTCAATCCCACAGGAATGGCATAAAAAACATCCATTAATGATGCAGGGTTTTGGTCAACATAACCAAAACTACCCGGTACAACTCGATTTAGTCCATTTACTGTTTCGCGTTCGTAAGTGCCTGCAGGAATTAAATAAGTTGCAATAGCGGCTAAGATAACGATGCCAAAAATAATAATAAAAGCATCAGGCATAGCCCATTTTATTTTTTTATTCTTATCCATACATTCACCTTATTGAGACAAGCGCTTTAAAATATTGGCAAATAGCACCGTTCTTTCGGTTAATGAAGGCAAATCAATATATTCTTTATCGCTGTGTTGATATCCCCCAATAGGGCCTAAACCATCTACACTAGGTGTGCCAACCCCTGCTGTAAACGAAGCATCAGAGCCACCACCTGTTGAAATATCTTCAATATCAAGACCAAGCAGACGAGCTTGCTCTTTGATGATGTCAATTAATGCACTACTTTCAGGTGTTTTAACCATAGGAGGGCGATTAATACCACCATTAAGTGTAAGTTTAATTCCTTCTAATACAGGTTTGCTGCATACTTCTCTTACAAGTTTATCAATTTCAACACCTTGCTCATCGGTTGAAATACGAACGTCAATCTCAGCACGCGCATTAGGTGCGACGGTATTAACGGATGTACCACCAGAAATCAATCCTACGTTGACAGAAAGGCCGTCATCATGACGAGAAAGTGCGTGTAATGCTTGGATTTTATAAGAGAGCTCTTGAATAGCGCTAATTCCCGCTTCTGGTGCAATACCAGAGTGAGATGCTTTACCTTCAATTAAAAGCTCATAAGTTCCCACACCTCGACGCGCACTCACAATCGCTCCATTAGCACGAGCAGGCTCCATCACTAAGGCATAGGATTTATTTTTGGCATACTGTTCAATCAGACCACGAGAAGTTTTTGAGCCAATTTCTTCATCACAATTTAAGAAGATTTCAACATTTTTATAAGCATTATTACCTGATTGCATAAGTGCATTGATAGCATAATAAGTCAGAACATGGCTGGCTTTCATATCAATAACACCAGGGCCATAAGCACGAGTATCTTCGATACTAAATGGGCGTTCTGCCACTGTTCCTTTAGGAAAAACAGTATCAAGATGGGCAGCAATGAAAATCTGTGGATCTTTGGCTTCTTTATGAACTAAGCGATAATTATTGCCCAGTTTTTCATTATTAAAAACCTCAACAATAAAGCCTAATTGCTCATAACGTTGAATCAGTAAATTAGCAACGGCATCAACGCCCTCTTTATCATAAGATCCGCTTTCTGTGTTCACTAATTCTTTTAAAAATTCAACCATTTCATTGTATTGTGAATTAATTGTGTTTTGCATTTCTCTTACCTCTTGTAATTATAATTTGCAGTTTTTCTTAGCTTACTTTTGAGCTTTATTTCTCCTGAAAGAACTCGCTTATAAACTGCAATAAAACGCTAAAGAACGATCATTAGCGCTAATTTGTAATTTTCATTATTTATTAATAAATAAAACAACCTTAAACTTTACATATATTTAATATGATTGCATCTATTTTTTAAAATCATAACAACAATTAATTAAACTAGCGATAAACCGTAATTTGAAGAAATATAACTATTGAATAAGAGATCGGATGAGATAAGAGAATTAACCTGAATATTACTTGACTATTTAAATAAGAAATTAGACAAATAAAACCAAATAAAACATAAATTAACACTTCTCTAAATCAAATTAATACAGAAAGAATAAAACATAAATATAATAAAAATTTAAATTAAAGCATAATATTTATAAAAAATTATTTTAATAAAAAAACAAATACCATTAAAAAACAATGGATTATAATAAATATATTTATTTATTTATTTATTTTTAAAATATAAAATATATTTTAGATTTTACTATTTAATATTCTATTCCTAGAAAAGGTAAATAAACACGCCTATTGAATAAGCGGTTTAACTTTAGTGATTTATTCTATAAGTTAAGCCTTCTTCATCAATAATTATTAAACATTATTATTACTAAGATTGTTGTTAATTCGTAACGCTAGCCTTATTTAATAAATATTATTTATAACTAAAGGTGAAAAACACTATAAATATAATAAAAAACCCAGTGATCCAATTAAGGCTTCACTGGGTTTAAGTATAAATAACAATAAATTATTTATAAAAAGCTAATTTTTATTCAACTGTAACCGATTTTGCTAAGTTACGAGGTTGGTCTACGTCTGTGCCTTTAATTAAAGCAACATGATAAGACAACAACTGTAATGGTACGGTATAGAAAATCGGCGCGATAAGCTCTTCAACGTGAGGCAGTGAAATTAACTTCATCGTTTCGTTTTCTTCAAAGCCTGCATCTTGATCTGCAAACACATACAGTAAACCACCACGTGCCCGAACTTCTTCGATATTAGATTTTAATTTCTCTAATAACTCATTGTTTGGAGCAATGATAATAACCGGCATATCTGCATCAATTAAAGCTAATGGACCATGTTTTAATTCACCAGCAGCATATGCTTCAGCATGAATATAAGAGATCTCTTTTAGCTTTAATGCACCTTCTACCGCTATTGGATATTGGTCGCCACGACCTAAGAATAAAGCATGGCTTTTTTCTGAGAAGTCTTCAGCTAACGCTTCAATCACTTTATCTTTCGATAACATGCTTTCAATGCGGCTTGGCAATGCATGTAATGCTGTTGAAACTTCCTGTTCTAATGTCGCAACACCTTTAATACGTCCCATATATGCCACCAGCATTAATAGAACGGTTAACTGTGTTGTAAATGCTTTGGTTGATGCAACACCAATTTCAGCACCTGCTTTAGTCATTAAAACAAATTCAGACTCACGAACTAAAGAAGAGCCAGCAACGTTACAAATTGCTAAAGAAGATAAATAACCCAACTCTTTAGATAAACGTAGTGCAGCTAACGTATCTGCTGTTTCACCTGATTGAGATAATGTGATCAGTAAGCTATTACGGCGAGTTGCTGGTTTGCGGTAGCGATATTCTGATGCAATTTCAACATCACAAGGAATACCTGCTAAAGATTCAAACCAATAACGAGAAACCATACCTGCGTTATAAGAAGTCCCGCAAGCTACAATTTGAATATGTTCAACTTTAGATAAGATCTCTTCAGCTTTAGACCCTAACTCACTGAGATCGATAGTTTCTGATTTTAAACGACCTTCAAGGGTATTTTTAATCGCCAGAGGCTGTTCGTAGATCTCTTTTTGCATGTAGTGGCGATAAACACCTTTATCACCCGCATCGTATTGAACATTTGATTCAATCGTATCACGATTAACTTCATTGCCATTCACATCAAAAATATGAACGTGGCGACGAGTAATTTCAACAATATCCCCTTCTTCAAGGTAGATAAAGCGACGGGTAACAGGTAATAATGCCAATTGGTCAGAAGCAAGGAAGTTTTCACCTACGCCAAGACCTACCACCAGCGGGCTACCAGAGCGAGCAGCGACTAATAACTCTGGTGTACGGCTATCCATAATCACAGTGCCGTAAGCACCGCGTAATTGAGGAATAACGCGTTGTACAACTTCACGTAATGTACCACCTTGACGCTGTTCCCAGTTAACAAGGTGAGCAATCACTTCAGTGTCAGTTTGAGAAGCAAACTGATACCCTTTTTTAATTAATTCTGCTTTCAGTTCTTGGTAGTTTTCGATAATACCATTGTGTACCACGGCAATAGTGCCAGATACATGAGGATGTGCATTATCTTCACAAGGTTCACCATGTGTTGCCCAACGTGTATGAGCAATACCTGTACCACCAATCACTTGTGTCTTTTCTGCTTCTTCTGCCAGCATTTGTACTTTGCCAGCTTCACGCAGACGTGTCATTTTACAGTCATTATCCACAACCGCTAAACCCGCAGAATCATAACCTCGGTATTCTAAACGACGTAAGCCTTCAATTAAGATTTCAGCGATATCGCGTTGTGCAACTGCACCTACTATTCCACACATTGTGTTATTCCTAAAACTGTGCGTTTATTCGCACTTGGATGTCTTATACCTGATTGGTTTATTCCCCAAGCCATTGTAGAAAGCGAGGATATTTTTTGTTTTTAGAATAATAGCGTACAAGAAAAGGGCGCTAATTAAATATACGCCCTTATCTTAAAATTATTGTTTTTTCTTCACTGGACGTTTCCATCCGCTGATATGAGTTTGCTTAACTCGACTGATCACTAATTCGTTTTCATTCACGTTTTTAGTGAGCGTTGTTCCTGCACCAATGGTTGCTCCATTAGCAACCGTCACTGGCGCTACTAATTGGGTATCAGAACCAATAAAGACATCATCACCAATAACTGTTTTGAATTTATTCGCACCATCGTAGTTACAAGTGATAGTACCTGCACCAATATTAACGTTAGCGCCGACTTCAGTATCGCCTAAATAAGTTAGATGACCAGCTTTAGAGCCAACACCTAAACTTGCTTTTTTCATCTCAACAAAGTTACCAACGTGAGCTTTATCCGCTAATTCACTACCTGGGCGAAGACGTGCAAATGGTCCAACAGTACACTCTTGTGCTAAGTTTGCATCCTCGATCACCGTATATGGGCTAATAATCGAGTTATCACCAATCACACAGTTTTTCAGAACACAACCTGTACCAATTTCAACGTTATTTCCTAAAGTTACATCACCTTCAATAATAACGTTAGTATCAATCACGACATCTTTACCGTGAGTTAATGTGCCACGTAAATCAAAACGTGCAGGATCAAGTAACATAACGCCTTCTAATAATAAGCGTTCTGCTTGTTCTGTTTGGTAAATACGTTCTAATGCAGCCAGTTGTAAACGGTTATTCACGCCTTCCATTTCACTATGATGACGAGGGTGAGCCGTTTCAATTTTACGACCTTCTTTATACGCTAACGCGATAATGTCAGTAATGTAATACTCTTTTTGTGCATTATTATTATTGAGTTTACCTAACCAACGTTTTAAATCACCACCGTTTGCTACTAAAATGCCCGTGTTGATTTCAGTAATTTTGAGTTGTTCTTCAGAAGCATCTTTTTGTTCGATAATGCCAGTCACTTCGCCATTTTCACGAACAATACGACCATAGCCCGTTGGGTTATCTAAAATAACCGTTAATAAGCCAATACCACCTTCTGGTTTTACTTCAATTAAACGTTCTAACGTTTCTTTGGTGATAAGTGGAACATCACCATAAAGCATCAGGATATCTTCATCATCAGCAAAGAAAGGCGCAGCTTGTTGCATTGCGTGACCTGTTCCTAGTTGCTCTGCTTGTAGTACCCAATTAACAGGTTGTGAACCTAATTTTTCTTTCATTAGTTCACCGCCGTGTCCATAGACAAGGTGTGTTTGTTGAGCACCTAATGACTTGGCAGTATCAATCACATGTTGAACCATGGATTTACCTGCAAGTTTATGAAGAACTTTAGGTAACTGTGAATACATGCGGGTGCCTTTTCCCGCAGCAAGAATAACAACGCTTTTAGCTGAATTAGACATAATTAACCCGATAACTCCCGTAAAGAATGGCAAGTAAACCTGTTTATGCCAAATAATACTACATATTTCGTCACACAAAATATTTCATGACGCAAAAAAGCCAGTTAGCTAAGAACCAACTGGCTTTTTTATTCATAGACTGCCTATTTACATCAACGACGAGTCAATTCGATTACACGTAGTTTTGCAATCGCTTTGGCTAATTCTGCTGATGCTTGAGCATAATCAACATCACCATGAGAGGATTGAATGTGTTCTTCAGCTTTACGCTTAGATTCCAACGCTTTCGCTTCATCCAAATCACGACCACGGATAGCTGTATCTGCCAGTACAATGACGCCAGTCGGCTGAACTTCGAGAATACCACCTGAAAGGTAGATAACCTCTTCTTCGCCCGATGTTTTAACGACACGTACCATGCCCGGTTTTATGGCAGTTAATAACGGGGTATGCTGCGGATAAATACCGAGCTCACCTTCGCTACCAGTTACCTGAATTCGTTTGACTTCGCCGTCATATAACTGCTTTTCAGCGCTGACAACTTTCAGGTGGAACGATGTATCGGCCATATCAACCTCCCGTCAGCCGTATTAAAGCTTCTTAGCTTTTTCTACTGCTTCTTCGATAGTACCAACCATGTAGAACGCCTGCTCTGGCAGGTGGTCATAATCACCGTTCAGAATACCTTTAAAGCCACGGATAGTGTCTTTCAGGGAAACGAACTTACCTGGTGAACCGGTAAATACTTCAGCAACGAAGAATGGCTGAGATAGGAAGCGCTGGATCTTACGCGCACGCGCAACAACCAGTTTATCTTCTTCTGACAGTTCATCCATACCTAAGATAGCGATGATGTCTTTCAGTTCCTGATAACGTTGCAGGATAGACTGAACACCACGAGCGACATCATAGTGCTCTTGGCCAACTACCAGTGGGTCTAACTGACGACTGGTTGAATCCAGTGGGTCAACCGCAGGGTAGATACCTAATGAAGCAATTTGACGGCTCAGTACAACTGTCGCATCTAAGTGAGCAAACGTAGTTGCTGGTGATGGGTCAGTTAAGTCATCCGCAGGTACGTATACAGCCTGTACAGAGGTGATTGAACCCGTTTTGGTTGAAGTGATACGTTCTTGCAGAACACCCATCTCTTCAGCCAATGTTGGCTGGTAACCTACCGCTGATGGCATACGACCTAACAGTGCTGATACTTCAGTACCTGCTAAGGTGTAACGATAGATGTTATCGACGAATAACAGTACGTCACGGCCTTCATCACGGAATTTTTCAGCCATAGTCAGACCAGTCAGTGCTACACGCAGACGGTTTCCTGGTGGCTCATTCATCTGACCATAAACTAACGATACTTTGTCAAGAACGTTAGAATCTGTCATTTCATGATAGAAGTCGTTACCCTCACGAGTACGCTCACCAACACCGGCAAATACAGAGTAACCTGAGTGCTCGATCGCGATGTTACGGATCAATTCCATCATGTTAACTGTTTTACCAACACCCGCACCACCGAACAGACCTACTTTACCACCTTTAGCAAACGGACAGATTAAGTCCATTACTTTGATACCGGTTTCAAGCAGTTCTTGTGAGTTTGATAACTCTTCGTAGGTTGGTGCTTCACGGTGGATAGACCAACGTTCTTCAGTTGCAATATCACCTTTCATATCGATAGGTGTACCCAGAACGTTCATGATACGTCCCAGTGTTGCTTTACCTACTGGTACTTCAATTGGGTGGCCCAAGTTTTCAACTTTTAAGCCACGGCTTAAACCGTCTGATGTACCCATTGCGATACAACGAACGATACCACCGCCTAACTGTTGCTGAACTTCCAGCACCAGTTTTTCTTTACCATTCATAACCTCAAGAGCGTCGTATACTTTAGGGACGCTATCCTGAGGGAACTCGGCGTCCACTACGGCGCCGATTACCTGGACAATCTTTCCAGTAGCCATCTTGAATCCTCTACGTAATTCGTAAACCTAGCTGTTATACCGCGGCTGCACCAGACACAATTTCTGTAAGTTCCTGAGTAATGCTTGCTTGGCGTGCTTTGTTGTACACCAATTGCAGTTCTTTAATCAGGTTACCACCGTTATCTGTAGCGGCTTTCATCGCGACCATTCGGGCGGCCTGCTCACTCGCTAAGTTCTCTACGACGCTCTGGTAAACTTGCGATTCGATATAACGACGCAGTAAAGTATCCAGTAACGCCTTAGGATCAGGTTCGTACAGATAATCCCAAGATTTTTCTTTCAGCTCTTCGTCATCACCTGGTGGTAATGGTAAAACCTGAAGAATTTTAGGCTCTTGAGCCATGGTATTGATGAACTTATTTGCCACCACATACAGTTTATCTAAACGACCTTCGTCATAAGCCTGCAACATGATATTGACTGGACCGATAAGGTCTGACAGTTTTGGATCATCACCCATACCAGTTACTTGACCAACAACATTCCCGCCTACTGAGCCAAAGAATGAAGCGGCTTTAGAACCGATTAGTGCTAAATCTACCTGCACACCTTTTTCAGACCACTCTTTCATGTCTGCCAACAGTTTTTTGAACAAGTTAATGTTCAAACCACCACACAAACCACGGTCGGTCGAAACAACCAGGTACCCGACACGTTTAACTTCACGCTCTTCGAGGTATGGATGTTTATATTCCAGATTCCCTAACGCAAGGTGACCAATCACACTGCGCATGGTTTCTGCATAAGGACGGCTGGCTGCCATGCGTTCCTGCGTTTTACGCATTTTCGACGCGGCGACCATCTCCATCGCTTTAGTGATCTTCTGTGTGTTTTGCACACTGGCGATCTTCGAACGTATCTCTTTTGCGCCGGCCATTTCTGCTTCTCCTCATGAACCAGACGGCCTAATGTTTAACTATTAGGCCGAATAGTTATTACCAGGACTGAGTCGCTTTGAAGTTTTCTAGCACGCCTTTCAGCTTCGCTTCGATTTCTTCGTTATAAGTACCAGTCTGGTTGATTTCTTTCAATAAATCAGCATGTTCACGAGAGGCATAAGCTAATAAAGCCGCTTCAAATGGCACAACTTTTGAAATTTCAACATCTTCCAGATAACCACGTTCTGCTGCAAACAGTGATAAAGACTGTTGTGCGACAGACATTGGTTCGTACTGTTTCTGTTTCAGCAATTCAGTCACTTTCTGACCGTGGTTCAATTGTTTACGGGTAGCATCATCCAGATCTGAAGCGAACTGTGAGAATGCTGCCAGCTCACGATACTGCGCAAGTGCAGTACGGATACCACCAGAAAGTTTCTTCATGATCTTAGTCTGAGCTGCACCACCCACACGAGATACGGAGATCCCTGGGTTAACAGCTGGACGGATACCTGCGTTAAACAGGTTAGATTCTAAGAAGATCTGACCATCGGTAATAGAGATTACGTTCGTAGGAACGAATGCAGAAACGTCCCCTGCTTGCGTTTCGATAATTGGTAACGCAGTCAGAGAGCCGGTTTTACCTTTAACTTCACCATTAGTGAAAGCTTCTACGTACTCAGCATTAACGCGAGCAGCACGCTCCAGTAAACGGGAGTGCAGATAGAAAACGTCACCAGGGTATGCTTCACGTCCAGGTGGACGACGAAGTAACAGTGAAATTTGACGGTATGCGACAGCCTGTTTAGACAGGTCATCATAAATAATCAGGGCATCTTCACCACGGTCACGGAAGTATTCACCCATTGCGCAACCTGAATAAGGAGCTAGGTATTGCAGCGCTGCTGATTCTGATGCAGAAGCAACAACAACAATGGTGTTTTCTAACGCGCCATGTTCTTCTAATTTACGAACAACGTTCGAAATAGTAGAGGCTTTCTGACCGATAGCGACATAGATACATTTAATGCCAGAGTCGCGTTGGTTGATGATCGCATCGACAGCCAGAGCAGTTTTACCTGTTTGACGGTCACCGATGATCAATTCACGCTGACCACGACCGATTGGGATCATGGCATCGACGGATTTGTAACCTGTTTGTACAGGCTGATCAACTGATTGACGGTCGATAACACCAGGAGCAATCATCTCAACAGGTGAGAATCCATCATGCTCTACTGCACCTTTACCATCAATCGGCTCACCCAGTGTGTTTACCACACGGCCAAGCAGACCACGCCCAACAGGTACTTCCAGAATACGACCTGTACATTTAACTTTCATGCCTTCTGCTAAGTCAGCATAAGGACCCATCACAACCGCACCAACAGAGTCGCGCTCTAAGTTCAGTGCGATAGCGAAACGGTTACCCGGCAGTGCGATCATCTCACCCTGCATAACTTCGGCTAAACCGTGGATACGAATGATACCGTCACTAACGGATACAATCGTACCTTCATTGTGAGCTTCACTCACTACATTGAACTGAGCAATGCGCTGCTTGATCAGTTCGCTGATTTCAGTGGAATTCAGTTGCATATGCTCCAGTCCCCTTAAGACTGCAAGACGTCCGTTAATCGCTCTAAACGGCCACGAATACTGCCATCGATGACGAGGTCACCGGCGCGTATAATCATGCCTGCGATAACAGACTTATCAATTTTGCAATTCAGCTTCACTTTGCGTGATAGACGTTTTTCCATCGCTGCAGAAATGTTAGCTAGCTGCTGTTTAGTTAGCTCAATGGCAGAAGTTACTTCAACGTCAACCGTTGACTCTAGTACTGCGCGCAATTGAATAAATTGGCTCAATACTTCAGGCAACGTTGATAAACGGCCATTATCAGCCATAACACGAATTAAATTCTGAGCATGACCATCTAATTGTTCGCCACAAAGGTCGACAAAGATGTCAGCCAGTTTTTCTGATGCTAAAGAACCAGAAAGTAATTCGGTTACCTGCTCATTGCGTGCTACTTCAGCGGTGAACGCCAGCATAACCTGCCATTTATCGACAGCCTGGTTTTCCACAGCAAAGTCAAAAGCTGCTTTGGCGTAGGGGCGAGCTACCGTTGCTATTTCAGACATGCCCCTCCCTCCTTACAGTTCAGCGACCAGTTTATCAACGATGTCGCTATTAGCAGCTTCATCCACGGAACGTTCAATAATTTTCTCGGCACCTGCGATAGCCAGCATTGCGACTTGTTTACGAAGTTCTTCACGAGCACGTTTACGCTCTGCATCCAATTCGGATTGAGCTTGTGCAACGATCTTACTACGTTCTTGCTCTGCTTCTGCTTTAGCATCTTCAATCATTTGAGTGCGTTGTTTATTCGCGGATTCAATGATTGCTTGAGCTTCTGCTTTTGCTTTCGCTAGCTGATCGCCTGCATCGGCTTTCGCTAAATCTAAGTCCTTTTTAGCACGTTCTGCAGATGATAAACCGTCAGCAATTTCTTTTTGACGTTTTTCAATGGCCGCCATAATTGGTGGCCATACGAATTTCATACAGAACAAAACAAACAGGACAAATGCGACGGCCTGGCCGAGGATTGTTGCATTTAAATTCACAGCACAATACCTCTTTCTTGGTTATTAACTAACTTGATGCTTTTACTGCTCATTGCCATCATTAGGCAACAGCAAACATCACGTAAAGGCCCAGACCCACAGCAATCATTGGGATGGCGTCAACCAGACCCATAACGATAAAGAACTGTGTACGCAGAAGAGGGATCAGATCAGGCTGACGAGCAGCACCTTCTAAAAATTTGCCTCCGAGGATTCCGATACCGATTGCAGCACCGATTGCAGCTAAACCCATCATAATAGCGGCAGCCATGTACAGCAGATCCATACTCAGGTTTTCCATGACAGTCTCCAGTTTGTTTCAGTTATTTCTTCAAAGAGTTAATAATTAATGTTCTTCAGATGCCATCGACAGATAGACAATCGTTAGAACCATGAAAATAAATGCTTGTAACGTAATAATCAGTATGTGGAATATTGCCCAAGGAAGGCTTAATAACCACTGTGACCACCACGGTAACAGACCAGCAATAAGAATAAAGATCAGTTCACCTGCATACATGTTACCAAACAGTCGAAGACCGAGGGAAACAGGTTTTGATAGCAGGCTTACCCCTTCCAAGATTAAGTTGACAGGAATAAAAATTGGGTGATTAAAAGGCTGTAAAGTCAGCTCTTTTGTAAACCCTTTTATGCCTTTCATCTTAATGCTATAGAAAAGGATCAGGATAAATACACCAATTGCCATCGATAGAGTAATACTCACGTCCGCAGTCGGAACGATGCGTAACGCTGGTAACCCTAAGATGTGTTCACCGATATAAGGGATGAAGTCGATTGGTAATAAATCCAGGGCATTCATTAACAGCACCCAAACGAACACAGTCAATGCCAAAGGTGCAATGACCTTGCTCTTTCCGTGATACATATCACGGACGCTGCTATCAACGAAACCGATGATCATTTCTACTGCAGTCTGGAATTTTCCCGGTACGCCACTGGTTGCTCTTACTGCTACTTTTCTAAACAGCCATAGGAATAGTGCTCCCATCAGTACTGAAAAGAAAAGTGAGTCAATATTTAACACCCAGAATGATGGCGCATTTTCAGCATGGGGATTGACCAACTCGAAAGTACGCAGGTCCAACTGAAGGTTATTCAGGTGGTGACCTATGTAGTCTCTAGTGGTTAATGCTTCTCCTGATGCAGACATGATGCCAATTACCCTTTTGTTGTTAAAAACGCTAACCGTTAATGACGGCTGGTGCAACGACCTGCATAACAAGCACCGCTAAGTAGGTCATGACCAGTGGTGCAAATGCCGCTTTAAACACTCCTAAAGCAACAATCAGCAAGGCTATTGATAATATAACCTTCAACCCTTCACTGAAAGCAAAAAGCCAGTTTATGCGAACTGGAGCTTCTTCTTCGTTGACTTTTTGTAAGCGCATTAACAAAAGAAAAGCAATATTGGGTAACCAACATGCCAATCCGCCTAAAAAAGCCGAAAAACTCCAGTCTGTACTCTTTAAGTAGAAACTCGCACTGAGAATAACAAAAGTCATAAACTGCAAAAATAACAGTTTCAGTGCAACTTTCCCGTTGTAGAGGGAGACAGACATGACGTTTGTATTCTCCAGACTAGCTATCGTAAAAGGTATTACTGAATGATGTATCAAACTGTCTTTGCTATAAAGTGTCAAGTGACAAAAACGAGCAAATTATACGGGGCGTGGCAATGAATTCAATCAATAAGTAGCGAAAAAGTGAAGATTAATTTAAATTTCTTACCAAGGTTCCATTTATGAAAAATGATTAAGAACAAAAAGAGTAAAAATAATAGTGCTGAAGAAAATAAATAGCGTGATATACATCACAAATATAAAAGTATAAATAAAGCTTATTTCATAAAATATATAACAGAGTTAACAATTAAACTCCCTTTTATGAACAATTTAGTGGCAATTGAAAAATAATTAGCCAATTTTCAATTAAATAAATTCAATATTTTTATAATGCACAGAATTATTAATTTATTTTGGAAATAAAAAGAGAAAAACTGAGGTTACAAAGAGAATTAAAGTAAAAGATAATAAATTGTTAATTTATTGTTTTATTGAGGTGAATTTTAATGACTCTCATAAATCCCCATAAAACAAATGGCGATAACATTGTAAATATTATCGCCAGAGCACAAAAAATGAAAAAAGGATCTGTGAGACTCAAGACATTTGATTAAATAATCACCAAATGTCTTTGTTCATTCAATTCAGGTATCGATAAGCTAATCACTTTTTCAGGCATTTTTAACCCATTATCAGCAAGTTCATCTAACTCTTCTTGATGAATTTGTCCTTTCAATGCATAAAAACGACCGTGTTCTTCAGTCACTAAATGAGAGCACCAAGAGAGCATATCGTTCATAGAGGCAAATGCTCGACTGATAACGCCATCAAAAGGCTTCTCTGTTTGGTATTCTTCAACGCGATATTGAACAGGTTCGATATTATCAAGTCCTAGTTCATGTTGAACTTGCTTCATAAAACGAACGCGTTTACCTAAGCTATCCAATAATACAAAGTGGTGATCGGGACGCATTATCGCCAATGGAATACCGGGCAATCCAGGACCTGTTCCCACATCAATAAATCTTTCACCTTCAAGATATTGACTCACAACAATGCTATCCAAAATATGACGGATAAGCATTTGCTGTGGATCTCTTACAGAGGTGAGGTTGTAAGCTTTATTCCATTTATCAAGCATCGCGACATAACCCGTAAGTTTTTCAGCTTGAATATCTGTAAGCTCAATATTGGCTTGCTTAGCCAGCTTTTTTAGCCGATTAAGTAAGTCACTCATGATGCGCTCCTGCGTAATAGGCCTTGTTTTTTCAACCAAACTAATAAAATGGAAATAGCAGCAGGTGTGACTCCTGAGATCCGCGATGCTTGTCCGATCGATGTCGGTTTGTGATCGTTAAGTTTTGCAATAACTTCGTTAGATAATCCGCTGACTTGTTTATAGTCCAGATCAATCGGTAACGCGGCATTTTCATTGCGTAGCTGCTTTTCGATCTCTTCTTGCTGGCGATTAATGTAGCCTTCGTACTTAACTTGGATCTCAACTTGTTCAGCAGCTTGCGGTTTTGAATCATCAATACCCGGTGCAAAACGAGTGATATTTTTCAGTATGTCGTAAGTCATTTCTGGGCGACGTAATAAATCTTCACCATTAGCTTCTTTAGATAATGGCGTATTCAGCAATTCATTGATTTCTGAAAGATTATCAGCTTGTGGATGAACCCAAATATTTCTTAAACGTTGACGTTCTTTTTCGACAAGCTCAACTTTTTCACTAAATTGTGCCCAACGGTTGTCATCAACCATACCTAATTCACGACCAATTTCAGTTAGACGTAAATCAGCATTATCTTCACGTAACATCAAGCGATATTCAGCACGAGAAGTAAACATGCGGTATGGCTCTTTTGTACCAAGAGTACAAAGATCGTCAACTAACACACCAATGTATGCTTGATCACGACGTGGGAACCAACCTTCTTGATCGAAGGCATAGCGTGCCGCATTAAGACCTGCAAGCATGCCTTGAGCAGCGGCTTCTTCATAACCGGTTGTACCGTTAATTTGGCCAGCAAAAAATAACCCGTTGATAAATTTGCTTTCTAGAGTTTGTTTTAGATCTCTAGGATCGAAGAAGTCATATTCAATAGCATAGCCAGGTCTAATGATCTTCGCATTTTCCATACCTTTCATTGAGTTTACTATTTGCATTTGAACATCAAAAGGTAAGCTCGTTGAAATCCCATTTGGGTAAATTTCGTTACTTGTTAAACCTTCAGGCTCTAAAAAGATTTGATGTGAGTTACGATCAGCAAATCTCATCACTTTATCTTCAATAGATGGGCAATAACGAGGCCCTATTCCTTCGATGACACCGGCGTACATTGGGCTACGATCGAGGTTATTACGAATAACATCGTGCGTTTTTTCGTTTGTGTATGTGATATGGCAAGGCATTTGTTCAGGATGCTGATCCACATTACCTAAAAACGAGAAAACAGGCATTGGAGTATCACCCAACTGAACAGCTAATTGGCTGAAATCGATAGTTCTCGCATCGATACGGGGTGGTGTACCTGTTTTTAAACGACCTACACGTAGAGGTAATTCGCGTAGTCGGTGTGATAACGAAACTGATGGAGGATCACCAGCACGACCACCACTGTAATTTTCTAAACCAATATGGATTTTTCCATCAAGGAAAGTACCAACGGTTAAAACAACAGATTTAGCACGGAATTTTAAGCCCATGCGAGTGACAGCACCTGTCACTTGGTCGTTTTCAACAATGAGATCTTCAACAGGTTGTTGGAAGATCATTAAATTAGGTTGATTTTCAAGAGTAGTACGAACAGCTTGGCGATAAAGAACACGGTCAGCTTGTGCTCTTGTTGCTCTTACAGCTGGGCCCTTACTTGCGTTAAGGGTTCTGAATTGGATCCCTGCATGGTCAATAGCGGTTGCCATTAATCCACCCATGGCATCGATCTCTTTTACCAGATGCCCTTTACCAATCCCACCAATAGCTGGGTTACAAGACATTTGGCCCAAAGTATCAATATTGTGGGTCAGTAATAGGGTTTGACGCCCCATACGAGCTGCAGCCATAGCGGCTTCTGTACCGGCGTGACCACCACCGATGACAATGACGTCAAAGTGTTCTGGATAAAACATGTGTGAACCTTAAATGTTACGAATGCTGAATGTGTTGCATTGGGAAAACGAATTCTACTCAACTTTTTGACAGATACAAGCGAGCAGATCCGCAGGTAATTATTTAAAGATCTTTTTATTTAAAGATCTCTTTATTAGATCTTTTATTAGGGAAGCGATCCTCTGTGGATAAGTGGATTTTCTATTTAAAGATCATAAAAGTGTAAAGGATCATATACTGTGAATGATCCGTGATCTATCTGCTGATAAGCTGGGATCAAAATGACGACTTATGCACAGGTCATTTCTTGATATAGCCTTATACAATGGATAACTACGGGTTAACCCCTGCTTTTAAGCAGAGTTATCCACATTCGTTTGCTGCTTTTTTGTGCAAATTAAAGTAAATTTTTCCAAGAAGCTATCCATTCTTCTGCTGGATCTTCCGGAATGTCGTACTTTTGAATATCAATTTCGAGACGATCGCCAAGGCGAGTTGCCCCTTTTTCCACCAATTTTTGATCCAATGTTCTGATCGCACCGCAGAAAGTGTCATATTCACTACTTCCTATGCCGATCGCACCAAAGGTGACATTACTAAGATCAACGGAATCAGCAGATATCTCATTAGCAAAAGGCAGTAAGTTGTCAGGAATATCACCCGCACCATGCGTTGATGTGACCACCAGCCAGATCCCTTCATTTGGAAGATCATTAAGAGAAGGTCCATGGTGCAGATCTGTCTCAAATCCTTCATCAGATAAGATCTCTGCAAGGTGTTCTGCGACATATTCAGCACTACCCATGGTACTGCCACTAATAAGAGTGACTTTTTTCATTAATGATCTCCTTATATTCAAGACGCGCTATTGTACGCTGTGAATCACTTGGGATCTACCTGTGGATAATGTGGTTATAAAAAAAAATAAGAATTTACCCTTATGGCTTGATCGTCCTTATTATCGGGTTTTGCAGAGAGATCAGGGTTTCTGTTGACTGAATTTCATCGATTGTCTGGATTTTGTTGATAAGTACGTCTTGTAAGGCTTCTATACTTTTACACATAACCTTCGTAAAAATACTGTATTGCCCTGTTGTGTAGTACACCTCTACAACTTCATCTAACTTATCTAGTTTATCTAATGCAGTGTGATAGTCTTTTGCGCTCTTAAGAATAATGCCAATAAAGCAGCAGACATCAAAACCGAGTTGCTTTTCACTAATATCAACTCGAGTTCCTGTAATAATTCCCGCCTGCTTCATTTTCTCAACTCGAACATGAATTGTGCCTGGGCTAACTTCGAATTTTTTGGCCAATTCAGCGTAAGGTGTTCTCGCATTCGCCATTAATGCGTGAAGTATGTCACGATCGAGATTATCGATCTGATAAATATTGTCCATAAATTCCCTCTGTTTTTAACGATAATACATTTTTATAGCGTTATTTTTAACGATTTAAAACAAGCAAGGCTATTTTTAATGAAGTATATTGAATTTAGTACCCATTTTGTTGCTTAATCTATATCAGCGAAACACGACATCACCACTAGGGATACAAAAATGGAAAAATCATTCATCCAGACTCAACAGCAAATTAGCTTTGTTAAATCTTATTTTTCACGACTGCTGGAAAAAGAATTAGGACTGATTGAAGTTCAAGGACCGATCTTAAGTCGCCTTGGTGATGGAACTCAAGATAACTTATCTGGTCATGAGAAGGCAGTACAAGTTAAAGTCAAATCTTTACCAGATTCTACTTTTGAGGTTGTCCATTCATTAGCTAAATGGAAACGTAAAACATTAGGTCGTTTTGGATTTAGTTCTGGGCAAGGTCTTTATACTCATATGAAAGCTTTGCGACCAGACGAAGATCGCTTAACTCAAATCCACTCAGTTTATGTTGATCAGTGGGATTGGGAAAAAGTGATGGAAGATAAAGAGCGTACAGTTCCTTATCTTAAACAGACAGTGGGTAAAATTTATCAGGCAATAAAAGAAACTGAAAAAGCCGTCAGCGAAGAATTTGGTCTGGTACCGTTCCTGCCAGATCAAATTCAATTTATCCACACTGAAGAGTTACTGCGTCGTTATCCTGACCTTGATGCTAAAGGCCGTGAAAAAGCGATTGCAAAAGAATATGGCGCTGTTTTCTTAATTGGTATTGGCGGTAAGCTTTCTAGTGGTGAATCTCATGATGTGAGAGCGCCTGATTATGATGACTGGACGACACCAAACGAAGATGGATTTGAAGGTTTAAACGGTGACATTCTTGTCTGGAACCCTATTCTGCAAGATGCGTTTGAATTGTCATCAATGGGTATCCGTGTCGATCCTGAAACATTAATGCGTCAGTTAACATTAACAGATGATACTAAGCGTCTTGAGTTGGATTGGCACAAAGCATTAATGCATGGTGATATGCCACAAACTATCGGTGGCGGTATCGGCCAATCTCGTTTAGTGATGCTACTGTTACAAAAAGAGCACATTGGACAAGTACAATGCGGCGTGTGGGAAAAAGACACCCGTTTAGCTTTCGCCGATATGTTGTAATTATTGCCGCCAGCGTCGAAGTAAACGACTTTTTAATCCAGTATCAAAACGCCATATATGGTCAAAGATTTTCATGATGCTGGGTTTACCGTAATTGGATAGGGTAACCGCATGGAAGCGATTGTGCTGTTGCTGTTGGCTTTTTTTGATTTTGTTGATTAGGTTTTCGGGTAACCTTTGGGCGACAAAGTCAGAAATAACAACAGCATCAGCATCTTTCCATGCTGGGCTATTGAGTTTTTCTGCGACATTATCTAAACAAGCACTTAAGTCCGTCCCCCCTCTAAATGACTGATTCAAAAACTTGATAAGATCTTGCAGGCCATTAGACGATGACAACTGATAATGTACAGTTTCAGTTGAAAATAACATTACATGGCATGAACGATTATCTGCTAGCGCTATTTTCATCAATGCTAGCCCAAAAGCTTTAGCACATTGCTCGTTAAATCCTCCCATCGAACCTGATGTATCAATACATACAATAAAAGGTCCTCTCGGTCTTTCTTCATCATGATGATGAGTTACTGGACGCAATACAGTACGCTCTTGCCAATTGTCTCCTTGCAACCGATAAGTATTGAGTTGTTTTTCTACCAGCTTTCTATAAAACTCATATTCGATTTCATTAATACCTAACAAAGCGAGTTCAGCAGGAAGTAAGCGCAAGATATCATCACTGAGCCCTATTCCATTGACTTGCTCAGGTGTTGTATCGGGTGCTTTCTCAACAATAGTCACAGGTTCAAAAATCACACTCTCTTCAGGAAGTGATTTGGCTGTTTTGCTACGCCCAAGCAAACTTGCGAGTTTATGTAACTCAGGTTGTTGATCGAGAAAGTCGCTATAACGTTGAATAATTTTCTCATCGAAAGGTGTTTTTGTTAAAACGCCTTTGCTCATATCCCATAAACGCCCTGCTGCACGCTCATTTTCTGAGAATGTATTACTTAAGCTTCCACTTAACGCCAAACGTTCTTGTAATTCAGCAAGGAGTTGCTCTTGCTCTTGGTCAAATAGGGCTTTGTGTAATGCAGTGACTTGGAAAATTAAACTTATCCGCCAATGTTGAATAAACAAAGCTTGTTGAGCTGGTGAAAAAGGCTTATTGGTTTTGATCAGCTGCGATGCTTCTTCAATAAAAGAGGAATCTAGCTTGTTTAATTCAGCCAGTATTTGCTCTACTTGCTGATTAAATATGGCGTTACCTAATGACTGTGTTTGTTGATAAAGGGCAAATTCATCAGCAATCATGGTAGGTACTAAGGTTTCTTTTACTCTTTGCTGTAAGCTTTTTTTCCATTGGTGGATATCTTTAAGTAAGGCTTTTTTGAGTCTTGGGTGTTTTTCAAAAAATACCGCTAATTGAGGCGATGCAAGTACAGCAATAATAACTTCCTCAATAAGCTGCCCTTCATTTATGGCTAAAAGCATATCTAATGTTGAAAGTGTCAGCATAATATCATTACTTTATTTGGCTTTTTAATTGCGATAATTTTTCATTAAGCTGAACAAAACTTTGCTCGATGGAAATAAGCCAATCATTATCAATAAATAAATTTGGTTGATGATGATTAAATTTTTCCTGCTCACCATAAATTTGTTGAGTCAGATCTTTTAATTTATCTAGCCACTCTTTGTTATCTTCAATAGGAGCAGCGGGCGCTGTCTCTTTTTGCTGATAAAGAGATGTTGTTCGACGACTCACATCTAAAATTTCTAATACACCATCTTGGCGTATTTGCGCATTAATTGATTGTGGGAAACCAATACCATTTAAACGCGCTAATAATTCATCCCCTTTAGCTAAAAAGTTTTCTAATGCTTTTTGCTCGATAGTAATAAAGTTAACTTGAATACTATGGATATGCAGAGGGATGTGTAAAAACAACGTGAATTTATCAGCCTGCATTTTTTCTGATAGGCTAAAATGTGCATTTCGCCCAAACATTCCACTTTGTTTTTCAAAACGAAAGGCCTGTTGATCTTGTTTACTTCTTGTTGATTGCATCCACTCAGCCCATAAACTTTCTGTTTTTCTAATTAACTCTAGCTGGTGGTAGGCTTGTTCTGTTAAAAGGCTTTGTAATAGTTTATCTAATAACGCAAATGATGCTTGGTCATGCCACAGGCAATCTTTTAATAAAATAAGATCTAACGGTGAAATAGCACTACGACCATTAAAAAAGGCACTGGCTTGTAAAAGGCGTACCGCTTTTTTCCAGCGTCTATCTGAAACATAAGGTGCTGCATCACTTTTATCTAAAGACTCACGAAGTTGATAAATTAAATCAAATAAGTGGTCATCTAAAGTGATCTTTTCTAATTCAGATTGCCAACGTGAGAACTCTTCTGCGGTAATTTGAATATGTTCTGGAATATGAAAAGAGCCTACTTCTTTATTAATAAGTAATGCACGAAAGTTTTTCTTATCTTGTACTTTGGTTAACCAAATACGAATAAGCATTCGGTCATATAGTGCTTCAAGACTACTGTCTGAATCAGGTAGTTCATTAGAGGCGGATACTAATAAACGCATTGGAATAGCAACTTCAGCCTCTCCATTTCTAAATTTACGCTCATTAATCGCTGTTAATAACGTATTAAGAATAGCAGGTCCTGCTTTCCATATTTCATCAAGAAAAACAACTTCAGCATCAGGTAGATATCCTTCAACCAAACGCTGATATTTACCTTCATCTTTTAAAGCTTGAATAGATAAAGGGCCAAAAATTTCTTCAGGGGTTGAAAAACGCGTCATTAGGTATTCAAAAGCTTTAGCCTCTTTAAAGGCTTCTTTCATTCTTCTGGCTATTAAACTTTTAGCAATACCAGGAGGACCAAGTAAGAAAACACTCTCACCACTTAGTGCTGCAAGTAGACAAAGACGGATAGCTGACTGTCGCTCATAAAGCCCAGTTTCAAGATATTGGCTAAGTTGTGAAATCCGCTCTGCAAGTTGCATAAACACTCCTAATAATGGGTACTTATTTTCGTCATCACCCTGAAAATATCAGAAAAGGATTGCTGACATATAGTCAAACATTCTATTAGCACACAAATTGTTTATAACAAAAATCGATTCAGCTTCCTACTGCTTATTTTTGGTTCTTTTTTGTTTTACTAGCGAAACGTTTCGATGGTGATCACGTTTTTTCATTAATGTTGCTGAGATGATCGGTTTAAAATATTGAATGTCATTTATGCAATACATCTAGAATTTATTACTGAAAGTAAGGAAAAATCATGGAAGCGAAGAAACTTGTGATTTTAGGTAGTGTTAATGCTGATCATATTCTTAATGTTGCCCATTTTCCGCTTCCTGGTGAAACTATTTCAGGTAACCAATTTCAAATGGTCTTTGGCGGTAAAGGTGCTAATCAGGCGGTTGCCGCTGGGCGTTGTGGTGCGAATATTTCATTTCTTGCTTGTTTAGGAAATGACGATATTGGTAAAAAAGCTAAAGCTCAATTAATAACAGATAACATTGATACTAATAGCATTGAGTTAATTGATGATGTAGCAACGGGTGTTGCGCTGATTTTTGTTAATCAGCAAGGCGAAAATGTTATTGGTATTCATGCAGGTGCTAATGGACGATTAGATACAAGTTATGTTCAGCGCCATGGGAATATAATAAAAGAGGCTGATGCGCTGTTAATGCAATTAGAATCGCCCCTTGATTCTGTTTTGAAAGCCGCTGAAATTGCTAAACAAGAAAATGTGCAAGTAATATTAAATCCAGCACCAGCTCAACCATTACCTGATGAGCTGTTATCTCTTGTCGATATTATTACTCCAAACGAAACAGAGACTGAATATCTGACTGGAATTAAAGTTATAGATGATGAAAGCGCTCAACAAGCAGCGGATGTTCTACATAATAAAGGTATTAAAACGGTTCTTATTACATTAGGAAGCCGTGGTGTTTGGGTAAGCGAACCAAATAGTAAAGGTTGTATTGTTCCTGCATTTAAAGTGAAAGCGGTAGATACCATTGCGGCAGGTGATACATTTAATGGTGCATTAATCACTGCTTTATTAGAGGGACAATCTATGATGCCAGCAATTAAGTTTGCTCATGCGGCGGCAGCCATTGCCGTTACCCGAGCAGGAGCTCAACCATCAGTACCATGGCGTCATGAAGTGGATGCTTTTTTAGCTTCATCCTTGTAGCGTGTTTCTTCTATATATAAAGAAAAAGAGAGCATAAGCTCTCTTTTTTAGTTTGAATAAAGCTATTAGGCTTTTTTCTTTTTATTAGTTAGGTTATCGCCATCATGTTTATCAAGGAGTAAGAATACAAAGGAAGACAGCAATGTAATGATACCAACAGTAATAAAAGTATAATGGAAGTTATCAACCGTAGTACCCACATTCTCTGTATCAAAATATCCTAAAATAGATGCACTCACTGCAATACCAAAACTAATTGCCAATTGTTGGGTGACAGCCAAAACACTATTTCCTGAGCTTGCATTGTTGTCTGTTAAATCAGCCAATGAAATTGTATTCATTGATGTAAATTGTATAGACATGACCACTCCTAATAAAAAGAGTGGAATGACAAGATAGTAAATAGACATATCCGGTGATTGAAGTGAGAACTGAGCTATCATCAAACCAATAATAATTGTGATAGCAAAGAGTGTTCGACGATAGCTAAATTTCACTAAGATCTTTGTGACAAATGATTTTGCTAAAATAGAACCTAAAGCCATTGGTGCCATCATCATACCGGAAATTATTGCAGGGTAACCAAAACCCACTTGCAACATAAGTGGCATTAAGAAAGGAATACACCCTGTTCCTAATCTTGTTGCAATATTCCCTGCAATACCGACAGAGAATGTGCGTGTTTTAAATATATTGAGGGGGATTAGTGGTTGCTGGTGGCGTCTTGCATGATTGACGTATAATCCTAGTAAAGAAAATCCCCCTAAAATAATGGCAATAGGAATATAGCGAGAGATATTTTTATCACCAAAAAGATCAAGACTGACAGAAAGCATGACTAAGCCAAAACCAAAGAAAATAAAGCCAAGTAAATCAAACTTGCGTTTTGGCATGGTGAAATTAGGCATATGCTTGATGGCATAGAAAATACCTAATAGTCCAATAGGAATATTTATAATGAATATCCAATGCCAAGAGGCATAAGTCACCAATACTCCTCCTAAAAGAGGTCCTGCTATGGGACCTACTAATCCTGGCATTGTGACAAAGTTGAGAATGGGCAGTAATTCGCTGCGTGGATAAGCTCTTAATAAAGCAAGGCGTGCAACCGGCATCATCATTGCACCACCTATACCTTGTATAATTCGTGAAATAACAAGAAAAGTGAGGTTAGGAGAAAGTGCGCATAATAAAGAGCCACCAGAAAATAAAGAAACCGCAATAATAAAAATTTTACGCGTTCCGAATCTATCGGCTAACCATCCACTGACGGGGATTAATAATGCAACAGTTAATGTATAGCTGATAACAGCTGATTGCATAGCGAGAGGAGAATGATTAAGGCTTTTTGCTATGTCTGGTAATGCCGTATTAAGAATGGTTGCATCGAGAGCCTGCATAAAAAAAGCCATTGCAGCAATCCAAGGCAACCCAGACATATTTTTGGCGGATTTCAACATGAAGCATATACCGTCTTTGTTCTATATTTTGATTATCGCTTCATTATAAACAGAAAACCTATAAAATTTGTATTAAAACTATTCAATCACTCGTTAATAAGATTAAACAGAGATCACGCGCCTTATTTCCATCTTTATCAATAATTGCCTGAACAATTTGATTATGTGTTTCCGGTTGAACAGTTTCATTACCCACAATAAGATCGAAATACTTTTTATAAGCAGAAAGAAATAATGAGCCAAAAGAGGCAAAGAACGGATTGCCACTTGCTTGATAAATGAGATAGTGAAATTGAGTATCGATATCTAGCCAATGTTGTCTATCAAAATTCTCATCAAGCAACTGCATTTCTCTACCAAATAAAGCAAGAGACTGTTTTTGGCTTTCGGTTGCATTAAATGCGGCTAAATAACAGGCTTGGGGTTCTATTGCTAAACGGACATGATGGAAATAATGGCTGACTTTATTAAATTCACCACTGTCTATCCACCAATTAAGAAGATCATTATCTAATAGATTCCAATTTTGCATTGGAGTGACACGAGTACCTATTCTTGGACGAGGTAAAAGCATTCCTTTAGCTGCAAGCATTTTTATTGCTTCTCTAATAACAGTCCTGCTGACGGAGAGTAATTCTGCTAATTCTATTTCTCCTGGTAACAAAGATTCAGGTTCATAGTGACCAGAAAGAATTTGTTTACCTAATTTTTCAGCAACTATATAAGAAAGATTCTTTTGAGAAGCTGAACGTTGTTCGCTAAATTGCATAATAAAGGTTACCTATACCATAATTTATCTTCTATCTTACGTGAGTCAGCTAGAGAAAGCTGTTCGGATTTTACGCTATCAGCATAAAATTAGAGCGTTTTTCTTTATTTTGTTGAAAAAAAAAGCGAACAGAAAAAAAGTTGAAATAAACACTTGCGCTAATCCGAGAACTCCCTATAATGCGCATCCACTGACCGACGATGAGCTGACAACAGCCACGAAGGACAGCGAAGAGAAAAGAAAAAAGTTTGAAAAAACTCTTGACTCTTCAGAGGAAT
>NZ_JBFQGE010000008.1:0-258880 GCF_040932335.1 Proteus sp. STS61-E | reverse complement strand
ATTTTAGAAGATATCGTCTCTGCGAGTGCCCACACAGATTGTCTGATAATTTGTTAAAGAGCAGTGCAACTGTCGCTGCCGTTTCCGGTCTTCTGCGTTGTTGCGAGGAGGCGTATATTACGTTATTCCTCTGAAGAGTCAAGAGTTTTTTCAAACTTTTTTCTTTTCTCTTCGCTGTCCTTCGTGGCTGTTGTCAGCTCATCGTCGGTCAGTGGATGCGCATTATAGGGAGTTCCCGGATTAGCGCAAGTGTTTTTTTAAAATAATTTTCTGTTCGTTCAAAACTCCAACAAGACGTATAAAAACCCCACAACAAAGATTAAATATCACTCAATTTTGGCAAAATACGTCGCAAATTCGCTTACTTTATTCCAATCCGTATATTCAATTTCTTTTGTTGGATCAGTTTCGCCTTTAGTCATCTTCATAATTAACTGGATCATGACTCTATCAATCCATTTATAACGAGGATAATAAAGAGCACCAGCAAATACACCAGTTAAAGTTGGCTTCCAAGGTGTCTTCTCTAGGAACTTGCGTATATAGGAATTAGTCTCTGGTGTATTCTTCTCAGCTTTTCTTGCCGTAAGATTAACGCCAAAGAATGCGGACGGCATATTATTTAACTGTGTAAGATGGCGAGTAATAAATTTATCGAGAGCTTTATTAAAATAACCATAGCGGATAGAAGCACCGACTAAGACTTTACTATAAGAAGACAAATTTAAACTCTGCTGAACAGAGGTTAAATCTCTCACATCACAATCATGACCATGTTGTCTTAATTCATTCGCAATTTGCGTCATTATCTTTTTAGTTTGACCATCAGTACTACAATACAGCAATAGTGCGCTCATACATTACTCCTTGTATTAGGTTAATCACGCCAAAACGTTGGGGTAAATAAAACCAAGAGTGTGAAAACTTCGAGTCGTCCAAATAGCATTGTCACGACAAGTATCCATTTTGCAGCTGGATTCATTGTCGTAAAGTTGTCAGCAACAATACCTAATCCAGGGCCAAGATTATTTAATGTGGTTGCAATAGCAGAAAATGCAGAAAATTCATCAACGCCTGTCGCTATCAACAACATTAAGCTAATAATAAATACCAACGCATAAGCAGAGAAGAATCCCCACACTGCTTCAATAATGCGTTCAGGTAATGCTCGATGACCAAGTTTGATGGTATAAACAGCATTGGGGTGAACAAGACGTTTTAATTCACGATTCCCTTGTAGGAATAAAAGCAAAATACGAATGACTTTTAATCCCCCACCTGTTGAACCCGCACAGCCACCAATAAATGCCGAGCATAATAATAGAAGAGGTAAAAATGCAGGCCATTGCGCAAAGCTATCCGTGGCAAAACCTGCCGTTGTCGCCATAGAGACAACTTGGAAAAAAGCCTGATTTATAGTTATCCATCCTGTGTCATATACAGAATAAAGCCACAGAATACCGCTACAGATAATGACTAATCCCAATTGAATTGAGATAAACATACGAAATTCAGGATCACGCCAATAGATATTTAAGCTTCTTCCCGTTAATACAGCAAAGTGCAAACCAAAGTTACAACCAGAGATCAAAAGGAATACACCAATAATGATGTTAATGGTTGGGCTGTTAAAATAACCGATACTGGCATCGTGAGTAGAAAACCCACCAATTGCAATCGTTGAAAAGCTATGAGAAATAGCATCAAACACATCCATGCCTGCAATCCATAATGCTAGGGCACAAATGATGGTTAATAAGACATAGATAAGCCAAAGTGCTTTCGCTGTTTCTGCAATTCGGGGACGCATTTTATTATCTTTCAATGGCCCCGGCATTTCTGCACGATATAACTGCATTCCCCCAACCCCTAAAAGTGGAAGAATCGCGACAGCTAATACAATGATCCCCATCCCGCCTAACCATTGGAGCATTTGACGATAAAACAAAATAGCTTTAGGTAATGAATCTAGCCCCACAAGCGTTGTGGCTCCAGTCGTAGTCAGTCCAGAGAAAGATTCAAAAAAGGCATCAGTAATAGAAAGGTGAGGTTGTTCAGAAAAAATAAACGGCAATGCCCCTACACTACCCAGTACCGTCCAAAATAAGACAACAATAAGAAAGCCTTCTTTAGGCTTAAGCTCACTTTTTTTATGTCGATTGGGTATCCACAGCATTAACCCAATGATCAATGCAACAATAAATGTTTGGCTAAATGCACGCCCTACTCCATCTCGATATATTAATGCGACAATACCGGGAATGATCATCGTGACAGAAAATAAGATGACAAGCAGTCCGACAATACGGGTTATTGAACGAAAATGCATTTAGCGATTTCCTTGGTAGCAAAGATTATTCATTTTTATCTAACGGGATTAATTGCATACTGCCACGACTTATATCACGAAGTTTAACTTCGACTTCACCGCTATCTACGGCTGGCAATGAAAGTATAAAAGTCACTTTATCAGTATATTCACTTGAAAGTACTTGCCCATGATATTGTTCAACGACTTGTTCAAGTAATGAAACAAGTGAATATTCACACGCTACACTAAAACGCAATTGTGGCACTTTTGTTTTTGTTGGCAAAAGCTTTAATGCTTGTTGAACGCCACTACCATAAGCCCTAACTAATCCACCGGTTCCTAATTTGATCCCACCGAAATACCGAACAACCACCGCGGTAACTTCTCCCATTCCACTCCCTAAAAGAGGTGCAAGAATAGGTTTTCCCGCAGTACCTGTTGGCTCACCATCATCAGAAAAACCTAACTGTTGTGAGTCATCGGGTCTTCCTGCAACAAAAGCCCAACAGTGGTGTCGGGCATCAGGAAATTGCTCTTTGATAGACTGAATATAAGCTTTTGCTGCATCAATACCTTCAGTGTGAGCAATAAATGTAATAAAACGACTCTTCTTTATTTCTTCACTGAATTCTACGGTTTCAGCGGGGATCAAATATGCTTTCATCAGGCTAAGTGTAAGTCTCTGGTCATATTTTCAATTTTGTTATCGTGGATAATAATATTATCTTCAATACGAATACCACCAAATGGTTTGAAATGTTCAATCAGCTTCCAATTGAAATGAGTACTGTATTTCCCTTCTTTCCAAGGCTCTAGCAGAGAGTCGATAAAGTAAAATCCAGGTTCAATTGTTAATACCATGCCCGGTTCAACAATACGAGTGCAACGTAAGAATGGATACATTGCAGGAGCCGCTAAATGGGTACCTTTATCATCTTGCATAAAACCAGCCGCATCATGAACTTGCAGACCTAAAGCGTGCCCTAAACCATGAGGTAAAAATGGTGTAGTTAATCCAGCACTCACCATCTCTTCTTCACTAACACCTTTAACAATGCCGTACTTATTAAGTAATCCAGCAATACGTTGATGCATTTGAACATGGTATTCAGTATAACGCACACCTGCTTTCATCGTTGCAATCAGCGCTTGTTGCGCATCATTCATATCTTTAACTAACGAAGTAAATTCATGGTTTTCTTTTGCGCTATAAGTACGAGTGATATCGGCTGCGTAACCATTATACTCTGCACCCGCATCAATAAGGAAACTACGATATTCATCTGGGGATTCATGATCTAGCTTTGTGTAATGCAAAACAGCGGCGTGTTCATTTAAGGCGACAATATTGCCATAAGGTACATCGGTATCACGATGACCTGTTGCCATTAAATATGCCATATTAATATCAAACTCACTTAATCCAGCTTGGAATGCTTCGCGAGCAGCAATGTGTCCGTTAACAGCCATTTTTTGTGCTTCACGCATACAGGCTAATTCATAACCTGTTTTGTAAGCACGATAGTAATGATAATAATTAAGAAGAGATTGATTGTTGATATTATCAATACTCACACCTAGTGATTCTGCTCGCTGTGTATTTGGGCCAATATAAGCAGTATTTTTATTAATATAAGGTGCTAGCTCTTTTTGAATATCATCAACATTTTTAAGATGAATTAACTCAATTTCATGCGTCCAATAGCTACTTGGTAAAGCTTCAACACTGTGCCAATAGTCAACTGGGGAATAGAACCATAATTTAGGTTTATTAACACCATCCGCTAATAGCCAGCAATGTGGTACATCTGTCACAGGCACCCATGCTTTAAAATGAGCATTCACTTTAAAAGGATAATCACTGTCATCAAGGAAAACTCGAATAGGTTCACCAGAATGAATTAATACAGAATCAAGATGGTGTCTGGATAAAGCATCACGAGTACGATTTTGTAGAGTTTTGATATGTTCTTGGTACAGAGAGAGCAATTTTTCCATTATTAATTACCTTATCTTATTCATTGTTAATGATTCAGCTTAACACGCCAACTCTTTTAGTGGCTAACCCCATAACAAAAATAGATTATTGCCGATTTATCGCTCCTCTTTTTAGCAAACTGAGCAACAACATAGAATTCAATAAGTTGAATAATTTCACTGTGATCACCCTTGCAGTTTTTTAATCAAATATTTGCATTTATTTAACATAGTATTCACACTCTTAATATCTGGTCATACCAGTCTATATATTTAGGGAGAATACAAATGCTCTATCAAAGCGAAAATATTCAAGCCGATTGGGTGAAACAAGGTATTGTTGAACTCATTTTCAACGCCAAAGGTTCTATTAATAAATTAGATACCAAAACGGTTGCCATGCTAAGTGAGGCTTTAACGGTATTAGAAGCAACACCGGACCTAAAAGGCGTTATCTTGCGTTCAGAAAAACCGGCGTTTATTGTCGGTGCTGATATTACTGAGTTTTTATCCCTTTTTGATGCCCCTGAAGAAGAATTATCTCAGTGGCTACATTTCTCTAATCAGATTTTTAGTCGACTTGAAGACTTACCAGTTCCTACCGTTTCCGCGATTAATGGCTATGCACTTGGCGGTGGCTGCGAGTGCGTACTTGCTACTGATTTTCGTATTGCTTCTCCTGATTTGCGTATCGGTTTACCAGAAACGAAACTTGGGATCATGCCTGGCTTTGGTGGTTCTGTACGTCTTCCTCGTTTAATTGGCGTCGATAACGCATTAGAAATTATTACTGCGGGTAAAGATGTTGATGCTCAAACAGCCCTTCAAAATGGATTAATCCAAGCAATTGTTCCTCTAGAAAATTTAAAAGAGAGTGCTATTTCGTTAATCGAACAAGCAATTGAAGACAAAATTGATTGGAAAGCGGCACGTCATCCAAAAACAGCACCATTAAGACTGACAGAGCTTGAACATAAAATGTCTTTTAGTGTCGCTAAAGGTATGGTGATGAAAGTAGCTGGTCCTCATTATCCAGCGCCCATCACCGCAGTAAAAACTATTGAAAAAGCAGCTTTTCTAAATAGAGACGAAGCACTAGCTCTCGAAACTGAAAACTTTGTTAAGCTCACACGCACTGATGTTGCAAAAGCCTTAGTCGGTATTTTCCTTAATGATCAGTACGTGAAAAATATCACGAAAAAACGTCATGCCGAATTACCTAAACAGGCTGCCGTATTAGGTGCGGGGATCATGGGAGGTGGAATATCCTATCAATCTGCCCTAAAAGGCATTCCTGTTGTAATGAAGGATATTAACCAAAAATCCCTTGAGCTGGGTATGAATGAAGCCTTAAGCCTATTGCAAAAACGACAAGAAAAAGGTCGAATGAGTGCCGTAGATATGGCGAAAACTCTCGCCTCTATTCAACCAACACTAAATTATACCTCTGTCAGCGATGCGGATGTTGTTGTCGAAGCAGTTGTTGAAAATCCAAAAGTAAAGGCAACTGTGCTTGCAGAAACAGAAGCACTATTAGCTGATAACGCGATCCTTGCTTCCAATACTTCAACTATTCCTATTTCATTACTCGCAAAATCCTTAAAACGCCCTGAGAATTTCTGTGGGATGCACTTCTTTAACCCAGTTCATCGAATGCCGCTGGTCGAAATCATTAAAGGCGAAAAAACCAGTGAAGAAACCATTAACCGTATAGTCAGCTACGCCAGTAAAATGGGAAAAACACCGATTATTGTTAATGATTGCCCTGGCTTCTTTGTAAACCGAGTCCTATTTCCTTATTTTGCAGGATTCTCTCTATTACTAAGAGATGGTGCTGATTTTATTGCCGTTGATAAAGTGATGGAAAAGGTATTTGGTTGGCCTATGGGACCTGCATACCTACTTGATGTTGTTGGTATTGATACAGCAAATCACGCTCAAGCAGTAATGGCTCAAGGTTTCCCTGACAGAATGGGGACAATTGAGCGAGATGCGATTGCTCTTTTATATGAGCAACAGCGATATGGCCAGAAAAATAATCATGGTTTCTATAATTACTCTGTTGATAAACGAGGTAAAAAACAGAAATCTGTTGATGGTCAAATTCAAACACTTATTCAACAAAATGCAGGCAAAACGCAAGAGTTTAGCCAAGATGCAATTATCGCTCGTATGATGATCCCCATGATCAATGAAGTTATCCGTTGCTTAGATGAAGGTATTATTGCTTCACCAGCAGAAGCTGATATTGCGTTAGTTTATGGTTTAGGCTTCCCTCCTTTCCGCGGTGGTGTATTCCGTTATCTTGATACTATCGGATTAGCGCAATTTGTTGCAGATGCACAGCAATACGCATCATTAGGGCCTCTTTATCAAATCCCTGAAAGCTTAAAACAAAAAGCACAGCGCAATGAAACCTATTATCCAAAACCCGCAAAAGTAGATGTTAACATCAGAGAACTCGCTTAAGGAGATATGAAATGGAAAAGGTTGTCATAATTGATGGTATTCGTACTCCAATGGGACGCTCAAAAGGTGGTGCATTTCGCCATGTCAGAGCGGAAAATCTCTCTGCTCACCTGATGCAAGCACTACTAAAACGTAATCCTAATATTAATCCTAATGATATCGGAGATGTAATTTGGGGTTGCGTACAACAAACTTTAGAGCAAGGTTTTAATATTGCTCGTAATGCGGCGTTATTGGCTGAACTTCCACACAAGGTTCCTGCAGTTACAGTTAACCGGTTATGTGGCTCATCAATGCAAGCATTACATGATGGTGCACGCCAAATTATGTTGGGTGATAGCCAAGTAGCATTAATCGGTGGTGTTGAGCATATGGGTCATGTGCCAATGACTTATAATGCGGATTTTAATCCATCACTTAATCTTTCTGTTGCTAAGGCCTCATTTTCAATGGGATTAACAGCAGAAATGCTAGCAAAATCATTCCAAATTTCACGCGAAGAGCAAGATAAATTTGCTTATCGCTCGCATCATTTAGCGGCGATAGCCACACAGCAAGGTTATTTTGATAATGAGATAGTGGCTATCAATGGTCATGATGCAACGGGTAATTTTATCAATGTAAAAAATGATGAAGTTATTCGTTATAACCCAAGTCTTGAGGAATTAGCGCAACTTAAACCTGTATTTGATCCCGCCACAGGCTCGGTAACAGCAGGTAATTCATCTGCGGTTTCCGATGGTGCATCCGCGATGTTTATCACTAGTGAACGTTACGCCAAAGAGCACAACTTAAAACCTCGCGCCGTTATTCGTGCAATGTCTGTGACAGGATGTGATCCCGCAATTATGGGTTATGGCCCTGTTCCTGCGACAGAAATTGCGTTGAAAAAAGCAGGGTTAACATTGAGCGATATTGATATTTTTGAGCTAAATGAAGCTTTTGCTGCACAGTCATTAGCTTGCATGAAGAAAATGAATTTGCTCGATAGTATCGATGACAAAATTAATTTAAATGGCGGAGCGATAGCCTTAGGACATCCTTTAGGTTGTTCAGGCTCTCGGATAACCACTTCATTATTAAATATTATGGAGCGTAAAGATGCACAATTTGGCTTAGCCACAATGTGTATTGGATTAGGGCAAGGTATTGCAACGATTATAGAACGTGTTTAACGCTGTATTCTGTATATCCACATTCTTATCGTTGAGAAAGTATTCTTTTCGATTGCATGGTTAGAAACCATTTTCCCGCCGTCAGGGGCGGGTTTTTTTATGGTTTTAAAAACGAAAATAATCACAAATAGCGGGGTACTCTCGTTTTATCAGATAAATTCAAAAGCATCGCTAAATAGGCGTGTTTTATCTGCATTACGCTCATTACAAAAACGATCTCTGGCTATTTTTGCCATTTCAAAACGTCCTGCGATGTAAATATCATATTCTGATAAATCACCAAAATCTTCGCTTATTGCCGTTAATACCGTACCTTTTCTGCCTCGCCATGCTTCATCTGGTTGCTCAACCACTGGAACCACAGACAAAGACGGATGTAATTCTGATAATTCTTGTAATTCATTGAGATCATAAAGATGAACGCTTTCTCTTCCGCCCCAATAAATCGTAATAGGTCGCTGTGGATTTTCAGCTAATGCAGCCAATAAAATTGAGTGGGTATAAGAGAATCCTGTACCGCCAGCAATTAATAATAGAGGGCGTTGACTCCCTTTTTTAAACCACGCATTCCCATGAGGGATATCAATGGTAAGCTGCTGTTTTTCTAATATCACATCAAGCACTGCCATCGCATAAAGATTGAGTTCAGACGCACCAATATGAAGTTCAATAAAGTCTTTGTTTTCAGGTATAGATGCAATAGAAAAAGGACGTTTATCACGTTCATCCATAACCGCTAAAAGATATTGCCCAGCCTGAAAATCAAATTCGCCATCGGGTAAAAGCCTTACCCGATAAACCGTATCTGTCATCGGCTCAACAAGTGAGACTTTACAATTCAGTATTGCCATGTTGTTCCTCTGTTATTATTTAAGAATATCGAGCTGTTCCCAAATAGTATCGACTCGTTGCTTAACTTCATCAGACATCACAATAGGTCTACCCCACTCTCTATCTGTTTCACCCGGCCATTTGTTAGTTGCATCAAGACCCATTTTTGATCCTAATCCAGAAACAGGTGAAGCGAAGTCGAGATAATCAATAGGCGTATTTTCCATCATAATGGTATCTCTCGCAGGGTCCATTCTGGTCGTGATTGCCCAAATCACATCTTTCCAATCTCTTG
The DNA here is from genome assembly GCF_040932335.1 of Proteus sp. STS61-E. Classification (NCBI taxonomy): domain Bacteria; kingdom Pseudomonadati; phylum Pseudomonadota; class Gammaproteobacteria; order Enterobacterales; family Morganellaceae; genus Proteus; species Proteus sp. STS61-E. The sequence continues at coordinate 249,822 of NZ_JBFQGE010000008.1, read as the reverse complement.
CATTGACATCATCATCGCAAACAATCACAAATTTGGTGTACATAAATTGCCGTAAGTAAGACCAAACTCCCATCATTACGCGTTTAGCATGACCTGCATACTGCTTCTTCATTGTCACAACCGCTAAACGGTAAGAACATCCTTCAGGAGGTAAATAAAAATCTACAATTTCAGGAAACTGTTTTTGTAAAATTGGAACAAGTACTTCATTTAACGCAACACCTAATACTGCGGGTTCATCAGGCGGACGTCCCGTATATGTTGAATGATAAATTGCATCTTTACGGCGCGTTAAATGCGTAATAGTAAACACAGGGAAAGAGTCAATCTCATTATAATATCCTGTATGGTCACCATATGGTCCTTCTGGGGCTAATTCTCCGGGTTCAATGTAACCTTCAAGAATAATTTCAGCACTTGCAGGTACTTCAAGATCATTTGAAAGACATTTTACAACTTCTGATTTATTACCACGCAGTAAACCCGCGAATGCATATTCAGATAAGGTATCAGGTACAGGTGTTACTGCACCTAAAATAGTAGCTGGATCTGCCCCTAATGCTACGGAAACTGGAAACCGTTCGCCGGGATGTTTTTGACACCACTCTTGAAAATCTAAAGCACCACCACGATGCGATAGCCAGCGCATAATCACTTTATTTTTACCCAGCACTTGCTGGCGATAAATACCTAGGTTTTGACGCTCTTTCAATGGACCACGAGTCACCGTTAATCCCCAAGTAATCAAAGGTGCCGCATCTTCAGGCCAACAATGCATAACAGGGATCTTCGTTAAATCAACATCGTCACCGGTTAAAACCACTTCCTGACAAGGGGCTTTACTCAAGCGTTTTGTTGGCATATTTAAAACTTGCTTAAATTTAGGTAACTTATCAAAGAGATCACGAAAACCTTTCGGAGGATCAGGCTCTTTTAGAAATGCTAATAACTTTCCAACTTCGTGTAGGGCTTTAACATCATCTTGCCCCATTCCCATTGCTACACGCTCTGGTGTACCAAATAAGTTACAAAGCACTGGCATATCAAACCCTTTAGGGTTTTCAAACAACAGCGCTGGCCCACCGGCACGTAAAGTTCTGTCCGCTATTTCGGTCATTTCAAGGTAGGGATCTATTTCATAGGTGATACGTTTTAATTCACCTTTTTCTTCTAATAATGAAAGAAAATCTCTTAAATCGCGGTATTTCATCATAATCTTACGAGCCAGTGAGTGAAAGAAAAGAGGGCCAATGCCCTCTTTGAGACGCTATAAGCTAAACGCATAACTCACTAAAATGCAATGCTTTTTATTTAGTAGCGTTCACTATGCTTATAAACAGCGGAATGGAACCCACTCTGAAAGTAATTTAGTATCAAACTGTTCAGGGAATGTTTTTCCATGTTGGAAGATTTTAAAACCTTCATTTTTAGCGCTGTAATAATGTAATTCTTCGCCTTGAATATATAAGTAACTACCTTCACGGATAGCCACAACAATCTCTTCAGGGTTAATTGCACAAAATTCTGCAATACGCTCATCGCGAGTTTCACCCATATGACCACTGATAGAAGCATCAATGTAATGTGGGTTAATTTGAACAGGGAATAAACCTAATGAAGGCATAATAACAGAAGAGCGTACTGGCATATCATTAGTAGTACGAATTGTTGGTGTTGCAACGTTACAACCTGCACTCCAACCAATATAAGGAATATTGCGCTCACGTACTGCACGTTGAATAGGAACAACCAATCCTTTTTCATGCAGCATTTGGTTTAATAACCAAGTATTACCACCACTGACTAAAATACATTCTGCATTATTGATTGCATCAACTTCTGAATCAAAATGTTCAATACAAGTAACTTCAATACCTAACACTTCTGATAAATCACGAGCACGTTGATCATGATCGGAACGAATAACGGCATAAGCAATTAATACAGCAGAACGAATACCGCGTTTTTTAATCATGCTATCGATATTATCTTTTGCATAACTTAACCAACGTGGGTCCCCGGCAATTTTTCCGTTACTTAATAAAAAAACTTCCATTACAGAACCTCTTTATAATTATGAACAAAATTCTAAGATAATTATCTTGAAAGCTTTTTCTTGTTTTTACCATCACTTTTTTGTCAACTTGTTACCTCTATCCGAGATCCAACTGAAAGTCATAAAAACAAGCCTTTTTATTGCGTATAAACACGGCTTTTTTGTTCTTTTTTCAGTATAAAACCACGTTACTCTATTTTTTATTTAATCCCTGATAGATACTGTTACCTTAATTATAAATTTGCTATCATCGCTTAAATTAAATTTAACTAACCTATTGTCTCTATTATGAAAAATTGGCACTTGCTGTATTGTAAACGAGGGCAAATTCCTCGTGCTATCGAACACTTAGAACGTCAGCAAGTGGGCTGTTTTACACCTATGGTAACCATAGAAAAAGTATTAAGAGGAAAGCGCACTACCGTAACAGAACCGCTTTTCCCTAATTACCTTTTCATTGAGTTTGATCCTGAAGTGATCCATACCACGACCATTAACTCAACCCGTGGCGTAAATTCGTTTGTTCGCTTTGGGCAATATCCTGTCACCGTTCCTCAAGATGTAATTGACACACTGCAAATACCGCAGCTTTCTTCGCTAACTTATAGTGAAGAAAATGTGCCTCATAGTGGCGACAGTGTGTTAATTACAGAGGGTATTTTTCAAGGGATCAAAGCTATATATCAAGAGCCTGATGGAGAGACCCGTTCAATTTTGCTTTTGAATATATTAAATAGTGAAGTGAAAAAATCAGTAGGAAATAAAGAGTTTAAAAAAGAGTCACTCTAGAAAAAGTTAACCCAGCAATTGCTGGGCTAACATCATATTATTTTAGAAAATCGTTTCTAAAATTATTTTTGCTGTTCTGCTTCAGCTTCCGCCGCTGCTTCCTCAGGTTCTTCTTCAGATGCTCTTCTTCCCTTGCCTACATAAAAGCGCGATACCATGACACCGATTTCAAACAGTAAGTACATAGGTATTGCTAGTAAGGTTTGAGAGAAAACATCTGGTGGGGTTAATACCATACCAACGACAAAGGCACCCACAAGAATATAAGGACGTTTTTTCTTTAAGGCATCAGGTGTTGTTACACCACTCCAGCACAGTAAAATAATCGCAATAGGTACTTCAAAAGCTGCACCAAACGCCATAAATAGCGTCATTACAAAACTTAGATATTTACTGATATCTGGAATAAAGTTAACCCCTTCAGGGGTTGTATTAACAAAGAAGCCAAACGCGAGAGGGAACACAACAAAATAAGCAAACGCCATACCGAGATAGAATAATACTGTACTTGAAACAAGTAATGGCAGCATTAAGCGGCGTTCGTGTTTATACAATGCTGGTGCGATAAAAGCCCATACCTGATAAAGAATAACAGGCACAGAAGCAAAAACGGATACCATGATTGTCAATTTAATCGGTGTCAAAAATGTAGAGGCAACATCCGTCGCACTCATATTTGACCCTTTTGGCAACTTTTCGAGTAATGGAGCCGAGACTAATTGATAGATATCGTTAGAAAAATAAACCAGCGCTAAAAAAACCACCAGAACTGACACTAAGCTATACATCAAACGCTTGCGTAGTTCTATTAAATGGCTGATCAGCGGTTGGGTATCATTTACTGCCATGTTTTAATGCTCACCATTGACCTGATCAGTTGTTTTTTTCTCTATTGTTACTGGTTGAGTAACAGGAACTTCTGTTTTTGTAACACTTTCTGCCACAGGTTTATGGCGATTAGCATCATCATTAACTTCATCAGCTTCAGCAAGTGCGGCTAAATCAGAAGGTGAAGGTTCCGTAGAGTCGGTTTTTACAGACTGCTCTTTAGTGGAGTCTGGCGTTGTAGGTGCTTGATAAGTTTGTTTTAAAGACTGTGCAGCCTCTTTTAACTCATCCATAGACGCTTTCAGCTCTGGCGATAGCGTTTGCAAATTTGCTTTCTCTTCAACTTTTTTCAAGCTCTCTTGGAGTTCTTGAAGTTTTAGTTCTTGAGTCAGTTCATTTTGCACATTCGCAGCCAAAGAGCGTAACGCCCTTACCCAGCCAGCAATTGTTTTTACTGCTACGGGCAAACGTTCTGGCCCCAGAAAAACAAGACCAATCACCATGACCAATAGCAGCTGACTAAAACCAATGTCAAACACGGTTTACACCTGCTCTTTGTTTTTGCTCTCAGTTGTAGACTTCTCTTCTGTTGAAGTCTTCTGCGCTAAATTTTTAGTATCAAAATCTGCGTCGTTATTTGTTTTTTCAGCGTTGTTGGTGTCTTTATCTGCAGCTTCGTCACCAATCGCTTTTTTAAAGCCTTTTACTGATGCACCTAAATCTGAGCCCAATGTGCGCAGTTTATTTGTACCAAATAATAAGACAACGATGACAGCGATGATGAGTAATTGCCAAATGCTAATACCGCCCATTTTATGTTCCTCAACTATTTTCGGGGTTATACTTAATAACAGTGCCCATTATATACAACGAATTCAATTTTCGGGAATCTCGAATTCATCTTTTAACTTGCTCAAAGACAAACTTTGATGTGTTTTTATTGTGCATTACCAGATCTAAACCAACCCAAAATCCATGCAAGAAGGCCTAAACTGATAAAAACACTGAATAATGTTTTAAAACCAGAAACAAAAAACAGGCTACCGCATAAAAACAGTGTTGTACCTATACCCAATAAAAATAGAGACTGTCTCTGTTTGACTCTTTGCGAACTTATTTGTTCCGTCAATTTGTCTAGCGTTAACTTCATATTTTTATGTTGCTTCAGACTATCATAAACCAACTCTGGTATCTCTGGCATTTTTTCAATCCAGTAAGGCGCTTTGCTTTTTATACCATTCACTAGTGCCGTGATACCAATCTGACTATGTAACCAATCTTCTAAGAAAGGTTTTGCCGTTTTCCATAAATCCAATTGTGGATATAGCTGGCGACCAAGCCCTTCAACATAAAGCAATGTTTTTTGAAGTAAAACTAACTGCGGTTGTACTTCCATATTGAAGCGGCGTGCTGTATTGAAAAGATTAAGTAACACATGTCCAAATGAGATCTCGGAAAGTGGCTTTTCAAAAATCGGTTCACACACAGTACGGATCGCAAATTCAAAATCTTCTACATTGGTATCCGCTGGCACCCAGCCTGAATCAACATGTAATTCTGCAACTTTTCGGTAATCACGGTTAAAGAAGGCTAAGAAGTTTTCAGCTAAATAGCGTTTATCTTCTTTATTTAATGACCCAACGATCCCGCAATCAATACCGATATAATATGGGTTTTCAGGGTGATCATAGCTAATAAACACATTACCAGGATGCATATCAGCATGGAAAAAACTGTCTCTAAACACCTGAGTGAAAAAGACTTTTACGCCACGCTCTGCAAGAAGCTTCATATTCGTCTTTTGTGCATTCAACGCTTCAATATCAGAAACGGGAATACCATAAATACGCTCCATTACCATCACGTTTTCATGACAATAATCTGAATACACTTCAGGAATATACAACATAGAGCTATTTTCAAAATTACGACGTAACTGAATAGCATTAGCCGCTTCACGCAGTAAATTTAGCTCATCGAGTAATGTTTTTTCGTATTCGCGGATCACCTCTTTTGGTCGTAAACGACGACCATCAGGTAAAAACGGTAATAAATTTGCCAAGCGATACATCAAACGGATATCCGCTTTGATAACAGGCTGAATATCAGGACGAATAACCTTTAGTACCACTTCTTTGCCGTTTTCTTTTAATTTTGCAGTGTGAACCTGTGCAATAGAAGCGGAAGCTAGTGGGGTTTCATCAAAATCATCAAACCATTGGTCAATAGGGCCACCAAATGAGTTTTCGATATATTGTCGTGCTTTCTTACCATCAAAAGGAGCGACTTTGTCTTGTAATAAAGCAAGCTGGTCAGCGATTTGAGGAGGGAAAAGATCACGTCGAGTTGATAACATTTGGCCTAATTTAATCCAAACAGGGCCTAATGTTTGCAATGCGAGTCGTAAGCGTTCACCTAATGGTTTTTCTGGATGTTTATTTTTAATCCAAAATAGTGCTCGGCATCCTAATCTTGCAGGTAAAGTAATTCGGTGTTTAGGAATTAACTCATCAAGCCCATAAGATAAAAATACCTGAATAATATGATAGAGGCGCTTTAACTCACTAAGGAGCATTATTTTTTCTCCAATGTGCCTAACCGTTTTTCCAGCTCGGCAGTTTGCTGTGCAAGTTCTTCTATTTCATCATAAAAATGGACTGTTTCTAATGCACTAGGTGCGGTTTTCCACTCTTCAATTAATGCGTCACGTAAATAATCTTTTTGGTGACTTAAGAGTGAAGAAAATAACTGAACACCCTTTCCTGCAACAACAGTCAGGCTTTGTGCTGCAATATCACCGATATAAGGTGCTAAATATTGCGCGGGCTCCCACTGCGCCATATCTAATAATGCAGACCAATTTTGAACAACCTGCATATCACCATCGATAGTGATATCGCCACGGTTGATTAGTTCTGACATTTTTTGACGGTCACGAAGCTTAATTAGAGTTAATAATTTTGTTTTTATCAAACAATCAGTTTCATCATCCCACTGACTTAATACATCAACTTGTTGTTCACTAAAGACTAAGTAGATGGAACGAGGAAACTCATTGATAGAAAGCGCCAACACTTTGCCCGCAAGGCGATTGCGGGCAGGTTTAAGCACATTTTCCTGATATAAAACGTGATTAAGTGCTGTCTCCATTGATGCTGTTAGCAGCGGATACAGTACTTGAGAAGCAATATCATGAGAAAAAGTGGCTTTTTCCATCTCAGAATTTAAATCCTTTGTGTAATGCAACTATACCTCCGGTCATATTGGTATAGGTAACTTGATCAAATCCAGCTTCTTCCATCATACCTTTTAGTGTTTCTTGGTCTGGATGCATACGAATTGACTCCGTTAAATAACGGTAGCTTTCAGCATCATTAACAATCACTTGACCAATTTTTGGTAGGATATGGAAAGAGTAAGCATCATAAATCTTGCTTAAAGGATCAAGAACAGGTTTAGAGAATTCTAGCACCAGCAGACGTCCACCTGGCTTTAATACACGGAACATAGAACGTAACGCTTTTGCTTTATCTGTCACATTACGTAAGCCAAAGGAGATTGTGATGCAGTCAAAATGGTTATCTGGGAACGGTAACTCTTCAGCATTTGCCTGTACATAGTTAACATTACCCACAATACCGTGATCGCGTAGCTTTTCACGTCCCATTTTCAGCATTGAGTCATTGATATCAGCTAAAACAACTTCCCCATTTTCACCCACAAGACGAGAGAATTTAGCCGTTAAATCACCAGTACCACCAGCAAGGTCAAGAACACGTTGGTTACGTCTAACACCACTTGCTTCAATGGTATAACGTTTCCAAATGCGGTGAACACCGAAAGACATCAAGTCATTCATTAAATCATACTTAGACGCGACAGAGTGAAAAACCCTTGCAACCATGGTTTGTTTATCATCTTTGTCAACGGTTTGGAAACCAAAATCAGTTGTTTCCTTAGTTTGTTGAGTCATATTATTTGCCCGCTAATTAATCAAAATTTAGTAAATTCAGTACTGGTCGTTCTCAGAAATCGATATCTCTTTATTTTATCAAATCAATCAGATGCTGATTTTTCAATGAGATCATTATCAATCGTTTTTTTTATCTCAACCCCTAAGGATTTAAAGCCTTCCGCTTGACTGATTAGATTTCCACGACCTTCAGAGAGTTTTTTCATCGCTAATAGATAGCCAGACTGCGCTTTTTGAATACTGTTTCCTAGCCCTTGCATATCATCAACGAAAAGTCTTAATTTGTCATACATTTTAGCCGCTCTGTCTGCAATTTCTTGCGCATTTTGGCTTTGATATTCATAACGCCATAATGCGGCTATTGTACGCAAAGCAACAAGTAAAGTAGATGGCCCAACTAACATAATATTGTTTTTCAATGCTTCTTCTAGCAAGTCTGGAGAATGACCAATCGCAACAAGATAAGCTGGCTCAATAGGTATAAACATTAAAACATAGTCTAAAGACGTTACACCCGGTAGTTTATGATAATCTTTTACACTCAATCCTTTAATATGCGCTTTAATTGAGTTCACATGCGCATAAAGCGCTTGTTTGCGTTCATTATCATTATCACTACTAAAATACTTTTCATATGCCACCAGCGACATTTTAGCGTCGATAATAACATCTCTACCATGAGGTAGATGCACAATTACATCAGGTTGATAGCGACTACCATTTTCATGTCGAATACTCACCTGTGTTTCAAATTCATGACCTTCACGTAATCCTGAAGACTCTAATATACGTGCTAATACTGTCTCGCCCCAGTTACCTTGAACTTTATTATCCCCCTTCAAGGCATTGGTTAAGTTAACGGCTTCTTGTGCCATTTTTACATTCAATTGTTGAAGCTGGCGAATTTCATGAACCAAGGTATGTCGCTCTCTGGCTTCTTGCCCAAAACCATCTTGAACTTGTCGCCGAAAGCTTTCGAGCTGTTCACGAAAGGGGGAAAGTAAGTGTGTCAATCCTTGGCGATTCAACTCTTCAGCTTTACGTCCACTTTGTTCGAAAATACGATTAGCTAAGTTCTCAAACTGCGTTGCAAGCCGTTGCTCACTATTTATTAATAATCGTTGTTTTTCTTCTGCGGATATTCGGCTTTCTTCCCAACGAGTTGTCACTTCTCTTAATTCAGCTTCTTGAGAGGTAATAATTTCTCGCTGAGCACGTAATTCTTGCTCTAGTTGTTCTATATGTTGTTGTAAAGAAGGGATAATTACCGCTTTTTCTTGAGCGATAGCAAGCTGTGTGTGATTTTCACGTAGCATGGCTTCTTTATCGGATAAACGTTGTTGGATAGACCACCAAACCAGCGCGCCTCCAACAAGTACACCACCTAATAAACCAATGATCCCATATAACAACTGAATATCCACTAAAGTGACCTTTTTACTTTCCAGCGGGCTACGTTAAAACGCATAGGTAATATTGTCTAGCAACAATTTACATCATGACTTGATTTGCGATAAAGGACGCAGTTATCCCATCCATTTCGCAAGCCATTGCAAACCAAAAGCACCGGGTGCCAAAATGCCAAAAGCCCAAATCATGGCTGAGGTTAAATTAGCAATTTGAAAATAACGTTGTGGCATCGCACAAATACCCGCAACTAACGGGACAATGGCACGAAAAGGCCCAAAAAATCGACCAATAAACACGCCCCAAATTCCCCAGCGATTAAAGAACTGATGGCCTCTAACCAATGTTTGTGGTGAACGTGAAATTGGCCACAAATTTTTCACACCGTCTTTATAGTGAAATCCTACCCAGTACGATATCCAATCACCAAAGAAAGCACCTAATGCAGCCGCAAGCCAAATCGGCCAAAAAAACAGACCACTTTCACCAATTAAAGCACCTAATCCCAATAAAATAACCGTGGCGGGAATAAGCAAAGAGATAAACGCGAGTGATTCACCAAAAGCAAGAAAGAACACGATCGGAATAGCCCAGATCTCGTGCTCTTTTACAAAGAGGGTGATGGTATGAATAATGTCTTGTACTGTCAAAATAGAGACCTTAAATTCGGTTAACCTAAGTGAAATAAAACATTCTGATTAACCGAATATAAATCACTTCATTACTCTAGAAAATAATTTTGTAAGGCATCTCGGCTAGAAGCATCTAAACCGATATCTTTTTCTAGCCAAGTATCCACATTACCGTAATGCTGATTAATACTAGCTAATGCCGTTTGCAGAAACTCTTCTTGTACCGAATAAACATAGGCAAATTTATCAACAATGCTATCACTCATTGTTTTGGCATGTTCTTCTAAAAGATAAGCGCGATAAGGCGCTAATGTTTCATTGGTTAGCAAGTAATCTTCCATTACCACATCTAAAGATGCACCGAGTGCGAATAATACTAAAGCTGAGCCAACACCTGTTCTGTCTTTACCTACTGCACAGTGTTGCACTACGCCCCCTTTTTCGGGTTGCTTTAATAACGTAGCTAATTGTTTATAGGCAGGGTTATTAATAGGTAACAATTTATATAACTGAAACATAAAGGCTTTAGCATCAAACTGCTCAAGTATTTCAGGTGTCAGCTTTTCAAGATTGGCAGAGACTTCTTTGGATAACGGATTGGCAGGTGCATGATAATATTGCGCACCGTCCCAGACTCGGTCTGGTTTATCAACGATTTCGCCAGTATCGCGATAATCAATGATTTGAAAAAGATTTTTATCAATGAGAAGAGATTGGTCTGTATTGGTTAATCTATCCAGCGAGCCTGAGCGAAAGAGCATTCCGGGTTTAATAACACCACCGTTACTCAATTTTTTACCGCCTAAATCACGAAAGTTAATTCCGCCGACTAAAGGCAACACCGAAGGATGTGTTTGTAATATATCAGTCATAATGCCTCTTCTCATTGTTGTATTGTTAAGACCTCAAAGACCTTAACAGAAATCAGCGTCTGTTAACACATTAACTTGATGAATTACCATACAAAAAAAGCCCTTAATACTTATGTATTAAGGGCTTTCATATTTGATGAAAAAAACTTATTTCATTAAAATGCGAGCGGCTTCGATAACGATACCTAGTGCATTATTTTCAGTTTTCTTCAGTAATTCCGCATCTGGAATTTCTTGTTGAGTACGGTTTACGATAACACCCGCAACCATACCTGCACGTAAACCTTGGCTTGCACACATTGTTAATAATGTTGCAGATTCCATTTCATAGTTCATTACGCCCATTTCTTGCCACTCTTTCATAGAGCCTTTGAAACGGCGAACAACACGACCTGTATAGGTGTCGTAACGTTCTTGTCCTGGATAGAATGTATCTGAAGATGCAGTAACCCCTACGTGTACAGTTGAGCCATTGTCTTTAGCGGCTTTGTACAGTGCGTTCATACATTCAAAATCAGAAACAGCTGGGAATTCCATTGGTGCGAAATGTAAGCTTGCGCCATCTAAACGAACCGCAGCAGTGGTGACAAGAATATCACCTACATTGATATGCTCTTGAATCGCACCTGTTGTACCAATACGTAAAAAAGTACGAATACCTAACTGTGCTAATTCTTCAACAGCGATAGAAGTAGATGGACCACCGATACCTGTTGAGCAAACAATGACGGCCTTGCCATCAATTTCGCCACGCCATGACGTGTATTCACGTAAAGAAGCCAGATGAACTGGGTTATCCATTAATTTTGCAATTTTTTCAACTCGCTTAGGATCACCTGGAACAATTGCTAAAGTGGCACCCTGTAGGTCATTTTTGGTTAAACCTAAGTGAAATACATCAGACATATCGGACTCCTCAATGGGACAAAACCAATGATCATTAAATTAAAAGTTACTGTATCAGTTTTCCAGACCTTTTTAGTGACAAACATCACTTACAAGGCACCAAACAAAGCAACAATTTCATAAAATTGTGACCATAATCACGAAAAACAGCATTCGAAATACATTTTCAGCGAATACATCACCCATATTCGCTTACTTCAATCATTCACTAAAATAAACATTTCATTTATCAGTATAGACGACACAAATACCTTGATGCACATATACTCTAAATAATTCAAGATGTAGCTAGAAGTCAACAACGCTACAACTTGAAGTATGACGAGTAAATACTCTAAATAGTTCAAGATGTAGCTAGGCGACAAAAGAACGAGTCGCTAGGAGCATACAATAGTATGTGACTAGCGCGAGAGAATGAAGTCAACAACGCTACGACTTGAAGTATGACGAGTAGCTTGAAGTATGACGAGTAGCTTGAAGTATAACGAACATAACGCGTACACTACCCGCCCTTAAAATAAACACCTAATGTGACAAACACACCGTCACTGGAGTAAACATGAGCTTATTTAACCAAATTGCGAGCCTACTTGGTGGCGAAAAAATCAATCAATATAAAACTGTCCTTGACTGGATTGGATCTCAAGGCGGCATTGAAGGCTTAGTAAAGCAATTTGATACAGCGGGTTTAAGTGAGCTTATTCAATCTTGGATAAGTACCAATACAAATTTACCTATCAGTGCTGAACAAATCGTAGCGGTTTTTTCATCACCTGTTATTAATGAACTTGCGTCAAAAATTAATTTAAACGCGACAGAAGCTTCTGAAATGGCAGCACAATACTTACCTAAATTAATTGATAAAGTCACGCCGGATGGCGTTATACCTCAAGATTTAGATTTAGTCAGTGCTGGTATGGATATTTTAAAAGCGAAGATTTTTGGCGGCTAAATAAACAGACTGTTTTAATGCGTTTTCCCTTACATCCCATAAGAGAAAACGCATCACGTTCTTAATAATCAAAATTGATTACAGCAAACCTTCTTCAATCAACGCTTCATGAAAACGTTGTTTCTCTTCAGGTGTTGCCTGAATACGCTCTAAAGGCACATCTAAAGCATAAGGAATATTCTGTTGTGGTGAATAAACGGCTAATACGTAGGTATTTCCATTTTGCTCAATTACAATAGGAGGTGTTTTCTTATTTCCTGAATAAGCGATACGGATATCTTTACCATCTAAATTAAGATGATAAGTGGCAATAAATTGCTTATTACTCACAACCATTTTTGCAGGAATAGCGATTAATTTTAAAGGTTGAGTTCCCACTGATAATAATGCTTTTCTTACTTTACTCGTCAGTATTTGACGATAAATAAAAAAGATCACACTAAAACCAAATAAGCCGATGAAAATAATAGTGCTAATTAAACGAAGCCAAATATTATCTATCGCCACATCAACGGTCATTTTACTTAGATCATTTGCATCAGCGACGGGTTCAACTAACACATCTTTGGGACCTAAATCTAAAAAGGTAAAATTACGCGAAACTTCATTGCCTTTATAACGCAAATCAACACTACAGTTAGTAAGAACAAAGAGTTGCGAGCGACAAGAGCCTTTCACCGTAGCGTCAACAGGTACAGCATTCTCACTGATTTTATAATCATAAAGAATATTGGGAATTTGATAAGCACTAAATACCGTCATTGCTAGCATGAAAATAACTAAGAATAAGGTGCGAAATAATCCACCGTCTCCTCTTAGTGGAACTAATTTCAAAGGTCGAGTTGGAAAAGCATCTAATACTTTATCCGAAAGTTTAATGCTAGTTTGCACAATAATTATATCCATAAAATTAGAGAGTTTTCGCAGTATAGCAACTCTCATGAATATCAATAATAAGATTTACTCTAAGTTTTAATGAATACCTTTCTTTTTTATTTTATATAAATTTAACCTGCTATTTTGACTGCGCGGCTTATCTAAAGTAACAGGTCAAAAATAGCAGGCTAATAAATGATTAATTATTTTATTACACGCTCTGACGCAAATACTTAGCTGCCTCAACCATATTCGCTAATGCTGCGCGTGTTTCAGGCCAGCCTCGTGTTTTCAATCCACAATCTGGGTTCACCCATAAACGCTCTGCGGGAATTCGAGATTGCGCCTTTCTTAATAAACCAACAATCCATTCCACATTTGGCACATTAGGTGAGTGAATATCATAAACACCCGGTCCAATTTCATTTGGATAATCAAAGTGTTCAAAAGCTTCTAACAGCTCCATATCTGAACGTGAGGTCTCAATAGTAATAACATCTGCATCCAGTGCTGCAATAGAATCCATGATGTCATTAAACTCGCAATAACACATATGAGTGTGGATTTGTGTTTCATCATCAGCAATGGCAGCACTTAATTTAAAAGCATCGACAGCCCAATCAAGGTAAGCCTGCCACTCATTACGACGTAACGGTAATCCTTCACGTAATGCAGGTTCATCAATTTGAATAATACCAATACCCGCTTTCTGTAAATCATCCACTTCATCACGCAGTGCTAACGCAATCTGTTTTGCAATTGTTTCGCGTGTCACGTCTTCACGAGGGAATGACCAACATAAAATTGTCACAGGACCTGTAAGCATGCCTTTAACTGGCTTTTCCGTTAATGACTGCGCGTACGTTGCCCAATCTACAGTAATCGGTGCAGGGCGACTAATATCACCGATAATCACTGGTGGTTTTACACAGCGTGAACCATAACTTTGTACCCAGCCATTTTGCGTAAACACATAACCATCAAAATGTTCACCAAAATATTCCACCATGTCATTACGTTCAGCTTCGCCATGAACTAATACATCAAGACCAAGGTTTTCTTGTTCTGATATTGCTTGCTTAATATGTTCACTAATATTTGTGCGATAAGCTGCCGTATCTATACGCCCTTTCTTAAAATCTAAACGAACAGTACGAATTTCTGTTGTTTGCGGGAATGAGCCAATCGTGGTCGTAGGCCATAATGGCAGATTAAATCGAGCTCGTTGTACTTCTGCACGTTGAGTATAAGGTGAATTTCTTTCACTATCTTGTGCTTCAATTGCCTGTAAACGAGCCTCAACTGTTGCATTATGCACACGAGTCGAGTGCTGACGTTGACGAATTGGCGCACTGTACTGTGCCAATTGTTCATCATACTCACCTTCTGGTGCATTCAAAGCCTTGGCTAACAAAGCCACTTCTTCACATTTCTGAACAGCAAAAGCAAACCAGCTTTTTACTTCATCATCAAGTTTCGTCTCTGCATTTAAATCAATTGGGCTATGCAGTAATGAACATGATGTTCCGATCCACAAAGGACGCTTATCTTTTAGCGCAATCACTTGCTGATAACGTGCGCTTAAATCTGCTTTCCAAACATTTCGGCCATTAATGGCACCTAATGACAGTACCCAGTCTTTAGGTAACGCTTGGTGTAAATGTTGCAAATCATCTTGCCCAGCTGAAATGTCAACATGAAGCCCATTAACAGGTAAGTTTTTAATAATATCAAGATGATGAGAAATACCATCAAAATAGGTTGTCAGCAGTAATTTAGTTTGTCCCGTTAATGCTTGATAAGCTGTTTGGTACGCATTTTGCCATTCAATAGGTAAATCGAGTACCAATGCAGGCTCATCAATTTGCACCCATTCAATGCCTTTCTCTTTTAATGCAGTAAGGACTTGTTGATAGATAGGTAAAATATCTTTTAACAGCGTTAATCTATCAAATTCAGGGCCTTTCACTTTACCTAGCCACAAGTAAGTCACAGGACCGAGTAAAACAGGTTTTACTTTATGACCCAGTGCTAATGCTTCATCGACTTCTTCTAGCAACTCTTTCCATGCAAAGGTAAATGACTGACCTTGCTGAAATTCCGGTACGATATAGTGATAGTTAGTATTAAACCATTTCGTCATTTCAGATGCAGCAGCAGGTTTACCTGTTGGTGCTCTACCACGAGCGACTCTAAATAGAGTATCAAGATCGAGTGAGCCATCTTCATTACGATGACGAGGTGGCACATTACCTAGCAGCAGGCTTGTACCTAATACTTGGTCATACCAAGCAAAATCACCGACAGGTAATAATTCAACACCTGCATCTGCCTGCTGTTGCCAATGGCGAGCGCGAAGTGCTTTACCCACTGCAACCAATTCTTCCTGTGAAATCTTGCCTGCCCAATAATTTTCTTGCGCCTTTTTTAGCTCTCTATCTAAGCCAATACGAGGGAAACCGAGTGTGTGATTGCGAATTGTCATAATTAAAATCCTATTTTTAGCCGTCTAGATGTTTACACATCCATAATCTACAGGTAGTGTATAAATCACAAGCGCAAATTTTTCATCAACAACCTGAAGGTTTCTCATGATAGAAATAAAACATTTAAAAACGATCTTAGCCTTGAAGCACACAGGCTCTCTTGCTAACGCAGCAAATCAACTGCATCAAACGCAATCGGCTCTTTCACATCAGTTTAGTGAATTAGAACATCGCCTTGGCTATCGGATTTTTGTACGTAAAAGCCAACCACTGCGCTTTACTTCACAAGGGGAAGTGCTCGTTAAATTAGCAGAAGAAGTATTGCCTATCGTTCGTAGGGCGATTGAAGCGTGTAATGAGCCGGGTAGTGTGAATTTGAATATTGCTATTGAATGCCATAGTTGCATTCAATGGTTAACCCCTGCATTACAGCAGTATCGTCAAACATGGCCTGAAGTGGCTGTTGATTTTCATTCGGGGGTGACATTCGATCCACAACCTGCATTATTACAGCGTGAATTAGATGTAGTGCTAACCTCGGATATCTTGGATGATCCTCGTTTACATTACACACCGTTATTTGACTATGAAGTGAAATTAGTTTTATCGCCAGACCACCCTCTTTCTAATCGCTTACATATTCAGCCACAAGATTTAATTGCAGAAACGCTATTTATTTATCCCGTACAAAGAGAGCGCTTTGATGTATGGCGTCATTTCTTGCAGCCCGCAGGGATCACTCCACATTTTAAACACGTCGATAATACGTTGTTATTAATTCAAATGGTTGCAGCCGGTATGGGTATTGCTGCATTGCCTCATTGGGCTGTTGAGAATTTTGAAAAACAGGGATTAGTTGTTACAAAAACATTAGGAGAGGGATTATGGAGCCGGTTATATGCCGCTAACCGCAGTGGAGAGCAACATCAACCGGCAATTCGAGAATTTATTCGCTTATCAGGTCAGCACGCTGTTAACAATCTTCCTTTTGTAAAGCAGGTCGGCGTATCCAGCGTCGATGGATCCAAAGTGATGCAACAATCAGGCTCGCGCCTATGATGAAACTTGGCCAATTTGGATGTTGTTGCCAAATAGAGAAGTTCACTAATAACCCTGCTGGAACCATCATGTTATTCATAATAGCTAAGGTTCCAGCATCAACTTGTGTGGCACCATAGTTCCACATGAAATACCCTATTCCAGAAGCGCCAATTCCTAACCAGAGCAAAACACCCCATTGTAGCGATGTTGTTGGCATTTTCTGCCAATCAGCAAAAAACAATGCACCAACCAATGAAACCGCAACTGCACCAAGATAAAACCAAGAAAATGCATGATGTTGAGGAATAGGATGTACTTCCATTAACCGTTTATAACCCACCTGACCGATAGCAAAGAAAATATTAGCCAATTGCACTAATAATAATCCATACCAAAAATCATCACTTAAATGGTCATAGCGAATAATTGCCGCACCTAATACCGCTAATAATGAGCTAAATGCATAACCCCAACGTAATTTCTGACGCTCTAATAAATCATAAATTAACGTGACATAAAGCGGTGTTAAGACAGTAAAAAGTAAAAATTCTGCGACAGTCAAATAGTTATAAGCGTGGAAGACAAACAGATACATAATACCGAGTTGGCAAGCTCCCACGAGCATATAAAGCAAAATCACCTTAAAACGAATTCCCTTCCAACGTAAGAAAGGTAAGAAGACCAAAGCCGCCAAAGAAACGCGGATCAGAACAGAGAGCCAGCTATCAACCTGACCCGCGAGATACTCGCCGATCAGGCTAAAAGAGGCCGCCCATAACAGTGTTGTAATAACGAGCAACCACATAATTAACTGTCTTTCTCTACTAACAATGCTTCCATTAAATCCAATTCATGTAGCAATAATTGGAGCGTTTCATTACTGATTTTTCGCGTCGCTCTTAGATGGTAAAGCTCACCACGTTCAGCACGTAATGCCGTTAAGCGAAAACGCCTTTCGAGATCTTCTTCTAACGCGTTATGAACCATTTCATCTTGATTTGCAGTGCGGCGTCTTAAATACCCCGTTACACGAGAAGCCACTTCATTAATTTCTTCAGCATCTAACTGCTCTTCAGTGCTTGCTGCTAAACGCTCTTCCATTTTATTCAGGCTGACAATTGCTACTTCTGCCATTACTTTACGTGCATAGCGAACTTCATTTTTGTCAGCTTCTTTGTCGGTTGCTTTCACGCCTTTTAATAGGAAAGGAAGAGAAATAATACCCACTAAAATCGACAGCAAAATAACGCCAGCAGCAATAAAGATAATTTGATAACGCCCCGGGAATGTACTGCCATCGGTTAAAAATAGTGGAATAGAGAGCGCACCCGCAAGCGTAATAGCACCACGAACACCAGCAAATGACGATAACCACAACTCACGCGTTGTATAATTAGCAAAATCAAGTGGATGCTTTTTCATAAAGATACGGCTAATTTTCTTCATTAGCCATAACCATGTAAATCGCAGGATCAGCAGTGCAAAGTAGATAACGAAGACGGCTGCAAACAACATCCAGACTTCAACTTCAGGATCAAGATCTGCTTGAATAACAGAGCTTGTCCAGATAATAGGAAGTTGTAAGCCAAGCATGATAAAAACAAGTCCGTTAAAGACAAATTCAAGCATTGACCACACGCTATCAGCACGTAAACGCATCGCAAGCGGTGCATTGCGAATAACGCCTGATTTACTGATAGTCATACCAGCAGCAACAGCGGCTAAAATACCTGAAAAACCAATATGTTCTGCAATAAGATAAGAGGCAAAAGGCAGCAGCAACATAAAGACGATTTGTGTAGCAGGATCGTCTCCACTCCAACGGCTCATTAATCGTAGAGATTTACTGTAAAGCAAGGTGACACCGATACCTGCCAGTAATCCCCCAACAGCGACTTTGAAGAATTCAAGGGTTGCACCACCAACAGTAAACACCATTGTGCCCATTGCTACAGCAACCGCAAATTTCAAGGCAACCAGACCTGAAGCATCATTCATTAATGCTTCACCCTCTAAAATGCCCATTATTCGCTTAGGTATTCGCCCTTTACCGACAATGGACGAGAGTGCGACCGCATCTGTTGGCGAAAGTACTGCCGCCAATGCAAATGCAGAAATAAGAGGAATACTTGGCATCATCCAATAAATCAGATAACCGATACCAACAACCGTCACCATGACTAAAACAAGCACAAGAATAAAAATCTCACGCCCATTTTGGATAAATTCTCGTGTCGGTGTTTTCCAACCATCAACAAAAAGCAAAGGTGGGATCAATAGAACGAGGAACAATTCAGGATCAAAAGTGACATGTAAACCAAACTGAGGCCATGCCAATAAAGCCCCTATCACAATCTGTATTAATGGTAACGGAACACGAAAGGGAATTAATTTTGTGATAACTCCCGAAACTGAAACCACCAGTATTAAAATCAAAATAGTAAAGAAAATTTCCATGTTACCCTTACATGCCTATTTTTATCCTGAAAACCTAGCATCTTTTCCTTGTCATAAGGAAAACCTACCGAATGATAAAGAAACACATTATGTAAAATTTGCGCATCATATCTTTCTTTATCTCTATCTATGCATCCACGCTTATTTTAAACAGATCCCACACAGACTCTGTGAGAATATTTAAAAATTAAGATTAATCGTATCTAACACCGCACATTGTATGCAAATTATTGCTCTCTATTTATTAACGGCATTAATTATAGAAAGCATACGTTTTTATTTCTCTTTTTCAGTCTAAGCAATGTAATAGACCGTATAAAAACGTAAAACGTTAAGTAATTAAATAAAAAATAATAGATAAATGACAATAGCAATTAAATTTGAGAGCTAACTCGTAACACTAATGATTATTCAATTGATCTTAACATCGACATCATAACAACATCACAATATTTACCCTCTCTAAAGGCGGCTTTACGACGTATACCTTCAACTTCAAAGCCTAACTTCTTATAGAGATGCAAACCTCTTTCGTTGTCTGAATACACTTCTAATTCTAATCGTGTGGCGGCTAACCAATTGAAAGCATAATCAATTGCTGTATTGATGAGTAACTTACCGACACCTTTCCCAGAGTATTCAGCGCCAACACCGATACCAAAACTGACAATGTGGCGACGACGAGGGTGATTATCGATTATCAGTGCTAAATGTCCCGCAACTTGACCATCGATGGTTGCAACAAAATTAGGGATATTTTGCTCTGAAAATTCAAGTAATCTTTTTTTCCACATCGTGACTGAAGGATAAGGAAATTGGCAAGTGCAAATATATAAATCAGGATGTGTATATAACTGTTGAATTGCTGATGCGTCGTCAGGTTCACCGTGGCGTATTTTTATTTCTTGCATATATTCTACCAACTATTTAATAACTAGGTTTAATTTCGACAATAGCGAATAAAAGTAGATAAATAAATAGCAAAAAGGCGGAATAAAAATATATTCCGCCTTTTGTCTTTAAAACCGATTATTTTAATTAAATTGCCCACTCACCCGCATAAAATGCCACTAGAGCAATAGTAATTAATACTGTACCAATATTGAGTTTACGCCATTCTCCGGCAAATACACGACCAATCACCAAACAGCCGAAACCTAACATAATGCCTGTGACGATATTGCACGTTAAAACAATAAATACAGCACACACCATGCCTGACATTGCGTCAACAAAATCACTGAAATCTAGCTTAGTGACATTGCCTAGCATCAATAAACCTACATACATTAATGCAGGTGCCGTTGCATAAGCTGGAACTAAATAAGAGAGAGGTGATAAGAAAAGGATCAGTAAGAATAAAATACCAACCACAGTTGCGGTTAATCCTGTTTTACCACCAGCGGCTGTTCCTGCGGCTGATTCAACATAAACCGCAGCAGGAGCGGCACCAATCACACCTGCAAAAATACTACTGACAGAGTCAGAAGTTAGTGCTTTTCCGCCATTAATAATTTGTCCGCGTTTATCTAATAAGTTTGCTTGACCAGCAACGGCACGGATAGTCCCTGTTGCATCAAAAATCGCTGTCATTACTAACGCAAGAACACTTGGTAAAACTAAAGGTTGTAAAGCACCTTTAATATCCATCGCAAACAATAAAGAAAGCCCTTCTTCACCTAATTGAGGCATTTTGAAGATGCCTTGATATTTCACATTAGGATCAAAAATAAGACCAATAATCGAAATAGCCACAATCACTAATAGCACGCCACCCGGCACTTTACGTTTTTCTAATCCGAAAATAGCGGCTAATCCAGCAAGTGACATAAGAACAGAGAATGATGTAAATTTCCCCATTGCAACAGGTAAACCATCAAATGGGTTTTTCACCACTAACCCAACACTGTTTGCTGCGATTAAAAGCAGAAATAGCCCTATCCCTATTCCTGCACCATGTGCAATACCGATTGGAATATTTTTTAAGATCCAAGTACGAATGCCGGTTAATGAGAATACGGTGAATAAACACCCCATTAAAAACACGGCACCTAAAGCAACAGGCACAGAGATGTTTTGTCCTAAGACCAAGCTAAAAGCGGTAAATGCTGTTAATGAAATAGCACAACCAATTGCCATAGGAAGATTTGCCCACAATCCCATTAGAAGAGAGCCCAATCCCGCGACTAAACAGGTTGCGATAAAAACCGCTGTATGTGGAAAACCGGCTTGCCCTAACATGCTAGGAACAACAATCACGGAATACACCATTGCCAAAAATGTCGTCAAACCGGCGATCATTTCTTTGCGAACAGTTGTGCCGCGAGCTGTAAGTTTAAAATAGCTATCCAGTTTACCTGTGGTTGCTGATTGATTAGCAGACATTACATTCCTCTGACATAAAAACGGTTCACTCTCCAAAAAACGAAAACGATTACGTATCAATTAAAATAACCTCTTACCGATAAAAATCTTAAGAGGGAGTCAAAGCAAACGTTTGGTTTTTCGTGTGGATTAAGTGAGAGAATTTGACGCAAACGATTATCTGGTGCTTTTAGGGTAAGAATCAAGCGAAAAAATGCATTTTTAATAAAAATGTCATAAAAAGATAATTTAAAGTCAGAAAAAGAGAAAAAGAGGAAAGCAACTATCTACTTTCCTCATCATTCTACTTTTGTACAATCATCCAATATCATGCTTATCTCACAGTAGAAAAACAAAATAATCAATTGTTTTTATTGAACTTATTTTAAACAAGATAATAACTAGGTATATTTATCTATTATTAGTAACCTTAATAAGTTGCCTAGATAAATAATACCTCCCGTTCCCTATGTGTGGCGATTAATGGTTTGCAGTATTCGTTATTTTTATCTGAAGATAATGTCATCTTCTACTTCTAACGTTAGATGAATAAACGTTGTTTTAGCAAACGACTTTCTGTTCAACATAGGCATTTCTAGATTATTCTTAATAAATTTTAAAATAAGTACAATTACGAAAGATAATTATAATCATTTATAAAAAACAATAAGATAAAATTAAACATTTAGAAATAAAGAAAAGAGGGATTTCCTCTATCGCACTCCTAATCCTCTAAATGGAATACGATAAAGAAGAAATGATATTAAGATGAGCTACTATTGAGTGCTTCAACGCCTAGATTCCAACGTTCCATCGTTGATACTAAGAACAAGGCTGTCATGGCAACCAATAAGAATGGTAATGAAGATGAAGAAATTTCTGACAATGCGCCAGCCAGCAAAGGTCCAGATAAATTACCAATTCCCCATAACATCGCCGCAGACGCGTTTGCAACCATCAGATCATTACCTGAGAAATATTGCCCTATTTGTACTAACGCAATGGTGTATATCGCACCGGCTGTTGCACCCAACACCAGTAATAAAGGCCAAATCAAAAATGTATGAGACATCGTGATCGGTAATAATAAGCTTGCAAGTAAAGTCACCACACCACAAATTCGGTATAACCGCGTTCTGTTCATATGATCAGCAAGCCAGCCAAACGGCATTTGCATAATGGCGTCACCCGCTAAAATCGCGCTTATCATCATTGCTGCAATAGCTTCAGTATGTCCCACACTTAGGCCATAAATAGGAAACATTGAAAGTACGGTGCCATCAAAAAAAGCAAAGAAAACAATACCGCCGCAGATTGCGGGTGCAACTTTAACAAAGCGAATAATAGAAAAATTAGGCTCTTGTGTATCTTTTGGTAATTTATCTCCTGTTTTCTGATCCATCATTAAAAACAGGACAATAGAGATAATATGAATAAAGACACTAATTAAAATAGGTGTTTTATCTGCGACGCCATAAAGCGCAATAATTGAAGGCCCTAATAACTGGCTGATAGTAAATACCGTGGTATATACCGCTAAAATTCGCCCACGTTTATTATCTGGTGAAAGCTCATTAATCCACGTCTCTCCTAAACAAATCATCACACCACTGGCAATACCAGTGATAAGTCGTAAAGGAAATAACAACTCTAGAGGTAAGCTTCCCATTAAAGGTAATAAACTGATTGCAGAAATAATGGTTGCTAAAAGCATCGCAAAGCGTTTACCAATCCATTGCACAATACGCCGAGCAAAAGGTGAAATAATTAACATCCCAATAGCTGGCGCTGCGGAAATAAGTCCAATGATAGATTCACTAATACCCGCTAAATTGAGGCGCAGTGCAACCATAGGAATAGTTAATCCGATAACAATCCCGATAACGCCAATACTTACCGTGATAGTTGTTATCGCAAAAACTTCGGATTGGCGATAATTTTGATGTGACATGTTATTTTGTTTCTGTGAATAACAGAAACCTCTGTAATAAAAGGAAGGTGGTTAAATAAAATATTGTTGTATTATAGGGGATAAGAAATAGATAAACATGCTTAAAAAGTAACGTAAATCAGAGAAAGATCTCCATTTGATTCACGAAGATCTTTGCCTTTCACAATATTCTCACTTCACCGTCATTTATCCTACAACGCTTAAGAAAAGTAACGGTAGATAAGCACAGTACCTGATGCCAATACAATGGTATAAATCACACTCATAAATCGTGCTTTTGACATCCGTAATGTTAAATTTCGCCCTAACCATACACCAGCAAACATGGCAGGTAAGAAAATAACGGCTAACTTAAGAATGTCCAATTGCCAATAGATACCCGCAAATAAAAAAATCACCACTCGCGTTAGTGTACTAAAACCAATCAATGTGGTTTGTGTAATGCGAAACTTATTTTTGTCTGCAATTCTGCCTGATAAATAAATCGCATATAAAAAACCGCCACTACCAAACAATGCACTAAATACCCCACCAATTAACCCAAAAGGATAAACCAAGCGTTGAGAAAATTGGCTTTCTTGTTTTTTCCAAAATAGTGCATAGATTGCATAACAAGCAGCAAAGATACCTAAAAGAAGAGAGAGCAAATCAGGTCGTGTAGTTAATAAAATCGTCGCACCGACAAGACTACCAATAATAATAAGCGGAATAAGATAGCGTATCTCTTTAAAATCAGCCTGTTTACCATCTCTTAAAACATTCACTACGGCAGCACTTAAATCGATTAATGCCAATAAAGGCACTATCATTGAAAGAGGCAAATAAAGTGCTAATACTGGGCCTGCAATTAACGCCGAGCCAAACCCAGCCATACCGAAAATAACATAAGCAAAAAATAAGGTAAGTAGGCAAATAAAAAGATCAGACCAACTAAGTAAGTCCATCATAATAAACCTTGAATAATTATCATTTAATGAAGGATATTAGCGTAATTATTAAAAATCGAACAGTGATCGTAAGACTATTCACAAAATACAGCAGAAACAGGATCTCATTTTTCCGAATACGGTTAATTAGTGTTATTATCTAATCGGAATGACACTTTTAAACTAACGATATTTTGAATTGGCAATGAACCCACAACCTCCTAAAAAAACGAATGAATACCTTGGTAATAAAGTCAAACAGTTAAGACAATCTCGAAACTTGTCACTTAATGAGTTATCAAGAAAATCGGGAATATCCAAGGCTGCATTGTCAAAATTAGAATCCGGTGATTCTAATCCTAGAATCGATACCTTAGAGGCTATCGCGATAGCGCTTGGCTTTCCTTTGGGAGATTTATTTAGTTTCACGCGTGAAGAATATCCCCGTTTAGAACGACATAAACCTATCGTTGGGGATTATGCTCAAGAGTTTAAATTCCGTATTGGTATCGGCAATATTACTGAGATTTGGCATATCGAAATGAAGCATGGTGCGATTATTAATAGCCCTGCTCACGCAGATGGTACTCAAGAACACATCATGGTCTATTCTGGTAAATTAATGATGCGTTTTGATAACGACGAAACGGTTTTATTAGAAACCGGTGATTTTTATGCTTTTCATGGTAATGCGCCCCACTCTTATATTTGTGTAGAAGGCCATTTGCGCGCCTCTGTGATTATGTCTAGCCCAAATCAACAGCATTACCACCATCGTCCTTAAGCATTATATTTATTGGCTCGCTCTTAATGATAAAGAGAGAGCCAATCTACATTAATTTAAATAACTTTCCATTTGCTCAAAAACTCGCAAATCATCGCTAAATCTGACTTCTTTTACATCTTCAAGCTTTTCTACCTGACTCACCATCTGCATTAAGCGATCATCTTTTTGCACTAATAGCCAAATCCGGCTTTTATCGCTATTTTTCATCGGTAAACACAAAATACCATCGACGTTAAATGCACGGCGAGCAAATAGCCCACAAATATGGGTCATAACACCGGGGTGATTGCGAACAATCAATTCCAGCGCGATAGGTTGTGATTGTTGTGACATAAATTAAGCTCCTATCATCTCAATATTTGCCGCCCCTGGCGGTACCATTGGAAATACTTTTTCATGAATATCAATCATTACATGAATTAAACACGGACCCGGTTTTTCAATCGCTGCTTTTAGCGCACTCGCAGGATCTGCTTCCTGATTTAAATCACAGGTATCTAAACCAAAACCTTGTGCAATACGAATAAAATCTGTTTGATAAGGGTAAGCCGCAGCATAAATGCGCTCTTCAAAAAACAGTGTTTGTTGTTGGTGAACCAATCCTAACGCCTGATTATTTATCAAAATAATTTTGATATCTAATTGATGCTCAGCTGCCGTAGCAAATTCTTGGATATTCATCATAATGCTACCATCCCCTGAGAAGCAGAGGATTTTCTTATCTGGCTCAGCTAATGCGGCACCAATTGCTGCTGGTAAACCAAATCCCATCGTACCTAAACCGCCAGACGTTAACCATTGTCGAGGTCGATTTAACGGATAGGCTTGTGCTACCCACATCTGATGTTGCCCAACATCCGTTGTAATAATGGCATCATCATCAACACAATTTGCAGCCGCTAATACGATGCCATAACCACTTAGGATATTTTCAGAGTTTTTCATCTCTAATGGATATTCTTGTTTCAGTGTCGTAACACGCTCTATCCATTCATTACGTTTGTTTGTATTAATCAATGGTAGTAACAGTGATAACACTGATTTTGCATCGGCGTGGATCGCAATATCAGGGCGTTTGATCTTACTAATTTCAGCGCGATCGATATCAACATGAATAATTTTGGCATTAGGGCAAAACTTCTCGGCTTTACCAATGGCGCGATCGTCAAATCGAGCCCCTAATACAATCAACAGATCGGCTTCTTCTAAAATAAAATTGGTGCTACGAGTCGCATGCATACCCAACATCCCCAAATACAGTGGATGCGAAGGTGGCATTAATCCTAACCCCATTAAGGTCATTGTTGTTGGCAGGTTGTTTTTCTCTGCTAATTCAATTGCTTCTTTACAGGCTTCCGAGCTAATGATCCCCCCACCTAAATATAAAACAGGTTTTTTAGCCTGATTAATCATTTGCGCCGCTTGTATCACTAAATCAGTATTAAATGCGGGAACAGGATCTTTTTGTGGAATAGGCGGTAACACTTCTAATGTAATTTTGGCTTGCTGAATATCTTTTGGTACGTCAACCCAAACAGGACCCGGTCTTCCTGACATCGCTAAACGAAACGCATCACAAATAATTTCAGGTAACTCAGCAATATCACGAACTAAATAGTTATGTTTAGTAATTGGGATAGACATGCCGTAAGTATCAACTTCTTGGAAAGCATCAGTTCCAATCATTGCTGAAGATACCTGACCTGTAATACAAACTAAAGGAATAGAATCAAGCTTAGCATCGGCAATTGCTGTGACTAAATTTGTCGCACCCGGTCCACTCGAAGCAATACAAACAGCAGGTTTACCATTTGCACGGGCAATACCTTGTGCAATAAAACCAGCACCTTGTTCATGGCGAGTTAAGATATGTCGAATAGATTTACTTTGGCTCAATGCGTCATACAACGGAAGCGCTGCACCACCAGGGATACCTGCAACCGTCGTAATACCTTGCCGTTCCAGTAAATAAACGATTAATTGCGCACCAGTAAACGTTCTACTTGTTGTGGCGTTTTCTTGTTGATCACCCATTTTTATCTGTCCTTTGTTTTAAGCCGGACTTGATGGGCAGGTAGAAAAGAAAAACCCCGCCCGGTTAGTGCGCCGGCGGGGTTTCGAAATTGTGTTGATTCGGACCCGTTACGGCGCTTTGCCGACGACCACCACCACACGCACGACAACCACAGCCGCGATGTGCGCTGTTAGTCGTAGGCTTTGTAGTAGATTAGTGATGATCATGGGTTACCTATCAATTAATTTAATGATGTGTTTACGTGTTATCTGTATTTAAAAAAACATAACTTCTACAAATTAACAACCTTTTTTTTCGGTTTATTTTTTATCACCGCTAAAAACGAGAGCTAGATCACTTCTAGTGAAAATCAAAAAATAACTCCGATTGCAGCATAAAAAACTAGATTAATTTCACATTACAGAATAACTAAAAATCCATTTAATAACGTAAACACATCAATTTAATTTTATAGAAAAGCGACTTGAACCAATAACAGTGTTGCTGAAAGTACAAACATAAATATCACCATCGGCATAATAAATTTAAGCCATTTGTTATAGGAGATATCTAGCATTTGCAATGTCGCTAACACCAGTCCGGTAGGTGCTAAGAACAACATAATATATTGCCCCCAGTTATATGCTGATACCACCATATAACGAGGAACACCAACTGCGTCAGCTAATGGCGCCATAATTGGCATCGCTAAAACCGCAAGACCTGAAGAGGAAGGAACAATAAAACCTAGACAGATAAAAACAACGAGCTGCGCTAATAAGAATAGGCTTGGCGGCATTCCTGCAACCATATGAGACATAAACTCAAGGATAGTATCGGCAATTTTACCTTGTTCCATCACAAGGTTAACACCACGAGCTAAACCAATTATTAATGAAACGCCAACGAGTTCAGAAGCCCCATGAATAAATCCATCAATGGCTGTTTTCTCTTTTAATCCAGAAAGGAAAATTATGATGATAGCGATAGCAAGGAAAAGAGCCGCCATTTGTGGGAACCACCAGCCCATATCCATAACGCCCCAAACCATGATAGGAAAAGCAGCAACAAATAAGCAGAGGATCACTTTACGACGCCATGAAAATTCTAATATCTCATTAGGATCGTAATTACTTAAAAAGCGCTGTTTAAAACTTTCGGCATTTTCATAGTTATAAGAGAAAGTCGGATCTTTTTTGATCTTCTTGCAATACCAATATAAATAAACCAAAACACCAATCGTACCAATCACTAACCCAATAGTACGAAAGCCGATCCCTTCAATAAAACTGATCCCCGAAGCATTTGATGCAATAACAACGGAGAAAGGATTTACAGTTGAGAAACCAGCCCCCATTGAAGAGGCAAGAAAAATAGCCCCGACACACACAATAGCGTCATAGCCCAATATTAAGAATATAGGGACTAATATGGGATAGAAGGCGACGGCTTCTTCTTCAATCCCACAACTTGTCCCGCCTATGGATAATATAATCGTGACACCAAATACCACTAAAAATTCTTTGCCTTTGGTTCGATTTGCCAGTGCTGTTAAACCTGCATTGAATGCGCCAGTTTTATTAACAACCCCGATAAGTCCCCCCAATACAAGAATAAAAACAATAACATCAGCTCCCTCTATCGTCCCTTTCACCATACTTTCGGTAATATCCATTATCCCTTTAGGTTGCTGTGCTACACGTTCATAGGTTCCGGGTATCGCTATCGGTTTTTTAATTGTCCCATCCGTGAATTTATCAATCTCAATAGAGACATTTAAATCATTTAATGTGGCTTGAGTTGCAGGTAACACTTCATGGGAACCATCTATTTTCGCAACCACTAATGATGGCTCTGTTGAGTTATAACTTAATCGTTGATATTCGCCAGCCGGAATAATCCACGTTAAGCCAACCACAATTACTGTAATTGCAAATAAAATAGTAAATGCGGTCGGAAACGCAAACTTTTTAAGTTTCATAAGCGCCCTCGACTTAAATAAGAGGTAACTCTGCCAGTAGAAATAATATCTAACTGGCAGTGTTTATTTTTAGAATTAAATTTAGAATGATGATAAGTATGATATTAATCGGAAATAATTGTTGTACCTGTTTTTCCTTCTAAAGCAGATAATGCATTATCTAAAGAAGTAATAATTGCTTGTACACCTTTATCACTCTCTTTTAGAAAATTAAGACAAGCTTCGACTTTAGGTAACATACTTCCTTTAGCAAATTGCCCTTGAGATATATATTCTTGAGCCTGAGAAAGTGTTAATTTATCTAAATTCATTTGCTCTGGTTTATTAAAATTAATAGCGACCTTATCAACAGCCGTTAATATTAATAGAATATCTGCTTTTAATTCGACAGCTAATTTAGCGCTAGAGTTATCTTTATCAATAACAGCATCAATGCCTTCTAATAACTCCCCTTTTCGAATAACAGGAATACCACCACCGCCAACCGTGATCACCACAATATTGTGTTCAACTAACTGTTTAATAATTGGTGATTCCACAATTTCTAACGGTTTGGGTGATGGAATAACTCGACGATATCCACGCCCTGCATCTTCCATAAAGTGGAAGCCATGCTCTTTTTCAATAGCCTCAGCTTGCTGTTGAGTATAAAACGCGCCAATTGGTTTTGTGGGTGATAAAAAAGCAGGATCATTTTTATCAACAACCACTTGCGTCACAATGGTTGCACAGCCATGATTTTTATTCAGATTTCTCGTACATAATTCATCATTAATCGCCTGTTGTAGATGATAACCGATATAGCCTTGGCTCATTGCACCGCACTCAGCAAATGGCATATAAGGGGTGCCTATGTTCTGTTGCGACGCATAATCCATAGCTAAATTGATCATCCCAACTTGTGGACCATTTCCATGACCAATAATGACTTGGTAACCTTTCTCAACCAAATCTACAATCGGTTTTGCGGTTTTCCGTACTATCTGTTTTTGCTCTAGTGGCGTACTGCCCAGTGCATTTCCCCCTAAAGCAATAAATACCTTCTTAGGCATTGTTAACTCCTTGCTTTAGCTTAAAGTCGCAAACATAACGGCTTTAATGGTATGCATACGGTTTTCAGCTTGGTCGAAAACTTTTGATTGGCGAGACTCAAAAACAACGTCTGCCACTTCCATCTCACTCAAGCCAAATTTTTGATAAATATCTTCACCAATAGTTGTTAAACGGTCATGGAATGAAGGTAAACAGTGTAAGAAAATAGCGTGTGGATTTGCCATTTTCATCATAGATTCATTAACTTGATAGGATTTTAATAAACGAATACGCTCATCCCAAACACTGTCTGGCTCACCCATTGAAACCCAAATATCGGTATAGAGAACATCAGCGTCTTTTGCCCCTTTCTCGATATCTTCTGTCAATGTGATAGAGCCTTCGTTTTCAGCTGCGATTGCACGACATTCCTTCACAAGCTGCTCTTCTGGCATTAAAGATGCTGGGCCACATGCGGTAAAATGTAAGCCTAATTTCGCGCAAACCACCATTAAAGAGTTAGCAACGTTATTGCGGGCATCACCAAAGAAAGTCAGCTTAAGCCCTTTTAAATGACCAAAATTTTCTTCAACTGTTAGCATATCCGCCAACATTTGAGTTGGATGGAATTTATCGGTAAGACCATTCCATACAGGTACTCCTGATTTCGCTGCCAATTCTTCAACTAATGACTGATCAAAACCACGATATTCAATACCATCATAGAAACGCCCTAACACACGCGCAGTATCTTCAATAGACTCTTTTTTCCCCATTTGTGATGAGCCTGGATCAAGATAAGTGACCCCCATTCCTAAATCATAACCTGCAACTTCAAAGGCACAACGTGTACGTGTTGAGGTTTTTTCAAATAATAAAACGATATTTTTACCTTCTAAAGAGCGATGAGGAATACCCGCCATTTTTAATGATTTAAAATGTTTAGAAAGTTTTAATAAATATTGAATTTCAGCTGATGAAAAATCGAGTAATT
The DNA here is from genome assembly GCF_040932335.1 of Proteus sp. STS61-E. Taxonomy (NCBI): domain Bacteria; kingdom Pseudomonadati; phylum Pseudomonadota; class Gammaproteobacteria; order Enterobacterales; family Morganellaceae; genus Proteus; species Proteus sp. STS61-E. Next base: position 218,498 of record NZ_JBFQGE010000008.1, on the reverse strand, counting down.
TTAAAAAACTTCTACCTTTAATATTAATAGACATAATAATCCTATCTCCTAATTATTCTGATAATAATAGAGTTAAAAAATAGTTTGTTATTTAAATAATAATAGAGAAGCTTCCTCAATAACCTAGGTTATTAAGAAGTATGCTTTATATTTTTAGAGCATAGAAAGAGGACTTATCCGTTAAAAACAGAGAAATGGAAGCACTGACGTTGTTTATACATCATAATGTGGGCAATACGTCTAATATGAGGTGTTTTCCTATTATTATTTTCCATAATACTAGTACCTTCACTTATAGGTATTAAATGAGGGTTACAGTGAAACATATAGGAATTAACATTAATGTGACTATCATCTCAATTATCTATTTACGATAAAAACCATATATCAGTAAAAATAAATTATCAAAAATACATTCCATTAACACACAATAAAAAAGTGGTTGATCATTTTTATATTAATAATGACCTCAATTAAATTAATGAGATAATAGAATAATAGCCAAATAAAAAATTATTTTTATTTGGCTATTATTTAAATTATGCGTTTATAATTAACATTAATGATACATTTTAATACTAGAATAATTTAGCTAACATCATCACGGCACTACAAATAATTAAGATCAAAGTCGCATACTGAAACACCCTGTCAGGCATTCTGATTAACAGCCACTTAGACAGCGGAATAGAGATCAACGAACCTAAAAATAACACCAGAGCCAAATGAATATCTGTATGCCCATCTTGCATATAGGCGAGTGCTGAAGATCCCGATAATAATGTCGTGGTAAATATAGAAGTACCAATGGCTTGCTTAATCGAGAGGTTTGCATAACGCAGCAATAACGGTAATACAACTACGCCACCACCCACCCCTGTCGCACCTAAAACAACACCGGCTGCAATTGCAGGAAGTAATAGTGCTTTTATATTTAAAGGCGCTAACGCTGTATTTTCAACGACAACCGGAGGTAATGAGAAAAACATTCTCTGTACAAAGAGAAATAGAGAAAAAACAATAGCACTAACAACAAGCGCATTAATTCCCCATTCAACTTGTTGCTGATACTGCTCTAGTGAACCTAAGTAATTAACCAAAACACTGGCTAAAAAGGTACTTGGTAGCATTATTCCTAATACAATCATCGCCCTTTTAAAGGGAATATTTCCAAGGCGAAAATGCATATAAGATGAAGTGACTTTCATCAACATGGATAATAAATTAGCCGTTGCGACTGCCATTAATGCATTCATGCCAAAGAAATAGGTCAATACAGGTAAAACAATAACCCCGCCACCCACACCCGTCGTACTTATAATTAAACCAATAGCCGCACCCACCGCTAATGTGGTGATAAGTAACATTATTGATTTCCTTGCATAACAGCTTCCCGCCCTTTTAATAATGCTTTTTCTGCTGACTCACTGGCTAATGTCATATATTTAAAAAACAGCACATCAAAGGCGACCATTTGTAAAACTTGTGGCGTGATCACCCCTAATTGAGAATGCTGTTCGTCATAAAAATAGGGCAATGTATAATCGGATAATCGAGTTGCTTCATCTTGTCCAAAACGCGTTAATGCCACCGTTAAACAACCCTCATCTTTTGCTGATTTCAGCATCCGATTAATATCCGCCGTATTTCCTCTAGCTGTGACAGCAATAGCAATATCATCAGAAGATAAATTAGCGGAATAAGCCAGTTGAGCATGAAGATCTGGACTAAATAATGTGTTTTTATTTACACGAATTAATTTATGAAAAATATCACTCGCCACAACCGACGATGCGCCAATACCAAACAATACAATACGTTTTGCTGATACCATTTTTTCAGCTAACACATCAATGGTACTGGGATCTAACAAAGCTAATGAATCTAAAATAGCGCTGGTAAACAGATGCCCTGTTTTGGAAATAATTAATTCTGTCGAGTCTGTTTTCGCAAGATTGCCATAGAGAATATCGCCACTGCTTTTTTGTTGCTTTTCTTCTGAAAGGTAATCAATTTTAAATTCAGGATAACCGCGATATCCCATTTGACGAGAGAAACGGATAACAGAAGCACTACTTACACCTGCTTTAAGTGCCAGATCAGCGGCATTCATACTGGCAATATTCTCACTATTCTCCAATAAATAATGAGCAATACGTTGTTCTGTGCCTTTGCCTTGTGTTAGCAAACTTTCAAGCTTTTTGGTCAGTGTCGACATTCTGTTATCCTTTTTATTTCTGACTTATTTCTCTGGATCAGTAAATCCCATTAGCATACTGGCAATAAAACCGACAATCCATGCACCTAATACTGCGATCAGGAACTTAATAATTTGCCCATCACCGACTAACGGAATTAATGATAACCCAGCTGTACCAAATGGAATAATGATCCCAACTTGGAAATATGCCATTAATGCACCACCAGCAGCGCCACCAATGCATCCTGCGACAAACGGTTTTCCTAATGGAAGAGAAACACCAAATAATAAAGGCTCACCAACACCAAAAATACCAACAGGTAATGCACCCATTAATGTTTTCTTTAAACGCTGATTTTTAGTACGTAAATAAACCCAAAAACAAGAGCCTACTTGCCCCATTCCACCCATAGCTAAAATAGGGAATAGGTAATTTAAACCAAAAGTATTTAAGATTTCGGTATGAATAGGAATTAACCCTTGGTGTAATCCCGTTAAGAGTAAAAATAAGAAACTTCCCCCTAACGCTGCACCCGTTACAACTGCGCCACCACCTTGATTTAAAAGTGATAGTGAAACGCCCTGTGCTAATAACTGATTAAGATAATGACCGATTGGTTGGAATATCATAATCGCCACAAGTGAAGAGACTAAAATAGTCACAAACGGCGTTAAGATAAGATCGAGACTCTCTTTAACGATACTACGAAACCATAATTCTAATTTTGAAGAGAACACCACCACCATTAATACCGCAAAAATACCGCCACTGTTTGGCTGTAATTTCTCGCCAAATAAAGTGATATCAGCAAGTCCCGGCATGGCTAATAACCCCGCCATTACCGCACCAATCGAAGTTGACGCTCCCAACTCTTTAGCTGTATTTATCCCAATCATAATAGAAAGATAGGCAAATACCGTACTACCAATTAATTTGAATAATTTAAATAGCTCGGGGAATTGCTCAACTAAGCCCGGTGCGGCTAAACGGATAATATTAATTAGCCCCATAATCAAACCGCAGCCAATTAAAGCGGGAATTGTTGGAACAAAAATAGCCGCTAATGTATTTAACATGCGGCGAATGGAGAAGCCTTTTTTCACTGGTGTTGACGCAGGCTCATCTTCACTACTTGTAGAGCTGTTTTGCATACGCTTATTCATGATGGAATAAACTTTTGCCGCAGTTCCCATTCCTACAATCACTTGATGCTGTTCGCCATTAAATACAACACCTTTAACGCCTTCGACTTGTTTTAAAGCGTCTGCATCAAATAGCGAGCTATCTTTTAAAATCAATCGAATACGAGTCATACAATGTGTTAGGGTTGCCACATTTTGAAACCCACCAGCGTGTTTTTCTATTTCTATTGCTAACGTGTCGAGATGTTCTATTTTATTAGCCATATGTGTGCCTGCTAAAGTTCAGAGTGTTTACTCATATTGTTATTAATTAAATAGGGCAAGTTGCTGTTGTAGCGAACGATAAGGATATTGCTGTGTAATTTGATCAACTTTCTCCACACTCAAGTGAAGTTCATACATTAAAATGGCTTTTCTAGGATGATAATTAACCATTTGTAACAGCGTTCTGGCTCTTTCATTGGAAATTCCACACACTTCGCTGACAATACCTTCAGCACGACGTTGTAATTTCTCATTACTCGCGATCACATCCACCATAAGGTTTTTATGCACTTTTCCAAGCTTAGTCATTACGCTGGTGCTTAACATACCCAAAATCATTTTTTGGGCTGTGCCGCTTTTCATTCTTGTGGAGCCTGTTAACACCTCAGCGCCCACATCTGGCGCAATAGATAAGTCAGCAATTTCACTCATCATACTTTTGCCACGCGTGGTAATAGAGACAGTCAACGCCTTTAGCTTTTTACCATATTGCAAAGCAGCGACAGTAAAGGGTGTGCGACCGCTTGCAGCAATACCAATAACGACATCTTTATGGCTGACATGACGGCGTTGAAGTTCTTCGATTGCCGCTTCTTGGCTATCCTCAATATTTTCGACCGCTTTTAGCATTGCATCATGACCACCTGCAATAATCGCCTGCACTAATGTAGGAGATACACCAAAAGTAGGAGGACATTCCGCACTGTCTAATACCGCCAATCGGCCACTTGTTCCTGCACCGACATAAAAAATACGCCCACCTTTTTGCAAACGCTCAGTAATTTTTTCTACTGCCTTAGCAATAGCGGGCAATTCTTTTTTAACGGCATTGGCAACAGTCATATCTGCACTATTGATAAGCGTAACCAACTCTAAAGCGCTTAATTCAGAAAACTGTGCTGTTTCTTGATTGCTTTCATTTTTAAGACATTCGCTCAATGCATCTTCTTTCATCACAACAACCTTAATGAAACCAAATTTCAATCAAAATTACATCTTATGAAATTATATTTCAATCTTACTTGTCATCACTTTGTGAGATAAGTCACATTAAGCTCAGCTTTTGTCTTTATAAGAAATGCAATAGTGATTATAAAAATAAGGTAATCAATTGATTTTAAATCAATTCCACTTACTATCTAAACAAGATAGCAAGTGGAATATAAAGATATGATAGTGCGGAGGTGTACTACTTTGCTTGCGCTAAAAACTGCCCAAATTCTTCAATGCTTGGATAAGAAGATTGTGTGCCTTTTCCGGCAACACTTAAGCCTGAAAACATCACTGCTTTATTTAATGCTTCTTCAATATTATTGGTGTGAACATAATAATGAGAGAAACAACCAATAAAGGCATCACCCGCTCCGCTGGTATCTATTGCATCAACTTCGATGGCAGGAATGTACTTCTCAATGTCGCCATTCATCCATAATGCACCTTTTTCACCTAATGTAACGATGACATTCTTAAAGCCTTTTTGTAGTAAAGAACAAGCGGCTTCACGAATTTCATCCATTGTGGTGATTGGCATACCCGTCAAAATTTCCAGTTCTGTTTCATTAGGAACAAAAAAGTCACAACGAGCAGCAATATTAAGATCTAATGCTTTTGAAGCGGGCGCAGGGTTAAATAACACAGGAATATGGTGTTTGTTACCGAACTCAATAGCGTGATAGACCGTTTCAAGCGGGATTTCTAATTGCAGTACAATTATTTTGCATTTTTTCAGGCTATCTGCCGCTCTATCAATATCTTCTGGCGACAAATGCTGATTAGCACCTTTAACAATTAAAATGCTATTTGATGATTGAGAAGTCACAAAAATAGGTGCAACGCCACTTGTTGTACCGGGTACTTTTTCAACATAGCGTGTATTAATGCCATAAGATCCTAAATTCATGATGGTGTTATCCGCGAAAATGTCATCGCCAACCTTTGTTAACATCATCACTTTTGAATTTAATTTAGCAGCAGCAACCGCTTGGTTAGCCCCTTTACCACCGCAACCAATCTTAAATGCCGGCGCCTCAAGGGTTTCCCCCTCTTTTGGCATCCTATCTATATAGGTGATCAAATCCACCATATTTGAACCAATCACTGCGATATCCATAGCGCCTCTTACTCTTATGTGAAATTTATAAATGTGAAAATAGTGACATTTTGATAGATGTATAACAGTATCATGTTATTTAAATATCATTTGTGATTGTTATCTCGTTAAAACAGCACTAATATGTTGCCAAACTAACATGAGTGATAAATAACAATCTTCTTATTAAGGAATATACTATGCGTCCATTAGCTAATTATATCGATCATACCCTTCTTGCTGCAGATACAACTGAAGCACAAATCAAGAAATTGTGTGCTGAAGCAGCTGAACACGGTTTCTTCTCTGTTTGTATTAACACTTCTTACATCCCTTTAGCAAGAACTTGCCTTAAAGGAAGCGATGTAAAAGTATGTTGTGTTATCGACTTCCCATTTGGTGCTGGTTTAACAGCAACAAAAGCATTCGAAGCGGCTGAAGCTATTCGTCAAGGTGCACAAGAAGTCGATATGGTTATCAATATCGGTATGTTAAAAAGCGGTCGTTTAGACTTCGTAAAACAAGATATTGAAGCAGTAAAAGCAGCTTGTGGTAATACAACTCTGAAAGTTATTTTAGAAACTTGCTTATTAACTGACGACGAAGTACGTTTAGTTTGTGAAATGTGTCGTGAGATCCGCGTTGATTTTGTGAAAACATCAACAGGATACAGTACAATGGGCGCAACAGAACATCATGTTGCTTTAATGCGCAAAACAGTGGGTGATGAAGTTGGCGTGAAAGCATCAGGTGGTGTTCGCGATCGTCAAACAGCATTAAACATGATCAAAGCAGGTGCAACACGTATCGGTGCTAGCGCAAGTGTCGCTATCGCAACAGATTCAGATGCACCTGAATCAAACTACTAATTATTTAGCGTATATTTTCTTGGAGTACGCTATTCGATAACACAAGGACCCTTCGGTGATAGAGACCAAACAGCACGAACGTTTGCGCCGCCTCAGTGAATGTATTAAACGCTCAGGTCGCATACATCTTAAAGACGCCGCGAGGATCCTTGAAGTTTCTGAAATGACAATTAGGCGCGACCTTAGTTCTGACGCCGAAAACCCTTTTCCGATGTCATTATTAGGTGGTTACATTGTTGCATTAGCCCAGCCTCATTCAGGGTTAATCTCAACATCCTCTGATATTATTACACCGGATCAAACCGAAGAACTTCATATTCCTAATCTTGCCGCAGGTATGGTCTCTGACGGCGATGTTCTTTTTTTTGATAATGGGCAATTTATTCCTACACTGATTGAGCTTATTCCCGATAACCTACATTTCACCGGAATTTGTTATTCTCACCGCGTATTTTTGGCATTAAGTCAGAAGAAAAATGCCACCGTATTACTCTGCGGAGGTGAATATCGCTCTAAAAGTGATTCATTCTACAATCCTACCCAACCTTCTTATCTTGATAGCATTAATCCTAAGAAAGCCTTTATTTCAGCTGAAGGTGTTCATCTCGATTTTGGCGTTACCTGTTATAACATCGACGATCTTTATATGAAGAAAAAAGCGATGGATAAATCTATTCGTAAAATCTTACTCACCAAATATCACTATTTTGATGAAACAGCGACAGGCAATATGGGCGATTTAGCTCAGTTTGATGTTGTTATCACAGATAGAAAATTAACGGATGATTACGAAGATTATTGCCGAAAAAGCTCAGTAAAAGTGATTTATTAATTAAAAATAAAGTGCTAACTAAAATAGATAATAAAGAAAAGTTAGCCTTAAATTAAATAAATTATATTTATTCTCTTTTATAAAAATAAAGAAAACTCACGCCACTTTTTGATTGCCAAGGCAAAAAAAAGTGGTTACTATGCCCGCGATTTATTATTTCTCACCCATTTTAATTAACGCAAGGAGGTATCCCATGACAACTACAAATATGAATACTCTTTGCGGACAATCTCAGAAGTAATCCTTTTTTCCTTCTTTTTGCTGTCCGCCAATCAATTTATTTTTTATCCTTTACATTATATGGATTGGTATATGGACAAGTGTGTTCATTATTTATCTGATAGCGTTTGTTATATCGCATCGGATAATACTTGGATTGAAAGCAAAGCAATCCAACAACTAGAAACAACGGCTCAACTTCCTGATATGGCTTATGTGGCAGGTATGCCAGACCTACACCCAGGTCGCGGTTATCCTATTGGTGCAGCCTTTTTTTCTGTTAATCGTTTTTACCCTGCTTTAGTCGGAAATGATATTGGCTGTGGTATGACACTCTTTCAAACTGAATTTAAAAACAGCAAACTTAACTTAGATAAAGCAGAAAAACAGTTGAGTGAAATGAGTGATATCGCACCTTCAGAATGGCTAGAAGCACATCTACCGACTGAAATGCAAAACCACCCTTTTGCTGGCTCTTTAGGCTCTATTGGTGGTGGTAATCACTTTGCTGAATTCCAACAAATTGACCAAGTGATCAATGAAACGCTTTTTGCTGAAAGTGGTATCAATAAAAAACAGTTATTGCTACTCGTTCACAGCGGATCGAGAGGTTTAGGACAATCTATCTTACGTGCCCATACAGAACAGTTTGGTCATAAAGGACTGATTGCTAACACCGAAGATGCAAATAAATATTTGCAAGCTCACAATAATGCACTTGATTATGCAAAGATTAATCGTCGCCTTATTGGTGAAAGAATGATGCGCCAAATTCGCACTCAAGGCGAAGTTATTTCTGATGTAAATCATAATCTTGTAGAGCCTTGCGAATTACATGGTCAACAAGGTTGGTTACATCGTAAAGGTGCAACACCAGCACATCACGATATGGTCGTTATTCCGGGTTCACGCGGTGACTACAGTTATATTGTTAAGCCCATTGTGTCTGAATTAAGCCTTCATTCATTACCGCATGGTGCAGGCAGAAAATGGATGCGTACCGAGTGTAAAGGTCGTTTATCACACCGTTTTACCCCCTTACAACTTTCACGAACTGCATTAGGTAGCCGTATTATTTGTGCCAATAAACAACTGATTTATGAAGAAGCACCACAATCTTATAAATCAATTGAAACTGTGATTGAAAGTATGGTGAGTATTGGATTAATCGAAGTTATTGCACGTTTAAAACCTGTGATCACCTATAAAACAAGTGGGGAGATGGCGTAATGTTATTACAATTCACCTCCGCACAAGGCCCTGAAGAGTGCTGTTTAGCCGTTGAAAAAGCCTTAAATTACTTTTTGAAATCAACGATAAAACAACAAGTGAATGTTACTGTTCTTGAAAAAGAACCTTCACGTCATGGCTTAAAATCTGCATTAGTATCTCTTGAAGGTAGTGATGCACAAGCTATTGCACAACAGTGGGCGGGTTCAGTGCAATGGCAGTGTGCAAGTACATTACGACCACGACATAAACGTAAAAACTGGTTTATTGGTGTTGCTTGTTTTGAACAACCTGATGAAATTAATGACAAAGAAATTGTCTTTGAAACCATGCGTTCCAATGGCCCCGGTGGTCAGCATGTTAACAAAACAGAATCTGCGGTCAGAGCAACACATATTGCCACTGGCATTAGTGTAAAAGTGCAATCAGAGCGTAGTCAGCACGCCAATAAAAAGCTCGCTAAGCAACTTATTGCATGGCATTTAGAGGCTTATATGATGAAGCAACATGCCTCATTAAATAGCCAACGCCATATTGCTCATCACCGAGTTATTCGTGGCGATGCCACACTCTGTTTTAGTGGTAATGACTTTGTTCTGATAAGCAAATAATGTTATTAATCTAACAAAAGCAAAGCCACGATTTTTAATCGTGGCTTTTTTTAAGACAAAAGTATCCTGCAATAAGATTTTTTAAATTAAAAAATCAATAAAGCGTATAGTGAGTTTTAATAAATAAATCTTACAGTTAATACATTTATTTTATTTAATTAATCTTATTTTTTTTAATAACATCACACTTATTTAAATATAAATATTATGAATACTGATTAATTAAATTTCTGCGGGTGTATTTCGCATTTTAACAGTGAACGTCACAACAGCAGAGGCAACCAATGCAATGATCATAAACATAAATGCACTGTCATAACTACCGCCACTGGCTTTAATTAAGAAGCCCATAACAGGTGCAGAAACAACACCCGCCATTTGACCACCGAAGTTAACAATCCCTGAAGCACGACCCATGATTTTATTCGGGATAGTATCCATTAAAATACCCCAGAACATTGCCATAGCGAAGAACATAAATAATGCTGAAATACACTGATATACAACAGCCATATCAGCACTTTCAACGGTATATGTCATATATAAGAAGCCTGCTGCAATCACTGCGGTAACCATATATAACCATTTACGCTGTGATTTACATTTATCAGAAACATAACCACCTAATAATGTACCACCAGCACCAAATAAGAATGGAATAGCCGCCATTACTCCAGTTTTAGCCAAAGAGAATTCACGAACAGTAATTAAATAACTTGGTAACCATGTTGAGAATCCCCAGAAGGTAATATCAAATAGAAACCAAATCGCTGCCATTTGCCACAATACTGGCATCTTTAAAACGTCTTTAAAAGGCACCGCTTCAACAGGTTTATCCGTTAATGTACCATCCGCCGCTAACTCATCGAGATCTTGCTGAGTAATACTTGGGTGATCTTTTGGATTATCACGAGTGAAGAAATAAATACCGGCTGCAATTAATAAACCCGGAATACCTAAAACAATAAACACCATATGCCAGCCAAAAGCACCGATAATACTCGCTGCAACAATGACAGCTAATGCTGGTCCTAAGGTATTTACTGTTGATTGAATTGCCGTTGCGCGACCACGCTCTTTAGATGGGAAATACGTTGAGATCATTTTCCAAGAGGCGGATGGAAAACAGCCTTCACCAATACCAAATAAGAATCGCACAGCAAGCATTAACGGTAATGTAAACACCATACCTGTTAAGCTGGTGAAGACTGACCACCATGCAATACCGATCGCCATGATTTTACGCGCACCAAAGCGGTCAGCTAAGAAACCACCGGGGATTTGGAATGCCGCATAACCGACAAAGAACGCACTGATTATTAAGCCTTGTTGGGTGGTATCAAGATTAAGATCACGTCCAATAAAGGGTAATGAAACACTCATTACCATTCTATCTAAGAATGAAAGTAACCATGCTAACCAAATTAAGGATAAAACGGTATAACGAGCTTTCCATGTTTTCTTCTGATGAAGGTCTGGAATAATATTTGAACTCATTTTCCTGTTCCTCAGGTAAGGGGAAACCATCACGGTTGAAAAACAACCGTGATAAACAGAGATAAGGTTTAACGTTTAAGAGCGCTATTGTGCGGCTATGCTCTTAAAACATGACCGCTACAAGCGTAACTTTCGATCCCATTAATTAATGCGATACGACCATTAACCATCACCAAGTCGATCCCTTCTGGGTATTGGTTTGGTTCAACAAACGTGCCTTTATCAATAATGGTTTCAGGATCAAACATCACAATATCTGCGGCATATCCCTCTTTAATTAAGCCTCTATCAGTTAATCGAAGGACTTCGGCAGGTTTACCTGTCATTTTGCGGATAGCTTGTTCCCAAGTGAGACATTTTTCTTCTCTGACGTATTTCCCTAAAACACGAGGGAAGGCACCGAATACACGGGGATGAGGCTTACCTGCGCCCATTAGCCCGTCAGTACATACGTTTTGTTCAGGACGACATAAGAATTTGATAACGTGTTCTTCTGTACCGTAAAAATCCACCATTCCTACCGCATTTTCTTCTTCATATAGCAGATCGAAAGTTGCGTTATACGGATCTTTTCCTCTCAATTTGCCTAGCTCTACAAGACTAAGGCCAACGGCATCTTGGTTTTTTTCTGTTTTAGAACTAGTGACATAAATATTTTCTAACCCTGCGAAATCAATAAAGTTATCCCAACCCGGAATGCCTTTTTCGATATCTTCAATCATCTTTTTACGCAGTTCAGGAGAAGCTAAGCGTTCTAATAGTTTCTCTGTACCTCCTGCGTGAACCCAAGGCGGTAAAATTACCCCAAGCATGGTACTGCCTGCCACATATGGGTATTGGTCAAAAGAGATACGGATACCCTCTTTTTGTGCTTGCTCTAACATACCGAGCATTTCGTCAATTAATCCCCAGTTTTTCTTACCGCAAACCTTCATATGGGAAATATGCAACCAAACACCTGATGCTTTGGCGATATCAATAAGTTCTTGAGTCGATTGAATAATATCGTCAGCTTCACTGCGCTGGTGAACGACAAAAATACCATTGTGTTTTGCTGTCACCTTACAAAGTTCGATCATTTCAGCAGTATCACCAAAGGCACAAGGCATATAAATCAATCCTGTTGATAAACCAAATGCCCCTGCTTTTAATTCACGCTCTAAGATCTCACACATTTTGGCGACATCTTCGCGAGTAGAAGGATTACCTTCTAATCCCATCGCTTCCATTCGAATGTTGCCATGAGGAACAAGGTAGGCAAGATTCGTTGCAGAGCCTCTGGCTTCCAACATCCCCAAGTAACCTTCGGTATTTTTAAAATGCCAATCAATGCTGTCAGAATCACCATCTAAACCCGCAATATTCTTGCGCCATGCTGAAATATATTGTTCTGGTAATGGTGCTAACGCGACACCATCTTGCCCTAACAATTCAGTCGTGATCCCTTGGCGGATTTTGGCGGATAAAGCAGGATTAAGCAGAGCAGACAGATCAGAGTGAGTATGAGTATCAATAAAACCGGGACAGACTATTTTCCCTGTTGCATCAATGATCTGATCATTTGTTTTTGCATCAAACTGACCGATTTTTATTATTTTTCCTTCATTAACCACAACATCAGCTTGAAATGCACTTGCCCCTGTTCCATCAATAACAGTGGCGTTTTTAAATATTGTTTTCATTCTGTTATTTCTCCAAAGAGCATCTGACGATTTTGTCAGATACTCTTCTAGTAAGGATTTATTTCGTAAGAATTAAAGGTGATAAAGGCTGTTCATAATGCTGTAATAACCACTCGCAGCACCTGTTAGCTGTTCAATTTCAATATATTCATCAATGGTGTGCGCCAAGTTTTCGCGGGATGGACCAAAACCAATGGTTTTAATACCCGCTTCACCTGCATAGTGGCTACCGTTAGTACAGAAAGAATATTGTGTGACGGTAGGGTTAAAGCCTGATTCATGCAGCCCTTTTAAAACGCTTTGTACATAAGGATCGCTCTCTTCTAATACCCAACCAGGGAAGAAACGTTCACCTTCAATAGTAGCCCCGGTGTAACATTTTTCAGTGCCATAGGCATAAGAGACTTTAGCTTTAAAATCAGCATCTTGAGAAGCAAGCTCATCAATCGCTTTTTGTAATGGTGCAAGCACTTGTTCTTTAGTTTCACCCACTAATAAACGGCGATCGTAAGTGGCACGGCAATACTCAGGTACAACCGAAGCACCCGGATAAGGTGATGATTTAATGTCCGTTAGTTCTAAGATCCCTTTTCCTAATACAGGATGAACTGATGGCGTTAAGGTTCTGATCTTCTCGATCAGTTTTGCCATTTTATAAACAGAGTTGATCCCTGCATCTGGATTAGCAGAGTGAGCAGGTTTACCAAAGGTTTCAACAACAATTTCAGCACGACCACGTTGCCCAATTTTGAGGTTTAATTCGGAGGCTTCACCAATCACCACATAGTCTGGTTTATAGCGCTCAGAAACGAGTCTTGCGGCAACACCTTCAAAACACTCTTCATGCACAATACAAGAGACATAAATGCGACCAGCAAAATTACGCTGATTATCTTGACCGTAAAAACCTATCGCCGAAATCATGGCTGCGACAGCACCTTTCATATCACTGGTGCCACGGCCATAAATCTTGCCGTCTTTTATTTCTGCACCATAAGGCTTTTCTTTCCAATCACGTTCACTAACCGGTACAGTGTCGATATGACCATCAAAAACAAGGGTTTTCCCTGGGTGTTGACCTATTATTCCGCCAATAATATTGCCGTATTTATCAATATGAATGTCATCAAAATCATAGTTTTTCATCATCTCTTCTATGACCTTAACAACGTTACCTTCTTCACCTGAATAGCTTTTTTGTTGGATTAATAATTGGCAATTCTTAATAACTTCATCAAATCGGTTTGCTGATAACATACTGTTCACTCCAAAAGACTTATTTGTTTTTTAAAATTGTTTGAAGCTAGGCAACTCGCCATCCCACACGATATCGCGATAACGCTCAGGATCGGTGTCACCTTCAGTGCTTATCACAAGCACTCTTGCATTCTCATCTAATCCCAGCTCTTCTTTCGCACTCTGATAAACAGGTGATTGCATCAAAATAGAGAGCAAGCCTGTTGTCACTGCGCCAGATTCACCAGAAATGATGTGCGGATCACCAGGTAAAGGGTTCCCTAAAATCCGCATTCCCCTAGTCGCGACGGCATCAGGGCAAGAGAAAAATGCCGCTGAATAATCGCGTAATAAATTCCAACCAATACTATTCGCTTCACCACAAGCAAGCCCTGCCATCACTGTTTGTAGATCTCCACCAACAGGAATAGCATCCGCTTTTCCTGATACTGCAGATTGATATAAACAGTCGGCAATACGCGCTTCAGCCACAATCACTTTCGGTGCTTGTTTGCCATAAGCCGCAGTTACCATGCCTTGCACCATACCTGCAAAAGAGCCCACACCGGCTTGCACAAAAATATGCGTCGGAGGTACTTCATGTAATTGTGCGAGAGATTCCAGCATTAAAGTGCCGTAGCCTTGCATGATCCAAAGTGGGATCTCTTCATAACCATCCCATGCAGTATCTTGAACCACTATCCAGCCGTATTTTTCAGCCATTTCAGCCGTCATTCTCACTGCATCGTCATAGTTCATATCAACGATTTCAGCGACGGCACCTTCACGCAAAATGGCGTCCAAACGTTCTTGTGACGATCCTTTGGGCATATAGACCACAGCTTTTTGCTTTAACTGTCTTGCCATCCAAGCAACACCACGTCCATGATTCCCGTCAGTGGTTGTCGCAAAAGTTACGCCATTTAACTTTTTCCTGATCTCATCACTGATCATTACCTCATAAGGTAATTCACTTATGTCCATTTCGAGGAAGTCAGCAATATGGCGTGCCATCGCATAAGCACCGCCTAGCGCTTTAAACGCTTTTAAACCAAAACGGAAAGATTCGTCTTTGAGATATAACTCACCAACCCCTAAAGTTTTGGCTAACTGGGGTAAATGAAATAACGGTGTAGGTGCGTATCCTGGAATAGTTCTGTGAAAATCCAACGCTTTGGCTAACTCTTCATAACGGAAAGGGGCAAGCTCAGCGGTTGGTTTTCGCGTAAATGAACTTTGGTTAATCAGGTACTGCAATTGCTCCTGCATGGAATTACCTCTTAATCACACTTTAAAATTCGCGATAACCCAATATCGCGATTAATCGGAATACATAGGGTTATCCCCTATATCGCAATATGTATGCCAACTCACTCAAAAAGCATTGAATAAAAACATAACAATTTGATTTTAAATATTTTTATTGTTTTAACGATTAAGAGATGAAATTAATCATGCAGAAAAGCTGTGATCTAGGCGGTTTTATTTAAGTGATAAATTATCAATAATAATAAACTGTGTGAGCTTTATACAAAAATCAAATAACTAATTAATAAATAACAATTAAATTAAACACCCAAAACAGGTGATGATAATTTATTATCAATATTGATAATTTAAGGTGAGAATGTGATGCACTCGTTGCTCAGTACCCTACAAGATGAAATTAGCAAATACACCGATGCCATTGCGGGTATCACTGGTACCGATGTTGAAATTATTGATAACAACTTAATTCGTATTGCTGGTACAGGTCGTTATCGCTATATGCTCAATCAAGATGTCTCCAGTAATGGGTATATTTATCGCCATGTACTGCAAGTTCAAAAAACCATTCTAATTGAAGATCCAAAAGAGAACGATCTCTGCCAACTATGTCAAAATCGCCTGACTTGTACCGAAGAGCTTGATCTAAATGCGCCAATTTTCCTTAATAATCAAGTTATTGGTGTTATTGGCATTATCTGCTCTAATCGGGAACAAAAAAAATTTCTGATGAAACAAAAACAGGCTTTTATTACCTTTATTGAACAATTTTCAGAGATGATCTCAAGTCGCGTTTTTGAATGCCTTGAAAGGCTTAGAGAGCAAGAACGATTTGGCACTTTCCGTAACTTGATTGATGTAATGGATAGAGGTGTTATTGCGATCGATAGCCAAGGCAAAATTTGGCACGCCAATCTTTCTGCTTTGCGCTTTTTTGATTGTGAATTGATTGGTCAATCTCTCGATATTCAGATGACAGGCGATATTCTTTATGGCGATGAAGAAGCATGGCTGATATTAAACCAACAACGCTATCATGTTCTGTGTAAAAAAATTACGTTTTCATCGGTTGATAATGACCAACTCAGCATGGTTATTTTTCATGATGCTCGTGATTATATGACACAAATAAATACCCTCTCTGTTGATGAAAATCCCCACTCCCCTTTAATTGGTAACTCACAAAATATGCTTCAATTAAAAAGCATGTTAAGCAAAGTCGCCGTTAGTCACGCCAGCGTACTTATCACCGGAGAAAGCGGTTCAGGTAAAGAAGTGGTTGCTTACACTATTCACCAACAAAGCCTACGCACAAAACAGCCTTTTATTACCATTAACTGTGCAGCTATTCCAGAACAACTACTAGAAAGTGAGCTCTTTGGCTATGTACGTGGTGCATTTAGTGGCGCTGATCCTAAGGGGCGTATTGGTAAATTTGAATTAGCACATGGTGGAAGCCTATTCCTAGATGAAATTGGGGATATGCCTTTGCATCTACAAGCCAAGCTTTTACGTGTACTCCAAGAAAAAAGTATCACTCGTGTTGGCTCTAATAATATGATCAATATCGATGTGAGGATCATTGCCGCCACCAATAAAGATCTGCGTGAAATGGTAAATAAAGGGCAATTTCGTGAAGATCTGTTTTATCGTCTGAATGTTGTTCCGATCCATACTCCCGCATTACGTGATCATCGGGAAGACATTGCAGAGCTTGCGCAATTTTTTGCCGACGATTTAGCATTAACTTACCAGCGGCCTGCGGCGAAGATCCCTAACTCTATTATTAACTACTTATATTCCTATGATTGGCCCGGCAATATTAGAGAGCTACGCAATGTGATTGAATATATGTATGTTATGCAAGGCGATACCGTTGATTTAAATCTCAGTCACCTTCCACCTTATTTGTTAGAAACTCCTCATTCTGATCCTTTAGAAAAAGAAAAAACCAGTGGTATCTATACTGAAGCTAAAACAGACAATAGAAATAAAACTCAATCATTACACACACAAGAACTTCTCAAAACTAAAAGCTTAACATCAGAATATCAAACCATTATGAGCATATTAGAAAAAACGGGAACAACATTAGAAGGAAAGAAAAAAGCAGCTGAAATTTTAGGAATAAGCATTGCGACTCTATATAGAAAAATGAAAGCTCAGTAAAATGTATTTAATATGAGTGTTTTCATATTTAAGACACCGAATATGGGGTTAAATAAAAAACGGACAAAGGAAATTATTAATAATAATTATTCCCACTAATACTGTTTTCATTATTATTAGGAACTCTTCTTTTAATGATTGGTTTTTATAAAGTATTGTCATTAATACAATTTAATTTTAATTCTATTTGTAACAAAATATATTTTCCTTAAAGTAAATTTAAACTATCCCCTCTTATCCTTAATTCCCCTCAAAAACATAATCAAATGAAAAATAACAAGAAAAAAATTATCTTTTATTATCTTGTTAATGAATTTTACCTATTACATAAGAGAATTTTGTAACACTGTGCATGAGACATAGCCAAATAAACACCATAGAATTCGCTTGTACACAAAATTGAAGTCATTTTATATATCCAGAATTAGTATTAATTATAAAAAACAAAGTAATAAAAATTGACTGTGAATTTTATGATTAATACTAAAAGCTATTTTATTTAAGATTATATTTTTATTAGTTTTATCTATTTAAAGTGCTTGCATTACCTGGTGACTTTAGTGGATTTATATACTGTAACAATAAACTAATCTTAGAATAAATAGCACTTAATATGATTTATTAAATACTATTTATATCAATCACTAGGGGTTAACATGCCTATTTTAACAAAAAAATTACTTCCAATGGCTTTCGTTATTTCTGCAATAACGGCAAGTGCTACAGTTTCTGCTGAAGAACAAACTGGTCAGATTTCTTTTACTGGCTTAATTTATTCATCGACTTGTACTATTGATATTAATGGCACAGGTTCTGATGGTAACGTTAATATGGGGCGTTACGCGACCAGTGAATTTGATGACGCAGGTAGCGAAGTTGGTGGAACAGCGGGTAATGGTAAATTAGATATCTCTTTAATTAATTGCCCACCACAAGGTAAAGTTAAATTAAAATTATCAGGTAAAGCTGATGATAGTTCCGATCAAATTTTAGCATTAGATAATCCAAATGATCCTAATACCGCTAAAAATGTCGGTATCCATCTTTATGATTATGACGATCTGGCTAATCCTTACCGCATCAATTTTACTGAAGAGTATGAGATTAAAGATACTGGCGATCTTAAATCCAAAACTCTCTCTTTTATTGCCAAATATGTTAGTACTGATGATGACGTTGAAGCAGGTCGTGCTGATGCAACATTAAATTACACCCTGACTTATCAATAATAAATAAATGCAGGTTAATTACTATATTAACCTGCATCTATTAAAGAGGTATTTATCGATGCTATTTAAAAAAACACTTTTAGGATTAGGGCTAATAATTAGCTCAATCACATCTTGTTTTGCTGGATTTGGATTAGAAACAACACGTGTTGTTTATAATGAAACAAATAATAATGAAGGTTTTGTCGCCTTTAATGGCGATAAAAATACTAATTATTTATTACAGTCTTGGGTCGAAGATCTTAATGGTAAACTCACTCAAGATTTTGTTATTACTCCACCATTAATTAAATTAATGGCACAGCAAAAAAATACATTACAAGTGACTAAAAATACCACTTTGCCTAATGATATTGAATCTATGTATTGGATAAATGTTAAATTTGTCGCACCAAGTAATGAAAATTTAGAGAATGTTCTTCGCTATTCCCTAACCAATAGGATCAAGCTAATTTACAGACCTCAATCCCTTAAAGATGTAAATATTGAAAAAGAAATCAAAGAGTTAAAATGGAACGCGAAAAATAATAGCCTTGTGGTATCAAACAACTCACCTTATTTTATCAATATTGGAAAACTTATTATTGATGGAAAAGAGATTGAAAAAATACCTAGCTTTCTATCACCAAAATCAGAAACATCCATTAGCGTAAATAAAACACTTTCTGGTAAAGAAAAAATAAAATTATTTTATATCGATGATTTTGGAAAAAGCCTGACAATGGAATTCTCATTATAATAAGAGATATTATTCAATATGAAAAAGACAATGGATAATTATTTTAAAAAATCATCACTTCATTTATTTGTTGTTGGTACTTTATTAGCTTCTTTTAACATATCAGCAAACGATTATTATCCAGCCAACCTATTAAATATTGAAGGAAGCACACAACAAGTCACTAATGAAGATCTCAATGTCTTTAGAGAGAATAGCATCGCTCCAGGGCTCTATACAGTAACACTTTTTGTAAATAACAATCGTATATCAACCCGTGAACTTAATTTTATTCTCATGGAAGATGAGGGTAATAATAAAATATTAGCCCCTCGTCTTTCAGCTGAAGAGTGGTATAAAGCAGGCATAGACCTTCCTCATGATGTGATTAATAAAAACAAAAATAGTGATTTTATTAATCTCAACGATATCAACAATGCAAGTGGTTATTTAGATTTAAATAGAAAACAGTATGTTTTAACACTGCCACAGTTATATGTTAACGAAGATAGATTAAAAGAGAATGAAATAAAAAATTGGGATTCAGGTATTCCTGCATTATTAGTTAACTATGCCTTATCTTCATTCAATAGCCGTAGTCATGGTAATACAACAGACAGTTATTATGGCAATATTCAAACCCAAGTTAATTTAGGTCCTTGGCGTTTTAATAATTATTCAACATGGACGAAAAATGAAAATGGCGATAAAAAATGGAATACATTAAGTAATGTTCTTTCTAGAGCAATTACCAGCATTAATAGTGAATTAATGATTGGTGATCTCTATTCCTCTTCACAACTATTTGATTCAGTAAAATTTAGAGGTATTAAACTCGTCACTGATAGATTGATGACACCGACACAAAACAGAACCTATGCACCTAGTGTTTCTGGCATTGCCAATACAGAGTCCGTTGTCACTATCACCCAAAATGGCCAAGTGATTTATAAGCGTAGCGTACCTGCTGGTCCTTTTAATATCACCGATTATTACCCAATGAACAGTGGCGGTGATTTATATGTCAGCGTGATTGAAGCCGATGGCTCTGAAAAGAATTTCATTGTGCCTTTTTCTTCTATTGCCAATCTTGAAAGAAAAGGTGAAATAAAATATAGCTTTTCAACTGGTAAATATGACGGCAATAACAGTGGTGATGGGGCTTATGTTGTTCAAACCGAAGCTTTCTATGGTTTAACTGATTACGTCACTCTTTATGGTGGTGTACTTCTCGGCGAAAAATATCAATCTGTTGGTGTTGGTACAGGGGTAAATTTAGGGAGCTATGGCGCGATCACTACCGATTTACTATACGCCAAATCTTCCACTAACAATGGCAATGATTCATTGCATGGCAACGCATTTAGAGTAAATTATTCTAAAAATATATCAATAACCGATACAACGCTTTCGTTAGTTGGTTATCGTCATTTTGATGCTAACTTTCTTAACTTTGCGCAAGCGATGGAGCACAAGGATACAAAATACAATCCACGCGATGGATTGAAAAATGAGTATACACTCTCTATTAACCAGCCTTTATTTTCTAATAATGCTTCAATTAATTTAAATTCTGTTATTTATAAGTATGTGAGTGGCAAAACTGTTCATTCTTATAATGCAGGCTTTAACAGCGCGATTAATAAAATTAACTATAGTGTTTATTACACTTATTATGATGGCAGTCGCTATAACGATAATAATAAAAATAGCCACGATTTAAGCATGAATATCAGCATTCCTTTTTCATTGCATGAGAACTACATTTGGGCAAATTACGGTATATCGACCAATAATGATAACCAAGTATTACAAACCGCGCGTTTAAGTGGCACCTATGGTGATAAAAACCAAGCAAATTGGGATGTTTATCAAGGGTATGGCAATAAAGGTGTTAATTATAGTGGTGGTTTAAATGGCTCTTATAAAGCCCAAAGTGCTGTTGTTAATGCCGGTTACTCATATACGCAAGATAAGCAAAATATCAACTATGGTATTAGTGGTGCATTAGTTGCAACACAATATGGCGCGGTGTTTGCACCGTCATTACAACAGACGAATGCGTTAATTTTAACCAAAGATACTTCAGGTGTAGAAGTGATTAATGGTCAATCTATTAAAACTAATAATATTGGATTAGCTGTTGTTTCTGGTATGTCTCCTTACCAAAAAAATAGTATTAGCGTTAACACTAATTCAATCCCAAGTAATACTGAAATCTCGAACAATATTATTAGTAATATTATTCCGACTAAAGGGGCATTAGTGTTAGCAGATTTCGATGCTAAAAAAGGATTTAAATTCCTACTGACATTACAAACTCCGGATAAGAGTACCATCCCAATGGGAGCTAAAGCCGAAATTGATAACGATGATACGCAATTAGTCGCAAGCTTCCATCAACTCTATTTTGTTGCCAATAAACCGCAGGGCAATATTCAAGTTTCATGGACAATTAATGGCGAGCAAAAAAGCTGCCATGCAACCTATGATATTGATAATAAAACTCCCGTTAATGGCTTATATATTTTAGATACTGAGTGTAAATAAGGAAATAAAATGACTAACTTAAAAAATAAGATGAATAAATTACTATTTCTAATTTTTACTCTTAGTTTATCTTCTCTCTCTTTTTACAGCCATGCGGCTCCTGATTGTGTCAATAACGGGGGGATTAAACATGGCACGATGGATGCCAGAGGTGGCACCATTGAACTAAAAGGAATGATTAAAAAGAATCAAGAAGTAGCTCGTTTTACATTTAAGCGTGATGGCTCTGATGTTGCAGTCGCAGATTGCCCAGATGGTGCTGAGTTCTATGCTTATGCAACATATAGCGAAGCTAGCGGGGTTATACCAAGTTACTATATGGATATTGACGGCAGACCTGCATATTATGTTGTACGCAAACCTAATACCGGTTTAGATGATTATGCTTATGTTCTTATTGAGAATGAATCTGGTCTTTCATTTAGAAGCCAACCAGGACAAGAAGTCCCTGTAAATGCGCCCAAACTTAATACAAGAGATGCTACGGTAATTGTTTATGCGACTAAAGATAACCCTAAATCACAGCGTTTTACGACTCAATATATTGGCTCGATATTAATTAATCGCTTTAATTCTGGTGGTGGAACAACGGCAGTTGGTTTTAGTTATCGTTTATCTGTAAATATTATTAGTGCGCCAACATCTTGCAGTGCTGAAAATACAGATCTTGAGATGAACTTACCTAAGATGCCTATTACTGCATTTTCTGATATCGGTTTTCCACGCGATAATCAATATGCTGAAGATCATCTCAGAATAAATTGCACAGGTGATGCCTCCGCTAAAATAAAATTAATGGCTCACAACACCACAAGTTATGAGGGGCAAAAGACAATTATCAAACCCGATAATGAAGGTAATAGTGATAATGCCAAAGGTGTCGGTTTTGTGGTTTCATCTCCTTCCAGTGGCGATACCGTCTTAATTAATAATCAGTTTGTAAAACTTGCTGATTTAGCCAGTGGTATTAATAACGTTCCATTAAAAGCTGAATATTATCGCTATGGCGATGAGGTAAAACCCGGCAAACTCAGTGCTTCCGCAAACTTTGTGTTGGAGTTTGATTAATTAAATACACGATAAGCAAGCCAAGTTAAAAATTAAACGCACAGATTAATAATGCCATTAAATTAGATTTAATGGCGTTTTTTTATTAGTAATTATGTTGGTGTTTTATTTTTAACTGTATGTTAAACACTATCATTTATATTATTTAGAAATAACCACTCACTCAAATGGAGTGTTATTTAACCAAATAGTTAAAAATAACTTGTTAATTATCTTTATCCAGCCAATAATAAAATTTCACTTAAGTCAGAAAAAGGAATTTACATGGCTACTGGATATTTTTTACGGGTAGGTGATAAAACAACCTGTGGTGGTCAAATAATAACAGGTGATGATACTTTTAGGTTTTATGGTGCCTCCGCAGCACGCGAAGGCGATCTAGTCACCTGTGGTAAACATTCTGGAACTTACCAAATACTGGGTGGTATTAGTTATGTTTTGGGAAATAATCGCCGTATTGCGGGAACCATAGACAGCTTTAGTTCCTGCCCTTGCAAAGCAAAACTCATTAATTCTATTCAAGATTGTTATATAACCGAATCATCAAGAAAACCTAGCACTCGTACAGAAAACAGTCTGACCAATGAAGCTAACACGACAACAGAACAGCCACATCATATCCGGTATCTCTGTACTGATGATAACAATCTTCCATTAGCAAATTATGAGTATCACCTCTACCTTGATGACAATCAGTCTGTTACAGGTATCACTGACTCTGAAGGTTATACCTCATGGCATCAAACAAAATCTGCCAATAATGTCTTTATACACATATTAAAGGATTAAATATGGCCGTATATTCTATATATACAAAAATCGAATCAAATGTTCCTGCCGATAATTTACTTTATGATTTGTCTATTTATCGAATGGATGAAAATAAAAAGAAATTTTATTTACTTCCCCTCGTTTCACAACAATCTCTGCAATCCAATTATGAGACATTAAAACATCAAACAGTGGATACTGACGATCCCCTTATTACTACTTATATCGTTGAGATAATGCTATATAGAAAAAATATGCTTCTAACTCAGCAAGCCCTTAAAGAACCTTTTAGACGGTTATATACCTTAGACGATTTAGCATCAGGCAAAGCTTGTTCAGAGAAAAAAAGAGAAAATGCTTGTTATTTCGAATCAAGTGGGCAAACAAAACCAGCTAATGAAGGTGATAACACCATTAAATTGCAACTTACTGTGCCTGAAAGGCAATTTATTGCAAAAGAATATCCCATAGGAAGTACTAAAGATCCGTTTGAAAAAAGCCTATTTGAATTTGAATTACTTCAGCGAATGGATCATTTTGATTATCCCAATCAAGGAGGAACAAGCTTGTGTGGGCCTGCTGCATTTTTTTATTGTCTGCTAAGAGATAGACCTGATATCTATGAACAAGCAGCAAAAGAGCTATGGCAATATGGTACAACTAAGATTGGCAACTTAAAAATAATACCAAGTAAAGGATGTAAAAAGCCAAGAGGTCGATTTCATTCAGGGGAAAAAATTAATGGCATCAAAGGGTTGGACTGGGTTACATTAGCTAGTTTACGAGATTCTGAAAATAGCATTATGAGTTATAGCGAAGTTAGTGATCGAGCTGCTGGTATCACATTTCCTGCCACATTATTTGATTGGTTCGAAAAAGCTGGATATACCAAAATAGATAATAAAACCACCCTCTCACATTCCAATCTTGAAGATATTATAGAATTAAATAACTATTTCAAAGATGGGTATACAATTGTATCTTTAATTTCTGCTGGAATGCTTGACAGGGCAGATGGTGATACTTCATGGAAGAATCATTGGATTGTTTGGAATGATGTACTCCGTGATACAGGAACACAAGATGTAACATTAGATACAGATCTTAATGTTTTTGTTAATTTAGATATGTTTTCTTGGGGAGAGGTACAAAAACAAGTATTACCATATAAAACGTTAGCGTACTTTTTACAACACACTTATGGCGCCTTAATATTTAAGAGAATAATTTAAATGAAAAATATAATTTTTATTTTGGCTCTTTTATTAATTGGTTGTGGCAATCCAACACCTAAAGTGACGCCTGATAAATTACCTAATGCAGTTGTGGATCATCCTTATTCTGAGTTAGTTTATATTTCGAATGGAGTAATAGATCGTAAAACAATAGATATAGTCATAACACCTGGCAACTCAGGTTTAACATGGACACCAAAAATCACTTACTACAGATGGGGTAATGATATTGAAAAAAGTGAAAATTTTCACCAAATATCAATTCATGGCACACCAATTCAAAAAGGAAAAATTAAAATTAATATCGAAGGATTTACCTATGGAACAATGTATGCTGGAAAAGAATTTAATAAACTTTATGAAATAAATGTTGAATGAATAATTTAACTTTTTCATGATATAAGTAGAGTTTCAATTCATCTTAAATATTCATAATACTTAAGACCCGCCAATTTCTGGAGTGTTTGAAAGAGCTTAAGGTGAGACTTCATGGAAGAATCATTGTTTTTTTGGCTGGTCCTATTTCTGATGAAAATGGTAAAAATATAAATTTAGATAATAGTCTTAATACAATAGCTAATTTTAAATCTTTTTCTTGGGAGGAAGTTAGATGGCACGTAAAAAAAGGAAAAACATTAAATATATCTTAGAACATATATTTGGTGCACTTATTTTTAAGAAGATAATCTAATATGGGATTTATTATTTACATTTTATTCCTTTTATTAATTGGTTATGGCAATCCAACACCTAAAGTGATACCTAATAAATTACCTAACGCAGTTGTGGATCATCCTTATTCTGAGTTAATTCAGATATCTGGTGGTGCATTAAATAAAAAATGCGTAGAAATTATAATAACCCCAAAAAACTCCGGTTTAGAGTGGAAACCTAAAGTTTCTTATCAAAAATGAGGAAGTAAAGTTAAAAAAGATAAAGATCTTCATAATATTACAATTTATGGCACCCCCTATAAAAAAGGTGTCATTACAATCTCTGTATTTCACTCATCCTTAGAGACTATGTATTTAGGTAAAAAATCGACAATGTTTATAAAGTCACGATAAACTAATCAATAACTTACTCATTTTTCTTTATTACTATGATTATTAGACGATTATTTTTTATATTAATTTTTTTTTACTAACTTCATGCAGTTTTTCAGGCAATAAAATAACTTATTTTCCTGATAATGAGATATTAAATGACGCTATGGTTGGAGTACCTTATTCTCAAAAAATTACTATATTAGGAGGACCAGTTATTGGTGGTGTGCACAGAAATATTGGTTTTATCTCACCCAATAATTCAGGTCTTTTCCTTCGTAATTGTGAACGCCCGAGATCTTCTACCGTAGGTAATACTGACACTATAACTCATGATTATAATTGCGTAGAAATATATGGAACACCGACAAATGCTGGAATGATAAAAGTCACTATTGGTGGTGCCACATATCCAAGTATGATTGTTGCCTCAAAAGAATTTAGTAGGGATTATATTGTTAATGTGGGTTTAGTTGAGTAACTAATTGTGGAAATAGAATTATCGTAACGCGTTGTACTCTATGAATATAAGTAGCTTTTACTAAGTTAACCTTTTGATGACTGATTTTTCTTTTCTATTTTATTTTATTTTATTTTATTTTATTTTATTTTATTTTATTTTATTTTATTTTATTTTATTTTATTTTATTTTATTTTATTCAGTAATAAAACACACTACATGATTCTAAAAACATACCTACACACTTCCGTTTTAGTATCATAATCCACCACACATAAAGCATTGTTCACCGTATTTTCTCTCATTGGTGTTCTAGACTTCTGAACTGATAGATGTGTTTTAAGATCTTAATAGCTTGTCAGCTTAAAAATGCTAAATAAGGAGTGTATATTTTTGATCTTCAATGAGAGTATTTAAACTCCTTAATATCACTTCACGTTCAACTGGAG
The DNA here is from genome assembly GCF_040932335.1 of Proteus sp. STS61-E. Classification (NCBI taxonomy): domain Bacteria; kingdom Pseudomonadati; phylum Pseudomonadota; class Gammaproteobacteria; order Enterobacterales; family Morganellaceae; genus Proteus; species Proteus sp. STS61-E. The sequence continues at coordinate 191,665 of NZ_JBFQGE010000008.1, read as the reverse complement.
ATACTTTGAATAACTGGAAGGTAGGTAACACTCTATAAAACATAAATTTCAGGCATAAAAAAAGACGCTTTTAACCTCTGATTTTTGGTGCGAAGGCCGGACTCGCTTTTTATAGGCAATGCATTGTTTTTATTTGATATAAATTTAAAGATAATTTTTTGTATACTTAAATGTATACTCAGTGGTTTTACATGAGATAAGAAAAAATTCAGACACTGATAGACATAATTTATTTAGACCCGATATTTATAGCGAAATATGGCAGTATGAACTTATTCAAAGTAAAAATTAAGGGTCAAAATGAAATTAGTTGCAAATGGCTTAAATAAGCAATTTTTCAAATCATTATTACCTCCTTCAGGAACTGAGCTAGATGGTGTCGTTGCAGCAATTGCGTATGGTGATGATAGAACAGAACTATTGCAACATTGCATAGATAACAAGTTTCGATTAGATATCTGGATGCGTTATGACCACACAGTACCAGTTGCTCCCAGTTTCCTAACAAAGCTCCTGAAAAATACAAAAAACAATATTTTTTGTAAACTAGTCCCGGACGCATTACACAGCAAAATTATCTGGTGGAAAGGATATGGTGCTTATATAGGTTCAGCGAATCTCACTAACCGTGCATGGTATTCAAATATAGAAGCTGGTGTTTTCTTTACCGAAAGTGATCTAGTTAACTCTGGTATGCTAGAACAATTAACAGAATTTTTTGATAATCTAGAATCTTTGGATGTATGTTTTGATTTAAATGAAAATATAATTCAAGAACAGAAAAAATTTTTAGAACTTGAAAAGCAGAAAAAAAATGAAGAAGAAAAAATAAAATCAAAAAGAGAAATGCCTTTTTGGGAAGGTGTAAGCTTTATTGATAAAAAAAAATCAAAAGATAAATTGAAAGAGAATTTCAAAAAAGAATGGGAAAGTGCACTATTTATAATTAAAAATATTGCAGCACAAATTGATAAGTACCGGCCTACTTGGGTTGCAGAAGACACACCACTTTTTTGGCAAACAGATCAATTTCTACATGCGTACTATTATAATAAAGTAAAACAGAATGATAATACCTATCCTTATGAGGAACTCTACCAAATGAATAGTAGAAATCCTCAGGCAGCGCTAACAGATATGCTATCATGGTGGAAAAATTTACCTGCCCCACCATCAAATGAAAATGATAATCTGCAAATCAAGGCACCACTAATACGTCAAAGCTTACAGCGTAGTAATATTCAAAGCCTGAAAGAAAATGATCTTCTGAATATTATACATTCTACCCATGCGACAATGGATCATTTGATAAAAATGAGTTCAGAATCTCTAGGGGAACCAAACAAGAAAACGTTGACAAGAAATGAACGTTTACCTTTATATACGAAATGGTTGATAAGCCAACGCAATCAAAAAGGTCAAAATATTTTTGAACTTCTTGAATTTGTTTTATATGGCGATAAAGCTGAAAACATATGGGAACGAATATATCTTGCAGGAAAGGATGAAGATTATAAATTTGCTCATTATGGAATTAACTCTATTGCTGAAGTTGCAGGATGGGCTAAACCTGAAGATACTCCACCTAGAAATGGAAGAACAAACAAAGCACTTAGAGCATTAGGATACCCCGTAAAAATTAATATATAATTTTTCGATAAATGAATTGGCACTGATACTCAATATCCAACTCGGTGCCAATATATTTGAAGCATACACTAATAACACTGAGTTATTATAAACAATTCACACTACCTAAAACATTCATACATTTTTTCAGTCATCACCCATAGCGCCTTATTCAATTTGATATCCCCATCAATGCCATTCACAGAACGCGTGCGAGCACGCTTACCCTTAGCATTACGTCCTGATAGACCTCCTTTAATTAGATTCTCCTGCAAACGTTGATACACCGTCCACAGATCATCTTTTTTATCTTCCCAACGACGAGGTTGTAACACTTGTTCTTCTGTAATCGGTTGATAATCCTCACCAAAACGATAGGTCAAAGCTGCATGTGCTAAGGCTTGCTGTGCTGGTGGAGGTAACATGAGAGATTGCATCTGTTCACGTTTTTCAGCAACCGCATCAAAGGTCTCTAGTACTTCATAAGCGCCTTCAATCACTTTACCGACGACATCTCCTTTATGGGGTACACGTACTTCACCAAAGGTATCGCCGCAAACCAAACCATTCTGACATACTGCTCTAAATAAGCCCGGTAACATTTGATAACTGCTTGAGCCATCATGACTGTTAAGTAAGATGATTTCAGGCACTTGTATTCCTGTAATTTGGTCATGACGACGTAGGCGTAACACATGCTTGGTATGCTCCCGACGACTCACATCACGCACTCGAGTTTGACAAGCAAAGAAGGGATAAAAGCCTTCTTTTTGAAGGCTATCAAGTAATGTAATGGTTGGGATATAGGTGTAACGCTCACTTCTCGACTCATGTTTTTCTTCAGAGAAAACACTGGGTACAGTACGGAATAATTCTTCAATGGTTAACGGCCGGTCACGACGAATGCTATTCCCCGCACCAAAGCGGGAAGCTAAACGAGTCATAATGAATTTCCTTGAATATAAATAAGATAGGTAAAACTGAAAGAATGAATTAAGAAAGGCGTTAATCGATAAGAAGAAAAATAGCTGAACTTTCAGGATGTTGAATGGCATAGTCACGAAGCTGATAGAAACGCTCGACGAGTAGTTCACTTTCCGTTCTAAATGACCACTGGCTGTACAACATTAGGCAAACTGCAACACCAGCTGCTTCAGGACTAAGTAGCGCTTCGTTGCCATTGTGCATATTGAAGAGCGTGAGTTTTTCATGGTCCAAATCAGGATAAATAAATGCACCGCCATTGGGTAACGTGCAGTATTCCCAATAGCCGCCTGTGTACTCATCACAGAACTGCCCCATAATAGTAAATATTACTACTTCAAACGTGGCGAAACCTTTAACTGTGCCAAAGTGGCTTTGCCAGAAATCGAGCCTTTCTGACACAGATACTTTATTGATTTGAATATATTCAAAACCATCTTTAGCTAACATTGTTGAATTCATTATGTATTTCCTTCAAATAAAGACAAATAAGCTTGTCGGATAACCGACAAGCTTATTCATTGAAATAGAAAAGAGTTAAATCTAGGAATGAGTATGTGAAAATAAATACATCAGATTGGTAGATGAGTTATGAGCGAATATCTCTCCACTCTTTTAAACAAGACACACTTGAGCCTTTCACTATGCATTGACTAAACAACACATTACCGACATAAGGTTGAGACTTAAGCCCTACCATTTCGTTTGATAATGACTGTTTTGTACTTGTATCATAAATATCAAGGCCACAAAGATAATTACGAGAGTCATACTGCCCACAGGAATTAACAGCTCTAATCTCCCCTATACGATAGTAAGTTCTTTCCTCCCCACTACAACCTTTATAGAGAACTATAATCCCAAATACGGAAAACAATATTATTAAGGTTTTTGAATACTCTTTTAATTTATTTAGTACATTTGAAAAAATCATGATTATATTCCATTAATTAATATAAAGAAAAATAGGTATTAATAATCAATACCTTTCATTGTTCGTTGAAAACTATCGAAATAAGGTAATCCTTGAATAAAATCATCTTCCTGTGATAACTGACAGATATCTTGTCGTCAACAACTCATTATTTCTGTAATGTGAACAGTTTGAATCCTATCCAAAGGAATAACGACTAATCTCAGTACAATGCACGCAATGAGATACCAATGGGCACCTTGAAGAACTAGTCGATAAGGTGTGAGTTGTAGCCATTCGCTATCTGTCTGCTGGATACGAATATCAACGGTTGACGTAATCGCAGTAATAATGCGATAAAAACATTCAGCGCTGGTGGGGTGAGTCTCAATGGAAGTGTGCCAAGCTAAGCAAGGGTAATGAATATCACTATTAAGCAGGTGATTTACCGCCTTACGTGTTAACCCCAGAAAATAACGAGATAGCCCTACTTTTTGTAGAAAGGTAAAAATATCGGGTGGACGCCAAGCTGTTAAACGCCCAGATAAACGATATCCTTCTTTATCTGAAACTAAATCAAGATGAGATAATCGCTGATTAAAATCTCGTTGAAGAGTTCTTTCTGACACACCAAATTCATCAGAGAGTGCTTTTAGAGATAATGTTTCCCCCGCTAATAACCGACTAATGATTAGCGATAACCGCATAGCTAAGCGGTCATGGCGAGCTTCATTTCCCTGCATATCCCTCATCTCCTGTGCCATATCAAACAAGCCTCAGTATAAGAAATGCATCAGACAGGTTATGTCGTAATTTAAAATTAAATGAAAAGATTTTTCAGAAATTAAAATCGATAATACATTGATTTATAAGCATATTAAATCCATTCACTTCGGATTTTTTAAGAACGACACACCCTGTCTAGTCACATTGAACGATATATGTACAAAACATACTATTTGAAGGAAATTTGCTTTATTTTAATAACGCTAAAATAACCATCGCCATAATGAAGTTACTGCATCAACTAAGATGCCTTTTGTTTTCAGCAATACAGTTTTTAGTAACGTGGATAATGAAAGTTCATGAATTAAAGAATCAACAGTTTCTGTTACACTTTGGCCAAAATTCTGTCGAGCGATATATTCAACAGGCTCAGTTCGATATTTCCGTTGTAGCTGACTAACTACACTGCTACTAGCGTGTGAAGGTAATGCTGATATCAATGCTTCAGCAAACAAATTCAATTGATAAGATTCTTTCGCTGAAATAACAATAACAGGATGGAGAGGTGAAAAAGTATGCTGAACAATGGCGACTTTCTGTTGTAGATTCTGATGTTGTATCGCTGAAGGTTTACAATGCTCTGTATCCCATTCTCGACAAGGTTCAATTTTGTCTGCTTGATTTAAAACAAAAAGAAACTGTGTTTTATCATAACCACATTGCTCTGTTAGAAATCGATACGTCATTTCATCAGATAACCATGCTCGTTCATCTGCCCTCAATACCCAAATAATTAAATCAAGTCTAGGTAACAGTTGTTTATATTGAACCTGATAAACCTCATCACTTGCGATACTTTCACCAATACCCGGTAAATCTACGAAAGTTAATGTTCGTGTGCTTAACTGCATTTCAAAATATTTAGCTTCATGTGTACCACTGTGAATATCACTCACAGGGGAAATGTTGGCTTGAAATAAGGCATTACATAGACTGGATTTACCGACACCTGTTTTACCCATTAAACCAATGGTGGGAGAATAATGAATTAGGGCAGATAATTTTCTCTCAATTTGAGAATGTAAATGTGAAAGGGACTGAGGAAGTACTTTAGTTAATGTGGCAGAAATAAGCGTTGATGTTAACATAAATAAATTATCTCCTTGTGTAATAACAAAGAGATAATATTTATTTATAATATAATGCATGTTATTTTTTAATTTTAAAAGTTATTTCCGGTTCTATTCTTATATTAAACCCTTCATCATTTATTTTTATTTCAACATTTCCTTTTTTATCTTCTTTTATTTTAAAATTATGAGGTTCGCTCTTGTGTTTTTTTACAAAAAATCCACCATACCTACAATGCAAAAGAAAAACTTTATTACTTATATCATTTTCCTCATTAAGCTTAATTAAATCATGATAGCGAATATACTTTACATTATAAATATCATAATTTAATACACCATCATTGAATGCATCTACTCTATAAACCATCCCTGTTATTTTAATATTCAATAACACCTTAACCTTCTCATTAGAATTAATATTATCTATAACTTTATATTTTTCTTCAAAAGAAGGAAGAGATTCATCATCTTTATAAAAAATATTAACAACAGAAACATAGATACTAGATATTAGTATTAAATTTATATCTATATATCTGCTATGAGGCAACTCTAAAGAATATTCTTTAAGATACTTTAAAATATACTCTTTGATATTTAACTTTGGAATATTTTTTCTTAATTCAGTTAAATTTTTAAAAGCATTAACGCTAATTATTAAATCAATCACTCTATCTAGTGGTCTTTTATAATGTTCAACTAAATCGCCATTTCTATCACGAAAACCGCAACGCCTCAATCCACAAGTTAAATCTATTGTTTTCTTAGTCCTGACCTTATCGAAAACATTACTAGAATCAATGTCTGCATTCATTTTCATTTTTAATGCATCTTCAATAATTTCAGAATATGATTTCTTATCTAGTCTTTTTTTAAAATTCAAATAATCAATTATTTCTTTTGATTCAACATTAACGGTAAATCTCTTCATATTAAAATCCTTAAAAATGCAAAATCATACAAACATATGTATCATAAGTAAATATTAATTTAAAAATAAAATAAAACAAGCGATACAATAGAGTTACCATACACTTACAAATCAATTTAATGTCAGAGTGAAATAGACAAAATGATTATAATAAATTAGATACCCATACATATAAAAGCATGTTGGTATAGTATTATATATATCTAACATACCTACAGATAGGCTATTACATCGCAATGTAGTATTAGAATTATATTACTACCCTTAGTTTAAAGATAATGAAACGAAAAAATAACAATCTAGAAAAAATAAATTAATACGTATCTCTACAATCTATGAAATCTCATGACTAAAAGGTGCGTACATGAAAATAAATATTCATTTAACTAATCCAAAAATGACCTCGGTAAACTTAGAAATCAAAGAGAAGATAATTAAGACGTTAGACTCTGTGTTAGAACAATCTTCCAGAAATTTTATCGTTAGGATAGATCTAAGGTTTCCTCTAAAGGTTAAACATAAAAACGACTCCCGTGTTATATCTCGATTCTTTGAATCATTAAAATCAAAGCTAAAAGCTCACGAAAAACGGAACAAAAAAGATAAAAAAAGAATATATCCTAATAAACTAAAATATGTTTGGGTCAGAGAAATTGGTCCTATTAATAAACATCAGCATTATCATTGTGTCTTATTTTTTAATAAAGATGCTTTCTTTTCTCTCGGTAGTTTTGAAGATACATATAACCTTTACTCAATGATTAACTCGGCTTGGTTTAGCGCAATAGGTATTGATAGAATTACTTCAGGCTTAGTCCATTATGTGCCTTTTGAAATAAAGTATTTAAATAAAAAAGATCCAGAGTTTAAAGAAAAAAAGAATAAATGGATTGATTTTTTAACCTATTTAGCTAAGGACTTTAGCAAACCTTATAACGATGGGCATAGAGTAGTGGGATGCAGTCGATAATTAATTACTGGAGATGGAATGTCATGAACAGAAGTGATATCAATTTTATTTATTGAATATCACTTCTGACTTTATCCATTAAAGACAGGATTATTCATCATGACAAGTTCAATGCCTTCACCTATATCTCTTCTTGATAATCAGTTTATTGATATGAAATTTATAACTCAATTAACAGGTCTAACAGATAAATGGTTTTATAAACTTATTCAAGATGGTGAGTTTCCAAAACCAATTAAATTCGGGCGTAGTTCACGATGGCTTAAAAGTGATGTAGAACTGTGGCTAACTAGCCGTATTCTAGAATCTCGCGCTTAATTCTCCACTTACTTGCTAATCATCTTTTTTCTGCATTCATCATATAGCACTTAACGGCATACTTAACTACATATTAGACGGCACTCCGTCAGGTTTCGTGTGCCAGTTAAGAAGAGATAAAATGCTGAAGGGAATTATTTATGGTCAAAACCTTTAGTACTGTTCTATTACGGGAAGATTTTACGTCATTTGCTAAAGATTCAAAGTACTAGTTCATTTGTGATGGCAGTCAAGAATAGGTGCTGTAGACACAGGATGTCCATCAGACACTATTGGATTCACGATACATGTCACAGGTTTGTATAACACAGGAAAAGTTGGTTAGAAGTGGAACTGGCGATACTAGTATAGATAGACCCGTACAATAATCACAAAATGAAAGGTTATTATGCTTTAGTAAAAAAGCTAAATGTATCAATATGACAATTGAAATAAACTGCACTACAATAATTGTAGATTGGTTACAATATGATATTAAGAGGTCATCATGCTAACTTTTCGTAATACATTGTTTTTTCTTTTCTCTACGGGATTACTTTCTCCCATTGCTCTTGCCGATAACTATACTGTAACAGTTTTTCAATGTGTCAATAAAAGCCAAAAAAAAGTTAATATTAGTCTTGTGAATGGAGAATATGTCTACCAATTTGGTAAACTCAATCAAGAACCTGACATAACCCTCACGAAAAAACCTGATCAATTAGAGGGACGCTATTTAACTCCGAAAGGAGATAATGGAGCTGCTGAAATCTATGAGATGGATTTTCAAAATGGTAATTATACTTACACCATTTCCTCTTCTTATTTTGATTCAAAACACGAAGCACAAGTAGATGTGTACCAAAAAGATAAATTAATCACTACGATAAATTGTATACCTAATACTGTAGTCGATAATCTTAGAGAGCATATTTTTGATTTACCAAGTAATCATTAAATAATTATAGAGGGCTTGAAGGATTCTGTAGTTCAATAGTTAATCTATTAAAGAGTATCTTATCACCCCAAGCCCTTTAAAACACATTGATGAATAGAAATCAGTTTATGGAACTAACGATATTAGTACTATCACCATGTAAAGGTGTATTCCCCTTTGTCTGTGTTTACAATCAATTCAAGTGGTTTGCATTCAGTATAGGATGAATTACTTGGAGTGGTAAACGTGTAAGACTGGCCAAATTTCAATCTAGCATTCATATTATTTCCTCTATCATTTGTCGAAATAACACAGTTACCACGGTTCAACACTAATGACTGCAACGTAATATTGTCATCAAGGCTAGTAATCGTATAACGCCATACTGGAAAAGAAGCTTGTCCGGCTCGAAGTCTATCGCCTTTCGCATCGACCTTAATTGGAGGATTAGCGGAAAATGCCATTGAATTACAGAATAGAAAACTACCCACAAGCAATACAGCACGAACATAATTAATCAATTTCATTATAAAATCCTTGTATAGAGATAATAGAAAAATAGAAGATATCCTTGTTTAAAGGATAAAAATTTCTCTGGTATTAACTCAGTAACTTATAAAGTTATTTTTTATTTTCTTTTATTATTGTTATTTAATATTTCAGGAAGGTGTTTAATAAAATAAATAGCGAAATTAAAAACACCACTTAAGAGTGATTTGATTAAATTGGGAAATTTAAAAACAATAGGTAAAGCAATAAAAATGAATAATAAAAATAAGATAATTTGCATGGTAATAGTCTTGACTCAAAGAAAAAGAGCCAGTCAAATTTATAGCTCTACTCTATTAATAAAATTGACGTCATTACGACTAAGATTCTCGTTGTTTTCTTCTCATCCATTTATTGTAATAATCTGAGCGTTCTTCATCTCACCCGCCAGTTTCTTCAACCCAATCTTCATATTCTGGACTATCTTCGAAACGCTCTGACATAATGACTTCCTCTATGATGAGTCGCCTTGATTTAATTAAACAGTGATATGTACTATCGCAAGTAGCATAAAGGAACGAGAGCTAGAATTAAAATCGTTATAAACGATCAAAATTATAGAATCGATCTGTAAAACCTATCAATAAATCGATTGATAACCAACTTTTAATAGATTTAATCTATTGAAATAAATGAACCGATCGTTAATACAGATCAATTTACCAAAAACTGTTCATATTAAGAATGTAGCTATGTAATATGAGCCCCATAATTGGGGCAAGTGGTTCTAAGATGTGAGTTTCCAAAGCCAATAAAACAGGGTCAAAGTTCTCGATGACTGAAGAGTGAAATTGAAAATTGATTGCAGGAGCGTATTGCCAATCCAGAGCTAAACCATCACACCACTACCCTTTCTGCGCTGACAACACCACCATTTAAATCACATCGGAATTTCAACTATAAAGAAGTATCATGCCCGCCATGAGGTATTGCTACATCATTACTAATACTGGCTGGATAGCTTTACCAAACTCGCCGTTTTCCAGGGAGTATGCCATCCCTTAATCAAGAATAGCCACCAGCTGATGGTGGCGGATATACGCTTTCCAGATAACGACAGCGTACCCGCTGTAGTTCCTCTCATGTCCGTACCGCTTAATCCACTGTAGGACGTTTCCTGAGCCTTTATCGGTACAATCTGATATAGAGTCAGTTTAATGATTGATAACCGCCTACTGCGTTATCACCCCATTTTAGAAGGGATTCTTCTCAGCGAGTGCGTCCGCCTTGGGCAACGTTCATTTGCGAATAAGCTGATTAGCCTATTTAACCAGTTTAATGACCCTGATCTACGCCATAAATTGATGTGGCTGTGCTGGTATGATTTGATGTTGGGTTTTCCGTTAGATGATTGGCTGAATGCCTTAAAGATGAAAACTGAAGAACAGCTGGTGGAATGGATAATTGGCAGGCAGATGGAGAACTGGGGACTGACGAGGATAATGAATGATTATGTGTTATTAGATTATTGAGGAAAATTTGTTTACTGCTCTCTCTTGAATATTTAATTTAGCCCCAGCAATTAAAAATGAGAGTTTAAGCTAAAAAATATAATTTAAAATTACAAATTACCACGTTAATTAGCAATTTGTGATACATTTATATTCTTCCTATATTTGAACTATTCAGCAAGAGCCGCAACCATGATCCGCTGCCACCTAGCCCGCATGATGGGTGAACATAAGCTACGAATTGCAGATGTAGCCAGAGAAACGGGGCTTAGTCGCGCTACAGTAACATTACTCTATAAAGAGACTGCTCAAAAAGTGGATCTGGAAGTACTTGATAAATTGTGTCAACTATTCGATTGCCAATTGAGTGACCTGTTAGAACGAATCCCAAGTGACACTGGCCAATAAGTAAAGTGGAGTTTCTGTATTATGATTTTCCCCAATCAAACCAGCAACTTTGAATTCCTTGATGAACATGACCCATTATTTGTCGAGCTAACCCGCTCTGCAGAACAAACATTTTCTAGTGACCCTAACACAACGCTCATTAAACTTCGTCAGTTGGGAGAAGCTCTAGCTCAACATATTGCAGCTTTGGCAGGAATACCTTTCGATGCACAAACTACACAAGCTGACCTACTCTATAAAATACATCGTGAGCTGAAACTAGAACCAGTTGTAAGGGAACTATTTCATACTCTACGCATAGAAGGTAATAAGGCTACGCACCAATTCAAGACTCAGCATCGGGAAGCTATTAATGGTTTAATCGTCGCTCGCAAACTAGCTATCTGGTTTCATCAGTCTTTTGGTAAAATGGGAACCCAATTCAAACCAGGCCCGTTCCATCCCCCAACAGATCCCAGCGAACAGCTACGCAATTTACAAAATGAAATCACACGCCTCAAAAATGAATTGCAGCAAGCCAACATCGACCTTGATTCAAGTCAACAGCTTAATGAACTCATCGCCCAAGAAAAAAATGAGTATGAAGCCCTTGCTCACGCAATGGATGAAGAATCTCGTGAATTGGCTCAGCAAGCAGCAGCTAATGAACAAGCTCTGAATCAACAACGACAAAATTATGAAACAAAAATCAAGACACTTCTCGCTCAATTAGCGAGCCAAGATCAAAAAGTCCAAGCATCACAACGCCAACAACTGAACCGTAATACACATGCTGCAACTCAACATATTGTCTTAGATGAAGCTTTAACTCGGATTCTTATTGACCAGCAATTAACAGAAGCTGGCTGGAAAGCTAATAGCGAAGCTCTTACCTTTCAAAAAGGCACCCGTCCTGAGAAAGGGAAAAATATCGCCATAGCCGAATGGCCAACCAATCATAAGAACGAAAAAGGTCGAGCTGACTACGTGCTATTTGCTGGCCTCACACCAATCGCAGTCGTTGAAGCGAAAAAAGAAAATACTAATGTCGCAGGTAAGATCTCTCAAGCCGAACGCTACAGTAAAGGCTTTAACATAACTGCACCTATGCAAGGCGCATGGGAACTAGCTGGAGAGACTATTGCTTGGCCAGATGAGAATGATAGCCACTATAAAATTCCATTTGTATACTCCTGTAACGGACGTCCCTATGTACCACAGTTAGCCGAGCAATCCGGTACATGGTTTCGAGATGTACGCGATTCCGCTAATACCAAGCGCGCATTACCAGGTTTCCATACACCGGAAGGCCTCATTGACCAACTTAAACGTAGTAAGGAAGCCGCTCAGCAAAAACTTAAGACAGAGCCATTTGGTTACCTTAAGCTACGTGATTATCAACAAAAAGCTATTATCGCAGTAGAAAATACATTAGCTAAAGAAATACGTAGTGCATTATTGGCTATGGCAACCGGAACAGGTAAGACACGAACTATCATTGGTTTAATGTATCGTTTTCTAAAAACTGAACGATTCAAGCGTATTTTATTTTTAGTTGATCGCACAGCTCTTGGACAACAAGCGATTGATGCATTTAACGAAGCACCGTTAGAGCAAAACCATACATTATCAAAAATTTATAATGTAGCAGAGCTTGGTGATATGGCTACAGAGGCTGAAACTCGTATTCAGGTTGCGACAGTACAAGCCATGGTTCATCGGATTTTTATCAGCGATACTCCACCACCAGTTGATCAATTTGATTGCATCATTATCGATGAAGCGCATAGGGGTTATACTCTGGACCAAGAAATGACTGATGGAGAGCTAGCCACACGTGATACCAGCCAATATCTTTCCAGCTATCGCCGAGTACTGGAATATTTTGACGCAGTCAAAATAGCCTTAACAGCCACACCCGCAAAACATACTAGCGAGATTTTTGGTAAGCCCGTTTATACATACTCCTACCGTGAAGCTGTCGCAGATGACTGGTTGATTGACCACGAACCTCCAATTCGCTATGAAACACTACTCACCCAGAATGGTATTACTTTTGCCAAAGGTGAAAAAGTCAGTGCAATCAATACTCAAACGGGTGAAGTACAGAGTGCGGAACTGGATGATGAACTTAATTTCGAGGTAGATGCTTTCAACCGGCGAGTGATTAACGAAAACTTTAATCGAGTTATCTGTGAGCAATTGGTTCAAGAGCTTGACCCATTTGGTGATGAGAAAACCCTCATTTTTTGTGCTACAGACCTACACGCTGACATGGTCAAGCGCTTACTCGATTACGCTTTTAAAGAACTGTACAACGGTGAATATAATCAAGCGGCTGTAGCCAAAATCACAGGTGAAAGTCCTCAAGTAGACAAACTAATTCGGCAGTACAAAAATGAGCGTTACCCAAATATCGCCATTACTGTTGATCTACTCACTACCGGAATTGACGTACCTAAAATTAGTAATTTGGTTTTTATGCGCCGCGTTAAATCACGAATTTTGTACGAGCAAATGATTGGCCGTGCTACGAGACGCTGTGACGATATAGGGAAAACTGTATTTCGTATCTACGATCCTGTTGATATATACGCAGCCCTTGCTGATGTCAATACCATGAAACCATTAGTAAAAGACCCTAACATCACACTAGAACAATTGATTGATGAAATTACCACCCCAGAACTATTGGAACGAGCTTTGAATGCACCAGGTGATACACCTGAGCAAAGCCATGCAGATGTTGTTCTTAGTCAACTCAGCCAAAAAGTTATGCGCATTTTACGTAAAGCAGAGAAAAAAGCGGAAAACAAACCAACGTTAAAACAAAAACTGAACGAGCTACAAGACTTATGGGGGATAGAGCCTAAAAACCTGCATAAACACTTACAGGAACTAGGTCCCAAACAAGCCGCAATCTTTATCACTCAACACAGTGGCCTGCTAAACCAATTGGCTGAAGTTAATCATTTACTGGGTAGTGAACGCCAACCTTTGATTTCAGAACACGTTGATGAGCTTCGTGAACGTACACAAAGCTACGGTGTACACCAAAAACCGGAAGACTATTTGGATAGCTTCAATCAATTTATTAAAGAACAGCTCAACCAAAGTGCTGCTCTTTCTGTCATTATAAATAAACCGAGAGATCTTACCCGAGAGCAATTGAAGGAAATAAAATTATTGCTGGATAGCGCAGGTTACTCAGAAGCCAAATTACAAAGTGCCGTACGTAATCAGACTAATCAAGACATTGCCGCCAGTATTATTGGTCATATCCGCCGAGCAGCTCTAGGGGAACCACTAGTGCCCTTTGACCAACGAGTAGCCAAAGCAATGCAATGTATTTATCAAAGCCATAGTTGGAGCCCTGCACAGCGTAAATGGCTCGATCGCTTGGCAAAACAACTAGTACACGAAGTTATCATTGACCATGAGTTTGTGAACAATCGTTTTTCTGAGCAAGGTGGTGCTAAGCAATTTGACAAGATACTCGGTAATCAACTTGATACCGTATTAAATGAGCTCAGTGATGCCATTTGGCCACAGAAAATAGCCTAAGCTCAATAGACATAAAAATTTAATGAAGAGACAATTATGACCAACAACGACATCGTTCAAAAACTCTGGAATCTGTGTGACGTACTGCGTGACGATGGAATCAACTACAGTGATTATGTAACCGAATTAGTACTTTTACTATTTGTTAAAATGGTACACGAAAATACAGAAGCAGGGACATTAAAAAAACATCCATTACCAGAAGGATGCCGTTGGACTGATATCAATGCTAAGTCAGGTATTAACCTACTCAATGACTATAAAACTATGCTATTAGCTTTATCTACAGGTAAGCGTACTGAAGCCGACCCAAACGAGCCAGGTAAAACCATCGAAGTTCAGGTTCACGAAGACCCACTAATTAGTGCTATTTATGCCGATGCACAAACACGCTTGCGTGAACCTCGTCACTTAGAGCAAATGATCAAAACTCTCGACCAAATCGACTGGTTCAGCGCGCAGAAAGACGGTCTGGGTGATTTGTATGAAGGACTTTTAGAGAAGAACGCAAGTGAAACCAAATCAGGTGCAGGCCAGTATTTTACACCCCGTGCATTGATCAACAGCATGGTGCGTTGTATCAAACCTCAAGTTGGAGAAATAATACAAGACCCAGCAGCAGGTACAGCTGGATTCTTGGTTGCGGCAGATCTCTACATGCGTGAACAAACCGATGACTATATGGATTTAAGCGCAAAAGACGCCGATTTTCAAAAAAACAAAGCCTTTGTCGGTGTCGAATTGGTACCCAACACCCGACGTTTAGCTTTAATGAACTGCTTACTCCATAGCATGGAAGGCGATAACGAAGGCGTAGTTCACTTAGGGAATTCCTTAGGTGAGGCAGGTAAATCATTAAAACAAGCTGATGTTATTTTAGCAAATCCGCCTTTTGGTACCAGCAAAGGCGGTGAGGCATCTAATACCCGTGATGACCTAACTTATAAAACCAGCAATAAGCAATTAGCGTTTTTGCAGCACATCTATCGTAACCTTAAACCTGGTGGCCGCGCTGCAGTGGTACTGCCTGATAACGTTTTGTTTGAAGCTGGTGTGGGCACAGATGTACGCCGTGATTTAATGAACAAATGTAATTTACATACCATACTGCGCTTACCTACGGGTATATTTTACGCTCAAGGTGTTAAAACCAACGTTCTGTTTTTCACCAAAGGTTCCGTCAAAAACAAATATCAGGAAGAAAATTGCACTGAGAATGTCTGGGTCTACGATCTACGAACTAATATGCCTAGCTTTGGTAAACGCACTCCGTTTGGTAATTCGAACATTGGCTTTACGTCAAAAGACTTCGGTACAGATCCACACCTAGGGGCATTTGAAAAAGTGTTCGGTGACAACTCAGACGGTACCAGTAAACGAACTGAAGGTGAATATAGCTTTAATGTCCAAGAGATCGAAGTAGATAAAGAAACTGTAGCAGAGAACCAAGGTGTCGATGACCGTCTAGCCTATTCACGTTGGCGCTGTTTTAGCCGCGAGTGGATTTCCAAAACTAAAGATGATTCACTGGATATTAGCTGGCTAAGAGATAAAAACAGTGTGGATGCTGAGGACTTACCTGAACCAAGTATATTAGCGCAGGAAGCAAAAGAAGAATTGGAAGCCGCTCTAAGTGAGTTGCATGAGCTGCTAGTTGCATTGGAAGGGGGGAAATAATGGGTGACGTTCATTTACCTCAAGGGTGGTGTATTTCCAAAATTTCCGAGATTTCCTTCAAAGGTGAACAACGGAAACCGTCAGGAGATAAGGAGTTTATCTATGTTGATATCGGAAGTATTAATAGAGACTCGAAATGTATCGAATCGCCCCTAAAAATAACAGGAAAAAATGCGCCAAGTCGAGCTAGAAAAGTTATCAATACAGGAGATGTTCTTGTTTCTCTTACAAGGCCCAACCTAAATGCTGTTGCACTAGTTCCAAAAGATCTAAACGACCAAATAGCTTCAACTGGATTTGAAGTTATTAAATCGGTATGGGTTGATAGCCGTTATATTTTTGCATTAACTCGCTCAAAAGATTTTATCGATTCGATTAGCGGCGCAGTGCAAGGGGCCTTATATCCAGCGGCTAAATCTTCAGATGTACAAGCTTATAAGTTCTCACTTCCACCTCTGGAAGAACAAAAAGTCATCGCTGACAAACTTGATGCCCTATTAACCAAGGTAGAAAAAAACAAAGCTCGTCTCGAACGCATTTCCGAGCTTATGAAAGCTTTCCGCCAATCGGTTCTATCCGCAGCAGTTAGTGGGAAATTAGTTTCAGTAAACAATCCCATTACAGTTACAGTTGGAGAAATAGCCACTGATATACGGTATGGAACCTCTAAAAAATGTGACTACAATGGCGGGCAAACCCCCGTTATAAGAATTCCAAATATTAGTGACAGAAAACTAAATACCTCAGATCTAAAGTATGCTGATTTTACAGAAAAAGAGTTGAAAACCTTAGCTCTAAAAGTTGGAGATATACTAGTAATTAGATCGAATGGAAGCCTTGATTTAGTAGGAAAACCTGCATTAGTTGAACAAAAATATGAAGGTTTTTTATACGCTGGTTATCTAATTCGAATCCGATGCAATGAGAAAAAAATATTGCCTAGTTTTCTTTTGAATATCATGAACTCGAGAGTAGTAAGAGATGTCGTAGAGATTAGTTCAAGATCTACGAGTGGTGTAAATAATATAAATTCTAAGGAACTTGCCGCACTCAAGTTTGTTTTGCCTTCAATCGAAGAACAAGCCGAAATCGTTCAGTACGTTGAAAAGTTTTTTGACTTTGCTGACAGTATAGAGCAAAAAGCCAATGTGGCACTAGAACGGGTGAACAACCTCACTCAATCTATTTTTGCCAAAGCATTCCGTGGCGAACTTACTGCTGACTGGCGTACTGCTAATCCAGATTTAGTTAGTGGTGAAAATAGTGCTGAATCCTTGTTAGAAAAAATTAAAGCTGAACGTAAGGCACTGGAAGCAGCGAAAAAAACACGAACAAGGAAAAATGTCTGATGCATTTATTGTCACTATCCTTAAAAGGACAATATAAAGGATTGAAGGATCAAACCTTTAATTTTAATTCAGCTGAAGGAAACATCATTGCCTTTATTGGATTAAATGGCTCAGGCAAATCTCAGTTATTAGAATTGATTGCTGAATCCTTCGGCTATTTGGAACGTTTTTTACGAAGTGACTTTAAATGTCGTAACTGGTTCTCTGATTTAGCAATTGAACTTCGCTATAGCAACCAAGTTTACGATTCGGAAACCAAAACAAATAATTATTCAATAAATATCGAACAAAATGGTACAGTGAATATCTATCGTAATGATGCTTGGTTAGATCTAACGTCTGTTGAAAATAAAGATATCGAAGAACAGATTTTACCTAGTCAAATTATTGGCTATTCGTCCGGTTTAAATGAAAACCTGCAGCGCTCATTTATGAAAAATGCTATTCAATACCTAGATGTAATGAATATTAAGCGTTCATGGGAACAAAGACTAGCTTCTATTAATACATTAAAAAATAACATAGGAAAGCGACTAACTGAAGACGACATTAAGCTACTTAATAAGCAACTTAATGAAGCATATCACTACTATCAAGCTCGCCACCCTGCTTTGTTTCCAGCTTTGCCTGAAGAGTCATTTTTATCTGATAATCCTAATATTGGATTAAGATCAACAACACTGCCTCGACTTAAATATTTTGATCAAGACACTACAGCATTAATGTTGGCAAGTATGGGAATGATGCCAGATATAGAGCAAAAGGCTATATGGCAAGGAAAACAGCGCTTTAATAAAATTCACTCAGTTACACTTCGTTATGACTTACGTAAGTTCACTCATGATGCTGGTGCATTGTTAGATATAGCAAAATTAATCAATTGCTTAGGTGGAATACATTCTTCTTCATTTAAAACATTACCAAGATTAAACAAAACTTCAGAAGAATTCTTTAACCAATTTGAATTGGACTATTTAGCGGGTGAGGTCACGATAGATTTTAGCTCTCATAGTGTACAGAACATTCTTGAGAGTAGTTTCTTCACTCCGCAAATATTGTTTGAAAAACTCTATCGATTACAACTTTTAGCAGCACAATATTGGCAAAGTGAGACCAAGCATCAACTCAGACAAGATAACTTCAATGGTACAGTAAGAAGACCACAAAAATGGAAATCGCCTATTCATGTTTTATCTCTTAAGCTAACAGATGGACAAAAGTATATTGAATTTGATGACTTGTCTGATGGTGAAGCACAATTAATTCAAATTTTATCTATGGTCTCGATATATAAAGATAGCAGAGCTCTATTTTTACTTGATGAACCTGAAACACACTTAAATCCATCTTGGAGAACCTATTTCCATTCATTTGTTGAAAGTACGATAGGTGTTGATAATGAAAAAAACCAGTTATTTATTTCAAGCCACTCCCCCTTTATGATTTCATCATTAAAACGAAATAATGTTTATCAGTTTCGTCGAAACGATAACGGCTTAATAGACATGAGAGTAGTCCAAAATGAAACTTACGGCGCATCATTTGATGTATTGATTAAAGATTTATTTGAGCTACGCTCACTTATATCGCAAGGTGTTATAGACGAAATTCGTAAGCAGTTAAAACAAGGTGATGAACACGCCAAGAATTGGATTGAACAACATCTTGGATTGTCACCAGAAAAAGCCTACTTAATAAGGAAGTTAAGCCAGTAATGTTATTTCGATTAGCAGACAATACTCCGCGATTTGAGGTTTTTAGGCTACTGAATGCAGAACTTCTATATTTTTTAGAGCAAGCTGTAAGCACAAATACGTTTAATAGAACATTGTTTACTACTAGTCATGTAGGACAAGCTTGCTGGAATAACGCAAAAGAAAATGATTCTAGAGCCAAGAATGATTTAACCAGAGATAAGTTTGAAAAACTTTTCAATTCATTAAATGAAGCTGGTCAGAATACCAAACAACAATTATTTGAAATAATGAGGGACAATCAGGATTTACAGGCATTTTTTGATACCCCTCAAAGGCGTATGCTTGATTTTTTACCCGAACTATGTTTCAAAGCCCTAAAATCATTGAGTACTCATTTATATTGCTCAACCAAAGATTTGGCTTCTATTGTTGAAGCAGCTGAAGACACGAATATCACAGCACACTTCAATGAATACAGGCAACAAACTATTAACGGAAACATATGCAAGGCTTGTGGTATGAGAGAATTGGCTTCATTCAGAGCTTGTGTGCCAGATGGTGATCAGTGGCGTGCAGATTACGACCATCAGTTATGCAAGTCAAAGTATCCTATTTTTGCTGTACACCCTGATAATCTCATTCCGCTATGCGATGTTTGCAATCAAGACGCTAAAAAAGCAAAAGACCTATTTGAAGATTCAAATGAAACTGATCGTATGGCATTCTATCCATACAATGAGGAAGCTAAAGATTTTATTAGAATTGAAATCAATAATCTGTTAGATCCTGAACCTACGATCAAAGTTCAGTGGAATGAGCAAGATACAACTATACTAAACAAGCTAAATACATGGAATGATATATACGAAATTTGTAGCCGAGTTGAAGGAAAATTTCGTTCCCTGGAAGCTATTATAGAAGATGAAATCACTCCAAGAGACCCCGCTCATCTTGCAAGGAGAATAAGAGAAAAAGCTGCCCCTACAAGGGCAGATACTCTAAAGCGCAAAGAATGGGCATTTTGGTACCAACAACTTTTTTTTGCATTACAGCAAATAGATATATCTCCATTTGTTGCAAAATTGGATTTTGTTCAGCAACAAGCTGCTGATGGAGGGGAGTATATCCTTGAGCAAATTTAAGATTGCAATGTTTCTTTAAATAATTTGTTTATTTATAATTACTGTGTTTTAGCAGAGCTCGCTAAATAACATAACTGTCCAATCAATACCATTAATCACAGTAAAATATTGCTACAATGAAAAACCATAATCTAATTAATAATATTCACTGTATTTTGTTGATTAGAATAATTCAAGACCATGTAGATGATATATTGCTCACTTAAAGCCACTATACAAGCTTTTCAGCAATAGAGATTAAGAAGGAGTGGTTGAACATGAGTTTACAAACAAATTTAAAAGGCCGCTTACGAAACACTTCGTTGCCCAAAAATCACGGCTTAATGCCTGTGTTTGAAGCAGTGGTAAACTCCATTCACTCTATTGAAGAGATGGATAATTTACCCGATGGAAAGATCATTCTCCGTATTAATCGCGCTACTCAAGGTATCTTAGATTTAGATGTAAAATCCCAACTACCAATCACCGGCTTCAGCATAACTGATAATGGCTGTGGTTTTAACGAAGCCAACGTTAAGTCGTTTAAAACTCTCGATTCAGACCATAAAATTGATAAAGGATGCCGAGGAGTTGGCCGTCTGATGTGGTTGAAAGTATTTGGCTTAGTTGAAGTGGAAAGCCACTTTTTCGATCTTGATGGTGAACTTAAAAAACGCGTATTCCGCTTTGACGATAAATCAGGAATCCATGATGAGAAACTTGTTGAAGTCACATCTAAAAAACCAGGTACCCTTATCAAGCTGATTAATTTTGATGAAAGCTTCCGAAAACAAGTTCCTTCAAAAGGTCAGTCTATTGCCAATCAGTTGCTGGAACATGTACTTTGGTATTTTGTACGACAAGGAAGTGCTCCCCAGATACTTCTAGAAGACTCGGGCGAAGTTTTTGACCTTGATCATTTACTCGAAGAGCATATGCATGCCAGCGCATTTCTCGAGACTATTACAATTCGGGACTACAAATTTGACTTAACCCATATCAAGTTTCGTGCATCCGTTAATAAAAAACATCAACTAGCACTTTGTGCAGCGAATCGACTTGTTAAAGAAGAATCCATTCAGGGAAAACTACCGGGCCTCTACGGGAAAATTTCAGATGCTTCTGGTGAATTCACCTATACCTGCTACGTATCTTCCGAGTATCTCAATCAACATGTTCGCAGTGAACGTACTTCGTTTGATATAGCCGAAGATGTTGAAGATATGCTCAACGAAGTGACTTTCAAAGATATTCGAGAAGCTATATTGGCTCGAACCAAAGAGTACTTGCAAGATGTTCTGACAAAAAATGTATCGGCTGGTCGAGCTCGAGTGGATGATTTTATCGATAATCATGCACCACGCTATCGCCCTATTACTAGTTATGTTGCAGAAGATTTACTGATTGTTGATCCAGAGAAATCAGATAAAGAGCTAGAGCTCCACCTTCATGCTCAGTGGTATGAAGTAGAGCGCCAGCTAGTAAACGAAGGCCACGATATTATGCAGCCTCAAAGTAAAGAACACGTAACAGAGTACAAGGAAAGATTAGGAGAGTACCTACGTAAAGCAGGAGACCTTAAAAAATCAGACCTTGCCAATTACGTTTCACACCGCAAAGTAATTATCGATCTACTACAAAAATCTATAGAGCGGCTAGAAGATGGAAAGTACGCCCGTGAAGATATGATTCACGAGCTGATCATGCCTATGCGCAAAGATTCCAGTGAAGTTTTCCTTGATTCTTGCAATTTTTGGTTAATCGATGAACGTTTGGCATTTCATAATTATTTAGCTTCTGATAAAACTCTCAATTCAATGCCTATTACTAGCAATAACTCTGCGAAAGAACCTGATTTACTCGGAATTAGAGTGTTTGATAATCCGTTTCTTGTTAACGACCAGAGCAGCTTCCCACTAGCTGCTATTACTGTTATCGAAATCAAACGACCAATGCGAAATGATATGCGAGAAGGTGAAGATAAAGATCCTATTGATCAAGCACTAAGTTATTTAGAGCGAGTACGTGAAGGAAAGGTAACTACAAAGAATGGCCGACCAATTCCAGGTAATCATGATATACCTGGCTATTGTTACGTTCTTTGTGACCTCACTGAATCTATGCACCGACGCTGTCGTCGGGGCAATTTGCGGATCACATCTGATGGAATGGGTTATTTCGGTTATAACGACCCTTCCCATGCTTATATCGAAGTGATTAGCTTTGATCAATTGGTGAAAGCTGCTGGAGAGCGTAATCGTGCATTCTTTGACAAACTTGGATTGCCATCTGCTTAGAGAGTCTGCTTCCCTTTACTTATTTTCGATATAATATGCATGAAATAGCGAATATAATCTATCTTACAAAGCCATCTATACGCATTTACGTAAAGATGGCTATTTATCACTAAAAATTCACACTAATCACATTATCCAGCCCCCTCTCCAACTCATCCATGTAATCCGCATACCGCTGCATCATTTCTCTGTGCCTATCTACATACTGAACATGGTTATACATGCCGTTCTTATCGATATGTGTGAGCAGAGTTTCAACCCATGCTAAGTTAAAACCTTTCTCATGCAAGATAGTCCCCATCTCGGGCAGAAATCATGTCCTGTTTGTCTTCCCTCATACTCAAGCAATTAAATAACCTGATTTACGCTTTCTTTACTGTCCAGCTTTTGATGAGCATTTAGCGAGGTATGTAAAACTGTATTTGCATACATCACACTCTCTCATTGTTTAATTTTGCAAAACTAAACGGCGAAATCTCCTTCTCCCTATTTGCATCCAAATAATCCGCCCACCACTGCACCATCAATCTCCTTTCCTCAATATGCTCTGCTTTATGGATATAAGCAGCTCTTACTGAGTTACGTTCTTGGTGGCTCATCTGCCTTTCTACTGCATCCTTCGACCATAGCCCTGACTCAATCAGCGAGCTACATGCCATTGTTCTGAAACCATGACCACACACTTCCGTTTTAGTATCATAGCCCATCACACGTAATGCGTTGTTTACCGTGTTTTCACTCATGGGTTTTCTGGGGTTATGATCACCGATAAAGATCAAATCGTGATTACCGCTAAATTGATAGATCTGCTTTAAGATCTCAATAGCTTGTCGGCTTAATGGGACTAAATGAGGGGTACGCATTTTTGATCCGCGATGGGAGTGCTTAACCCCTTCTATCGCTTCGCGTTCAGCAGGGATCGTCCACATGGCATTATCAAAATCGATTTCTTCCCAACGGGCGAAACGCAGTTCACTGGAACGAATAAAGACTAATAAGGTGAGTTTGACTGCAAGTTTAGTTAAAGGTCTTCCCTTATAATCATCGATGCGTTGTAAGAACTCGGGTAGACGTTTGAGTTCTAAAGCGGCTCTGTGGACTCGTTTACCTGTAGCCACAGCACCTGCCATATCTTGTGCTGGGTTATAGTCGATTAATCCGCTTTGTACGGCATAACGCATTATGGCTGTCACACGTTGTTGTAGACGTGCCGCCACCTCAAGACGTCCAGACATCTCTACGGCTTTAATCGGTTCAAGGAGGTCGCGAGTTTTCAGTTCAGCAATATTACGCTTACCAATAGCAACAAAGATATTGTCCTCAAGGCTTTTGAGAACTCGATGGCTATGGCCTTCTGACCACTTTTTATTGGTCGCGTGCCAATCGCGAGCTACCTTCTCAAAAGTATTAAATTCTTTTTGTTGTTCTTCCTTTAATTCTTTCTTGAGTTCACGTGGGTCGATACCTAAAGCAACTTGCTTTCTAGCGGCATCCCTTCTTTCTCTTGCATCCGCTAAGGAGATTTCAGGGTATACACCAAAAGCCATTAAATGTTGTTTACCGCCAAAGCGAAAACGGAAGCGCCAATATTTAGAACCATTGGGGTGAACATAAAGAAACAAGCCATCACTGTCTGTCAGTGTATAAGCTTTCTCGTCTGGTTTAGCAGCTCGAACTTTCGTATCGGTTAATGCCATATTCTTTATCCTCTCACCTTTGAGCAAGCATATACTCTAAATAATTCGGATTACATGTAGGCGGCAAGTGAAGATAGCCGAGGAGCATAGATGGCTATGTGACTCGGATAGCGGAACGAAGCCAACAACCATGTAATTCGAAGTATGACGAGTATACATTCATTATCGAAGCGACGTATATACTCAGTTATATACTCACTCGGAGGTTGATGTGGGTTGAGTTAGATTGACATGCATTGACTGAAAATACGGGGAAAGCCTTGCAAACACTGGATTTTAGATACAAAAAAAGACGTCTGTTGACGTCCATTGATGTTCTTATGGTGCCGAAGGCCGGACTCGAACCGGCACACCCGAAGGCGGTTGATTTTGAATCAACTGCGTCTACCAATTTCGCCACTCCGGCACTGAAGTGTGTCTGGAAAACCTGCCCATTATACTTGCGTGAACAGCCCTCGCAACAATTATTGTTAGTTTTCAGTTTGATTGGCGAAAAAAAGTGCATTTGAGGTTTGTTGCTATCATAAAACACGATTTATAGGTGACATCAAGGTATCTATTGTTAATGCTTTAATCATATTGTATCGATAAATCAATTATCTCGTCGTTCTTGTATTTAAATTTAGTCATTATTTTATTTATACTTTCTTACCTCTTATTTTTTATTTTAAATATTACATCATCATTATATAAGTTTATTAAAACTAATTTAATCAATCGTTATATTTTAAATCATATAACGATAAATAAAAAAAGGATCAAAACTTGGGTTAGTGTTTTGATCCGACAGTACTGCTAATAGAGGGCTTAATTTTATTTTAATGACTATAAGTTATTTTTGTAGTGTCACTGCCCTTTTCTTCCCTGGTGTGAGGAAGAAGGTAGTTATGTTTTATTAATATAATGTACTTGTTTATCTATACTACATATTATTGATATAAGGATTTACTACTATAACAAGGTACTTCTTACTACTACATAGGAAATTACTATTTAACACAAAGGTACTTATTTACTGCTTTAACGAAGGTACTACTATCTAATATAAAGGTACTTATTTACTACTTTAACGAAGGTACTGCTATCTAATATAAAGGTACTTATTTACTACTTTAACGAAGGTACTGCTATCTAATATAAAGGTATTTATTTACTGCTTTAACGAAGGTACTACTATTTAATATAATGGTGTTGAAATATTACTACTAATATATAAATTATTTATTATTGAAGAGGCTATTTTATAATATGCCTTCTTATTACTTCACTCTATTATTGCTGTGTTATCTTTGCTCTGTAACGCTTATATTCTCAGTCTCTCGACTTGATGAAGCTATAATAAATTTAATTTCACAATCCCACAATCACTAAATTATTACAAAATATGACACACTCTTATATTATCTTTATAAAACACTAAAAGAATCATCCAAAAGCAGCACCTATTAAATTAAAACACTGATAATGTTAATTTATGAAAGATATAATACCATTAATTAACATTTTCTTGATATACATATCCTAACTTAATAATAAAGAAAAGCTAATAATAGGGTTAAAAACTAAGATAAACCGAGGGAGATTGTAACTTAACGCTAATACTTACCTCATTTTTAGAGGAGAAATATGAGAGAAATGTCTTTTTATGATGCAGTTTTTCTTCACTATCTTTTTCTTAGAGACAATTTGACACATTTAATGCCAACTTTTTGATAACAGGCTCTTGCACTGATAGACATTCTTATTTCTGATAATATAATCAAAATTTGGTTTAAAACTGATTAGAAGGCGGTCTTATGGGCATTGTTGGCTGGATTATAACGGGCATATTTGTTGGTATTATCTTAGGTGCCGTATTAAAAATGATAAAGAAAAAATAGCGCGATAGAAAGGCACCAAATTAAAACATAAACAATCTTATGTTGATCGCATTCCTTTCACCTCACTGACTTCTGTTGAAAGTAAAAATGAAAAAACATTTTCTAAAGTATCTTATGATCCCCGTCGCTTTACTGACATTGAATGCGTGTAGCCAACGTTCGTCATTACCACCAGCGACACAACCGTCTATGTTAAATCAACAGAACAATGTGCCTGAATTGACGCAATGGCCTACAGCATTAAGCCCTAATGTACGTAATGCAAGTGCGTTGTTTGATAAATACGCTTCACAGATTTATCAAAAGAGTAATCCTCAAGGTATGGTTATTGTCATGATCAATAACTCTCAAACCTTAAACCGTTCTTTTGGGACGACAACACCTGAAAGTCGCAATGCACCATCAATGAACTCACTGATCCGTATCGCTTCTATCACAAAGCTGATGACCAGTGAAGTAATGTTAAAGTTACAAGATGATGGAAAATTATTAGTCACCGATCCACTGCAAAAATACAGCTACTACGGCGTAAATATCCCATTAGTCAGCTCTCAATCCCCTATCCGTCTTTATCATTTAGCAAGCCATACTAGTGGCTTTCCACGAGAACAACCCGGTGGAAAATGGGGAAGACCTGTTTTTATATGGCCAACACATGGCGACCGCTGGAACTGGTTGAAAAAAGCAACTCTGACATCAACCGCAGGGGATCAAGCCGCTTATTCAAATCTAGCTTACGATCTATTAGCGGATGCCTTAGTGAAAGCATCGGGTAAAAGTTATCCTCAACTTTTACAACAATATGTTACTCGACCTGCGGGTATGACTAATACCACATTGACTCCGACCCCAGAACAATGCCAACGGCTATTAGTAGGATATAAACCAAGCCCATGTTCTGACACTATTGCAGCAGCTGGAAGTGGCGGTGTGTACTCAACACCAGCAGATATGCAACGTTGGATGCAAGGCTTTTTGACTTCTCATAATGCCATGCGAAAAGCAACCGCAAGTAAAGAGCAATCTGTCTACTTTCCTCGTAATCGACTCTCTTCAATAGAAGGAATGGACGTTGCAGGTCGTGCTGATGGCGTAGGTTTAGGATGGGTTTATATGGCTCCCGCTAATGGTATTCCAGCGATTTACCAAAAAACTGGGGGCGGTGGTGGCTTTAATACTTATATGGCAACCATTCCTGAATTGAATATCGGTGTATTTGTGGTGATCACCCGTAAACCTAACGGCACTAAATTTAGTGAAGTGACTCAGGGTACTAATGCGCTTGTTCGTGCTTTAGCAAAAGATTTTTATCAGTGATCGCATATCCAATAGCGATAAAAAAAGCGCCTTATAAGGCGCTTTTGTTTTTCTTGGCTGATATTACTTAGCGATTACGCTTCATCAATAACCATAAACTTAATGTTAGGAAGAGCATTCCCGGCACTAATGCTGCAATCACTGCGGGTATGCCATAAACCAAGCTTAATCGTCCTGAAACCTCATTGACGATATAGAATAAGAAGCCAAAAGAGATACCCGTTAAGACTCTTAATCCCATTGGTACTGTACGTAATGGGCCAAAAATAAATGACAACGCCATCAACATCATTACTGCAACAGAGATTGGAGCAAAGATTTTTTTCCAGAAATTCAGCTCATAGTTTGCTGATTCTTGCCCACTCTGTTTTAGATATTTAACGTATTGATAGAGTCCACTGATTGATAATGCATCCGGATCTAACGCCACAACACTTAGTTTTTCTGGCGTTAGTCGCGTTGGCCACTCCAGTGATACCTGTTTTTTACCTGTGATTTTTTGTGGATTAGTTAAATCTGACTGCTCAACTTGCTTTAACATCCACGTTTTTTTATTCACATCGTAGGTTGCACTTGATGCATAGCGTACCGTTTCTAGTTTTCTATCATTATTAAAATCATAGAGTGTGATGCCTTGCATCTCATTTTGGCTCTTTATTCGGTTGATATGAATAAATTGGTTGCCATCTTTAGCCCACATACCACGGTTAGTAGAAACTAAAGAGTTACCCATGATTTTTTCAGCGCGATAGTTACGTGCGTATTGCTCACCTTGTGGTGCGCCCCATTCACCAATGAGTACTGTTAACAATACTAATGGAATAGCGGTTTTCATCACAGAGCCTGCAATTTGCAAACGGGTGAATCCTGACGCTTGCATCACCACCAGCTCACTGCGTGTTGCTAATGCGCCTAATCCTAATAACGCCCCCAATAAGGCGGCCATAGGAAAGAAAATCTGCACATCTTTAAGGATATTTAAAATGGCATAAATACCCGCATCCAGTGTGGTGAAATCCCCTTGCCCTACTTTACGGAGTTGATCGACAAATTTGATAATGCCGGATAGTGAAACCAGCAAAAATAGTGTCATCAAAATTGACTGTAAAATAGTACGCCCGATATATCTATCTAATACACCAAACATCAGGCAACTCCTTTCTTAAAGCGAGCACGGAATTTACGCATAGGCAAGGTATCCCAAACATTCAATAAGATAGCCAAGGCAAGATAAACACCATTAACACTCCACATTGCAATGAGAGGGTCCAATTTTCCTTTTTCACCATTAGAGTGCAATGAACTTTGTAGTAAGAAGAACACCAGATAAAGCAGCATGGCAGGCAGCATACTTAATACGCGACCTTGGCGTGGGTTTACCTCACTTAAAGGTACGACCATCACAGCCATAATGACGACAGAAAAAATCAAGGTTAAGCGCCAATGGAATTCAGCGATAGATTCTGTTTCATTAGAATGCCAAAGCTCAGTCATCGTTTTTTGCTCTACACGATTACTGCTAATGGTAGATTCACGGTGCCCAATAACGGCTTGGTAGTCATTAAAATCGGTAATACGAAAATCACGCAATACTGCCGTACCTTCATAGCGAGTTCCCTCACTTAATACGACTATCTGATTCCCGTTAGGTAATTCTTTGGTATAACCTTTATCTGCCACCACGACAGAAGGACGCTGATCTTGTGTTGGACGCAACTGTGCAAGGAACACATCTTGGAATTGGTTTCCTTTTACACTACCAAGATAGAGCACCATATTGCGGTCACTGGACATTTTAAATTGCCCTTCCATCAATGCAGCTAAACTTGGGTTTGCTTTAGCATCCTCAAGGACTTGCTCTTGATGCACCGAAGACCAAGGAATAAGCCAAATGACATTTCCTGCGGCTAATGCGCTGGTCAGTAATGAGAGCAACAGTGCGGCTTGCACTAATGCTTTCTTACCTATTCCGCACGCATTCATGACGGTTATCTCACTTTCAACATAAAGTTTGCTGTAAGTCATCAGAAGCCCAAGAAAAAGGCTTAATGGAAGAATAAGCTGTGCCATCTCAGGAATTCCCAGCCACAGCAGAGAAATCACGAGGTTTGTAGGAATGTTACCTTCAACAGCAGCCCCTAAAATTTCAACCAGTTTCTGGCTAAAGAAGATAAGCATCAGAATAAATAAGATGGCTATCTGACTTTTAAGGGTTTCCCGAGCTAAATATCGAATTATAATCACGCTAGTTATGCCTGTGAAAACTTGTCTTTTTGCAGGAAAATCGCTAACTTCGTTGTATATCTATCATTTGTGCATCTCAGTTAGACATTCTTGCAGCCCAAATGATATCAAAACATGCTATAAACAGGTTCCCAATAAGAACAAGCTTATAAGTTAGCTAAATTAGTTGTGTTCAATTAATGCATTTAGCTTAACATAAAAAGTAAACTTTCTATGGGGTAGATTAATGCGGATCACTATTCTAAACGATACTTTCCGTTTTTGTCTTTAATATTCAGGAGAACGCATGGAGTTTAATGTAAAAAGCGGCAGCCCAGAGAAACAACGCAGCGCTTGTATTATCGTGGGGGTGTTTGAGCCTCGTCGTTTATCTCCGATCGCGGAGCAACTTGATAAAATCAGTGATGGCTATATCAGCGCCCTGTTACGCAGAGGTGAACTGGAAGGCAAAGTCGGACAATCATTGCTGTTACATCATGTACCAAATGTTCTCTCTGAGCGCGTTTTACTGATTGGTTGCGGTAAAGAGCGTGAATTGGATGAACGCCAGTATAAACAGATCATTCAAAAAACCATTAACACACTCAACGAAACTGGCTCGATGGAAGCCGTATGCTTTCTGACTGAGTTACATGTTAAAGGTCGTAATAATTACTGGAAAGTGCGTCAAGCGGTTGAGACTGCAAAAGACTGCCTCTATACCTTTGATCAACTGAAAAGCAATAAGACAGAATTACGTCGTCCATTACGTAAGATGGTCTTTAATGTACCTACTCGTCGTGAACTACCAAGTGGTGAGCGCGCAATTGCACACGGCTTAGCTATCGCATCAGGTATTAAAGCATGTAAAGATTTAGCTAACATGCCACCAAATATCTGTAATGCTGCTTATTTGGCGTCTCAAGCTCGTCAATTGGCTGACTCATCTTCAAATGTTTCTACGCGTGTTATTGGCGAAGAGCAAATGAAAGAGCTCAATATGAATGCTTACCTTGCGGTAGGTCAGGGCTCTCAAAATGAATCGTTAATGTCGATTATCGAATATAAAGGCAATAAAGATCCTGAAGCTCGCCCAATCGTATTAGTGGGTAAAGGGCTGACATTTGACTCGGGCGGTATTTCTATCAAACCTGCTGATGGCATGGATGAGATGAAATACGACATGTGTGGTGCAGCAACCGTTTATGGTGTGATGCGTGTTGTGGCTGAACTCCAGTTGCCAATCAACGTTATTGGCGTACTTGCAGGTTGTGAAAACATGCCGGGTGGAAAAGCGTATCGCCCTGGTGATATTTTAACAACTATGTCAGGCCAAACTGTTGAAGTATTAAATACTGATGCTGAAGGTCGTTTAGTGCTGTGTGATACGTTAACTTATGTTGAGCGCTTTGAGCCTGAATTAGTTGTCGATATCGCCACATTAACAGGTGCTTGTATGGTGGCTTTAGGGCATCACTACAGCGGATTAATGTCTAATCATAACCCGTTAGCACATGAATTAATGAATGCATCAGAGCAAGCAGGTGATCGCGCTTGGCGTTTACCATTAGGCGATGAGTTCTATGAACAAATCGAATCTAATTTTGCTGACTTAGCAAATACAGGTGGCCGTTTAGGTGGCGCAATTACTGCCGGTTGTTTCTTAGCGCGTTTTGCGACTAAATATAACTGGGCTCACTTGGATATTGCAGGTACCGCATGGCGTTCTGGCAAAGCAAAAGGCGCAACAGGCCGTCCTGTTTCTTTATTGTCTCAGTTCTTACTTAATCGCGCGGGTTTGAATAGCGACGATTAATACCGCATAATTATCAGGGTTAAGGTATTACCCTATTATTATGGTAAATAGAGCAGACTCCAAGAAGGGTATTGCAACGCAATACCCTTCTGTTATCGGGATATCATGAAAAACGCCACGTTTTATTTAATGGAACACCCATCAATACACGATGATTTACAGGCTCATGAGTGGCTTGCCTGTCAACTTACCGCTGAACATTGGCGATTAGGCAAACGCATTTTGTTGGTTTGTGAGTCTCAGGCTCAAGCTGAATTGCTTGATGAGGCATTATGGGCAAGAGAACCTCATCAGTTTGTTCCTCATAATCTTGCAGGTGAAGGCCCTCGTTATGGCTCTCCTGTTGAATTATGTTGGCCTGGAAAACGTGGTAATGCACCTCGTGATCTCTTGATTAATTTGCAATCGCAATTCGTAGACTTTGCCACAGCTTTCCATGAAGTGATAGACTTTGTACCTATTGATAAACAATTGAAACAGTTGGCGCGTGAACGATATAAAATTTATCGTAGCGTCGGCTTTACTTTGACAATGGCTACGCCGCCAACCTATTGAATACGTAAAGAATATGGAAAATAAATCCGCACCGAAAGAGCCATCGCTCGACACAACATATAATCCAGCAGAGATTGAACAACCTCTGTATCAGCATTGGGAAAAAAACGGCTACTTTAAAGCCAATGGCGATACAACGAAAGAAAGCTTCTGTATCGTGATCCCACCACCAAACGTCACAGGTAGCCTGCATATGGGCCATGCTTTCCAGCAGACCATTATGGATACCATGATCCGTTACCAGCGCATGCAAGGTAAAAACACCTTATGGCAGTCAGGGACTGACCATGCGGGCATCGCGACTCAAATGGTCGTTGAGCGTAAAATTGCTGCTGAAGAAGGTAAAAACCGTCATGACTACGGTCGTGATGCGTTTATCGACAAAATTTGGGAATGGAAAGCGGAATCAGGCGGTAACATTTCTAACCAAATGCGTCGTTTAGGTAACTCTGTTGATTGGGAACGTGAACGTTTCACGATGGATGAGGGCTTATCTAAAGCCGTTAAAGAAGCTTTTGTTCGCTTACATAAAGAAGATCTCATCTACCGTGGCAAACGCCTTGTAAACTGGGACCCTAAATTACACACGGCGATTTCTGATCTTGAAGTTGAAAACCGTGAAGTTAAAGGATCTATGTGGCATCTGCGTTATCCTTTAGCGGATGGGGCAAAAACAGCAGAAGGTAAAGATTACCTGATTGTTGCAACAACACGTCCTGAAACCATGTTAGGTGATACCGGTGTTGCTGTTAACCCTGAAGATCCTCGCTATAAAGATTTAATTGGTAAAGAAATTATTCTACCAATCGTTAACCGTCGTATTCCTATTTTAGCGGACGAACACGCAGATATGGAAAAAGGGACGGGTTGCGTAAAAATCACCCCTGCTCACGACTTTAATGACTATGAAGTTGGACGTCGTCATCAATTACCAATGATTAATATCATGGATTTTGATGGCAATATCCGTGTTAGCGCAGAAGTATTAGACACCAATGGTGTTGAATCTGACGTTTACAGCACTGAAATTCCAGAAGCCTACCAAGGTATGGAACGCTTTGCTGCTCGTAAAGCAATGGTCGCTGAATTTGAACGTCTAGGTTTATTAGAAGAGATCAAGCCTCACGATTTAACCGTACCTTATGGCGACCGTGGTGGCGTGGTTATCGAACCTTTATTAACAGACCAATGGTATGTTCGTGCAGCACCTTTAGCGAAACCAGCCGTTGAAGCTGTTAAAAATGGCGAGATCCAATTTGTACCAAAACAGTACGAAAACATGTACTTCTCATGGATGAATGATATCCAAGATTGGTGTATTTCTCGTCAACTGTGGTGGGGTCACCGTATCCCTGCTTGGTATGACAACCAAGGCAACGTTTATGTTGGTCGTGATGAAGAAGAAGTTCGTCGTGAAAACAATATCGCCGCTGATGTCGCATTACGCCAAGATGATGACGTACTGGATACGTGGTTCTCATCTGCACTGTGGACATTCTCAACATTAGGCTGGCCTGAAAACACTGAAGCACTAAAAACATTCCATCCAACGAATGTATTAGTCAGTGGATTCGATATTATTTTCTTCTGGATCGCTCGCATGATCATGATGACCATGCACTTTATCAAAGATGAAGACGGTAAACCGCAAGTTCCATTTAATACGGTTTATATGACAGGTCTTATTCGTGATGAAGAAGGCCAGAAAATGTCAAAATCCAAAGGTAACGTACTTGATCCTCTGGATATGATTGACGGTATTTCATTAGAGAACCTGTTAGAAAAACGTACTGGTAATATGATGCAGCCACAAATGGCTGAAAAAATTGCTAAACGTACTAGCAAAGAGTTCCCAGAAGGTATTGAAGCACACGGTACAGATGCTCTGCGCTTTACCTTAGCGGCATTAGCTTCAACAGGTCGCGATATTAACTGGGATATGAAACGCCTGTCTGGTTACCGTAACTTCTGTAACAAGCTGTGGAACGCAAGCCGCTTTGTTCTGATGAATACTGAAGATCAAGATTGTGGCTACCAAGGTGGTGAGATGACATTCTCACTGGCTGACCGTTGGATCTTAGCTGAATTTAACAATACCGTTAAAGCCTATCGTGAAGCGTTAGATAACTATCGTTTCGATATCGCTGCCGGTATTTTATATGAGTTCACTTGGAACCAATTCTGTGACTGGTATCTTGAGCTATCAAAACCTGCGGTACACAAAGGTAATGATGCACAAAAACGCGCAGCACGTCATACACTGATTGAAGTGTTAGAAGGCTTACTGCGTCTTGCTCATCCAATTATTCCATTTATCACAGAGACAATCTGGCAACGTGTGAAGGAAGTTAAAGGCATTGAAGGTGAAACCATCATGCTACAAGCTTTCCCTGAATTCGATGCTTCACTGGTGGATGAACAAGCACTGAACGATCTGGAGTGGATCAAGGAAGTTATCGTTGCGGTTCGTAATATCCGTGCTGAAATGAATATTGCTCCGGGTAAACCACTTGAAGTTATCTTACGTGGTGCCGATGACAATGCGAAACGTCGCGTTAGTGACAATATTGGTTTCTTAAAAGCAATGGGTCGTTTAGCCGATATCCGTCCATTAGCAGAAGGTGAAGAAGCGCCATTATCAGTAAACAAACTGGTTAACGGTGCAGAATTGCTGATCCCAATGGCAGGCTTTATCGATAAAGATGCAGAGCTTGCACGTTTAGATAAAGAGCTTGAAAAAGTAGAAAAAGATATCACAACTTTAGACAGCAAATTATCTAACGATGGCTTTGTTAGCCGTGCGCCAGAAGCGGTTGTTGCTAAAGAGCGTGAACGCTTAGCGACATGCTTAAGTGCAAAAGAGAAGCTAATCGCACAGAAAGTCTCTATCGCCTCTTTATAAGCACTATCGCTTTAAAGACGCTGAGATTGATAATGAAAACCCGCGTATATCGCGGGTTTTTACTTAGTCTCTTTCAGCCAAAAAATAAAACCATTTTTCACTTCATTTCTTATTATTCACGGTTCTATTCTCGTCAATACGCCGTTTCATCCCCTATTTTCACTTAAATTTAATCGCTCACTAAAATATAACGCTAGTAATAAAGGGAGAAGTTAAGCAAAGAGAAAGGGTTAACGGTTTACAAACACGCTTAATCAATTAAGATAGTTTTTGTAGCCATCAGTGCTACTTTCAATGAAGAAGTTCCTTTCCGGTGCTCTCTCAATAAATAATCAAAAAATATTCTACTAATAAGTGAAAACGATGAGTGCAACTATGACTGCAACCCAAGCTATAACCTCAAATATTGTTATTCGAGCCATTGAAGAAAAAGATAACGCAGGTATTGCACGCGTTATTCGTGAAGTCTCAGCAGAGCACGGTTTAACTGCCGATAAAGGCTTTGCGGTTGCCGATCCAATTTTAGATACCCTCTATGAAGTTTATCATCAGCCACGCAGTGCTTACTGGGTTGTTGAAATGGATGGAGAAGTTGTTGGTGGGGGTGGTGTCGCACCACTAGCTGGTGGTGATGGCAATACATGTGAACTACAAAAAATGTACCTTTCATCCAAACTGCGTGGCAAAGGTATTGCGAAAAAAATCGTTCTGCAATCTCTTGAGTTTGGTAAAGAGCAAGGCTTTAGCCGTTGCTATTTAGAAACCACAGATATCTTAAAAGCGGCTGTCGGTTTATACGAAAAACTAGGATTCGAATTTATTGATGAAGCTTTAGGCAACACTGGACATAGTGATTGTGAGATCCGTATGGTGAAGCCACTTTAAGCGTTCTTGCTGTTCCCTACGTAATACAATAAATAAAATAAGCTCTACTTGACCCGCATTTCTTATGCGGGTTTTTATTAGCAATAAATAGCATCTATTAACACAAATCCTATTTATCAAAATGATATAAATACAGTATGTTTATGTGCTTATTTTCACAATTAATTTCTTAATTAATTATTATCAAAATATTATTAATGAAATTCTTATCTTAAATTTTATTAAAACCCACAAGTTTAAATTATTTTTCATTCCACTCTAGATAATCACATTATCCCTCTTAAATAAAATATTATTTATCTTATTTTATATTTTAAAAAAGAGATTTTTTTATATTGCTATTTATAGCTAATTTAATATCTTTATGCAGATAAAGTCATGCATTGGCTTTTATAACTCTAAAATTTAAAAGGAATTTTTTCATGAAAAACTTTGTTAAAATTGCACTTATTGCTTCTGTAATTACCGTAATGACCGGTTGTACTGGTAGCGTATACAATAAAGAAAAAGACTGTAACTACGACTACTTACTGCACCCAGCAGTTTCTATTTCTAAAATCATTGGCGGTTGTGGCGACACAAGCAAATAAGATTTAAGAAATAAATATATTAATAAACTACATTCTGACTTATTGTTGCTAAGAAAGGATGTAGTTTTTTGTTTTCATTTTTAAAAATAGAATCAAATAAAAACCATTACACCAAAAACTATTTAATTAATTATTTAAATATAACCCTTTTATTATTCCTACTCTCTTTATTACATTCTTGTTCTTTCATTTTCACTGTTCAAAGTCATTCATTTTTTTTGAACACCATCAACAAATTCCCCCTATTTTGTTCATCATGAGAACACTTTATGATCAGCCTCATTAAGAAATCGCAATAATCTGTATTACCTCCTTCTGTGTCTTGGTTATTGCGGTTTCTTTCCTTAACTCGGAGAACAATCATGACTATCAGACAGATTAATCATATTTATTCGGCGCCAAATTCACACTGGGTAGGTAATGGCTTTCCAGTCAGCACCTTATTTTCCTATCAGGAAAATGGTGAGAAACATAGCCCGTTTCTGCTGATGGATTATGCTGAGCCAACACTGTTTAAACCTGTTACTAATGCCCGTGGTGTAGGAGCGCATCCTCATCGTGGATTTGAAACCGTAACAATCGCCTATCAAGGTGAAGTTTCCCATCATGACTCTAAAGGTCACGCAGGAACGATTACCGCAGGTGATGTGCAATGGATGACCGCTGCTTCTGGTATTTTGCATAAAGAGTATCACTCTGAAAAAATGACCAAAGAAGGCGGTGTATTGGAAATGGTGCAACTTTGGGTGAATCTGCCAACAGCGTACAAAATGACACAGCCTCGTTATCAGGCGCTGAAAGCAGAGGATATCCCTCATGTTGAATTATCAAATAACCAAGGTTATGTCAGAGTGATTGCAGGTAATTATGCCAACACACAAGGTGTGGCAATGACCTACTCGCCGCTGAATGTGTGGGATCTACGTTTAAATCGCGCAGGTGTTTCACATTACAGTATTCCTGAAGGTCATAATGCAATGCTGTTTGTCGTAAAAGGCGCCGTACATATCAATGATAGTGAAATTGCACGTCAACACGATATGGTGATGTTAGATAATCATGGCGATACGCTCACATTAGAATCAATGGGTGACACCATTGTTTTAATTTTAACCGGTGAGCCAATTAATGAGCCTATTGCAGGGCAAGGACCTTTTGTGATGAACACGCAAGAAGAGCTACAACAAGCTTTTGATGATTATGACAATGGTAAGTTTGGCGTAATGGATTAATGACATTAGCTTAAAAACAATAACACCAGTCACAAAGCAACAATTTTGTGGCTGGTGCTATATTGCACTGAAAAATCAGGTACAAAAGGACAACATTTAGCAAAAATTAATGTAAACGTGATGACTTATCAGACTCTTCTTCGTCGTCTTCGTCTTCACCCTCTTCATCATCATACTCTGCGTCAGGATCTTCAAAATAAGTACCCCAACCATCGTAATAGACACCCATTTTTTCAGCTAAATTCATTAACTGCTCAACTTGAGCATCAATAAGTTCAGCATTCAAACCACTTTCACTGACTGCATCAAAGCAAACTAAAATCTCACCTGATTCGACTTCAATTTCTTCAGGCTCAGTCACTTCGTAACCTAATTTAAAAACTTCAACGGCTGCTTTTTCTAGTGTTTCAAAATTTTCACAAGAAATATGGTGCTCAATGGCATACAGTGCATCTGGATCACTGCCATCTTCCAGTAATTCTTCAATAATAAGACGTGTTTCTTCACGTTGTTCTGCTAACTCTTTGCTGTCCGCCATAATCATGCTCCGCAATAGTCTGAAAAGGTATCTCGTTCATTGTCCCACAGGCAGGATCAACACTCCATACTTAATATGATCTCCTTATCGCATACTGTTTAAATTAAAAGTTTTCCTTTAGGGGTTGATGATGAATATTTATTGATATAAATTGAATATAAATTCAATGACAGGATATCACTCTATGAACCCTTTTTATCAGAAATCATTCTTACGTTTACTTGATTTTTCACCTGCTGAAATTCAACAACTGCTTACATTGTCAGCACAATTGAAAAAAGCCAAAAAATCCAGTCAAGAAACTCAGTATCTTACTGGAAAAAATATCGCACTGATTTTTGAAAAAGACTCAACACGTACCCGTTGTGCGTTTGAAGTCGCTGCATTTGATCAAGGTGCAAGAGTGACTTATCTGGGGGGAGGAAGCCAAATTGGACATAAAGAATCGATAAAAGATACTGCTCGTGTATTAGGTCGTATGTACGATGGTATTCAGTATCGGGGCTATGGACAAAAAACAGTAGATGCACTTGCACAATATTCAGGTGTACCTGTTTGGAATGGTTTAACCAATGAATTCCACCCAACACAGTTATTAGCCGATTTACTGACTATCACTGAACATCAAGCTAAACCATTATCAGAAACGGTATTTGCTTACCTTGGTGATGCTCGTAACAACATGGGTAATACTATGCTGGAAGCGGCTGCATTAACAGGTATGGATTTACGTTTAGTTGCGCCTAAAGCATGTTGGCCTGAAGCAAGTTTAGTTGCTCAATGCCAAGAAATTGCCAAGAAAAATGGCGGAAATATCACGCTAACTGAAAATGTGGCTGAAGGTGTTAAAAACGCTGATTTTCTTTACACTGATGTGTGGGTTTCTATGGGCGAACCAAAAGAGGTTTGGAAAGAGCGTATTGCGTTACTGAAGCCTTATCAGGTCAATATGGATGTTATAAAATTAACCGGAAATCCAGACGTCAAATTCCTTCACTGTTTACCCGCTTTTCATGACGAAGAAACAACGATGGGTAAAGCATTAGCTGAAGAATTTAATCTCTATGGTGGCTTTGAAGTTACTGATGAGGTTTTTGAATCAAAACACAGCATTGTGTTTGATGAAGCAGAGAATCGTCTTCACACCATAAAAGCGGTGATGGTCGCTACCCTTGCAAATCCTTTCTAAAATACATAATCATGCAAAACACCTATTTTTTATTTATGAAAAAATAGGTGTTTTCTTTGTTTTATCTCAAGCTTATTGATTTTTAAATTAAAAAATTTTTTTTTGCAAAAAATAAAAGCAAACGCTTGCGTGCAACTCCAAGATGCGTATAATGCGCCACAATTTGTCAGGAGGAAAGATGAAACAGCGCCTATTCCAATTCGTAACAAAAACAAGCACCTTAACTGGTCGCAAGCGCATTCTCTTTTTTCCAATAGCCCAATTTTTTAAAGCCCCTCTTATTGAGGGGTTTTTTTTGGCCTATAAAAAACCATCTACCGCACAATTCATCGCCAAAGGAGAACTCTAATGACTAATCCGCTCTACCAAAAGCATATTATCTCCATCAATGATCTGGACAGGGAAGATTTGGAGTCTGTTCTTCACGTTGCTAATAAACTCAAACAGCAACCTAATAACGAATTGTTGAAAGACAAAGTGATTGCGAGCTGCTTTTTTGAAGCATCAACACGTACTCGCTTATCATTTGAGACCGCTATCCAC
Source organism: Proteus sp. STS61-E (assembly GCF_040932335.1). Taxonomy (NCBI): domain Bacteria; kingdom Pseudomonadati; phylum Pseudomonadota; class Gammaproteobacteria; order Enterobacterales; family Morganellaceae; genus Proteus; species Proteus sp. STS61-E. Next base: position 151,686 of record NZ_JBFQGE010000008.1, on the reverse strand, counting down.
CGCCTAGGTGCATCAGTTGTCGGTTTTTCTGATGGAAGCAACACTTCACTGGGTAAAAAAGGTGAAACATTAGCGGATACCATTTCGGTTCTTCGCACTTATGCTGACGCCATTGTTATTCGCCATCCTCAAGAAGGTGCAGCACGTTTAGCCTCTGAGTTTGCGGGCGATATTCCAGTACTCAATGCGGGTGATGGTGCAAATCAGCATCCAACACAGACTTTGCTGGATTTGTTTACCATCCAAGAAACACAAGGCCGTTTAGATAACCTCAATATCGCGATGGTCGGTGACTTAAAATATGGCAGAACAGTACATTCACTGGCACAAGCATTGGCGAAATTTAAAGGTAATCATCTCTATTTTATCGCCCCTAAAGTACTCGCCATGCCAGAGCATATTCTTCACTTGCTGGAAGAAAATGGTGTTGAATACAGCCAACATGAAACAGTAGATGAAGTGATGCCAGAGCTAGATATTCTGTATATGACTCGCGTACAAAAAGAGCGTTTAGACCCATCTGAATACGCGAATGTTAAAGCACAATTTATCTTAACCAGTGCAGATCTTGTGAATGTGAAAGATAACCTTAAGATCCTACACCCCCTGCCACGTATCGATGAAATCACGACAGATGTAGATAAAACACCTTACGCTTATTATTTCCAACAAGCAGGCAACGGTATCTACGCACGTCAGGCATTACTTGCCTTAGTTCTGAATAAAAACTTAGTTCTTTAATAAGGAGCACACCATGACACATGATCACAAACTAAAAGTTGAAGCTATCAAACGTGGGACTGTTATTGATCATATTCCAGCGCAGGTGGGCTTTAAAATTCTGTCACTATTTCGCTTAACAGAAACGGATGAAAGAATAACAGTAGGTTTTAATTTACCTTCAGAAAATTTAGGTAAAAAAGACTTAATTAAAATCGAAAATGTCTTTTTAACCTCTGAGCAAGCAAACCGTTTAGCGATGTATGCGCCTCAAGCAACTGTAAATATCATCGATGATTATCAAGTCGTTAATAAAATGGCATTAAGCTTGCCAGAATTACTTGAAGATGTGGTGCCTTGTCCTAATAGCAACTGTATTAGCCATAACGAGCCAGTACAAAGCAGTTTCCGTGTCAAAAAACTGGCCTCAGATGTTGTATTAACCTGCAAGTACTGTGAAAAAGAGTTCGAACGCCACGCGGTTATTCGTTAATTCTTTTAACTATCTGCTCGCAAGGGCAGATAGTTTTTTATTAGTTAACCTGCTGAATAACAAATTCTTTTCCACCTATAATAAAGTGAATTAACTTACTATAATTAGAATCAGGGTTAGCAATCGAGATAACAACGCTGATAAAAAATGCGAAGAATGTAAATATAATAGAACCTAAAGCACTTTTTAATCCTGCTTTCCACCATCCTTCTCTATAGCGTTTAATCTCTTTAATAATTGAAATATTTTTAATCTCATCTTTAGCAAGATCAATCGCTATTTCTGTATATAACTCAGCAAATCTTATCAAGGATAATTCAGCACTATTTTTTAGACGTAATAAATATTCATCACTATATATTAATAAAAAATTATTCAAATCACTCAATGGGATATTATTAGTATTATGCATTTTTCTATATGATTCAGCCCATTCATGTTTCTCTTGCTTATACATAGAATATGCAAGCATTCCTGAAAAAAAAGATTGAGTATCATTTTGATTAATATTAATAACTAACTTTTCAAATATATCATTATATTTTATATTATAATCATCCATAATAACTACCCTACTTTTGCTATTCCACTGATTTTGTCTTACAAAATGACTTCATTAATAATCCAGCCCCTTTAAACGCCTTTGAGTAGTGATTCATATCTATTTTCTTCACCTTACCATTTATATATACAATTCTCCAATTAGAAAAAGAATTAATATTTATCCTAATCATTATAAAATCCTTATATTAATTTAAACTTGAATAATTATATTTGATAATATATAAACCTTAATCGGAACCAGAGGAATAAAATCAATACAAATATAAATAAAAGTAAGAAAAATTCCAGTGAGTTTACAAAATGTATTTTGTTTTAAGACTAATTATTTAAAACTCATTATTATTAATAAATGCTTACTCTAATTATTAATAAAATACTAATTTGTATTTATTGTAGATATTTTCTCTACTTAGAATCGCCAAAGTAGATCTTCTGTTTTCTCTCACTTTTTGTCACCATAAAGACTGGATATATCCGCTAAATCACTTACTTAATTACTTTAACAGAGACGAATTTTCGCCTTCTGCGGATAGACTTATGCAAACAAAAACTCGCTTATTACTTTTAACACTGTCACTGGCTGTTTTTGGTGTGATCACAACCGAAGTTGCGGTGATTGGATTGCTACCACAACTTGTAGAACAAATGAATATCACTGCGCCACAAGTGGGCTTTTTGGTCAGTATCTACGCGATTGTTGTCGCAATAACAGGTCCAACTATTACACTTTTATTTGGGCGATTTAATCGCAAAACGGTACTGTTGGTCATAATGGCCCTATTTATTATTTCCAATACTGTTTATGCATTAACACATCAATATCACGTTATTTTACTATTTCGTATTCTACCAGCATTTACCCATGCGCTATTTTTCGCAATAGCGCTAATGGTGGCAGCAAATTCAGTACCAGTAGAAAAATCCACTCATGGCGTTGCTATTGTTTTTTCTGGTGTTGCGGTGGGAATGGTTTTAGGTATGCCACTTAGTGCTTTTATTGCTGAAACTTGGTCATTAAGTATGGCATTTTGGTTTGGCGCTATCACCAGTGTTATCGCTTTTATTGGTATTGTGTTTTTTGTGCCTTCAATTAAAGTCACAGCACCGCTTAAGATTAGTGATCAACTAAAAGTATTAACAAAACCAACAGTTTGGTTAAGTATTGCTACCGTGACACTTATTTTTTCAGCCATGTTTGCTGGATTTAGCTATATTGCTGATTTTTTAGTGAATATCACAGGGTTTTCAAACAATATGACCAGTACATTACTGATTGTATTTGGTGTGAGTGGTTATTTTGGTAATTTTATTTTTAGTCACTATTTACAGCGAAATGTCGTTAAAACAACAATAACTTATCCAATCTTGTTTTATCTACTTATTTATCTGGTTAAGCGGTTCTCAGGCGCTTGCCATGATCCCACTGATCATTCTTTGGGGCATGTTACACACATCAGGATTAATTATTTCTCAAACATGGTTAATGAGAGATGCAAAAGCAGCACCTGAATTTGCAAATAGCCTTTTATATCGCTTTTTCTAATTTAGGGATAACGGTGGGTTCTATGGTTGGCGCGTGGGTTATTCAACACATTGAATTACAAATGATAATTTGGGTAGGTATACTTTTTTCACTACTCGCATTGGGTACCATTTGGTTACGAGTACGATTGCAATCACCAAATTGTGAAATAGCTTATCAGCAATAAATATTTACTCATCAAATCCGCCTTCTTTTGCCACCTGAAGCAATGCATCTGCTATATAACGTGTTTTAGGTGGTAGTTTTTGCCCTTTATGCCACATCATATTGATAGGAGATTGATACCCTTCTGTTTTGATCAAGATGCGCTGTAATTGCCCTTCTTTAAGCTTATCCCCAATCATCCATAACGGAAGTTGAGCAATACCATAGCCATGGATCACTGCGTCAAGCATTGCATCACCATCAGCAAGTTCATAGAAAGGAGTTGGAATATATTGGTGGAAGGTTCCTTCCTCTTTTAGCATCCAATAAAAAGGGGCATCTTGCCGAAATCCCACAATACAACGATGGTCTGATAACGCTTCGATTTCTTTAGGTATGCCATATTTTTGCAAATAAATCGGTGAAGCACAGAGAACCAGTTTTTGTGTTGTCAGTTGTCGTGCAACAACATTGCTACTATCAGGTAAATGCCCGATACGAACGACTAAATCCACGCTCTCCTCATGCATATCAATATAGCGCTCACTAAATGAAACACTCATTTTAAGCTGGGGCTGCTTATCCATTAATGTCATTAAAACAGGCATAATACATTTACGACCAAAAGCAGACGGTAAATCCAGACGAATTTTTCCTGTTAATACCGACTGGTTTTCTTGAACTTGATTATTAGCTTGTTCAAGAATAGAAAGTGCTATTTGGCACTGCTGTAAATAATACTCACCTTCAGAGGTCAACGTTAAACGTCGTGTTGTTCTTAATAGTAGATTAATACCTAAATGCTCTTCTAACCGAGTCACACTTTTCCCAACGGCTGATTTAGTTATTCCTAAACGAGATGCAGCTTCAGTAAAGCTACCTGTTTGAGCCGTTGCAACAAAAGCGGTGATACCAGAAAGTGAATTGAATTGCGCCATAGCCACCTACTATTATTCTAAATCTTGCATCAAACAATACTTCGATAAAAGTTGTTATAAAAAGCACGATGTTTCTTCATTATAGAATAATTCCACCCTAAAAGCATAAATGGGATATTTTTGAAAAATAAACTTATATAAAAAATGATTTTTATAAAAAATTTTTCTATAAAAAGCCCCTTTATTCAGGGGAAAATACACATCAAAGTGAAGTTATTACATGAGTTCATTTTCTTTTTATAATTGCAGACTTTATGATAAAGCCTGACATCTGTCATATTGCTAACCTGAAGCGCTGGCTATAATAGCGTCGCACTAATCGAATGTTAGCGTTAATCTTATAAAAACAGGAGTTCTACATGTCTTACGAAATTAATACCGATAAAGCCCCAGCTGCGATTGGCCCTTATGTACAAGGCGTTGATTTAGGTAATTTAGTGATCACTTCAGGTCAATTACCTGTTGATCCTGCAACCGGTGAATTTGTTTCTGATAATGCAGCAGAACAAGCTCGTCAATCTTTAGAAAACGTAAAAGCAATCATTGAAAAAGCGGGTTTAACTGTTGCTAATATCATCAAAACAACTGTTTTCGTAAAAGATTTAAATGATTTCGGTACGATCAATGCTGCTTATGAAGCATTCTTCAAAGAGCATAACGCTGCATTCCCTGCTCGCTCTTGTGTTGAAGTTGCACGTTTACCAAAAGATGCAAAAGTAGAAATCGAAGTTATCGCTATCCGTTAATTTCGTCTCAACAGCAAGCCATAAAAAAGCAAAGGTCTCTTTATGAGCACTTTGCTTTTTTTATGTTCTCACTTTTCGATGAATAATTTATCACTTCTGTTTTTGGCACATATTTACAATTCAGCCAATCCCTCTTGATGCCTGATGTAGCAAAAATACCTTGATGTAGATCAGTTTTAATGAAGATTATTTCCCTTTCAATTACTATATATTGTGCTTTAATACATACCGACCTACAACATATAGTAATTATACACATCTTATCCACAATAAGCCTGAATGCTGTGCCATCACCTGTTTTTATGGGATTTGAGCCTGTGGATAAATAGTTAAGGAGCAAGATTGTGAAAACCATTGTGATAAAACGAGACGGATGTAAAGTCTCTTTTGACCAAACCCGCATCAGCGATGCTATCAAAAGAGCCGCCGTAGCTTGTGAGATCACTGATGATGATTATTGCGATTCTGTCGCGCAATCCGTTTCACAATCTCTCGCAGGACGTTCGAATGTCGATATCCGTGAGATCCAAGACGCCGTAGAAAATCAGCTGATGGCTGGCGAACATAAAGATGTTGCCAGAGCCTATATTGAATACCGTCATGACCGAGATGTTGCTCGTGAGCAACGTGGAAGACTAACTCAGGAAATCCGAGGTCTTATCGAACAAAGTGATGTCTCTATTCTTCATGAAAATGCGAATAAAGACAGTAAGGTTATCCCTACCCAGCGTGATTTACTTGCGGGTATTGTGGCTAAACATTACGCAAAATTGCATATCCTGCCAAGAGATGTGGTACTCGCTCATGAGCGTGGTGAAATTCATTATCATGATCTCGATTACTCACCGTTTTTCCCAATGTTTAACTGTATGCTAATTGACCTTAAAGGCATGTTAAACAACGGTTTTAAAATGGGAAATGCGGAAATAGAACCCCCTAAATCTATTTCAACAGCAACAGCAGTAACTGCACAAATTATCGCACAAGTAGCAAGCCATATTTATGGTGGTACAACGATAAATCGTATCGATGAAGTATTAGCGCCGTTTGTAAAATCAAGCTATGACAAACACTATAAAGTAGCGCAAGAGTGGCAAATTGCTGATAAAGAAGCTTATGCTAATGCGCGTACTGAAAAAGAGTGTTACGACGCATTCCAATCTTTAGAGTATGAAGTTAATACACTACATACTGCTAATGGACAAACCCCATTTGTCACTTTTGGTTTTGGCCTTGGTACGTCGAAAGAAGCGCGTTTAATTCAACGATCTATTCTTGAAAATCGCATGGCTGGCTTAGGCAAAAACCGTAAAACGGCTGTTTTCCCTAAACTTGTTTTTGCCATTAAAGATGGCTTAAACCATAAATTTGGTGATCCTAATTACGATATCAAACAACTTGCTCTCGAATGTGCAAGTAAACGCATGTATCCCGATATATTAAATTACGATCAAGTCGTTAAAGTAACAGGTTCATTTAAAACGCCAATGGGTTGCCGTAGCTTCTTAGGTGTTTACGAAGAAAATGGCGAGATGATCCATGAAGGCCGTAATAACCTCGGTGTTATCAGCCTGAACTTACCGCGTATTGCGATTGAAGCTCAAGGTGATGAAGCAACGTTCTGGTCACTACTTGATGATCGCCTCGAACTAGCGAAAAAAGCACTGATGACTCGTATTGCTCGTTTAGAAAACGTCAAAGCGCGTGTTGCCCCTATCCTTTATATGGAAGGTGCTTGTGGTGTTCGCTTAAAAGCAGATGATAATGTCTCTGAAATCTTTAAAAATGGCAGAGCATCAATCTCATTAGGTTATATCGGTGTTCATGAAACCATTAATGCACTGTTTGGTACTGAAAAACACGTTTTTGATGATGAAACCTTAAGAGAAAAAGCAGTGGCGATTATTAATCGTCTGCGTGAAGCAACAGATCAGTGGAAAGCAGAAACAGGTTATGGCTTTAGCCTTTACAGCACACCAAGTGAAAACTTATGTGATCGCTTCTGCCGCTTAGATGCTGCTGAATTCGGTATTTTACCAGGTGTGACAGATAAAGGTTATTACACCAATAGCTTCCACTTAGATGTTGAGAAAAAAGTAAACCCATACGACAAACTGGATTTTGAAGCACCTTATCCTCCATTAGCAAATGGCGGTTTCATTTGTTACGGCGAATATCCAAACTTACAGCATAACCTTAAAGCATTAGAGGATGTGTGGGATTACAGCTATACCCGCGTTCCTTATTACGGAACGAATACTCCGATTGATGAATGTTATGACTGTGGTTATACCGGTGAGTTCTCTTGCACTAGCAAAGGCTTTACTTGCCCACGTTGTGGTAATCACAACCCTGCAAGAGTTTCAGTGATCCGCCGTGTATGTGGATATTTAGGTAGCCCAGATTCACGCCCATTTAATGCGGGTAAGCAAGAAGAAGTTAAGCGTCGTGTGAAACATCTGGCAAATGGTCAATTAGGTTAAGAGTGTGAATTACCATCAATATTACCCTGTTGATGTTGTCAATGGTCCTGGCACTCGTTGCACCCTGTTTGTTGCAGGGTGCATACACCAATGCCGAGGCTGTTATAACAAATCAACGTGGTCATTAACGTCAGGCAAGCCATTTACACAAGAGATGGAAGATCAGATTATTGCGGATCTTCAAGACAGTCGAATTAAACGACAAGGATTATCGCTTTCAGGGGGTGATCCTTTACATCCGCAAAATTTATCTACAATTTTGCACTTGGTAAAACGAGTCAAAGCCGAATGCCCTGAAAAAGATATTTGGGTTTGGACAGGCTATTTACTGGCAGACTTGACCCCAGAGCAACAAGAAGTTGTTAGCTATATTAACGTGCTAATTGATGGAAAGTTTGTACAAGAACTTTATGATCCCGCATTACTATGGCGTGGTAGTAGTAATCAGGTAATACATAAATTGAGATAATATCTAGAAGCCCATTTTTATAGTGGGCTTTTTTCTTTCATCATTCTCATTTAATCACCTCCGTTATCAAATGCGAATCATTTTCAAAAATGATAGTCAAAGTGATTAGTTTTGTTTTATTATTAGCGCTCTTAACTATTCTTTTTATGATGATATTTGATATGAAATTAGCACTTTTCCCTTTATTTTCAATAATCTTACTTTCTGGTTGTAGCAGTACTTGGGAACCCAAAGGTTCATCAGATTACACATTGCAGGAAGCGAAAATGCTCTGTGAGTTTGATGCCAATACTCGTTACCCTATCCGCAAAGAAGTGCTACAACGTACTGTTTATCGTGATGTGCAAAAGACGTGTCGTAAAGATGACAAAGATCACTGCGGTGATAAAAAAACCTACACTGAACGTGTACCAATGACAGAAAGCTATGTTGAAGACATTAACCAAGAAGACAGAAAAACCTTCTATATCTCTTGTATGTCTTTAAAAGGATGGGAACAAAAAAATCATTATTTTTGGGAATAACAGAAAGTTAAGAAAGAAGTTTAATCACGTTGCCAATAGAGCTTAGTACCAAAACCTAATTGATTATTCACCATCTTAATTTCTTGCAATTGTAGCTCCCATAAAGGCACATGGATGGCGGCTAATGCGACAGGAAAGCGTAAACAATAATGTTTTCTTGCGTTGATGTCGTCCTTACCAGTCAGTAAAGAAACAGCCCCCGTGAATTGAATTCCCTGTAAATCTGATACGGTAATTTCTTGTGTGCTGATACTTCCTGCAACTAATAAGTTTTCTTGCATCATTTGAGCATGACGCGTTTTCTTCTCAGAAAGAAAAATCAGCCTCATCTGACTTTCATCAAACCAATAAAAACAATTAGCACACCAAATATCCCCCAATGAACGTGTTGTACATAAGGTAAACACATGGTTATCACGAATATATTGTTTAATTATTTTGATCGAGTCTAGAGAAGACATAATATACCTGTATAGATACAAAAAGAGACGCTGTTTAGTTGATAATTATATCACCAAAACGAGCGTCTTACCGCGTGTCTCTTATTACAGGTTATTTATCGGGAATAGTTAAAATTAACGATAAATTTCAGCATTTACAGTGAGGTAATCATCACCTGTTGCGCCTACAACTTTAAAGCCTTTTGCACCTTCATCTTTTGCGATTTGGGCGATTTTAGTTGTTAAACCATCTAAAGTATCGCTACCTGTGATTGTGATATACTCACCATTCACTGAAGGACTTTTTGATACGCTATCAGATGCGATTGAACCGAATGAAATAGCACTTAAAGCTAATGCAGCAGCGATTAATGTAGATTTTTTCATAATAAACTCCAAATAAATTCTAATTTTGTTAGGTATCGCGGAGTGTCTCTCTGTGATGTGGATCATATTATGCGCTTTAGTTTAACTTTAAAATTAGCAATAATTGCTGTTCATTTTCAAAAAAATTGAATGTTATTTTTTAAATGATAGAACTTACTGTCACAAATATTTCACAACATATTGATATATCTAATAGATTTCATTTTGATAAAACGATAAATTACTCACTTAAAAAATTAAGAAGTATTATTTATCAAAAGAGAAAGTAGCACGAAAAGGAAAAAATGATGACGGAGACAATGTGGTCACTCTATATTGTTAGAAATCGTCTTGGTTCTCTTTATACAGGGATCACGACAAATATTGAGAGGCGTTTTCAACAACATCAAAATGGAACTGGTGCTAAGGCGCTGAAAGGAAAAGGCCCTTTATTACTTGAGTTTCATTGTCAGGTTGGCGATAGACAGCGTGCTTCTCAACTTGAATACCAATTAAAACAATTGAAAAAAACGCAAAAAGAAAAGCTGATCATTGACCAGCCTTCAGACATTGCATTGTATTTAATACAGGATACATAAATTTAGCTAAATTGATCGAACAATGGTGAATAGTTGACTAAACCATGAATATCATCAACATTACCATTTTCTAACGCATAAAGCTGAAAAGCCTCTTCTGTATCAGGCCATTTGCAATGTAAGCCTTGTGACTTAGCTGGAATAAAACCTGATTTTTGATAGTACTCAGGCTCTCCCAACACCACAACTGCACCGTAACCAAATTCATTTAGGCTATCTAGCCCTTCATTAATCAGTTGACGTCCAATACCTTGGTTTTGGAAATCAGGCGCAACAGCAAGTGGTGCAAGTCCTACCCACTGGCAATCTTCTCCATCAATATCAACAGGTGTAAAACCGATATAGCCAATTAATTGGCCTTCATCGTTAATTGCCACCATGCCTAATGTTAATAACCCTTCTTCTCGTAAATGCCCGACTAAATCAGCTTCACTACCTGTCGGAAACGCTTGGCGTAAAAGGTTATCAATTGCAGGAATATCAACGGGAATTTCAACACGTATTAGCATGAAGTTGAGCTCAGTTCATGGCTGTGCAGAGTGTCTTCTTTTTCTTCTTGAAGTCCACTTTTTACAAACTCAGCCAGTTGTAATAAACCAAAACGCAACACAGATGGCATTGAGTCTAATTCAATTGCATCCATCAGGTTCTTAACATATAACCCGAGTTCTGTATCACCCTCAATTTGTAGACGACGTTGGAAAAATAAGGTGTCAGGATCTTCTTTGCGAGCAGCAATTAAAATAAGATCATTAGCATTTCCGCTAAAGCTGACATCTTCTTTTTCTAAGCGACTGACCACTAATTTATCATCACGAACACTGATAAACCACTGTAAATGTAAGTCTCTTATCTCAACTTTTAGCCACTTATCTTCTAAAAAGTGTAAATCACCTTCAGCTAACGACTCACGAAACTGCCAACTTAAAAACTGTTCTAAGATATCGCGTTGCAGAGCAAATGGGGTAACCTGTAAAGGGTAACGTAAAAAACGAGGACCCTCTTTAACCAAATGGGTACGAATTTTGTTAAACACGTTCGGACTCCTATAAATAAAATTATGGGCTATTGTGCCAGATATAGACAGATATTCTGCGATCCTATATCAATATTCGGTTAATCCGTTGTTCACATTTTGAGTTCTTTGATTTTACTTAAGCAAAAAACAGAGTTCTCTGCCCTAAATCAAAACCTTTTTTTATCTTGCTCATTACAATTTCTGATCATTCTTAATTTCTAAAGGGAAGTGAAGATGGAATTGCTGTGCCCTGCGGGTAATTTACCTGCCTTAAAAGCAGCCATAGATAATGGTGCGGATGCCGTTTATATCGGTTTAAAAGATGATACGAATGCAAGACATTTTGCGGGTTTAAATTTCACAGAAAAAAAGTTACAAGAAGCGGTTAATTATGTTCATCGCCACCAGCGAAAATTGCATATTGCAATAAACACCTTTGCTCACCCTGATGGATTTGAACGCTGGCAAAAAGCGGTTGATATGGCGGCATCTTTAGGTGCTGATGCGCTTATTTTGGCGGATATCGCCATGTTAGAGTACGCCGCAGAGCGTTATCCTCATATTGAGCGCCATGTTTCAGTGCAAGCTTCTGCAACCAATACACAAGCGATTGAATTTTATCAGCGTAACTTCGATGTGGCTCGTATTGTTCTTCCTCGAGTTCTATCTATTCATCAAGTAAAACAGTTAGCACAAACTAGCCCAGTACCTTTAGAAGTTTTTGCCTTTGGTAGCTTATGTATTATGGCTGAAGGTCGATGCTATCTCTCTTCTTATTTAACTGGTGAATCCCCTAATACCGTAGGTGCTTGCTCTCCGGCTCGTTTTGTACGTTGGCAACAGACACCACAAGGAATGGAGTCTCGCCTTAATGACGTACTTATCGACCGCTATTCACCCGACGAGAATGCTGGTTATCCAACATTATGCAAAGGGCGTTATTTTGTTGATGACCACTGTTATCACGCATTAGAAGAGCCTACGAGCCTCAATACGCTTTCACTATTACCAGAGTTAATGGCGATGAATATCGCATCCGTCAAAATTGAGGGTCGTCAACGTAGTCCTGCTTATGTTACTGAAGTCGCAAGAGTTTGGCGTGCAGCTATCGATCAATGCAAAAAAGATCCTCAAGGCTTTAGTACTAACCCTCGTTGGATGAACGCATTAGGAAAAATTTCAGAAGGAACACAAACGACATTGGGTGCTTATCACCGCAAATGGCAATAATAAGGATAAGAAAATGAAATATGCATTAGGCTCTGTACTTTATTATTGGCAAAAAGAAGCACTTGAAGCCTTCTATGAAAAAGCAAAACATAGTGATGCTGATATTATTTATTTAGGTGAAACGGTTTGTAGTAAACGCCGAGAAACCAAGCCTCAAGATTGGATAAATCTCGCCAAAGAAGTCGCTAAAAGCGGTAAGCAAGTGGTGCTTTCTACCTTAGCATTATTACAAGCACCTTCTGAATTAAAAGAAATTGCGAAGTTAGTTGATAACGGTGAGTTTTTAGTTGAAGCGCATGATTTTGGTGTGATCAATATGCTTTACGAACGACATCTTCCTTTTGTGGCTGGTCACGGGCTTAATTGCTACAACGCTTATGCGTTACGTTTGTTACATAAACAAGGAATGATGCGTTGGTGTATGCCTGTTGAGCTTTCTCGCGAATGGTTGAGTAACCTTCTAACCCAATGTGAAACATTAGGTATTAGAGATAAGTTTGAGGTTGAAGTACTGGCTTATGGGCACCTTCCTTTGGCTTATTCAGCGCGCTGTTTTACTGCTCGTTCTGAAAATCGCTCTAAAGATGATTGTGAAACCTGCTGTCAAAAATACCCTCAAGGTCGTGAAGTACGCTCACAAGAAAATCAGCAAGTATTTGTTCTTAATGGTATCCAAACACAAAGCGGCTATTGTTATAACTTGGGTAACGATCAAACATCAATGACAGGCTTAGTGGATATTATCCGTTTATCTCCCGAATCTGATGCTATTTTTGATACCTTGCAACAATTTCGCCAAAATGAACAAGGTCAACAACCACTGACAACAATTCATCACCATGACTGTAATGGCTATTGGCGTAAATTGGCAGGATTGGAATTGGTGGAGTAAGAATTCAATGATAAATCCACTTCATATCTATTTTGTGAAGTGGATAAAAGGAATTTATTACCCTTTTATTACCCGTTACGCTATTGAAGTTAGTGTAGAGTTCACCTATTCTAAAACGAAGATATTTTGTACGATTAACGAGTAAGTCCTCAATTATCAATAAACTAATACTTTAAGAAGGCTATATGAAAACAGAACATATTCGTTCTATACAGACTATTAGCCACTCAACTGAAGTTATTAATACATTTATTGATGATGTGACTAACATTCATTTATCAATTCATCGTCTGATAGTACGAAAAGATCATAATAAACAATTATTTATTGTCATTATTCAAGATGACAATAAAAGTGATGACTTTTATATTGTCCCTTTTACTGAATTATCTTATCGAAAAGAAAAAATAAATATTATTGTTGATCCCTATAACCAGTACCCTGAATTAAATGGAAACATTATTCATCTTCTTCAAAAAATTAAATCTTCTATTTTTTGTTATATGTCTAAATACCAAAATCTATCAATTCATTAGTATAGTGAGAATGGAATGTCTCCAAACTTTACCAATAACTACATTAAAGATCTCAGTAAAAAACCTGAATGTATAAAAGAAGAAATTATTGAAATCTTTTTTTATCTAACAAATGAAGGAGACTTATTAAAAATCACTGAATTTACTTTAATAGGTAGCGAGTATCATTACTATTCTGACATTATATTAATGGGTTGTAGTACAGAAGATTTTTATTCTAATTATTCATTAGATTTACGAGCACTAGGTTATTCTGACTCAGAAATAATTAATATATTACTTGAATTAGAAATGCATGATGAAAAAGAAGATTTCCTTATAGGGCGAATGGTTTATAACAATTTCTCTTTTGTTGATAATTTAACAATAAAAATAGGAAAGCAGATTAAAGGAATTACTCTCCTTGAAGACTATAGAGCAATAGGTATTGCTCGCCATATTTATAAAAAACTATTAATAAAACATGAATATCTTATTTGCGATAATTTGCAAACATTATGCGGTGGGTCATTATGGGTTTCAGGAATGACTAAGATTGGTGAAGTAAGAATATATGACACAATAAGAAAAATATTTATAGATACTCTAACTCATTATGGATCTGGTACAAAAGGTGTTATTCCTTGGAGTTATTATGGCCTTTCATTGATAAATATTTCGAGATGGGAGCCAAGAAAATTATCAATGGATTTTTGCCATCATATAGTAACTATTATTAGTAAAGATAAGATCTACCATATTGATAAATAATTGGATAAATAAAAAGCCCTTAGGGGCTTTCTATTTAGAACCGCGATGATGTAACCAATGCTTAAATTGGTGCGTAATATGCCTTAATTCGCCATTACGTAACATACCCACCAGCACACCTAACACGGTGTAAATCACGCCTAAAACCAACATCATCACAATATCACCCAATATGCTTTGGAATGATAATCCCATTTGGTTAATACCAGCCATGGCGTTTACTGCCCATGTAGAAGGTAGTGCGGATGAGATTGCAAATACCCAGTCAGGCATCGCTTGTAATGGCCAAATCGTGCCGGAAATATAGAATACGGGTGTTGTTACAAACGCCAATGTCAGATAAATCATCTCAACACTGCGTAAGCACTCTGTAATCAATTTACCAAGACCTAATACAGCCAATAGGAATGGGAAAGTAAGCATCCATACTTGGTAAAGCGGAGCCTCTTGGCGATAGCCTAATACCCAAGGCCATAGTGCAAAAAACACGGCAGATAAAAATAACCAAATAGGAATAAGTGCAGATAATGCCCCTAAATAAACCGCTAACGGTGGCTTTCCTTTTGGCGTACTTCTCACTGCAATACTGACACGGACACAAGCAATTAAGAGCGAGTGTTGTAATAACATGACTAATAAGCCCGGGAAAATAATTGCAGCAAAACTTACCCCTGGGTTATACATTGCTATGGTTTCGCCTTGGATTGGCTTTAATAGAATTCTCGATTGCTCAACACTAAAGCCCGCATTTTGTAAAATACGCCCATTATAAGAATCTAATAACTGTTGATAAGCCAACATCAATTCTTGCTGAATTTGTCCACTGGCAAGACGGTTTGTAGCATCACCAAAAACCGGAACAGTGACATCTTTACCATTCAGTAATTTCTTCTCAAAATCAGTTGGAATAATAATGATGGCAAAGAGCTCACGCATAATCATATCGTGACGAGCTTCATCTAAATTATCGTAGTTATTAATACTTAATTTAGGTGTCGAGTTTAATGCCCGAATAAGTGAATAGCTTGCGGGGCTATGATCTTGATTAATCACTGCCACAGGTAAATCCCATAATACTGGTTTGGCATACACCAAACTCATAATACATAGGGAAACGATAAGTAGCATCCACATCGGTTTTTCTAACATACCCAGCAGAACGCGCTTAAAAGTTTGGAAATACATCTGCATCATGCAACACCTACCTGTAATTCCAATCGTTTAAAAATACGTTTGCGAACTAAGAAGGCGATAGCAAAAGGATAAATCAGCAAGAGCGAACAAACATATAAAATACCTTGTAGTGATACTTCTCTTAAGAAGATATCAAACATGGCATTTAAGGCGTGAGTTAATGGCTCTAAATTAGAAATAATCTGTGCAGGTAAGATCATCGACAGCTCAGGTACAGCCATACCTGAAAATGCCAATGCAATACTCACCAACATACCTATCATACTGTATGCCGTTATCGCACTATTGGTAAACGCAAAGAGCAGCAACCCCACACTTTGAGCCGCAATAATATAGAAGAATCCCACGAGCACCATATATAGCGGATTACCGTTTACCTTCGCCCCCGAAAAATGCACTAATGCCGCTAATTCAACAATTAACAAGGTTAAGAAAAACAAGGTGTAAGGGGTGAGTTTACCAATAAGGGCAAATGTAAAAGGCTTAATATTCAGTAGCATATTACCGCGTGATAACGAATAAATCGTACAGGTCACGACAAAGAGTTGGAGCATATGAATAGTAGCTGCAAATTGCTGATAATAGATATAACTGCCACTGGCATTAAACAAACTGTCATATGAGAGCGTCACTTTTGCCAATGGAGGAACAGGTTTATTCATCTCTTGAGCTAAAACAGTACGGTATTGCGCATTAAGCTCTGCAATTAATCCACTAAAATCCTGTATTGCGTAGCTCCCAGCCGCATAATACAACCCGTTGTAATACATACGTGTAGTGGGTTGTTTTCCCGCTAAGACCTTACTTTCAAAGTGTCGAGGAATGGTGAGTATCGCGTAATCTTTTGCGCTACCAAGCCGTTCCATTGCTGTGCGAGGATTACCATCTAGCGTATTTAATTGCGCATGAGAGCCTGCATTTAAGTCTCTGATCAGTGTTCTCGATAATGGACTATTATCGTTATTGATCACCGAAACTGGCAAATTCAGCAGTGTACCTTCAGAAAAGTTAGCACTAATTAACGTGAACAACATCAATGGAAATAGCCAGCTTAGCCAGTGAAAAACGGGGCTACGAACTGCCATATGAGTTTCTCGTGAGAATGCGCTACTAAAGCCACGCCAAGCTGCCTTTACTCTCATTGTTTGTCCTTATTTATCCCAACGCCATAATGCACTCATACCGGGGCGAAGCCCTTCAATTGGCGTCACAGGATACAATCGGATCTCAAACGTTTTTAAATCGAAATCACCCGTTGCTCTTGTCGCTCTTTTTGTTGCGTAGTCACCCATTGGAGCGATATAGCGAATTTCAGCTTCTACCTCTTTATTACCTAATGCAGGAACCGTGATAGTAATACGATCACCTTTACGAATATCCGCTAAAATGTCTTCACGAAGGTTATAAACAAAATAAGCATCAGGAATACGAATAAGGGTAGCAAGTGGGCTATTGGCATTAAAGAGCTCACCTATCTCCGCAGGAATAGGTCCCACTTCTCCATCTACTGGTGCTTTAACTTGTAAGTCGTTTTGTTGGATCTTCAACTCAATAAGTTGTTGTTCTGCCTGTTGCACCGCGGCGGTGTATTTATGGCGTAATTCAATACGATCGCCATTTTTGGCTTCATCCAATTCTGCTTGAGCGGCTCTTACTCTTTGTGATGCAACATCACGGCTACGGCGTGCATTATCCAGCTCTGTTGCTGATACATAGCCTTGATTAGCTACCGCGCTGATACGCTGATAATCTCTTGCCGCATTTGCAGCTTCTACTTTAGCTTGAGATAAAACTGCTTCTAGATTACGAATGCTCTCTTCTCTTGTGCCATGTAATGACAAATCTAATTGAGCTTGAGCTTGTGCTTTGGCTGCCTCAAGTGCAGCAACTTGCGCATTGAGTTCAGGGCTTTCTAATGTGATCATTAATTGCCCTTTTTTGACATCATCACCTCGCTCTATATGGCGTTCAATAACACGACCTTTGGCTTTAGAGGCGACAATGACTTCTGGAGCATCGACTTCTCCTTGCAATAATAAATATTGATTATGCGCGCGGAAAAGTACGGCTAATGCAATTAGTATTAGCATTAATAAAATAAGATAAATGGCTCTTTTTTTCATATAACGATTAGACCTTAATAGTGAAGTAGAACACTCACTGACAGAGTTATATTACACAATAACTCAGAATTTCTTTAAGAATTTTGTGCGCCAGATCACTGATGCAAAGGAATATTTTCTTTGATAGTGCGATTAAGTTATTCTTATATCAAACTTTATCGCCTAATTAATATCCCCGTTTTATCTGAACTTTTTATGTTTATCAGATAGAAAAGAGAACGGTACTCAATACTTATGTATGAATTTGATCTTATTTTGCTGTTATTACAGCAAATGTGCGTTTATTTAATTATTGCTTGGTTTTTAAGCAAAACACCGCTATTTACGCCACTTTTACAGGTCACGATAAAACTACCACATAAGTTGATGTGCTACGTCATATTCTCTATTTTCTGCATTATGGGTACCTATTTTGGGCTACATATTAATGATTCTATTGCCAATACACGTGCCATTGGCTCTGTTTTAGGCGGATTGTTAGGAGGCCCTTATGTCGGCTTTCTTGTTGGCTTTACAGGGGGATTACATCGTTATTCTCTCGGAGGCATGACAGCACTAAGTTGTATGGTTTCCACTATCGCAGAGGGACTAATTGGTGGATTAGTTCACCGTTATTACGTAAAACATGGGCAGATGCATCGAATATTTAACCCATGGACAGCCGCTGCGGTGACTTTCTTTGCTGAAATAATACAGATGAGCATCATCTTATTATTGGCACGTCCGTTCAATGAAGCACTTGCTTTAGTTAAAGATATCGCCGCTCCTATGATCGTAGCAAATACCGTTGGTGCTGCGATGTTTATTCGAATATTACAAGATAGACGCGCTATATTTGAAAAATATACCAGTGCATTCTCGACACAAGCATTAAAAATCGCTGTCTGTACTGAAGGTATTTTACGTAAAGGATTTAACCAAGATAATAGCACCCGTGTAGCAAAAGTGATTTATCAGGAATTAAGAGTCAGTGCGGTTGCCATTACAGATAGAGAAAAGCTACTCGCCTTTATTGGCATTGGCGCGGATCACCATTTACCGGGTACACCTATTTCATCAGATCAATCTAAACAAGCCATTAATAATAATGAAGTTGTCTATGCTGATGGTAATGAAACGCCCTATCGTTGCACGCTTTCCCCTCATTGCAAACTAGGTTCAACCTTAGTTATTCCGTTAAGAGGTGAAAATAATCAAGTTATTGGAACAATAAAACTTTATGAGGCTAAAAATCGCCTATTTAGTTCGATTAATCGTACCTTAGGTGAAGGTATCGCAAGTCTATTATCTGCACAAATTCTAGCTGGGCAATATGAACGAAATAAGCAATCGCTTTTAGAATCAGAGATTAAACTCTTACATGCTCAGGTTAATCCTCACTTTCTTTTTAATGCACTAAATACACTGCAAGCGGTTATTCGACGTGATAGCGAGCAAGCAAAGCAACTCGTGCAATTTCTCTCTGCTTTCTTTCGTAAGAATTTAAAAAGACCAGAAGCGGTGGTGACATTAAGTGACGAAATCGAACATGTAAACGCCTATCTACAAATCGAGAAAGCGCGTTTTCAGGAACGCTTGCAGATTGATATTCAAATTCCTGAAAGCTTAGCGAATGCACGCTTACCGGCTTTTTCTCTTCAACCGATGGTCGAGAATGCAATTAAACATGGAACGTCACAGTTATTAGACACAGGAAAGATTACAATTAGAGCACATCAAGAGCATCATTTAATCATTATCGAAATTTGTGATAATGCTGGACTTTACCATCCTCAATGCCCATCGCATCAATTAGGTTTAGGCATGAGACTAGTGGATAAGCGATTAAAATTACGCTATGGCGAGCTTTATGGTGTTTTAGTTGAATGCCAAGCCGATGAATATACAAAGGTGAAAATTTGCTTACCTCTAGAAAAAAGCATGGATAACGTTACATAACAATGAATATATTAATCGTTGATGATGAGCCACTGGCTCGTGAAAACTTACGTTGTTTACTTGAAGTTGAAAAGGATATTCATATTGTTGGTGAATGTAGTAATGCGATTGAAGCAATAGGAGAAATACATCGCAAAAAGCCTGATGTTGTATTTCTTGATATTCAGATGCCTCGCATTACTGGCCTTGAAATGGTCACAATGCTTGATCCTGAACATCGCCCTTATATCGTCTTTTTAACCGCATTTGAAGAGTATGCGATCCAAGCTTTTGAAGAACATGCTTTTGATTATTTACTTAAGCCATTAGAGCAAGAGCGTTTAACAAAAACATTAAATCGTCTACGCCAAGGTAATAAGCAAAATATCGATCTCTTAACACCTCCTGAAGAGCGTTTAAAGTGTATTCCATGTACAGGGCATAGCCGTATTTGGTTAATGCCAATTGATGAGGCTGTATTTGCAACATCAAGGCTCAGTGGTGTCTATGTGACAAATAATCAAGGCCAAGAAGGCTTTACAGAATTGACGTTACGGACGTTAGAAACACGAACACAATTAGTACGTTGCCATCGTCAATATTTAGTGAATATGGATTATGTTAATGAGATTATTTTTGGTGATAATGGACAAGCTGAACTGATATTACATAATAACAGCCAAATTCCTGTTAGCCGCCGCTATCTTAAACCGTTAAAAGAGGCGATTGGCTTAAGTTAATAATAAAATAAATGAGTATTTAAAGAGTTATAAATATTGTTCTAATTGATTGGCTTGCATAAGCTTTCCTATTATTGATAGAAATGAGTCGTGATAGATTTTATATCATTAAAATAAGCATAAAAAAACCAGCCAACTTTCGTTGACTGGTTTCAATTTTTTATCATCAACTCAATTTAATATTGAGTAAATGCAAGCTCTTATTGGTTATGAGAGCTGCTACGACGACGAGGAGTACCTTCGTTGTTACGGCTACGGAAGTTACCGCGCTCGCCACCACGATCGTTACTGTTACTACGCTCACCACCGCGGTCATTATTACCACGACGTTGTGGTTGATCACCATTGTTAAAACGACGACCACCTTGTGGCTGACCATCACGACGGCTGTTATTACGACGCTCACGGAAAGGTTGAGATTGAGCATCACCCACTAATTGCATATTCAGTGGTTTGTTCATAATACGTGTACGTGTGAAATGGCTTAATAAGTCTGTTGGCATACCTTTTGGTAATTCGATGGTTGAGTGAGAACCATACAGTTTGATATTACCAATGTAACGGCTGCTGATATCGCCTTCGTTAGCAATCGCACCAACGATATGACGAACTTCAACACCATCATCACGACCCACTTCGATACGGTATAAATCCATTTCGCCAGCATCACGACGTTCACGACGAGGAGAACGCTCACGATCATTATCACCGCGACGGCGATCATCACCACGACGATCGTCACGATCGTTAAATTCACGACGAGGACGACGAACTGGATCTGGTGGCAGGATAAGCGCACGCTCACCTTGAGCCATTTTCAGTAATACCGCAGCCAGTGTTTCCATATCCAGTGCTTCTTCACCTTGTGGAGCTAATTTAGGTAACAGTGCACGATACTGATCAAGGTTGCTAGTTTCTAATTGTTGCGCGATTTGCTGTGCAAATTTTTCCTGACGACGTTGGCTGATAAGTTCTGCATTTGGCAGTTCTACTTCAGGAATAGTCATCTTCATTGTACGTTCGATATTGCGCAGTAAACGACGCTCACGGTTATCAACGAATAAAATTGCACGACCCGCACGACCCGCACGACCTGTACGGCCAATACGGTGAACATAAGACTCTGAATCCATTGGGATATCATAGTTCACAACAAGGCTGATACGGTCAACGTCAAGACCACGAGCTGCAACGTCAGTCGCGATTAAAATGTCTAAACGACCATTTTTCAGACGCTCTAATGTTTGCTCACGCAGTGATTGGTTCATATCACCATTTAACGCCGCACTGTTATAACCATTACGTTCTAAAGCTTCAGCAACTTCTAATGTTGCGTTTTTAGTACGAACGAAAATAATCGCCGCATCAAAATCTTCAGCTTCTAAGAAACGAATTAATGCTTCGTTTTTACGTGCGCCGAATGTCATCCAATAGCTTTGGCTAATGTCTGGACGTGTTGTTACGCTACTTTGAATGCGTACTTCTTTCGGATCATTCATGAAACGACGAGTAATACGACGAATAGCTTCTGGCATTGTTGCAGAGAACAGTGCAGTTTGGTGTTCTGCTGGGATCTTACTTAAAATGTTTTCAACATCTTCAATAAAGCCCATACGTAACATTTCATCAGCTTCATCTAATACTAAACCTTTCAGTTTAGATAAATCTAATGTGCCACGGTTTAAATGGTCTAATAAACGACCCGGTGTACCCACAACAACTTGTGGTCCTTGGCGTAACGCACGTAATTGAACGTCGTAACGCTGACCACCATACAGTGCAACAACATTTACTTTTGGTAAATGCTTAGAGAAATCTTCAATTGCTTCAGCAACCTGAACCGCAAGTTCACGAGTCGGTGCTAAAACTAAAATTTGTGGTGCTTTTAATGATTCATCAAGATTGTGTAATAATGGCAGGCTAAATGCGGCAGTTTTACCACTACCTGTCTGTGCCATACCTAAAACATCATTGCCGTTTAAAAGGAAAGGAATACATTGTTGCTGAATTGGAGAAGGCTTCTCGTAGCCTAAGTCATTCAGTGCAGTCAAAATAGGTGCTGATAAACCTAGATCAGCAAAAGTCATATCGGTTTCAGTAGTCATGTCACTGTGCCTCATTCATTATGGCAGCCAGTTGACATAACATACCGCATGGTTTGTCGGTCTTTATCATCTAAAATGTGAACTGGCTCAAATTATATTATTAAACGAACAAACAAGCCCTCATCCTATGTAGATGATGGCTTTCAAACTGATCAGAGAAATGTTCGTCAGCTATTGCTGGTCCGATTCCGCTAGGTCTTCTTGTTGGCCTAACAGTGCTAATTCCAACAATGCGTAGCGGTGCTCAACAAAGTTATGTGCGTTGTTGGCAACCGTCAGCTTGAATAACGCTTCTGCGCTATCCATGTCCCCCAGACTTAGGTAATACTTACCTAAATAGAAGTTAGTTTCACTAAGATGCTCAGCGAGCGAAGTGTTATCGGTTGAAGCCTCATTTAATTTCAACATTAATGTTTTCTCATTAATGTCGCCTAAATAAAACTCAACTATATTCCATCCCCATTGCCCCGTTTTATCCGCCTGCTGGTATCGCTGTTTTAGCTGTTGTTTAGCCAAATCAGTGTTTATCTCTTTTTCTACAAGATATAACCAAAGCGAACGAATGGGATCATTTGGATCGACCTGATAAAACGCCTGCAGATCATCCTGCGCCAATTTCAATCGGCCACCGTAGTACGAAGCGATACCACGATTAAAACGCGCATTATTGTAAGTTGGATCAAGCTCTAAAACAGAATCAAACGCTTCATAAGCAGCATCGTAATTTGCTGCCTGCGTAAAATAGATACCTAGAAAATTAAAAATTTCTAGCATATCTGGTCGTATTGATAGCGCCATTGAAAAATCATTACGCGCTAAAGCTCGTAAACCGAGGCTATCATACAGCACACCACGCTCATATAAAAGCTGTGCGTATTCATCTTCGGTTAATGAGCGGCTCGCTAGGATTTGTTCTATACGAGCCAATATCACTTCTTGTTGTAAAGAAGGCTGCAATGGTGTGGCAAAAATCGCATTCTTACGCCATTCTGGACTAGTGCTGCATCCGGAAATAAAGATGAAAACAGCAATAGAACAACTGCGCAGAAATGTTTTCATTTCTCACTCCCAAAGTCAGACCTTTCAACAAAAAGCGTTCTAGACGTCCTACTTGTCAATCATAATAAGTCTCTACCGATACCTATGTCTAGATATCGGTAGTAGAATATCATTAATTCGCAGAATCTTCAGAAGAAGTTTCTGTTGCTTCCTGCTGATTAGCTTGAGCTTCTTTCATGCTTAAGCGAATACGGCCTTGACGGTCAATTTCCAGTACTTTAACTGGAACTTCTTGACCCATTTCCAAGTAGTCACTCACTTTCTCAACGCGTTTGTCTGCGATTTGAGAAATATGAACCAGACCTTCTTTGCCGCCACCGATAGCAACGAATGCACCGAAATCTACAATACGAGTTACTTTACCGTTGTAGATACGACCCACTTCAACTTCAGCCGTGATTTCTTCGATACGAGCGATAGCTTGTTTTGCTTGGTCGCCACTTGTCGCAGCAATCTTCACTGTACCATCATCTTCGATTTCGATAGTTGTGCCTGTTTCTTCCGTTAATGCACGGATAACAGAACCACCTTTACCGATAACGTCTTTGATCTTGTCTGGATTAATTTTGATAGTATGAATGCGCGGTGCGAATTCAGAAATATCAGCACGAGGTTGGCTAATTGCATCTTCCATTACGCCTAAAATATGTAGACGTGCGCTTTTCGCTTGGTTTAATGCAACTTGCATGATTTCGCGAGTGATACCTTCGATTTTGATATCCATTTGTAATGCGCTGACACCGTTACGGCTACCCGCAACTTTAAAGTCCATATCGCCTAAATGGTCTTCATCACCCAGAATATCGGAAAGAACAACAAAGTTGTCGCCTTCTTTCACTAGACCCATTGCAATACCTGCAACAGATTCTTTAATTGGTACACCAGCATCCATCAGTGCTAAAGAAGCACCACAAACAGACGCCATTGAAGATGAACCATTTGATTCAGTGATTTCAGAAACCACACGAACGGTATATGGGAATTCTTCAATTGTTGGCATTACTGCTAACACACCACGTTTTGCTAAACGGCCATGACCGATTTCGCGACGTTTTGGTGAACCCATCATACCTGTTTCACCAACAGAGTATGGAGGGAAGTTATAGTGCAGTAAGAAAGTATCAGTGTGCTCACCCATGATGTCATCAATAGTTTGAGCATCACGTGCAGTACCTAATGTTGCAGTAACCAGTGCCTGAGTTTCACCACGAGTAAACAGTGCTGAACCGTGAGTACGTGGTAATAAGCCAGTACGAATGTCTAATGCACGTACCATGTCTTTTTCACGGCCATCGATACGTGGTTCGCCAGCTAATACGCGAGCACGAACGATATTTTTCTCAAGACCTGAGAAGATATCGCTGATTTCAGCTTCATCTAAAGTTTCATCTTCAGCAACTAATGTCGCGATAACTTCATCGCGGATAGCTTCAATTTGTTCATAACGCTCTTGTTTTTCAGTGATACGGTAAGCATCACCAATACGAGCTTGCGCTAATTGTGCAATACGGTCGTGTAAAGTTTGGTTGATAGCTTCTGGCGCCCAATCCCATTTCTCTTTACCAACTTCTGCCACTAATGCATTGATGTTTTCGATCACAACTTGTTGTTGATCATGACCAAATACAACTGCACCTAACATTTCTTCTTCTGATAATAAATCAGCTTCTGATTCTACCATCAGTACCGCGCCTGCAGTACCTGCAACCACTAAGTCTAATTTACTAACTTTCAGCTCATCAACTGTTGGGTTTAGAACATATTGTCCATCGATAAAACCAACACGAGCACCACCGATAGGGCCATTGAATGGAACACCTGACAGCGCTAATACCGCAGAAGCACCAATCATTGCAACGATATCTGGGTTAACTTGTGGGTTAACAGAAACAACGGTAGCAACGATTTGAATTTCGTTTAAGAAACCTTCTGGGAATAATGGACGTAAAGGGCGGTCAATTAAACGTGCAATTAACGTTTCGCCTTCACCAGGGCGGCCTTCACGACGGAAGAAGCTACCAGGAATACGACCAGCAGCGTATGAACGCTCTTGGTAGTTAACAGTTAATGGGAAGAAATCTTGTCCAGCTTTAACTTTTTTCTTTGCAACAACGGTAACAAAAACAGCGGTGCCGTCCATGTCAACCATAACAGCAGCTGTTGCTTGACGAGCCATCATACCAGTTTCTAATGAAACAGTATGTTGACCGTATTGAAATTTACGAACTGTAGGATTCAGCAAAATAATATCCTTTATCTTATTGTCGCCAGATGTTTAGCGACGATGAATGATCTTTTCTCCGCTACGTCCCCTCGCGACTAATGAAAATATTAACCATTTAGCGATAAATACTTTCATTAGCCGCGCGAATTGTCGTAACTAGAGAGACTAAATAACAATCACCACATTAAAACATAACGACTAGTATTAAAAATAGCACTTTCTAGTAGAAAAGGGGCCAACAGGCCCCTTTCCACTGAAACTCGTTTGATTAGCGACGCAGACCTAAGCGTTCAATCAGTGCAGAGTAACGAGCAACATCTTTACGCTTCAGGTAGTCCAGCAGATTACGACGGCTGGAAACTTTACGCAGCAGACCACGACGGCTGTGGTGATCTTTTTTATGCTCTGAAAAGTGACCTTGCAGGTGGTTGATTTCTGCAGTCAGCAGTGCAATCTGAACTTCGCTTGAGCCAGTATCGTTAGCGCAACGACCAAATTCAGCAACGATTTGTGCTTTCGCTTCAGTACTTAGAGACATAATAAACTCCAAATTAAGTAAAATTTTCAGATAGCCAATCTCTAATTCAGCTATCCAACTCAGCCACCCAAACAGATAGCCGCATTATTCTACGCTTCAAACACTTTTAGCGCAAGATTGCTATTAAGTGTTATCTTGTGCGCTATAGTCTACAACAACTCTTTTCGGAGCAACGAGGCCATCTTTAATGATAGCAAGGCCGATGAATTTTTTTTCATCGCCTTCAGTTACTCTCACCCATTCGCCTTCATTAATGTCATGATTAACCCGAACAGGCTGTCCCAGCTTGAAATAACCCGCAATAATCGTGGTTAAATTCACAACCGGAAAATGTGCAACAGCGGTATCCATAGGCAATAACAGTGCATCAAGTGCCAAGAAAGGATCTTCTTGCGCAGTTTGTGCATTTTCTATCATCGCTCTTAATTGCTCTAACGTTACCATTCGCTCTTTAGGATAATCTGCGACTTCTAATCGACGTAAGAAAATGACGTGAGCACCACATTGTAATTTCTCACCAAGATCATCAATAATTGTTCGAATGTAAGTGCCTTTAGAACAATGAATTTCCAGCTCTAACTCATCACCTTCCCAGCGAATAAACTGGAGTTCATAAACGGTGATAGGTCTTGCTTCACGCTCTACTTCAATACCTTGTCGAGCATATTCGTAAAGCGGTTTACCTTGATGTTTTAAAGCGGAGTACATTGAAGGGACTTGCAATGTTTCACCGCGAAAGCTATCCAAGGCATCATCTAAAGCTTGCTGTGTAAATTGTACTGGGCGCTCTTGAATAACCTCACCATGTGCATCAGAGGTATCTGTTCGTTGCCCTAAACGTACAATAACGCGATAACGCTTATCTGAATCCAATAGAAACTGTGAAAATTTCGTTGCTTCACCTAAACAAATAGGGAGCATACCTGTTGCTAAAGGATCCAACGCCCCTGTATGCCCTGCCTTGCTGGCATTAAACATACGGCGGACTTTTTGGAGTGCATCGTTAGAGGAAATATCTTGGGGTTTATCGAGTAGCAATACGCCGTTAATCTCACGCCCCTTACGACGACGCCCCATTATTTATCCTCTTTATGACGACGCTCTTCATCGCTTTTAACGACGTTAGAAACTAAATTAGACATACGCATACCTTCAACTAATGAGTTGTCATAAGCAAATGTCAGTTCAGGCACAATACGTAAGCGCATCGCTTTGCCTAATAAAGAACGAATAAAACCAGCGGCTTCATTAAGTGCAGTTAAACCCTCTGCAACCATCTCTTCTTCGCTTTTTTCACCACCTGATAAGTTCAAAAAGGTGACAAATACTTTGGCATAAGCCAAATCACGAGAAATCTCAACGCCAGATACCGTCGCCATTCCAATACGTGGATCTTTGACTTCGCGTTGTAAAATGATGGCGATTTCTTTTTGCATTTCCTGAGAAACACGCTGACTGCGGCTAAAATCTCTTGCCATTTTATCTCTCCCTGACAATAGGGTATCGCCCTGATTGTCATTGTTAATTCAAATCTAAAATCAATGATATCTAAAGAGTATACATGAAGTGGTATTTAACAACCGCTTTCTCTGATTTCTTTCTTTAGAAATAAAATGTTTCTTTGGTGCTATTTTACCCTGTTATTTCACTTTCATAAATTACTGAAAGGCAATCTATTTCGGTTATGTTGAAAAATGGAGAGGAAATAAAAGGGGAATACAGCAAAGAAAGGAATAAGAAGGGAGCCATTAAGCTCCCTTTTAAAACAAGACGGACTAAATTAATCAATAGAACGTTTGATTTCGATAACTTGGAAGACTTCAATCATGTCGCCAGCACGGACATCGTTGTAGTTTTTCACACCGATACCACATTCCATGCCGTTACGCACTTCGTTGACGTCATCTTTAAAGCGACGCAGTGACTCAAGTTCGCCTTCATAGATAACCACGTTATCACGCAGAACACGAATTGGGTTATTACGTTTGATGTTACCTTCAACCACCATACAGCCCGCAATTGCGCCGAATTTAGGTGATTTAAACACATCACGGACTTCTGCAAGACCCATGATTTCTTGTTTATATTCAGGTGCCAACATACCGCTCATTGCCAGCTTGATTTCATCAATTAGGCTATAGATAACGGAGTAGTAACGTAAATCAACGCTTTCTTGTTCAATGATACGGCGAGCAGATGCATCAGCACGAACGTTGAAACCAAGAATGATTGCGTTAGAAGCCGCGGCTAATGTTGCGTCAGTTTCGGTGATACCACCTACGCCTGAACCGATGATTTTCAGTTTAACTTCATCAGTAGACAGTTTAACTAATGCATCAGTAATCGCTTCACAAGTACCTTGAACGTCTGTTTTCAGAACGATGTTCAGTTCAGAAGTTTTACCTTCTTCCATGTTAGCAAACATGTTTTCCAGTTTAGACTTCTGCTGACGAGCCAGTTTAACATCGCGGAATTTACCTTGACGGTATAATGCAACTTCACGCGCTTTCTTCTCGTCACGAACAACTGTTGCTTCATCACCAGCAGAAGGAACGTTAGACAGACCTAAAATCTCAACAGGCATTGATGGGCCAGCAGATTGAACGTCTTGACCTAATTCGTTACGCATTGCACGAATACGACCGTATTCGAAACCACACAGAACGATGTCACCTTTATTCAGTGTACCTTCACGGACAAGAATAGTTGCAACTGGACCACGACCTTTATCAAGGTAAGATTCGATAACAACACCACTTGCCATGCCTTCTTTAACTGCTTTCAGTTCAAGAACTTCAGCTTGTAAAAGAATAGCATCCAGCAGTTCGTCAATACCTAAACCTTGTTTTGCAGATACGTGCATAAACTGAGTTTCACCGCCCCACTCTTCTGGCAGGATGCCATATTGAGACAGTTCAGTTTTAACGCGATCTGGATCAGCTTCGTGTTTATCAATTTTGTTCACTGCAACAACAACAGGTACGTTTGCTGCTTTTGCGTGTTGGATTGCTTCGATAGTTTGTGGCATTACACCATCATCTGCCGCAACAACCAGAACAACGATATCCGTTACCTGAGCACCACGAGCACGCATTGAAGTAAACGCGGCGTGACCTGGAGTATCTAGGAAGGTGATTTCACCTTTGTCAGTTTTAACGTGGTAAGCACCGATATGCTGGGTGATACCACCCGCTTCACCTGATGCTACTTTCGTTGAACGAATGTAGTCCAGTAATGATGTTTTACCGTGGTCAACGTGACCCATGATAGTTACAACTGGTGCACGAGATACTGCGCTTTCTTCGCCAGTATCACGATCGCTCATGACTTGTTCTTCTAACTCGTTTTCACGACGTAAGATAACTTTGTGACCCATTTCTTCAGCAACAAGCTGTGCAGTTTCTTGGTCTAAAACCTGATTAATGGTCGCCATAGCACCCATTTTCATCATAGTTTTGATAACTTCAGACCCTTTTACTGCCATTTTGTTAGCAAGTTCAGCAACAGAAATAGTCTCACCGATAATAACATCACGGTTTACAACAGCCGCTGGCTTATTGAAGCCTTGCTGTAATGAGCTACCTTTACGTTTACCTTTCTTGTTAGTACGACCAGCAGCACGTGCTTCTTCACGATCTGCTTTTTCAGAATGGCGGTTGTTTTTCTTAGGACGAGGAGCCTTAGCGTTGCGACCACGACCGCGGCCACCTTCAACTTCAGCATCACTTTCATCTTCTGCATCACGAGCATAACGTGATGTGGTTACATGATAGTCTGAGCCTTCAGTTTCTGGCGCTTTAGGTTCAGCAGTCCATTTTTCAGCATTTTCTTCAGCTAAGCGACGTGCTTTTTCTGCTGCAACTTTTGCTTCATCTTCTGCTTTACGGCGCTGTGCTTCTTCCGTTTTACGCTTCAGTTCAGCCTGTTCAGCATTGCGACGTGCTTTTTCCTGATCTGCTGCTTTATCAGCTTTTGGTTTATCGTTTTGTTTCACTTTATCTTTTTCCGCTGCTTCGCGCTTAGCTAATTCCGCTGCTTCACGTTTTGCTTCTTCAGCTTCACGTTTCACTTTTTCTTCGGCGTCTTTCTTTGCCTTTTCAGCTTCACGTTTTGCTTTTTCTTCAGCTTCGCGCTGTGCTTTCTCTTGTGCTTCGCGCTGGGCTTTTTCTTCGGCTTCGCGATGCGCCTTTTCTTCCGCTTCACGCTGAGCTTGCTCATCCGCTTGCGCTTTTTCAACGGCGTCACGGTTCACATAAGTGCGTTTTTTGCGGACTTCGATGGCTACTGATTTACTTTTGCCACCTGTACCAGGAACACTTAACGTACTACGCACTTTGCGTTGCAACGTTAATTTTTCTGGTTGGTTGGTTGATACGTCTTTATCACGGTTCAACCAAGCCAGTAAGGTTTCTTTCTCTTTTTGGGAGACAGAATCAGAGACGGTCTTCTTAATACCGGCATCAGCAAATTGCTGTACCAAACGTTCAACCGGTGTCTGAATCTCTTCTGCCAGTGATTTTACTGTTTCATCTGTCATTCTGTTCCTTCCTGCTCAGTTGTTACGCATCATTC
The DNA here is from genome assembly GCF_040932335.1 of Proteus sp. STS61-E. Classification (NCBI taxonomy): domain Bacteria; kingdom Pseudomonadati; phylum Pseudomonadota; class Gammaproteobacteria; order Enterobacterales; family Morganellaceae; genus Proteus; species Proteus sp. STS61-E. Next base: position 120,759 of record NZ_JBFQGE010000008.1, on the reverse strand, counting down.
CCAAACCAGCAGATATTACGTGCGGCCATAATGAGTTCGCCTGCGCGCTCACTATTTAAACCTTCAATATCAGTTAGGTCGTCGATACCCTGTTCGGCAAGATCTTCCAGTGTGCAGATACCACGGGCAGCTAGATCAAATGCTAAAGAGCGCTCCAATCCTTCGAGAGCTAATAAGTCCTCGGCTGGTTGGTTATCGCCTAGGCTTTCTTTTTGAGCCAATTCAATCGTTGTTAATGCAGCTTTAGCTCTTTCACGTAGAGCTTCAACGGTATCTTCATCCAGTCCGTCAATAGCCAGCAATTCACTGATTGGCACATAAACTAACTCTTCAAGGGTAGAGAAACCTTCTTCAACTAAAACAGTTGCGAAGTCTTCATCAATGTCGAGATGCTTAGTAAATATTTCAATGGCTGCGTTTGCTTCTGCCTGATGTTTTGCATTCAGTTCATCAGCAGTCATGACGTTTAATTCCCACTTGTCATCACCACGATGTTTTTTCAGTAACTGTGCTGCCAGACGAACGTTTTGACCATTACGGCCGATCGCCTGTGCAAGGTTACTGCTTTCAACTGCAACATCCATTGTACATTTGTCTTCATCGACAACAATAGAAGCAACATCTGCCGGAGCCATTGCATTAATGACGAATTGTGCAGGATTATCATCCCACAGAACAATATCAATTCGCTCGCCGCCCAATTCGCTGGAAACGGCTTGTACACGCGCACCACGCATACCAACACAAGCACCCACTGGGTCAATACGCTTGTCGTTAGTTTTTACTGCGATTTTGGCACGAGAACCTGGATCACGCGCTGCAGCTTTAATTTCAATGATTTCTTCGCCAATTTCTGGTACTTCAATACGGAAAAGTTCAACCAGCATTTCAGGGCGAGAGCGTGTCACGAAAAGTTGTGCACCACGAGTTTCTGTACGCACGTCGTATAAAACACCACGTAAACGGTCACCTGGGCGGAAGTTTTCACGCGGTAACATATCTTCGCGTAAAATAACCGCTTCAGCGTTATTGCCTAAATCTAAAGTGATATTCTCACGGTTCACTTTCTTCACAACACCCGTGATAATTTCGCCTAATTGTTCGCGGAATTGATCAACAACCATTGCTCTTTCAGCTTCACGTACTTTTTGTACGATAACTTGTTTAGCGGTTTGTGTTGTAATACGGTCGAAAGTAACAGATTCAATCTGATCTTCAATATAACCACCTAGTTCGATACTAGGATCTTCATATTGAGCAGCTTCAAGTGTGATTTCACGAGTTGGTTGAGTCACTTCATCAACGGCAACCCAACGACGGAATGTATCAAAGTCACCGGTTTTACGGTCGATACAGACACGAACGTCAATTTCTTGCTCGTATTTTTTCTTAGTTGCTGTCGCTAGTGCGGTTTCCAGTGCTTCAAAAATCTTTTCACGAGGAAGAGATTTTTCGTTAGAGACCGCTTCCACAACAGCCAGAATCTCTTTGTTCATCCTAGTTGCCTCTTCAAAACTTAAAAGTGGGGTACCAGGTTAGCTTTCTGGATGTTGCTCAGTGCGAACACTTCGTCTTTACCATCCACAGTAACCGTGATCATTTCGCCAGCGACAGACTTAATAATGCCCTGCCATTTACGGCGGTTTTGCATTGCAATTCGTAATACGATAGCGGCTTCTTCGCCGATAAATTGCTCATAATGCGTTGCAGTGAATAAAGGTCGTTCTAAACCAGGAGAAGAGATCTCAAGGTTATAAACTGTTTGAATTGGATCTTCAACATCCAGCACAGCACTGACCTGGTGGCTAACATCAGCACAATCATCAACAGTGATACCGTCTTCACTATCAATATAGATGCGCAATGTTGATTCTCGGCCACGAATAAACTCAAGACCGACAAATTCAAAGCCTAATGCTTCTACTGGTGCTGAAACCATCGCTGTTAATTTTTGCTCTAATGTGGACAAACCCACCCCCAAGGCATAAAAAAAGGGCCTATAGCCCAGTATTCTATTCTCTGATAACAAAAAACCCCGAAATTCGGGGCTTTATGCAACTGGACCCTGTAACTTGCCATTCGAGAATAACCTCTTCTTACGGCACATTCCACTCAGGATCATAATCGGTTCAACAAGATGATTAATGAGAAAAGTGCTGTATTGTTAGAAGTGGTTGCGGGGGCCGGATTTGAACCGACGACCTTCGGGTTATGAGCCCGACGAGCTACCAAGCTGCTCCACCCCGCGTTCGAAAAACGTGGCAAATTTTACGCTGATAACAAGCAAAACGCAAGCTATCTGGAATAATGGTGCCGAGAACGGGACTTGAACCCGTACGCCCGTTTTATAGGCACTACCACCTCAAGGTAGCGTGTATACCAATTTCACCACCTCGGCACTTAATGAGACTGTTACTGCGTAAAAATTAACAATCTCATTTAAATCTTTACTTAGTTTACTGCGGAATATCTGTATTTGCTGGCGCTACAGGCGCTGCTAACTGCTCAGCTTTTTTAGCTTCTTCTGTAGTCTGCTCGATAGACATCCATTTGCTGTCTTCACGCACAGTTTTATTGGCACTTAGATTACCTAAAATAAGGGCAAGTACAATAAAAGCTGTCGCTAAAACAGCGGTCATACGGGTCATAAAGTTAGCTGAACCGCTTGAACCAAATACTGTACCGGAAGCACCTGCACCAAAAGAAGCGCCCATATCAGCACCTTTACCCTGCTGTAACAGGATCAGACCAACTAGCCCTGTTGCTACAATGATAAGAATAACAATGAGTGCCGTATACATTTGCGTTACCTTTTCTATGGAACTTATCGTCTTAACGATAACCTTCGATTGCTTCACCCGCTTTAGTTCAAGACCTTACTAAGCGGGTGTGAATACTAACCAAAGCTGAACTGACAAGCAAGGTTATTTTTCTCCAAAGTGATTGATTGAAGAAAAAAGCATCAATTAACCAACGTGCTTCACAGCGTCGGCAATACGATTTGCCATCGCAGTGACTTGCTCTTCATTTTCACCTTCAACCATGACACGAATTAAGGGTTCTGTTCCTGATTTACGCAGTAATACACGACCTTTACCAGCCAGTTCTTCTTCAACCGCTTTAGCGACTTTCTGAACTTCAGGTGTTTGTAGCGGATCGTGGCTACCTGTAAAACGAACATTCACTAAAATTTGTGGTAATAGTTTCATGCCACTGCATAAATCATGCAGACTCATGTGGTTACGTACCATTGCACTTAAAACTTGTAAGCCCGCAACAATACCGTCACCTGTAGTCGTTTTATCTAATAAAATAATGTGACCTGAGTTTTCAGCACCTAAGCGCCAGCCTTTCTCTTGTAATTTTTCAAGTACATAGCGGTCACCCACTTTTGCTCTTACAAAAGGAATACCCAGTTGTTTCAGTGCTATCTCTAATCCCATATTGCTCATTAGAGTACCCACTGCACCACCGCGTAATTGACCTTGGCGTAACGCTTCTCTCGCAATAATGTAGAGAATTTGGTCGCCATCAACCTTTAGACCTTGATGGTCAACCATGATGATACGGTCACCGTCACCATCAAAAGCTAGACCAACATCAGCGCCTTCTTCTAATACGCGTTTTTGCAACATACGAACATCTGTTGCGCCACACTCTTCGTTGATATTGATACCAGTAGGATCACAACCAATAGTGATCACTTCGGCACCTAATTCACGAAATACATTTGGTGCAATATGATATGTTGCGCCATGAGCACAATCGACAACGACTTTTAGACCGTTAAGATTGTTTTCATTTGGGAAAGTCCCTTTACAGAATTCAATGTAACGACCCGCAGCATCCACGATACGATTTGCACGACCAAGCTCTGCTGATTCAACACAGGTAATTGGTTTTTCCATTTCAGCTTCAATCGCTTCTTCTACTTCGTCTGGTAATTTTGTGCCATCAATAGAGAAGAATTTGATCCCGTTATCGTAATAAGGGTTATGAGAAGCTGAAATCACAATCCCGGCTTCAGCGCGGAATGTACGCGTTAAATAAGCAACAGCAGGTGTTGGCATTGGTCCTGTAAATGAAGCAGATAAACCAGCCGCAGCTAAACCAGCCTCTAATGCAGATTCCAGCATATAGCCTGAAATACGTGTATCTTTACCAATAATGATTTTACGAGAGCCATGACGTGCTAATACTTTGCCCGCAGCCCAACCTAGTTTTAATACAAAATCAGGTGTAATTGGACTATCACCTACTTTTCCACGGATACCATCTGTTCCAAAGTATTTACGTTCGCTCATTCATTATTTTCCTTTGCAGAAAGAGTCGCTTGTACGACTTTCATCGCATCAACAGTCTCTTTAACATCGTGTACACGAATAATTTGTGCGCCTTGCATCGCTGCAATGACAGCGCATGCCACGCTACCAGCAACACGCTCTTGTGGTGGTACATTCAATAGTTGTCCAACCATTGATTTGCGTGACATTCCGGCAAGTATGGGTAGACCAAAGTGATGAAGTTCACTTAAGTGTGCTAATAATTGGTAATTATGCGCTAAATTTTTACCAAAGCCGAATCCTGGATCAAGAATAATTTGATTTTTTTCGATCCCAGCATCAACACAACGTTGAATATTTTCTTGTAAAAAACGATCAACATCCATCAACACATTCTCATAATGTGGTGATTGTTGCATAGTTTTAGGGTCGCCTTGCATATGCATAATACACACTGGCAAACCTGTTTTAGCCGCCGCTTCAAGTGCTCCCGGCTCTTGTAAAGAGCGAATATCATTGATAATTGAAGCACCTGCATTTGCAGATTCAGTAATGACTTGAGCTTTGGATGTATCAACAGAGATCCAAACATCAAAACGCTGACGAATAGCCTCAACAACAGGAACAACACGCTGCAACTCTTCATCAATAGAGACATCACTTGCGCCGGGTCTGGTAGACTCACCACCAATATCGATGATAGAAGCCCCTTCAGCGATTAATTTTGCTGCGTGGTTAACCGCATCGTTAAGTGAATTATGAGTGCCACCATCTGAGAAAGAGTCTGGAGTGACATTCAAAATCCCCATAACTTGGGGTGTTGATAAATTAAGTTCTGTTCCTCTAGCCATTAATTTCATTTTATTGATACCTTCATAAAAAAACCCCAGAAGCCTGGGGTTTATATTTATAGCTTACTCAATATGCATAACCCGATAAGGATTAGTGAGTATTTTTATCAGAAGGTGTATCACTTTCTGACTCAGGCTTATCTTTTGGCTCACTCGCTACATGCGTTTGTGCTGGCTGGGCAGTAGTCGTTGTACCACTATTGCCATTATTGCCTTCCCAACCCGCAGGTGGACGAACATCACGACGATTCATTAAATCATCAATTTGAGGCGCATCGATAGTTTCATAAGTCATCAGTGCATCTTTCATTGAGTGCAGAATATCAAGGTTGTCCATTAAGATCTGACGAGCACGAACATAGTTACGATCAACGATAGCTTTAATTTCTTCGTCAATTGTACGAGCTGTTTCATCAGACATATGCTGCGCTTTAGCAACAGAACGACCTAAGAACACTTCACCTTCTTCTTCTGCATACAGTAATGGCCCTAATTTTTCAGAGAAGCCCCACTGTGTCACCATGTTACGTGCAATATTGGTTGCAACTTTGATGTCATTAGAAGCACCTGTAGAAACATGCTCTACACCATAGATAATTTCTTCAGCTAAACGACCACCGTAAAGTGTTGAAATCTGGCTCTCTAATTTCTGACGGCTTGCACTGATTTGGTCGCCTTCAGGTAAGAAGAAAGTCACACCTAATGCACGTCCACGAGGAATAATCGTCACTTTATGCACAGGATCATGTTCAGGTACTAAACGGCCAATAATTGCGTGACCAGCTTCATGATAAGCGGTTGATGCTTTTTGTTCTTCAGTCATCACCATTGAACGGCGCTCTGCGCCCATCATTATCTTATCTTTCGCTTTCTCAAATTCGACCATTGAGACAACACGTTTATTACCACGTGCAGCGAATAAAGCCGCTTCGTTAACTAAGTTAGCTAAATCAGCACCAGAGAAGCCTGGTGTACCACGCGCTAAAATCGCGGGATCAACATCTGGTGATAAAGGTACACGACGCATATGGACTTTAAGAATTTGCTCACGTCCACGTACATCAGGTAAACCAACAACCACTTGACGGTCAAAACGACCTGGACGAAGTAATGCTGGGTCTAATACGTCAGGGCGGTTAGTCGCCGCGATAACGATAATACCTTCATTACCTTCGAAACCATCCATCTCAACTAGCATTTGGTTCAGTGTTTGTTCACGTTCATCATGACCACCACCTAAACCTGCACCACGTTGACGACCGACCGCATCGATTTCATCGATAAAGATGATACAAGGTGCTGCTTTTTTAGCTTGTTCAAACATATCACGAACACGAGAAGCACCCACACCCACGAACATTTCAACGAAATCAGAACCTGAAATGGTAAAGAATGGGACTTTAGCTTCACCCGCGATGGCTTTTGCTAATAATGTTTTACCTGTACCTGGAGGTCCTACCATCAGAATACCTTTAGGGATTTTACCCCCTAATTTCTGGAAACGACCTGGGTCACGTAAATACTCAACTAATTCGCTTACTTCTTCTTTCGCTTCATCACAACCCGCGACATCAGCGAAGGTTGTTTTGATTTGGTCTTCTGTCAACATGCGTGCCTTGCTTTTACCGAAAGACATCGCACCTTTACCGCCACCACCTTGCATTTGGCGCATAAAGAAAATCCAAAGACCAATCAGTAATAGCATTGGGAACCAAGACACAAAAATTTGAGTCAGAAGACTTTGGCCTTCAAGTGGTTCGCCCGTTACTTTTACATTACGGTTCATTAAAGTGGTCAGCAGGTTGTCATCACGCATAGGCATATACGTGCTGTACTTTGAGTTATCTGTTTTAGTTACATTAATATCATAACCACTTATGCTGACCTCGCGTAATTGGTTATTAGTTAACTCATTGATAAAGGTAGAGTAATCCACCTTACGACTATTCGAATCGCTGGGTCCGAAGCTCTGGAATAATGACATCAAAACGACTGCAATAACTAGCCAGAGGATCAGGTTTTTCGCCATGTCACTCAAGGGATTAACCTCATATTACAACTGTGTTAACAAATAGCTTTAGGGTACTAAAGTTTACGCCCTGTGGCTACAATATATACCTCACGAGAACGAGACCGCGAAGCGTCTGGTTTACGAACTTTCACTTTCGTAAACAGGGAGCGTATTTGCCCCAGGTATTCATCAAAGCCTTCTCCCTGAAACACTTTGACAATAAAACTTCCCCCGGGAGCCAGTACATCACGACACATATCAAGCGCTAACTCTACTAAATACATGGATCGAGGGATATCGACCGCGGGTGTACCGCTCATGTTTGGAGCCATGTCAGACATGACAACCTGGACTTTGTTTTCACCTACTCTATCAAGCAATGCCTTCAACACAAGTTCATCACGAAAATCGCCTTGAAGGAAATCGACTCCGACTATAGGATCCATAGGTAAAAGGTCACATGCGATGATTCGACCTTTACTTCCTAACTGCTGTACAACGTATTGAGACCACCCACCAGGGGCTGCTCCTAAATCGACAACGGTCATACCTGGTTTAAAGATATTGTCACTTTGCTGAATTTCTTCCAGTTTAAACCAAGCACGAGAGCGAAACCCTTTTTTCTGTGCTTGCTGAACATATTTATCACTAAAATGTTCTTGTAACCAGCGGCTAGAGCTTGCCGAACGTTTCTTATTGGCCATTGCGTTTTCCAACTATCATACACTTAGCTATCAAAATTTTTACTCTTTCACTCATTTAACCCCGTATTAACGACATTTTATGGTGATAAGTGAGAGATGGCGTTAGAATAGATCGTTTTCAATCCCAACAAAGCAAAAATTAATGATGACTCTTAACAAAAAACAAATTCAACACCTGAAAGGGCTCGCTCATCACCTGAATCCAGTCGTTATGATTGGTAACAACGGGTTGACTGAAGGCGTTCTTGCAGAAATTGAACTCGCTCTGGCGCACCATGAGCTTATCAAAGTCAAAATCGCAGGCGAAGATCGAGATGTTAAAAACTTGATCGTGGCAGCGATTGTACGCGAAAGCGGTGCACAGAATGTACAAGTTATCGGAAAAATTCTTGTTCTTTATCGTCCTTCAGAAGCACGTAAGATTATTTTACCGAAATAAAACTTGTATCTTTATATAAAAATGCCATAACTAACTCTATGGCAAAAAAGGCCTTTTAAGGCCTTTTTTATATTACCACAGGATAGCAGTCTAGTTTTCTATAGAAACGTAAAATTATAAATTAAATATATTCTACGTTTAAAACTTCGTACTCGACTTGTCCGCCCGGTGTTGTGATAACAACGACATCATCTAACTCTTTACCAATCAATCCACGCGCAATCGGTGAGTTAACAGAAATTAAGTTTTCTTTAATGTTCGCTTCATCATCACCAACAATGCGGTAAGTTTGCTCTTCTTCAGTTTCAACATTTAACAATGTCACTGTTGAACCAAAAATAATACGGCCATTGTTATTCATCTTTGTAATATCAATGACTTGAGCATTTGATAATTTTGCTTCAATTTCTTGTATACGACCTTCACAGAAACCTTGTTGCTCTCTTGCAGCATGATATTCCGCGTTTTCTTTTAAGTCTCCGTGTTCACGAGCTTCAGCGATAGCGGCAATAATCTCGGGACGACGAACACCTTTTAAATATTCCAGCTCTTCGCGTAATTTTTCTGCACCTAGAACTGTCATAGGGATCTGATTCATGTGTTAATACCTCAATACTATTCCTAATAAAAAATAGGTATCATCCTGATTTTTTATACTAACAACACAGAGAAAAGGATCTATTTACTCTTCTCAAGACAAAAAAAGACACAGGCAGCCTTAAATTGGGCCTGTCTCTACGGATATTCGGTGAATGAGGGGACACTATTATATTCCCAACTCATGCTGTTGGGACGAAAACTAACCCTTCCAGACTTAAAACTAAATCTAACACAACAGACGCATTGCTTCACGCCTTATCTCTCTTTATAAAGAGATAAACAGACTTTTTCCGATAATGAGCTAATCCTGCTTGTTACCGTTTACTTTTGCCCTCATTGCCCTTTAGTATTAGCCTCTGGCAATCAATACTGTAACGTTACACGCTATAGTCACGGATAGAGAAATTATGCGCTTACTATCAACATTTCGACGGATACTCTACACATTAAGTATCATCAGTTTTTCAACCCAAGCAATACCTGTTGAAAACTACACATCCCTTCTTCCCGAAGGAACTCAAGTAGGTTTAATAACTCAACCCGTTGGCGCTGCTTCTCCTAATCTTAATTATCATGCCGATCAATTAGCACTTCCAGCAAGTACTCAAAAAGTGGTGACTGCACTCGCGGCATTACTTCAATTAGGTGGAAACTATCAATTCACCACAACAATGGAAACAGAAGGTAAGATAAAAGACAATCAGCTTATGGGTGATTTGATCTTTCGTTTTACAGGCGATCCTACATTAACCCGCCAACAATTAAGAGCAATGGTTGCCGTATTAAAACAATCAGGTGTTACAAAAGTGCACGGCGATTTGCTTATTGATACTTCTGCTTTTTCAAGCCATGACAAAGCACCCGGTTGGGTTTGGAATGATCTAACTCAATGCTTTAGCGCCCCTCCTAGTGCCGCAATTGTTGATAAGAACTGTTTTTCTGTTTTACTGCAAAGTGGCAGCAAAGAAGGTGATATTGCCACAATACGTAAAGCTTCTTTCTATCCTGTAACCGTTTTAAGTGAAGTTGAAACTTATGAGAAAGGATCAACTCGTACCCGTTTTTGTGAATTAGATGTCACTGTTCGTGACTTAAATACCTATGTAATAACAGGTTGTATTCCTAAACGTGACGATGCAGTCCCTTTAATGTTCTCTATTCAAGATGGTGCTCACTGGGCAGGCACCATTTTAAAAGAAGAGTTACAACGCGCTAATATTGAGCTTGATGGATATATCAAACGCCGCTCTCAACTAAAAGCGCCAGTGACTGTACTGGCACAGACACAATCAAAACCGTTGCATAACTTACTGACTACCATGCTAAAAGAGTCTGACAATATGATTGCAGACACCGTATTTAGAACTATTGGTCGTGAGTATTATGGCGTTGCGGGGACTTGGCGCTCTGGCGCAGAAGCAACCCGTGCTATTTTAAAACAAAAAGCCGGCATTGATTTAGGAAATACCGTTATGGTTGATGGCTCAGGTCTTTCTCGTCATAACCTCATTTCACCTGCAACCATGATGCAAATCCTTCAATATATTGGACAACATGAAAGTGAATTAAACTTTATTACCATGCTTCCTCTTGCAGGACATGACGGTACATTGCAGTATCGAGGCGGCTTTCATGAAGCAGGTGTTGATGGCAAAGTTTCTGCCAAAACCGGTTCATTAAAAGGGGTTTATAATCTTGCGGGCTTTATGACCACGGCAAACGGACAAAAAGTGGCGTTTGTACAGTACGTTTCCGCATATTCACCCCCTACACAGAATCGCAATGCTGGACGCGCTTATTTAGTGCGTTTTGAAACAAATCTGTATAAAGATATATATAACAACCGCTAGATTCATACTAGATAATTACAAGTAGTAATAGATATGAAAAACGCCTGATTAATCAGGCGTTTTTTTTATTTTTTCATGATAAGAATGATAATTAACGTTGGTAGATAAACTCTATCCCATCATCATCTTCTTCATCCCAATCATCATCGTCATCTTCTTCGAAATCAGGGTTTTCAAGCTGTTCTTTGTGGTAATCATCCCACATAAAGTCAACTTTTCCTGGCTCTGCTTTTGTTGCAACAATATCTTGCTCACGCGGAGTAACATTCAGGAATTCCATGATATTCCAACAAAGTTTTTTCACACCTTCTTGGTTGATGGCCGCTATCATGTAATAGTTTTCATCCCAACCCAGCGCTTCAACAATTGCTTTTGCCTTCTCTTTTGCTTCTTCAGCATCGAGAAGATCAACTTTGTTAAACACTAACCAGCGTGGTTTTTGTGCTAATTTTTCGCTGTATTTCTCTAGTTCAGAGATAATGATTTTTGCATTTTCCACAGGGTCCGATCCATCAATAGGATCAATATCGATCAAGTGTAATAACACACGGCAGCGTTCTAAGTGTTTTAAGAATTGGATCCCAAGACCTGCACCATCAGCAGCGCCTTCGATTAATCCGGGAATATCTGCAACCACAAAGCTTTGGTGATTATCCATACGCACCACGCCTAAGCTTGGTACTAACGTTGTAAATGGATAATCAGCAACTTTAGGTTTTGCTGCTGATACTGCACGAATAAATGTGGATTTACCCGCATTTGGCATACCAAGCATACCCACATCAGCTAATAACATTAGCTCTAATAGGACTTCGCGAGATTCACCCGGCGTTCCCATTGTACGTTGACGTGGAGCACGGTTAACCGATGATTTAAAGCGAGTATTACCTAAACCGTGGAAGCCACCTTTAGCAACCATTTGCTTTTGGCCGTGAGCAGTTAAGTCAGCAATGACTTCATTTGTTGCTAAATCACGGACACGTGTTCCGACAGGAACACTAATAGTAATATCTTGACCACGCTTACCAGTACAGTCACGGCTGTGGCCATTTTCACCACGTTCTGCGCGATAAGATTTTGTAAAACGGTAATCAATTAAGGTGTTAAGGTTTTCGTCTGCAATCATGTAGACATCACCACCATCACCACCATCACCACCGTCTGGTCCCCCGTTAGGGATATATTTTTCGCGACGAAAGCTTACACAGCCGTTACCACCATCGCCCGCGACGATTAGGATCTTGGCCTCATCAACAAATTTCATGATTTTACTCCGTATAGTAGCCATTAACGTGCTGGATGGCCGAAATTACCCAGAGATGGCCTTTTTTAAATATAAAAAGCCCCGCAACATATTTGCAGGGCTTTTGACTCGGTGCTTAAAGGACCAGTAATTATTCAGCTTCGATGCTGATAAATTTACGGTTGTTTGGACCTTTAACTTCGAACTTAATTTTTCCGTCAGCTAATGCAAACAGGGTGTGGTCACGACCACAACCAACGTTAGTACCTGCATGGAACTTAGTACCACGTTGACGAACGATGATGCTACCTGCTAATACAGCTTCACCACCGAAACGTTTAACACCCAGACGTTTTGCTTCGGAATCACGACCGTTACGAGTCGAGCCGCCAGCCTTTTTATGTGCCATTGAACTACTCTCCTAAACCTTAAGCGATACCAGTGATTTTAACATCAGTAAACCACTGACGGTGGCCCTGTTGTTTACGGCTGTGTTTACGACGACGGAACTTAACAATCTTAACTTTATCGCCGCGACCGTGAGCAACCACTTCCGCTTTAACTTTAACGCCCGCAAGGATTGGAGCGCCAATTTGAATGTCATCGCCATTAGCGACCATCATTACAGTATCAAACTCGATTGTTTCGCCAGTAGCTACTTCCAGCTTCTCTAAACGAATAGTTTGACCTTCGCTGACTCGGTGTTGTTTACCACCACTTTGGAAAACCGCGTACATATAAACTCCGCTTTCCGCACACTCCCAATATGTATAATTTGAGTGCACAATTAAAATATTCACATAGGGCGCGAATTCTACGCAAATTTAGTGCCGATGACAAGTACAGATCGCAAACTAGCGTTAAAAAAAAGAGTTTTTTACACGATATTTATTTCAGCCATTTTTAAAGTACAATCTAAATTATAAGAGAGTAAAATCTATGGCATGATCATTTTTTATTAATAATAACGCGCTCATTGGCGAGCCAAAGTCGAAAAAACATGAATTTAGAATCTATTATAAAACTAACATCCGCTGATATGACTGCGGTAAATGAGGCAATCCTTTACCAGCTTAATTCAGATGTTTCTTTGATAAACCAACTTGGTTACTACATCATTAGTGGTGGTGGTAAAAGGATCCGACCAATGATCGCAGTGCTCACTGGACGAGCATTGGACTATCAAGGTGACAAACATATCTCGGTCGCAGCGCTTATCGAATTTATTCATACTGCAACGTTGTTACATGATGATGTTGTTGATGAATCTGATATGCGCAGAGGAAAACAAACGGCAAATGCTGTCTTTGGAAATGCTGCCAGTGTACTTGTTGGCGACTTTATTTATACACGATCCTTTCAGATGATGACGGATCTTGATTCGATGCGTGTATTAAAATTAATGTCTAGCGCCACCAATGTGATCGCTGAAGGTGAAGTTTTACAATTAATGAATTGTAACGATCCTGACATTTCTGAAGATGACTATATGCAAGTTATCTACAGCAAAACAGCTCGTCTGTTTGAAGCGGCTTCTCATGCGTCAGCCATTCTTTCTGGTGCGACGCCTGAGCAAGAAAAAGCATTCCAAGATTATGGTCGTTATCTTGGGACTGCTTTCCAGCTCATTGACGATTTGCTTGATTATGATGCAGATAACAACCAGTTGGGTAAAAACACTGGTGATGATCTTGATGAAGGTAAACCAACGTTGCCATTACTTCATGCTATGCATAATGGCAATGAAGAAGAATCCCAATTAATTCGCCAAGCCATTGAACAAGGTAATGGTCGCCATTTATTGGATACTGTTTTAAATACTATGAAACAGTGTGGCTCTTTGGAATATACCCGCCAAAAAGCAGAAGAAGAAGCAGACAAAGCGATTGAAGCTTTATCAATTATACCTGACTCACCGTATAAAGATGCGCTTATTGGGCTTGCTCACGTCGCTGTACAACGTCAATCATAACTTTGATGTATAAATCCTCTTAGTTATGTAAAGAAGCCCGCCAGAGCGACTACGTCGATTCTGGTGGGCTTTTTAATTTATTGAGCACTTCTTCGTTTTCTCGTTCAATAGCATCTTGATTATCCGCATCAATATAGCTAATGAGCTTTGCCAGCCCTTCGCGAAGCACGAATTTCACAATCTTTTCTCGTTCTGATTTGGTCAGTTGATAATAAGCTTCAACCCAAATTAAAAAGGCATCCTGACGTTTTGATAAATACTCAGCCGGAGGTTCATGTGCAGCGAGCACACCAATCACCTCATCAGGTAGACTTTTTATGGAATACTCGACAGCTTTTCCCTGCACGCCACGTTTACGACGGTTTTCCCATCCTTCACGACGCGCCATCAAGTTAACTCCCTGCGGTGAGTTAGGTAACCCCGCAAGCCCCACTAATTCTTTCGCTGTATACCATTCTTTTTTCATGATCTCATCTCACATTCAACTAAGAGGTTAGTCAGATAGATATCTGTTGCGGATAACGCAATAATAGATTCTTTAAAATCGCTTAATCATTGACGACTTTTTCTAAAAAACTTCTAATACCATCCCGCAATATCAGCTCTGTTAATGTTTTTTGTTCACCATCATTTAGTTGTTGGAATGCTTTCACCCAGATAACGAGTGGCTCCTCTTTTTTATTTAATTTGTAATGTGCTAATGGCTCATAAAGTTCTAGAGCAATTAAAGTTTTTTCTGGTAAACAAGAATAATGATATTCAACACCATTACCTTGCTTATTTTTTACATTCTGTTTTTGCCAAGACTCGCGTCTCGCTTTTGAATTTACACCTTGTGGTGATTTAGGTAATCCACCTATACCCGTCAATTCCTTTGCCGTATACCACTCTTTTTTCATTATGTTTCTCTAAAATTGTTATCAACTTCAAAAAAGAAATTATTAAGAAAAAAATCAGAAATCTTTTTAGAAAAATAATGTTATTTTATTTTCTAAATAATCAGTTTAAATGCTTTAGGACATTTCTAATAAACTGTTATTTATACCACTAACACAGCAATCAATTTTATAGAAAAAGGATTAAAAATGATTTCAAGGAAATCTGATTGGCATCCTGCCGATATTATTGCCGCACTTAGAAAACGAGGAACAACACTTGCTGCCATCTCTCGCCAAGCAGGGTTAAGCTCTTCAACACTCGCTAATGCGCTGTCTCGCCCTTGGCCTAAAGGAGAGAAAATCATTGCTGATTATCTTGGTGTAGCTCCTAGTGAAATTTGGCCTAGTCGTTATTTTCATCCTGAAACAGGAGAATTACTTGAACGAAAGATTCGTACCAAAACTAATAATTAACTAATAATTACAGACATTATAATTAATAAAAAAAACCGCTGATATAGTATCAGCGGTTTTTATTTAAATTTGCATTATTTTTATAGCAAAAAAAGTATTTCTTTATTTATTAATAAATTCTTCACCAAGAATTATATCTTTTTTCAATACATCTAACATGCCATTAAGAGATTGCTTTTCAAAATCACTTAATTTACCGATAGATAAATATTCCTCTACACCGTTTTTACCTAAAAGAATAGGTTGTGCAAAGAAACGGGCATATTCTCCGTCGCCTTCAGTATAAGTGCATTCAATAACATTTTTCTCGCCATTTAGAGCGCGAATTA
Source organism: Proteus sp. STS61-E (assembly GCF_040932335.1). NCBI lineage: Bacteria > Pseudomonadati > Pseudomonadota > Gammaproteobacteria > Enterobacterales > Morganellaceae > Proteus > Proteus sp. STS61-E. The sequence continues at coordinate 105,125 of NZ_JBFQGE010000008.1, read as the reverse complement.
ATGAAAGACCAAAACGAGCGGCTGCTTGACCCATAGATAATGTCGCTGATCCACCACCTGCTTTTGCTTCAACAACCTCAGTACCTGCGTTTTGAATACGTTTAGTCAGTGCAGCAACTTCGTCATCAGTAAATGAAACGCCATCGACTTGAGATAATAAAGGAAGAATAGTCACACCAGAATGTCCACCGATCACAGGAACATTGGTTTTTTGTGGATCTTTACCTTTTAGTTCTGCAACAAAGGTATTCGCGCGAATAATATCGAGAGTGGTGATACCGAAAAGACGTTTTTTATCGTAAACGCCTGCTTTCTTAAGCACTTCTGCTGCAATAGCAACAGTTGTATTCACTGGGTTAGTAATGATACCGATAAGTGCTTTCGGGCAATTTTGTGCAACCTTTTCAATTAAGTTACGCACGATACCTGCGTTAACATTGAAAAGATCTGAACGATCCATGCCTGGTTTACGAGCAACGCCCGCAGAAATCAGAACAACATCAGCGCCTTTTAGCGCAGGAGAAGGATCTTCACCCGCAAAACCTTTTACAGTAACTTGAGTCGGGATATGGCTTAAGTCAGCTGCGACACCCGGTGTGACGGGAGCGATATCATATAAAGAGAGTTCACTACCAGCTGGAAGCTGATTTTTAAGAAGAAGTGCCAGTGCCTGACCAATACCACCTGCTGCACCGAGAACTGCTACTTTCATTCTGATACTCCTTAGTTTACGAGATAGTGGAACGCCTTCGAGATACTCACTATTACGCAATTCACCTTTTAAAAAACAATTATTTAACAGCAATATTGCATAATAAGGCATTTTCAGTGAAAAATAATACTTTGGTTATTCTAAACAAATTGCTTATCTGTTAATGAGATAGTGGACACCCTTTTGATAAATAATTTCAATAAATATGGCAAAGTGTTAAGTACACCATCATCCTTATGATAATCATTTAAGCTTATCATTTATTTAACAAATATTTTACTTTCTTTAAATTATCACATTTGCACGCTGTAAATAAATTTTTTTTGCAGTACATTCTACTTTACAATTTTGAGGAGGCTATCACTCGCCTTTCTTCGTCTTATGTTGCATAAAAATTCACTTCTCTGCATAATACACGGGTTATTGATAACTCACTAAAGGTGAACTATGCGCGTTCCTTCTAAGCAAGAAGACTTGGTTAAAGCGTTTAAAGCCCTGCTGAAAGAAGAAAAATTCAGTTCACAAGGCGAGATTGTGACTGCATTACAAGAGGCTGGATTTGATAATATTAATCAGTCCAAAATCTCTCGTATGCTAACAAAATTTGGTGCGGTAAGAACCCGTAACGCCAAAATGGAAATGGTCTATTGCCTTCCTACTGAGCTTGGCGTACCAACAGCAAGCAGCCCATTAAAAAATCTGGTACTCGATATCGATCATAACCATTCTGTTGTGGTGATAAGAACAAGTCCGGGTGCGGCACAACTTATTGCACGTTTATTAGACTCATTAGGCAAAGCAGAAGGTATCCTTGGTAGTATTGCGGGTGATGACACTATTTTTTCAACACCGGCTCCGGGATTTTCTACAGAAGAATTACGAGATGCTATTCTGAATCTTTTTGATCAAGAATTATAATTAGCCTTTCTACAGCTTCAAAAAATAAGCCACTGAGTTTTCAGTGGCTTATTTATTTTTAATATTGGCTATCAGGATCTTTAGGTTGCGCTAATTTTGCGAGCAGTTTTTCATGAATACCACCAAAACCGCCATTACTCATAATCAAAATATGATCGCCCGCTTGAGCTTCTTTCGCAATCATATCGACTAATGTATCCAGATCTGTACTCCAGCGAGCAGGTTGTACACAATGCTCTGCAATATCACTCACTAACCATTGAATACTAGGTGGCTGGAATAAAAAGACTTCATCAGCACGACCCAATGCAGGCGCGATATCATCCTTACTAATTCCCATTTTCATGGTATTTGAACGAGGCTCTAGCACAGCAATAATACGAGCCGTTCCACCGACTTTACTGCGTAACGCTTCAAGCGTTGCTAAAATCGCTGTGGGATGATGTGCAAAGTCATCATAAACACTGACTTGATTAACCTCACCACGTAACTCTAAGCGACGACGAGCATTAATAAACTTATCTAATGCTTCACAAGCATCCGCAGGTAAAACACCAACGTGGTGCGCTGCAACAATCGCCATTAAGCCATTTTGCATGTTGTGTTCACCAGAAAGTCCCCAACACACCTCTCCGACTCGCTCACCTTTGTGGAATACCTCAAAATGGCTACTGTCATTACTGAGTTTTTTGGCTTGCCAATCTCCAGTTTCACCTGTGAATTCTTGTTCACTCCAACATCCCATTCCAATGGTCTGTTTTAAATTCATATCGTTATCAGGCATGATGATTTTTCCGGTGCCTGGGACGATACGAACTAAATGATGGAATTGTTTTTGAATTGCCGCTAAATCATCAAAAATATCGGCGTGATCAAATTCAAGATTATTTAAAATCAGTGTGCGTGGAGAGTAATGAACAAATTTAGAGCGCTTATCAAAGAAAGCACTATCATATTCATCTGCTTCAATTACAAAGAAAGGGCTTTCGCCTAACTGTGCGGATACTTGGAAGTTACCCGGTACACCGCCAATTAAAAATCCCGGTTTATAACCACAGTCTTCTAAAACCCAAGCCAGCATACCCGCTGTTGTTGTTTTACCATGAGTTCCAGCAACGGCTAACACCCAACGTTCAGGTAAAATATAATCATGTAGCCACTGAGGGCCTGAGGTATAAGGCAAACCTTTTTCAAGCACTGCTTCAACACAAGGATTTCCTCGTGTCATCGCATTACCAATAATCACCATGTCAGGGGCAGGTTCTAATTGTTTTGGGTCATATCCCTCAATCAGTTCAATTCCCTGATTTTCTAATAAAGTACTCATGGGTGGATAGACATTAGCGTCCGAGCCTGTGACTTTATGTCCCTTTGCTCTAGCGAGAATGGCAAGACTTCCCATAAAGGTGCCACAAATACCAAGAATATGAATGTGCATGAATTTCTGTCCAATAGCATGAAGTTGGTCACTATTCTAACGATCAAAAAGCAGATAAGGAACGGATTAACCTTTGAATCATTCGATTCTTTGGCTAAACTTGCCACCACCAAGGAGATTTTCCTCCTTTTTTACTTTACCCACTCACATTCAGGACCTGCGTCATGAAAACATTAGGCGAATTTATCGTCGAGAAACAACAAGATTTTCCCCATGCAACTGGTGAACTTACTGCATTACTTTCAGCAATTAAGCTTGGGGCTAAAATTATCCACCGTGATATTAATAAAGCAGGGTTAGTCGATATTCTGGGTACTAACGGTGTTTCTAATGTTCAAGGTGAAGCCCAGATGAAACTGGATCTTTACGCGAATGAGAAACTAAAAGCTGCATTAAAAGCGCGTGGTGAAGTTGCGGGTATCGGATCAGAAGAAGAAGATGATATTGTTATCTTTGAAGGTGATCGTGCTGAAAATGCTAAGTATGTTGTACTAATGGACCCTTTAGACGGTTCGTCGAATATTGATGTAAACGTTTCCGTCGGAACAATTTTCTCTATTTACCACCGTATTACGCCAATTGGTCAATCTGTCACTTTAGATGACTTCTTACAACCAGGTCATCGTCAAGTCGCAGCAGGCTATGTCGTTTATGGTTCATCAACTATGTTAGTTTACACAACAGGTTGTGGTGTTCATGCCTTTACTTACGATCCATCTTTAGGCGTATTCTGTTTATCTCATGAAAGCGTACATTTCCCACCAACAGGAAATATGTACTCAATCAACGAAGGTAACTACATCAAATTCCCATTAGGTGTAAAAAAATACATTAAGTATTGCCAAGAACAAGACGCAGCAACAAATCGCCCTTATACCACACGTTATATTGGTTCTTTAGTTGCTGATTTCCACCGTAACTTACTGAAAGGGGGGATTTATATTTATCCAAGTACTGCAAGTCACCCTACTGGTAAATTACGTTTACTCTATGAATGCAATCCAATGGCGTTCTTAGCCGAACAAGCTGGCGGTAAAGCAAGTAACGGTAAAGAGCGTATTCTCGATATCGAACCAAAAGAACTTCACCAACGTATGCCTTTCTTCGTAGGGACTAAATCGATGGTTGAACAAGCTGAAAGCTTTATGGCGCAATATCCAGACGAAGAATAATCCATTCGTTTAGCACTAACATAGATAAACCGGACTTCTTATTCGTCCGGTTTTTTCATCTTTGAAAATAGTACTTTCTTTTATTTGCTGCTTATTTTTACGTCAGAACGCAACATGTTCGGCAAAAAACGGGTATTGTTAAAAACTTTTCGCTATACTACAGGCCACGTAAAATTAATTTTTTTATAGGAAATTTTTTATGAGCCTGAATCATGTTCCTGCTGGTAAAGAACTACCAGAAGATATCTATGTTGTTATTGAAATCCCAGCAAACGCTGATCCTATCAAATACGAAGTTGATAAAGAAAGTGGCGCACTGTTCGTTGACCGTTTTATGTCAACAGCAATGTTCTACCCATGCAACTACGGTTACATCAACAACACGTTATCTTTAGATGGTGACCCAGTAGACGTTCTGGTTCCAACTCCATACCCATTACAACCAGGTTCTGTTATTCGTTGCCGTCCTGTTGGCGTACTGAAAATGACCGACGAATCAGGTGAAGATGCGAAACTGGTTGCAGTTCCACACACTAAACTGAGCAAAGAATACGATCACATCAAAGATGTGAACGATCTACCAGAACTGTTAAAAGCACAGATCAAACATTTCTTTGAACACTACAAAGATTTAGAAGCTGGCAAATGGGTTAAAGTTGACGGTTGGGAAGGCGTAGAATCAGCTAAAGCTGAAATTCTGTCTTCTTTCGAACGCGCTAAAAAATAATTCTGACGCTCTCAGAATAGCTAGGTAAGTTGTTATTTAATAATTTACTGATAAATAAGCTCTTCATTTTATTGAAGGGCTTTTTTTATGATGGTACGGCTCTTCTCCTCAAACACATGACAAGCAAGATGCCACTTATCAAGGTTATTCTAATAGCAATAAAAACGGCCCAATATTTCTATCGAGCCGTTTTTATATAACATGGAGCAAAAGTAGGATGCTACTGATTACTCTTCTTCGTGACGTTTTAGCCAGTCACCGCATTTGATTTCACGTAAACCATCAACAGGCTTTTGATAAAGGTAGATCCAAGCACTGCCATAAGGCGTTGAAATCAGTTGGCGCTTGTAATCCTGATCGTTCTTTTTCAATTCATCAAGCTCTGTCAAGATAGAAGGCGTTATCCGATAGACTTCGCATTCTATTTCCCCTTCACCTTCAATAACCGCAGGATAAAACCCTAAATCATAGAGTTTATATCCCACTAATTTATGCTCACCTAAAAGTTGCGCATAGGTCATCCAGTGATGGTTACCTTGGTTTTGCCGTAAACTACCATAAACAATAATTCGCATATAATTTAAAACTCAAATTGATAAAGCAGATCTATTGCCTGATTCATACCAGACACTGCTTGTAAATACAACCTGGGCATCAAGCGATAACGTAAGGTTAACGTCGCTAGCGAATCAAATATACCCACTCCATACTTCACTTGTAGATCGTTTGTGATCTTACCGCTGACCACAACTTGTGAGTTATCCCCCACACCCTGTGTATCAAGCGCTAAATCAGAAACACCAAAGGTTTCACCAATGCGCCCTACAAGCTGACCACTTTGACCAACGCCTAATCCTATCAGCATTGCCGTCATTTGTGATGAATCCGCATCACCACTTTTATCTAACCCTTCACCTCTTAGCAAGTAGGATAACGCTTCTTGCTGTGTAAAAGCGGGTTCAGAGAAAATTTCAACTTTCGGTTTATCTGCAAGCCCTGTCACCCTAACACCAGCAATCACATTATTTGCCGTATTTTCAGGATTACGAATAGCTTCAATATTTAAGTAAGGTTGATCAACTGGCCCTGAGAACAAGATTTGTCCCTTACGAACTTGCAGGTCTTGCCCATAAGCTTTGAATTCGCCTTTTGGAATATCTATCTGACCGTTTAAACCCAGTCCTTGTTTATTCTGATTGACTTTAAGCGCTCCCGTCAATCTAGCTTTAAGCCCAAATGCGTCCAGTGTCACATCATCGCCAATATTAATAGCTAAATTACTTTGAATTGGAATCGATGTCTCTTTTGGTGCAATTGGCTGTAAGTTTTTATCCAGCATCACTTCATCAGAAGAAGCGGATACCGCTGACTCTGGTAAGTCTTGAACAACGATGCGTGCCCAAGGAATATCAATACGTCCATCTAGTTTCAGTAAATGAGGGCGAGCCTCAAACACTAAATCAGGATTAACATCAATACGTACCATCGGAGGCAATGAAACACGTAGCTTATTGCCATTTGCGGCTATTACTGCGTGCCATGCGTCTAATTTACGCCAATCAGCGTTACCAGTAAGATTTAAGTAACCTTCTGGGGTTTCGATTCGACCGCTTAAATCAGACGTCGCACCATCGAATTGAACATCAACATTCCCTTTCGTAATATCAAACGGGATCCAATGCCCAACCACTTTTAATTGATTAATACCAAATTGACCAAATAGCAGTGGCGATTGAGCATTTCCGCCTAAACGTAATTGCGCACCAACACGACCTTCAGCTATTTCACCTTTACCTAAGAATGGTTTGATTAAATCTAATGTCAGATTATCAATATCCACCGTACCTGATAGCTGGCGTTTCTTCTCAAGATCAGCAACATGCACATTACCTTTAATATCACCATTTCCTGCAATACTAATCAGCCATTGTAATGTCGCTTTGCCGTTGTTAACGCCCGCATTTAAGGTAATAGCATCAAAATCAATCGGTAAAATAGTGCCTTCAATATTCTGTTTTACTGCAACACCTTGCCCTTTTAGATTTACCGATGCTTTAGGTAATCCACCTTTTGAGTTCCATGTTGCGGTGGCATCGCCAGTAAATACACCTTGAACGGAAGTCTCTGGCGGTAAGAAAGGTTTGATCATAGCGAGATCAAAACGCGTCAATGTAATTGCCGCAGATCCGCTTTCACCCACAGTTATCGCTTTAGGAACACAAACTTGTGCATTTGGGTTTACCCAACAATGAGAGCCAATGGTGACTTCTTGTTTCTCTGCCAACAAATTCAACGCCATAGCTTTATTTAAACGCCATTCGCCCACAGGGGTATCAAATGCCGTATTATTTAGCGTTCCTTTCCATTGCTGTTTCTCTTTATCGAATGAGCCAGCTAATGTCAGTCCACCAGAAACAGGCTCACCATCCATTTTTAGCGTCAGTTTATGCTGTTTTTCTGTACCAGCAGCATCCAACGTTAAATTGCGAATAACTAAATCGGCTTGTTTTAACTGACGAGCAGTAATCGCAAGTTTGCCACCAATTTCTTTATCCGCTTGAACATCACCTTTAATAGTGATGGATTCAACACTGACTTGATCTTGCCATTTAATACCATGAGCGTTGATATCAGCAATAATCTTAGGTGTATTAATATCGCCACGAATATTAACTTTACCTTTAATAACACCCGCTAATCCAGGTACTAAACCATTTAATCCCGGAGCATTAATATTGGCATCTAATGCCCATTTATCACCTAAATGCCCTTCAATATCGAGGTTATTTTTACCTAGGATCAGTTTTAACTGAGGAATATTCCATTGCCCTGAATCATTACCGTAAGCATTACCTCTCGCCTTGATAAGATTATTTTTGATATTGCCATCTAAGGTGATTTCAGGAACACGTAATTGCCAACTTCCGCCATATAGACTACCTGTTGTTGCAATGCGCCCATCTAATTTTGCTGGCATATCAGGGTACTGTTTTGCCGTATTAATTCCTGAAATCGTGAGCAATGCATTCCAGCTAATTGCTTTACTCCAATCAGCGACACCTGTGATATCAGCATGACCTTGCAAAGCGGCTAAACGTAAACGCGTCAGCTCTATTTTCTCTTCATTCCCTTTTGCATCCAGCATTAATTTGGCTGGAGGGATCTCTTGACCTTCAATATCAGAGCGTAATGAGAGATCATAGTTATCTGTCTGACCATTTAAGCGTAATCGAGTACCGTTAAGTTGATACTGCACGTCCCCCGTTAATGGCCAGCGAACTTTCTGACTTTCAAGCGTCAGTTTTAATGGAAGGTGTGGTTTTGCCAGTTCAGCTTGAGCATCTAAAGTTGCTGTCACTGTTCCTGTTAAAGAGAGTACTAATTTAAGCTCTTCAAGTAATGCGCCTTGTAAAGAAAGTGTCGCTTTTTGATCTTTAAAATCTTCAAGCCCAGCAATATCACGAATAGTCGCATTCACATCTAAATTAACAGGCCACTGTTTATCTAGGGTAATTCCCCCATTTAAACTTACTTCACCTTCTGGGGCATCAATATTTAATTTAGTGAGATTAACCTGCTTACCTTGCGTCTTGGCTTCAAACGATAATTGGTTAATCGTAATAGGCGTATCACCACTAATCTGTAATTGCTTACCTTCAATTCCTTCGATATTGATATCAACAGGAATAATAACTTCAGGTAATTCGGCTAATAATGGCTTCGCGAAAATCGCTTTAATTGTCTCAGCTAAAGCCTGTTCTTTTTCTTCTTGTGTTGTAGGCTCAGTTTGAGGTTTTGTAGTTGCGATTTCTTTTACATCTTCAGCCGTTGCTTCAACACTCCCTTCTTCTGGTGTCTTTGGTAATGCCACCAGCAAATCATTAATGAGTGTTGGATTTAATGTAACTTGACGGCCTTCCCACTGCGCACCAGTTTTAAATTCGCCTAGCGAGATTGCCATATCGTCAATCTTCACATACGTATTTTCTAATGAGAGTGAATTTAAATAGATAGGTAATGGCGCATTAAGCTCTGTTAGAGGCTCTGATGGAGGTGTTTCTTCAGAAGGAGGAAAGGCGCTAGTATCAACATTAACAACAACATCTCGTGTACCTAATGTATCAACACAAACTTGTTTATCAGTTAGACACGCTAAGCGTAATCCTAGAGATAACTCACCCACGTTCACATCAACCCCAGGCATTTGATATTCAACACCTGTTAAACGCAGATCTTGCCAACCACCATTAACATCTTTAATAACTAAACCAGGAACCCAGCGAGCCGCACTATTAATAGCAAAATGCAAACCCGATTGTGTTCCCAAAATCCAAGCAACAGCACCGAATGTAAGCAAAATAATGATAAGGAGTGTTAGTGCAATCCATTTCAACCACTTTTTCATCATAACTCTGCCCCTAACCCGATGTAGAACTGGAGTCTACGTTTATCAACGTCACTCACAGGTAAAGCTAAATCAAATTTAATTGGACCAACTGGTGATGCCCAACGAACGCCTGCACCCGCACCTGTTTTAAAATCACTACGAGTAAAATCATTAACTGCTTCACCGCTATCAATAAAGACAGCACTCCACCAGTTACCCGTAATGTTATATTGATATTCTAACGATCCCACGAGCATTCTTGATGCCCCCGTTAAATTACCTTTTCCATCTTCAGGTGAGATACTTTGATATTTAAAACCACGAACACTTCTATCACCACCAGCAAAGAAACGTAATTCAGGCGGTACTTGCTCAAACGCGTTGGTTTCAATCCAACCAAAGTTGCCTCTTACCACAAAGCGATGTCCATCCCATGGAGTACGTATCCAAACGTGTTGCGCTTGGAATGCAGCAAATTCGACATCAGAGCCCCACATTTTATTGGAGTAGTCTAATGTATAACGTTGGCTATCCCCCCAAGAAGGCATCATACCGCCTCGTTGACGTACACGACTTGCGGTAACGCCCGGATAAAGCAGCATAGTGGTATTTGTAACTTCACCTTGGGTAAAGTGGCTGAGGCTCCAACGTGTATTCACACTGTATTGCCAGCCTGTCGACATATCCCAGTTACGAGACACGTTTAGCGTTGTAGTATCAGAGCGGGTGTCATTTAAATCGGTGCGTTTAAAACCACCCTGAACACCATAGTATTGCTCTAATGGATTGACCTTAAGTGGAATTTTATAATTGGCACCAATAGACTGTTCAGGCTGAGAAACACTGATATTAGAGGTTAAACTATGACCTCGTGAGTTCATCCAAGGCTTATCCCACTGCATATTAAGGCGAGGACCTACATCGGTAGCATAACCACCACCAAGCTCAACATAGTTACGAGAGCGAGGTGTTACAACTGCACTCATCGGTAACAGGTGAGAGTTATCAGCGCGTGCTTTAGCAATATCAGGTGTCACAACCGCAGAGTTAAACCAGCCTGTTGCCGCTAAACGGCGATTAAATTCAGCCAGATCTTCTGAGGCGTAATATTCTCCCTCTTTAAAAGGGACAATATTTTGTAGATAGTCTTCACGGATTTGGGAGCCCGTATAATTCACTTTTCCAAAACGATAGCGTTCTCCACTATCGAAAACAAAATCCCAATATGAGGCATGATTATCTAAAGAGACGCCTAACTGACTTTTTTGCATTTCCGCATCAAAATAGCCACGGCGAATGGCAAGCCCAGTTAACGAACCTTTGAGTTTCTCGTAATCTGCATGGTTTAAAACACTATCAAGAGGAGGTGTATTCTCTTTAATGACTTTCGCATATTGGTTATCTGTTTTAGCACCACCTTCGAGAACCACATCAACGCCTTTCAATAAGATAGGGATACCTGGTTCAACTTTAGCGGTTAATACAGATCGCGCAGGCGGTGTATTTTCTTCATAAGAAAATGTCACTTTGGGTTGATAATAACCTAAAGGGCGAAGTCCTTCTTGAATTGCCTTTTCAACACGCGCACGAAAACGCCCGTCAGGTGCAACTTCTTCTGTTGTAATGTTTGATAGCTGGACTCGCGCATTTTTTTCGAGCTGCCCTTCTAAACCTTCTACTTTTAAACGCAAATTTGCCCCATAGGCAACAGGCGCGATAAAAGACAGACAGAGAACGTAGATAACGGAGTATCTCGGCACGTTTTCTCCTCAATATTATTTAATCCATGTGATAAATTGACGACAAACTGTTTTAAGCTTTATTGTAGATTTAGTTTATAACAATATTAAGCCTTTACCATAGTAAAGCGTTTACAAATATAAAAATTGGAGTCTACCTTGCAACATAAAGCTTACCAACCAGAGAATGCCTTAAGGGGTACTTCGACACCATTAGAAATATCTGCTAATCATGCTGTAAATGGGCATTCTATTAACGATATTCCAGCCAATATGAACATTGCTTATTTTGCAATGGGCTGTTTTTGGGGTGTTGAACGTCTATTTTGGCAACAACAGGGCGTTTACTCAACAAGTGCGGGTTATAGCGGTGGTGTAACAGAAAATCCAACTTACCAACAAGTTTGCCAAGGTTTAACAGGTCATAGTGAAGTGGTGAGAGTTGTTTTTGATCCCTCAGTAATTAGCTATTCACAACTTTTGGCTCTTTTTTGGGAAAATCACAATCCATCACAAGGTATGCGCCAAGGTAATGATATTGGCAGCCAATATCGTTCTGCCATTTACACTGTTAATGAAGAGCAATATGCTCAAGCTATTGAGTCAAAAAAACGTTATCAACAAGCAATGAATACTCAAGGCACTACTGATGCAATCACCACTGAAATTCAGCCTGTGGGCCCTTTCTATTTTGCTGAAGATTACCACCAGCAATATTTACATAAAAACCCACAAGGTTATTGTGGATTAGGTGGAATAGGCATCTGCTATCCCCCTGAAAAGTAAAACTAGCAGAAAATAGCAGGGCGATGATATAATTACGCCCTCTTATCTATCTTTGTGAATAAATTCATCACAATATATTGATTTATCTTCTATTTTTAACACTCTAGTATTACCCTTTGGATTAAATACTTGGGGTGGTGTGAGCCTTATATGCTTAATAGTTTACTCATTGTGCTTTTGCTTTGTGCTATCAGCGCCTTTTTTTCGCTGTCTGAAATCTCTCTTGCTGCTTCTCGTCGAATTAAACTCAAACAACTTGTTGATGAGGGCAATATTAACGCCGCACGTGTATTAAAAATGCAAGAAATGCCAGGCATGTTTTTTACCGTTGTGCAAATTGGATTAAATGCCGTCGCTATCCTAGCAGGTATTGTTGGCGAATCTGCTTTCTCCCCTTCGTTAAAAAGCTTTTACCTACAATTTTTTGAAGAGCCATTAGCGCAACAGCTTGGATCTATTTGTTCCTTTATTATTGTCACATCCATGTTTATTTTATTGGCTGACTTAACGCCAAAACGCATTGGTATGATAAAACCAGAAGCTATCGCATTAAGAATTGTGAACCCAATGCGTTTCTGCCTTGCCTTTTTCCGCCCTCTGGTTTGGTTATTTAATGGCATGGCAGATCTCATCTTCAAATTATTTAAAATCCCAATGGTAAGAAATGAAGATATTACTTCTGATGATATTTTTGCCATTGTAGAAGCTGGTGCTGTTGCTGGAGTTTTACGTAAACAAGAGCATGAGCTGATAGAAAATGTTTTTGAATTAGAGTCACGTACCGTACCGTCGGCAATGACACCTCGAGAAGATGTGGTCTATTTTGATCGTGAAGAAACTGAAGGCGATATCAAAGAAAAAATTGCCACTCAACCTCACTCTAAGTTCCTCGTTTGTGAAGGTGATATCGACCATATTATTGGTTATGTTGATTCTAAAGAGCTGCTTAATCGCGTTATTAACGGGCAAAGCTTAAATCTCAATGATGGTGTTCATATCCGTAAGGCTCTGATTATTCCTGATACATTAACGCTTTCAGATATGTTGGAAAGCTTTAAAACGTCCGGTGAAGACTTTGCCATTATCCTCAATGAATACGCGATGGTGATGGGGGTTATTACACTAAATGATGTGATGACAACCTTAATGGGCGATTTAATTGGACCGGGACAAGAAGAGCAAATTGTGAGTCGTGATGAGCACTCATGGTTAGTTGAAGGCGGTACGCCAATTGATGATGTAATGCGTGTACTTGATATCGACGATTTCCCAGATTCAAGTAACTATGAAACCATCGCAGGTTTTATGATGTATCGCTTACGTAAAATTCCAAAACGCACTGATTATGTGAAGTTTTCAGGATACAAATTTGAAGTTGTCGATATTGATAATTACAAAATAGATCAATTACTTGTGACAAAGGTTGATGATATTCCACCTGTTAAGCCGATTTTACAAGAACATGTTCCTGTTATACAGACAACAACAGAAGTCGATATCAAGACAGATGAAAATAAAACGGTAAGCTAACAAGTAACAATTCGAAATTAATAACTGAGTCTTATCGAAGATATTCACGAGAAAGACTCAGTTATCTATCAGATAAAAGTTAGCCCATTTCTGCTTTCAGTAAAATGACCTGCTGGTTCACTTCACTCATGACATTAAAATGTAGCTTATCTCTTATTTTAGGTAATAAAATTTTACCGTAATCGAATTCAAATGCACCCATTCCTTTGATGTAAAACCGTCCACGAAATAATGTCTTAACGTAGAGAGCAATTTTTTCAGGGTTATAGCGATTGAAGATTTTCATCTTTCAGTTAGTCTCCCATGCTCGTTGTTGAGTTTAATAAGTCATAAAGACTTATCTTTATATATCAAATTTAAAGACCTAATTATAAGTACTAGGTTCAACTTATTTGATTTTCTTATCTGTTTTTACATTTATTGACAGTAAAGAATATAAATAAAGATAGCGTGTGCGTTATTTTACCCACTCAATGTTAAATAAATGTATCAGCGATGAGGTATTATTCTCCACTAGCTTCTATGCTTAGATAGAATCTAACGTCGATTTCAATAATAGGATCATGGCTATGCACAAAATAACCTTAGCTGCACTTTTACTCAGCACATCCACATGGGCATTTGCACATAACATCACTGAAAATACAGTACTTCCCGCTGTCACAATCAATGACAAAGGTGAGCTACTTTATGACACAACCAAAGATAAGTTTAGCTACCAAAATTGGAATAGTGGTCTGCTTAGTGGAAAAGTACGTACTGTTCAGCATATAGCAGGACGTAGCAAAGCTAAGGAGATGAATGCACCGTTTATCGATGCCGTAAAACTGGCTAAATTCCCACATAACAGTTATCAGACTACAACAATTATTAATACTGATGATGCGGTGTTTGGTACAGGCCCATTTGTTCGCGGCAGTGTTGAAGACAGTAAAAAAGAGTTTCCTTGGTCACAGTTTATTGTTGATGCTGATGGTGTAGCATTAAAAGGCTGGGGATTAGAAAAAGAGAGTTCAGCTATTGTTATTTTAGATAAACAAGGCAAAGTCCGTTTCGTCAAAGAAGGTGTATTAAGTGGTGCAGAAATCACAACTGCAATCAATCTTATCAACGATTTAATTAAAGAATAATTTCTGTGTCAGAGCCCTTATTAAATAAAGGGCTCCGATTTCATAAAGTGTCACTAAAAGATAGAAACTCTAAATCCTGGATTTATCAGCGACTCTTTTGGGGAATAATCTAGCGTTACCCCTTTCCAATCTGTGACGTGTGCGCCCGCAGCAATCGCAACAGCATGACCTGCCGCGGTATCCCAAGTATGTGTAGGTCCAAAGCGAGGATAAAGCTGTGCTTTACCTTCAGCAACTAAACAAAACTTCAAAGATGAACCAACAGCAACGGTTTGATGTGCGCCAAGTTGTGAGAGGTATTCTTTTAATTCATCATCTTGATGAGAACGGCTAATCACAATTACTGGCGGCTCTGCACGACTTGCATGGATAGGTAATCGCTGTCCACACACTTCTTTCCATGCCTGTTTATTTGCCGCTGCATATAACACATTTTGAACCGGCGCATAGACAACCCCTAAAACAGGAATACCCTTTTCAATTAAGGCAATATTTACCGTAAACTCACCATTCTTACTGATAAATTCTTTAGTTCCATCTAGAGGGTCAATCAGCCAATAACGATCCCAATGACGACGTACTTCCCATTCAGGGGGATCTTCTTCAGATAATTGAGGTATATCTGGGGCAATAGAAGCAAGTCCTTGTTTGATAACTTGGTGAGCGGCCAAATCAGCTTCTGTGACAGGTGAATTATCACTTTTTTCCTGTACTTGGATAGGCTCTGATTGCTGATAGATTTGCATTATCGCCATACCTGCTTGGCGAGCTAATTTGCTGACTTGTTCTAACATAATGCACCTCTCTTATTTCTATAAGCAGATAACTTCTCTTATAAAAATTAATTACCCTACTGTCTCTTTATTTTAGTTCAGAGACAAAAATAGCCGGCAAAAACCGGCTATTTTTTACTCTGATTTACCGCAGAATAAGAAATTATAAAATTTCTAATAATTCTACTTCAAATACTAATGTAGCGAATGGAGGAATAGCCGCACCTGCTCCACGTTCGCCATAAGCTAATTGGTAAGGAATATATAATTCCCATTTTGAACCTACTGGCATTAATGTTAATGCTTCAATCCAGCCTGCGATAACGCCATTTACTGGGAATTCAGCAGGTTGACCACGTTGAACTGAGCTATCAAACACAGTGCCATCAATTAAACGACCAGTGTAGTGAACACGAACATGATCAGTACGCGCTGGAATTGCACCTTCACCCGCAGTCAGTACTTTGTACTGTAAGCCTGATTCTGTAACTTGAACACCTTCATTTTTCACATTTTCTTCTAAGAAAATTTTACCAGCATCAGCTAACTCCGCTTGGCGTTCTTGACGAACAGCTTCAGCACGCTCGTGCATAGTACGTAAGGCATTGTGTAATGTTTCAACAGGTACAGAAGGTGCATTACCTTCTAATGCATCGGTCAGGCCAGCTAACAGTGCTGCGGGCTCTAATCCTTGAAGACCTGATTCAGTCAGTTGTTGACCGACTTGCAGACCAATACCGTAACTTGCCTGTGATTCGATAGAATCAAATGATGGTTTTGACATGAAAAATACCTGTTTTTTATGAAAGTTAGATCCAAGAATAACAGTGGTAAGGTACAGCGTAAACCTTCTGTCTTGAGTAATGGGAATTATTCATTAAAAACAGGAGTAATTGACGCTATTTATCGTGTTTTTGACGTTTTTTATTGGTATTTGTCATACTTATTTTCACAACATCGCAACACAGGCATATAATTATAAACAGGCACAAAACTGCCTAGCCTTATAAATATCAATATATATGTGTTCAGAGAGGTATTAAGTGAAGATAACGACAAATCCCTATTTCCGCGAACAAGGCTATATTGATGGTCTTTGGTGTAATGCTAAAAATAACGAAACTGTTGATGTTGTCGATCCTGCAACGGGTACTTTACTGGGTACAGTCCCCAATATGGCAACACAAGAAGCAATAATGGCTGTTGATGCAGCACAAAAAGCCTTACCAAAATGGCGTGCACTCACAGCACATCAGCGTGGAGCATTATTGCAAAATTGGTTTAGATTAATTACTGAAAATAAAAGAAAACTTGCTGAGTTAATGACATTTGAGCAAGGTAAACCCGTTGCTGAAGCTGAAGGTGAAATTACTTATGCAGCTTCTTTTATTGAGTGGTTTGCAGAGCAAGGTAAGAGAACCAACGGTGAAATTATTCCCTCCCCTTCTGCTGATAAACGCTTAATGGTGATCAAACAAGGTATTGGTGTCTGTGCTGCTATTACACCTTGGAACTTCCCGGCTGCAATGATCACCCGCAAAGCGGCTCCTGCATTAGCAGCGGGTTGTACTATGGTAATTAAACCTGCCAATGAAACACCTTATACTGCACTGGCTTTAGCAGAATTAGCGGCTCAAGCAGGCATTCCCGCTGGTGTTATTAATATTGTAACCGGAGATGCCATTAAAATTGGCGAAGTCTTTACCTCTGATAGCCGTGTTCGCAAATTAAGTTTCACTGGCTCTACGGGTGTTGGACGTTTATTAATGCGCCAGTGTTCAGATAGTGTAAAAAAAGTCTCTTTGGAATTAGGTGGCAATGCACCATTTATCGTGTTTAACGATGCCGATATTGATAAAGCAGTTGAAGGTGCTATGGGAGCAAAATTCCGTAATGCAGGACAAACCTGTGTTTGCGCTAACCGTTTTTATATTCATAAAGATGTTTATCAACAATTTAGCGAACGCTTTGTTGCCGCCGTTAAAAAACTCAAAGTGGGGAATGGTTTTGAAGAAGGTGTCACTATTGGACCTCTCATTAACCGTAAAGCTGTTGAAAAATCACAATCATTGCTTGCTGATACATTAAAACGCGGTGCAACACTGCTTTGTGGCGGAGATAATGACAAAGCGGGTGAGAACTTCTTCCAACCTACCGTTGTTGGCAATGTTCCTGCTGATAGCCATATCCTTGAAGAAGAAATATTTGGCCCTGTTGCACCTTTAGTTATTTTTGAAAATGAAGATGAAGTGGTGCATTTAGCTAATAATACCATTTATGGCTTAGCCGCTTATTTTTATAGTGAAAATCCACAACGTATTTGGCGTGTTGCTGAAAATTTAGAATACGGCATGGTGGGTATTAACACCGGTTTAATTTCCAATGAAGTTGCACCATTTGGTGGTATTAAACAATCAGGTTTAGGTCGTGAGGGCTCTGAACACGGTATTGAAGATTATATGGAGATGAAATATCTCTGCCAAGGATTATAAATAACCTTTAACCCAACTTATAAAAGTAAGTCAGCATGGATGCTACTGCTTTTTCCCTTACTATTTTTTCTTATTATCAAAAAATATTAAAATAACTTCTTTTATAGTGAAGGATACTATCTACTTAAAGTAAATAATAAAAATAATCAAAATAGAGTGTTACATAATAAAAAATAAAAGCACACTTGTTGTTAAGCTAACTAATTTTTTCGTAAATATCACTATGGATATGGCAAAATTGGCTATTAGTATGCAAATGACAACTTTACTAACTGGTAGTATCGTAACAGCGGCATTAACGGCAGGAACAAGTGTTATAGTCGTTGCTTTAGGTGTATTTGTTGTGGGGTTAGTGATAGCAGTTGCCCTATATAAATTAGATGATGAATTTAAGATCAGTGAAACCATAATTAAAAATCTAAAATCTTATCGAGAAAATAAACCTGAAACACCTTATCACCCTGATCAGTTTTTCACACAATGGGGAAGACTTAGCCGTGGATAAAATAAGCCCACTGAAATTATTTTTAACTTCTTTATTTGTTTTTTTATTATCTATTTTTTGTTTTTATTTTTCAATATCATATTACATTGAATATTTTTCAATGAAAGAACGTATATTATTCTCTTTCCAGACAGCATTATTGTGTTTTGGTTCTCCCCTATTAATATATTTTTCTTATTTGATTTTTATTTGTGCATATAAGAAAAAAACACAAAAAATGAATAATAAAATAGCTGGTTACCTCGCAATTATGGCAATAGCAGGTATTATTTTCAGTTTCTTTTTTTCATTTTATGTCAGATATGATTTAGTCTCTAAGGGGTATTATATTTGTTATAAACAATCAATTTTTGCACCAAGTGAATATGTTATATCAAAAGATATGTGTAAATAGCACATATCTTTTAATAATGAACTAAAGCTTATTTAATCATATCACTGTTAATACTATAACTTGATGTATTAGCAACCAAATGAACCCTGGATATTGAGGTGTATTTCATTTGAATACGTTGATATGGCATTGATTCATTATCATTTATTGAATCAGGAAAAATATCAGAAACCTCAATTAGAGAAACTTCAGTCAATTTAATTTCATAATATTTTTCAAGTTGCCCATGTTGGCTTGTTCTATAAAAAGTGAATATTGCTTCTAAGACTTCGTTATTATCTAAAGCTGTTGAAAGTAATGGTGATGATTTATCTATAGGCTTAGTAAATATAACTGGTTGATAAGATGCATTTTGTGCACGAACAGAACTATTATTTAAACTAATAACTTGAATTTCATCCTCATGATTAAGTTGGTAACGGTTTCCTATCGAATCAAGAGATGAACAACCTACAGAAATTAACCCTTGGACTTTTCCTTTTAAAGTTAGATAAATAGGATATGCCATAAAAATTCCTTTTAAAAAAATTAATCAATAATTAATTACATATATTAGATAATAAAAATGAAGAAACTTAATTTGATATAATTTATTTTATCACCAAATAAACATAAGTATAGTTACTAATCAAATGGCTTTCACATGAATTATTTTATTGTTCTTTTTATATCAAATAATTAATTAAAAAAAATCTAGCACTCCTTTGCTAAAGATTTTTATTATTTTATTTTCTATTTATTCCACTTAAATCAGTGATAAAGCATTTCGTGAACAATATCATCTGCTTTCATCGAATAAGGGTAATATGTTGGCCAATTACTTAATTCTTTAAGTAATTCATCTTGCGATGTATTGCCCATATATAAATGGAAGTGCCCTGCTTTCTCTGGTGCAATAATGTGGTCGCTAAATTGAATAAATTTGGGCGCTTGGCTTTTGGCATCATCACAGCGGAAAAGATAACGTACCCCTTTTTTACCCGACTCATAATACAGAATACGATAACCATCATAGTGATATTCACAGCTATCGACTTTCTCTCCACGGTGGAACTCAATGATATTGTTTTCAATACCAATCATATCCACATCAGTTTTATAGCCTTGTGTATAGTAAGCTCGGTACTCTTCAACCGTTTTATCTTTTTTTGTTTCCGCTTTCTTTTGCAACACCTCATCTAATTCACCGCTGAGAAGATAAGGCTCTACAGATTGCCATACACCATCCCAATCACTGAGTTGGCGATCAAGAACATCCTTACCTTCAAAAATTCCATTAGCGGCATCTCGTTGAGCTTGTGTTTGTACTTTTTCATGATGGTGCCCATGTGCTAAAACTGACATTGCACTACCCAATAGCCCCATAATTAAAACACAAGAAAGGACTGGTTTTTGCATAATCTTACCCCTGAACGGCTTTAAAACGTGGATTTGACTTACAAATTACATAAAGACGACCACGGCGACGCACCACTTTGCAATCTGGATGGCGTTGTTTAGCGCTTTTCAACGAACTTAATACCTGCATTCTTTCTTCCTTACTTAATAAATTGACCAAAACGTTTATTAAAGCGTGCCACATTACCTTCTTGAGAATGTGTCTTTTGTTTACCGGTATAAAATGGGTGTGATTGAGAGGAAACATCTAGTGTTACATAAGGATATGTTTGCCCTTCATACTCTATTGTTTTTTCCGTTTGGATGGTCGAACCCACTTTAAAATAAGCATCTGCACTAGTGTCATGGAAAATCACTGTTCGATATTGAGGATGAATACCCAGTTTCATAATAAACCCCGCCTTATTTGCAATGTTATAATATAACAATATTGAATTGCGCTAATGTACCGCTTTTTAATTTTATTGACCAGTTTTTTTTGATTTGTTTTTCTATCTCAAGAAGGGAAGTGTGTTTGAGGTAAGTCTCTTTTAAGTGATATAGGTGGGTTTTCTGGCTTTTTTTGTCCAGCTTTCCTATTTTCCGCTAAAGTTATACTAAGACGGCAAAACAAATAGGATTTATTATGACTAATTGGCGCGATAAGCTTTTCAGTAAGTCACCTCTGTCTATCGACCTCACAATAGACTTTCCTAACGTTTATCCTTCTTCTGTTCCTTCAATTCTTTCGCTGTTAGCACCTTATGAAATAGGTGATACACCTTTGCTTGATGAATTAAATCTATTGTCAGACGCTCACTTAAAAACAAAAGCTGATGATGATTCGATACCTTTTAGTTGGTCAGCCGGTGCTCGGGAAGGTATTATTTTGCACCAACGAATAGGTCGAGCAATTGAACAACAGCCTTCTCAAAAGGCATGTGAAGAATTTTCGCTGTCACTTTATCATGCAATAAAACATGTCGTTCTTTTACCTGATAAAGAGCATGTTGCTTCTTTTTACTCAATTGCCTGCCAAGATAAACTCGCCCCTATTACCTATCTTTCGCATCTGATAGACAAAATAGAACAAGATGAAGCACTGATTAATCATGAGATCTATTTTCAATTGATCTTGTGGATCTTAAAGTTAAGTCCTGACAAGAATCCTATCAAAATAGCTTTAGGACTATTAGGATCGTTTAATGATAGCGCCTCTCAGCGTTTACTTTTATTGTTTTCCCTACACCCTGAATTTACACTTTATGCTATTCGTTCGCTAAAACAGCGCCTTTCTTGTGAAGAATTTGAGCCTTTTTTACACTCTCTAGGTCAACGAACTAAGGGCTGGGGACGTATCCAGTTTATCGAACATCTACCTTCAACATTATCTGTTAATAATCGCTATTGGCTGCTGACTGAAGGATATAAAAACAATGTAATGACAGAGTATGTCGCCTATGACTGTGTCACAAAAGGGGCACTATTAGAGATGCTAAATACGCATCCTTTAGATAACGAGCTATTGCTTGGTTCTAGTGATCTTTTACGTGCACTGCTTAATGGCGGTCCCGCAAAAGATATTTACGATTATGTAGAAGGTGCCCAAGCATGCAACGCTTTTATTTCACAAGTCGATACTTTGCCTCCAAAAGAATTAAAGCTCCTTTATTGTGTCTGTGAAATCGCAGACTTTGTGCAAAACAGTGGTGAAGACTGGTTATTACTTGAGTCTCTCGGCTGGAACGATCATTGCCAACAACAAATTATCTCTGCTTCACAAAATATTATCCAAAAACCTGAATGGTCAACTCTCATTATTGAAGCATTACAAAATCCATCTCGCTCAAAAAATTACCAAGCAAGCCTTGTCGCTAAATCTCTTCGCCTTGATATCTGGGAATTGCTCTTTTCACTACAAAAAGATAATCCCAATGCGGATTGGTGGTACCAATTAATGCAAACTGATGCTTCTCACAAAATAGAAAGAGTAGTTAAACTTGCAGAACAACAAATTGAATTAACAGCATTAGATAGCACAGATGATCCATTAATAACTACCTACTCTGAATATCAGCCCCATCATGCCGTTGAATATATTATGCAAGATCTTGGTGGTTTTCCCGGTATCGGCTGGTCACTTATCAAAAGGCAATTACGTAGTCCGACATTGCGTGATAGAAATATGGCGCTGAATGTTCTTTCAACATGGTCTGACACATTATTGCCTCATGATCTTTATGGTGAATTAACACAGGCTTTAACCATAGAAACGGATAAAAATGTGTATCAACGCATGAAACTATTTTTAGTTAGCCATCAAGGGAATAAAGAACATTAACGGTTAGAGCGAATAGATAATTCTGAAAAGAATTCAGGGAGCAGGTTAGGATCATGGTTCGTGCTAGTATGGCTACAAGGAATAAAAAAGATGTTACAGCAATTCATAATACTGATTCACAGATCAATAATGAGGTGAATATGGGCAAATTCCCTGGCTTACATCGTCGGGCAATACTAGTTATTGCTGTTGTTTTATTGGTCGTATTTTTTTGGCCAACAAGTGAAAATAATGGTGAGCCACCTCAACCGTCATCATCGACACATGATCTTCCTGTGCCTATTTCACCATCAGTATCAACAAATGATCCGACTTATCAAACCTCGATCCCTCAAGCGCAAGATAGCTTAAATGCAGATCCCGCAACTTCTCCATCAATAGAGGCTCCAACGGCAAATGATCCAGCGGGAAATGTGACTCAAACAACACCACAACAAGACACTCAATCAACACCAGCGCAAACATGGCAAACTTATACCATTAAAGAGGGGCAAACCTTAGCGCAACTGTTTAGAGACAATCAACTTCCGGTCAATGATGCATTCTCTATGGCGAAATCAGAAGATCAACAGAAATCATTAAGCCAATTACGCTCAGGGCAAGCTATTCGTTTACAGCGTAACCCACAAGGTGATATCAGTATGCTGGAAGTAACAAATAGCGCAGGTACGGTTATCACTTACACGCGTTTGAGTGATGGAAGCTATTACCGCACACCATAGTAAGAAGCAATTTAATTTATCCAAAAAAAAACGCCAGCTAAGCTGGCGTTTTTCTTTATCAACATTAACTGTTTAATCAGAGATTATTCAGCAACGATGATAACATTCAGTTCAGCGAATACGTCACTGTGAACTTGGAAGTGAACTTCGTGGTCACCAGTAGTACGCAGAACGCCATTTGGCAGGCGAACTTCGCTCTTACACATTTCAACGCCAGCTGCAGTTACTGCATCAGCGATGTCACGAGTACCGATTGAACCAAACAGTTTACCTTCGTCACCCGCTTTAGAGCTGATAGTGACAGAACCCAGTGCATTGATCTTCGCTGCACGAGCTTCAGCTGCTGCTAAAGTTTCAGCTAATTTAGCTTCTAACTCAGCACGACGCGCTTCGAAAAACTCAATGTTTTTCTTAGTCGCAGAAACAGCTTTACCCTGTGGGATTAAATAGTTACGAGCATAGCCCGATTTTACGTTAACCTGATCACCCAGGCTACCCAGATTCGCTACTTTATCAAGCAGAATAATTTGCATTACCTTATCCTCTACAAGTCATTAATGGACTATATACCTATTACTGATGACGATCAGTATAAGGTAATAAAGACAGGTAGCGTGCGCGCTTGATAGCACGAGCCAGCTGACGCTGGTATTTTGCACGAGTACCGGTGATACGACTTGGTACAATTTTACCACTTTCAGTGATATAGTTTTTCAGCGTAGCGATATCTTTATAATCGATCTCTTGTACGCCTTCTGCTGTGAAACGGCAGAACTTACGACGACGGAAATAACGTGCCATATGGCTAGTCTCCAGAATCTATCAATTCAATCTGCTCGGCATGAAGCACCAATTTAAACAATCCATTTCGCGCCTGATGGCTACTAATGAATCCAGAAACGGTGATTTGGCTGCCGACCGTTATACTGTGAGTAACTGCTTGTAACGCTTTCCCGCTAGCAATAATGGGCATTCGGCACCATGATTGTCTTTTTAATCCCGCCTCTTCTTGTATTGAACGATGTTCAATAACAAATTGACAGTGCGGGACCCCAGCGGGGCTAACTTTTCGAATTAATGCTTTGCACACTGTGCCAGTTAGCACCAAATGATTATTAGCCGTCACAGCACTAATTACTCTTCAGAATCCTCTGCTACATCATCAACTTCATCTTCATCATCTAGGTCATCAGCGATATCACGACGGCGTTCGTCTTTTGCTTTAACCATTGGAGAAGCTTCAGTTACTGCGTGTTTAGTACGCATAATCATGTTGCGGAGAACGGCATCGTTGAAACGGAAAGTAGTTTCCAGTTCATCAATCACTTCCTGCGGAGCTTCAACGTTCATCAGAACGTAGTGTGCTTTGTGCAGTTTGTTGATTGGATAAGCTAATTGACGACGACCCCAGTCTTCTAGACGGTGGATCTGACCATTTGCATTAGTGATAGCGGTTTTATAACGCTCGATCATGCCCGGAACTTGTTCGCTCTGGTCAGGATGAACCATAAAAACGATTTCGTAATGACGCATTTGATATTGCTCCTTACGGATTTATCAGCCTCCTGTCAGGGTCAGTCACCACCCATGGAGGCAAGGAACTTGTTTAAGTTGTGACTGAAAAAATTGACGCGTAACTATACCCCCGCGGTCAATAAAACTCAAGGGAGTATAGAGAATAAAATAAACTAAGCGATTATTTTACATTAATACGCTGGCGCATCGCTTCAAATAAGCAAACACCCGTTGCCACAGAGACGTTAAGTGATGAGACTGTACCCGCCATTGGGATACTAATCAGTTCATCACAATGCTCACGTGTTAAACGACGCATACCTTCACCTTCAGCGCCCATCACTAATGCCATTGGGCCTGTGAGTTTGCTTTGATATAAAGTGTGGTCTGCTTCACCTGCTGTGCCAACAATCCAAACGTTCTCTTCTTGCAGGAAACGCAGTGTACGAGCAAGGTTAGTCACTTTAATTAAAGGAACACTTTCTGCTGCACCACAAGCCACTTTTTTGGCTGTTGCATTTAATTGTGCAGAGCGATCTTTCGGAACGATAACAGCGTGTACACCGGCTGCATCTGCGCTACGTAAACAAGCCCCTAAATTGTGGGGATCAGTCACGCCATCTAGCACTAATAAGAAAGGTGTACCGACTTTAGCTAACAAGTCTGGTAAATCTTGTTCTTGATACTGACGACCTGGTTTTACTTTAGCAATAATACCTTGGTGAACAGCACCTTCAGTTTGACTATCTAACCATTGACGATTAGCGACCTGAACCAGAATGCCTTGTGCTTCTAATTCATGAATAACAGGTGTTAAACGGCGATCTTCACGCCCTTTTAATACATAAACTTCTTTAAAACGTGCAGGATCACGCTCAAGTAATGCGGTTACTGCGTGAATACCATAAATAATTTCTTCGCTCATAGCGGTGCTTACTCATTAAAAAATAAAAGGCACAAAACAGATAAAAGGCGGGGTCTCCGCCTTTTAAAAAAGAACTAGAAGAACAAAAGATTATGCGTTATCGCGTTTGGCTGCACGTTTAGCTTTAAGTTTTGCTTCTATCTTTTTGGTTTGTGATGATGCTTTCTTACGTTTGCTACTTGCTTTATCTTTCGCAACTTGGTCTTTTACAGCTTTGTCTTTGCTCGCATTGCCTCGACCTGATGATTTACCTTTTTTGAAGGCACTATCTGGCTCAAAGTTTTTATCTTTGCTTGAATCACGACGGCGAGACTTACTAGAACTTGCGTTTTTCTTGTCTTTTTCACCTTTTAAACCACGAACACGGGCTGTTTTACCCGGATTACGCGCGGTGCGTGTTGTTGAAATTAAAGAGAAGTCGATAGTACGTTCATCCATACTAACTGCTTCAACTTTTACTTCTACTTCGTCACCAAGGCGATAGACTTGTCCTGAAGACTCACCAATTAAGCGTTGCCCTACATTATCATACTGATAGTAGTCATTATTTAATGTAGAAACATGCACCAGACCATCAATAAACAGATCATTTAAGCGAACAAAGAAACCAAAGCCCGTTACGCTGGTGATAATACCGGTAAACTGTTGACCAATTTGATCCAGCATAAAGTCACATTTCAGCCAATCAGCAACATCTCGTGTTGCTTCATCAGCGCGGCGCTCGGTTAAAGAACAGTGCTCACCTAATTGCAACATGGTGTCCATATCACTATGGTAACCACCTGTTGGTGTCCAACGTTGAGAACCGTGACCTTCTTCCTTCGCAATCTGATATTTAATTGCACGATGCAAGGCTAAATCAGGATAACGACGAATTGGTGAGGTAAAGTGTGCGTAAGATTTTAATGCTAAACCAAAGTGCCCACGATTTTCAGGATCGTAAATAGCCTGTTTCATGGAGCGCAAAATCATGGTTTGTAGCATTTCACGATCAGGTCTGTCTTCAACCTCTTTCATGACACGCGCATAATCTGCTGGCTCTGGTGTTAAGCCTCCTGGCAACGTTAAACCTAATTCATTAAAGACAGAGCGTAAATTCAGGACGCTGTCTTCTTTTGGTTTATCATGAATACGGTAAAGTGCAGGTTCTTCGTTTTTCTCAACAAAGCGAGCGGCTGCGATATTAGCCAGGATCATGCACTCTTCAATCAATTTGTGTGCATCATTACGAACAACAGGCTCGATACGCTCAATACGACGCTCGGCATTAAAGATAAACTTCGCTTCTTCTGATTCAAAACCAATTGCACCGCGCTGTTCGCGCGCTTTATCTAATGCTTGGTATAACTCATACAGATGCTCAATATCTTTAACGATAGGCTTATAGTGCTCACGCAGTTCTTCATCACCTTGAATGATTTTCCACACTTTGGTGTAGGTCATTCGAGCATGAGAACTCATCACCGCTTCATAGAATCGATAAGAAGAAAGACGCCCTTGCTCAGAAACAGTCATCTCACAGACCAGGCATAAACGGTCAACTTGTGGGTTTAATGAACACAATCCATTAGATAGGACTTCTGGCAACATCGGCACGACTTGGGAAGGGAAATAAACAGAGTTTCCTCGGCTACGTGCTTCTGTATCTAGCGCTGTTTGTGGGCGTACATAATAGCTAACATCAGCAATCGCAACCCATAAACGCCAGCCGCCACCTTTTTTACGTTGACAATAAACAGCATCATCAAAGTCTCGCGCATCTTCACCGTCAATAGTAATTAAAGGTAAGTCACGTAAATCAACTCGTCCTTCTTTAGCAGACTCAGGCACTTCTTCTTTTAAATCAGCGACTTCTTTTGTCACTTTTGCAGGCCATGTATAAGGGATTTCATGAGTACGTAATGCGATTTCTACCGCAATACCTGTTCCCATTGTTTCACCTAAGATCTCAACAATACGACCTACTGCTTGCGTGCGTCGGGTTGGTCTTGTCGTGATCTCAACCACCACCACATTTCCCATACGCGCGCCCATGATATCCTCTTTAGGAATAAGAATATCAAAGCTTAAACGGCTATCATCAGGTACAACAAATCCCATACCTGACTCAATAAAATAGCGACCTACAATTTGGTTATTTCTTGGTTCAACAACACGAACAACACGACCTTCACGACGACCTTTTCTATCCATACCTAAAGGTTGGGCAAGGATAACATCGCCATGCATGGTTTTTTTCATTTCATCTTGTGAAAGATAGAGGTCATCTTTTTGACCTTCTGCACGTAAAAAACCATATCCATCGCGGTGACCGATTACCTTGCCTTTCCATAAATCAAGGCGTTCAGGTAATGCGTAGCATTGGCGACGGGTAAAAACTAATTGACCATCACGCTCCATCGCTCTTAAACGGCGACGTAACGCTTCTAAGTCTTCTTCACCTGAAATTTTTAACGCCTGTGCTAAATCTTCACGGCTCATTGGTGCCGTGCGCTTTTTCATTTCTTCTAAAATATATTCGCGACTAGCAATTGGAGAGGCGTATTTTTCTGCTTCTCTATCCTGAAAAGGATCTTTTGACATTATGACCTCCAAGCTATCAGATTTGATGAAATAGTAGACTCAAACATCTTCTAATAACAATTTATATAAGGAGCTATTATTTTCAACTAGCTCTGCGAGTGTGTGACGGTCTAACTCTTTCAAAAACTGCTCAATTGCCTGATTCAACACCAGTTTCAGTCGACAAGCTGGGGTAATGTGGCAAAACTCAGCACTACAGTTTACTAATGAAAGTGGCTCTAAAGCACGAACAACCTCACCCACAATGATATTTGTTGCAGGCTTGCCTAAACGGATCCCTCCATTTTTACCGCGAATAGCCTCAACAAAACCTAAATGGCTAAGTTGATTAATAATTTTCACCATATGGTTACGCGAAACGCCATAGACTTGTGTCACTTCAGTGATACTTGTCATTTTGCCTTCTGGCAATGAAGCCATATATATCAATGCCCGCAATCCATAATCTGTAAAACTGGTTAATTGCACAATGACCTCTGAAAAGTGGTTTTCCCTATTAAAGTCGTTAAGGGATAAGTAATTATTAATGAGAATATCATTTTATTAAGCAATATTATGTTTAATTTTTGGACATTTAGCAAAGATATGCTCAAAAGTGAGTTATTTCCGTCTCTCACTTGACT
The DNA here is from genome assembly GCF_040932335.1 of Proteus sp. STS61-E. NCBI lineage: Bacteria > Pseudomonadati > Pseudomonadota > Gammaproteobacteria > Enterobacterales > Morganellaceae > Proteus > Proteus sp. STS61-E. The sequence goes on along the minus strand of NZ_JBFQGE010000008.1, from coordinate 76,336 downwards.
ATTAACAAAATAATAGCGACATCACAGGCAAAGAAAAAGCGATACTGTCGATTTTCAACAGATCGCTTTCTTTATTTCTGACTCTACAACAATAACATTGTCTTATTGTTTTTTACGCGTTACTGATAAAACAGAAGCAAAACCGAGTGTAAAGCTGTCTTATCTTATGTGTGTAACGCGTATTTCCATCTCAACTTAACCAACAAACAGATACGAAAAAATCGCCCCTGTCATTTTCAGGGACGATTTTCACATCAAACCAATTTAATGCAGATTATGCATCAAATGGATGACGGAGAATGATGGTTTCTGAACGGTCTGGGCCAGTAGAAACGATATCAACAGGAACGCCTGTTAACTCTTCTACGCGCTTGATGTAGTTCAGTGCTGCTTGTGGCAGTTGAGCGTGATCTTTCACACCAAACGTCGTTTCGTTCCAGCCTGGCATTGATTCATAGATAGGCTCGATACCTTCCCAATCATCAGCAGCTAAAGGTGTTGTATCAATCACTTCACCGTTTGGTAAACGATAGCCTACACACAGTTTCACTTCTTTCAGACCATCTAACACATCCAGTTTAGTCATGCAGAAACCAGACAGTGAGTTGATTTGAACAGCACGACGAATAGCGATGATATCTAACCAGCCAGTACGACGACTACGGCCTGTAGTTGCACCAAATTCTTGGCCTTTCTCACGTAAGAAGTCACCCACTTCATCAAACAATTCAGTTGGGAATGGACCTGCACCTACACGAGTAGAGTAAGCTTTGATGATCCCTAATACGTAACCAACATAGCGAGGGCCTAAACCTGAACCGGTTGCCACACCACCAGCGGTTGTGTTTGAAGAGGTTACATACGGATAAGTACCGTGGTCGATGTCTAATAAAGTACCTTGTGCACCTTCAAACATCACTAACTCACCGTTTTGTGTTGCTTTGTACAGTAAGTCAGAAACATCAACAACCATACCTGTCAGAATATCAGCGATTGCCATGATATCGTCTAAGGTTTTTTGGTAATCAACAGGTTCAACTTTGTAGTAGTTCACCAGTTGGAAGTTATGGTATTCGATGATTTCTTTGAGTTTTTGTGCAAACGCTTTTTTATCAAACAGATCGCCAACACGTAAACCGCGACGAGCAACTTTATCTTCGTAAGCAGGACCGATACCACGGCCTGTTGTACCGATAGCTTTTTCGCCACGAGCTTTCTCACGCGCATTGTCTAATGCGATGTGATAAGGAAGGATTAATGGGCAAGCTTCAGACAGAAGTAAACGAGAACGAACAGGAATACCACGATCTTCAAGTTGGGTCATTTCCTTCATCAGCGCTTCCGGTGATAAAACGACACCGTTTGCTATGATGCTAACAACATTTTCACGGAGAATGCCTGATGGGATTAAATGAAGAACGGTTTTTTCACCGTCGATGACTAGAGTGTGACCTGCGTTATGGCCACCTTGGTAGCGAACAACATATTTAGCGCGTTCTGTCAGCAAATCGACTATCTTGCCTTTGCCTTCGTCACCCCACTGGGTGCCCAATACGACAACGTTATTACTCATTTCAAAATACACTCGGTTGCTTAAAAAAGGATTCTACCATCTCAATTCAAGAGTTACAGTAGATTTTATCTAATTATGTCATCCCCGCTTTTAAGCAATAGATTATCTTGCCATTGTCAATATTTTTGCCCAAAAAATCCGCATCACAAACGTATTGTGACTTTTATCAACAGTTTTGATCGCAAAAACAGGAAGCAGAGTGACATAAAAGTGAAAACGGCGAAGAAGACGCTTCGGAATTGCCGAAGGTTTATCTTGAAATGCAATTTTCACTTTATACTATCCCAGCTAAAACCATTTTGGAAACCATTAAGCGTAAATTTTCATCTTTTTATGCACAATTATTTATTTCTTAGCTTGATTACTCGCTTTATCTTATTGATATCAAAAAAAATCCCCCACTTTTTAAGGTGGAGGATTTTATTATTTACTCAAATGGTTTAACGCGTTTAGAAATTACTCTTCAATCGCTCGCGCTTTTGTCGGTGCTTTCATATAGCGTAAGAAGTCGCTATCTGGGCTTAACACCATGACGTCATTGCCGTCTTGGTTAAAGCTCTTCTCATAAGCACGTAAGCTACGAATGAACGCATAGAAGTCTGGATCTTGGTTGAATGCATCAGCAAACAGTTTAGTTGCTTGTGCATCACCTTCACCGCGAAGACGTAATGATTCACGCTCAGATTCAGCCAATGTCTCTGTTACAGTCTTATCAGCAGCAGCACGAATTTTCACCGCTTGCTCTTGACCTTGTGAACGGTGACGACGAGCAACGGCTTCACGCTCTGCACGCATACGCTGGTAAATCGCTTCAGAAACTTCCATAGGTAAGTTGATTTGTTTGATTCGAACGTCAATCACTTCAATACCTAAAGCCGCCATACTGTTCATGTTGATAGCTGGAGCTTGGCCTTTAGTTTCTTCAGCCACTTTTTTAGCTGCAATAGCAATTGCATCATCAGCAGCGCTTGAATCACGAGAAGGAGTACCTTCATTCAGTGCATTACGAACATCAATGGTTAAACGACCACGAGAATCCGTAATAATTTGGTTAACGCTCATACGACCAATCTCAGAGCGTAAACGGTCACTGAACTTACGACGCAGTAAAGTTTCAGCTTGCGTTGTGTTACCACCACCCGTTGCCAGATAGTAGGTACTGAAATCACTGATACGCCATTTCAGATAAGAATCGACTAATAAGTCTTTATTCTCACCTGATAAGAAACGGTCTTGCTGGATATTCATAGTTTGAATACGCGCATCCAGTTTTTTCACATTCTCAATAAATGGAATTTTAAAGTGAAGACCTGGTTCATAAACAACGGGCTTATTTTCAGCATCACGTACAACTTTCGCAAAGCGTAAAATAATGCCACGCTCATATTGTTGAACGACAAACACAGAAGAGTACAACAACGCTAAAATAATAACTGCAACAACAGCGATAACTTTACGCATGATTATTGTCCTCCTTGATTATTGCCGTAAGGCTGACCATAACCGCCATTATTACTACCATATCCACCATTACCATAAGTCGTTGTTGCTGGTTTTTGTGCCGGTGCTGGATTTACAGTTGGAGCGGGTGTGTTGATACGAGCAGGTGCCTCAAATGTATTTGATGGTGCAGATTGAGATTGCTGACGTAACATTTGCTCTAAAGGCAGCACTAACATGCTATTACCTTTATCATTAGCGATGATTTTACGTGTTTTTGATAGCACTTTTTCCATCGTTTCAATATAAAGACGCTCGCGAGTAATTTCAGGAGCAGCACGATATTCAGGTAAGATTTTAGCAAAGCTTGCTACCTCACCTTCTGCTTTCATCACCACACTGGTTTTATAAGCAGTTGCTTCTTCAATCATACGTTGTGCGTTACCTTTTGCTAACGGTAGCACTTCGTTTTTATAAGCTTCAGCTTGACGGATTGTTTTTTGTTCTTCTTCACGTGCAGCAATTACGTCATCGAATGCCGCTTTTACCGCTTCTGGTGGGCGAGCCACTTGGAAGTTGACGTCCACAATCGAGATACCCATGTTATAAGGACGGATAGTCTCTTCTAATTCTTGACGTGTTTGGTCACGAATTTCTGAACGGTTAGAAGTCAGAATTTTTTCCATTTCTGAACGACCAATAACGCCACGCACTGCACTGTCAGTTGCCTGACCTAAGCTGTTAATTGGTGTTGTCAGGTTAAATAGGAATGTTTCTGGATCAGAGACAACATACTGCACGTTTATCTCGACTTGAACCATATTTTCATCTGACGTTAACATCATGCCACCCGTAGTTAAATCACGGATAGTTTTTACGTTAACAGGCTGAACTTCATCAATGAAAGTCGGTTTCCAGTTCAGACCAGGTTCAACGATTTGGTAAAATTTACCAAAACGAGTCACAACGCCTTGTTCTGCCTCTTTGATGGTATAAAAACCACTTGCAGCCCAAACTACGACAACCGCACCTAATGCAAGAGAAATCAAAAGATTTCCAGCATTACTACGAGGACCGCCATTTTGCCCAGAAGAGGAGTTTCCACCTTTTTTACCGCCGAAACCACCAAGTTTTTCACTCAGTTTACGGAACATATCATCGAGATCTGATGCTCCACGATTCCGACCTCCTTGATTACCGTTGGAGTTACCGTTGCCATCGCCATTATTATTGCCGCTGTTTCGGTTACCCCACGGGTCGCGGTCTTGTCCGTTGTTACCGGGCTGATTCCACGCCATGTTCTAGCTCCATTATTATGATTAGATTTATCAGGCTTAAGAGCCGATTTCGTCGCCAGCTCTCAGTTAATGTTCATTATTATGGCCGAATATCAGACCACGTAATCCAATAAATTTGGTTCCTGCTTGCAAAGGCGACGCCAGTCTACCATAGGCATACGTATGATTAGCCCAACTTTACCGTCTTTTTCAATCCATTCACGTTCTATTGACTGTAATTGATAAAAACGACTACGTAAGCGCCCTGTATTCTCTGGCGGTAAACGTAATTCAAAGTGTGCGATCTCACCTGAAAGACGTTCTGTCAACGCCTGATACAACAGAGGAATACCTTCGCCTGTTTGTGCAGAAACCCAAACCCTAACGGGTAAGTTTTCTTCATTTCGATCAATTCTTGGAGTGAAGTCTTCAAGAAGATCAATTTTGTTCATGACATGCAGTGTTGGTATTTCTTGAGCATCAATCTCTTCTAATACGCTTTCAACTGCATGAATATTTTCCTCAAAACGGCTATCTGCTGCATCAATCACATGAAGAAGTAAGGTAGCTTCTCGTGTTTCTTGCAAAGTGGCTTTAAAAGCAGCAACAAGATCATGAGGTAAATGTCGAATAAATCCAACAGTATCGGCTAATACAACGGTTCCCACATCATCGACTTGAATACGTCTTAATGTCGGATCTAATGTTGCAAAGAGCTGATCTGCTGCATACACATCAGAACAGGTAATATGATTAAATAAACTCGATTTCCCTGCATTTGTGTAACCAACAAGGGATAATGTTGGAATATCAGCTTTACTCCGCGCTTGCCGTCCTTGTTCGCGCTGACGCTCAACCCTACCCAATCGCATTAGAATTTGACTAATTTTACCTCGGAGTAAGCGGCGGTCTGTTTCTAGCTGAGTTTCACCTGGTCCTCGTAACCCGATCCCCCCTTTTTGTCTTTCAAGGTGAGTCCACCCTCTGACTAAACGAGTTGATAAGTGACGTAACTGGGCGAGTTCTACCTGTAGCTTTCCTTCATGGGTTCTCGCTCTTTGAGCAAAAATATCAAGGATAACTCCCGTGCGATCAACCACACGGCATTCACAAAGTCTTTCCAGATTTCGTTCTTGTGCAGGTGTCAGTGCATGATTAAATAAAACAACATCTGCACCACTTGCTTTTACAGCTTCGGCAATTTCTTCTGCCTTACCTTCACCCACATAATATTTAGGATGAGGCGCTTTACGATTTCCTGTAATAATCTGAACTGGTTTAACACCCGCAGATGTCACCAAAGATTCAAATTCTTGCAAATCATCAACGTTCTTTTCTTGAGAAAAGAAGACGTGCACTAAAACGGCTAATTCGCCACCTTCATAACGATCAAACAAAGGCGAAACCTCTTGGACTTTATAAAAACAGGAAAAAACATAGGTAAAGTCTCCCTACCTATGTTTTTCTTATATCAAGAATAATATTGGATTATTATTCTGCAACATCATCCTGCTGAGCAGCGCCACCATTGTAGCCTGTACCAGTTTGGTTCGTGCCTGTGTTGCTATGATGAGAAACAGGACGCGAAGGTACCACGGTAGAGATAGCATGTTTGTATACCATCTGACTTACTGTGTTTTTCAGCAAAATAACAAATTGGTCAAAAGATTCGATCTGACCCTGCAATTTAATGCCGTTTACCAAATAGATAGAAACGGGAACCCTTTCACGACGTAATGCGTTCAGGAAAGGATCTTGCAAAGATTGCCCCTTAGCCATTCTATGTTTTCCTTATTTTGTTGTTTTATATTAGAACCCAATTGGTTCGAAAAATGAACTACTCAAAAATTGCGCTTTAGCAACTATCAATTTTACACAAACCTACCATCTATGCACTAACTACCTGCAAAACAGTGTCAAGAGATTGTTTTGGATCTTCACTATCAAGCCAGTGAATGTCATTCCAACCTCTTAACCAGGTGATTTGTCGCTTCGCTAATTGCCGGGTAGCGCAGATCCCTCGATAAACCATCTCATCATAATCTATTTCGCCTGATAAATATGACCACATCTGGCGATAACCGACACAACGTACAGAAGGTAAATCTTCATGCAGATCGCCCCGTTCATATAATGATTTTACTTCATCTTCAAATCCACACGTTAACATCTGTTTAAAACGGGCTTCAATGCGTTGGTGAAGAACATTTCTATCTTTCGGAGCAATCGCAAACTGATAAACATCATAGGGCAAAGACTCGCCTGATATTTTTGTCAATTCCGTCATTGTCTTACCTGAAATCAGGTAAACTTCTAGCGCACGAGAAAGTCGTTGAGGATCATTAGGGTGGATCCGTTGTGCTGCAACGGGATCAACGAATGCTAACTCTTTATGTATTGCCTCCCACCCTTGCTCTGCTGCTTTTTTTTCTATTTCAGCACGAACATCCGAATTGGCACTGGGTAAAGGCGATAGACCTTCAAGTAACGCTTTAAAATATAGCATAGTCCCACCCACTAATAGTGGAATTCGCCCAGCCGCAGTAATTTCTTCCATTGCATTTAATGCATCACGTCGAAAATCCGCAGCGGAATAGGGAAATGCGGGATCTAGAATATCAATTAATCGATGTGGAGCAAGCGATTGCTCATTCGCATCCGGCTTCGCTGTACCGATATCCATACCACGATAGATAAGAGCTGAATCCACGCTAATAATATCTACAGGCAGTTTTTGTCTCAGTGCAATTGCTAATGCTGTTTTACCTGACGCTGTAGGTCCCATTAGAAAAATTGCTTTAGGTTTTATTTGCGTGTTCACATCGCTCATTATTTAATGCCACTACCACCGGTTGTAAATCAATTAATTGTAATAAGTTTTTTGCTGGCTGTCTGACATATTGAGGGCAAAGTCTTTCAATATCAGCCAATAATCCTACTGCTTGAGCTTGCGACCATTGCGCTGGCTCTGCCCTTAATTGTCTTGCAAGCCATTGTCCAAGTTGTTGCTCGGTACAAGATTGTTCTGCTGACAAATAGGCTAATAATGCGGTCAGTAACACAGGTAAATTTTGCTGACGCAAAGGTAACGACACCGCATGTATTGTTGCTTTACCGTGAGAAATTTCGATAACGATCCCGAAATGACTGATTAGCGTTTGAAACTGATTAAATACACTAATTTCTTCTTTGCTCAATGCCAATTTTAAAGGCACTAACAAAGGTTGTGGCTTCAATGTTTCATCTTTAGGCAGTAATTGCGCACATTTTAACAGAAAATCAGCTTCTTCCAATGATAACAGCCCAAGACCTTGTGAAGATTCTATTAACGCATATTTCTGCTGATAAATTGCCAATACTCGCCCAAAAGTATAATCAGTTTGCCCATCTTTCGCATTGACGGAACGAGGCATCACCGAAATAACATCTTCTTCGATATTATTAGTTGTATGAACGATTTCACCTAAATTCAATGGGGCACGGTCAGGAAATAGGGGTATTTTTTCTTTATCTTTTGATGTAGATACACTTTCTTCCATCATTTTTTGATAAAGCGCACCTTGTGTCCGTTGATAACTTTCACCAAACTGCCGACTACCTCCAAATTGAGAGGCCTGTTTTTGATGAGAGTTATTATTGTGCTCTCGTTCATTAGAGTGGTGTGATGATGTATTTGGCGGAGTTTGAGCCATTGGTGCTTGATAAGGCTGAGAAAATACGTTTTCACCTGCAACTTGACGATTTTCAGGAAAATTTAACGCTATTTCGTGTTCTTCTTCGTCATCTGAAGTCAATGATAAAGGCTCTTGCGTTGCTTGTCGTAAAACACTCAACACGCCTTGGTAAATAAAATCGTGAACCAAACGAGATTCATGAAAACGAACTTCATGTTTCGCAGGATGCACGTTTACATCGACTTGGTGAGGATCAACGCTTAAATACAAGATATAAGAAGGTTGCTGCTCTCCTTGCAAATATCCTTCATAAGCTTGGCGAATAGCATGATTAATCAACCTATCACGCATCATTCGTCCATTCACATAGCAATACTGAAGTTCACTACTTTGCACTGGTGATAAAGGATGTTCTACCCAACCTTTTATTGCTAAATCACCATGTTCCCACGATAAATGCATTGATTGATTGACAAAATTATTACCACAAATCGCACTCAAACGGCGATTTTGCTGACTTTCATCTTTCACTGCACGATATTGTCGAACTCGTTTACCGTTATGGGTAAGATTTATAGAGATATCAAAACGTGATAACGCAATGCGACGTACCACTTCATCAATATGTGCAAATTCTGTTTTTTCAGTACGTAAGAATTTACGTCTTGCTGGCGTGTTATAAAAGAGATCGAGTACTTCAACTGTACTTCCGACAGGATGAGCGGCAGGTTTAACAGTCACCGCCATATCTCTACCTTCGGCGTAAGCTTGCCACGCTTCTTCTTGATCTTGAGTACGCGATGTCAGTGTTAAACGGGAAACTGAGCTAATACTCGCTAAGGCTTCACCACGAAAACCCATACTCATTATGGCTTCGAGATCGTCAAGACTTGATATTTTGCTAGTTGCATGGCGAGCAAGTGCTAACTTCAAATCATCACGATTGATACCACATCCATTATCACGAATGCGAATAAGCTTGGCACCACCTTTATCGATATCAATATCAATTGAGGTCGCGCCTGCGTCTAAACTATTTTCCAGCAACTCTTTAACGACAGAGGCTGGTCTTTCAACAACTTCCCCTGCGGCAATTTGGTTTGCAAGCTGAGGAGGTAATAAATTTATCGCCATTACCTTTATTCCATTTTACTCAATCAATTAGGCGCGTTTTGTAAAGGATGAGCCAGAAAATAATTTCTTAAACCCGCGTGAATAGATGCCGCAAGTTTCTCTTGATAAGCATCAGAAATCAGTAATTGCTCTTCTGACGCGTGGCTGATAAAGCCTGTTTCAATTAAAATTGAAGGGATATCTGGTGAACGTAAAACACCTAAACTCGCATGCTCTGGTGTTTTCTTATGTAGTGAACCCACTTTTCTTAGTTCAGACAATACAGCAACAGCAACGTCATAACCTACTCGCTGTGAGTTGCCAAACTGCAAATCAAGTACTGTTTGACTTAAATAAGGATCAGCGCCATCAGATAAAGCATCACCTGCACCACCAAGTAATTCAGATTGCTTCTCGCTTTGTTCAAGCCACTTACCTAATTCACTGTTTGCACGACGATTAGAAAGCACCCACACAGACGCGCCTCTAGCACTACGATTTGGTGCTGAGTCTGCATGAATAGACACTAACATATTCGCACTTTGCTTACGGGCAACTTCAGAGCGCCCAGCAACTGAGATAAAATAATCGCCACTACGTGTCAGAACAGGTTTAAACATAGGATCATTACGTAAGCGTGCTTCCAACTTCCTTGCCACACTTAGCGTTACGTCTTTTTCACGATTACCTTTCTGACCAATCGCTCCCGGATCTTGCCCACCATGACCCGCGTCTATCGCAATTATAATTTGGCGAGAACCCGCTTGTGGTTTTGAAGGTGTGGTGCGTGGTTTTACAATAGGAATAACGGGCGCAACCTCAGGTGTCGGCTTGGTAATTAAAGGTGCCATTTCCCTATTTGTGTTTGAATTTGTATTTGCAGTTGATGTAGTCGTAGTTGCTGCCGGTGATAACGCAACAACACTTACTGTCGATTGAGCATTGCTATTTTGTCGACTATTTATAGCTTTGATAGTAAGCACTAACTTATAGCCACCACTTGCATTCATCAAACTCTCAGTTACCACAACAGGCTGAGCAAGCTCAACGACCATACTTTGGTATTGGCTATCTTTTGATTGCGTTGATCGAATTTTATGGACTAACTGTCCATTGCCTAATGTTGCCGGTAATCCCGTGATTTTTGTGCTCTGTTTAAAATCCATCACCAAACGATCAGGACTTTTTAATGAGTAATATCGATAACTCGGCTTCCCATCACTAAAAGTGAATGTGAGAGTTGTTGCTGAAATACCGTTTTCTGCTTTTACTTCTGTCACAGTAGCGGCTTGTGCTATTTGCACAAAAAATAAAGACAAAACAACCAACAGAAAGGCAACAACATAGCGCTGACTTTGACTCACAATAGTGATGAGACTCGACATAATCAATATTCCTTTATGCAGACTGAATACGGGATAAAACAGTATTCCCTCTTTGTGAAAGGGCAACAAAACGCGCTTTTCGACCTTCATCTTCGTAGCTTAAATGAAGTTCTAAATCCGCGTTAGGTAAAAAACCTTCGCCTTGCGATGGCCATTCAATAAGGCATAACGCGTCTTGCTCAAAATAGTCGCGTATTCCCATAAATTCTAGCTCTTCAGCAGAAGCTAAACGATAAAGATCAAAATGATAAACAGGATTTGGCGAAAGCATATAGGGCTCAACTAATGTATATGTTGGGCTTTTAACATGCCCTTGATGACCAAGCGCTTGCAAAAAGCCTCGGCTAAAGGTTGTTTTTCCAGCACCAAGATCGCCATATAAATAAATGATCAATCCGCTATGATTAGTCGCCATTGCAACAGTACGCCCGAGTTTAACTGTCGCCGCTTCATCTTCTAATGTAACAACCCATTCTTTCATATTTAATATAATCTATTGTTAAGTTATAACGGCTTAATAAAGAGAGATCGTTGGAGAACATCCAATACTAAGCTTTATATGTTTTCTTAAGGCAAATAGTTATCGGAATCACTATCAAATAACCATACCATAAATCTATTTATTACGAGGATTTTTCCTACTGCCTCACTATGATACACTGCGCGCTCTTAGGACTCACCTCTTACCTATTGATTCGGTTTATTCATGTCATCACTCGATCTTAATCTTCTCGCTCAAAACATTAAATTATGGGGTTCTGAGCTAGGTTTTCAACAAACAGGAATATGTGATACTGACTTATCACTTGAAGAACCTCGCCTGCAAGCGTGGCTAGATAAGCAATATCACGGTGAAATGGCATGGATGGAAAAGTATGGAATGACACGAGCCAGACCTCATGAACTGGTTCCGGGTACATTACGTGTTATCAGTGTGAGAATGAATTATCTCCCTACGGATGCAGCTTTTGCACGAACTTTAAATAATCCAGAGCAAGGCTATATCAGCCGTTATGCGCTTGGTCGGGATTATCACAAAGTATTAAGACAACGTCTTAAAAAACTCGGCGAAAGAATTTCACAATATTGTCAGCAATTCGAATATCAAGGGGTAGTCAACTTTCGTCCTTTCGTTGATTCCGCACCTATTATGGAGAGACCATTAGCCGTTAAGGCAGGACTTGGTTGGGTTGGTAAACACTCACTTGTTATTAATAATCAAGCTGGCTCTTGGTTTTTCCTTGGTGAACTTCTGATTGATTTGCCATTACCTACGGATAGCCCAGTTGAAGAGCAATGTGGTAAATGTGTCGCCTGTATGACAACCTGCCCGACAGGTGCCATTGTTGAACCTTATACTATTGATGCCCGTCGCTGCATTTCTTATCTCACTATCGAGCTCGATGGTGCTATTCCTGAAGAATTTCGCCCTCTAATGGGTAATCGCATTTATGGCTGTGATGATTGCCAGCTTATCTGCCCTTGGAATCGTTTTTCATCACTGACTGACGAAGAAGATTTCTCTCCGAGAAGAGCACTTCATACCCCAGAATTACTCGATCTTTTTCAATGGAATGAAGATAAATTTCTGCGTATTACAGAGGGATCACCGATCCGTCGTATTGGCTATTTACGTTGGCTTAGAAATATTAGTGTGGCGTTAGGAAATGCACCTTATCAAGATAAAATTATACTTGCCTTGCAAGAACGCTTTGGATTGAGTGATGTTTTAGATGAACATTTAAACTGGGCGATTGCACAACAGACAGCAAAGAGAAATGAAAAAGAAGTAAAAATACAGACTTCACAACAAAAACGCTTAGTAAGGGCGATAACTAAAGGCTTACCTCGTGACGCTTAATTTTTAACAGAATAAACGCATTACGAGTAACCATTAATTTCCTCTGTGAATAAAATAAAAACCCCTTGCCTATCAACATGAACAAAAAATTCAAGCGAACTAAGACCCAAAATTTAAAAAAATTAAAATAAACTTAGTTATCAATTAGATATAAAATCCAATCAATTTATTGAAGAGAATAATATCCTTATCACTTAATGATACGTGCTTGTGGATAACTCTGTGCAGTAAAAAAATAAATAGTGCTTAGATGCGGTGGTTATTAGCATCTCACTGTGGATAAATCGATTTGGGAAGATTTTAAGAATAGTAGAATATATATCACGTTTTTTTAAAGAAAAGCCTGAAAAACCCTTTTCTTTTTCTAAAATACTATTCAATGCATGTTTAACAGAATAAAGGCCTAAAACCTAAAAAATGATCTTGCCTCTCGTTTCCCCTCTAAATGAGGAAAGGCGCACATTCTAGTGCTGTCAAAATAGAAATGCAAGCAAAGATCAAAGATAGATCACAAAAAAATAGCTTGATCTTACATGCAGTAATGACATTTTCTTTTTTGAGTAAAAAATCCCACACACTCTCTTTGCGCGTATTAAGTAAAACCCCTTAACTTGCACCCTAAAACAGTGTAGTCGATATTTAAAAAAGCGAGAGAAAAAATTTAAAATTTTCTTTATGGGGATTAAAAAATGAGATTTGATAAAGCAGAAGAGAAAAAACTTGGAGCGGGAAACGAGACTCGAACTCGCGACCCCAACCTTGGCAAGGTTGTGCTCTACCAACTGAGCTATTCCCGCATTTGGTAAGTTTTGACAATTATAAGTGAAAGATTTGGAGCGGGAAACGAGACTCGAACTCGCGACCCCAACCTTGGCAAGGTTGTGCTCTACCAACTGAGCTATTCCCGCGTCGCATAACACTACTTATAACTGTCTAAGAAAGATTGGAGCGGGAAACGAGACTCGAACTCGCGACCCCAACCTTGGCAAGGTTGTGCTCTACCAACTGAGCTATTCCCGCGTCTTTCTTACACCCGTACAAACAAAATTCTTCATCGGTACGGGAAGCGCATTATACGAGAAAAATGCTTAACCGCAAGCCCTTATCAACAAAAAAATACGTTTTTTTGATTACATGTCGATAAAATCATCACAATGATGCAATATCAATCATCAATGCACGCTTTTTACTCTTTAATAAAGGTTTTACGATAATAAGCAAGCTCCGCAATAGATTCACGAATATCATCCAATGCCTGATGCGTATTCTTTTTCTCAAAACCTTCTAAAATTTCAGGTTTCCAACGACGTGCTAATTCTTTTAATGTGCTCACATCAAGATAACGGTAGTGAAAATATTGCTCTAGCTCTGGCATATAACGGTATAGAAAACGTCTATCTTGCCCCACACTATTACCACAGATAGGCGATACACCTTTTGGTACCCATTTTTCTAGGAATTCAATTGTCGCTTTTTGTGCTGAATTATCATCATATGAACTGGCTTTTACGCGCTCAACTAAGCCACTGCCTGTGTGGGTGCGTGTATTCCATTCATCCATTAAACTTAATTGTTCATCTGATTGATGTACTGCAATTACTGGGCCTTCGGCTAAAATATTAAGTTGAGGATCTGTCACGATAGTGGCAATTTCGATGATACGGTCACATTCAGGATCAAGACCGGTCATTTCCAGATCTATCCAGATCAGATTATTCTCGCTTTTTGACATAATATATCCTAGCTGTTTCTAAGTGTGAGACATGATATTTTAGCGTTTATCATAGCGCGTTTACTCAATAAGCACGACAGAAGAACATCTAACCGAATAATACAAGTGAGGATCGGTGACAAAACGTAAATTATCTAAAGGCCAGCAACGCCGAGTACAAGAAAATCATAAAAAGCGTTTGCAGAGCAAAGAGAAAAAAAACCACGTTGAATTAGACGATACGCAATTAGGCGAAGCGACCGAAGGTTTAGTGATCAGCCGTTTTGGTCAACATGCCGATATCGAAGCTGCTGACGGCACTATTACACGATGCAATATTCGACGCACAATTTCATCACTGGTAACAGGTGATAAAGTTGTTTGGCGTCCTGCGCTACAAACACAAGAAAATGTCCGCGTAAATGGTATTGTCGAAGCTGTGCACGAACGAACTTCTGTGCTTACTCGTCCTGACTATTATGATGGCATTAAGCCTATTGCCGCTAATATTGATCAAATTATTATCGTTTCGGCTATTTTGCCTGAACTTTCTTTAAATATTATCGATCGTTACCTTGTAGCATGTGAAACCTTAAATGTTGAGCCTCTCATTGTGCTCAATAAAATCGATATGTTAGATGAAGAAAGCCGTAAGACAGTTAGTGAATGGATGCAGACTTATAAAGATATCGGTTATCGCGTCCTTGAAGTTTCTAGCTATACCAAAGAAGGGTTAGAAGCACTAACTCAAGAGCTTATCGGTCGTATCTCTATTTTTGCTGGACAATCTGGTGTTGGTAAATCGAGTTTACTTAACACGCTGTTACCCCCAATGGAAGAAAGCATTGTTGTTAATCAGGTCTCTGATAACTCTGGTTTAGGTCAACATACCACAACCGCATCACGGCTTTACCATTTCCCACAAGGCGGAGATGTGATTGACTCTCCGGGTGTGCGTGAGTTTGGTTTATGGCACTTAACACCAGAACAAGTCACCAAAGGTTTTGTTGAATTCAGACCATACCTTGGTGGTTGTAAATTCCGTGATTGTAAGCACTTAGACGATCCGGGTTGCTTAATTAGTGAAGCGGTGAGAAACAACGAAATCGCAGAAACGCGATTTGAAAACTACCATCGAATTTTAGAAAGTATGAGTCAGGTGAAAGTTCGTAAGAACATTAATTTAGACTCTTAATAATTGATTCACTGACAACCCTATTAAGGGTGGGTACAATAGACCCCTTTTGTCTATTTTTTATCGTTTAATCCCAGAGGTTGCCATTTTGGACAAGCTAAAAATTAAACTACAGTATTTATTGCCTAAATTATGGCTAACACAGTTAGCAGGTTGGTTCGCAAATAAAAAAGCGGGTGCCATCACCCAGTTTGTTATTAAAACTTTTGCGAAAGCTTATAAAGTTGATATGAATGAAGCGAAAGACAGCCAATTCCAAGCTTATTCTACATTCAATGACTTTTTTATTCGTACTTTAAAAGACGGTGCTCGCCCTATCGTTGAAGGTGATGACACACTTGCATTACCTGCTGATGGTGCAGTAAGCCAACTTGGTCTAATTCAAGATGACCAAATTTTGCAAGCCAAAGGGCATCACTACACCCTTGAAGCATTACTGGCTGGTAATTTTATGTTGGCAGATAAGTTCCGTAATGGTCAGTTTATTACGACATATCTTTCACCTCGTGATTACCACCGTGTTCATATGCCTTGCGATGGCTTATTAAAAGAGATGATTTATGTTCCGGGCGATCTCTTCTCTGTTAATCCATTAACGGCGGCTAATGTCCCTAATCTATTTGCACGTAATGAGCGTATTATCTGCCTCTTTGAAACTCAATTTGGTCCAATGATACAAATTCTAGTTGGTGCAACGATTGTTGGTAGTATTGAAACAGTTTGGTGTGGCATGGTAACACCACCTCGTGAAGGTATTATCAAACGTTGGACATATCCTCAAGCGGATAAAGCAGGAGCGATATTCTTGAAAAAAGGTGAAGAAATGGGCAGATTTAAGTTAGGCTCAACAGTCATCAACCTTTTCCCAGCAAATACTGTTCAATTGAATAAAGATCTTATGAATGGCTCCGTTACATTAATGGGGGAACAACTGGGTTCCATCATCAATGTCGCTGGTAATGACAATAATGCCATCAGTGAATAACACGTAATTCGGAGTAACTTTGTGCGCCTGATAATCAGTCTTTTCTTCTCGCTCTTTTTGACGTTTTCATTAAGCGCATCCGCAATATCAGCGGATGTGGAGAAATTACGTCAAGATATTAAACAACTTGAAGGAAGCACCAATCCTCAAGATATTGAGGCAGTTCAGGCGCTACAAGGGACTATCAACTGGATTAATGATGGTGAAAAGGCGCAAACAAACGCAGACAGCTATCAAAAAACCATTGATGATTACCCTCAAATTACGCAAGAGCTAAGAACCAAACTTCTTGAGGAAAGCCACGCTGTTCCCACTATTCCTGAAAAAATTAGCATTCCTGATTTAGAACAGAAAATTATTCAAATCAGCAGCCAATTAATGGAACAAGCAAGGCTTCAACAACAAGAACAAGATAAAAGCCGCGAAATTAGCGAATCTTTAAATTTATTACCCCAACAGCTTTCTGAAGCACGCCGTTTACTCAGTGATGCAACGGCAAGACTCGCGGCTGCCAGTGCATCAACAACACCGTTAACAGAAGCACAAAATAAGCTCACACAAGCAGAAGTCACCGCACGTAAAGCGATGGTTAATGAGCTTGAAATGGCACAGCTTTCAGCTAATAACCGCCAAGAAATCGCTCGCCTTCGCTTAGAATTGTTTAAAAAACGCTATCAGCGTCTTGATGTACAATTACAACAATTGCGCAGCTTATTAAATATAAAGCGCCAAGAAGTCGCTGATCTCGCATTAGAAAAAACAGAAATGTTAGCGGAGAAAGGTGGCGAGCTTCCTGAGTTTCTAACAAAGCAGATCCAAACTAACCGTGAACTCTCTCAGATCTTGAATAAACAAACTCAGGAAATGAGCGAGCTATCAGAAAAACAGCGCATTACCACACAGCAGACACAACAAGTTCGTCAAACACTCACCACTATTCGAGAACAAGCACAGTGGTTAAGTGGCTCTACTGCATTAGGCGAAGCATTAAGAACACAACTTTCCCGCTTGCCTGAAATGCCTCGTTCACAAGAGCTTGATAGAGATATTATTCAGTTGCGTGTCGAGCGTTTAGGTTATGAGGATATGCTGGAAAACTTAAGTAAGATCCAGCCACCAGAAACTACCGATGGCTCTAAATTGCCTGAAGCTCAGCAATATATTTTTGATTCTCTTATCCAAGCACGTCATGAATTATTGAATTCGTTACTATCTGGTTATGATTCTCAAATTCTTGAATTAACAAAACTAAAAGTTGCCACAACGCAATTAGCGGATGCTTTAAAAGAAACAAAAGATGCAACAAATCGTTATATGTTCTGGGTTGCTGATATCAGCCCTATCAAATTTAATTATCCGGTTTTATTAGTCAAAGATATCACTCGACTGCTTTCGCTAGATACCTTTTCACAATTAGGTCATGCTGCTGTTAGCATGCTTAAAAATCAGGATACGTTCCTATTCCTATTTGTCACTTTATCAATTGTGGGTTTTAGCCTGCGTACTCGAAAACACTACAACGCATTTCTTGAAAGAGTCAGTAACCGTATTGGTAAAGTCACACAAGATCACTTTTCACTAACGATACGCACAGTCTTTTGGTCTATTTTAATTGCGTTACCATTACCTCTGTTATGGTCTGCCGTAGGTTATGGCTTACAAAGTGTTGAATGGCGTTACCCAATGGCAGGAGCTATTGGATATGGAGTAACAGCCGCGGCACCAGTACTGTGGTTATTTATGATCAGTGCAACCTTTGCACGTCATAACGGTCTGTTTATAGCTCAATTTAAATGGAAAGAGAGCCGTGTTAAAAAAGCAATGCGCTTTTACCAGCTTTCTATCTTTGTCATCGTTCCACTAATGATGTCATTAATTACCTTTGAATATTATAGCGATAGAGAATTTGCGCCGACAGTCGGTCGCTTCTGTTTCTTATTACTCTGTATCGCCCTAAGCTTTATTACGTCTAGCCTTAAAAAAGCTCACGTCCCGCTTTATCTTGATAAGCATGGATCTGGCGATAACCTGATCAACACCATTTTATGGTGGTTCTTACTGCTTGCTCCAGTTATTGCAGGTTTAGCCGCAGTGTTAGGTTATCTTTCTACATCGATAGTATTACTTGGTCGTTTAGAAATGTCTGTCGCCATTTGGTTTGCTCTACTGATTATTTATCACATTATTCAGCGATGGATGCTTATTCAGCGCCGGAAATTAGCCTTTGAACGTGCTAAACAAAAACGTGCAGAAATTCTGGCTCAGCGTGCAAAAGGTGAAGATGAAAATACGATTGTCGGAAGCAGTGGTGAGAGCACAGTAGGACTTGAAATTGAAGCGCAAGAAATAGACCTTGATGCTATCAGTGCGCAATCTATTGGTTTAGTTCGCTCAATTCTAACGATGATTGCATTAGTTTCGATGATCTTATTGTGGTCTGAATTAAACACCGCATTCTCTTTCGTCGATAATATCCGACTTTGGGATGTCACCTCATCGGTAAATGGCGTTAACACGGTACAACCTATCACGATGGGCTCTATTTTAGTGGCTATCCTTGTCATTATTATCACAACTCAACTAGTTCGAAACCTCCCTGCTTTACTTGAGCTGGCTATTTTACAGCATCTTGATTTAACACCGGGTACAGGTTACGCCATTACTACCATGACCAAATACACCATCACTTTAATTGGTAGTATTGTGGGCTTCTCTTTATTAGGGATTGAATGGTCAAAATTACAGTGGCTAGTAGCGGCAATGGGTGTCGGGTTAGGTTTTGGTTTACAAGAAATTTTTGCCAATATCATTTCAGGATTGATGATCTTATTTGAAAAACCAATCCGTATTGGCGATACCGTCACCATTCGTAATTTGACGGGGAATATTTCTAAGATCAACACACGGGCAACTACGTTGACCGACTGGGATAGAAAAGAAATTATCGTACCGAATAAAGCTTTTATTACAGAGCAATTTATTAACTGGTCACTGTCAGATTCCGTCACTCGTATCGTAATGACTATCCCTGCGCCAGCAGACTGCAACAGTGAGCAAGTAACGAATGTGTTATTAGAAGCCTCTAAACGCTCTACAATGATTTTAGAAAACCCAGCACCTGAAGTTTATCTGGTCGATTTACAACAAGGTATTCAGATTTTCGAATTACGTGTTTATGCCGCAGAAATGGGGCATAGAATGCCAGCAAGACACGAAATCCATCAAAATATTCTCTTAGCCTTTGCAGAACATGGTATCCCATTACCGTTCCCACCATTCCAAGCAAGAGTGGATATGATGGGTAATACAATTCGTAGCTCAATGCGAGCAACACCAAGAGAAGTGGGCGGGTTATAAGTTCTACTTCAATTAATGTAAAAATACAAAAAGGCGAACAACATATATTGTTCGCCTTTTCTTTTAGCTGGGATCACACTTGGTATAGCTTACGTAAATAATGAGGAACTGCTTCATCCGCGTTGGTACCAATGACTTCCATATTGGGTAGCAGATCTTTTAATGTCTGGTGCGCATTTTCCATAATGCAGCCTTTACCCGCCATCTGTAGCATCTCTTTGTCATTCATACCATCACCAAATGCGATAGCATCTTTTGCAGAGTGTTGCATCAGTTCAGCCACTCTCTCTAGTGCCTCACCTTTAGATACGCCCCCTGCCATCACTTCTAAGCAATTACGCAGTGAGAAACTCACATTAACCTTATCACCCCAGAGCTGATTGATTTCATTCTCTAGCTTCAGTAATAGCTCATGATCATCAGAGGTAAAAAAGACCTTACAAACATTGGTGGTCGGAAATCCTGTTTTACAATATAACTCATAGCCAAAGTCTGATTCTCGAAAAAACTCACAAGCCCCTGGCATCTCTTTATTAACATACCAATAGTCACCAGCATAAATATTAGTTTCAATTTCAGGGTGATCAAAAACCATAAGAGCCAAATCATAAGCAATTTCAGGCTCAAGATCTTGGCTAAAAATAAGGTCGCCATGAGTGTTATGCACTCGCGCACCATTAGACGTTATCATATAAGCGTTAATGCCTAACCCATCACGAATTTGAGCAACATCAACATGATGACGACCTGTTGCGAATACAAAATGCACGCCTTTATTAATAAGTAAGTGCAGAGTTTCTTGCGTATAGGGAGTTAATACATGATTAGGTGATAACAGCGTGCCATCCAGATCTGAAGCAACTATCGAATACATACACGTTCCTGATTAAAATAAATGCTTATCATAAAACTCACAGATTTCATTTAATGCTTGTGAGCGTAGCTTATCTATTTCGAACAAGATTTCATGATGCGCACCCTCAATCACCAGTGGCAGTTTTTGCTTTTCTTCTCTTGTTCTGGACTGACTATAACGTTCACAGAAAGCCCTTAGCTCTTGATTATCTACCACCTTATCATGCTCTGCTTCGAGCACTAATAGAGGGGTATTAATCTCTCCCGCATGTTCAATTAACCAATCTCCCATTTTTAGGCTTTCCCCCATCCAATGATAAGTCGGTCCGCCTAATCGTAGTTCTGGAAAATCAGCATAATAACGTAAATATCGACGATATCGCTCATGGCTATGTGTTAACACATTAAGGATAAATGGCAGTGGAAACCATTTACCTGTGGATACCGCGTAGTTATTCCTTTCAGATTGACTTTGTTCTGCTCGGTTAACTAAAAAATTAGCCACCCAGCGAGGTATGGGTAATTTAATACCAAACATCGGCGCACTTAATGCCGCAGCTTTAAAAACATGAGTTTGCTTTAGAAGATATCCCGCTAAGATAGCACCGCCCATTGAGTGAGCTAACGCAAAATAATGTTGGTATTGAAAAGGCAACACTATCGTATCAACGAACGTCGAGAAATCATCAATATAATCACTGAATTTCTCTACATGCCCTTTTTGCGTATCTTCTAATAGTCTGTCAGAAAGCCCTTGTCCTCGATGGTCGAGAAGAAAAACATCATAGCCTGAGTGAAAGAAATCGAATGCAACTTCAGGGTACTTTACATAGCTTTCACTACGGCCTGAAGCAATAACCAGTGCTTTATTGTGCGATGGTGAACGCCAATGAACATAGCGAATTTTTGCGCCATCAACACCAATAAATTCGCCCTCTTCACGCAGTCCCCAAAAATCCAATAAGACGCCGTTCGTAAATGCAGAAAACTGCTTTTCACGCGATAACCACGAATATTTAAACAGAGTGGTTGTCATTGGCTCTCCTTATTGGTGTTATTCGAAGCCCTCAATATGGTCACGGATGAGAGTCATAAAAGCGGGTCCAAATCGTTCTAGTTTTCGTTGTCCAACACCGTTTATTAATAACAGTTCATCTGGATAAACGGGGCACTGCTCTGCCATTTCAATTAATGTGACATCATTAAAGACGACAAATGGCGGAATATTTTCTTCATCAGCAATAGATTTACGTAATTTACGTAGTTTCGCAAATAATTTTCTATCGTACTGTCTATGGGCATTTTTTGTTTGTTGATTACGGCTTTTTGTCGGGCTTAATAATCTTGGTACGGCTAATTGTAATGGTACTTCGCCACGTAAGATCGGTCTTGCCATCTCTGTCAGTTGCAATGCAGAGCGATGAACAATATTTTGAGTCACCATACCTAAGTGAATAAGCTGACGAATAACACTCACCCAATGTTCATGACTTTGCGCTTTACCAATACCATAAACAGGTAATGTATCGTGTCCTGAATCTCGAATACGCTGATTATTCGCGCCTCTTAAGATTTCAACAATATAACCAATACCAAAGTGCTGACCAGTACGATAAATACAAGACAATGCCTTTTGCGCATCCACTAAACCATCATATTGCTTAGGAGGGTCAAGGCAAATATCGCAGTTACCACAAGCATTTTGTCGATGTTCATCGAAGTAGTTTAGTAACACTAAGCGTCGGCATGTTTGAGCTTCAGCAAATGCTCCCATTGCATTAAGCTTATGCATTTCAATTGCTTTTTGGTCGCTTTCTGGCTTTTCATCTAAACAACGACGCAACCACGCCATATCGGCAGGATCGTAAAATAATACGGCTTCTGCGGGCAATCCATCTCGCCCAGCACGCCCTGTTTCTTGGTAATAAGATTCAATATTTCGCGGAATATCAAAGTGAACGACAAATCGGACATTGGGTTTGTTTATTCCCATACCAAACGCGACAGTGGCAACCACAATTTGTAAATCATCACGCTGAAAAGCTTCTTGTACTTTCGCACGTTGTGCAATTTCCATTCCGGCATGATAACCCGCGATGCTTAATCCTCGTTTACTCAGACGCTCTGCTGTTTCTTCGACTTTACTGCGGCTATTACAGTAAATAATGCCTGACTTTCCTTTCTGACCACGAATAAATAGCCAAAGCTGATCAAGTGGTTTGTATTTCTCTACTAAAGTGTAGCGGATATTCGGTCTATCGAAACTGCTGATATGAATTAACGGATCACGCAACACTAGCTGATTAATAATATCGTAACGTGTTGTATTATCCGCCGTTGCCGTCAGAGCAATAATGGGAACATCAGGAAGATATTGTCTTAATAACCCTATGCCACGATATTCAGGACGAAAATCATGCCCCCATTGTGAAATACAGTGAGCTTCATCAACAGCGAGTAATGCGGGTTTCCATTGCACTAACTGATGAAGAAAACTCTCCATCATTAAACGCTCAGGAGCAATATACAGCAGTTTTATTTCACCCTTTTGACAACGCATTTGAACATCAAACTGTTCTTCACGCGTTTGGGTTGAATTTAAATAAGCAGCTTCAATACCATGAAGGCAAAGTTGATCAACCTGATCTTTCATCAGTGAGATGAGTGGAGAAACAACCACTGTCAGCCCATCAAGTAATAATGCGGGAATTTGATAACAAAGGGATTTACCACCCCCTGTCGGCATCACAACTAGACAATCTCTTCCAGTTGTAATGGTATGGATGATTTCTTGCTGACCAGGGCGAAATTGCTGATAACCAAAGGTTTCTCGCAAAATAGCTTGTGCTGATGGCATTGAATTAAGAACTTCTGCTGTGGACACACCGTTCCTCTGAAAAGCTGCTGATAAAAACTATGATGAGGAGTAAAAGAAAAGGCACCAATGTTGAAGGTGCCATCATCATTTATAGCGCTATGCTAACCCAGAACGGGGAAAATTACAGCATATCATTAAGCATCACGCCAACACCGACTCGTGTTTGACGAAAGTTATAATCAATCATTGATTCGCCATAACCACTAAATACTTGGGTATAAAAGCGCACATGCTTAGTAATTGGGTAGCTCCAACCTAATTCAGCCGCCCCATAACCACTGTTCCAGTTATAACGCCCAGTCGCAGTGATCACACTTTCGCCTAATCGATAGCCCGCTTTTAAACGGTAATATCCCATATAGCGATTAATCTCTGGATTATCATCACGTTGAGCACTTTCACTAAAGCGATACCAAGGTTTTAGATCAAGCTGTAAATTGCCTTTTTGTACCATAAAACGCGCATAAGCACGGTTCCAGCTACGAGATGTTGGATCAGAACGACCATTCGATTCGTGGTTAAAGCCGGTTTCTATTTCACGAAGAGTCCAACCTGCAAATTTATAGTCTGTTGCCCAACCTAGAAAAAGTTGCGGTTCATAGTTTGTCTCGCGGAAAGGGGCAGATTCTTTCTTATTACTTAATTGCCACCAAGAGCGTTGGGTATAAGATGCCGCTAAAACAGAGTTTTCACCCGCAATACCTCGCCATAAAGGGAAGGCCAAACTAAGCTGGAATTTCACCTCATCTTTTTTAGCCTTATTGCCCCAATCATAACTTTGAATAGCCTCTTTATTCATATCAGAGGTATCAGTGTAAATAATATAATTGGATTCATAAGGATAAAGAACAAAAGGTGAGTCGTATTCTTGTAATAAACCAGAAATGATACTGCCCTGAACAAGCGGTGCAGGAGATGATGATGCTTGTATTTCGGATGCAAATCCCCATGCTGGATAGAATAAAACCACCGCAAGTAAAGAACGGATGTAACGCATAGTTAATTATCCTGTTTCATTATTGAATAATATAGAAGTTAGTACTTACTTTAGAATTAGTTCTTATATATGTGCTTTATTACACTTTAGCGTCCATATTTTACACGTAATCGCCATTAAATCTCGTATATTTTTACACCATTATATTTATAGCACGAATGTGCAATTACGATTTTGTCATGTATTATTAACATAGTATTAACTTAATGACGTGATATCAGGGGTTCTAAAAATGGAAAAACAGTTAACATTAGAAGAGGCTCAAACACTAATTGGTCATGTTTTTGTTTATAAGATGCCCTTTAATCAATTAATCGGCTTAGAGCTAGTTCGCTTTGAACAAGACTACGCTGAAATTCAATTTCGGTATCAAGATAAACTGGTCGGTAATATTGCTCAACGTATCTTACATGGCGGGCTCATTGCTTCTGTACTTGATGTCAGTGCGGGATTAGTTTGTGTCGGTAACGCATTAACACGTTTAGCACCAATATCCCAAGAGCAACTTGAACAGAAACTCGCTAACATGGGCACAATCGACTTACGTGTTGATTATTTAAGACCAGGGCGTGGGGAATGTTTTACAGCGAGTAGCCATATTTTACGCAGTGGCAATAAAGTGTCTGTTGCTCGTGTTGAATTACATAATGAAAAACAAGTTCATATTGCCAGTGGAACAGCAACCTATATTGTAGGTTAAGCCTTTGTTAGAATTCATTGCGTGCAATGATACTTAGATTAGTATTAATTACTTGTAAAAATGCATGCCTAATGACACATTAGATAATGTCATTGGGTATGATAACCCCGTCACACTTTTCCTTTCCATCAATTCCAGAGATAGCATGAGCCAGAAAAACACGATGAAAGGCGTTTTATGTGCCTTAGGCGCCTATTTGATCTGGGGTATTGCCCCTGTCTATTTTAAAAGCATTCAAGAAGTGCCTGCAGAAGAGATCTTAACGCACCGTATTTTATGGTCGTTCTTTTTTATGTTGATTTTAATGACAATTAGTCGTCATTGGCCTTATTTACGCCAATTAATACGTCAACCTAAAAAAATTCTTCTTTTAGCACTGACTGCCGTCATTATCGCAACTAACTGGCTTACCTATATATGGGCGGTTAACCACGGCTATATGCTAGAAGCCAGCCTTGGTTACTTTATTAACCCACTGGTTAACGTACTGTTTGGCATGCTTTTCTTAAGCGAGCGTTTCCGTCGTATGCAATGGATAGCAGTAGGTTTAGCATTTACTGGTGTATTTATTCAACTCTGGCACTTTGGTTCAGTACCTGTGATTGGATTAAGCCTCGCCGTGACCTTTGGCCTTTATGGCTTACTGCGTAAAAAATTGGGTGTTGATGCACAAACAGGCATGCTGGTAGAAACATTATGGCTATTCCCTGTCGCATTAGTTTATATCTTATTTTTCACACATTCACCGACTAGCAATATGCTTGAAAATAGTTGGTCATTAAATACCTTGTTAATTGCAGCCGGTATTATTACCACAGTACCGTTATTACTCTTTACAGAGGCGGCGCACCATCTGCGTTTATCCACCTTGGGCTTTTTCCAATATATTGGCCCAACTTTGATGTTTATTCTTGCAACAATGGTATATGGCGAACAAATTGATGCAGAACGATTAGTCACCTTCGGCTTTATTTGGGTTGCACTGATCCTCTTTACACTTGATGCACTTTATACACAACGCCGTTTAAGACGCAGCTAATCCTCTAAAACTCGCTCTTCCGCTAAATTGCTGATTTGTATAAAAGCGGAAGAGAGTTTTTTCTTCTTATTCTTCTTTAATAAATGTGCACTCTTTGATATCTCCTCTGCGTAGCGATGTGAATGCCTAAATAACGTTGATATTGCGTTATGAATCAATTGAATATGGTTAATCACGATACTGTAATAGAGATTGATGCGAGGAACAAAATCACGCTGGTGTCTCAATAGCTTACAATACAAATCTTCTTCAAATTCATTGATGGGTTCACTGGGATGATAAATATCACAAAGAACTTCCTCAGTATTTTCGATCAATAATTCATTACTAGAAAAAGAGACAGGCGAAGTTCGCGAGCAAGGTGCGATAAAAGAGTAAGTATGAAAGAAGACACTAGAGAGTTTCATCAATTAATCCCATTAAGCAAGAATAGATAACGAGATTATTAAGTAACCAACTTGAACTTCCCTTAAAAAAAACACCCCAACTTATCTACCAAATAAGTAAGGGTGTTTTTTTATATGGGGTAATGCGAATTCACTCTAAATCGAGGCTTATTCCAACCGAGCAAATGCTGCCACCAGCCATTTGATCCCTTCACCATTAAAGGCGATTTGTAATCGGCAATGCTCACCGCTACCTTCAATATTAATAATGGTGCCATCACCAAATTTAGGGTGCTTCACACGTTGCCCAAGTGAATAGCCACTATCATTGCTGATAATCGGCGTGCCTAAGCGGCTATGATTAACAGGGCGTGAAACTGTTGCGCGCAAACGGACTTCTTCGACACACTCTTTAGGTAACTCACCAATAAAACGAGAAGGTCGATGGCTGACTTCTTTCCCATATAAACGGCGATTTTCAGCGTAAGTGAGTGTTAACTTTTTCATTGCTCGAGTGACACCGACATAAGCCAAGCGGCGCTCTTCTTCCAAACGTCCACCTTCATCTAGCGACATTTGACTTGGGAACATTCCTTCTTCGACACCCACAATAAAGACTTGTGAAAATTCGAGCCCTTTAGCAGAGTGAAGTGTCATTAACTGTACGGCATCTTGATATGCATCTGCTTGGCTTTCGCCCGATTCTAATGCTGCATGCGAAAGAAACGCTTGCAGTGGCATTAAATCTTCGTCTTCATCTTGATAACTAAATTGACGAGTCGCAGTGACCAGCTCTTCTAAGTTTTCAATACGGGCTTGGGCTTTTTCACCCTTTTCTTGCTCATACATCGCTTTTAAACCTGAATCACGAATAATTCGGTCTGTTTGCACATGTAATGGCATATCTGCTGTCTCAGAGGCGAGTGTTTCAATCAGTTCTAAGAATCGTTGAATTGCAGCGGTTGCACGTCCCGCCAACATTTTATGTTCGATAACCTGTAATGCGCTTTCCCATAAGGTAATTTGGTTATCTCTCGCGACTTGGCGAACAATATCTAATGTTCTATCACCAATGCCCCGTGTTGGTGTATTCACAACACGTTCAAAAGAAGCATCATCGTGGCGATTAGCCGTTAATCGCATATAAGAGAGTGCATCTTTAATTTCTTGACGCTCGAAGAAACGCTGACCACCATAGATTCGATATGGCATTGCCGCTTGTAATAACGCCTCTTCCATTATACGAGATTGGGCATTGCTACGATAAAGAATGGCACAGTCTGTTAGCGCACCGCCTTCTTCTTGCCAGCGCTTAATTCGGCCGACAACATAACGCGCTTCATCTAAATCATTAAAAGCACAATACAGCGAAATAGGCTCGCCTTCTGCACCTTCAGTCCACAAGTTTTTACCTAACCTGTCACTGTTATTGGCAATAAGCGCATTTGCAGCTTTTAGAATATTGCTTGTAGAACGATAATTTTGCTCTAATCGGATAGTCTCTGCGCCAGGAAACTCATTTAAGAAGTTTTGAATATTCTCAACTTGCGCACCACGCCAGCCATAAATAGATTGGTCGTCATCGCCAACAATCATCACTTTACCCGTTTGACCTGCCAGCATTCTTATCCATGCATATTGAATGCGGTTAGTATCTTGGAATTCATCAACCAAGATATTGGTAAAGCGATTTTGGTAATGCTCTAAAATTTGAGGTTTATTAAGCCAAAGTTCGTGAGCGCGTAATAAAAGCTCAGCAAAGTCCACCAGCCCTGCACGATCACAAGCTTCTTGATATGCCTGATATACTTTCAACCATGTCGTTTCAACAGGATTACCATAGGTTTGAATATGTTGTGGTCGTAAACCTTCATCTTTTTTACCGTTGATATACCACATGCCTTGACGTGCAGGCCATTGTTTATCATCAAGATTCATTGACTTAACAATACGACGAATAAGGCGATATTGATCGTCACTGTCAATAATTTGGAAGTCTTGTGGCAAATTCGCATCAAGATAGTGTGCGCGTAATAAACGATGAGCAAGGCTATGGAAAGTGCCAATCCACATACCGCCTTGGCTTGTACCAATTAAGTCTTCAATACGATGGCGCATCTCTGCGGCGGCTTTATTGGTAAACGTCACAGCCATAATCGAAAAAGGAGAAGCTTGTTCAACAGATAATAACCAAGCGATACGATGTACCAGTACCCGTGTTTTACCACTGCCTGCACCAGCTAACACCAGCATATTAATACGAGGTGCGGCTACAGCTTCACGCTGTTTGTCGTTAAGGCCTTCTAGCAGATATGAGACGTCCATAATTACCAATCATTTAGTGAAGAAAATACTGTGGATATATACAGAAATAGAGAGTAAGCAACAAACTAACAGGAATTCACGCGCTATGCAAAATAAAGCCTTTTTTAGCCGCGTGTATCTGTACCATTCTTACCGAATATCACATTAAACTAGTTCTATCAGTTTGCTTAAATCTGTAATTTCAATATGTGGCATTACTCTGGTTTCACCTTCTTCAAACAAACTACGGTTATCAAGGTTAATCCAGCACGCTTGCAATCCACTATTAACGGCGCCTTCGACATCTGTTACAAGGTGATCACCCACATGTAGGATTTTTTCATGTGGAAGATTTAACAGTGAAGCGGCTTTATCAAACATATCAGGATAGGGCTTAGAGCGACCATCAGGGCCAGCTTTTAAAATATGTGAAAAATACTGCCCTAGACCACAACTTAATGGGTTTGCATTACCATTTGTAATCGCAATTAATGGAATTTTCTGTGCCAATTCAGTGAGAACTTGGTGGGTATTTTTAGGCACATTAATGCGACTACGCCAATAAGCAAAGTGCGCCATAATTTCATCAGCACCTTGTTGTGCTTTGGCTTCACTGTAGTTGTAATCTAACAGCATATTTCTAGCTGCAAGCCAACGCCACTGCGTAATATCATGAAAAATATCAGGATTATTTTCTATAAGTGGCTTTTTATAGGCATTCACATCTTTTTCTGTGAAATGATTAAAACGCAGATCATATTGACGAATAAAATCCAGCGTCTCTTTTTCAGTTCTGTCCATCACTGGCACATTGTCATACAACGTGTCGTCTAAATCAAAAGTCATCGCAGCAATTGGCGTCAGAGTTCTGTAAAAGCGCATTATGATTTTTCTCTCTTAGCTCTCGGATGAGCAGCATCATAGACTTTCGCTAAATGCTGAAAATCTAAGTGGGTATAGACTTGCGTGGTCGATAAATTAGCGTGCCCTAATAACTCTTGTACAGCACGTAAATCACCACTCGATTCCAATAAATGCGTGGCAAAGGAGTGGCGTAATTTATGAGGATTCACATGGCTACTTAGTCCTTGTTTAATACCCCAAAGTTCAAACCGTTTTTGTACACTTCGCACAGATAAGCGCTTACCGCTTTGGGTTGAGATAAAGACAGCTTTATCCTCAGGTGCATAGAGCTCTCGCATCGGAAACCAATTTTGTAACCACTCTATTGCTTTTCTTCCTAACGGCACTTTTCGCTCTTTACTTCCTTTACCTAAAACACGAACTTCACCTTCATTTATGTCGATATCGCTCATGTTTAAGTTAGTCAATTCTGATAGACGCAATCCTGCACCATACATCACTTCCAGCATGGTTCTATCTCTAACAGAAAGGGGATCTTTTAAGTCGATATTCATCAATTGGCTAACTTCATCGACATCCATATTTTTAGGAAGATGACGACCAGATTTAGGCGTGCGAATACCTTTTGCTGGATTAACCTCTAACATTCCCTGTGCTACTTGCCAATCAAGAAAGCTCCGTAATGCCGAAAAGCGCAAAGCAAGGCTAGTCGGTTGTAACCCACTACGATGACTTTTCGCTAGTAACATACGTACATGTTGGCTTTCAAGTGATGCCCATTGTGTGATTTTCATTGCCACCATCATTTGTGCTAATGCGGTCAGTTGGCGATGATAGTTTTCTACTGTGACAGGACTTAATCGGCGTTCAACTTGGATATAACGCAGGAATTGCTCAATAGCGATGGTGAGTGTTTCTGGAATATCTATTGGTTGATTCATTGCCTTGCAATCCAACGAAGTAACAATTCTGGTAAAATATGGGCGAGCTTATCAAGCATCACTGTTCCCATTCCTTCCTGAAAATGTTGGTTATCTCGGCTATTAAAAATAATCACCCCCAAGTCACCATAATGCCCTAGCAATGAGAGCGCAACGGAACCTGAGCGTCGTACATTAGGCATCAATAGCATGATCTCTTGTCCATTTAACGTACCTAAATAGTGATTATCATCGCCCATACGCTGAATACGAAAATGTTCAAACGCTTGGCGAGATAAGGGGAGATCTTGTGCATCTAGAGGTGGCTGTAATTGCCAGCGATCGGTAAATAGGCGTAATTGAACTGAATAAAGTCCTAATCCCTTAGCCCAAAGGTTTAAGCGTTCTAGCATTTCGTGAAGAGAAGCACTGTTGGATAATTCAGAAATTAATAATAAGAGTTGGCTGAACAGTGCTTCATTTTCGGAGGCTTGTTCTATCAACAAACGCATATCTTCTTCAAGGTAATGGATGCGGTTACGCTGGCGCGACATTATCCATTCGACTAAAGAAACGGTTCCTCTGACGGGATGAGGAACTTGCATTTGCTCAATATAACTTGCATTACGGATAAAAAAGCCAGGATGCTCCCTGAGGTAACGGATCACTTGTTGATCATTAAGTTCGTTTGTTTCAGGGCAACAGAACTGCTCATTTTTATCCGTCATACAGATAGCCTCTCAAAAAATAATATTATAACTGAATGATCCCATCATAAATATGTGTCGCAGGCCCAGTCATATAAAGAGAGTTACCCTCTCCTTTCCATTCAATTAGCAACGATCCACCCGGTAAGGTGACTTTCACTCGTTTATCTAATAAACCTTGTGAAATACCAATTGCGACAGCTGCACAAGCTCCGCTACCACAGGCCTTCGTTTCGCCGGCACCACGTTCAAACACCCGCAAATGAAGATTATTTCTGTCTACGATTTGCATAAAACCAATATTAGCACGTTCAGGGAAACGTTCGTGTTGCTCTAACACAGGCCCTAACAACTCAACTTCTGCTGTTTTAATGTCTTCAACCTGAATAACGCAATGAGGATTTCCCATTGAAACCACACCGCATAATACAGTGCGCTCCATTGCCCTGATAATATAGGTTTTTTCTGCCTTTTGTGCACGGAAAGGGACTTTTTGAGGTTCAAATTCAGGTTCACCCATATTGACGCACACATCGTCATTATCCATAACATGCAAGGTCATTCTGCCAGACTGTGTACTGACTTTTATCTCTCTTTTGTTTGTAAGACCTTTTAATCTCACAAATCGAGCAAAGCAACGAGCACCATTACCACACTGCGTAACCTCACTTCCATCTGCATTAAAAATACGATAATGGAAGTCGAGTTCGGGATCATAAGGTGCTTCAACCACCAATAATTGATCAAACCCAACACCAGTATGACGATCCGCTAATCGACATATTAATTCTGGTGAAAAATAAACATTTTGAGTCACAGCATCGACCACCATAAAGTCGTTACCAAGACCATGCATTTTTGAAAATTGCATCTTGCCCCTGCCTGAAACGAAGTTACCGTCTCTAAGATTGACTAATTGGTCTGAGTTGAGGCGCTCTCAACTTGCTGGGTTGGCTGGGATGACTGTGTCATTTTTGCCTGAGTATCTTCAGGAGGGAAATAAAGAGGGCCTTTCAAGCCACAACCAGAAAGAGAAATCAGTGTTATTATAGCAAGAGTGCAACGTAAATACGTTTTCATTCGAAATCTGCCTGTCATTTATTTGGTTAATATCCTCTATAATCGCAGTTAGATCTCGAAAAGCAAATAGGAAATGAAGATGAACGACAGTGAATTTCACCAATTAGCTGACGAACTCTTGTCAGAAATAGAACAAACTATTGATAATTATGAAGGTGACGCAGATATTGATTGTGAAATTAATGGCGGTGTAATGACATTAACCTTTGAAAATAATAGTAAAATTATTATTAATCGTCAGGAAGCGTTTCATCAAGTTTGGTTAGCAACACGCTCTGGTGGCTATCACTTTGATTGGAAAGATGAACAATGGATTTGTGATAGAAGTGGCGGTGAATTTTTAACCATGCTAGCACAAGCGATAACAGAACAAAGTGGGGAAGTGTTTTCTTTCTAAGAAGCGCAGTTAGCTACAACCGTTAACTACAATAATGGGAGCTATCAAGGCTCCCATTTGTATTAATTGGCTTGTACTCAATTAAGAGTGTTGCACTGCTTTATAATCTGTAAATCCGTGGGCAACAACATTCATCTCAGGTTGAGCTTCTTTACTTCCCAGATCGGATAATTTACCAAAGGACCCGCCAGCAAAAGGTAACACTTGCGTTGATCCTTCCACTTTCACAATTTGATAAAACTGCGGCAGATTAAAATTAATAAAGCTTGAGCCGTATGTGAATCGGTCATGAGATGAAGAGTAGAAACGGCTAACATCTTTCACTAACTCTTCTTTACTTCCCTCACAGTGGGAATAAATTTCAACGCGATTTGCTTCATCTAAGATATAGATATTAAAGACATTATTATCTTCTGTGGTTTCAAAGAAGAATTGAATAATCCCTTCGCAAGCAAAACCATCGATCACCGCAGGTAAATAGCGGGCATCTTTATCTAATTTTACCGGCAACCCATGAAGTTTGTTATATGAAATTGCACCATAAAATTCGATCGCATTTTCTAATTTTTGTACCGACACATTGAGGCGTTCAAAGAACAATCCCCACGTTTGCCCAGCAATGCGTAAAGCTTTAAAACGGCCCGGTTCCAAACGATTTGTGGATAAACGTAATTCAATACATTCTGAGACTAACTGCTGAACACGAGTACGAATTAAACCACGCAAATGTTGGCTATAACAAAATACTTCAACAGAAGCAGGTGGAGCTGCATCCTGGTGCATTTTACCTAAAATCGTTTTTAGCGATTCCAACATAGATTGCGTGCCACTGAAATGAAGGGTTCTAACCTCATTCCAAGAGTTACGATACAACAAATCAATGCTACCAATAAGACACTGCTCTTTTTCACCGAAACTAAAGACATCCAATTTTCTAAAATCAAAGTGAACCACTTGATCAGAAAAACTCTCTGTTGGATCAGTTTCCAAATTAACAATAATTGCGAGATGTCGAATTTCACAAGGGCTATACAGTGCTTTCGGGGTTGGTGCAGGTAAACGAATTGGGAAATGGCTCGACATATCCCTAACTAATTCATGCAGTTTAATTTCATCACAAGAGGATTCTCCTTGATGAATATAAACTCGAGACTCTTTCGTTAACAACCCATTAAAGTAAGACCATGCCACTAATTTATTTAAATAGCGGTTATATTCTAATGGTTGATGCCCAACGATATTTTCAAAATCAGGGGCACGATTATATAAATACCATCCGCTACGATTTGCTCGGCCTTGTGGTACATAGATAAAGGTTAAATTTGATTCTGATAAATCAGGTGATATCTGTGGATTAACCAGTGTGACTTTACCTGGCAATGCCTCAAACGCAGCATAAAGTTTGCGAGTTAAGACACCTATATCTTGCGGGCTTGCACTAACACTTAAGTTATTACGACGCGCAAAACGAATAAGATTACGATAACTTTGCATCATCGTATCTAATAATTCATTGTGTGCATCGCGCACTCGCTCGATTTTCCAACTATCACGTGTATCGAGTATCGTTAAGCGCTCATTATCCCATTGCCATTGAGTGACTAGTTGCGATAAGACTTGTCGTCTCCAACCTTCAGGTTCATTTTGTGTTTTTTCATTAGATAATTTTTCACACACTTTCAGGTAGAAACAGCGACGGATAAGATCAAGGCGGGTTAAATCATTGATAGAAACCAAATAGCGAGTGACACGCTCAAGCATCATACAATAAGCATCTAAACCGTAATTGACGATTTCGCCGCGGTGTAGATGTTGTTTCATTTCTAATGCCAGCAATTTCCCATTAGGGTAGTCCGCTGAATAGGCTTCTAATAAAATACTTTTTAGTACCGCTTTATAAGGTGAATCGACACTTTTATAGAGTTGCCATAAACTTGCGCCAAAGTACTCCTCAGCAGAAAGTTCACCTAATCCCCCTAGATCTAGCCACTCATTTGGCGTTAATACACCTTGAGCATAAAGGGAGTTAACATATTCGTCATAATGATGCTCTTCTTCAATAGGCACCATTGCCCATAGCAAGCGCTTACCTGCTAGGCGTACTGCTGTACGATAAAACTCATCAAGTAAAAGAATATGTTGGGTAGAGCCACAATCTTCTCCACCTAAGCTACCGCTTGCATGATGACGAAATCTATTTTCATCAATTAAGAAAAACGTAACATCAATACCAAGTTCGCCAGCCCATTGTTCAATCAATTGGCATTTGCGTTGTAAAAGTGCACGTTCATCTTGATCCAGCCATGATTGATGGCAGACCCAAATATCAATATCAGAGCAGTGACTTTGACCAATAGAAGAAGTACTCCCCATTGAATAGATGCCAGTAATTGGCAGCTCTCCATTGGCGTATCCATTCATTGGCTCATCACATAATGCGTTAACCAGCTTATTCGCCCATTGACGTTGCATGTCATCAGGTTCAAAGAAACATGTGCCGTGAGGAACATTTCCTTGTATGTAGCCGGGCAACTCAGGATGGTGGTAATGCAATAAAACAGGAATTAAACCATAGACCTGTTTAAAAACATCACACATCGATGCAAATGCTCGTTCCAGTCTGAGTTGATTAATCGCATCCAGCCGTTGCTTCAGTGTTTCAATATAAAGATACAAGAGTTTCGCCTGAACAATACTAAGAAGATAGTAGAATCTGAGTTTATAAGTGACCGAGGTTGAGTTAGGTAATATTAATAGATAAAACTTTACTAACAAAATCTTGGAAACGTGATCAATTTAACACCTTGAGCTCAAGGCGTAAAGAGGAACTCAAAATATAGCACCAAGATCTAAAAGTGATATTTAAGCGCTTAATCGTGTAAAGCCACCAAATAAATATCATTATAATCATAAAGATACGTTATTTTTCTCATAAAAAAAATGATAAAAAAAATCTCTCAATCCTCCCTTTACCCCACAAAAACCCCTGTTTACTTGATGATGAAACTGAAAATAAATTTTGACAAAACATAAAAAATAGATAAAAAAGCAAAAAACAACAGCAACCGATTGATAATATTAGGTTATTTATATTTTTTGATTATTTTTTATGTTTCAGATAGAAATAAGAATTCTATTTTTAATATTTCGATAATAATATTTAAAATAATATTTAATTTTTATTAATTATTTATTTAATTCAAAAATAAATTCTTTTCTTTATTTTAATTATTTCTCCTTCTTTTATTTAATAATAATTTTGTTAAAATTTATCGTGTTTTTATATATTAAAAAATAATAAGAAAGATAAGAGAATTTAAAATAATGGTTGTTTTATCAATATGTT
Organism: Proteus sp. STS61-E; assembly: GCF_040932335.1. Classification (NCBI taxonomy): domain Bacteria; kingdom Pseudomonadati; phylum Pseudomonadota; class Gammaproteobacteria; order Enterobacterales; family Morganellaceae; genus Proteus; species Proteus sp. STS61-E. The sequence continues at coordinate 40,292 of NZ_JBFQGE010000008.1, read as the reverse complement.
CAGATTAAATATGATATTTACATCATCTTCCACTTACTGGATGTTAATGAAATTGACTTAATGTTTTATTTTTGTAAATAACCACACTTTTTATATAGATATAAGAAGAATAAAATTCTAAAAATAACTAAACTCAATAGCATTCATTAATAATTTACTTATTTTCTATTTCCTTTTTCTTTTTTTCTTTTTCGATGATGACCTCATTTCTTTCATTGTAATCACGACACAAAACGCCTTAACTGGAAAATTGAGCCTTAAAGTGTTAAAACAATGCCTTATTTCTAAACAAAAATACCGCTAATCGCTCGGAAGAGATAATACTATTATGTCAAAAAGTACCATCCGTATTGCTACCCGCCAAAGCCCCCTTGCTATGTGGCAGGCACTTTATGTGAAAGAACAACTACAACTTACTCATCCAGGTTTAGTCGTCGAATTAGTACCGATGGTCACTAAAGGTGACATCATTCTAGATACACCTTTAGCTAAAGTAGGCGGCAAAGGGCTATTCGTAAAAGAGTTAGAACTTGCTCTACTTGAATCACGTGCAGATATTGCCGTTCACTCAATGAAAGATGTTCCTATTGATTTCCCAGAAGGTTTAGGGTTAGTTACTATTTGTGAACGCGAAGATCCTCGTGATGCTTTTGTCTCTAATCATTATGATTCTTTAGAAGAACTGCCAGCAGGTAGCATTGTAGGTACATCCAGTTTACGCCGCCAATGCCAATTAAAAGCGCAGCGTCCAGACCTAATTATTCGTGATTTACGAGGTAATGTAGGTACTCGCTTAGGAAAATTAGATAATGGCGATTACGATGCCATTATTCTTGCCGTTGCTGGCTTAAAGCGCCTAGGTCTTAACGAACGCATTCGCACACCATTATCTGCTGAGCAATCCTTACCCGCGGTTGGACAAGGGGCTGTTGGAATTGAGTGCCGCTTAGATGACAATGAAACTCGCCAGCTATTAGATGCGCTCAATCACACTCGCACCGCAATTTGCGTTAAAGCAGAACGTGCAATGAATACTCGTCTTGAAGGCGGTTGCCAAGTTCCTATTGGAAGTTATGCCATTTGGCAAGAAGACAAAATTTGGTTACGTGCTTTAGTCGGTTCTCCTGATGGTGAAACTATTTTACGTGGCGAACGTTTAGTGACTCCAGAAGATGCAGAAACTGCGGGGATCTCATTGGCTGAAGAGCTTTTAGATAAAGGTGCGCGAGCTATTTTAACCGCCGTGTATCAAGGCAACACACCTGCATGAGTATTTTAGTCACTCGCCCCAATCCAGCAGGAGAGGCATTAACTCAGCGCTTAATAGATGCAGGGAAAACAGCCTTTCAAGCACCTTTAATCGAGATCACCGCAGGTCGTGAACTTCCTTTATTAGATGCTAAACTAAAAGAATTAAGGGCGGGTGATTGTGTATTTTTACTTTCCAAAAATGCGGTGTCATACGCAAACTGGCAGCTAAATCAATTACAACAATCATGGCCAGATACGCTATCCTATTATGGAATAGGTCAAAGCACAGCGAAAGATTTCCAACATTTAAGCAGTCTTCCAATTTGCTACCCTGAGCAAGGAGAAACCAGTGAAGATCTTCTTGAACTTCCTGCACTTAATCAGGTGAAAAACAAACGAATATTACTGCTTAGAGGTAACGGTGGTCGTGACTTACTCGCAACAACATTGAGTCAACGAGGCGCGATCGTTGATGAATGCGAATGTTACCAACGCCTATTTATTAATTATTCCCCTGAAGACTTTGCGCTTCAATGGGAAAAAGCACAGGTTGATACGCTTGTTGTCACTAGCGGTGAAATGTTACAACAACTCTTTGATCTGGTCGCTGAATCTAAAAAAGCATGGCTGTTAAACTGCCATTTACTTGTGGTCAGTGAACGATTAGCAACAATAGCAAAAACATTAGGGTGGGAAACCGTCACCGTTGCTGAAAGTGCCAATAATGATGCTTTATTTCATGCATTAATATAGAACCTAAATGAGACGCCGATATGACGGAACAGAAAAATACGAATGATAATGACTTGCCAAAAGATGCAGCTAAAGCTGATGAGAATGTCCGCTATCAGGAAGTCAAACCTGTTAATAACAAGCGCTCAGGTCTAATTGGAAGTGCTGTTGCTATCCTTGTTATTTTAGCAATCGGTGGTAGCCTTTATTATTACACCAATCAACAAGCTTCAAAGCTGAGTGTAGAAAATCAATCACTCAAATCTGAGCTTGCCCAATTACAACAACTTCAAAATACTTATCAACAACGCTTTGACAATATTGATAGCATGTTTAACTCACAAAAACAGACTATCGATAAATTACAAAACGAGCGCCAAACAACAGAGCGTCAAATTCAAGATCTACAAACACGATTTGCCGCTATTTCCAGTGCAGACGTTAAAAGCTGGTTATTAGCTCAAGCCGATTTTATGGTGAAAATGGCTGGCCGTAAGTTATGGAATGATCAAGATGTTGTGACCGCTGTAAGTTTACTGAAAGGTGCCGACAGTAGCTTAGCAGAAATGAACGATCCGAGTTTACTTGAGATCCGTCGTGCTATTAATGAAGATATCAGCAGTTTAGCCGCGCTCACCAAAATTGATAATGATGGCATCATCTTACAATTAAACCAGTTAGCGAATCAGATTGATAATCTCCGTTTAGCAGGTTTAGAGCGTAACGGCTCACCGATGGATAAAAACGACGAAACCATTTCAGGTTCACTTTCTGATTGGAAACAAAATCTAAGTAAGAGCTGGAAAAGCTTTATGGATGATTTTATTACCATTCGCCGTCGTGATACCGCAGCCGTTCCTTTATTAGCACCTAACCAAGATGTCTATTTACGTGAAAATATCCGTTCACGTTTATTAATTGCATCTCAAGCCGTACCTCGTCACCAAACTGAAACTTATCAGCAATCTCTGGAAGCGGTATCCACTTGGGTACGAGCTTATTTTGATACATCTGATCCAAGTACAACCGCATTTTTAGATACGGTATCTGAATTAGAGAAACAACCTATTACGCTTGCAATGCCATCGGAATTGAAGAGCCCGACACTGCTAGAAAAACGCGTAGAAAAGCAAATCCGCAATCTACTGGCACAAAATGAGTATGCAGAACCACAAATGGCTGAAGCGCAAGCTGTTGAAGCCCAAGATGCTCAACCTGTAGAGGCTGATAGTGCATCAGAAAGCGTACAAGATGCCGCAGCTGATAGCGCAACGACTGATACACCAGTGACACAACAAGGAGAATAAGCTTATGTTAAAAATACTGCTCCTTTTTGTGGTGCTTATTGCTGGCATCATTTTTGGCCCACTCTTAGCAGGCCATCAAGGTTATGTGCTTATACAAACTGATGATTGGGATATTGAAACCAGTGTGACCAGCCTTGTCATTATGTTTGTTTTACTGCAATTGGCACTGTTACTCATTGGTTGGAGTTATCGCCGTTTTATTGGTACAGGCTCAAAAGCATATAGTTGGTTTTCTTTCCGTAAACGTAATCGTGCACGCAAACAAACCAGCATGGCATTAATGAAATTAGCGGAAGGTGATTTTAAAGAAGTTGAAAAACTGATGAGCCGTAATGCGGATTATGCAGAACAACCTGTTGTAAACTACCTATTAGCCGCAGAAGCCGCACAACAACGTGGTGATGAGTTCCGAGTTCAGCAACACCTTGAGCGTGCAGCTGAGCTTGCCGATACCAATCAGCTTCCTGTTGATATCACACGAGTGCGTATTTTATTAGCGCAAAACGAAAATCACGCAGCGCGTACAGGGGTTGATGAATTATTAAATCAAGCACCACGCCATCCAGAAGTATTACGTCTTGCAGAAGTTGCTTATACACGAACAGCAGCTTGGCAAGCATTGCTTGATATCATTCCTTCTATGCAAAAAATTGCATTACATACGGATGATGAACTAGCGCAATTACGCCAAAAAGCCTATATCGGTATTATGGGACAGAAAATGTCCGAAAATGGCTGCGATGGACTGAAAAATTGGTGGAAAGCGCAGCCGCGTAAAGTTCATCACGATAATGCATTGCGTGTCGTTTTAGCAGAACATCTTATTGAGTGTAACGATCCAGATACTGCTCAAACGATCATCTTAGACGGCGTTAAACGTCAGTATGATGAACGATTGATCTTACTATTACCTCGTTTAAAAAATACAGATGCCAATGTTATTTTGAAAGTGCTCAATTCATTAATTAAACAACATGGGCCAACGCCATTACTCAATAGCACATTAGGTCAGATTGCAATGCAACAAGGGCAATGGGCTCAAGCTGAAGAGGCTTTCCGTAATGCGTTAAAACAGCGTCCTGATGTTCATGACTTTGCATGGCTTGCTGATGCATTAGATAAACAGAAAAAATCTGAAGAGTCGGCGAAAGTGCGTAAAGATGCTTTATTAATGACACTGAAAAAAGACTCTGTCATTTTTGAAGAGCCTAAAAAAAGCAAGTGAGCTCATTCGATAAAAACGTGATCATAAATTGTTTGATCAACTGATTTAAAAACCCTCTTTATTATTGAGGGTTTTTTTATTTGATTTAAAAGCCATGTTGAAATAACAACACCACTTCTACACATAAAGTCAAAAATACATACACCCAAGCAATACGATAAAAGCGAGTAGGTATTCCCTTCTCATTTTCTTGCTTAAATGACAGGTAATGTTTTCTCGCCTGATAAAACACAACGATATAAATCAGTGCGATCCCCTGACAAAGAAAAGCCACATATTTAGCCCATGATTTACCACCAATAATGAGCATGATAAGAGGGATCAAAAAGAATAATAATGGGCCAAACTTCTCTATAAGAAAGAGTTTTTCTTGTGCAAGATATGCTTTTTGTTTATTTATCATAATGATGCTATCTCCAATCTACCCTTGCGCTGGATAATAGCGTGATAATGCGATGAATACAAAATGGATGTGTGGTTGATATATAAAAAAACGCCTGTATAAAACTATACAGGCGCATAAATATACAATCAGGTCTACAGACGGATGGTGCCTCACTCAACGTTTCGTCCTGTTGATGATGAATGATGTTCATCGTTAACGTGGACGTAGGCACCGAATAATCGGCTCTGCATCATTCCTAGGTTTATGAAGCCATACGCTGTCATAAGGAGTGGAATGAGCATCTACAAGATAGATATTGCATTAAGCATGCCAATTTTTCATTTTTTATTAAGAACATCCCCTTTATCTAAAAAGTATAAGGTAACTTATTGAATTTTGGTTTTCCTTTCCGGCTTCACTCATTTTCAATGATAAAAAAGCTATGACCTATGCTTTCACCATGCTATTGCTAAATAGAAAAGAAAATATAGGGTCTGATATACGTCTCTTTTTCACGACAAGAAAAACACACTAACTATTTAGTCATTTAAAATCAATGCATTAAATGTCTCTTATTGGAGACATTAAAAATAGCAAGTGTTGGCATTTACCGACAGATAAAATAAAAGGCTTATATTTCATATAATTATAACTAATTATTTTATGTATTTTACCTATCTTTTTATGAAAATTAAAATTCGGCAATAAATTAAATTATTAATAACCTTTAAGTGACAAGGACGGCATTCTTGTTAAAAACGTCATTTTAGCTTTCTTATCTGGAACACATAATCAAAAATAAAAAATATGAAAAGAGTAACGATTATAGAAGTAGAAGTAGAAGTAGAAGTAGAAGTAGAAGTAGAAGTAGAAGTAGAAGTAGAAGTAGAAGTAGAAGTAGAAGTAGAAGTAGAAGTAGAAGTAGAAGTAGAAATGGTGTTGCGGTTTTTAAAAAGGCAAATCGTAGATACGAAAAAGCCTCGACATAATCGAGGCTTTTTCTTATTGGTCGGCGAGAGAGGATTCGAACCTCCGACCCACTGGTCCCAAACCAGTTGCGCTACCAGGCTGCGCTACTCGCCGTCTGCATCACTGCTCTTATCTTGTTTATTGGTGCGAAGGGGGGGACTTGAACCCCCACGTCCGTTAGAACACTAACACCTGAAGCTAGCGCGTCTACCAATTCCGCCACCCTCGCATAAACAATAACTAAGATAAGATGGGGTGGCTAATGGGACTCGAACCCACGACAACTGGAATCACAATCCAGGGCTCTACCAACTGAGCTATAGCCACCATAACAGCTATCTTATTACTTCTTACAACAACGTTCTTCACCGTAACTCTTAGCACGCTTTAATGGCGCGCCCGACAGGATTCGAACCTGAGACCTCTGCCTCCGGAGGGCAGCGCTCTATCCAGCTGAGCTACGGGCGCTTCACGCCGTTGCGGGAAAGGATAGTACGGATTTACGCTCTGTCTGTCTAGTGCTTTTTGAAAAAAAAAGTTTGTTTGACGATAGTTTGTGCATTTCGTCGATAAATGGAGCGTTTTAACACGCTAAACGCCCCATTAGTATAATAATCAAACAATCAAGAAGCTAGATAAAAGCAGGAATAAATTATTTAATCAGTCACATCTAACAAAAAAAGACGCGATCCCTATTACAACTTATTGGAATAGTAATACCCAACGAATTTTAACAGCTTAAATTGACGCTTAATTCGGCTTGGTTGTGATAACAAACGATATAACCACTCTAACCCAAGATTTTGCCATGCTTTCGGTGCTCTTTTCACATGGCCTGTAAACACGTCATAAGTTCCACCAACGCCCATGTATAAAGCATCAGGGTAAATTTCACGACATGCACGAATAAACAACTCTTGCTTAGGTGATCCCATCGCAATAGTCACTATCTTCGCACCAGAGGCCTTTATACGCTCAAATAACGCCTCTCTATCTTGTGGTGTAAAGTAACCGTTCTGACTACCTACAATATTTACATTCCACTGTGCTTTAAGCTTATCTTCGGTTTGAGAAAGAATTTCAGGCTTACCACCGACAAGAAAAACTGGTGTTCCCTCTTTGCCCGCTCTTTCCATTAACGCTTCCCATAAATCAGCACCTGCAATACGAGAAACATTTGCATCAGGGTATTTACGACGAATACCCCGCACAACGCTAATACCGTCTGCATAAAGATAATCTGCTTCGTTGAGTAGCTCATTAAGTGCAGAGTCTGTTTCTGCTGTGAGAATTTTTTCTGCATTAATGGCAATCAGAGAGCCACTTTTTATTTGTGCTCCTTCATAGAGATAATCCAGAAAATGAGCCATATCGCGAAATCCCCAGATATTATGTCCGCGGATTGAATACTTCGGAATTGAATTGGGTCCCATTACTTTTCCTTTTTCTCTAAACAACGAGGTTCACTTTGTATTTGACGAGTCACGTAATTACGCACTAATCCCGCGCTTTCAAATAACCAATAAAGCAGTTTGGCAACCACCAAACATAAACCAAAAATCAAACAGAAAAACACAACACGAGAAACGAAAGAATCAACACCTTCTCGTGCCAAAACAATCATATTAAAAATAGCCCCAAAGCAGAAAGCTTGCAAAATAGCTGATTTATAACGATTGCTTTCATTGAGCCCTTGTTGATATAGCCAATCAAACCACTTAATAATCAGCCCTACAACAATCGCGCCCAATGGGATGAAGGCTACGCCCCCCATCACAACCAGAGAGCCAATTAAGGTTGGTGAAATGGCAAGACCTGCATGGTAATTAAGTACTTCCCATGTGAAATAGTTTGCTGAATTCAGCACTACATCTGGGCGTTCTGGCCATACCCAAGAAGGAATAAAGACATAAAAATCACGAATTATCGGTGCAAGTCCTTGGAACTCAATCTTGTCATAATTATTAAGTAACAAAGCTAGGTTTTCCCAAGGAGAAAACGTATCACGAGTGAGGTACAAGAAAGTATAGAATGCCTCGGCACCGCTCACATCAAGGCCATAGCGTTTTAATGCCAACCAGAACATTCCAACAATACTCATCACTCCAGCGGCAACCAGCATCCACAAGGTTATCCAGCCTCGAACAATACCGATAAACAAAAACAGCGCAAAAGCGATAATGATATTAGCGCGGGTTCCACCCACGATAATATAAGTTAAGATCCCAAAACCCACTGTTGCACAAAGGAAGAAAATCCAGCGTTGTTGAGTGGGTTTTAAGAAATAAACCACCAGCATTGCTGGGATAAAGAAATAGAAAAAGCGCTTAAGCGCAACACCTGACACTTGGCTTGAAAAAATTTGGCTATACGTTTTGAGCTTAAAGAGTAAAAAGCCATTTTGCAGAAAGAAAATTCCCACCGTTACAAACGCAATTAATGCCAATAAAATCCAAGTAAGGTTGGTTTCTACTCTATTCATCGTAAATAGCGACCTAGAAGGGCCGTCAACCGATTTTCTCAGTCTTACCTTATAAGTTACATAATAAATAGCATAGAAGCTGGTAGAGGCTAATAGCGCGTATAATAACGAATCAACGGGTACAACTGCGACATCAAATTGGAATACCAACATACAAGTCAGTGGGAAACCAAAATAAAAAGTCAGCAGATAGAGCATTGAGAAAAAAACATTAAAATTAAAGCGAACTCGACGAAACTCTTGATAAGTCAGCAATAAAATAAAACTTAAAGAGATAAAGTAAACAAGTGCTAGGCCACCCAGTTCCGCCAATGTCATTGCGGCTCTCCTGTACTCATCTCAATTAACTCTTTCCAACCATCCGTGAAGTTAGGCGCAAAGAAGGCAATATTTTGGCGATCAAGCATCAGCAATTGACGCTTAGCCTCTTCAATCAGCGCAACATCTAATTTGTCCCCTGAGAAAAAAACAGGAACACTTTGCTCAGTTAAGTCCTGCCAAAATGGATTTTGACGACTAATAACAAAAGGGATAGCAAATTGAATAAGCAGACAAAGCGTGCCGATACCTTGTTGACGGTGGAAAATAAAATAACCTAAATCGCATGTTTTCAATAACGCGAGATAATCGTCAAATGCCAATTTGTCACGTAATATTTCAACCTGATTATAGGGAAGTAACTGATTAGCCGCTTGGGTAACTTCATCAATATAAACGTGATTATTTTCAGGATATCCCATTGGAATAATCACTTTTGCACGCGTCCCGTATTGCTCAGCAATTGCCTGTAAAGCTTCAATATGGCGATTCGATCTATCTCCTGAATTCCCAACAATAATAGTCAGTTGTTGTTCATCAATGGGCGCTTTCTCTGTCACTGTAAGTGCAGGGTCCATTCTTGTTGGAAAATAGAGCAAACTAGCTGGAATATTAACGTTAAATTGTGCGAAGTAATTCAGATCACCTCGTGTACCAAATACTCGCCCTACACGCTTTTGAGCAAGTTTACGAAGAAGATAAAAAAGTCTAAATTTTAGCTGTTTAGAATCCTGATATAAATCAGCACCCCAGATATGCCACCAAAATTGATGACGTTTAATCTTTCCAGTCAATAATGCCAGCCAAATAGGCGCATTAAACTGACCTAAAAAAAGGAATCGTTGGTGAGTATCGGCTTTTGCCAATGTAACCACTCTCTGTGCAACCTGCTTTTTATCAGCTAAACACTCAATATCTAAAGCTGGGTAGCTTTCTTGCAGTGAAGTATTTTTACTGGCAACGATAAAACGAGGTTTATACGTTAACCCCGCCTCGGTCACGAGGTGGTCGTTAAAAAACCGTAACATTGTGTTGTTATGATGCACAATGTCTGAACCTAGTACGTAAATCAAAGTTGTCATTTGCGCCTGCAATAAATCACGAAAACAGAACTACAGAGAAGGAAGTAAATAATATATGTTGCCATATAGGCTTGAGTGGCACCTAGTGCGCCATGCTCAGGAATAAGCCAACGCGAAAATAGCGTTAATAAGGCAAACTGGCTTACTTCTGTAAGGATATAAAAACGTAGTGCCGCTTTTGCGATGACCAAATAACCAAAGACATAAGCGCCTACTTTTAAAACATCACCAACAAGTTGCCATGCAAATAAATCACGCATAGCGACAAATTTATCTGAAAACAGTAACCAAATCGCAAAATCACGTAATAACCACACCATAAAACTCGCAGCAGCTACTGCAGGTAATACAAACTTCAGTGACTTAACGATCTCTTTGGTAATATCACTCTTTTGCGTTAATCGAGAGAGTGTTGGCAATAAATAAACAGAAAAAGATGCGGTAATAAATTGCAAATAAGCATCTGAAATACTGGTCACTCCTTGCCAAATCCCTACATCTTCCCAGCTATAGTGCTCAGCAAGTAAGTTACGCATCATGATATAAGCAACGGGTAATGTAATCGATGTTAGTATCGCCATAATGGTAAACTTACCAAGATGACTGGCTATCGCCTTATCCCAATGAGGTTTCAGTTCGCTTAAAGCGAAGCGTTTACGCCTTGCTACTAAAAATGTAGCAGGAAATAAAATAAGTGCAGGTACTAATGCAAGCCCAATTAATGCACCGTGATAACCCGCAAATAAATAGCACAAATAATAAGCGATAACACCAATAATGCTACCGGCAATCACTGATAAGGCATTACCTGCCGCATCACGATAACCTTTTAAGATGGCAAGAAAATAGTTGCTATATGCTATCCCCATTTGAATAAAAGCAACGGCTCTTACAATATCCTGATATTGATGATAATCATCACCAAATAACACTTGGCTAATGGGAGCAGAAAAAAGAAGAAATAAAATAGCTAATAGTGTGGAAAACAGCAAAATCATGGATGATGAAGTACCCAACACTTTTTTGCGTTGAATATCATCATCTTGATATTGTGCGATTAATTTCGTCACACCATTAAAAATACCCGCACCAGATAAGACACCTAGCACGGTGATTAATTGACGAAAGTTACCTGCTAACCCAACACCTGTTGGCCCAAAAGAGACTGCAAGTAACTTGACGACAAGCAGACCAGCCCCGATTTTTATCAGGGTTGATCCGGCTGTCCAAACTGATGCTTTGGCTAACGACATAATTAAGCAAAGAAGTCGCGAATATGGCCAATAACAGTTTGTTGCTCTTCTTCTGTCATGTTGTAGAACATAGGTAAACGCACTAAACGCTCACTTTCTTGCGTTGTGAAAATATCTTCACCATCAAAGCGACCAAACTTCATTCCTGCTGGGCTGGTATGTAATGACACATAGTGGAATACTGTTAAAACGCCATGTTCTTTCATGTAGTCATTAAACGCGGTACGTTGCTCGATATCTTTCAGTTTGATATAGAACATATGCGCATTGTGTTCTAAGCCTTCAGGAACGATTGGAAGCGCTAATAAGCCTTTTTCCGCTAATGGAGTCAATGCATCATAGTAAATCTGCCAAAATGCTAAACGGCGCTCATTAATTTTTTCAGCTTCTTCAAGTTGAGCCCATAAATAAGCCGCTTGTAAGTCTGACATTAAGTAGCTAGAACCAATATCACGCCAAGTATATTTATCTACCTGACCACGGAAAAATTGACTACGATTGGTACCTTTTTCACGGATAACTTCCGCGCGATTGATTAAATCAGGATCGTTAATTAACGTTGCACCACCCTCACCGCCTGATGAGTAGTTTTTAGTTTCATGGAAGCTATAGCAACCAATATGACCAATCGTGCCAAGAGCCTTACCCTTGTAAGTTGACATGACACCTTGTGCGGCATCTTCGATAACAAACAGATTATGTTTTTTCGCAATCGCCATAATCGTGTCCATTTCACACGCAACACCTGCATAATGAACGGGAACAATAGCGCGAGTTTTCTCTGTAATAGCCGCTTCAATTTTTGTTTCATCAATATTCATAGTATCTGGACGAATATCAACAAAAACAATCGTTGCGCCACGTAATACAAACGCATTAGAGGTCGAAACAAAGGTAAAACTTGGCATAATGACTTCATCGCCAGGCTTGATATCTAATAAGATAGCAGCCATTTCAAGCGATGCTGTACAAGATGGTGTTAACAGCGTTTTATGACAATGAAATTGTTCTTCTAACCACTTTTCACATTTCTTTGTGAAATTGCCATCACCACAGAGCTTGCCACTTTCCATAGCTTGTTTCATATATTCTAATTCTGTGCCGACAACCGGTGGTTTATTAAACGGAATCATATTATCCCCTGTATAACCAATAAGTGGTGCTCTCTATTAAGCCCCCACTGTGTGTGTATAAACGCGAAGCAGCAATATTGCTGATCTGTGTTGCAACATATAAGGTGGAAATACCTTGTTGTTGACACCAAAGCTTCGCGGCCGACATCAGTTGTTTACCAATGCCTTGTCCTATTCTGTTGGGCATTACCGCTAGTAATCCCACTCTTGCTTCACTTTCAGATAGACGGCGTAAAGTGACAAAACCACTTACATTATTTTCAGTATCATAAGTCAGTAAACAGATATCATCGAATGTGCCTAACACCGCTTTTTTAACCCATAACGCATAAAAACGACTGCTATCACCTTCTTGATACCAAGGTGTTCTAAAACGACTTTGTACAAAAGCCTCTGAAGCCGTTGCCATCAATAAATCGATATCATCTTCATTGGCTTTTCTAAAACAATATTCAGTCGTTTTCTTACAAGCATTTTCTGTGCCAATTGAAAGTTTAAAATCAATTTCACCTTCCGCAAATTGAAAACCTAATTGGCTGAGTTTATCGATGAGAGAAAGCTCATGAGATGCGACTTTAGCTTGAACCACCGCAAAAGCATCAAGCTGTTCGTCTGTTAATGCGGGCGCTTGTGTATCAAACTCAAGACGCCCTGTTTTGAGGGAGAAATACTCGCTTTCCCACTCAAGATAATTAATATTGGCGAGGACGGACATGTAATAAATCCAATAGATAGCGACCATAACCTGTTTTAGACAGTGATTTTGCGCTTTCTCTTACTTGGTCATCACTGAGCCAACCATTACGCCAAGCAATCTCTTCAAGGCACGCCACTTTAAATCCTTGGCGTTTTTCAACAGTTTGAACAAAGGTACTGGCTTCAATTAAACTATCGTGAGTTCCGGTATCTAACCACGCAAAACCACGCCCCAGTAGTTCAACGTTAAGCTCACCACATTCAAGATACATCTGATTAATCGACGTAATTTCTAATTCACCACGAATCGAAGGTTTGACTCGTTTGGCAAAATCAACCACTCGGTTATCGTAGAAATACAGCCCCGTGACAGCCCAATTAGATTTAGGTTGTTCTGGCTTTTCTTCAATCGATAACACTTTAAAATCATCGTCAAATTCAACAACACCAAATCGTTCAGGGTCCATAACTTGATAACCAAAGACTGTTGCACCGCGTTCACGTTGTGCAACTTGTTTCAGTTTTGGACTAAATCCTTGACCAAAATAGATATTATCGCCTAAAACTAAACAGCAATGATCATCACCAATAAATTCCTCACCCAAAATAAAGGCTTGGGCTAAGCCATCAGGAGATGGCTGAATTTTATATTGAAGATGAACACCAAACGCAGAACCATCACCCAGCAAGCGCTGAAATGAGGTTATGTCATCTGGTGTTGTAATGATCAAAATATCTCGAATACCAGCAAGCATCAGAACTGAAAGCGGATAATAGATCATGGGTTTATCATAGATAGGCAATAACTGCTTCGATACCCCTTTGGTTATCGGATGCAGTCGTGTACCCGAACCACCCGCTAAAATAATACCTTTCATCATTTATCCTTCTTTACTTAATCAGTTCCCAAGCCCTAGACGTTCACCTGCATAAGAGCCATCTAATACTCGTTTCCACCAAGTTTCGTTATTTAAATACCACAAAACCGTTTTACGAATGCCAGACTCAAATGTCTCTTCTGGTTTCCAGCCTAATTCAGCTTCAATTTTAGCTGCATCAATCGCATAGCGCAGATCATGACCTGGTCTATCTTTCACATAAGTGATGAGATCGACATACTGAGCAACACCTTCTGGTTTTGCTGGATATAACTCTTCTAACAGCGCACAAATCGTTTTAACAACATCAATATTGCGGCGCTCATTGTGTCCACCAATATTGTAAGTTTTACCCGGTGTTGCTGTTGTTGCGACTAAATAGAGAGCACGAGCATGATCTTCAACATAGAGCCAATCACGGATCTGTTCACCTTTACCATAAACAGGTAATGGTTTTCCTGAAATCGCATTTAAGATAATTAATGGGATTAATTTTTCAGGAAAGTGGTAAGGGCCGTAGTTATTCGAGCAGTTCGTGATCACAGTTGGTAAACCGTAAGTACGCAACCAAGCACGAACTAAATGGTCGCTTGAAGCTTTAGACGCAGAATATGGGCTACTTGGTGCATAAGGCGTAGTTTCAGTAAAGAAATCATCTGTACCTTCTAAATCGCCATACACTTCATCTGTTGAGATATGGTGGAAACGAAATGCCGTTTTCTTCTCTTCAGGTAGAACTTGCCAAAAGTGGCGAGCCGCTTCCAATAAGGTGTAAGTACCCACAATATTGGTTTCAATAAATGCAGCAGGACCATCGATAGAACGGTCAACATGGCTTTCCGCTGCTAAGTGCATAACAACATCGGGTTGATATTGAGCAAATAAGCGATCAAGCTCAGCTCTATCACAGATATCGACTTGCTCAAAGGCATAGCGTTCACTGTCAGCAACAGTTGCTAATGACTCTAAATTACCGGCATAAGTCAGTTTATCCACCACAACAACGCTGTCATTGGTGTTATCAATAATATGTCGAACAACAGCAGAGCCGATAAAACCGGCTCCACCTGTAACTAGAATGCGTTTCAACGCCATACTCCTTTAGTATCTACAATCCATTTTTGAGTGACTTTACTACCAGGGATCGCTTTAAACTGTTGGTGATCAACTAACATTAAGACAATATCCGCGTCTTTCAATGCTTGTTCTGTTGATACTAATTCTGTGATCCCTTTCAGTTTTGTTGGTAACTCATGAATATTAGGTTCAACTGCGAATGTCGTACCACTGTGCCAGTCAGCGACTTGTTTAGTGATATTCATTGCTGGGCTTTCACGTAAGTCATCGATATTAGGCTTAAAGGCTAAACCAAAGCAGGCAATCTTAATTTCGTTTGCGCGTTTACCTGTTTCAGTAAGACAATCAGCAACAGCGGCTTTAACTTGATCGATAACCCACACTGGTTTGCCATCATTGACCAAACGCGCAGTGTGAATTAAACGAGATTGTTTTGGATTTTGTGACACGATAAACCAAGGGTCAACAGCGATACAATGGCCACCAACACCTGGACCTGGCTGTAAAATATTGACGCGAGGATGGCGATTCGCCAAGCTAATTAGCTCCCACACATTAATATCTTGGTCAGCACAGATCAGTGATAATTCATTCGCAAACGCAATATTAACATCACGGAAGCTATTTTCAGTCAGCTTACACATTTCCGCGGTACGTGCATTAGTGATAACACATTCACCTTCAAGGAAAATTTTGTATAACTCGCTTGCACGCTCTGATGATTTACGATTCATACCACCCACAACACGGTCATTGCGGATAAGTTCAATCATCACTTGACCCGGTAATACACGCTCAGGGCAGTAAGCCACATCGATATCAGCATCTTCACCTTGTTGATGAGGGAATGTTAAGTCTGGACGAGCTTCCGCTAACCACTCAGCCATTTTTTCAGTAGAGCCAACTGGTGAGGTTGATTCTAGAATAATAAGATCACCTTTTTTCAATACAGGTGCGATAGAGCGTGCGGCTGCTTCAACATAAGCCAAATCAGGCTCATGCTCACCTTTAAATGGTGTAGGTACAGCAATAAGGTAAGCATCTGCTGGCTGTGGCGTGGTATAGGCTTTTAAATGGCCCTCTTCAACCGCTTGTTTAACGACTTTATCAAGATCAGGCTCAACAATGTGAATTTGACCTTTATTAATCGTATCAACGGCATGCTGATTAACATCAACACCGATGACGCTTTTTTTACGAGAGGCAAAAGCTGCCGCAGTAGGTAAACCAATGTAGCCGAGGCCGATAACAGAAATAGTTTCAAAACTCATAATGTCACCTGATTTTTTTTCAATGCTTCAAGAATACGTTGGCAGGCATGACCATCACCATAAGGGTTTGTCGCCTTACTCATTTGGTGATACGCGTTTTCGTCTGTCAATAAAGAGGTTACTTCGCTAACAATACGTTTAGTATCTGTTCCCACTAAGCGAACAGAGCCCGCTTCAACAGCTTCTGGGCGCTCCGTTGTGTCTCTCATTACAAGAACTGGCTTACCTAATGAAGGAGCTTCTTCTTGAATTCCACCAGAATCGGTCAAAATAAGGTAAGCATGATTCATTAAATAAACGAATGGGAGATAATCTTGTGGCTGTATTAACTTAATATTATCAATACCATGAAGGATACGTTGAACTGGTTCACTCACATTCGGATTTAAGTGAACAGGATAGACAACTTCTACATCTGGATGTGCTAATGCAATTTCAGCTAAAGCTTGGCAGATACGTTCAAAACCACCACCAAAACTTTCTCGACGATGTCCTGTTACCAAGATCATTTTCTTGTCAGGTTGAATAAATGGATAGTTTACAGCAAGCTCATTTAAGAGTGTTTGATTGCCCATCACTCTGTCACTTACCCAAAACAACGCATCAATTACTGTATTTCCTGTGACAAAAATATTTTTATCCGCAACCGCTTCTCGTACCAAATTTAATTTTGCAGTTTCTGTTGGTGCGAAATGATACATTGCAAGATGCCCTGCAATAGTACGGTTTGCCTCTTCAGGCCAAGGGGAATAAAGATTGCCAGTACGTAACCCAGCTTCCACATGACCAACAGGAATTCGTTGATAAAATGCGGCTAAACTTGCTGCCATGGTCGTTGTTGTATCACCATGTACCAAAACAACATCAGGTTGAAATGACGCTAATACCGGTTTTAACCCTTCTAAAATACGACAGGTAATATCCGTTAAATCTTGTCCTGGTTTCATAATATTGAGATCGTAATCTGGTTTGATCTCAAAAAGATTTAATACCTGATCAAGCATTTCTCGATGTTGGGCCGTAACACATACCTTCGCTTCAAACGAATCATCATTTGCTAAAGCGTGCACTAAAGGTGCCATTTTTATCGCTTCAGGGCGTGTGCCAAAAACAGTCAACACTTTCACAGTGGCTCTCTTTTTTTCATTGTTATATCGCTTATTTTTGGGAAAGCAATATGCCCTTATACTCAGTACATCAGGTGCCGAAACACCTGATGTCTCGTTATTGTCATCAATGACAAAATTTAATTATTATTATTTTTTTAATGAACTGCGTCTTACTAATGCAACACCTGCACCCGCTAAAACACCAATAGCGCCCCAAAGTACCATCATAAAGGCACGGCGAGGACTATCACGTTTCACAGGATCTTCAGGGGTACGTAGAAAGCGGTAAGTTTGGAAGTTATCTTGTAATTTTGCGCCCACAGCAAGGGTCGCTAACATTGCCGTATTTTGATCGTAATCACTATCAAAATCAGCACCTGTTGCGACTAAAGTTTCTAGCTGTGATTGCAACAGAGGAACACCTAACAGAAACAGTTTAGAATCTGGTAACTCATCAATCGCAATCGATGTTTGTTTTTGAGAAATACCTTGTTTCTCAGCCACTTTGATTGATTGCTCTAATAAGTTAATTTGACGTTGATACGCAGATTGAGCCGCCATTTCTTGACGTTTAACTAGCGCTTTCATTGATTGAGTTCTAGTTGCCCAAGCTGTTATCACTTCATCATTAAGATGGGTAGATGCTCTTTTATTAGCAAAAGCAATATACTCATTTAATAATTGGCTCGCTTCTTTTGATGTTTCCGCGATGAGTTTCAGTTGATCATTAACTAATTTTTTCTCATCAGCAGGCGTAAATTGAATATTGTTAATTAACTCATCCAATAACGCAGCATTAGCCTGTTCATCACTCTCTTTGCGCTGCTTGAAATAATCCGTTTGCAACCAAAACTCACGACGTGTATCAAACGCTGCGATTTGAGTAATAAACTCTTGATAAGCTTCATCTGAAATAGTTAAAGCTGAGGTTTGTGCTGCTGGATTAATCTGTGTATCAAGATTGCGCAAGAACTGAGATTGCGAATAATAACTGCCTAAGTTATTAATCGTTGGTTTCTCTGTCATTGCGATTGCACTCCATTTAGGCTGCATCAAATAAGATGCACCGAGTGCAATCACTGCAAAAAGCAGAGCGAACCCTATAATCCAGCTTTTGCCTGACCAAAGTGCACAAAAAAGACCTCGAATGTCGAGTTCATTATCTGGCTGTTCACCCTGTCGGGAGGCGTTATTTTCCGAGTTCATCACGTTAAAAAACCTCTGCTTATATTAATGCTGTTGTGTTGCTCTACGTAAGCGACGCTTATGTCGTTTAATAAAACGAGCGACTCGCCACGCGCGTTTAATGCAATAACCATACATAACAAATGCAAGCAAGAATAATGCCAACATAAACCATTCAGGGACAAATGATAGGTTTTGACCGATAATACCAATCGCTGCTAATAACGCTGCGGCCGCAGTAATTAAAATAAAGGCTTGGCGAGAAGTAAAACCTGCACGCATGATCAAATGGTGAATATGTTGACGGTCTGGAGAGAAAGGGCTCATCCCTTTACGTAAACGACGGTACATAATTGCCACCATATCCATAAGAGGAATAGCAATTATCCATAATGCAGTTACTGCTTTAACAGGACGAGGCTGAGTTTGTGTTGATGCGACCAATAGCCAAATAATAGTAAATCCAATCAGTGTACTTCCTGCATCTCCCATAAAGACTTTGAATTTTTTACCGCAGACCCCTAAATTTAGAAGGATATAAGGTAAAATTGCCGCGATAAATGAGAAGCACCAGAATGCGAGAGCTGAATTACCACTTTGATATAATAAAATACCAAGCGCGCCAAAAGAGACACAAGAAAGACCACCTAATAACCCATCAATACCATCAACCATATTAAAGGCATTGATTGCTGCCCAAACAGCGAAAAGTGTAACAATATAGCCGAAAGGCCCTAAATGCATTTCCCAAGGACCAAAAGCATGACCCAGAGTATCGAGTTTTAACCCCGCCCCCACCATCATCACGATCCCAACAAAAGCTTGGATTGTTGCTCTAATTTTGACACTAATATCGAAGCGATCATCTAATGCGCCGATAAAAACAAGAAGCCCCGCACATGCCAGATACAATTCCTTATGAGGAATATAAATATCTGAAATATAAAATGCGAAAACAATACCAAAATAGACTGATATTCCCCCAACTAAAGGGATCAATCCATGATGTTTCTTACGATAATTCGGTTTATCCACGAGTCCAATTTTCTTTGCAATTTTACGAGCCAAGAATAAAAATGCGAAAGAAAATAAGAACACATAAAAAACGCTTGTGCTCATTTTTAGTATATCCACAGTACTGTTCTCTATAATAAATATAGCTGGTTATTTTACGCTTCCATGTGTTTTTATTCTTTTTTCCAGCTTCACCACGACGAGTTTATTCAAAACCCACCACCCTTCATCAATTATAAGTTTTCCTTAACTATTTTTATTGATGCCATCGCTATTTTTATCAATTACTAAAACATGCAATATATATACCAACATCTCGCTAAAATATTGCAATCTAAAATTAAATTACACCCATAAAAAAAACAAAAAACGCCACAACTATTGTGGCGTTTTCATCATATCGTCATTCTTACAAAGTAAACGAGCTTAACAGCATATAAATTGAGGTGATATTACTTATTCTGTAACAGAGCACACTATTTTAATATTTTAATCCTATTCTCAGCTCAATCACTTTGTTAATACACTTTATGAACGTTTCATAAAGTCGAAGAATTCTTCATTTGTCTTAGTCATTGCTAACTTATTAATGAGGAATTCCATTGCGTCAATTTCACCCATTGGATGAATAATTTTACGCAAGATCCACATTTTTTGTAGCTCATCTTGAGACGTCAGTAACTCTTCTTTACGTGTACCAGAACGATTGTAATCAATCGCAGGGAAAACACGTTTTTCAGCAATTTTACGAGACAGGTGTAATTCCATATTACCTGTACCCTTAAATTCTTCGTAGATAACTTCGTCCATCTTAGAACCCGTATCGACTAATGCTGTTGCAATGATAGTCAAGCTACCACCTTCTTCAACATTACGAGCCGCACCAAAGAAACGTTTAGGACGATGTAATGCGTTTGCATCCACACCACCTGTTAACACTTTACCTGATGAAGGAACAACGGTGTTATAAGCACGCGCTAAACGTGTGATGGAGTCTAACAGGATGATAACGTCTTTTTTATGCTCAACTAAACGCTTCGCTTTTTCAATCACCATTTCTGCAACTTGTACGTGACGAGAAGCTGGTTCATCAAAGGTTGAAGCAATAACTTCACCTTTTACTAAGCGTTGCATTTCTGTCACTTCTTCTGGACGTTCATCAATCAGAAGTACCATTAATACGCAATCTGGATAGTTATGAGCAATATTTGCTGCAATGTTTTGCAGCAACATGGTTTTACCTGCTTTTGGTGGAGCAACGATAAGACCACGTTGACCACGGCCAATTGGTGCCGCTAAGTCAAGAACACGCGCGGTTAAGTCTTCTGTTGAACCATTACCACGTTCCATGCGTAAACGATTATTAGCATGTAAAGGTGTTAAGTTTTCAAAGAGGATTTTACTGCGAGCATTTTCTGGTTTATCAAAGTTAACTTCATTAACTTTTAGGAGAGCAAAATAACGTTCACCTTCTTTAGGAGGACGAATTTTCCCTGCGATGGTGTCACCAGTGCGAAGGTTAAAACGGCGAATTTGACTTGGAGAAACGTAGATATCATCGGGACCAGCAAGGTAGGAACTGTCTGCGGAACGTAGGAAGCCGAAGCCATCCTGCAATATTTCCAGCACACCGTCACCGAAAATATCTTCTCCACTTTTCGCGTGTTGCTTCAAGATAGAGAAAATAATATCTTGCTTTCTCATTCGAGCCAGATTCTCTAGCCCCATATTTTCGCCAAGTGCTATCAGTTCTGATACCGGCGTATTTTTTAATTCGGTAAGATTCATAATGGTGGGTTCTTAATAACTCGGGGTAACTCTCGAACTATGAACGTGAATAGTATAACAGCGAATCGCTGTCAGTTTCGTCATGTGTAAAATTACAGATTATAACTTTCTAACATAAGGGTATAACTAAAATGATAATGTTAGAGAGTGTTAATACTATTAGACCAGTCTGCTTTATCCCAGGGAAGTGACATTCATTTTCGCGATGCATGAGTGTACTTTCAACTTATGGGTTAGGAACATATTTTGGAAAAATTTATATCCTTTGAATACTATAGATTATTCTAAGGCAACTTGACTGGTTAGATGAATTCAGATTACTTATATTAAATATCATATTAGATTAAATATCATATCATGTTATTCAATTCTATTACTTTGTACGCTTGATATTCAATATCTCAGACTTATTTAATCGTGTCTAATCATATTGACAAGTAGAACCGATATATTATGTAAGTAAGTGGCGCTAACTTATCATGCTTCGAAGCGGACGTCTAGCGGTCAATAACAGAAATACTGACAAGGTCTAAACGTCCTACTTTATTTTTGATATCTAAATCAAATTAGATATTTTCGTCTAAAAACTCTTTCAGTTGAGTTTTTGACAATGCACCTACTTTAGTTGCAGCAACTGCACCGTTTTTGAATAAAATCAGTGTAGGAATGCCGCGAATACCGTATTTTGGTGCTGTCAGCGGGTTTTGATCGATGTTTAGCTTCGCAACTGTTAATTTACCAGCGTATTCTGTTGCAACTTCATCTAGAATAGGAGCAATCATTTTACATGGGCCACACCATTCAGCCCAGAAATCAACGAGCACAGGGCCGGTTGCATTTAATACATCAGCATCGAATTTGCTGTCAGATAAGTGAAGGATTTTATCGCTCATTGTTCTACTCCAAAGAATAATATTGACCGTACCAGTGTAACATTAAATAACAAAAGTCTGTCTGCATTTCAGCGGATAAACTTTTGTAATGCAACCCATAACTGATATTCTATTACATTATGAGCAAAACATATTTGACAGAAAAGAAGTTTTCCGACTTCGCCTTGCATCCAAAAGTGATAGAAGCCCTTGAGAAAAAAGGGTTCTCTAATTGTACACAAATTCAGGCATTGACGTTACCTATCACTGTGAAAGGTCAAGACATTGCCGGGCAAGCCCAAACAGGAACAGGCAAAACGTTGGCGTTTTTAACTTCAACGTTTCATTATCTTTTAACGCACCCTGCTAAAGAAGGGCATGAAACTAATCAACCTCGTGCACTTATTATGGCGCCAACACGCGAATTAGCCGTACAGATTTATTCTGATGCTAAAGAGCTTGCGCAAAACACAGGGATTAAAATGGGTCTCGCCTACGGTGGCGACGGCTATGACGAACAACTCAAAGTATTAAGCAATGGTGTCGATATCGTTATTGGCACAACAGGTCGTTTAATTGACTATGTTAAGCAAGGTCATATTAACCTTAGCGCAATCCAAGTAGTGGTACTTGATGAAGCTGACAGAATGTACGATCTCGGCTTTATTAAAGATATTCGTTGGATTTTCCGTCGTATGCCAATTGCGGCTGAGCGTATGAATATGCTGTTCTCTGCAACGCTTTCTTACCGCGTAAGAGAACTGGCTTTTGAGCAAATGAATAACCCTGAGTATGTTGAAGTAGAACCTGAGCAAAAAACAGGTTTTAGCATAAAAGAAGAACTCTTTTATCCTTCAAATGAAGAAAAAATGCGTCTTCTTCAAACATTAATTGAAGAAGAATGGCCAGATCGCTGTATCATTTTCGCCAATACAAAACATCGTTGTGACGACATTTGGGCGCACCTTGCTGCAGATGGACACCGCGTTGGTTTATTAACCGGTGATGTTCCTCAGAAAAAACGCCTACGCATTTTAGAAGATTTTACCCAAGGTAATATTGATATTCTGGTTGCTACTGACGTTGCCGCTAGAGGTCTTCATATTCCATCAGTGACACATGTTTTTAACTATGATTTACCTGATGATTGTGAAGATTATGTTCACCGTATTGGTAGAACAGGACGCGCTGGAAATAGTGGTAACTCAATCAGCCTTGCATGTGAAGAATATGCACTGAATTTACCTGCAATTGAAACCTATATTCAACATGCTATTCCTGTGAGTAAATATAATAGTGATGCGTTATTAGCTGATCTTCCTGAGCCTAAACGCCGTCACCGTCCTCGCCAAGGTCAGCCTCGTCGCAACAATGCGCCGGCGCGAAATAATAGAGGAAATAATACTCAACGTAACAACCGAAATAAACGCCCGAGTCATCCATAAATTATGCTGAAATCCTCATCACTTTATGCTGCTATTGATTTAGGTTCTAACAGTTTTCATATGTTAGTCGTTCGAGAAATCGCGGGCTCTATACAAGTCCTTTCCCGCGTGAAACGTAAAGTTCGACTCGCTGCTGGCCTAAACAGTGAAAATGAATTGTCAGAGCAGGCAATGGAACGCGGTTGGCAATGTTTACGACTTTTTTCTGAATATCTACGTGATATTCCGGCTGAACAAATCAGAGTCGTAGCAACAGCCACATTACGTATTGCTAAAAATGCAGATATTTTTGTCGCAAAAGCGTCTGAAATATTGGGCAATACTGTTCATGTTATTAGTGGTGAGGAAGAAGCACGCCTTATCTATCGTGGCGTTGCACATACCACTGGTGGTGCAGAGCAACGTTTAGTCGTCGATATTGGTGGTGGTAGCACAGAACTGGTTACAGGTACTGGCGCTAAAACGACGCAATTAATGAGCTTAAGTATGGGCTGTGTAACTTGGTTAGAGCGCTATTTTACTGACCGCTCTTTAACTCAAGAAAATTTTGCTAAAGCACAAGACGCAGCCAAAGCAATACTCGCCCCAGTGGCAGATAAATTAATTGAGCAAGGCTGGCAAGTGTGTGTAGGTGCCTCTGGTACTGTACAAGCGTTACAAGAGATCATGATTGCCCAAGGTATGGATGAATTAATCACCTTACCTAAGCTTGAGCGACTCAAACACAAAGCCATTGAGTGTGGGAAACTAGAAGAGCTGGAAATTGAAGGGCTTACTTTTGAACGAGCCTTAGTGTTTCCAAGTGGGCTTGCTATCTTAATCGCCATATTTGAAACACTGCATATCGATAATATGATCTTAGCAGGTGGTGCATTACGAGAAGGCTTAGTCTATGGAATGTTGCATCTTCCTATTGAGCAAGATATCCGCCAACGTACTCTTCGTAATGTCCAACGTCGGTTTCAGATTGATATTGAGCAAGCACACAGAGTTCAACAACTTGCAGAACACTTTTTTATTCAAGTCAGCAAAAGTTGGCAGTTAGATAATCGGTGCCGTGAATTGCTTAACAGCGCCAGCGCATTACATGAAATTGGACTAAGTGTCGATTTCCGTCAAGCGCCTTCACATGCAAGCTATCTGATCTCTCATCTTGATTTACCGGGATATACACCTGCGCAACGACGTTTATTGGCTTCTTTGCTAAAAAACCAAACAGGGATCATCGATCTTGCACCCCTTAATCATCAAAATGCACTACCGATAACTCAAGCCAATCGACTGGTGCGTTTACTGCGATTAGCCATCATTTTTGCTAGCCGTCGCCGTGATGATACCCTCCCTGCTTTACGATTACGCACTGAAGATGAGAAACTCATTATTACGCTGCCATATCAATGGCTTAATGAGCATCCATTGCGGGCTGAAAATCTCCAAGAAGAGATCCAACTTCAGAGCTATGTCCATTGGTCTTTAATGATTGAAGAACAAAATAGCTCGCGTATAAGTTAATTTTTTTACTTATACAAAAATAAAAACCCCTTGAACATCAATATGCCAAGGGGTTAATTTTATTAACCAAGTCTTATATTATTCAGGTTTGTGTCTTGCCAGCATAGCCCTTAATCCCGCAACACCTTTTTGCCCTTTCTCTTGTTTTTCTTCGGCACTTAACACTTTCTTTTTATTAGTATCCCAATTTAAATCATCTTGAGGCAATTCATAAAGAAAACGGCTTGGATCAGGTTTGATTAATTCGCCATATTGACGCCTTTCTTTACATAACGTAAAAGTAAGTGTTTTTTGTGCTCGAGTAATTCCCACATAAGCAAGACGTCTTTCTTCTTCTACATTATCTTCATCAATACTACTTTGGTGTGGCAATATGCCCTCTTCCATTCCTACTAAAAATACATGAGGAAACTCAAGACCTTTAGAGGCATGTAATGTCATTAACTGAACTTGATCTAACTCTTCTTCTGTCTCTCCTCGCTCCATCATATCGCGCAAGGTAAAGCGGTTAACGACTTGAGAAAGCGTCATAGGTTCATGTAATTCATCACCTTCAAGCATCTCACTCATCCATAAAAACAGCTGATTAATATTTTTCATTCTCATTTCAGCAGCTTTTGCGCTACTTGAGGTTTCATATAACCAACTTTCATAATCCATTTCATGCAATAAATCACGTACAGCTAACAGTGGCTCTCGTTCTGATTTTTGCACTATACGTGACATCCATTGAGAGAATGCTTGTAATGAATTTAAGCCTCGACCTGTTAAGGTTTGACCTAATCCCAAATCAAAACAAGCATTGTATAAACTTTTATCTCGAACTTTTGCCCACTCACCTAATTTTTGAATTGTCATAGGCCCGATTTCACGACGAGGTTTATTCACGATACGTAAAAATGCCGCATCATCATCAGGATTAGTAATCACTCGCAAATAGGCAAGAATATCTTTTATCTCTTCACGTGAGAAAAAAGAGGTTTCACCCGAAATACGATAAGGAATGCGATTTTGCATCAAGTATTTTTCAAAAATACGAGACTGATGATTACCACGATAAAGGATCGCGTAATCCTTATAATTGGTTTTATTAATAAAATGATGAGCAATTAATTCGCCAGCAACGCGCTCTGCTTCATGCTCTTCATTATTAGCCGTTAAAACCCGCAGTTCATCACCATAACCTAATTCTGAAAATAACCGTTTTTCAAAAACATGGGGATTATTTTCAATCAAGATATTCGCTGATTTTAGAATACGCCCAGAAGAGCGATAATTTTGCTCAAGCTTAATCACATTAAGTTGTGGAAAATCTTTTTGTAATAGCACTAAATTTTGAGGGCGAGCACCACGCCATGAATAGATTGATTGGTCATCATCGCCTACAACCGTAAAACGAGCTCTTTCACCAACCAGCCATTTGACCAATTCATATTGGCTTGTATTAGTATCTTGATATTCATCCACCAGCAAATAGCGAATACGTCTTTGCCAGCGCTCTCTGACTTCTTCATTTGTGCGCAATAACAAGGTTGGTCGGCTAATTAAGTCATCAAAGTCGAGCACATTACAACTACGCAGATGTTGCTCGTAACGTCGAAAGCATTCGGCAAACGTATGATCTTGTTGCGATCTCGCCATTCCTATTGCTTGCTCTGGCGTAAGCATGTCATTTTTCCAGTTAGAGATTTGGCTCTTTAACTGAGAAAGTAAATCTTTATCTTCTTCTAATAAATCAGCCGTTAATTCTTTAAGTAATGCAGATTGGTCTTGATCATCAAACAGTGAAAATTTAGCTTTAATTCCTAACGCTTTATATTCGCGTTTAATAATTTCTAATCCCAATGTATGGAACGTTGAGATCATTAATCCTTTCGCTTCTTGGCGACCTAAGGTCTGAGCCACACGCTCTTTCATTTCACGCGCGGCTTTATTGGTAAACGTCACTGCCGCAATTTGCTTTGCTGGATATTGGCATTGACGAATAAGGTGTGCAATTTTATTGGTAATAACCCGAGTTTTACCCGATCCCGCACCTGCCAAGACCAAACAAGGGCCTGACACATATTCCACTGCTTTTTGTTGACCAGGATTTAATCGCATACTTTTTCCAAACTTCATTAACCAAGAATATAACGGGGGATAATTGTAGCAGAAAGCGATCAAAGTCTTGAGTATTCCCTCTTTCAATTTTTTCACACTATAAAAAAAAACCGCACTCCATTTAGAAATACGGTTTTCGAAAAAATTCAATCTTCACTTTTCACTTATTTTTCTAAGCTATTTGCGTGAGAAGAAGGCGGCAAAAGAGGTTATCCCAAGGAGCATACATAAGTATGTGACTTGGGTAACCGAGTGTAGCCAACGCACTTATCGCGTAAAGAGCGACGAAAAATCAGTCGGTATGTGGCTTGGGTAACCGAGTATAGCCAACGCACTTATCGCGTAAAGAGCGACGAAAAATTAGTTGGCAACAGCAATCTTCTTCATATCCGTCATATACCCACGCAACGTTTTACCTACGGTTTCAATTGGGTGCTGACGAATTGCTTCATTGATATCACGTAATTGTGCGTTATCTGTTCCATTATCTTGAACTTTCTTCGCTAAATCGCCAGCTTGCAATGTTGTCATAAACTCTTTCAGCATAGGAACAACAGCAAATGAGAACAAATAGTTACCATATTCTGCGGTATCAGAAATAACTACGTTCATTTCATATAAACGCTTACGAGCAATGGTATTCGCGATTAATGGCAGCTCATGCAGTGATTCATAATAAGCTGACTCTGCAAAGATCCCTGCTTCAATCATGGTATCAAAAGCTAATTCAACGCCAGCTTTAACCATTGCAACCATTAACACACCGTGATCAAAGTACTCTTGCTCACTGATTTTACCCTCATATTCAGGATAATTTTCAAATGCGCTTGCTCCGGTCTCTTCACGCCATGTCAGCAAGTTTTTATCATCATTTGCCCAATCAGCCATCATTGTTTCAGAGAATTTACCTGAAATGATATCGTCCATGTGTTTTGCAAACAGTGGAGCCATGATCTCTTTCAGTTGCTCTGATAATGCATAAGCACGCATTTTTGCAGGGTTAGATAATCTGTCCATCATCAAGGTGATGCCACCTTGTTTCAGTGCTTCTGTAATCGTTTCCCAACCAAATTGGAGCAACTTACCTGCATAACCTGGCTCAACACCATCAGCAACCATCTTGTCGTAACATAACAGCGAGCCAGCTTGTAACATACCGCACAGAATAGTTTGCTCACCCATTAAGTCTGATTTTACTTCAGCAACGAAAGATGACTCTAAAACACCCGCACGATGACCACCTGTTGCAGCAGCCCATGCTTTCGCAATGGCCATACCTTCGCCTTTTGCATCATTTTCAGGGTGAACTGCAATCAGTGTTGGAACACCAAAACCACGCTTATATTCTTCACGAACTTCGGTACCCGGACATTTTGGTGCAACCATAACAACGGTGATGTCATCACGAATTTTTTCGCCAACTTCAACGATATTAAAACCATGAGAGTAACCTAATGCTGCACCTGATTTCATCAATGGTTGAACAGCTTGAACAACAGCGGAGTGTTGTTTGTCTGGCGTTAAGTTAACAACTAAATCTGCTTGAGGGATCAACGCTTCATAAGTTCCAACCTCAAAACCGTTTTCGGTTGCACGACGCCATGATGCACGTTTTTCATCAATTGCTTCTTGGCGTAAGGCATACGCGATATTCAAACCTGAATCACGCATATTTAAACCTTGGTTAAGACCTTGAGCGCCACAACCAACAATAACGACTTTTTTGCCTTTCAGGTAATTTGCTTCATCAGCAAATTCTTCACGTGACATAAAGCGACATTTACCTAATTGCGACAACTGCTGACGCAGATTCAATGTATTAAAATAATTTGTCATAGAAGACTCCAAAATCGTTGTGTATGTGTTTGCTATTATTGTCCTCACTCTCCGTGAGGTGTTGCATGACTTTACTATATGGGATGAAAGCCATTGCTTAAATTGATATATTTACAAGATAGTGTTGCAAAAAATGCAACGTTCTTTTTTATCGCCTAAGGTGGCTGACAATGGATATTCGTGATCTCAAGCTCTTCCTGCATTTAGCTGAAAGTTGTCACTTCACCAAGACCGCACAAGCGATGCACGTCAGCCCTTCTACGCTCTCTCGTCAAATTCAACGTCTTGAAGAAAGCTTAGGCCATCCCCTGTTTTTACGTGATAACCGACAGGTGACTCTCACCGATGCGGGCGAACAGCTAAAACGCTATGCTCAACAAACCTTATTGCAATATAAGCAACTTAAGCACACGTTAAATCAAAATAGCCCCAGCCTTTCCGGCGAACTGCGTCTGTTTTGTTCTGTAACAGCGGCTTACAGCCATTTGCCACCTATTCTTGACCGCTTTCGTGCAGAAAATCCATTAGTTGAAATAAAGCTCACCACAGGAGATGCGGCTGATGCGGTCGATAAAGTGCAATCTGATGAAGCTGATTTAGGTATTGCAGGAAAACCTGAAAAGCTTCCTGAAAATATCTGTTTTGAAAAAATAGGCGAAATTCCATTAGTACTGATTGCGCCCGCACTACCGTGTAATGTTCGCCATCTTGCAACACAAGAGAAACCTGATTGGCTCAATATTCCATTTATCATTCCTGAACATGGCCCATCGCGACAACGAATTGCGTTATGGTTTAAACGCCACCGTATCCATAATCCTTTAATTTATGCGACTGTTTCAGGGCATGAAGCGATTGTCTCAATGGTTGCGTTAGGTTGTGGTATTGCACTTATCCCACAAGTTGTCGTTGATAACTGCCCTGAGCCCGTTCGTAATCGCATCTCTTCATTGGATAATATTTCAATGGTAGAACCTTTCGAATTAGGCGTTTGTGGATTACACAAACGCCTTCAAGAGCCTGTGATCAGTGCTTTTTGGCGATTACTCCACGACTAAGTTTGCCGTTTGTGGTGACAGGAATAGCTGAAAAGAAGGATTTCCTGTCTCATCATGATATTCATAGCCTAATGCATCTAAATGCCGCTCGAAACGTCCTTCTGTTTCGGGTAGTTCAAATGCCACCAGCACACGCCCATAATCGGTACCATGACTACGATAGTGGAATAACGTGATATTCCAATAAGTCCCTAATGTTTTTAAAAACTTCATTAAAGCGCCCGGTGATTCAGGAAACTCAAAACTAAATAAACGCTCTTTAAGCGGTTTATTAGGACGACCACCGACCATATAACGCACATGAAGTTTTGCCATTTCATCATCAGACAAATCAGCCACTTGATAACCAGCAGTCGTAAGTTCACGCAAAATTTCTTTGCGCTCTGCAAGTCCTTGGCTTAAACGAACACCAACAAAAATACGTGCATTTTCAGGATCAGCATCGCTATAACGATAATTAAATTCCGTGACAACGCGTTGACCTAAGATCTGACAGAAACGTAAAAAACTACCCTTTTGTTCAGGGATCGTCACAGCAAGTAATGCTTCGCGTTTTTCGCCTAATTCACAGCGTTCAGAGACATAACGTAGTCCATGGAAATTCACATTTGCGCCAGAAAGCACATGCGCTAGACGCTCACCTTTGATCTGGTGCTTTTCAACGTATTTTTTAAGCCCAGCCAATGCCAACGCGCCTGAAGGCTCTGCAATTGCACGCACATCTTCAAATAAATCTTTTACTGCGGCACAAATTTCATCACTATCAACAGTAATGACATCATCAACATATTTTTGGCATAAACGAAAAGTTTCATCACCAATACGCTTAACGGCAACACCTTCTGCAAATAAGCCTACTCGAGCTAATTCAACAGGGTGTCCTGCCTCTAATGCGGCTTTTAAACATGCGGCATCTTCTGCTTCAACACCGATAACCTTAATTTCTGGCATAAGCTGTTTGATTAATACCGCCACCCCAGCAATTAAACCACCACCACCAACCGGTACGAAAATACGGTCAAGATGAACATCTTGTTGTAAGAGTTCCATTGCTAGCGTTGCCTGCCCTGCAATGACAGCAGGATGATCAAAAGGCGGAACAAATGTGTATCCCATCTCTTCAGACAGCGCGATAGCTTTCGCTTTTGCTTCATCAAAGTTGGCACCATAAAGCAAAGCTTCTCCACCAAATTGGCGAACAGCATCGACTTTAATATCCGCCGTTGCCACTGGCATCACGATTAATGCCTTTACACCCATTCGATTTGCTGATAGTGCAACACCTTGAGCGTGGTTACCCGCAGAAGCTGTCACAACACCTTTCTCTTTTTGCTCAGGAGTCAGCCCTGCAATCATGGTGTAAGCACCACGTAATTTAAAGCTATGAACAGGCTGTCTGTCTTCACGCTTAACTAAAATTGTATTTTCTAAACGCTCAGAGATTTTTATCATCTCTTGGAGCGGGGTGACTATTGCGGCTTCATAAACCGGCGCACTCAGCGCCGCTTTTAAATATTCAGCACTACTTGGCGCTGAATTTAAAGGTCTAAAGGCAGCCATTTTTAGCCCCCTAATTTAGATTTATCACGCACCGCACCTTTATCGGCACTAGTGGCTAAAGAGGCGTAAGCGCGTAAGGCGAACGAAACTTGGCGCTGTCTATTTTGTGGTGTCCATGCTTTATCACCACGGGCATTTTGTGCATCACGGCGAGCAGATAACGTTTTATCATCTACCTTTAATGAGATCTCACGAGTTGGAATATTGATAGAGACGATATCGCCCTCTTCCACTAAACCAATGACGCCACCATTTGCTGCTTCAGGTGAAACATGTCCGATAGATAAACCTGATGTTCCACCAGAGAAACGTCCGTCAGTGATAAGTGCGCAAGCTTTACCTAATCCCATTGATTTTAAATAAGAGGTTGGATACAGCATCTCTTGCATACCCGGTCCACCTTTAGGGCCTTCGTAGCGAATAATAACCACATCGCCTGCCACTACCTTTCCACCTAAGATAGCTTCAACAGCATCATCTTGGCTTTCATATACTTTTGCGGGACCACTAAAAATTAAGTTGTCTTCATCAACGCCTGCTGTTTTAACAATACAGCCATCTACTGCTAAGTTACCGGATAAAACCGCTAATCCACCATCTTGGCTATAAGCATGTTCTTTACTGCGGATACATCCGTTTTCACGATCGGTATCTAAGGTTGGCCAACGGCAATTTTGAGAAAATGCTTTCGTGGTACGAATACCCGCAGGACCTGCTTGGAACATCGATTTTACTTGCTCATCTTGCGTTAACATCACGTCATATTGCGCTAATGTTTCTGGCAAAGTTAGCCCTAAGATATTATCTACATTACGGTTAAGTAAGCCGGCTCTATCTAATTCACCTAAAATACCCATGACCCCACCTGCGCGGTGAACATCTTCCATATGATATTTTTGTGTACTTGGTGCCACTTTACATAAATGAGGTACTT
Source organism: Proteus sp. STS61-E (assembly GCF_040932335.1). Lineage (NCBI taxonomy): Bacteria > Pseudomonadati > Pseudomonadota > Gammaproteobacteria > Enterobacterales > Morganellaceae > Proteus > Proteus sp. STS61-E. The sequence continues at coordinate 7,817 of NZ_JBFQGE010000008.1, read as the reverse complement.
GGCGAGAAAGCCTGTCGATATCTTCCATTGTGAAGTCAACCTCACCTTCTTGCGCAGCAGCCAATAAATGCAGAACTGTATTTGTCGAGCCACCCATTGCAATGTCTAAGATCATCGCATTTTCAAAGGCTTCTTTTTTAGCGATATTGCGCGGTAATGCAGATTCATCATCTTTTTCATAATAGCGCTTGGTTAATTCAACAATGCGCTTACCTGCGTTGATAAACAGCGTTTCACGATCTGCGTGTGTTGCAAGTAATGAGCCATTTCCCGGTTGAGATAATCCCAGAGCTTCTGTTAAACAGTTCATTGAGTTTGCGGTAAACATACCTGAACAAGATCCGCATGTTGGGCAAGCCGAGCGTTCGATTTGCTCACTATCAGCATCGCTGACATTTGGATTCGCTCCTTGGATCATGGCATCAACCAGATCTAATTTGATCAGTTGGTCTGAAAGCTTCGTTTTTCCCGCTTCCATAGGGCCACCAGAAACAAAAATAACCGGAATATTTAAACGTAAAGACGCCATTAACATCCCTGGGGTGATCTTGTCGCAGTTTGAGATACACACCATCGCATCAGCACAGTGCGCATTAACCATATATTCAACAGAGTCTGCGATAAGTTCACGGGATGGCAAAGAGTAAAGCATGCCACCGTGTCCCATTGCGATACCATCATCAACCGCAATGGTATTAAATTCTTTAGCGACACCACCAGCGGCTTCAATTTGCTCAGCAACGAGTTTTCCTAAATCCCGCAGATGCACATGACCCGGTACAAATTGCGTAAATGAGTTCACAACTGCGATAATGGGTTTACCAAAATCAGCATCAGTCATTCCTGTTGCACGCCATAAGGCACGGGCTCCAGCCATATTACGACCGTGTGTCGTTGTCGCTGAACGGTATTTAGGCATTTTTCACACTCCTGCGATAAAGAAAGCGAGTAGGGAACGATCTACCCGCTAAACAAATTTATTTGATTATGTTTATGAATTGATTGGATCTAACCAGCCGTATTTATCTTCTGTTTCACCCGTAAACAGACCAAAGAAGGCTTTTTGAATTGCTTTGGTCACTGGGCCACAACGTCCGATACCTACTTGAATACCATCAACACTACGTACTGGTGTTATCTCTGCGGCAGTGCCTGACATAAAGACTTCGTCTGCAAGATAAAGTGATTCACGAGAAAGCACTTGTTCACGCACTTCATAACCTAGATCTTTTGCTAATTTGATGATCGCATCACGCGTGATCCCTGGCAGGGCTGATGAAGTAAATGGAGGTGTAAAAATAACACCATCTTTTACTTCAAATAAGTTTTCACCCGCACCTTCTGATAAATAGCCATGAACATCTAATGCAATCCCTTCTTGGTAACCGTGGCGACGAGCTTCACTTCCCACTAATAATGAGGATAAATAGTTACCACCAGCTTTAGCAGCGGTTGGGATAGTATTTGGTGCCGCGCGGTGCCAAGAGGAAACCATTGCATCAATACCTTTATCTAAAGCTTCTTCACCGAGATAGGCTCCCCACGGGAATGCAGCAATAATCACATCCGTTTTATAGCCTGCTGGCGGATTAACTCCCATACCGACATCGCCAATAAAAACTAATGGACGAATATAAGCACTGACTAATTTGTTTTTACGTAAGGTTTCACGACATGCTTCCATTAACTCATCAACGCTTTGCTCAACAGGCATACGATAGATTTTGGCTGAGTCATGTAAACGTTGCATATGCTCACGATGGCGAAATACCACAGGACCTTTATGAGAATTGTAACAACGCACACCTTCAAATACGGAAGTACCATAATGTAATGCGTGAGACATCACATGAACTTTTGCCTCAGCCCATGGAACCATTTCACCGTTAAACCAAATATAATCAGCTTGCTTTGTCATTCTTTTATCCTTACATGGCACTTAGTGCATTCATGAACCGTAATTTTTCTTTCTGTTGATGTGATACTTGAATACCTGCAACATCAGCTAATTTTGTTAACTGGCTGCACAGAAGTTCTAATGGTCGCTGACTACTCACCGTCAGACTTAAATTAATATTGTTGCTCTCTGTGATATTCATATTCATTGAGCATATATGAAAACCACGATGACGGATAACTCTCAGGATACGTTCTAAGATCTCTGGACAAAAACGGGCTTCAATTGTGATATTGTGTTGGTTCATTTTGATTTCTCCATCATCTCATCATTACTTGCGCCCGGCGGAACTAAAGGCCAGACATTTTCTGCGTCATCGATAGATACCTGTAATAAATAAGGGCCATCGCTCTCTAATAAACATTTTATTGCATCAGCAACTTGTGCTTTTTCTGTGATGCGTTGCCCTGGAATATCAAAAGCTTTAGCTAAGGCAACAAAGTCTGGATTGTCTGTTAAAATTGTTTCGCTATAACGTTGTTCAAAAAACAGCTCTTGCCATTGGCGAACCATACCAAGACGTTGGTTATCTAATAACACCAATTTGATAGGTAATTGCTTACGTTTAATTGTGCCCAACTCCTGCACATTCATCATAAAAGAGCCGTCGCCTGATACGCAGATAACACATGCATCAGGTCTAGCAATCTGAGCGCCTACTGCCGCAGGGATACCAAATCCCATAGTGCCTAAACCACTTGAAGTAATAAAATTTTCAGGTGCATCAAATGTCATATGTTGTGCTGACCACATTTGATGTTGACCTACATCTGTTGTCACAACAGTATTTTCAGGTTTTGCATCTGATAATTGTTTTAATAATAACGGTGCATAAATTGCAGAGCCGGGATGATCATAACGCCACGCGTGTTCTGCTTTTAATTCTTGAACCTCTTGTTGCCAATCTGCGATAGATAATGGCTGAGATAAAGCTGGTAACAACACTTTCGCATCCCCCAATAACGCAACATGCGCCTGTTTCAATTTATTTAATTCTGCATGGTCGATATCGATATGGATAACCTTGGCATTAGGTGCAAAAGTATTTAATCGTCCCGTTACGCGATCATCAAAACGTGCGCCAACAGCAATTAATAAATCACTACGCTGAACAGCATAATTTGCCGCTTTAGTACCATGCATACCTAACATGCCTAAATAATTGGCATCTAATGCATCAGCACAGCCTAATCCTTTTAAAGTGGAGACTACGGGCATTTCTGTTTGCGTCACAAACTCTCTTAACGTTTCCACAGCATTACTCATGGCAACACCACCACCTACATACAAAATAGGTTTTTGTGCCTTCGCTAACATCTGCTTAGCTTGAGCCAGCTCTTGTGTTGGGTAAGGAAACTCTTGCTCTTCTGGCAATTCATAACTTGATAAATGGGAAGCATCAGCCAATTGAACATCTTTAGGAATATCAATTAAAACAGGTCCAGGGCGACCTTGAGATGCGATAGAAAATGCTTCTGATAACACTCTTGGTAATTCATCAACAGTCGAAACTAAAAAACTATGTTTTGTACACGCTAACGAAAGACCTAAAACATCAATTTCTTGGAATGCATCAGTACCAATCAAATCGGAGGCAACTTGCCCTGTGATAGCAACAACAGGCACAGAATCTAACAATGCATCAGCAAGTCCAGTGATAACATTAGTAGCGCCTGGGCCTGATGTCGCGATACAAACACCCGTTGTACCTGTAGAGCGAGCAAAACCAATAGCAGCAATTGCAGCACCTTGTTCATGGCGACATAAAACATGTTCAACACCGCCATCATAAAGGGCATCGTAAACAGGCATGATCGCACCACCAGGGTAACCAAAGACTGTTTCGACTTGATGTTTTCGTAATGCCTGTACTAACCACTGTGCTCCATTCATTCTCTCACCCTGCCACCTTAACTTCTTGTTTAATTTGAATTTATTTTCTATTTAATCTCTTTTTCAAACTCAGGCTCAAAAAAAACCCCCGCGCCTTTCGGTGCGGGGGTTTTTAAGAGATCCGGCTAGTTTAGTTAGCCTTTCTTCGTCCTAGTGCAGCCCCGCACGGTGGGTTAATAATCACCACCACGCTGACAATAATTAGGCTAATCACTAGGACGATAGTATTCATAGTTTTATAACTTCTTTTCTTATTTAAAATGTTTGTTGTGTTGTGTTTTCTTTCACTCTGTCCTTTTAGAGTTATCATGATATTTTAGAATTGACAACGTTTATTTTAAAAATAATCGTAACAACATGAATTTAATGAATATTTTTATACCACAAATCACCATCAGAACATCTATCTATAAAATATTTATTTTTTAGTTATTAATGCTAATAAAGAACCCGTTATTTTGTTTTTTCTACTATTACACGTCATTATTTAAAGTAAAAAAGAGAACAGGTTTTTTATTATATTTATATTAATTTATTAAATTATTTATCATTATAATTAATTACTATATTTCAACATGTTACGTTATTTTCGAGATGCTTCGCATTTATTTAACTCTCCATTTAACACAAAAGAAAAAATAATTTAAAAAGAGAAAAATAATGGAGAATAAAAAATGGCATTAGCAATAATATATACACGTGCCTCTTTAGGAATATCAGCTCCGCTTATTACTATTGAGGCTCATATTAGTCAGGGATTACCCGGATTAACATTAGTTGGATTACCAGAGACTGTCGTAAAAGAAGCAAAAGACAGAGTAAGAAGTGCGCTCATTAATAGCGGATATACTTATCCTGCAAAAAGAATAACAATTAATCTATCACCTGCCGATTTACCCAAAGAAGGTGCGCGTTATGATTTACCTATTGCGCTGGCAATACTCATTGCATCTGAACAATTAACATCAAATAAATTAGAGTGTTATGAGTTTATTGGAGAGCTTGCACTTTCTGGTAAATTACAACGCGTTAATGCGGTTATTCCATCAATTCTTAGTGCTTCAAAAGATCATCGAATATGCATTGTATCAACAGAACATCAAACTGAAGCTTCATTATTACCCAACAAATCGGCTTTATTAGCCTCTCATCTTTTAGAAATTTGCCACCACCTAGAAAATAATACGCCATTAATTGAAACAGAAAGTTTTATTATTAATGATGAAATTGAAAATCAAGATAATAAAGATATGAGCGATATAATTGGTCAAAATAATGCAAAAAGGGCAGCAGAAATCACAGCAGCAGGAAATCACAACATTTTATTTCTTGGGCCACCAGGAACAGGTAAAACAATGTTGGCGCAAAGGATAAGTACACTTCTTCCACCTTTAACTGCTAAAGAAGCACTTGATGTATTAATCATTAGTAGTTTAAGAGGAGTGACATTTGATGAAAGAAAATGGCCTACAAGACCATTTAGAGCCCCGCATCATACTTCCTCTGCTGTTGCTTTAACGGGAGGAGGTTCTCTTCCTAAGCCAGGAGAAATTACATTAGCACATCACGGTATTTTATTTTTAGATGAACTGCCTGAATTCGAACGACGTGTACTCGATGCATTACGAGAACCTCTAGATGCTAGAGAAATTACTATTTCACGAGCAAAAGCCAAAATAAGCTACCCAGCCAACGTATTATTAGTCGGTGCATTAAATCCAAGCCCAACAGGGCACTATCAAGGTAATCACAATCGAGTACCAATAAAACAGATCCTGCGCTATTTAAGCAAGGTTTCTGGACCTTTTTTAGATAGGTTTGATTTATCTGTCGAAATGCCACTGCTTCCTCAAGGCGCGCTTATTCATCCTACATTTACCACGGAAAGTAGTACTGCAATTAGAGAACGTGTTCTAAAGGCAAGAGAAAAGCAATTTGCACGATGTGGAAAAGTGAATACTTATTTAACCGGAAAAGAGATTGAATGCTATTGCTCGTTGAGTACTAGTGATGCAACTTTTCTTGAAGACACTCTAAATAAATTAGGATTATCAATACGAGCTTGGCATAAGATTTTAAGGGTATCGAGGACTATTGCAGATCTTGCAAACGAAGAGAAAATACAAAGAAATCATTTAATTGAAGCATTAAGCTTTCGTGCAATGGATAGGTTAATGATCTATTTACAAAAGCAACTAGATGGGTAAATAAAAAGGAGCGAAAATACGCCCCTTTTAACTAAAACTAATGATATTAATCATCAGAGTCGGTATAGTCATCAGATGGATCGAGCTGCGGCTTTCCACCCGATAATGTATGAAAACGTTTTGGACGACTTATACGACTAGTATATTTTTTCCAAATTTTTTCTTCGACCGTTGCTGCTTCTCGTTCGCCACGACACATGGCAACAAATAATTTTTCCGCTTCAGTTGTAGGCTCTCGTTTGCCTAAATCAAGCTCATTAAAGGCTTGACCATGACGTTCCAATATCTGGGATTCCTTGATAGTGAAATCGCCATGACGAGAAAAACCACGCGGATAATGTTTATTGTCAAAAAAACGATTAGTCGTGATAAAACTTTCTGCCATCTGACACACTCCTAATTCTCTATCGTCATACTTATGGCGCGGAGTATTAGATAGTCATGCGGTTCTGTAAAACAAAATATTTAAATCGTAACGACAAATTTTTTTGGAGATAGATGTGGATACCGAATTACTGAAAACCTTTTTGGAAGTCAGTAAGACTAGACACTTTGGACGAGCCGCTGAATCTCTTTATTTAACCCAGTCTGCGGTTAGTTTTAGAATACGGCAATTGGAAACACAATTAGGTACAAATCTGTTTACTCGCCATCGTAATAATATTCGTCTAACTGTCGCGGGTGAGAGGCTTATTCCTTATGCTGAATCGTTAATGAATACATGGCTTCTCGCTAAAAAAGAGATTAGCCATGCTTCTCAACATTCAGAGCTATCAATTGGCGCTACAGCATCACTCTGGGAAGCATATCTAACATCTTGGTTACAGGAATCTTATCTAGAAAGAAAAGAGCTCAGAATCGAATCTAGAGTCTCTACAAGGCAATCTCTTGTAAAACAACTTCATGCAAGAGAGCTTGATCTTCTTTTTACGACTGAAGCACCGAAAATGGATGAATTAGAAAGTAAAATTATTGGTGATATTACTTTCCAGCTGATGAAAATAGCATCAAATAAAATAGAAGAAATAGCACAATTTATCAAAATTGAATGGAGCGCTGATTTTCAGCCTTTTCTTCCTAATGGTGCAGCGCAAAAAATTGATCCTATTTTGACCACTAACTCCGCAATGATTGCTTATCAGTTAATGAAAACAACTCAAGCAGTTGCATTTCTACCTACACATTGGCTCGATCTCCATTCAGATCTTGCGCCTGCAACAACAGAAATTATTCAAAAACCTTTATTCGCGGTTTGGCTAAATACGAGTGATCAACAAGTATTGATACAACAGTTATTAAAACAGCCGATAAACAACCAATAAAACTTAAATTCACTCTATAGTTATTCATAATATTAACGAAGAACTTTTGGATTTAAGTTTTATCTCTAGAATTCATAATATATAACAGGGAATATTACCGATAAATATTGGTAAAGAGAGTGTATTAGTAGGTTAATTGATGAGTGTTTAGAGTAGTAAATATTGAGAATATACAAATAACAAAAAGCCCAGTTAATTAACTGGGCTACAAAGAAGTATAAATTTTGTTATTACTTAATTGGTAACTGGCAGGGGCGGAGAGGCTCGAACTCCCAACACCCGGTTTTGGAGACCGGTGCTCTACCAATTGAACTACGCCCCTAAATAGTTGGCGGAACGGACGGGACTCGAACCCGCGACCCCCTGCGTGACAGGCAGGTATTCTAACCAACTGAACTACCGCTCCGCGTATTCTTTGCGCAATTAATGTTATTTAAC
>NZ_JBFQGE010000007.1:0-278464 GCF_040932335.1 Proteus sp. STS61-E | reverse complement strand
TGCGTAGTGACGAGTTGGAGTGTCATATTCTACGTGTGAAGTAGAGATGGTGATACCACGAGCTTTTTCTTCTGGTGCGTTATCGATTTGATCGAATGCACGAGCAGCACCGCCGTAAGTTTTAGCTAAAACTGTAGTGATTGCAGCAGTCAGAGTTGTTTTACCGTGGTCAACGTGGCCGATAGTACCAACGTTAACGTGCGGTTTGGAACGTTCAAATTTTTCTTTAGACACGACTATATTCCTTAATATCGCTCCCTCAATTAGAGGGAGCGTAAACTAAATTGAACTCGAAAGGATCTTATTTCGCTTTACGAGCTTCGATAATAGCCTGAGCGACGTTGCTAGGCGCTTCGTTGTACTTCAAGAACTCCATAGAGTAAGAAGCACGACCCTGAGTTTGTGAACGCAGGTCAGTTGCATAACCGAACATCTCAGCCAGTGGTACTTGAGCACGGATGATCTTACCGGTAGGCAGATCGTCCATACCTTCAACCATACCACGACGACGGTTTAAGTCACCGATAACGTCGCCCATGTAATCTTCTGGCGTTTCAATCTCAACTTTCATGACTGGCTCAAGCAGAATTGGCTTAGCTTTCATGAAGCCGTCTTTAAATGCCATTGATGCGGCAATTTTAAACGCGATTTCTGAGGAGTCAACATCATGGTAAGAACCGTAATGTAAACGAGCCTGAATATCCACAACAGGGTAACCTGCTAATGGACCAGATTTCAGCTGTTCTTGAATACCTTTATCAACAGCTGGGATGAATTCTTTAGGAATTACACCACCAACGATATCGTTGATAAATACGTAGTTCTCTTCACCACCTGCTGGTAATGGAGACAGGTCGATAACAACATGACCGTACTGACCACGACCACCAGATTGTTTCGCGTGCTTACCTTCGATATCAGTTACTGTATCACGAATAGTTTCACGGTAAGCAACCTGTGGTTTACCTACGTTCGCTTCAACTTTAAATTCACGACGCATACGGTCAACTAACACGTCTAAGTGCAGTTCACCCATACCAGCAATGATAGTCTGACCAGTTTCTTCGTCGCTTGATACGCGGAAAGATGGATCTTCCTGAGCCAAACGGTTCAGAGCGATACCCATTTTTTCTTGGTCAGCTTTAGTCTTAGGTTCGATAGCAACAGAGATTACTGGCTCTGGGAATTCCATACGTTCTAAGATGATTGGTGCATCAATTGCACATAAAGTATCACCTGTAGTTACGTCTTTCAGACCGATAGCAGCAGCGATGTCGCCCGCACGAACTTCTTTAATTTCTTCACGCTTGTTAGCATGCATCTGAACAATACGGCCAAAACGTTCTTTTTTGTCTTTAACCGGGTTCAGAACTGTGTCACCTGAGTTTACAACACCAGAGTACACACGGAAGAATGTTAAGTTACCAACAAATGGGTCAGTAGCGATTTTGAATGCCAGAGATGAGAATGGCTCTTCGTCGCTTGAATGACGTTCTGCTGGAGTATCTTTACCGTCTGGTAACATACCGTTGATAGCAGGAACATCTGTTGGTGCTGGCAGGTATTCAATTACCGCATCCAGCATTGCCTGAACACCTTTGTTCTTAAATGCAGAACCACAGGTAACCAGGATAATTTCGTTATCTAGAACGCGTTTACGCAGAGCAGCTTTGATTTCTGCTTCTGTCAGTTCTTCACCGCCCAGATATTTGTCCATCAGGTCTTCTGATGCTTCAGCAGCAGATTCAACCAGGTTGTTGTGCCATTCTTCAGCTAAATCTTGCAGATTTGCAGGAATGTCTTCGTATTCGAAGGTAACACCTTGGTCTTCTTCATTCCAACGGATTGATTTCATTTTAATTAAATCAACAACACCGGTGAAATTTTCTTCAGCGCCTACTGGGATTTGCAGTGGAACTGGGTTTGCTGCCAGACGTGTTTTGATTTGTTCAACAACACGCAGGAAGTTTGCACCCATACGGTCCATTTTGTTAACGAACGCGATACGTGGTACATGATATTTGTTAGCCTGGCGCCATACTGTTTCTGACTGAGGCTGAACACCACCAACTGCACAGTAAACCATAACCGCGCCATCAAGAACACGCATAGAACGTTCTACTTCGATTGTGAAGTCAACGTGTCCCGGGGTGTCGATGATGTTTACACGGTGAGGCTCAAACTGTTTAGCCATACCAGACCAGAATGCAGTAGTTGCTGCGGATGTGATAGTAATACCACGTTCCTGCTCCTGCTCCATCCAGTCCATTGTTGCTGAACCTTCGTGAGTTTCACCAATTTTATGGTTTACACCGGTATAAAACAGAATACGTTCACTTGTAGTGGTTTTACCGGCATCGATGTGCGCACTGATACCGATATTACGGTAGCGTGCTATGGGGGTTTGACGAGCCATTTTTTCCTCTCTCGTGGGCGTTCAATTCAGGTAAAGGACAGCAGAGCTGTCCTGAAAAGAGTTGCGATACTCCGTGGATTACCAACGGTAGTGTGCGAACGCCTTGTTTGCATCTGCCATACGGTGAACGTCTTCACGTTTCTTAACAGCAGCGCCTTTGTTTTCAGCCGCATCAGATAATTCATTTGCCAGGCGAAGAGCCATGGATTTATCACCGCGTTTACGAGCAGCTTCAACAATCCAACGCATTGCTAATGCATTACGACGAACTGGGCGTACTTCAACTGGAACTTGGTAAGTTGAACCACCAACACGGCGGGATTTAACTTCCACAGTAGGACGTACGTTATCTAATGCGATTTCGAACGCTTCCAGTTCAGTTTTGCCTGAACGCTGAGCCAGGGTCTCAAGCGCATTATATACGATAGATTCTGCAGTAGATTTTTTACCGTCTACCATCAGAATGTTTACAAATTTGGCCAGCAGTTCTGATCCGAACTTAGGATCTGGCAGAATTTTACGTTGACCAATTACACGACGACGTGGCATGGAAATACTCCGTTTAAATTCAGGGTTGTCCAAAACTCAATGAGTTTATTTTGACATTAATGGTGAAAAAATGTTTGGCCTTACTTAACGGAGAACCATTAAGCCTTTGGCTTCTTCACACCGTACTTAGAACGAGCTTGTTTACGGTCTTTAACACCGGAACAGTCCAGCGCGCCGCGAACAGTGTGGTAACGCACACCTGGTAAGTCTTTAACACGACCACCACGGATTAAGATTACGGAGTGTTCCTGCAAGTTGTGGCCTTCACCACCGATGTAGGAAGAAACTTCGAAACCGTTAGTCAAACGCACACGGCATACTTTACGCAGTGCTGAGTTTGGTTTTTTTGGAGTGGTAGTATATACACGAGTACATACGCCACGTTTTTGCGGGCAAGCTTCCAGAGCTGGAACGTTGCTTTTAACAACTTTCGAGCTACGAGATTTGCGCACCAGCTGGTTAATAGTTGCCATTTAAAAAAAGCTCCTGGTTTTTGCTTCGTAAACACGGATTTGAACTCTGTCTTGTCAACAAGACAAAACATGAGGACGCAGAATTTTATTGCTGACGGGCTCATGTGTCAAGAATTATACAGCAATTCTACGCTCCCCAATGAATTTGTTGGGGGTGTTTTACCGTTAAATCGACAAAATCACCATAATTGATAAGTTTAATGTGATGAGATGCTTGATCTTTTAAGCCTCTTGCCAAAACATCATCAATTAATGCGTAAACTGAAATTTGCTGTTGGAGACAATATTTTAATAAGGGATTGTCTTCAAGAACTGCCAGTACACCATCTTGTATTAACAAAACATCATCTTCTTTTGTCAATAAAGATAAAAAAGCCTCTAAATCACTTTGATAAATAGAGACAGAATAAGTATACAACATAACCGTTCAACCTTCCTGACTAACTTCTGTATTAAAAGCGTAATACCACATCATATTCACTCAATTTTTGAGCAATATCTTCTTGGGATATCACCTGTGCATCCAACACAAAAGAAGTTTGAGAGGATAATCCACGATGAGCCATGTCTTTCTGTGATATATAGACGTTTGTCACATCATACAAGGGTAGCACTTTGAATGTTGCAGCATGATGACGTGATAGCACTCCTTCAGGTTGTTGATTTTCAACAAGTTGAAACACACCATCAGAGATAAAAAAAACACCAATATCTTCTGTTAATGCAGAGGTTGCGAGTAAAGCATCTAAACCTTCTCGCCCTGCACTATTGCCATGAGGTGCTTGAGTAAAAAGGAATGCGATTGAATTCATTTTCTTCATTAAAATTGCACCACACGGGAACAGGTTAACATCGCTTGAGCCAGTGAACCCAACCCACTTAGCTCAAATTCAGTTGCCATGTTATGGCTATCCATTTCCTGCTCTTTTGCCTGCTGTTCATCGATAATTCCTCTACGCAATGCGGCGGCAACACAAACATGCAGGGGAATTTGATGTTCTTTCGCCAATGTAACCCACGCTTTAGGGAGATCAAATTCATCATTTGCAGGCGATGCCAATTTATTAGCATTCACAACACCTTCTCGATAGAAGAAAATTTGTGAAATTTGATGCCCCTTTTCAAGAAGGGCATTTGCGAACAAATAGGCACTTGAAGCTTGTTCAGTTCCGTAATGAGGCCCTGTAACCACTAAACAATATGTCAAGGAACTCATAATGTTGCCTTATTCTCCATTTTTAAACTGGCGAATATAGAGATACACAGTATGTTTTGAGATATTTAAGCGATCTGCAACCTGATTAATGGCATCTTTAATATCAAAAATACCTTTCTCATAAAGGCTTAACACCACTTGTTTATTCTTGGCATTATTCGCAACTTCACGATCATTATTTACTTCTTCAATCGTAAACTCTAATGTTTGAGCCACTAAATCATCGACAGATGAGGCAAAGTTAACATCGGATGCAACTTCATGTGTTTCTTCAGGAATAAAGGTTTTGATTATTTCAGAGAATGGAACATCAAGGTTCATGTTAATACACAATAAACCAATGACACGACGTTCACGATTACGAATAGCAATCGTGATTGACTTCATCAATGCACCACTTTTTGCTCTAGTAAAATAAGCCTTTGAAAAACTTGAATCTTCATCTGTGATGTCATGTAACATTTGTAATGCCAAATCGGTAATTGGAGAACCAATCTTACGACCAGTATGTTCTCCATTCGCGATTTTAACCGCTGAACATTTCAAATCTTCCAGAGAGTGCAATACGATTTCGCAATGATTGCCGATGAGCATTGCCAAACCATCCACAGCTGCTTCATAGGACTTTAGTATTTCGTGATCAGTTTGAGTAAAAGGTCGGCTATCTAGTTTTTCAAACTCGCTGCTGTCACCATTAAATAACGGGCTAGACATTTGATTATATAATCCTTAAAGGCTTTAATTATGATAATGACTTGAGGTTCTATTTTTTATAACGATTCGTCATTGCGGATCAATTCAATATTAAAAAAATTTAAATATAAAAACAGAATTAAGAATGATTCTGACGTTAGATCGCCAGAAGATCTACGTCAAGTGACTTAGAATAAGAGCTTTGTGATAGGTCACAGCTTTTTTCATTTTTCTTTATATTTTGGACTTATTTCCACCCTTTATTTTTGAAAATTTTCCTTTTTTGGTGTGGGTAGGATAAAGATTGACACTACTGAATAGATTACCTATATTCCAAATTATTGTTATTTTAACGAGCGATTAATCCTATGAATACACTGATGATATGCCAATCTCAGCAAACTTCATCAATAATAGGATTAATTTCTGTTGCTTCTATACCTATTGAGATTCTCTCTTCACCACCTCCGCCTGTGAAAGTGGTTGTAGTCAATACAACGGTTGTTGTTGCAACTCGCGTTGCTTGATTTGTTTACTTAGCTTAAGAACGTACTTAATCACCACTTATATAGTGATATGTTGCTTGCGTTTATTCATTGATATTTTATCAATTTGCTAATAATCATTAAAAATAATCAAGCTCTCTTATTGCTTATTTTACAGGTATATCATCATGTACTTACGTCAATATTGGGCAAAATTCGGCCCAACAACGTTATTCGTTTTATTGTGGAGTAGTGGCGCTATCTTTTCTCGCTGGGGATTAGATAATGGTAGCTCATTTGCAATTTTAACTTGGCGTTTTATTATCGCTTTAGCGTTTCTCTCTTTTTTATGTATTCAGCGCCATCGCTTTTTGCCACCGAAAGGAAGCCGTTTAAAAACAGCATGGGTCGGTTTACTTATCATTGGTGGTTATTCTATCTGTTATCTTTTAGCGCTCGCTAATAGCATTACACCGGGAATGTTAGCCACAATTATGGGCGTTCAGCCGATTATTACATTATGGATCATAGAACGTAATTTTACAGCGACACGACTATTAGGGCTTTTAATCGCCTTGGCTGGGTTAGTGTTAGTGGTTGCTCAAAGTTTATTTAATACGGCCATCTCATTGACGGGAATGATTTATGCGTTAGTCGCACTACTTTGCATGAGCTTTGGTGCAATCTCACAGAAAAAACTGCAATTAGCGCCGATGGATGCCTTACCGCTACAATATGTTGTTAGCCTTGTGTTGTGTTTATTATTTGTCCCCTTCCAGCCTTTTCATGCTTCATTCGACATTGGTTTTATCATTCCTGTACTTTGGCTTGCGGTGATCATTTCTGTTGTTGCTCAGTTGCTATTATACCGCTTACTCACTACGGGTAATTTGGTTAACGTCACTAGCTTATTTTATTTAGTACCTGGCGTGACCGCATTAATGGATTACATCTTCTTAGGTAACGAGATGTCTTGGCTAAGTTTGGCTGGGATGGGCGCAATCATTGTGGGCTTGCTGTTTGTTTTCAAAAAGCCCAAAGCCATTATTGTTGAAGAGACAGTAGACTAACGCTATGTGTTAAAAAACAAATAATAAGCTATACATTAGAAATAAAAATGCTGACATTAATGTCAGCATTTTTTTAGTGATATTTAGAGATAAATAAATTACTTATCGCTTTCAACACTCAGTAATTCAACTTCAAATACTAATGTTGAGTTAGCAGGAATACCACTTGTTGCACGTTGTCCGTAGCCTAATTCTGGTGGAATAACTAACTTGATTTTACCGCCTTCTTTGATGTACTTCATACCTTCAGTCCAGCCAGGAATAACGCTTTTCAGGCTGATTGTCAGAGGTTCGTTACGATCATAAGAGCTATCAAATTGTTTACCATCAATCAGCATGCCTTTGTAGTTTACAGTAACACGATCAGCATCTGTTGGTGTTTTGCCTTTACCTGGGTTTTCAACTAAATACAGTAGACCTGATTTAGTTTTTACTACACCTTTCTCAGCGGCAAACTCTGTACGGAATTTATCACCCGCAGTTTTGTTCTCAGTCGCTTCTTTTTCCATTTTTGCTGTTGCAGCAGTACGGACTTGATCTTCAAAAGCCGCTAATGTTAATTCAATTTCAGCGTCTGATAATTTTGATTTGCTATTAAATGCATCCTGAACACCTGCTAACAGTTGTTTAGAATCTAAAGTAATACCAATATTTTTTTGTTCTTGTAATGCAGCTTCCATATAGCGACCCATCGACGCGCCTAACGCATAGGCATTTTGCTCATTTTGAGTTTTAAATGCGCTATTTAATGTTGGCACTTTAGCTGTAGCTTCTTCAGCGAATGCATGAGGTGCACTGAATGCGAAAGCTAAACTGGTTGCCAGCAACGTCGTTTTTAATAAAGATTTCATCCCATTCTCCAGTATATGTTAGTGAGTCGCTACGTTTTGCAAACGATCATCATAGATCTTTGCTTAAACGTTTTGCATCACATCTTGCTGTCGTTGCGGTATAGATCTCATCCGCGGGTAGCAATTTTATATGAATTTAAAAAATTTGCCGACACTCTTAACAGTTAATGTTAGGATTTTTGTCAGCACAGAGTGCTATCACATTAGCAAAATAGTCTTTTATCTCAAACCAGATTTATGTCTTCCTGTGTATATATCAGTAAATAAGATTAAATTTCGCGAGTTTGTTCATCATATTCGTCGTAATAGGACATTTTAAAGGAGGAAAAACACAATGGATATTAAGGAAGTAGAGCGATTGCTCATTCAATTAGAAAGCAAAGTTGCTTTCCAAGATGCGACTATTGAAGAATTAAATCAGGTGGTCACACAGCAGCAAATTGAAATTAGCCGCTTTAAAGAAGCCTTAAAAATTGTTTCTGAGCGCCTAAAAAACTCTCAAACTTCAATACTTGCTAGACCTGAGGACGAAACGCCTCCACCTCACTACTAAGTTCTCGTTTGTTATTGATATCAAAACCGAAAACAAAAAAGGAGCGTTTAAACGCTCCTTTTGATCTTTTCAACGAAAGATTAGTGCTGGCAACCACAACCGCCATGACCGTGGCCGTGACCACCGTGACCATGACCTTCGCCACCACAGCATCCACCTTCTTCACCGTGTGAATGACCATGACCGTGACCACCGCCACAGCATCCGCCTTCTTCACCGTGACCGTGGCCACCACAACATTCGTGCTCTTCTTCT
Organism: Proteus sp. STS61-E; assembly: GCF_040932335.1. Classification (NCBI taxonomy): domain Bacteria; kingdom Pseudomonadati; phylum Pseudomonadota; class Gammaproteobacteria; order Enterobacterales; family Morganellaceae; genus Proteus; species Proteus sp. STS61-E. Next base: position 269,903 of record NZ_JBFQGE010000007.1, on the reverse strand, counting down.
TCACCGTGTACGTGACCGTGAGCTAATTCTTCTTCAGTCGCTTCACGAATTGCAACGATTTCAACATGAAACTTCAGGTTTTGACCCGCTAACATGTGGTTACCATCAACGATAACTTCGTCACCTTCAATACCTGTAATTTCTACTGGTACTGGACCTTGATCGGTATCAGCAAGAAAACGCATACCAACTTCTAACTCATCAACACCAACAAAAACATCTTTCGGTACGCGTTGAACTAAGTTTTCGTCGTATTGACCATATGCATCATCAGAAGCTACTTCTACGTCGAATTTTTCACCGACTTCGCGACCTGTTAATGCATTTTCTAAACCACTGATTAAAGAACCACGGCCATGCAGATAGTCTAACGGTGCGCTCACCGTGGACTCATCAACTAAAACACCGTCTTCTGATCTTACTTGATAAGCCAGACTAACTACCAAGTCGTTTGCTACTTTCATGACATCTCCTACATACCCGTGGGCAAAATTTTCCCGATTGTAACGAAAAATAAATCTTCTGTATCGGGTTATATCAAAAAACCTACAATTATTGTGGTGTAAAGATCCCAATGACCTGCTCATTTTCACGAACGAGGGCGTTAACTTCACCCTCTGTTTGCCGTTGCTGATGGCCACATTTCGCACATTCCACAATATCCACTTTATCTTCACGCCACATTTTGAGTGTATCTTGAGCTTGACAGTGTGGACACACGGCTCCTGCGATAAAGCGTTTACGGGTTGCAGACATGGGGTCAGTTCTCCTATTTATCAATAGATTTTTTTTCTTTATGTATTTGAGGAATGTCTTCTGTTAAAGATTCATCCCAAATATCAGGCTGATGGTGCTCTTGACGAATTTCTTCACTAAATAACTCCTCAAGTTCCCGTCTCGCTTCTTTTACTCGTGAAACGTTAGAAACTTCTTCAGGTGATTCATCCACCAGCTTTCTCAATAAGTTGATATCCAGACGACGAAAATGCTGTTGTGCTCGATAAGCTTGATGAGGATGCATTCCTAATTCAATCAACGTTTTACGCCCTAATTCTAAAGCACTCGAAAATGTTTCACGGCTAAAATCTGTCACACCCGCTTTGAGCAATTCATGAGCTTCAACACGCCCTCTTGCCCTTGCAATAATATGCAAATTAGGGAAGTGATGCTGACAGAGATGAACAATTTCCATCGTTGCTTCAGGTTCATTACTGGTGATAACAATAGTTTTAGCATGTTCAGCACCAGCTGCGCGCAATAAATTGAGATCAGTGGCATCACCGTAATAAACTTTATAGCCATATTTACGCATGGTGCTTATGCTTCCGACATCATGCTCTAATACCGTGACGTTAATCTTATTCGCCATTAACAAGCGCCCTACAACCTGTCCCATTCGACCAAATCCGACAAGGATGGCCTCTGGGTGGTTATTTTCAACAAAGGGCTGTTCATCCGTTTTAGCGTCATTATAACGACGAGCAAACACGGCGTCCGTCATTTGCATCACAAGAGGCGTTGTCATCATAGAAAGTGTGACAACAACCAACAATAACGCCATTTGCTGACTATCTAATACGCCCATAGCCATCGATGTCGAGAAAACAACAAACGCAAATTCCCCGCCTTGGCTTAACACAGCTGAGAATTGTAGTCGTGTGGAAAAACGCAGTCTGGCTAACCAAGCGATACTATAAAGTATCAATGCTTTTACAATAACCAGAACTAAGACACCCAATAATACTTGTGGAAGATACCGCCATAAGATACCGATATCTAAAGACATGCCGACAGAGATAAAAAAGAGTCCTAAAAGTAGACCTTTAAAAGGCTCAATAGAGATCTCTAATTCGTGTCGATACTCTGAATCTGCCAATAACACACCCGCAATAAAGGTTCCCATTGCCATTGAAAAGCCTAGGGTTTCCATAAAAATAGCAGCACCTAACACAACAAGCAGCGCTGCGGCAGTAAAAACTTCTCTTACTCCCGATTTCACCACTAAGCGCAAGAGTGGGCGTAATAAATAACGACCACAAATCAGCAATCCAGCAAAAGCTGCCACTTTCACGCCAATGCGATACCAATCACTGCTTGCCGTTTCTCCAGCTAACAAAGGGATAACAGCAAGGATAGGAATAACTGCCATATCTTGGAAAAGTAAAACAGCAAAACCTAATTGTCCGCCTTCATTATGATTCATCCCTTTCTCGTTCATAAGTTGCAATGCCATCGCCGTAGAAGACATCGCAATACCTAAGCCTCCAATAACAGCTGCCTGCCATGAAAAAGAAGTAAAAACGAGAATGAGCCCTGAAAAAATAGAAGCCGTTAATACCACCTGCATTGAACCAACACCAAAAATGGCACGTCTCAATTCCCATAATTTGGCTGGATTTAATTCCAAACCAATAAGAAACATTAAAAAGACCACGCCTAATTCAGCAAAGTGTAAGATGTTATCAACATCTTTAAACAGCCCTAATCCCCAAGGACCAATGGCAATACCTGCAATCAAATAACCGAGTACTGCACCAATTTTAAGACGTTGTGCAATCGGCACCATAATCACGGCAGCACACAAGAAAAAGAGCACAGCTTTGATCATCCAATTATCTTCCATTAGGCTTGTTCCCCTTCAAGTGGTGCACTTAACCAATGGCGATAAGCTTCGCCGATATGAGTTAATGTTGTTTTAGATTGTTGTCTTGCTGAATACACAATCATTGGTGATAGCCAGCGCATACCACACATTTCTGCCATTAATTCAAAAGGACGTAATAATTCTGTCAGCGTGTAGTGATTCTTCCCATTATGTTGATAAGCCTGCTCAGGCTCTCCCGTTGTAATAACACAACGAAATGACTTACCCTTTAATTGCGCTCTACCGACTTTGTTAGCAAATGGACGAGTTAACACTCTATCTTGCCACTCTTTTAATAACGCAGGGCAACTATATGTTTGCAATGGAAATTGAAAAACGATCACTTGGTGCTTACACAACAAGGATTGTTCATGGTGTATATCAATAAAAAAATCAGGATAAGTAGCATATAAATCATGGATAGTTATATTCTCTAAATCCCTCACCGCTTTTAATAACGCTTTATTGGCGACTGATTGGCGCGGCTCGGGATGAACATACACCAGTAATACATTTGATGCGTTTGACATCATTCCTCCTTACAAAACGTGTCAGAAACTGTTTTTTCCGTTACCATGCACGCATTGTGACCAACTGTTACGAACAACTTACTCTATATATTAATTTACATACTCTTAATAGACGATATTTATGATTGTTTTTTCTTCTTTGCAAATTCGCCGTGGTGTCAGAGTGTTACTGGACAATGCCAGTGCAACCATTAATCCAGGGCAAAAGATTGGTTTAGTCGGTAAAAATGGCTGTGGCAAAACCACATTGCTTTCTTTATTGAAAGGTGAGCTGCAAGCTGAAGCAGGCAATGTCACCTATCCTAGTACATGGTCAATGGCATGGGTTAACCAAGAAACACCTGCGCTTGATGTACCTGCTATTGATTATGTTATTGATGGTGATAGAGAATATCGCCAGTTAGAGCAACGATTACAAAAAGCGAACGAAATAAATGATGGCCATGCTATCGCTCTGATCCACGGGCAATTAGATGCGATTAATGCATGGACGATACAATCTCGTGCAGCAACTTTACTGAATGGTTTAGGTTTTAGCCAACAACAGCTTAATGAACCTGTAAAATCATTTTCAGGTGGCTGGAGAATGCGTTTAAACTTGGCACAAGCGCTGATTTGTCGCTCTGATTTACTGCTACTCGATGAACCAACCAACCACTTAGATTTAGATGCCGTTATTTGGCTAGAAAAATGGCTAAAAAGCTACACAGGCACGCTTATTTTAATTTCCCATGACCGTGATTTTCTTGATCCTATCGTAGATAAAATCTTGCATATCGAGCAAGAAAAAATCTTTGAATATTCAGGTAACTACTCTTCGTTTGAAATGCAACGTGCAACCAAACTCGCACAACAGCAAGCTCTGTTTGAAAATCAACAAGCCAAAATTGCACACTTACAGAGCTTCATAGATAGATTTAAAGCAAAAGCGACAAAAGCCAAACAAGCTCAAAGCCGTGTCAAAATGCTTGAGCGAATGGAAAAGGTTGCTCCTGCGCATTCAGATAACCCATTCCATTTTAGCTTCCGCCAACCTGAAAGCTTGCCTAATCCACTTTTATCAATGGAGAAAGTCAGTGCGGGTTATGGTGAAAAAGTTATTCTTAATGATATCAAACTCAATTTAGTTCCCGGCTCGCGTATTGGATTATTAGGACGCAATGGTGCAGGTAAATCGACACTGATTAAATTACTTGCAGGTGAAATTGAACCGTTACAGGGGAAATTGGCACTTTCTAAAGGTATTAAGCTTGGTTATTTTGCCCAGCATCAATTAGAGTTTTTACGCTCAGATGAATCGGCACTACAACATTTAACTCGTTTAGCACCTAAAGAAACTGAACAAAAATTACGTGATTACTTGGGTGGTTTCGGCTTTCATGGCGATAAAGTCACAGATGCATGTGGTCAATTCTCTGGGGGTGAAAAGGCGCGCTTGGTCTTATCACTTTTAGTTTGGCAACGCCCTAACTTGCTATTAATGGATGAACCAACAAACCACCTTGATCTAGATATGCGCCAAGCACTCACTCAAGCTTTAATTAGCTTTGAAGGGGCAATTGTTGTCGTATCGCATGATAGGCATTTATTACGCTCGACCACTGACGATCTCTATCTGGTACACGATGGTCAAGTTGAGCCATTTGATGGTGATCTTGATGATTACCAACAGTGGTTAGTTGATCAAAATCGTCAAGAGACACAGGCAAATAAGAGCCAACAAGATAACGACAATATCACGACAAGCACCAATTTAAGCGCTCAAGATAAAAAAGAGCAAAAACGCAAAGAAGCTGAGTTTAGACAACAAACCCAGCCTCTACGCAAGAAACTCACAACATTAGAAAGCAAGATGGATAAATTAAGCCAAGAGCTTAGTGATATCGAAACTGCTCTTTCTGATAGTGGCATTTATGATACTAGCCGTAAAAATGAGCTTTCTGATTGCTTAAGCCGACAAGGTGTTGCGAAATCTGCACTAGAAGAAGTGGAAATGGAGTGGATGGAGTTACAAGAAACACTGGAAGAAATGACAAACACATTTGAAGCCCAGTAATACAACGCAATTCATTAAAAAAGGAACTATTTTAAGTGAAATAGTTCCTTTATTTTCGCCCTTCAATTCATTCTGAAAATTTATACAATTCATTTCACTTACGGTATTTATATCATTTTACAATAGCACTATTTACACAAAACATAATCTCACCCTATCTAGTAATAACCCAATAAAAATAACCATCTAACGTTTATTTTCTACCTATTTATATTAAGTAAGGGAAATAAATTCTTTCACGCTAAAGTTTTTAACATTCCAGCCGAATTAATCATTCTGCTAAGTGGACCTCCCACTTACCAACGAAAAGGCAAAGCTAATAGGTAGGGTTATGTTAAAACGAATTAAAATCTCTCAAGGTTTAATGTGTGTCCTGACTCTGTTTTGTATTATTCAGATCATTTCTGGAGTACAAAGCATTCACGATGCCTACCAGACTCAAAATACTCTTAAAAAAATTTCATACAGTTTCGATCAACTACGCACAATGGATAATACCTATGCGGAGTTGAACACATTACGTACTGATATTATTGCACAAGCATTTAGTTATATTTCAAATCCTCAAGCTGAGGATGCGAACATCACCACATTTATGCAAACCATGCCTGCACGTAAAGCGCAAGTTGATGCATTGATGAATGAGTATGTTGAGCTATCCGCTCAAACAGGTTTCGATCAGCAACGTATGGCTCAGATCAAACAGCTCTATCAAAAGAGCCGAGCTGATCTTGATTTACTGGCGCAGTATTTAAGTGAACGCAACACTAACGCAGTTCGTTTAATTTTAAAAAGCCCAGCAAACACTAACTTCACCAATTCATTGTATGAAGCCACGGACTTTATTACCGATGAAGTTGTGAATCCTTCAGTGATTGAAGCAGAAGATAACTACCACAGCATGTTGTGGATAGCATCACTCTTTATGGGTATCTTCCTCATCTTTACCACCTTAGTGCTTATTTGGATCCGCAAATACATCATTGTGCGCATTAACCAAATGATCATCTATCAAGAGGCAATTGCTAAAGGTGATTTAGTCAGTCGTATTGATAGCGATGTTTCAGGTAAGACTGAAATTGATCAACTCATGCTCGGCTTACAGCAAATGCGTGCTCAATTAAAAGAGATGGTAAGCTCTATTCGAAATACTAGTGCAACCATTTACACTGGCGTACAAGAGATTGCTGCGGGTAATAATGATTTATCTAGCAGAACGGAAGAGCAAGCCAGTGCATTAGAAGAAACGGCATCCAGCATGGAGCAGATGACCGCAACTATTCGTAACAACACAGAAAGCGCTCGTGAAGTCACAGAGCTTGTTATGAGTACTGCTGATATTGCTGTTCAAGGTGGTGAGCATAGTAATAAGATGGTAATGACAATGACAGACATTGCCGATCGCTCACAAAAAATTGGTGAAATCACCGCAGTTATTGATGATATTGCTTTCCAAACCAACATATTAGCCCTAAACGCTGCCGTTGAAGCGGCTAGAGCGGGTGAACAAGGCCGTGGTTTCTCTGTGGTTGCAAGTGAAGTTCGTAATTTAGCACAGCGTAGTGCAGAAGCGGCGAAAGAGATCAAAGAGCTGATTGAATCAACAATATTACGTGTTAGACAAGGTAATGATCTTGTCGAACAAGTAAGTTTATCAATGGGTGAGATTGTCACATCTGTTAATCATGTTTCGGGTTCGATGAAAGAAATTTTATCTGCATCAGAAGAGCAAACCCGTGGTATTGCACAGATCAGCCTTGCTGTTAATGAAATGGATAAAGCCACTCAGCAAAATGCGGCGATGGTTGAGCAATCAACGGCTGCTTCTGCCACATTAAGTGAACAAGCAAGTATGTTGGATACGATTGTGAATACATTCAAAGTGGAGCACGAAAAAGTTGCGCCAACTAAAACTAAGTTGCCTGCATTTTCAGCTAAATCACAAGACTCGGAAACACTTAAAACACCAACAATCAAAACCAATAATCATGAAACTGACGATAATTGGGAAAGCTTTTAATGATATCTCTCACACTATGATGTGAAAGATAGCTGTGTAGAAAATAGTCCAGAACATATAACAAAACCTCTACCTACCATACTCCCAGTGCTTTTTCTGGGAGTATTTCTAATCTCACCGCACATAAACACAAAAAAAAGACCATTTTTTATACGAAATAAACACATTTTTTAAGAAAAATTAAGAGTGTTTATGAAAGCAATAATTTTATTTGTCTTATCATAAGATAAAAAGACAAATAAAAATAAAATACTGCTTATTATCGCTTTAATATTCAACAAAATATTATTTAAATTTATAAGTTAACAATTAACACAAAAAATAAGTAAGCTAATATACTTATAGACTTTTCTATTAATCATTAGAAAATTTTAGCCATTAGCTGGCAATTAAAGCTAAAAAAAGAAATATAAGTCGTCTTTACTATCAAAAAGAGTAGAAAAGGTAAAGTTTTTAAATATATAGCCGAATAAGTTTAATTGATAAATAGTTATCGCTCCTTGCTGTGTGTCCTACAAACCAATTAAATAGGTAAGGCTATGCTGAAACGAATAAAAATATCTAATGGCTTAATGTTTATCTTAATACTGTTTTGCGCCATTCAACTTTTTTCTGGTGCAATGAGTATCCGTGATGCGAGTTTAACAAATAAGCGGATCTCACAATTAGCGAATGGCTTTGAACAGATAAAAACGATGGATTATGGTTATGCTGAATTAAATAAATTACGTGAAGATATGCTAAATGTTATGTTTGAAGCTCATCTCACTCCTGATATTGCAGAAAATAAAATTTCTGATTTCATTTCCTCTTATCCCAAAAGAAAACAAGAAGTTACACGTATTATAACTGCATACTTCACTGCTACCGAAGAAGCAAATTTTGATCCCGAAAAAATAGAGAGCATGAAAAAACTCTTTAACCGTGTGCTTTACGATCTTGACCAACTTGTATCGTGTTTAGAAATTCGTGATTACTACGGTTTTCAATCTCTTTATGCACATAATACCAATGAGCGCTTTACTCAATCCCTTTATGAAGCAACAGATTATCTCAGTGATAACGTTGTTACTCATGCAATAAAAGCAGCTCAAGGTAATTATGAACGTACCTTGGTTTTAGCTTTTGTCTTTATGTTTGTTTTTATTCTTTTTACTGTCCTTGTTGTACTTTGGATACGTCGAAATATTGTTTTACGTATCAATCAAATTGTCGATTATATGTCGGAAATTTCACAAGGAAACTTATTAGAAAATAAAGACGTCACAGCGAAAGGAAATAATGAAATCGACCAATTAATAACAGGTATTCAATATATGCGTACTGAACTGTCATTAATTGTGAATGCGATCCGAGGGACAAGCCATCATATTTATACAGGCGTTCAAGAATTATCCGCAGGGAATACCGATCTTTCTTGTCGTACCGAAGAGCAAGCGAGTGCATTAGAAGAAACCGCATCAAGTATGGAGCAACTCACAGCAACAGTGAGAAATAATACAGAAAGTGCTCGTGAAGTTTCACACCTTATCAGTCAGACTTCCAATATTGCCAGCAAAGGGGGCGATGTCACCAATAGAATGGTGAAAACGATGACTGATATTGCCGATAGCTCACAAAAAATTGGTGAAATCACTGCGGTTATCAATAGCATCGCTTTCCAAACCAATATTCTCTCGTTAAATGCTGCGGTTGAAGCCGCCAGAGCAGGCGAACAAGGTCGAGGTTTCTCAGTCGTTGCCACCGAAGTAAGAGAATTAGCACAACGCAGTGCCGAAGCTGCAAAGGAAATAAAAGAGTTAATTGATGCCTCTATTAGCCGTGTTCGCCATGGTAATGATCTCGTTGAACAAGTTAGTATTTCTATGGGCGAAATACTGACATCTGTAAAACATGTTGAAGATTCAATGACAGAAATTTTATCTGCATCAGAAGAGCAAACTCGAGGTATCACTCAAGTCTCTCTTGCAGTCACTGAAATGGATAAAGCCACACAGCAAAATGCCACTATGGTTGAACAATCTTCTGCTGTTGCCAGCTTATTGACTGAAGAGGCGAGTAATCTTGAACAAATTGTTGAGCAGTTTAAAACGGCTGAAAGTGAACAGTTTAATAAAAAGGCACAACACAAAGTAATAGAAAAACAGTTCTCATCTGAAAAATCATTGCATACAAAAGATGAGAAGATAAAAAATACAGTCAAAGATGACCTGAAAGAGAGAAAACTGGCAAAAGAAACAACGACTGTAAATGACGGTGAAGATGATGATTGGACAAGCTTTTAATTCATTGATTTGATCATGATAAAAACATGATTTAGATAAACACAAAGACACCTATTTTTAGTAGGTGTCTTTTTCTTTTACTTCTTAAATAATGACAAATTAATGAAATACATTGATTGCACTAACTAAGTAATTAGTTTGTACTTTCATTTCACCTGAAATCATTGATGCTTTAGAAACATAATTCGCATTTTCATGCGTAATCGATTCCAATTTTTCAACAGCGCGACCAAGCTCTTTTAAACCTGCACTCTGTTCTGATGATGCAAGACTAATTTCACCAATTAAATCCGTCACATTTTTAACATGCACCACAATATCTTCCATTGTTTCGACGGTTTCATTGACTTGCTTTGAGCCAACTTTGATATTGCTACTTGAAGCACTGATCAATGTTTTGATCTCTTTCGCCGCTTCTGCACTGCGCTGTGCTAACTCCCTTACTTCTGTTGCAACCACCGAGAAACCTCGACCTTGTTCACCTGCTCTGGCGGCTTCTACGGATGCGTTTAGTGCAAGGATATTAGTTTGGAAGGCAATGCTATCAATAACACCAATGATATTACTGATGCGATCAGAGCTCTTCGCAATATCATTCATCGTATTGACGATATTATCCATTGCACCACCTCCTTTTATCGCAGCCTCACAAGTAATATTGGAAAGGTTGTTTGCCTGTCCTGCCGTTTCACTATTACTGCTTACCGCCGTCGTTAATTCATTCATCGTTGAGGCGGTTGCTTCAACATTGCTGGCGGTTTGCTCTGTTCTTACATACAGATCACGATTACCTGCAGCTAATTGATCACAAGAGATATCTACTTGATGAATTTGATGACTCACATCACTGACTAACCAACGGAACATGCGTCCTAATTGATTAACTGAACGCTGTGTCATACCCACTTCATCGATGCGATTTATATATGTAACGTTATGTTCATCGCCTGTTGCAACACGATTCGCTTGCTTATTAAGTAGCCTAATGGGCTTAACAATCTGAAAATAGAGAATACGTTCATTTGCCATCAGTAATACCAGTAAAATCGCGATATGCATAAAAAGAGCATAACCCGACAAACCAGCAAACCATGCACTTAACAACATAAAAGGTAGGGGTAAGAGAATAAAAAGACGGAGCCGTTTTTTTAATGAAATTGTTTGATTCCATGAGCGCCAACGTTGCCACCCTTTATAAACAAAAGCACCTTTTAAAAACGTGTGTGAAGGATACTTACCCTGATTAAATGCGGCGTAAAGTGCTGAGGCTTGTGCTATTTCCTCTTTTTTTGCAGCAGTCCTTACTGACATAAAACTTTGAATCTTACCCTGACGTATAATAGGAGTGATATTCGCTCTTACCCAATAGTGATCCCCATTTTTACGACGATTCTTCACGATCCCGGTCCAAATTTCGCCTTGCTTTAACGTCCTCCACATATCCTTAAAGACTTCTGAAGGTATATCTGGATGTCGGACAATATTGTGGGGTTGCCCCACAAGTTCTTCCACTGAAAACCCACTGGCTTCGACAAAGTCCTCGTTGGCATAAATAATATTGCCATCAAGATCTGTCGTCGACATCAGTGTTGCGTTTTCAGATACCGGGTATTCTCGCTGTGTCACCGGTTGATTGTTACGCATTAGTTACTCTCCTCGACATTGAAATTAAAACATCTCAACAAAAAAAGACTGCCTAAATAACTATCGTTTCGGCTGTTAGGAGAATAACTTTAGTAATAAGTGGAAATACCTACATTTAAATATTAGTTTTTTGAATCAGTTCAAAATTTTTAATTATCTAGGCTATTAATTAATGCCTGTGAACTTAGCACTAATGTCTTCGCACACTCATCTCGTTTCTTTAATAACGCCATAAAAATAAGGTCAGTGATCGTGTTTTGTGCTGTACGTGAAGAGATTGAAGCGCTTCGCCACTCACCTTCATCCGCAATTGTTTCTAATATATAATCAGAAATCCTTCCTAATGGAGAGTGTTTTTCTCCTGTAATAGCAATGATTTTTGCCCCTTGTTTTTTAGCCACAGAGGCTGCAACTAACATGTCTTTTCTTTTGCCACTATAAGAAATTACTATCTGTAAATCCTTTGAACTTAACATTTGGGCAACAGATATCTGAACATGATGATCTGTTTCAATCAGCGTGGTTATTCCTATTTTCTGTAATTTATAGCTTAAGTCTCTAGCAACTAGCCCTGAACCACCAATACCAATAATCTGAACTCGTTGAGCTTCATCAATAAGTTGGATCACCTTTTCAAAATGAAGGTAATTAATTTGGCGAGTCGTATCGCAAATTGAATTATTTTTCTCTTGAGCAAGTTTCTGTGCAATAACCACTAAACTATCTTCCGAGCCTATTTGATTATGTAATAGGCTCGGATTTGCTCCTGAATTCGCGTTCTTTCGACCTAGCTCTTCACTAATGGCGAGTTTCAAAGAAGGAAAGCCTTTGAATCCTATTTTTTGACTAAATTTAACAATAGCAGATTGACTCACACCCATTGTTTCAGCAAGTTGCTGTGACGATAAAGTGATTGTTTTCTCTGGATTATCTAAAATGTAGTCTGCTATTTTTCGCTGATTTGTAGCCATACCCGGCTTTATCCAGGCAATTTTCGTTAATGTCGGCATAATGACAATATCCACTTCGAGTACTATATAGTTATATATGGAGTAATTCTTGGTACAGCGTTTAATACCTAAAACAATTAATTTTTTAGAATAAAATCAATTAAAAATAGAAAATGAGTCACAATAAAGCATAGAAAAAATTACCTTATTATTGGAATACTTGTTTTTATAATAGTTTTATAAATATCTTTTCAATCAGAACTATGCCCATCAATCCCTACATTTATAATACTTAATTTATTCCCTCTCTATTTTTAATAATAATTTATTCTTTTAGGTCAATAGAACGATATAGACTTAATCTATTTACTCTTAATAAATTATTATTTTCAAACACTTCCTTTTATTTAATAACAATTCAAATACATAAACGTAATAAAAATTACTTTAATAGAAACATTAAAAAGAATAAATAATTCCTATATAAAATAGTTAGTTGTCCATTTTAATAGTGTTAATAATAAGAAATAAAAAACTAAATAGTTAAATAATAGGATCTATGTAACGACTAAAAATCAGTCATCACTTGATATAAGAGAGCATTTTAACATGAATGATTGTGTCAGTGGGCGATCGTAGATCTCTCTTTTTATAGAGGAATACTCTTTTTTTGATACATATCAAGAGAGATCATTTCAACCAATCTTAAAAAAACATCATTTAAATCAAAAAAGTTTGATTAACCCTTGATTTATACCTATTTTATGAGTTTACTCTATCCAAATCAAAGGAACACAGAGCGCCGTTAATAACCCCATTGAGATATTGAAAATAAACCAAGAGCGTCTGCTTTGTAAAAATAGGCTAATTAATGTTCCGCCTAATATCCAAACAATACCAGCAACGAAGTTAACAATAACCATAACAATACTAATAGCAATAACAGAGCTAAAATAAGCATCTCCCGATAGACTAAAGCTCCCTACTGCACCTAATCCCATCATCCATGCCTTGGGATTTAGAAATTGCAATAATCCGCCTTGAAACCAACTTACTGCTTGAGGTGTTTTTGCTGGAATATCTAAACGCTGATAAGATGATGTTGCTGTTTTCCATGCAAGCCAAAGTAAGTACGCACTCCCGACTATCTTCAATCCGATATGCAGTGCAGGATAAATTATCAATAATGCGGCTACGCCAAATGCAGAACTTAATAAAACGCATTGCATACCCAGCATAATGCCAGCCATTAGCTTTAATGAGCCTTTAAAGCCTACATTAGCCCCTGATGAAGTAAGTAGTAAATTGTTTGGACCAGGTGTTATCGCGGCAATAAATAGGAAAATAGTTAAGGAAAGAATAAGACTAATTGTCATGAAGTGTACTCAAAGATGTGACAGACGTTTTATTTTCACCGAAAATAGCAGTATGTTATTTAGCAAACAAGTGTTAATTCATTTTGATAGACGGGAAATATGTCTCAATACTTTAATCCAATGCGTTGGGCTAAAAATCCACATTTACAAACGCTCTTACCAAGAATTGTACGTAGGACACCACAACTTACGCCACATTGGCAGCGGCTCAATCTTCCAGACAATGATTTTGTCGATTTAGCATGGAGTGAAGACCCAACAACTGCACTCGATAAACCACGCTTAGTCATCTTTCATGGCTTAGAAGGTGGGTTTAGTAGTCCTTATGCTCATGGCATGTTAGCTGCTGCAAAAGAGAGAGGCTGGCTAAGCGTTGTGATGCATTTTAGAGGATGCAGTGGTGAACCCAATAGACAAAATCGCATTTATCACTCAGGTGAAACAGAAGATGCTCGCTACTTCTTAAATTGGTTGAAAAAGGAATTTGGCGAGCAACCAACAGCCGCAGTTGGCTATTCACTTGGTGGAAATATGCTTGCCTATTATCTTGCTGAAAGTGGTGAAAATGCAGTTGTAGACGCTGCTGTTATTGTCTCTGCACCATTAATGCTAGAACCATGCTCAACAAAAATTGAACATGGTTTTTCCCGTTTTTACCAATGGTATCTATTAAAAGAGCTCAAAAACAACGCAACACGAAAACTTATTCGCTATCCAGAATCCTTACCGATTAGCTTATTGACGATAAAATCCATCAAAAAACTACGTCAATTTGACGATCTTATTACGTCTAAAATTCACGGATTTAAAGATGCATTAGATTATTATCGCCAATGCAGTGCGTTGCCTTTATTAAATAAAATAAAGAAAACGACACTTATCATTCATGCTAAAGACGATCCATTTATGTCTGCGGATGTTATTCCTGATGTCAAAACACTACCCAATAACATTGAATATCAACTTACTGAGTTTGGTGGACATGTAGGATTTGTTGGAGGAAAGCTATCTAAACCAGTGATGTGGCTAGAAAGCCGTATTCCTGACTGGTTGGCGACCTATTTGGAGAAAGCAAAATGATAATACCTTGGAACGAGCTTTCAACTGAAACACTAGATAATCTCATTGAAAGTTTCGTTTTACGAGAAGGTACTGATTATGGTATCCAAGAGAAAACGCTTGAACAAAAAGTTGCCGACGTCAAAAAACAGCTTAAATCCGGTGAGGCCGTGTTAGTTTGGTCTGAACTTCATGAGAGCGTCAATATTATGCCTGCATCGCAATTTCGCTCTGATTAGTTATTCAAAGTTAGCGATGTATCGCCATCAATAAGGGCCAACCTTATTTAGCAAAAGGATAACCTATGTCAATTAAGCATCCTATCATCGCAGTGACTGGCTCAAGCGGTGCAGGAACCACCACAACAAGCCAAGCTTTTCGTAAAATATTCCAACAACTCAATGCAAATGCTGCATTGATTGATGGAGATAGTTTTCATCGCTATACCCGTCCTGAAATGGATATGGCGATAAGAAAAGCTAGAGAACAAGGCAGACATATCAGTTATTTTGGCCCTGAAGCAAATGATTTTAGCTTACTGAGTAAGACCTTAAGTCAATATAGCGATACAGGACAAGGGCAATCTCGCAAATATCTACACTCTTATGATGAAGCAACTCCTTACAACCAATTACCGGGAACATTTACCCCTTGGGAGCCATTAGCTAATAATACTGATGTTCTCTTTTATGAAGGATTGCACGGCGGCGTTGTTACCAACGAACATGATGTAGCTCAACATGTTGATTTATTGGTTGGTGTTGTTCCTATCGTCAACCTAGAGTGGATACAAAAGCTTATTCGAGACACGACAGAAAGAGGACACTCACAAGAGGCGGTAAGAGATTCCGTTGTACGCTCAATGGATGATTATATTAGCTACATTATTCCTCAATTCTCACGCACTCATATTAACTTCCAACGCGTTCCGACTGTTGATACTTCGAACCCTTTTTCTGCCAAAGCAATTCCCACTCTCGATGAAAGCTTTATTGTTATTCGTTTTCGTGGCTTAACTGATATTGATTTTCCCTATTTACTTGCGATGTTACATGGCTCGTTTATGTCAACAATAAACACTATTGTTGTGCCGGGCGGGAAATTAGGATTAGCGATGGAATTAATTATGGCACCATTAGTCAAAAAATTATTAAATGGCGAAAAGATAAGTTAACCAAAATAAAATTTCTCTCTATAAAAATAATATCCCATTAATTAAGGGATATTATTTTTCAAATTAAAATTTATTTTAAAATATCAAAATTAGTCAGCATCTTTTATTTCAAATGAATGCGTAATATTGGCTGCTTTTCCTAGCATTAAAGAAACAGAACAATATTTTTCTGCGGATAATTGAACCGCTCGTTCTACGATTTTATCCGTTAATTCTTTACCTGAAACAATAAAATGTAAATTGATATCAGTAAATAAACGAGGGGCTTCTTCACGGCGCTCTGATGTTAATTTCACTTCACAATCAGTTACTTGATGACGCCCTTTACGTAAAATACTTACGACATCAATAGCACTACATCCACCCGCAGCAATTAATACCATTTCCATTGGGCTTGGGGCTTTATCGCCTGAATTCCCATCCATCATAATTTGATGGCCAGATGAAGATTCGCCGACAAAAGATAAATCTTCAACCCACTTAACTCGTGCTTCCATTTATTTTCCCCCTAAAGATGACAGAAACTAAAAGAGTACATTCTCATAATTCAACTAGCAATTAGCAAATAGGTTTATTATGCTGACTGCGTAAAACGAGACTTAATGCACTAATTGTGTTAAAAACAATATCTGCTTGATGATAGTGGTTAAGATCAATGCATTATTTTCTCATTTATTATAATCTACTCCATATTAACTTACCGTGTTCTCAGGAAGTTAATAGGTAAAGATAGGATTTTTAAGCACGCTGTCTCAAAAGGGAGCCTATCCGTTTTGAAAGGCTGCATTTAACGTACAGAGGATAACGCGAATGGTTCTCGGCAAGCCGCAAACAGACCCGACTCTTGAATGGTTTTTGTCACACTGCCATATTCACAAATATCCATCCAAGAGCACGCTGATCCACCAAGGTGAGAAAGCGGAAACACTTTATTATATTGTTAAAGGTTCCGTGGCTGTTCTTATTAAAGATGAAGAAGGAAAAGAAATGATCCTCTCCTACCTAAATCAGGGGGATTTCATCGGTGAACTTGGATTATTTGAAGAAGATCAAGAACGTAGTGCATGGGTTCGAGCAAAAACAGCCTGTGAAGTAGCAGAAATTTCCTATAAAAAATTCCGCCAATTAATTCAGGTTAACCCTGATATTCTGATGCGCCTTTCTGCTCAAATGGCGAATAGATTACAAACAACATCAGAAAAAGTAGGTAATCTTGCTTTCCTTGATGTAACAGGTCGTATTGCACAAACCTTATTAAACTTAGCAAAACAACCCGATGCAATGACGCATCCTGATGGCATGCAAATTAAAATTACACGTCAGGAAATTGGTCAAATCGTTGGTTGTTCACGCGAAACTGTAGGCCGTATTCTGAAAATGCTGGAAGATCAAAACTTGATCTCCGCACACGGTAAAACTATCGTCGTTTACGGGACTCGTTAAGTTTCCCCGCTCGAACAAACAATAGCCCATAACAGGGCTATTGATATACTTTTTGTGTAAACCCCATCCTCGCTGATGGGGTTTTTAGTTGATACTACCCTTTTACAAATTCCGCAATAGCCGCTTTTAATGCCACCATTCCTTCTTGTAGCTCTTCTTGGGTAATAATTAACGACGGTGTAAAACGCATCACATCAGCTCCTGCATTTAACATCATTAAGCCATGTTTAGCAGCAAGACCGAGTAACTCTTTGGCTTTACCTTTATATTGTGGCGCTAATTGCGCACCAATCAATAAACCTTGTCCACGGATTTGCGAAAAGACCTGATACGTTTGATTGATTGACGCCAGCTCATCTACAATCCATTGATAGCGCTTTTCTACACCCTCAAGTACCTCTGGTGTATTAATTAAATCAAATGCGACATTACCCACTGCACAAGCTAATGGATTGCCACCATAAGTTGTACCATGAGTTCCAACACCCATTGCAGAAGCTATCTCATATGTTGTTAACATCGCACTGAGTGGGAAACCACTTCCCAGCGCTTTGGCGGTTGTAATAATATCTGGTGTCACATCATAGTTCATATAGGCAAAAAGCTTGCCGGTACGCCCCATACCTGTTTGTACTTCATCAAGAACAAGCAGAGCTTGATGCTTATCGCACAACTCACGTAGCCCTCTCATAAACTCAGGCGTTGCTGCTGTTACACCACCTTCACCTTGAACTGGCTCTAAAACAACGGCACAAGTGTGGTCATCCATTACCGCTTTAACGGCATCTAAGTCATTAAACGGAACATGCACGATATCGGCAGGCTTAGGACCAAAACCATCCGCATATTTAGGTTGTCCACCAACAGATACTGTAAACAGCGTTCTGCCATGAAATGCATTGTGAAAGGCAATAATTTTTGTTTTATAAGGGCTATGGCGAGTAATGGCATAATGGCGAGCCAATTTAAATGCGGCTTCATTTGCTTCTGCGCCAGAATTGGCAAAAAAGACACGTTCTGCAAATGTATTATCTATTAATTTTTGTGCTAAACGTAATGCAGGTTCATTCGTGAAAATATTACTGACGTGCCAAAGTTGCTCACTTTGTTCTTTTAAGGCTTGATTTAGAGCAGGATGGGCATGCCCTAGTGCTAAAACCGCAATACCACCAGCAAAATCGATATACGATTTTCCTTGCTGATCCCAAACACGGCTACCCATCCCTTTAACAGGAATAAATTCTGCGGGTGAATAAATTGGCAACATTACTTGATCGTAAGTTGCCCTGTTGATGCTTTGCTTTGTCATTACCCCACCTGATCGTTATTCATATTCAATATGAAAATATAATCACTAAATATGAATAAAAAATCAAATGTGGTTTTGTATAAAAAGGTGTTATTTCGCTATTTAAATGCTATCCATTTAATATTTAAGGAAATTATTTAATAGCTCATGTCCTTGTTCACTTAAAATACTTTCTGGGTGAAATTGAACCCCTTCAATTGGAAGTGTACGATGGCGAATTCCCATAATTTCATCAACATTTCCATCATGTTGGCTCCATGCCGTCACTTCAAAAGGTACTGGTAATGTTGTCGCATCAATCACTAAAGAGTGGTAACGCGTCACACTTAAAGGTCGATTAAGTCCCTTAAAAACACCTTGTTGATTATGATGTATTAATGAATTTTTACCATGCATCACTTCTCGTGCTCTGATAACCGATGCACCAAAAGCTTGCCCTATTGCTTGATGTCCAAGACAAACTCCAAGAATAGGAATTTCACCGGCAAACCGCTGTATAGCCTCAAGAGAGATCCCGGCTTCATCAGGAGTACAAGGTCCTGGCGAGATAACAAGATGTGCTGGCATCATCTTTTCTATCTCTTTAAGTCCGATCTCATCGTTACGCTTAACAACAACCTCAGCACCCAATTCACAGAAATACTGATAGAGGTTGTAGGTAAACGAGTCGTAATTATCAATAAGTAACAGCATATTAGCCTATCCGACTGATTTTCTTATCATTATCTATTTTATTACTATTTTAAAGCGAGTGTAGATTTGCCAAAATAGCTCGTTGTTTAACCGACTTGGGTACAACAAAGCCGATTATCATAGCACAGGTATAAAATATGAATAGTAAGCAAGAAAACCTGCTGATTTATTGCGCAATAACAAGAATGACGGTAATTGATGATGAATAGAGTGATTAATAGCGTAGTGAATACTTATTGCAGGAGATCACACGAAAAAAGGAAGGATAAAAAATATTTTTTTCGTACCAAAAACCCCGGAATGAAAACATTCATTCCGGTTTATATGCATTTTATCTTATCAGAATAAGTAAATATCCTATCCTAATAATGCGTTTATTGTTTTACGACTTCCGCAGATAAAATAGTGACCGTTTTTACAGGCACATTTTGGTAAGGTCCAATATTACGAGTTGGAGTTTGTGAAATTTTATCAACTACATCCATTCCTTTCACAACTTTACCAAATACGGCATAGCCAAAATCACGTTGGCCGTGATCTAAAAATGCATTATCAGCCACATTAATAAAGAACTGGCTGGTTGCGCTGTCTTTATCTGACGTGCGCGCCATGGCAATAGAACCTTTTACATTGCGTAAACCATTGTCGGCTTCATTTTTAATTGGCGCTCTGGTTTGTTTCTGCTGTAAATCAGCAGTAAAACCACCGCCTTGAACCATAAAACCTGGAATAACACGATGAAAAGTGGTGCCGTTATAGTATCCATCTTCGACATACTGAATAAAATTTTTCGTTGTAATTGGGGCTTTTTTATTATCCAGTGATATTTCAATATTGCCTTCAGAGGTGACTAATTTAACGAAGGTTTCTCCCGTTGCCATTGCAAAAGTCGCTGTTGTTAAAGTGCAAGCGGTAACGAAGGTGACAAGAAAACGTTTTAACATGCAGGGATCCTTTACTTTAATAGTCTACAACTTACTTAATATGCAGCGATTCTAATTCGCTGAGGTAAATAGTGCCAATCATTTACCTTTATTTACGCTCAATAAGTCTAATTACGTTATAACAGGGTAAATTTTAATTTTTAAGCACTGTTATAAGTCATTAAATTGCGCCAAAATAGAGCAAATAAATATTTTAGATATTCATTTTCATGCAAAATTGAAATGAGTATGCATGAAAAGCCGCATTATTTCAGAGAGGTTTATACCATAATGGCCCAATTTAACTACCAAAAAGCACATTTCATCATCAGTGCGCCTGATATCCGTCATTTACCACTAGATACAGGAATTGAAATTGCCTTTGCGGGTCGCTCTAATGCCGGTAAATCCAGTGCTTTAAATGCGTTAACCCAACAAAATGGATTAGCCCGAACCAGTAAAACGCCAGGCCGTACTCAATTAATCAACCTTTTCCAAATTGAAGAAGGTTTACGCTTAGTCGATTTACCCGGCTACGGCTATGCTCAAGTTCCTGAAGAAATGAAACGTAAGTGGCAACGCTCTTTAGGTGAATACCTACAAAAAAGAGAGTGCCTAAAAGGTGTCGTTATTTTAATGGATATTCGTCATCCATTAAAAGATCTCGATATGCAAATGATTGACTGGGCTGTGGGCTCAGAGCTTCCTACTCTGGTTTTACTGACTAAAGCAGATAAACTCGCATCAGGTGCGCGTAAAAAGCAGCTAATGAGCGTACGTGAAGAGCTGGCAAATAAAGTAGGCGATATCCGCGTAGAATATTTTTCATCATTGAAAAAAATTGGCATTGATAAGCTACGTAACACACTTAATGAATGGTTTTCAGGTTCAGAAGAGCAGCCTACAAATGATGATAACGCTTAATTATCTTCTTTTTCCTCAACGATAGCGTTCTGATCTTCTATTGATAAAAGGGAAATCACTTTTCCCTTTCACTTCTCGCACAAACCACTCCAGTGAATTTTAGGCAAAAAAATGCCCCAGTCGAAATAAAGTCGACTGGGGCAGCTAATATTCAGCTAAATCCGATTACGTGAAGTAAAAGGTCTGAAAGATAGAACATCTTACCTCTGTACCCTACGAGAGATAATGTACTCTATTTTATTGGTTAATAAAAGCCCTTTTGTAATTTTTTTTCACATGCAGACACGATTCAGCAATGTATTTATGTATTCAAACCATAAATAAATGTAGTTTAATTACATAATTATGAGACTTTAATCACTTGTGTGAATATGATTAAAAATAGAACAAATCACACAAAAGGTGCGGTTTATCCTTAATGATTTTGTGATACGCTTATCGCGAGACCGTAGTAAATATGTAATTAGCGATAAAATGAGGTATCCATGGCTGTATTAACGCTCCTGCGTTTTCCAGATGAGCGTCTGCGTAGAGTCGCAGTACCAGTGGAAAAAGTAGATGACGAAATACGCACATTAATCGATGACATGATTGAAACCATGTATGCAGAACGAGGTATTGGCTTAGCGGCACCTCAGGTTAATGTATCTAAACGCATTGTTGTAATTGATGTTTCTGAAAACCGAGATCAACCGATTGCACTTATCAATCCTGAAATTATCAGCACTGAAGATGAAGTGATGGATATGATGGATGGGTGTCTATCTATTCCAGATTCTTTTGCCCCAACAGAGCGTTACCGCTTCTTAAAGGTTAAGGCATTGGATAGAAATGGTGATGAAATTGAACTTGAAGCCTCTGATTTGTTTGCAGGCTGCATTCAGCATGAGTTAGACCATCTTGATGGCAAACTCTTTATTGACCATTTATCTCCGTTAAAACGTCAACGTATTGAGAAAAAACAGAAGAAATTGAGCAAACTGATCGACTCACAAGTTGCTTAATTATTCACTTATCTCTTTTTCACATTTTGATAAGTTTTGACATAAAAAAGCTCGGTAATTAACCGAGCTTTTCTTTTTTCAGGCCTAATACAGATAAATTCTCACTGTTTTTCTCTCCATCCCTTATACAATAGATTTAAAATCTCATCAGTAAATCACTTGAGGAACAAATGGAAAATAGTCGATTTAAGGATTTATGTGAACAACTCAAAGCCGCCGGTGCAACAAACCCAAAATCATGGGCAAATAGTGAATTACAAGAAAACATTCCACAATTTGCACGCTTCCTTGTGTTAAAAGGACTCACCGATATCTATCGTGATGTTGAGGGAAATCTCAGTGAAATAGAGAGTTACTCTGATGAAGCAACCGAAGCACACCAAAAGCTAGCTTCCCAATTTGATGAGCAAGAACTTAAGGAATTGCTGCATTTCTATGGTAAATCAATCATTGGTAAAGTGATTGATATGCTTGATCAAGGCTATCTTTATGACGTGAATGACAATGTAGGTTGGTCTTTGATGGAACTCGATAACAAAGGCACAACAACGGATAGATTAATCCAAGGTTTGCACGAAGACTTTCTTGAATTCGAAGAATCAGAGCTTGATCTAAACACCAAAGCATAAACAAAAAAGGGCACAATCCTGTGCCCTTTTCTAGTTAAGAATAATACTTAAAATCTAGTGTGCTTCATCCCAATTATTACCTACACCCACTTCAACTTTTAATGGAATAGCTAATTCCATACTGCTTTCCATTAATTTGTGGATCATGATATTTGCGTTCTCTAAATAAGACTCTCGCACTTCAAATACTAATTCATCGTGTACTTGCATAATCATATGCACATCATCAGGGCATTCATTGCAAATCCAGTTGTCCACAGCAATCATCGCTTTTTTGATGATATCAGCAGCAGTACCCTGCATTGGGGCATTGATTGCCTCACGCTCTGAAGCTTTACGACGAATTGCATTCTTTGAATTTATTTCTGGTAAATAGAGACGACGACCATCTAACGTTTCAACATAGCCTTGTTCAGAAGCTTGTTTACGTGTGCGCTCCATATAGTCCAAGACACCAGGGTAACGTTCAAAATAGAGATCCATATAACGCTGAGCTTCTCTTCTCTCAACACCAATCTGTTGTGATAAGCCAAATGCACTCATGCCATAAATAAGACCAAAGTTGATCGCTTTCGCACTACGACGTTGTTCAGAGGTCACTTCCTCTAAAGGTATGCCAAATACTTCAGATGCGGTTGCACGGTGAATATCTTTACCTTGCGCAAAGGCATCTAACAAACCTTTATCTTGCGATAAATGCGCCATGATCCGCAATTCGATTTGTGAATAGTCGGCAGCAACAATTTTAAAACCTTCACGCGCAATAAATGCTTGGCGAATTCGACGTCCTTCTTCATTTCTCACTGGGATATTTTGAAGATTCGGATCGCGAGAAGATAAACGACCCGTTGCCGTCACCGCTTGATGATATGAAGTATGTACACGCTTCGTCTTACTATTCACCATTAATGGCAATTTATCAGTATAGGTTGATTTTAGTTTTGCAAGACCACGATGCTCTAAAATTAAGCGAGGTAATTCATGGCTATGCGCTAACTCTTCCAATACTTCTTCATTGGTGGATGGTGCCCCTTTCGGGGTTTTCTTGATAACTGGCAATTGCAGTTTATCAAATAAGATTTCTTGTAACTGTTTAGGTGAAGAGAGATTAAACTCTTGTCCCGCTAACGCAAATGTCTCTTTTTCAATTTCAGCTAAACGTTGTGTGATCTCTTGAGATTGAGCAGCTAACACTTGAGCATCAATTAATACCCCTTTGCGTTCCATTCTAGAAAGCACAGGAACTAATGGCATTTCGATATCGCGGTAAACATGTTTAAGAGGCTCGATGGCTTCTATTTGAGGATACAACGCTTGATGAAGTAATAAAGTGATATCCGCATCTTCAGCAGCATATAACGTTGCTTGCTCAACCTCGATTTGGTTAAAAGTCAGTTGGCCTTTACCTTTACCCGCTATCTCTTCAAATGTTGTGGTTTTATGGTTTAAATGTTTTTCAGCCAACGTATCCATATCATGTCGATTACTTACGCTATTTAATACGTAAGATTCCAACATTGTATCAAAATGAATACCGTTTAATTCGATACCTTCATTTTCCATAATACCGCGGTCAAACTTCAAGTTTTGCCCAATTTTTAGAATATTTTTATCTTCTAAAATAGGTTTTAATGCCGCTAGTACATCATTAACTGGAAGCTGGTCTGGAGCATCTAAATACTCATGACGCAGTGGAATATAAGCGGCTTTACCCGGCTCAATAGCAAATGACAATCCGACTAAGCGAGCATCAATATTATTTAAGCTGTCAGTTTCTGTATCGAATGCAAATGCCGATGCCTTTTTGAGAAGCTCAACCCATCGCGCTAAGCTCTCGTGCGTTAAGACAGCTTCATAATTCTCTTGTGTAATAACAGGGAAATTAGTTGACGCAGGTACTTCTTTGGGTTTTACAGTTTCTGAGGTGTAAGGCACTGCGACTTTGTGTGTACTACGTTGTGCTAACCAGCCACCATTTTGAAGATCACTTATCCAGCGTTTAAATTCATAACGCGTGAACATATCTAATAGTTGATCTAAATTTGGCTCATTAACCACTAAATCATCAAACGTTTTATCGAGTTCAACATCCGTTTTAATCGTTGCCAGCTTATAAGAAAGTTTTGCCACTTTCTCATGCTCCGCCATTTTTGCGCCAAGTGTTTTGGCACCACGGAAACTCAAGGTTGCGATATTATCAAGCTGTTGATAGATATCATCTAAACTACCAAGCCCCTGTAAAAGGCCTAATGCGGTTTTCTCACCCACACCCGGAACACCAGGAATGTTATCTGATGAATCACCCATTAATGCGAGGAAATCAATAATCAATTCAGGAGGAACACCATATTTTTCTTTAACTTCATCGGGGCCTAAAATAACGTTAGTCATGGTGTTAATAAGCGTGATCTTTGGCGTCACTAATTGCGCCATGTCTTTATCACCAGTACTTATTAAAACATCACGTCCATCCGCCGCCGCTTTTAGTGCCAATGTTCCAATAACGTCATCCGCTTCCACGCCTGAAATAGATAACAAGGGTAAACCCATTGCTTGCACCATCTCATGTAAAGGCGCTATCTGCTCACGTAAATCATCCGGCATTGGAGGACGATTAGATTTATATTCCTCATACAACTCATCACGGAATGTTTTACCTTTAGCGTCAAACACAACCGCAACATGGCTTGGTTTATACTGTATTATCAGGCTACGTAACATGTTCAACACACCATACATCGCACCAGTTGGCTCACCTTGGCTATTGGTTAGCGGTGGAAATGCATGATAGGCGCGGTAAAGATATGAGGAGCCATCTACAAGGATAAAGGGGTTTTCTGCTATCTGGACCATAATCTGTTCATCATTGTTCTGAGGTTCGTTGATATGACTAGAATGCCACATCACAGCCCAATAGACGAATATTACCTGTTCTTAAATGCAGAAATTCAGCTTAAATACTCAATTATTTATTATTAACCGAACTTAACAGAAAAAATAAGTATGAAAGATAAATTAATATTAATTAAAGTACTTTTTTATCAGAAACTACTCCCATTAATCTGATCCTAATTAGAAATAAAGACTAAAAAGCAAACTGACTACTTTATTTAGAGAGTATTTAAGATAAAGCCATTGACTCATCATTAATATTAACGGTCATATTAGTGTCATCTTTTCCTACTAAGGCTTTATTTTTTAACCAGCATAAAAATAACCTGTGGATAACTCTGTGAGTAGTTTTGTAACTCTCTCTATATTAATAAGTTAGGCTTCTTTTCAATTTATTAACACAATTAAAAAATCAATCACTTAGAGAATTCATTAAGATATTATAAATTAATCGTAGTATTTTTTATTAATGTGGATATTTATATTATGACAAAAATATGAAAGTAAAAAAATAGCACTCTTATTTCTTGAGTGCTATTTTTCATATAAAAATCTATATACTTTTACTTAGTCCATATAGGAAAAGATTAAGCCTATATTATTTTTTCAGCAATAATTGATTCACAATCTCGGAATATGTTTTTGCATACTCTTCTGGTGATTTTGCGCTGATACCATCATTTTTCATTTTATATTTACCGCCAATTATCATGGCTGGAACACCATTGATTTGAAAATCAGCGACAGCATTTTGTTGTTGGCTAACTAAAGAATTCACCACAAAACTATTCATTGCAGCATCATAATCTTCGCCTTTTACGCCAGCGTTAATAAAGGCATTACGGATATCATCAACAGAACGGATAGATTGAGTCTCTTGAATTCCTTTAAATAAAACTGGAGAAACTTGATCTTCAACACCTAATGCCATTGCCACAGCCCAAGAACGCGTTAAATCTTTACCTAAAGGTCCTAAAAAATCAACGTGATAGCGGACAATATTGGTATTTTCTGGCGCATTCTTTTCTACAGTGCTATTAACTTTATACACTTCAGAGAACTGATAGCAGTGTGGGCAATAAAAAGAGAAAAACTCAACAACATCAGGCGCCGAAGCAACAGGTTTAGAAAGGTTAGTGTACTGTTTTCCTTCAGAAATATCGGCAGCAGAAACACTGAATGCCAATACCATACTTGCTAACGCCAGCCAAATCTTTTTCATTTCTCATCGTCTCCTAAGAATTAATACATTGGACTAAGTTGTAAAGGAGGCTCATTTAATTGCTCCACTTGTCCCTTGAATAAGGCTAATTGTTTAAACCAAAAATCTTGCTCTTTAAACCAAACAAAAGCGCGTGGGAAAGCAGGATCATTCCAGCGTTTTAATACCCATGCGAGGTAATGCACCATTCTCATCGCTCTTAGTGGTTCAATTAATGACAATTCACGTAAATCAAAATCTTGGTATTCATAATAAGACTCAAGGATCGTATCTAATTGCATAACCTGCTCTTGCCGTGAGCCGTTTAATAACATCCAAAAGTCTTGTACCGCAGGTCCCATTCGGGAATCATCAAAATCAACCATTACAACTTCATCACGCCACAATATATTACCGGGATGGCAATCACCATGTAGCCGTAATATTTGCCATGCAGAGTCCTCAATTCTAGGACGCACATCATGAATAAGTTTATCTATAACCTCTATAAATTGGGGTTTGAGGTTATTAGGAATTAACGCACTACTTTCAAATTCTAATTTTGGCGCTATCAGATATTCTGCAATAGAAACTGTCGGTCGATACTCATAACTCTTTTTTCTACCTATTTGATGAATGCGCCCTAATGTGCGTCCTACTTCTTCTAGTTGAAATAAATTATCAGTTTCATATGCTCTTCCCCCTATGCTGGGGAATATTGCAAAATAAAAGCCATCATCAGAAAGATGAATTGTCTCACTATTAATCATTAAAGGGGCAGCAACGGATACCTCAGCCTCTTTTAATGCTAAAACAAATTCATGTTCTTCTTTTATTTGTTCATACGACCAGCGTTGAGGGCGATAAAATTTCACCACATAACGTTGTCGATGTTCATCCATAAATTGAAAAACACGATTTTCATAGCTATTTAATTCCGTTAACCCTGATTCAGGATAAAAACCGATTTTAACTAACGCGTCCCAAATGTTATCAGGTGAAAGTCCCTGAAAATTAAATGAGGCAGACATTTCCATTTTCTATCCTGAATTTAATCTTTAATCACGCCACGAGCACGTAAAATGGCGGTTTTAAAATCTTCTTCGTAATCTTTTTTCAGTCCTGGTATCACATCTGTTGGTGCTGAACCACGCATTTTCAGATGGTAAATCAAAATATCATCAGTCAGATCAGATAATTGACCTTTAAAACCCGCTTCATCAGCCAGTTTCTGCAATAATTGAACTAAGTTTAAATCAGAATTCTCTTCCCAAACTGGGTGCAGTAATTCCATAACTTCATTAAGACGGTGACATTTCATACAAAAAATCCTTATTATTAATTACAACAACAAAGTACCAATTATTATCCGATAGAAAAAGGAAACCTCTGTCAATATGCGTAAAGATTACGCTTTTTTGATAAAAATTGCTGTCGCTTTACATGAAATCTCATTAAGTCGATATTTTTTATTAGTATATCGTCTTTACTTGATAAAAATCGTTCGGAAATTTTAGCCAATTTATTCACAAATATTGAATATGAAAATGAAGAATATTACAGGTGGTATACTTGCGGGTGGCCAAGCAACACGAATGGGAGGTGCTGATAAAGGGCTTCAAATTCTACATGGACAGCCTTTATACCACCATATAGCCCAAAAACTAGCACCTCAAGTTGATAGCATACTGATTAGTGCTAACCGAAATTTAGAACAATATCGCCAAAGCCAATATCCCGTGATTACCGATGAAATAGAGGGATTTTCAGGGCCTTTAGCTGGCATGCTTACGTTATTAAAGCAAGCATCAACACCTTGGGTTGCCTTTGTACCTTGTGATGTCCCCTATTTTCCTCTTGATTTAGTTGAAAAACTCTATGAACAAAGAGGAGAGGCATTAGCCGTTTATGTTGATGATGGTGAAAGAGAGCATCCTACCTTAGCACTGTTAAATCGCCGTATTATTCCTATGCTAGAAGCTTATTTAGCACAAGGAGATCGAAAATTAATGTTGTTTATGAAGCAGATAAATGCGCACCCTGTTTTGTTCGCAGATCAAGCAAATGCTTTTATTAATTTAAATACCCCTGACGATATTGAAAAAGCCAACAAATTAAAAAAATAGGAATGAAAATATGGCACAAGTAGATTTACCCCTTTTAGGGATCACGGCGTGGAGTGGAACAGGTAAAACGACACTGCTAAAACAGCTTATTCCACAATTACGCAAAAGAGAAATTCGTGTAGGCATGATCAAACACACTCATCATGATATGGATGTGGATAAACCCGGAAAAGATAGCTACGAACTTAGAAAAGCAGGAGCAGACCAGACTTTAGTCGCAAGCCAACAACGTTGGGCATTAATGACTGAAACGCCAGAACTCCCAGAATTAGATTTGTATTACCTCGCATCTCGCTTTGATGCGAGTAAGCTGGATTTAATCTTAGTGGAAGGATTTAAAGGCGAGACCATTCCTAAAATTGCCCTTTATCGCCATATCAACGAACGTGATTTTAATGATTTACTTGATGAGCATGTTATTGCCGTCGCCAGTGATTGTGATTTAAGCGTCAATTTTCCATTACTCGATATCAACGCACCCGAGGCTATCGCAGAATTTATTGTAGATTGGCTGAAAAATAGTAAATGATCGTTGTGGGCTATAAAATTAGCCCACATTAAATAACAGTTTCTTAAATATCATTCTAATAATTCTAAATCAAACTCTTCACTGATTGTTTTAATGATAGTCACCACCGTTTCTGCAAAACTATCTTCTCCAAAATCTCTCAGCATTAGCCAAATATTATCATCAGCGTTCCAATTCTGTGGAATATTAAGGCTCTCTTCTGAATATGCACTCCAAGGGTAGGTTTCATTTTTATATTCCGTTGCTATATAAAAATTAGGAAATATTCTTTCAATCTCATTCCCAATTTCTTTATGATTTTTATATTTATCTCTTTTTGGCGCTTCATCTTTCCTTTCAAAGCCCCAGAAGAAATCTCTTAAATTTGAGCTCTCAAATTGGAATGTCAAAGAATAAAGACAGTCATCGTTAAAATCGACATAAAATCCAGTATATTTTTTCCCTTTTCTAAAGCTTTCCTCATCAAAATAAAACTCTATAGAGAGCTCTTCCGTCTTATTTATAATATGAGTTATAAACTCATTCATTATTGACAATTTAATATTTTCAATACTTTTAGAAATTAAAAGAGCAGAGCTAATTGCATCATTATCTTCTAATATTTTTTCTACTATTTCGTCTTGCAATTCCATATTTAGCTCGTAATTAATCTCTGAGTTAATAAATTTTATAATAGATTCAATAAACATTTTTACCTGAATTGACTCTATTTTATAGGTACACTCTTCTAGCCATTTAATAATTTCATAATAAGTAATATGATGAACATTATCTTTTATCTCTTTATCTGCATCGTTAGATAAAGAATACTCACTATATTCGGTGTTACTTAAATAAAATAAGATCCATTTTTTTCGACTTCTTCCTGCTCTTTTTTTCAACCAGCAGCCATAATCATATAACTGGTTTTCTTCATCTTCAGCCCATGGTTTATTTTCAATACCAATCAATAAATCAGATGTTTCAACGAAAATATCTAAACGTCGATAGCTATCATCTTGCTCAACTGCTTGTTCAAGGCAAACCGATTTTACAGACTGATATTTATTATTTTTAATAAAATGTTGATAAAAATTTCGAGTAAATAATTTACCTTGAGCATGCGTTTCCGTTGGATCAAGAAGAAATGCTAAGCATTTTGAAATTGTGTTTTCATTTATCTTGAATAGAGATAAAGGTGAAAAATCTGGACTTAGCTTTTTATAGTAGCGCTTTTTCGCTTTGTCATAAGATTTTCGTTCTGTCGTAATACGCTGGATTACTTTATGAACAATAACTGGGGAAATATCCATTTTTTTTCTAGTAATAAAAATAAGGTAATTTAGTTTATGTCTAATATTAATTTCTAATTTAAACAATATCACCAATAAAATGTAGCTAATGGAGAGATTAATAAAAATAGGTTCCAATAAAAATCAGAACCTATCTATTAAAGCAGTTATTTTTATTTCAAAATAATTGCTTGATAAGGCTGAAGAATAAGGTTGCCTTGAGCATCTTCCACTATTGGGCTGTTATGCAAATAAATATCTTTAGCTTTAATAGTTAGTGCTTTTTCTTCGCCACTAAAATTACAGTAAATATTGACTGAGTTGCCTTTATGAGTACGCTTAAAAGCAATTACATTTTCTGGTGAATCTAATGGTAAAAACTCACCGTAAATCAAAATATCACTGATCTCTGAATGTCGTCTTAATGCAATTAATTGTTGGTAATAAGCGAAAAGAGAGTGCTTATCTTGCGTTTCTTGCTGTGCATTAATATCCACGTAGTTGGGGTTAACTTTTAACCAAGGTTTACCTGTACTAAAGCCCCCATTTATTTCACTATTCCATTGGAAAGGTGTTCTTGAATTATCACGACTACGACCATTAAAGTATTCAACAATTTGCTTGTCGCTATAACCTAATTTATTGCCCCATTTATGCAATTTAAAAACATGTAAATCATCATGTTCCTCTAATGTCATCGGACAATTTGTCATACCAATTTCTTGCCCTTGATAAATAAAAGGCGTTCCTCGTTGAGTTAACAAAAATGTCGCTAACATTTTGGCACTAATCGGATTAATGCCTCCTTTAGGGAGAAATTTATTTAATGAACGCGGTTGATCGTGATTTTCTAAATAAGGTGCGCCCCAACCTACTCGTTGAGTATCTAATTGGCTTTTAATAAAGACCGGTTTTAATCTTTCACCTGTAATAGGGTTAATAGTGAATGGCTTTTCATTACGGATATCTAAATCAGCAATACTAAAATCAAAGACCATCGAGAAATAACCATTCTCACCAACATAAGCACATAAATCTTTTTCAGGCACGTCAATTTCTGCAACTGTCATACTATTTGCAGGCTTAAAAGTATTCTCAACTAATTCAGTTAAAAACTTATCAATACCTGGTTGATTTAAAACCCAAGGCACTAAAGATGCAGAACCATCATCTTTATCAGGTTCAAATTGATATTCAGATAAAGCTTCAGGAGATTTTTTTAAATTACCAATCGCATCAATACGAAATCCAGCAACTCCTTTTTTGATCCAGACATTAATCATATTGATAATGTCTTTACGTAATTGTGGATTTTCCCAATTTAAGTCCGGCTGTTCAGGACCAAATGAATTGAAGTACCAACGATTAGTTTTTCCAACACGACTCCAAACAGAGCAGTCAAAATAAGTGCGTAAATTATTAGGGGGGGTCGGTTTATCCCATTGTTTAAAAATATAATAATCGGCATATGGGCTATTAGGATCTTCAATTGCCGCTTTAAACCACGGATGCTCATCAGAAGAGTGATTTAATACTAAATCTAACAGTATTTTAATATCTCGTTTTTTAGCTTCGCTAATAAGCTTATCTAACGCGTTATTATCCCCAAAGATAGGATCGACAACAGAATAATCTGCAATATCATAACCATTGTCTTTCATTGGCGATTTAAAAATGGGACATAACCAAATAACATTTGTACCGAGTGACTGAATATAATCTAATTTCTCTGTGATCCCTGCTAAATCCCCAACACCATCCCCGTTACTATCATAATAACTCTTGGGATAAATTTGATAGACCACCGCTTCTTTCCACCAAGTATTAGACATATTCGCCTCACTAAGGTAATTAGTATATATGGAACAGTTCCATAGTTAATATAAGATACTATAAGCACTAAAAGAGAGGGGAAGGTAATTAACATACTAAAATGTGAAATGGCTCATACTAAAAAAACACAATTACCTCAATAAAGATGGGTTTGTCATAATCATATTAAGATATATTAGGTCATCAACTAATTGAAAGGAGCAACAGCATACTCAATGGCCGGGATCCGTGATGTCGCAAAAAAAGCCAATGTCGCAGCAAGTACTGTCTCTAGAGCATTAAATAACAGTGGTTATGTATCTCAAGCTGCACGAGAAAAAATAAAGAAAGCGGTAGAGGAATTAGATTATATTCCTGATACTTGGCTAAGAAATTTATATCAACAAAAAAGTGCCGTTGTTGGTGTTATTATTAATAGCCTTGAATACCCTTATTTTGCGACAGTAACCCGTTTTATTGAGAATAAGCTCGCTGAAAATGGCTATAGCATGATGTTATGTGCAACACAAAATAGCAAAGTACGCGAACGTATATTTTTTGATATGCTTAAACGCGGTCAGATCGACGGTATTATTGCAGAATATCTGTTATTGGATGATAGTGAATATCAACATATTCAAAGGCCTGTGGTAACACTAGATCGTCATCTTCGTGATATTCCATTAGTCTGCTCTGATCACCATACTGGCGGTCGATTAGCAGCGGAACACCTTATTCAAAAAGGTTGCCAAAAAATCCTCTATATTGAAGATAACTCAAGTTATTTATCATCAACACCTTCATATCAAAGCTGTTTAGCTTTTAAAGAAACGCTTATTCAGGCAGGTATTAAACCTATTCCATGCAAAGTAAATTGGAAAGAAGAGGAGAAAGATTATTTTCACTCTTTTGCCACAAAAATACTTTCTGTGCATTCAGATATTGATGCCATTTTTGCCGCTGATATTCCAGCAATGGCATTATTTAATGAAGCAACAAGACGAAATATTGCCATTCCAGAACAATTAAAAATCGTTGCTTACGATGGAAGCCCTTGGCTAAATCAGACACTGCGCCAATTAACTTGTATTGAACAACCCTTTGAACGATTAGCTGAAAAAAGCGTAGAAGTGATTAGTGCATTAATTGAGAATAAAGAAATAACCGATAACGTCTCTGTTATTCCAGTGAAGTTTATTCAAGGTGAAAGTAGTTAAAGCATATATTATAAAGTCAATTATTCCTTTATTGCCTCTAAGTTATCGAGGCAATAAAAAACATTATTGATTCAACTCTTGTAATAATTTGGTATTGAGATACAACTTTTCACGACCAACACTCATTTCTTCCAACACACCAATTTCAACTAGCTGTTTAAGATATATCGATGCTGTTTGCCGTTTAGCTACAACCTGTTGAACAAGATTATCAATCCGACAATATGGCTGCATAAAAAGAATTTGGATTAGCTCGTAAGTATATATTTTAGGAAGGTTTTCACGCACATAATCAGTTGTTTCTTCCATTAGTTGACGTATAGATAATATTTTACTTGTTGTCCATTGAGATGTACTTTCAACAGCCTTTAACATAAATAGTATCCAAGATCCCCAATCACCTTCTTCGGTTACTTTACGTAAAAGCGTGTAGTAATCATCACGCTTTTCCAAGATAAAGCGTGATAAATAAAGAATAGGTAATGTAAGTAATCCGCTTTGAATTAAATACAAAATATTAAGTATTCGCCCTGTTCTACCGTTCCCATCAGGGAATGGATGAATGCATTCAAACTGATAATGTGCAATAGCCATTTTTACTAATGGGTCTAAATCATCTTCATTGTGTATAAAACGCTCCCAATTTGACAGCAAATTACGAATAGACTCTTCACCCTCTGGTGGCGTATACACCACATGATTATTCTGATCACGTAATACGGTACTAGGGGTTTTTCTTATATCAGTTTGTATTGCGCGTAATTTGGTGCAAATTGCTATCGCTGTGTTGGTACAAAGTGGATAAGTTTCAAGATGAGTATAACCATCATAAAGAGCAGTACGATAACGAAGTGCTTCTTTAGTTGCAGGATCAGCACCAACTTGATGATCAATATACTGAAAAAGCTGATCACTGGTTGTTACAATGTTTTCAATACGTGAAGAGTCTTTTGCTTCCAATATTGGAAGGATATTTATCAATAACTCCTGATCAGGAATTAACTCTCCTGCTGTTTTTAATTCAGCAATTGCTGAGCGCGCATTGATGCACGCTTTTAATATTTCACGTGTTCAATGAGTTCCAGATCTGGTGGTAACAGTGGTAAATCGTTATAGGGTGTTTTAGGAGACCAACTCATATGTTTATAAAACTCATTTATATCGACATATCGCCATAACATATCGATACCATAAAAAAACACCAAAGAAAGTTGCCCCTCTTTGGCGTTTTATTCGATTATGTTTTACTTCAAAATTGAGTAAAAGCTATCGTTCTTATTTTGCAGGACGAACAGCGATAACTTCAATTTCTACACGCCATGCTGGATTTGCCAGTTTAGCGATTTGGAACGTTGAACGAGCTGGCAGTTGTTCAGTTTTCGAAGCATCAAAGTACTTAGAATAACCGTCCATAAAGCCTTTAAAGTCCATCTCACCTTTAGTTTCTTCACCACCGACTAAGAAGACTTGCATTTTAACAACGTCTTTCATGTCTAAGCCAAGTTCATTCAGGTGAGTTTTGATTTGCTCTAATACACTGATAGTTTGTTCTTCAGTGTTACCATAAGAAGCTAATACACCTTCTGGCGCATCTGCTGATTTCTTTGCAGGTACTTTGCCGCTTAAGAAAACAAGGTTGTTACCTGCACTAACTTCAACAGATTCCGAAATAGGCATACCGTTTAATTTATGGTGCACAACACCCTCCGCGTTCGCACTTGCTACACCAAAAATAAAAGGTAGGGCAACAAGTAAACTTTTATAGCGCATGAAAACTCCTTAATATGTTTAATTTACAGTAAAACAAGGGGTTACTTATTTCTTAAAACGATCCATACTAAATGGCGTTGGATCAATAACTGGTTTTTTGCCCGTTACGATATCAGCAGTCACTTCACCTGCTGCTGGGCCTTCGGTCATACCCCATACTGTCGCGGTATTGATAACCAGACCCGGGTATTCTTTGACCTCAGAAATAATTGGTAATTCATCAAATGTTGGGCTAACAACAGCACCCCAACGTTCAACAACTTGTGATTTTTCAAATACTGGGAATTCTGCTTTCATTCTTTGGAATACAGCATCTAAGTGCTCAGTATTTTGTGTTGCTGTTGCAATACGATATTGTTCAAACGGTGTTTTTTCATCTAATTTCCAAGATGTTGCCATCTTGAATGAATTAAATAAATCTTCACCGATAGAGAATTCTAATGGCAGCTCACCACCACCTAACAGGTGCATGAACTTAGGCCCTAACAAGAAGCTATCTTTCACGATAGAACTTGTGAAAATACGTGGTGCAACAGCATAAGTACCATCGGCTTGTTCACGGAAGTGAATACCATTTGGTAAATGCACGTTGCCACGAGGTGCGCCCGGAACGCCTGATACACGTTGTTGTGATAAGTAAACATTCAGCGTTGGAATATCAATGCCCATGTTACCCATAAATAAACGTGACCAAATACCACCCGCAAGAACAACGTGAGATGTTCTAATTGCGCCTTTTTCTGTTACAACATCAGAAATTTTACCACCCGCAGTTTCGATGCCTCTTACCGCGCAGTTGGTGTAGATTTTTACGCCGATTTGCTTAGCGTAGCGAGCTAATGCAGGAGTTCCCGTTTCTGGATCAACAGAGCCTGAGTCTTCTTCAAAAGCGGCAACAGTCCAGGGTGTTTGCGCACCAACAAGACGGTTTGATAACTCTTCACCTTTAATGATGCGAGTATTTAATGGTGTATCAAATCCAGCCGTTTCTTTAGCTGTTTTGATCCACGCTTGAGCTTTATCAAACGCTTTTTCATCAGCAAGGGCTTCTACTCGACCTTGTGTACGATAACTGGTATCAGCACCAATTTTCTCGTTCATTCCACGCCATAAGATTTTCCCGTAATGATGTAATGGGAAAATTTCTGGTGATGTCTGATAACTAATAATTTGGCTGTATGCTCGGCCCGATTGTTCACCGCCAATCTCGCCTTTTTCTAAAATAGTGACGCTCATGCCACGTTCTGCAAGGTTGATAGCGGTCATAATACCTTGGATACCACCACCAATAATCACTGCATCAGACTCTTTAGGCAGAGCACCCTCTGTACCTTCGACAAATGATACTCTAGATTTAGTTTCAACGAATTTGCCATCGCGGCGAACCATTGGAACTAACGCAGCACCACCAGCTAAAACGCCCGCAGCACCAACACCTAAAAGCAGCTTTCTCCTTGAAATTTTCATCTTCTACCTCAGTAATGGATTTACCATTTATATTTATAATGTTATTAATTTGTATCTTTAAAAGTGAATAATATCATAGTTCATTATATTGTTAATAATTATAATTATTTGTTAATCATTTATATCAGCAACAATATCCATAGATAAAATATGGTTACTTCAATCGCTTTTTCTCATAAGAAAACATCATCTAAAGACATCTTCCTCTTGAGTAAACTTCAGTTAACTGCTGATAAATAAAGATATAATTACCAAACTTCAAATTATTAATAAAAAACATAAATGTTTATTTAATTAACATTTAGATACAAATTAATCTGTAAACCTGTCAATATTTGTTTACAAAATAAGCAAAACCCATCGCACAAATGCATAAAATAAAAAGAGGATATCGACTAAGTAATAACCTTTTTTTTACAAAATAAGTGATTTTACTTACTAACTGGTTTATTGGTTAGTTTGTAGACGAATATGCTTTTTGAAAAATACGTAGAAAAGAAGATGTTTGAGTTCGAAACAAAACGGGGATCAGTACAAATTTACAATAAAAAAAGCCAGAGAGTTAACTCTAGCTTTTTACGTAATAATGAAAATAAGCTTAAGCTATATAAATGGAAATAGCTTATCTCATCGTAACAAATTCTTCTGCTGCAGTTGGGTGGATTGCCACAGTATCATCAAAGTCTTTCTTCGTTGCGCCCATTTTCAGTGCAACCGCAAAACCTTGTAGCATTTCATCCATACCAAAACCAATACCATGAATACCCACAATTTTTTCGTCTGCACCAACACAAACCAACTTCATACGACATGGTTGACGATGACGAGTCACAGCACTATACATTGCTGTGAAAGATGATTTGTATACTTTGACTTGATCAGCACCGTATTGCTCAACTGCTTGAGGCTCAGTTAAACCAACAGTACCAATAGCAGGATGGCTAAATACAACAGTTGGGATATTTGAATAGTCTAAGTGTTCGTTAGGTTTGTTGTTAAATAAACGCTCTGACAAACGACGTCCTGCTGCAACAGCAACAGGCGTTAATTCAACCGCTCCTGTATTATCGCCAACCGCATAAATTCCTTTTACATTGGTATTTTGGAATTTATCGACTTTGATATAGCCTTTTTCATTTAACTCAACGCCCGTTACTGCCAGATTCAGGTTATCTGTTGCAGGTTCACGGCCAATTGCCCAGATTAAGGTATCAACTGTCTGCTCTGTGCCGTTTTCTAGTTGTAGCGTTAAACTTCCATCTGCATTTTTAATCACAGCTTTAGGAATAGCATGTGTATGTAACTTAGGCCCTTCGGTTTCCATCACTTCTAACAGTGTTTCAACGATTAATGGGTCGAAATTACGCAGTGGTGCATGTTTACGTACAAATAGATGTGTTTCGCTACCTAGAGCATTTAACACACCTGCAAGTTCAACAGCGATATAACCGGCACCAACAACTGCAACGCGTTTTGGTAAAGCTTTTAATTCAAAGAAGCCATCAGAATTAATACCATACTCAGCGCCTGGAATATTAGGCTGAACAGGACGCCCCCCTGTTGCAATCAGAATATTATCAGCGGTGATCTTCTCACCATTCACTTCAATAGTATTGGCATCAACAAATCGAGCAAACCCTTGGATAACATCAACTTTGTTATTGCCTAAGACACGGTCATAAGATTGATGAATACGGTCAATATAAGCAGAACGGCTACTGATGAGAGTATCCCAATCAAAATGGTTCACTGTGGTATCAAAACCATAATCAGGGCCGTATTGATGAATAGCTTCGGCAATTTGCGCTGCATGCCACATCACTTTTTTAGGTACACAACCCACGTTTACACAAGTGCCACCTAATGCTTTCGCTTCAATTAATGCACATTTTTGACCATACATTGCTGCTCTATTAATTGATGCAATACCGCCACTACCGCCACCGATGGCGATATAATCGTAATGTTTGCTCGTCATTTCTCTGATCCATTTATCTGTAGAAAAATAGGTAACTCACAGGCTAAGTCTTTCATATCATGATGTCTATTATGACAAAATTTAAAACATAGCACGTCAGATTTTAGCTTTTACAGTAATAGGCAAAAACAATAATAAAGATGCTTATTCTGGTACAACCCACTCAACTAATGTATGCCCAATACCCTCAGGAACTAAAGTTTTATGTAACCACGGGAGTATTGATTTCATTTGTGATTCTAATTTCCAAGGTGGATTAATCACAATCATGCCTGATGCCGTCATTCCAAGTTGATCACTATCGGGTTTTACTGCTAATTCGATTTGTAAAATCTTACGGATCCCTGTTGCTTCAAGCTCTTTTAACATACGTTTAATTTGCTGACGATGAACAACTGGATACCAAATCGCATAAGTTCCTGTCGCAAAACGTTTATGACCGTCAACAACACCTTTAACAACAGCAGAATAGTCTTGTTTAAGTTCATAAGGTGGATCAATTAATGCGAATCCGCGACGGCTTGAAGGCGGTAACTTAGATTTCAATTGACCAAAACCATCTTCACGAGAAACTCTAGCTCGCTCGTCACGAGAGAATTCAGTACGTAATAAAGGAAAATCCGTTGGATGTAATTCTGTTAGCACTAAGGAATCTTGTTCTCTTAGTAATTTACCCGCTAATAGAGGAGACCCTGGGTAATAACGCAATTCTCCGCTTGCGTTTAATTCTCCAACCGCTTCGAGGTAAGGCAAAATAAGCTCAGGCACCTCTTCTTGTTGCCATAAGCGTGCGATCCCCTCTAAATATTCGCCAGTACGAGTCGCGTGAGCATTGGTTAATTGATAACGTCCAGCGCCAGCATGAGTATCAAGATAAAGAAAAGGTTTCTCTTTCTCTTTTAAAGACTCAATGATGAGTGTTTGAACAATATGTTTTAAAACATCGGCGTGGTTGCCAGCATGGAAACTATGGCGATAGCTCAGCATTCTTTATCTTCCGTTAGAAATAAGTATAGCTTAGTAATTAATTTACTCTGAAATCGTGATTAAACTCAGTGTATCAGAAAAAGCCGAACTTCTTCATTGAAAGCGAAAGAAACGTTGTGTCTTAGCATTCAGCCGTTATGATAAGTCTATATTTCACTTAAGTTTAAATAGGATATAAAGATGAAAAAATTACTTTTTACAGCCATAACTTTAAGTTTACTCGCAAGCAATGCTTATGCAGATAGACCAGCCAATGGCTGTGAGATAAAAAAACAGAATATCCAAAAACAGATGGAATATGCAAAAGCACATGGTAATCAATATCGTATCCAAGGTTTAGAGCGAGCATTGCAAAATGTTGAACGTTATTGCACACCTGAAAAAGTGGTTGAAAATACACGCCTTGAATTACGCGAAAAACAACTTGATGTTAAAGAGCGCGAACTTGAATTAAAAGAGGCACAACTTAAAGGTGATGCAGACAAAATTGCTAAGCAAGAAAGAAAACTGGCTGAAGAAAAGGCAGATTTAAAGGCAATTGAAGCAGAATTAAATCTACTGACAAAGTAGTTGTCATCAGTAATTAATGCCTACTCCTTATTTGACTGTGAAATACAGAATAAAACAATAAGTGAGTAGCCATTCTCTTATTAAACTAAACTTAATTTCAGAATTGCTATATTGGTTTTTTATCCTTTATTAATTAGAAGATTATCTACGCCTTTTGATAGTGCATCATCTACACTTAAGCCAGAACAAACAAATACATCTCCTAAATCAGTGGCTAATTACAATAAGCATAAGGTGTGTAATAGAAATTAAGCTATGATATTTTTGAATGAAAACTATAGTAGTGACACTCAGTTATTAAAAATGGACAGATCTAATTAAAGAGGATATATGTCAGAAGAGCAGCAACCCAAAACAGAAAATGAAAAAACTCAACTGACTCAGCCACTCAAGAAAGGGCTGGAAAAAGGGCTTCACGGCGGAAAGAAAGCCATTGGTGTTGGGATAAAAATCAGTAATTTTATTACTAACATTCCTTTTATTGCACATCTAATTCGCACCGCCGAACGCTTTACTGACAGAATGGGAAATCAGTTTGGTGCCGCTATTACCTATTTTTCATTCTTATCATTAATCCCTGTATTAATGCTCTCCTTTGCTTGTGCGGGTTTCGTTTTAGCCTCAAACCCAGATTTACTCGCTAAATTAATTACAGGTGTTGCAAATAGTATTGATGATCCAACGCTTGCATCCACGGTTCAACAGAGTATTGATACCGCAGTTCGCCAGCGTACAACCGTTGGTTTAACTGGTTTAGCGATTGCACTTTATTCTGGTGTCAATTGGGTGGGTAATTTACGCCAAGCCATTTTGGCGCAATCTCGTCCCGTATGGGAAAGAAATAAAGAAGAGCAAGAAAAAATCTATTTCCGCTATTTTCGTGACTTTTTAGCGCTAATTGGCTTACTTTTTGCGTTAATTGTCACGATTACGCTTACTTCAGTAGCAGGTTCGGCCCAAAGGATGATTGTTCATACATTGGGATTAGACGGTATTGAATGGCTAACCCCCGCATGGACAACAATCGGCTTAACCATTTCTATTACTGCAAACTATTTACTATTTTTATGGATATTGTGGATCCTACCTCGCCATCAACCAAAGCGTATTTCACTTATTAAAGGTACTCTTATCGCTGCCATTGGTTTTGAAATATTGAAATCGGTAATGACATGGATGCTACCCAAAATCGCAAGCTCACCATCAGGTGCTGCATTTGGTTCAGTGATAGGTTTAATGGCTTTTTTCTACTTTTTTGCCCGATTAACGCTCTTTTGTGCCGCGTGGATCGCTACTGATGGCCCAAATATGCGTAAAGAACAGTTGGCTGAAACGCAATCAACATCTTAACTTTATGATAAAACTATATGGTTAATTCCCTGCATTAACCGCCTATAAATAACGTAATAAGGAAAAACAATGCCATACGTTAATATTAAAATTACACGCGAAGGTGCAACCGCAGAGCAAAAAGAGCAACTTATTGCAGGCGCGACACAACTTTTAGTTGATGTATTAGGCAAAAACCCAGCAACCACTGTTGTGGTAATTGATGAAGTTGAAACAGATAACTGGGGAATAGGCGGTAAAACAGTAACAGAATTACGAGCAGCAACAAAAAGTAAATAAAGAATTCTGTAATATAAATAAAGGGTGCCAAGTACACCCTTTTTGCTGATTTATTTTCCTGACAGATAAGGAAGTAACTATGGTTCAATCAATGACTGATGCTTTTCATGCCTTACCTTCAGCAAGTGCTATCTATATTACAGGTGCAGGTATTCAATACCCCTTTGGTATGGCACACGGATTTGCTGACGAAAGTACCCAGAAAAAATTAACTGTAGATACGCCTTTTCGAATCGCTAGTAATACAAAAACCTTTCTTGCTGCCGCTTTTTTACGTTTATGGGAACAAGATGCTCTATCCCTTGATGATGACATAACTAAGTATTTAAGTGCTAATTATCAACAGACATTATTAGAGCTAGGGTATGATCTCAAAACCATTACACTACGCCATTTATTAAGCCACAGTAGTGGTTTATTCGATCATGCAAATGAAGCCTACCTTGAAGAGGTGATTAAAGATCCCTCTCATAAATGGACACGAGAAGAACAAATAGCACGCTATGCTCAACAAGGCTTTCCCATTATCCCAGCAGGAAAACGCTTTATTTATTCAGATACAGGCTACATTTTGTTAGGTGATATTCTTTCTCAGTTTATGAGAAAAAATATGGCCATCGCCGTTCGTGAATTATTGCATTTTCAAGACTTAAATTTACCACAAACATGGTGGGAAGGTTTGGAGCTACAACCTAAGCCCCCTAAAGCACGCGCTAGACAATTTACAGGTGAGCATGAAGGTACTCATATTGATCCTTCAATGGACACTTTTGGTGGCGGCGGACTTGTGATGACAACCCTTGAATTAGCTGAATTTACAGCTGATCTCTTCGAAGATCGAGTTTACTTGCATACATCAACCTTGAAAGAGATGAAATGGCAAGGCTCGCACACGGGTGCTGCAAATTACCGTTTAGGTTTAATGGCTGAAGAAACTAGCCTAGGCACACTTTACTATCACCTTGGTTACTGGGGCTCGGTAGCTTATTATTTACCTGAAAAACAGATTGCTATTGCAGGTTTTACAACCCAGAGAAATAGCCGTGAAGATTTGATAGCTATTATTAAAGAAGCGTTTAAACGTCTTTAAGATCAAACAAATAAAAAGCCAAAAGTGTATCGATAACACTTTTGGCTTTTTATTTGCTTTATGGCTGATATTTTTTCAATATCAGCCTATCTCTGTTTTATTACGATTTCTTCGTCGGTGTTGTTTCCACCACTGGAGTTGTTACCGCAGGGGTTTCAACTGCTTTATTTTGGTGTAGCATTAGTTGCAACAGGAGCTGGTGTATTTGCCGTTTCTGGATGAACTTGCTTTTCAAATTGAATACGTAACTCACCTAGATTTACGGTTGGCGTTTCACCACTTTGCGTTAGTACAAAAGCAATATCTTCAGATAAAATTCTTGAAAGTTCCTGATTTAACGTCTCTTTTGTTAATCCGGCTAAAAATGCTTGGCGTAAACGCTGATATTGTTCAGGTGGAATATCAATAATATTGCTTTGTTGTGATAACAGACGCTGATTAATTAAAATAGCCGTACTGGTTTTTGCATAACGCGCAAACAACTGAGTTAATTGAAGTTGTTTCTCTTGTTGAAGCTCTTGGTACAACTCATCGCTAATACCTTGGTTACGCAAGCGACCTAATTCTTCTCCTACCCATGATGCTAATGCAGGAATGTGTGCTGTGGCAGTATCAAGATTTAAAGAACAACTTGCACGCTGATATTGTACTCGGCAATCAATGTTAATTTGAGTGCTGTCGTTTTCTTTGCGTTGTTCAAGACTACGACCTAAATGTACAAAAATTACTTCACGAGCTAAATCACTTAACCAATATTTATTTAACGTGTCAGAGTCTTTTACTGGCGACCAATCTAAATCCCAAATTAAAGCAATCTGGTCTTTTGCACGCATAGGTTCTTGCACATATAGCGTTTCAGGTTTCATATCAGCAAGAATAGGGACTGGAACTGGTGTTACACGTTTTCCTGATAGAGATGAAAAAGCCTGATTAATACTTTCAGTCAATACTCGATTATCAACATTACCTGCAACATAAAGCGTCATCATATCTGGGGTATACCAACGCTGTTGGTAATCCGACAACTCTTTAGTATTTACAGATTGATTAACGGGTTTGCCCGGATTGTGACCTTTTAAATTAGAACCTTCAAGACGTGAGCGCCAGATAGGATCTTCAATATTAAGAGGAAATGTTGCAATCGGAAGTGGAGATTGAACTGCGTTACGAACTGCATTTTCTGTATATTGTGCAGGTTTAGCAATACCTGCTAATAATGCAAAAGCATCCTTTAACAGCTCAGGCTGGTTGTTCGGTAAACTTAGATTA
Source organism: Proteus sp. STS61-E (assembly GCF_040932335.1). Taxonomy (NCBI): domain Bacteria; kingdom Pseudomonadati; phylum Pseudomonadota; class Gammaproteobacteria; order Enterobacterales; family Morganellaceae; genus Proteus; species Proteus sp. STS61-E. Next base: position 225,432 of record NZ_JBFQGE010000007.1, on the reverse strand, counting down.
TAAACAGTAAAATCGTATGAAACGATCATTGGAGGTAACGGATAGTCAGGATCTAACGCATTTTTCCATAGATTATCGCGTTTTTCTGGCGTTAAACCTGTATTTTCCAAAACGTTGAGTTTGGACACCAAGGATGAAAAACCCGTTTCACTGCTTTTTTCCGATAAAGACCCCGTATTGACTAATAAACGGATCTGTATTCTATCATTTGGGCGTTGCGGTGTTTGTAAGATTTGCCACTGAAAGCCATTTGCTAGTCGCCCTTCTTGCCAAGCCGGATCAGGCTGTAAAGCCTCTGCTTGAACTTGGCAAACAACAGCGCCGAACATAACGCTTCCCAATAAAATTCGTGTCATTACACCCTGCATGTGAACCTCTGTTGTATTAATCCTTGGTATTAAACCACTTATGAGGTTTAACAATAAGTGCCAAAAGACATGTTAGATGTTGGATGTCTATTTTTTGTATTATCATTCTTTATCACCACAGAAACATGAAATGAAATCACTATAGTGATTAGACTCATTATGGCGTAAGAAGGTTCAGACCTTCGGCAATTTTTGATCAGATTTTTGATGATTATATCCTTTAACCAGCAAACCAATCTCATCATCACAATGTGATTTTGGACAAGATAACGCTGAAACTTGGCTATCTTTATTGAGGGTGACGGCGATTTGGCGTAAAGGTTTTACAACAATACGATTAATACACCAACTAATAGCAACCGTCAGAATAAGCCCCATCAACAGATATGTTGTTAGCATCAATGCAACAGTATTACTGGCAAAACGATAAAAACGGTTTGTGTCAGCCTGCAAAATGAGATGACCACTATAGGACTTATCATCTGTTGAAGTAATACCTAATGGCTGTAAAGGAATAACAGCTTCAACGGGAATACCAAAAAGCCAACTTGAAAATTCAGAGACTTCTTTTTTAGGTGCAAAATCTAAATTCATTACTTGCACATTCTCGGGTTGCATGACAATCGCTTTACCCAAAATCCCCGTTGCTTTTAGTGCAACTATCTGTTGTTTAGCATCGTTCAAATCTGACCGTAACAATGCATCAGCGAGTGGTTGCTGGATACTTACACCGGCATTAAAAAGCTGATTTTGATAATCTTCACGACGTTGATCTATCAAATAAACAAGTTGAATACTGATAAAAATAGCAATAGTCACCAACGTAACGCCCGCAACAGCGGCCATCTGTTTTATTGTTAATGAATGTTTAAGATGAGGTTTCATCGTTGCTATTTCCAATATACATGTCTGATCAGAGTGATTATACTGTATTTTTGTGATTATGTATCACTCTCAATAAAGAAAATAACGTTATAAAAAGCGCCTATCCATTAAAATGAAAGTAGATAAATATATAATTATTATTATTTGAGTATAGTTATAATATAAAAATAGTAAAATAAAAATAAAATCTTACTCTCTTTGTTATTTACAACAAATCTACTTTATATTAATGAAAAGATACAATTCACTAAAAAACACCAGAGCATATAAAATTAAACACTATTAAACCCTTAATCCAGAGTTAAAAAACAATTCTAAGCACAGTATATTTCTTAATGGAAAATATTATTCCCCTTTAATATCGTTGAAGTTTATATTTTAAAAAATTCACATAAATATAATATTTGATATCTATCAAATCATTATTAGATTATTTAGTTAAGATTAATTAAATATTATTAATGAAAAAATAAGAACAATATAAATCAATATATTGCTCTTATTTAATGAGATGAGTTTATTTAAACTATTGCGTTATCTTGCTCCACGGCAAAACAAGCAATAAGCTGACCGTCATACTCTTTTAATGTTGGCTGTAATTGACTACATGGTCCAAATGCACGACGACAACGAGCAGCAAAAGCACAACCCGGTGGCGGATTTAATGGGCTTGGTAATTCGCCCGTCAATTTAATGCGCTCTCGTCTTAATTCAGGCGTCAATCTAGGTGTTGCTGATAATAATGCCTGCGTATAAGGGTGCTGTGGATTTTCAAAAATTTGTGCTTTTGTTCCTTTTTCTACACAACGCCCTAAATACATTACAATAACTTCATCGGCGATATGCTCAACAACCGAAAGATCATGGGAAATAAAAACATAAGAAAGCCCCATATCTTGTTGCAGATCCATCATTAAATTCAGTACTTGGGCACGAACTGATACATCCAGTGCAGAAACCGGTTCATCCGCTACCACAATATCTGGATCAAGCATCAAGCCACGCGCAATAGCAATACGCTGACGTTGACCACCAGAAAACATATGTGGGTATCGGCTATAATGTTCTGTTTTTAATCCAACTTTAGCCATCATTGATAATACTTTTTCTTTACGCTCAGAGGCATTCAGTGTTGTATTGATCAATAGAGGCTCTTCTAAAATTTGCCCCACTTTTTTACGCGGGTTCAATGATCCATAAGGATTTTGAAATACAATTTGGATCTTCTGGCGACGTAACTTCTCAGCCGATTTATCTTTAATTAACAAATTTTGCCCACGATAAGAAAGCTCACCGGAAGTAGGGATCTCAATCATCGTTAATAATCGACCTAATGTGGATTTGCCACATCCCGATTCACCAACAACAGCCAAAGTTTTACCGCGCTCTAATTCAAAAGAGACACCATCAAGGGCTTTAACCGTTCTCTCTTTTGAGAAAAGCCCGCCTTTTACGCTGTAATACTTCGCTAAATTAACCGCTTTTAATAGGGGCGTTGATACATTGGGATTAACTTCAGCCATGGGTAGGTCTCCCTGCATTATCTAGCGGTGTATGACATTTCACACGGTGCGTTCCTAGTTCTTTTAATTCAGGCTCAATCTTATAACATTCATCATGAGCATATGGGCAACGTGGATTAAGTAAACAACCTGTTGGTCGATCATAACGTCCCGGTACAACGCCCGGTAGTGATGCTAATCGTGCTTTATTACTCGCGAACTCTGGGAGTGCTCTTAATAATGCTTGAGTATAAGGATGGCGAGGCGCTTTAAAAATTTCTGATGCTTTTCCTGATTCCACGACTTGCCCCGCATACATCACAATAATAGTATCTGCGGCTTCGGCCACTAATGCGAGATCATGAGTGATCAACACTAGTGCCATATTTTCTTGTTTTTGTAAGTCGAGCAAAAGCTCTATGATTTGTGCCTGAATAGTCACATCCAGCGCAGTGGTCGGTTCATCAGCAATCAATAATTTAGGGCGGCAAGCGATCGCCATTGCGATCATAACACGCTGACTCATTCCCCCTGAAAGCTGGTGTGGATAAACATCTAAGCGAGAAGCCGGATCAGGGATACCCACCAGCGTTAAGAGATCAATAGCACGTTGTTTACGTGTTTTACGACTTCCACCCTGATGGACTTTTAACGCTTCCATAATTTGATAGCCAACCGTAAAGCAAGGATTCAGGCTTGTCATTGGATCTTGGAAAATCATCGCAACATCAGCACCAACCAAATTGCGTCGTTCTGATTCAGAGATTTTCATAAGATCTCTACCATCAAAATAGAGCTCTTGTGCACTCACTCGTCCCGGAAAATCAATAAGCCCCATAATCGCCAACGAGCTAACAGATTTACCTGAACCAGATTCCCCTACAATGCCGACCACTTGCCCTTCTTCAACCTGATAGCTAATTCGGTCTACCGCTTTAAACGGAGTATCTTCATCACCAAAGTGAACAGATAGTTGATTAATATTTAGTAATGCCATGTTCTTACTCCGTTACTGCTTTAATTTCGGATCAAGCGCATCTCGTAAACCATCACCCATTAAGTTAAAGGCTAATACGGTAAACAAAATCGCCAGACCAGGAAACGTCACAACCCACCATGCGCTTTGTGTAAACTGCAACACATCAGATAACATGGTCCCCCATTCAGGTGTTGGTGGTTGCGCGCCCATACCTAAAAAGCCCAATGCCGCCATATCTAAGATTGCATTAGAAAAACCTAAAGAGGCTTGAACAATTAAAGGTGCAAGGCAGTTAGGTAAGATATTAATAAACATCTGACGCATTGAACCTGCGCCCGCAACACGAGAAGCAATCACATAGTCACGGTTAACTTCAATTAAAACAGCAGCACGAGTCAGTCGAACATAATGCGGCAAGGCAACAAAAGTTAATGCGATAGAAGCATTAACAATAGAGGGACCAAAAATAGCGACCAATACTAACGCCAATAATAAACTTGGTAATGCCAGCATGATGTCGACAACACGCATAATGCCGATATCCACAAGACCACCGAAGTAACCCGCAGCCAGCCCTAGAATGATCCCTAAAATAAGTGATAACACAACAACGATACAGCCCACCAATAACGAAAGGCGAGCACCAAACATTAAGCGCGAAAGAATATCGCGGCCAACATCATCTGTACCTAGAATAAATTGCCAGCTTCCACCTTCTTGCCAAACAGGAGGTGCCAATAAGAAATCTCGAAATTGCTCATTGGGGGCATGAGGCGCAAGAAAACCTGCAAGTGCTGCAATAAGCAACATAATTACAATATAGATTAACCCAACTACGGCACCTTTATTTTGTTTAAAGTAGTGCCAAAATTCTTGAAAGGGCGTCATGGGAGCCGGTGCACTGATGACCGGTGTTACTTTATTTTCAGTCATTTATGCATTCCTTATTTTTTATGGCGAATACGAGGATTCACAATGCCATAAAGAACATCAACCAACAGATTGACGAAGATAATCATCGTTGCAATTAAAAGCACACCACCTTGAACAACGGGGTAGTCACGTCGCTGTAAAGCATCAATCAACCAGCGTCCTAATCCCGGCCATGAGAAAATGGTTTCTGTTAAGATTGCACCTGCCAGCATTGTCCCGACTTGTAATCCAATAACGGTGACAACAGGCAACATCGCATTACGTAATGCGTGGATAAGAATGACGCGAGCACGGCTTAAACCTTTTGCTCTTGCAGTACGAATATAATCTTCGCCTAATACTTCAAGCATCGAAGAGCGCGTCATACGCACGATAACCGCTAAAGGAATGGTTCCTAATACAATGGCAGGTAAAATGATGTGATGAACGGCATCTAAGAAATCCCCTTCCTCACCCCAAAAAAAAGTATCAATCAGCATAAACCCAGTAAGTGGATTACTGTCATCTAAAAAGACACTATCAGCGAGACGCCCAGAGACAGGAGTTAGGTCTAATTTTACAGACACTAACATGATTAACATGATCCCCCACCAGAAAATTGGCATGGAGTAACCTGCTAAGGACACACTAATCGCAGTATGATCAAAGATAGACCCACGTTTTACCGCAGCTAAAACACCAACAGGTATCCCAACTGAAACCGCAAAAATCATGGCGCAAACGCCAAGTTCTAAAGTGGCTTTAAAGCGAGGTAAAAATTCATCCCATACAGGAATGCGACTTTTTAATGAGATACCCAAATCACCATGAAGAATGCCATTTAGGTAATTGATATATTGTTGCCATAAAGGCTTATCCAGCCCCAACTCTGCCATTAAATAAGCATGACGCTCTGGAGAAAGGCCACGCTCACCCGCCATAATCATTACCGGATCACCGGGAATAAGATGGACGAAAATAAACGTCAGTAATGTAATTCCGATAAACGTAGGGATCACAAGTCCCAAACGTTGAAGGATAAATTGCAGCATATCCTAATTCTCTTTTCAAACATCAGCTAAAAGATAGCGCTGATAAATCAGGGGAAAGTCCCCTGCGCCCACAGTGTACTGAATGTATTCGTTATTATTGAATAGCGGTGCCTTTCATAAAGAAAGACACCGTACTTAAGGCAATCCAACGATTAGGTATTGCTATTATTTAAGAGAGACATTCTCGAAGTGATGTTTGCCTAACGGATCAACCACATAGTTTTCTACTTTTTTACTCACAGGTTCATAAACGGTCGAGTGAGCAATAATCAGTGCGGGTGCTTGATCATGCATAACAACTTGAGCTTGTTTGTAGAGTTCAACACGCTTGTCGTGATCGGCTGCGACTCGAGCAGGTTGGATCAGATCTTCGAATGGCTTATAGCACCATTTTGAATAGTTAGATCCTTGCTCTTTTGCGGCACAACTAAATAGCGTAGCAAAGAAGTTATCTGGGTCCCCATTATCCCCCGTCCAACCCATCATCACTGCTTGGTGTTCACCAGATTTAGCACGTTTGAGGTATTCGCCCCACTCGTAACTTACAATCTTGGTTTTAACACCAATTTTTTCCCAATCCGCTTGTACCATTTCAGCCATACGGCGGGCATTTGGATTATAAGGGCGCTGTACTGGCATTGCCCATAAATCGATAGTAAAGCCATCTGCAAGACCCGCTTCTTTTAGCAGCGCTTTGGCTTTTTCAGGGTTATATTCGTAATCGACGATATCGTCGTTATAACCCCACATTGTAGGAGGAATGAGGTTTTTCGCTTTCTGGCCTGCGCCTTGATAAACAGCTTCAATAATGGCGTCTTTATTTACCGCCATACTTAATGCTTGGCGAACCTTTTGGTTATCCAGTGGTTTTTTCTCAACGTTAAAAGAGATATAACCCACGTTTAAGCCCGGTTGTTCTAATAGATTGATATCGCTATTTTGTTTCATCTTCGCAATATCAGCAGGATTTGGGAAAGGCATTGCCTGACACTCGCCTTTTTGCAGTTTTGCATATCGTACAGAGGCATCAGGTGTAATAGAGAAGACTAAACGATCAATATCTGGTTTTTTACCCCAATATTGGTCATTAGCTTTATAAAGAATACGAGAGTCTTTCTGATATTGCTGTAATTGGAAAGGCCCTGTGCCGATAGGATCTAAGTCCACTTTTTCAGGTGTACCTGCTTTCATCATGTTATCCGCATATTCAGCGGATAATATAGAAGCAAAGTCCATTGCCATGTCAGCAATAAAAGGGGCTTCTGAACGCGTCAAAACAAAACGAACGGTATGATCATCAACCTTCTCGATTTTCTCGATCATGTTGTTCATATCCATTCCGGAGAAGTATTCATAACTTCCGCCAGACACTTTATGGTAAGGATGTTTCGGGTCCATTTGACGCATAAACGTGTACATCACGTCATCCGCATTAAATTCACGTGTTGGCTTAAAGGTTTTACTATTATGCCAATTCACGCCTTTACGTAAATGGAAGGTATACACTTTACCATCATCGCTCACATCCCAACTTTCAGCTAAGCCTGGAATGATTTCTGTTGTACCCAGTTTAAATTCAACTAAACGGTCATAAATAGGCACTGAACTTGCGTCATAGGTTGTTCCAGAGGTAAATAACTGAGGGTTAAATCCTTCAGGTGAGCCTTCAGAGCAATACACCAATGTTTTTGCCTGTACACCCGCAGAAACAGCTAATGCGAGCAATCCAATTGTAGCGGTCAAAATTCCTGTCTGTTTTTTGGAGCTTTTCATCATTACTCTCCGAAATTGTTCTGTTGTGTTTTGGTTTCCTGTTTAAAAACGGAATACCTTTTTATTTTGTCATTGTTCAATTAACCAACTGTATCCCCTTACGTCAATAAGGTGTTAGAAGGTAAAAAGAACTCGTTATAAACACAAATGAAACAAATATTGAACAAACTCAGAATAAAAAAATAAGTCTCTGACTAATATCTAGTCAATAAAACCACACATTAAGGAATCCTTAAGTAAAATGACTATTTTAAAAAAAGCCATAATTTGTGATTAACCGCTTAAATATTGAACGAATATTTTGAAATGAAACAAAGAACTTGGCGCTTTATTCTGTTATGGAAGAAAAATAATTATCTTACTAGAGGATACTGATTTTAGTTTTAATCAAGCAAATAGAGTGAAAAGTATCAATTTTTACCTCTTAGCAAATCACTTAACTAGATAAGACCATGAAATTCAGTCTGTTATTAATGATTTTAATTCTTTCATAGTGAAAAATTTATATTCTTTAAACATTACCAGAAGTTCTATCGCCCATAAAAAGTGGCATTGAAAGAAAATTTACAGACATCTTTAGGTTGTTCATTAAAAAATTTCTAAAATAATTTAATGCCTAAACGACTTTATAGATCAGCGAAACCTACTGCATTTTTAGCCAATATTTATCTTGATTTGGAAAATATTTCCACGATCTTCTGTTTCTGAACTGTATGGGAATTTGGAATGTAAATAGAGATGAGATAGAAGTAAGGTTGATCGAGAGAAAACACCCTTTATGGTGAAATCAAAAATAAGAGTGAGGTATTTTTGGTAAGGCTAAAACGACAAAACCCCGCTTTAAAAGCGGGGTTTCTTAATATGGTCGGCGAGAGAGGATTCGAACCTCCGACCCACTGGTCCCAAACCAGTTGCGCTACCAGGCTGCGCTACTCGCCGAAAACGAGGTGCATCTTACTGCCTGAAGCCCACTCCGTCAATACTTTTTTAGTATCTCCTGACTGTTCGTATGGTTTTCAACCAAAACGGTTGATTTTTAACTTTTTTATCATAAAAAGAGGTGAATTTTAGCGTTATTGTAACAAGCTTACCTGTCTATCTTCGTTTTACTATGGCTTTCTTTACGTTACCCATAAAAAATGAAAAAAAATAACAAATTTATTCTTAATTATTATCGTCTAATTAGTGTGCTTTTTATATAATTCCCTTATGTCAAATAAGGTAGGTAGTTTAGAGAATGAAACAACGTTGGTGGGGTGTCGCATTACTTTTATTGTCAACCACACTTCCAGCTCAAGCATCTACAGTTCATGCTTGCCGAGTGTACTTTAAAGAAGCGGATAGATTTATTCAGTACATTTCTCAAAGAGAAGATCTAAAACATAATATGCCGGAGATTAAGGCTAACTTCGAGCAAAGCAAAAAGCAGATAATGACAGCGCCTCTGTCAGAACAAAAAGTAATATGTGACAAGGAAATGCAAGAGCTTAATAGTTTGAATAAAATGTTTGGACCTAAAGAAGAAACGGTACTAAATAAATAATCAAATAAACAGATAATGACTAAATATAATTACTTATTTATTATTTAGTCATTAATTTGATATTAATTCTTATTTTCATGATTATTATTCGCAGTTGTACTTTCCAATCTTTTTATGCGTTCTTTAGGTGAATTATCACTTTTATCATCACCCTGAGTATAATAATCATAAGGTAATAATAAAGTATCTAATACGGCACTAAAAGGAAGATCGAGAATAACCAATGGTTTCATTGCCCATCCAGTTTCATCATCTTTTAGCATTGTCATGTTATTTTTTGTCCCTGAATAAAGTTCTTTATTCGGACCAGCATGAGTCATAACACTTGAGCAACCTGTCAGTAATGTCGTCAAAAATGTGACTAATGTTAAATTTTTACTTGTCGTTCTGAATATCATAGGGCACCTATAAAACGAGATCCGTAGTCAACGCTTTTTATCATATAGTTAAACCTGTTTTCTCTTACAGGACAAGAGAAAGATGATATAAAAAAGCTTAATTTTTTAGTTATTAAATAAATAAGTCTCGCGTGAAAAAGTTTCACTTTATCTAATTTTAAAAAGCATAATAATATTATTAATTATTATGTTTCCATGATATTAAAATTCAACCTTCATTATTTTAAATAAACATTTTAGCTTTATATTTATCTTTCTTGTTTGTTTTATCTCTATATATGCTAGATCTGTGCGATAAGACACAGCGACTTTCATTATTCTTTGCCAAAATAGGTTTATCGTTTTAGCTCAAATTTTCTCATTTTTATTTTTGGGTACAGGATCTTTTCTATGAGTGATATTGCATTAACAATGGTGATGTTGTCATTAGCAGGCGCTCTAGGTCTTTGGATTGGCAATATCAAAATCTATCGAGTCAGCCTAGGGATAGGTGGTGTTCTTTTTGGTGGAATTATTATTGGCCACTTTGCTCAGCATTATAACTTTTCGCTTAATGCACAAACTCTTCATTTTATTCAAGAATTTGGGCTTATTCTTTTTGTTTATACTATTGGTATCCAAGTCGGTCCGGGTTTTTTCTCCTCACTACGTGTTTCAGGCTTAAAACTAAACGCCTTCGCCATCTTAATTATTCTTCTTGGCTCCATCATAACCGCTTCTATTTATCGTCTATTTGACGTTCCTTTACCTATTATTTTGGGTATTTTTTCTGGTGCTGTTACCAACACGCCTTCTTTGGGTGCTGGGCAACAAATACTGACGGATCTGCATGTTGACCCAACTTCTGTGGGACAAATGGGAATGGGCTATGCCATGGCTTATCCTATGGGTATCTGTGGCATTCTACTCGTAATGTGGCTTATTCGTGTGTTCTTTAAAATCAACATTGATGAAGAAGCCAAAGCCTTTAGTAACCAACAACACAGCACTAAAGATACACTACATACCATTAATATTGCGATTAAAAACCCCAATTTAGATGGCTTATTAATGCAAGATATTCCTCTGCTCAATGAAGATGCCATCGTCTGCTCCCGCTTAAAACGTGGAGATAACATTATGGTACCAATGCCATCAACAATTATTCAGTTAGGGGATTTACTCCATATTGTCGGTTCAAAAGAAGATCTCAATAAAGTTCGCCTAATACTTGGTGAAGAGGTCGATGCTTCACTTTCAACATCAACAAATTTACTTCAATCAGTACGAGTCGTTGTAACGAATGATTCCGTGCTCAGTAAACGTTTAAAAGATCTGGATCTTAAAAGAAAATACGATGTTGTAGTGACTCGATTGAACCGCGCAGGTATCGAACTTATTCCAAGTAATAATAGTATGTTGCAATTCGGGGATATTCTTAATGTTGTTGGACGCCCTGAATCTATTGAAGCCATTACAGTTCTGTTAGGTAACGCCCGTCAGAAATTAGAACAAGTCCAAATGCTTCCTGTCTTTATTGGTATCGGCTTAGGGGTTCTACTTGGCTCTATTCCTATTTTTATTCCCGGTATTCCTGTGGCACTTAAATTAGGTTTAGCTGGTGGTCCTCTTGTTGTTGCCTTAATTTTAGGACGTATTGGTACATTTGGTAAGCTCTATTGGTTTATGCCTCCAAGTGCAAACTTGGCATTGCGAGAGCTAGGTATTGTCATGTTTCTTGCTGTGGTAGGGCTAAACTCTGGCGGTGAATTTGTCGAAACATTAATTTACGGTCAAGGCTTGAGTTGGATTGGTTATGGTATTTTGATTACATTATTACCGTTATTGATTGTCGGTGTGATTGCCAGAGTCTTCTTTAAGCTTAATTATTTAAGCCTCTGCGGAATGTTGGCTGGTTCAATGACCGATCCCCCTGCATTAGCCTTCGCAAACTCAATTCATAGCTCAAGTGGGGCCGCCGCGCTTTCCTATGCCACAGTTTATCCTTTAGCAATGTTTTTACGCATCATAACACCACAATTAATGGCACTTATTATATGGACTTTGTAGTAAAAATAATAAATATATTAAATAGTTGAACCAAATTTGTTATAAAAATCCACATTTGGCTTAGCAGAGGGATAATTAAGGCAATGAATGGCTCTTATTTAAGCCATAGATTTTATAAATGTCTGTTTTAATAGTTCTCGTGCTAAGAAATTTAGATTGAGACGGATTGCTAAATTTTTAGTAATCAATTTCTTTCCGTCAAACTTATGCTCAAAAGTCCTCGTTATTGTCTTTGCCCCTTCTTCTCGCTGAAGGGGCATTTTTATTAGATATTCACTGGCTGATAGATGTTCTCGATTTCTTCAGCCAGAATTTTTATTCCTTTCTCAATCAATTCAGGCTCTGGCACGTAATTCATCCGCATACATTGATGAGCATGATCCCATGAATCTTCTAATCCTGGAAAGAAGTAATGTCCCGGCACCATTAATACACCACGTTTTTTCAAACGACGGTAAAGCTCTTCACAAGAAACAGGTAAATCTTTAAACCAAAGCCATAAAAAGATCGCACCTTCCGGCTTATGAATAAGACAACGCTCTTCAGGTAAGTAGCGGCGGATAATATTAATAGTTTCAAGTACTCGTTGATGATAAAAGGGGCCTATCACATCTTGAGATAACCGCATTAAATCATCGCGTTTTAGCATTTCTAATGCCATTGCAGGTCCAATTCCACCGGGCGCGAGACTAATAATACCGTTAACATTTGTAATAGCTGAAATCAGCGCTTCATTGGCGATAATAATGCCACAACGTGCTCCCGGTAGGCCTAACTTAGACAGACTCATACAAAGGATAGTGTTGTCATTCCAACGAGGTGTTGCTTGAGTGAAAATAATACCCGGAAAAGGAACACCGTAAGCATTATCTATAATCAGAGGGATATTGTGCCGTTTAGCTAAAGCCTCTAGCTTTTCAACTTCATCGTCAGTAATTACATTACCTGTTGGATTGGTTGGTCTAGAAACACAAATAGCGGCAATGTCATCACCAATTTCAAGATGAGCAAAATCGACATGATATTTAAATTGTCCATTCGGCAACATTTCTATTGTTGGCTTATTCGCAACAAACAGATCTTCTTCTAATCCAGAATCAGTATAACCAATATATTCAGGGGCAATTGGGAAAAGAATTTTACGTTTCTTTCCATCTTTGGTTGTGCCACCTAATAAATTAAATAGGTAGAAAAAAGCACTTTGACTGCCATTAGTTAGTGCAATATTTTTTGCCGAAATATTCCAGCCTAGCTTCTCTTTTAAACATGCCGCCAACGCTTGTAACATGGCATCTTTGCCTTGCGGACCATCATAGTTACAAACCGCATCACTTAATGAGCCATTTTCGGTCATCTCTTTAAGTAATTGACGAAAATAGTTATCCATTTCAGGAATATGAGCAGGATTTCCGCCCCCTAGCATCACCGCACCGGGTGTACGTATTCCTTCATTTAAGTCTTGCATCAAGCGAGCAATGCCTGAGTGCTGAGCAAATTTTTGCCCAAATTGTGATAGTTGAGTCATCTTTGCAGGTATCTTCTATGTTGCTTTCTCGTTAAGAAATACCATACCGCGAGCTTTAACCTGCATCAATAGTTATAATCGAAATGATAGAATAGTAATATTAATATGATTTTAAATATTGAAATATAAAGCCAATAACACTCTCGATTAAAGATAACTCAACTCATATTTTACTTTTTATTGGCGTTTTCACTCCCTTCTTGGCGACAAAAACAAGAGAGAATATGGTCATTTACCATACCAACGGCTTGCATAAATGCGTAGCACGTTGTTGTACCAACAAATTTAAAGCCTTTTTTCTTTAACGTTTTTGCCATTTTATCTGAGATTTCAGTAGATGCAGGTACTTGAGATATATCGCTCCACTGATTAATAATGGGTTTATTATCAACAAATTGCCAAATAAACTGACTAAAATCTTCACCTTGTTCTTCCATTGCCATGAAAATACGGGCGTTATTAATAATGGCGTTAATTTTTCCTTGATGACGAATAATTGCGGGATCTTGCAATAAAGCTTCAACATCCTTATCTGTCATTTTGGCAATTTTTTCGGGTGAAAAATTAAAAAAACAGCGGCGGTAACCTTCTCTTTTTTTAAGTACGGTATACCAAGATAACCCAGCTTGTTGACCTTCAAGACAGATCATTTCGAAAAGCTTGTATTTATCTCGTTCAGGTTTACCCCACTCATCATCATGATATGCCAAATATTCAGGATCACTGGTTACCCAATCGCAACGCTGTTTATTCATTTTCTCATTCCTTGTTACCAATAACTTGTAATAGCACCATTTTATATACTGTATAAATATACATGTAAATAGGTGAAAAAAAATTCAATCTAATTCTTTGAGCATAGTCATAAAGTCAATTAAGGGATTATTTTTTTGATCGAGGGAAAATTGCCCGCATTCCTTGCTGTATATCTTTCGTCTAGAAGGTATACTGAAACCTTTCTTTTTATTCTATGTATCGCCATGCGGATATAACATGCAAAAGTTTGATACCAAAACCTTTCAAGGTCTTATCCTGACACTACAGGATTACTGGGCTCGCCAGGGCTGTACCATTGTCCAACCATTAGATATGGAAGTGGGTGCGGGCACATCACACCCAATGACTTGTTTACGTGCATTAGGCCCAGAGCCTATCGCTGCGGCTTATGTACAGCCTTCTCGTCGTCCAACAGATGGACGTTACGGTGAAAACCCTAACCGCTTACAGCACTATTACCAATTCCAAGTTATCATTAAGCCATCACCTGATAATATTCAGGAACTTTATCTTGGCTCATTAAGAGAATTAGGTTTAGACCCAACAATTCATGATATTCGTTTTGTGGAAGATAACTGGGAAAACCCAACTTTAGGTGCTTGGGGCTTAGGCTGGGAAGTTTGGCTCAACGGCATGGAAGTGACGCAGTTTACCTATTTCCAACAAGTCGGTGGATTAGAATGCAAGCCTGTTACGGGTGAAATCACTTACGGCTTAGAACGTCTTGCCATGTATATTCAAGGTGTTGATAGCGTTTATGACTTAGTTTGGTGTGATGGTCCATTAGGTAAAACCACCTATGGCGATATCTATCATCAAAACGAAGTTGAGCAATCAACCTATAACTTTGAATACGCCGACGTAGACTTCCTGTTCTCTTGCTTTGAGCAATATGAAAAAGAAGCTCGTGAGTTGTTAGAGTTAGAAAAACCTCTGCCTTTACCTGCCTATGAACGTATTTTAAAAGCAGGACACACCTTTAACTTATTGGATGCACGTAAAGCTATCTCTGTGACAGAGCGCCAGCGTTATATTTTACGTATCCGTACTTTAACCAAAGCGGTTGCTGAAGCATATTATGCTTCTCGTGAAGCGCTTGGTTTCCCTATGTGTAAAAAGTAAGAGGCTATCATGACAACTGAGACTTTCCTCGTGGAAATCGGCACAGAAGAATTACCGCCGAAAGCGCTTCGTTCTTTAGCCGAATCTTTTGCTGCTAATTTTACTGCTGAACTGGATAACGCAAATATCACTCATGGTGATGTATCTTGGTTTGCAGCTCCTCGCCGTTTAGCCATTAAAGTGGTTAATATGGCGAAATCACAAGCAGATAGAACCATTGAAAAACGTGGTCCTGCGATTGCTCAAGCATTTGACGCTGACGGTAAACCGACAAAAGCGGCTGAAGGTTGGGCAAGAGGTAATGGCATTACTGTTGACCAAGCAGAGCGCTTATCAACAGATAAAGGCGAATGGTTATTTTATCGTGCAGAAGTAAAAGGTGAAGCTGTTAACCAATTACTGATTGGCATGGTAAGCAATGCATTATCAAAATTACCAATTCCAAAATTAATGCGCTGGGGTGATAAAGAAACTCACTTTGTACGCCCTGTTCATACCGTCACCTTATTATTAGGTGATACCGTTATTGATGGTGAAATTTTAGGTATCCAAAGCGATCGCATTATTCGTGGTCACCGCTTTATGGGTGAAGCTGAATTCACTATTGATAATGCAGATCAGTATCCTGAAATTCTTTATGAGCGCGGAAAAGTTATTGCTGATTACGAAACACGTAAATCAATTATTCTTCATGATGCTCGTCTTGCTGCTGAAAAACTTGGCGGTATCGCAGATTTAAGCGATAGCTTAGTCGAAGAAGTCACTTCATTGGTTGAATGGCCAGTTGTGTTAACAGCAAAATTTGAGGAAAAATTCCTTGAAGTTCCTGCTGAAGCACTGGTTTATACCATGAAAGGTGACCAAAAATACTTCCCTGTTTATGACAAGCAAGGCAAATTATTACCTAACTTTATTTTTGTCACTAATATTGAATCTTCTGATCCACAACAGATCATTAGCGGTAACGAAAAAGTAGTGCGTCCTCGTTTAGCTGATGCTGAGTTCTTCTTCAAAACTGACCGTAAACAACGTTTAGAAGATAACTTACCACGCCTTGAAACCGTATTATTCCAGAAAGATTTAGGCACACTGCGTGATAAAACAGACCGTATTCAAGCATTAGCTGGCTTTATTGCTGGCAAAATGGGTGCTGATGTTAATAAAGCAACCCGTGCAGGTTTACTGTCAAAATGTGACTTAATGACCAACATGGTGTTCGAATTCACAGATACCCAAGGTGTTATGGGTATGTATTATGCGCGTCATGATGGTGAAGCCGAAGAAGTCGCGGTTGCATTGAAAGAACAATATCAGCCTCGTTTCGCGGGTGATGAATTACCTTCTAATCCTGTTGCTAGCGCCCTCGCTATTGCAGAGAAGATGGATACACTTGCGGGTATTTTCGGTATTGGTCAACATCCTAAAGGGGATAAAGACCCATTTGCTCTACGTCGCGCATCACTGGGTGTTTTACGTATTATCGTTGAGCAAGACTTACCGTTAGATATTGAAGAATTAACACAAGAAGCGGTTCGCCTTTATGGTGACAAACTGACCAACAAAAATGTGGTCAGTGATGTGGTTGAGTTTATGTTAGGTCGTTTCCGTTCTTGGTATCAAGAACTGGGTTACAGCATTGATACTATTCAAGCTGTATTAGCACGTCGCCCAACACAACCTGCTGACTTCAATGCTCGCGTTAAAGCAGTAACTTACTTCCGCACATTAGACGAAGCCTCTGCATTAGCAGAAGCCAATAAACGTGTTTCTAACATCTTAGCAAAATCCGCTGATGTAAAACTGAATGACACTGTTTTAGCTTCCGTCTTAAAAGCACCAGAAGAAGTTCAACTAGCGGCTAATCTTTCTGTATTACAAGATAAATTGGCACCATTATTTGCAGAGCGCAAATACCAAGAAGCATTAGTTGAACTTGCCTCATTACGTGATGTGGTCAATAACTTCTTTGATAAAGTCATGGTAATGGATGAAGACGAAGCAGTTCGTATCAACCGTTTAACCATGTTGAGCCAATTGCGTGAACTGTTCTTAAAAGTCGCGGATATTTCTGTTTTACAATAAGTTGTAAACCCCAGAAAACAGAAACCGGCATTGTGAAAGCAATGCCGGTTTTTTTGTTCATTTTTAATAGGATTGACATAAAAAAGATTTATTTACATAGAAAATTATAGTGGTAAAATTTACCATAGTAAAAACTACCACAGAGGAAGTGATGGTTATCTATAAAACAAAGATGTTCAAAAATAATTTCAAGAAAATACCTATCAATGATGCTGATTTAATAGATATTGCCAACGAAGTATATGCAGGACACTTTGAAGCTGACTTAGGTGGTGGGATTATCAAAAAACGGATCTGTATCCAAGGAAAAGGAAAGAGTAGTGGAATTAGAACAATTATATTTTATAAACAGGGAAGTAATTTATTCTTTGCTGATGGATGGAAAAAATCTCACTTAAGCTCTAAAAAATCTAAAGAAATTACAGATGATGAGCTAGAATCCTATAAAGATCTGGCAAAAGATCTCTTCAGTGCAACTAAAAATAAAATAGATAAGATGATTGCACTAGGCCTTTTAACGGAGGTTAAACATGACTGATAAAATGAAAGAAATGCTGAAATTTGCACAAGAAATGGAAGTTGCGGGAATAACCGATGGAGAATCGGCTAGACGAATTGCAGCCAGAATAAAAGCCAAAGAATTAAAAGAAAGATATGCTCACCTGACTCCAATGAGTGGTGAAGATATAAAAAGAATTCGCGAGCAAAATAACATTTCGCAATCGTCTCTTGCTTTAATACTAAATATGACAAAAGAGAGTGTATCAAAATGGGAGCGGAACGAAATTAAACCCAATGGAGCAGCACTGAGACTTTTGAATTTAATAGATAATAAAGCAATTTCAATCTAAGATTATTTCTACTAAATACTTGTTAGTAGATAAACCGGCATTGTGAAAGCAATGCCGGTTTTTATCAAACATCATTATTCTTACTTAAATTATCTTTTAAAGGATGATGAACAAGCTCCATAATTCTTATCGATTCTTTATCAATAATACTCACAATAATATGCAGTAAATCATCAATGTCTTCCGCATAAAAAGATTCAATTTCAGTTTCTATTTCAATAGGAAAACCATTTATTTTACTAAAACTATAACCAAATAATATAAATCCAGACTTATCACTTGTATTTAATTTATCAATATAAATAAGTCTTTCACTATTAATAAATTTAGGGCTGTAATGATGATTATCTTTAAATAATACTTTAATTTTATTATTAGTGATCACTTCTAATTTTTCGATAACTATATTTATTTTATTCTCTATTTTATTTTTTATATCAATAATAGAGGATGCTCTATCCAATGAAGCCTTTATCTTTTCAAAAAAATTATTTTCATCGTTCATGTGAAACCCTACAAAATATTGGATAATGATCAAACTTTTTAAAGAAAATATCATCGAGGCAGTGATTAGCATCATTTAATATCCGATAGAAATCAAGCTGTTCGAGATCTAACTTAAAGCAGTCTTCTTTCCCATATAAAAATGAAGAAGAGAAAATCATTTGATCAAAAACATACCATCGATTTATTGATACTGAATTATAATAATACGTGCCTAAGTTATTCGTTTTCTTATCCGACAAAAGATACCAAAATGGATTAAATAATAGTTCTCTTTTCTTTTTTATGATGTGATAGTCTCTTGTTGCATATAATGTATTAATCATCACATCAGAATAAGGTTCAGTATTATAATCACCCATACAAATAATTTGTGTGTCTTTTCCTTTATTTTCAAATAACTTATCAATACTATTTCTCAACTCTTGGGCAGCTATACGCCTAGTTTTTTCATCAGTACTTAGTACAGATGGCCAGTGTGATAAAAAGAATGTGATCATTTTTTGATTTTCAAAATCTTTAAATGAAACACTGACACCCACTCTTATTGTTCTATTATCAGGTTGAAGTTTAGTTAAAAACTTACTTGAGATAAATGCTAATTTATTCATATTGTACATTATAGAAATATCAATAAGTATACGACCTATCTTTCCTGATAAATCGACATATTCCATGTTTAATTCGCAAGCTAATTGTTTAAAATCTATGTTTTCCCTTTTAGAAATCTCACAAAGTGCAACTATATCAAGCGTTCTCTCTTTTATTATTTTTCTAAGATATTGTTTTGCCAATCCAATATCTTCTATATCTATTTGCTTACTTGACCTTATTGGTGGAGATAATCCCATATTCCACCAGCATAAATTCAATTCCATTTTTATATATCATTCCATTAATAATAAATTATTTTTAAATATTACTAGTTATTATCTTACTAAAGTTTAGTAATTTAGCATAATAAATGAAAATAGAAAAAATAATAAAACAAATCAAAATAAACAAATATTTTAATTCATATTTAAACTATTAGTTTTTTATTAAATTAAAAGGTACCTTATTATTTAAGATACCTTATTTATATATGATAAAACTTTACAACCCAGTCTCTACTGTAAATATTTGGCGATAACCATCAACATCACGCATAAATGCAATATATTGGTCATTTGGAGAGAATACGACTGCATCACTACTTGGTGCTTGTGCTGTTCTTTCTGTTAATCGAGTTAACTCACCCGTTTTCACATTACATAGCATCACGCTGTTATCACAAATAAAGGTGAGATATTGTCCGTTACTATTCCACGTAAAGGCTGACTGAATATCCCAATCCTGCGAGGTGACTTGTTTTATCTCTTTCGTACTCGGTGATACCGTATATAACTGCACAATACCGTTATCATCTTTCATTAAAAAAGCAATCGCATCACCTTTTGGGGAACTTCTTAACCAGTGACGGGGCTGATTTAAAACACCTGCATATTTTCTATTTGCTGTATTTGTTAGGCGAACTTGATGAATACCTTTAGCCACCGCGGGCATTGTTGTATCCGTTCCTGCCAATGGTTTATCACCTTCAACACTGAAAGCCTGATTATCATCAGGTAAATCCACTAAGAAAATATCAGCGACTTTATCACCATTTTCACTCATGGTATCGCCGATAAATGCAATAGCCCAACGCTGCTGTGAACCATCAGCCTTTATATAACCTTGAGTACCAACCCAACACTCTTCATAAGCTTTATTAATTTCGTCGCTTCCCTTTTGTGGATAAGCAACAGTTTGGCTTATTACAGTGCAAAAATATTCACCGTCATATTCACGAGGATGTTTTTTAGCGACATTAACCGCTTTTAGTGGCACAGCAACAGCCACATTACGTTGATCATATTCGCTCCCCAGTTCATGCATAATATGATCATTGTAGGTAAAGCTTAAACGTGTGCCGTCAGGGCTAAAGACGTGAACATGTGTACCGCCACGTAATGCGCCGGCTTGATAAGGTGATGTCAACGAACAAGCGTCGATATTAAATGCACGATTATTTTCTGATTCATCAACAATCACACCTCGACGATGATGAAAGTCATAATGCCATTCATTATCTGGGTTTTCTGGCCCATGAATAAAGGCATAACGCACGGGCCCTGTTGGGCTTACTGTCGCAACCCCTGCATGTGCCCCTTGTGTTGCTGTGTAAATGATCTGTTGCTGTTTTGTTTTCGCATGAATTTTTTCTATGGTTAGACCTGTAAAAGATCCCCCATTGGGACGTACATCATAGACTAACCACTGGCTATCTGGCGTCCAAACATTTATATTAGTTAGCTGATGATGACGGCTATCAAACGTAATCTGGTGTTCCTGAAAAGACATATTTATCCTTATCGGGAAATAAATTTCCACATTATAAAAACTAATTAATTTTACCTGGCACTAAAAAAATTCAGTCGAGACTTTTTCGCAAGGTAATTATTCTACCCTCACTAAATAGTCAGAAAATTAGAAAATCATGTTACTTAGTGTTCTCTATATTATTGGTATTACTGCAGAAGCCATGACCGGTGCGCTTGCTGCTGGTCGTCGTAAAATGGATGTTTTTGGCGTTATTATTATCGCCTCTGCAACTGCCATTGGTGGTGGCTCTGTCAGAGACATTCTGCTCGGCCATTACCCGCTGGGTTGGGTAAAACACCCTGAATATATCGTCACTGTTGCATGTGCTGCTGTTATCACCATGTGGGTTGCTCCCATGATGAAACACCTACAGAGACTCTTTCTTATCTTAGATGCCATTGGTCTAATGGTTTTCTCTATTATCGGTGCGCAAATCGCACTCGATATGGACTATGGCCCAATTATTGCTGCTATTGCTGCGGTGATTACGGGTGCTTTTGGTGGCGTATTAAGAGATATGCTTTGTAATACCATTCCTTTAGTTTTCCAAAAAGAAATTTATGCCGGTATCGCTTTTGGTGCTGCGTGGCTTTATATGGGATTACTGTTTTATACACCGTTACCAAGAGACGTCATTATCATCATTACCCTAATTGCAGGGTTAACAGCTCGACTTCTCGCTATTCGTTATAAATTAGGCTTACCTGTCTTTAATTACGAGAATCAAGATTAACGAATCGCTGTTTTAACGACAGCGGTTCTTTTTGATTCTGTGGGGTATCTCAAAATATAATCTCTTTTCGCTATTGTGATAAAAGGTAATTCCTATCACTGAGCCTTTAATTGTATGTTAATATTGACATAGTTTAATTTTTCTCTTGTTTCTATATTCAGAAAATAGAATGTAATAAGAAAAAAATGGCCCTGTATTAAACATGGGCACTGTATGTCATTCATTGTATGTGTATACTATATGGGGGATTTGCTCCCTAAACATGTATTTATACTTAATTCTCCAGTCAAATTCAGAAAGTCATCATGATCCAAGGAACACTTTATATTGTTTCCGCTCCAAGCGGTGCGGGTAAATCAAGTCTTATTCAAGCGCTGTTAAAAACACAGCCTTTATATGACACACAGGTTTCTGTCTCTCATACAACCCGCTCTATGCGACCGGGAGAGAACCATGGTGAACATTACTTCTTTGTTACTGAAGAAGAATTTAAAAGCATGATAGACAGCGGGGATTTCCTCGAACATGCTTGTGTTTTTGGTAACTATTACGGAACATCCGGCAAAGTTATCAAAGAAATCTTAGCCAGTGGTGTAGATGTTTTTTTAGATATCGACTGGCAAGGCGCACAGCAAGTGCGTAAAGCGATGCCAGAAGCTCGCAGTATTTTTATTCTGCCACCGTCAAAAGAAGAGCTTTACCGCCGACTTCGTGGACGTGGACAAGATAGCGAAGAAGTGATTACAAAACGTATGTCGCAAGCTGTATCGGAAATGGAACATTTTAATGAGTATGATTATTTGCTGATTAATGATGATTTCAATACTGCGCTTGCTGATTTACAATCAATTATTCGTTCAGAAAAATTACGCCTTGATCGTCAAACGCTACGACATGGTGATTTAATCAGCAAATTATTGGCAGACTGAGTTAACTTTCAGTATTATGCCCAGTCATTTCGTTAATGGTGGAGTAACACAAATATGGCACGCGTAACCGTTCAAGACGCTGTAGAGAAAATTGGTAACCGTTTTGACCTCGTTCTGGTCGCAGCACGTCGTGCGCGTCAGTTACAAGTTGGCGCTAAAGATCCTTTAGTTCCAGAAGAAAATGATAAAATGACTGTTGTCGCGCTACGTGAAATCGAAGAAGGCCTGATTAACGGTAAAATTCTTGATGCTCGTGAACGCCAAGAGCAACAAGAGCAAGAAGCAGCAGAATTACAAGCTGTTTCAGCGATTGCGGAAGGTCGTCGTTAATCGTTTTATAAAATAGGGGTAGGTCTGCCTTGTACCTGTTTGAAAGCCTGAATCAAATCGTTCAAAAATACTTGCCATCGGAGCAAGTTGAACAACTTAAAAAAGCCTTTATCGTCGCCCGAAATGCCCACGAGGGACAAACTCGTTCAAGTGGTGAGCCTTATATTACTCACCCTGTTGCGGTTGCGTGTATTCTCGCAGATATGCGATTAGACCAGCAAACGCTGATGGCGGCGCTGTTGCATGATGTTATCGAAGATACACCTGCAACCTTCCAAGATATCGAAAGCCTCTTTGGTAGTACGGTTGCCGATCTTGTTGAAGGGGTGTCTAAACTTGATAAATTGAAGTTTAGAGACAAAAAAGAGGCTCAGGCTGAAAACTTCCGTAAGATGATTATGGCGATGGTAAAAGATATCCGCGTCATTTTGATCAAGCTGGCAGACCGAACTCACAATATGCGCACACTGGGATCATTACGCCCAGATAAACGTCGCCGTATTGCTCGCGAAACACTCGAAATTTACAGCCCTCTCGCACACCGTTTAGGTATACACCATATCAAAACAGAGCTTGAAGAGCTGGGTTTCGAGGCGCTACATCCAAATCGCTACCGTGTAATCAAAGAAGTCGTTAAAGCAGCTCGAGGCAATCGTAAAGAGATGATTAATAAAATCCTCTCTGAAATTGAAGGTCGCCTGACAGAAGCGCATATCGAATGCAAAGTTAACGGTCGCGAAAAACACCTTTACTCTATCTATCGGAAAATGTTGTTAAAAGAGCAACGTTTTCACTCGATCATGGATATTTACGCCTTTCGCGTGATCGTGAAAGAAGTCGATACCTGTTATCGCGTTTTAGGTCAAATGCACAGTCTTTATAAACCGCGCCCCGGTCGAGTTAAAGACTATATTGCAATCCCAAAAGCCAACGGCTATCAATCTCTTCATACTTCACTTATTGGCCCTCATGGCGTGCCAGTTGAAGTGCAAATTCGTACTGAAGATATGGATCAAATGGCAGAAATGGGGGTTGCAGCACATTGGGCTTATAAAGAGCAAGGTGAACAACCGGGCACAACGGCACAAGTTAGAGCTCAACGCTGGATGCAAAGTTTACTTGAATTGCAACAAAGCGCGGGTAGCTCATTTGAATTTATTGAGAACGTAAAATCCGATCTCTTTCCTGATGAAATCTACGTTTTCACGCCAGAAGGTCGCATTGTTGAATTACCAACAGGCGCTACTCCTGTCGATTTTGCTTATGCTGTACACACTGATATCGGTCATGCCTGTGTAGGTGCAAGGGTTGATAGACAACCTTACCCACTTTCACAATCGCTACGCACCGGACAAACGGTTGAAATTATTACCGCTCCAGGTGCAAGACCCAATGCGGCTTGGCTAAACTTTGTTGTCAGTTCAAGAGCACGCTCTAAAATTCGACAACTACTGAAAAACCTAAAACGTGAAGACTCTATTAATCTAGGTCGTCGTTTACTTAATCACGCATTAGGCGAGCACAAGCTTGCTGATATTTCAGCTGAAAATATTGAGCGCGAGTTGAAGCGTATGAAGCTTCATTCAATCGACGACTTAATGGCTGAAATTGGTTTAGGTAATACCATGAGCGTTGTTGTTGCGCGTAATTTATTGATTGATAGTCAAAATCAAGATGAAAACGCACAAGCAGAAACAACCAATGATGAAACTCCTAAACTCCCAATTAAAGGCGCTGATGGCGTATTAATCTCCTTCGCTAAATGTTGCCGCCCTATTCCGGGTGATCCTATCGTTGCACATATTAGCCCAGGTAAAGGTTTGGTTATTCACCATGAATCTTGTCGTAATATTCGTGGTTACCAAAAAGAGCCTGAAAAATTCATGCCTGTCGAGTGGGATAAAGAGATCAACAGCGATTTCATTACTGAAATTAAAGTCGATATGATTAACCACCAAGGCGCTTTAGCAAACTTAACCGCAGCTATTAACGATGCTAACTCAAGTATTCAAAGTATGAATACAGAAGAGAAAGACGGTCGCGTATATTGTGCTTTTATTCGCTTAACGGCGAAAGACAGAATTCAATTAGCCAATATCATGCGTAAACTTCGCATCATGCCAGACGTTCTGCGCGTTAGCCGTAATAAAAACTAGTCATGAATTCAATTCGATATGCCCGCATCTGCCAAATGATGGCGATGCGGCAGCCTGATCTTACCGTCTGCCTTGAAGAAGTGCATAAATCCCATAATGTTGCAGCCGTTATCAGAACGGCTGATGCTGTGGGCATTCCTAAAATTCATGCTATTTGGCCTGAAGAAAAAATGCGGATGTTAGTTTCCCCCGCAGCAGGAAGTAATAGCTGGGTCAATGTAGAAACTCATCCTACTATCACAGAAGCGGTTAACGCCTTTCGAGCCCAAGGTATGCAAGTTCTTGCGACTCATCTCTCAGATAAAGCGGTTGATTTTCGTGAGATTGATTACACGCGCCCAACTTGTATTATTATGGGACAAGAAAAAACAGGTATCTCACAAGATGCTATCGCGCTTGCAGATCAAGATATTATTGTGCCGATGATGGGAATGGTACAATCCCTAAATGTTTCTGTCGCCAGTGCACTAATTTTATATGAAGCACAACGCCAACGTCAGGCTGCGGGTATGTATAACCGAACAGAGAGCACCTTAACAGAAGAAGAACAGCAAATTCTTCTCTTTGAAGGCGGATACCCGGTTTTGGCAGAAGTTTCTCGTCGTAAAGGACTGCCTCGCCCTTATATTAATGGCAGCGGTGAAATTGAAGCCCCTGAATCATGGTGGGCGGAAATGCAAATGACGCAAAAACAACTTAGGAAATTAAAAAAGACGGAGTATTGATCCCATGAAAGGAAAACTGCTTGATACAATCCCCTTAACCACTCTTCACGGCGTAGGTGCAAGTCAGGCAGACAAGCTGGCAAAAATAGGGCTTGTGACTATTGAGGATTTGTTACTCCACCTTCCTTTGCGTTATGAAGATCAAACGCACCTCTATGCTATCAGTGATCTCCTTCCCGGTATTCCTGCCACTGTCTCTGGCGAAATATTAAGAACTGAAGTCAGTTTTGGTCGTCGTAAAATGATGACCTGTCAAATTTCTGACGGCTCTGGAATTTTAACACTTCGCTTTTTTAACTTTACAGCGGCGATGAAAAATAACCTTGCTCAAGGTAAACAAGTCACTGCTTATGGCGAAGTTAAGCGAGGAAGTCGGGGCCCTGAAATTATTCACCCTGAATATAAAATCAAAGTTGCAGGCTCTGAAGTTAAACTGCAAGAAACACTCACTCCCATCTATTCAACGACAGAAGGCTTACGCCAAACATCATTACGTAAATTAATAGAGCAAGCATTAGAATTGCTTGATACCTGTGCTATTAACGAATTATTACCTGAGCAATTTATCCACGGTTTGCCGCCGTTGGCTACTGCATTACGTACACTGCATAATCCGCCTCCAGATATCGCTTTTGCAGAGCTTGAGAAAGGACAGCACCCTGCACAAAAAAGGCTAATTATTGAAGAATTGCTGGCTCACAATCTAGGTATGCTCAATGCAAGAGCTGGCGCACAATCTTATCGTGCAGAGCCATTGTTTATGCCAAATACATCAACATTACGTCAGCAGTTTCTCGCCTCTCTCCCCTTTACCCCGACTAATGCACAACAACGTGTCGTCAATGAGATAGAAACAGATTTAGAAAAAGACTATCCAATGATGCGATTGATCCAAGGAGATGTAGGCTCAGGTAAAACGCTAGTTGCCGCATTAAGTGCGTTACGTGCTATTGCTAATGGCAAGCAAGTGGCTTTAATGGCACCAACAGAATTATTGGCAGAGCAACATGCATTAACCTTTAGGAAATGGTTTGAGCCTTTTGGTATCCAAGTAGGTTGGTTGGCAGGAAAACAGAAAGGGAAAGCCCGCGAAACGCAGCAAAATGCCATTGCGAATGGTGAAGTATCGATCATTATTGGAACACATGCGATTTTCCAAGAACAAGTTAAATTTCACTCTCTAGCCTTAGTGATTATTGATGAACAACACCGTTTTGGTGTGCATCAACGCCTTGCCTTATGGAAAAAAGGTGAAGAGCAAGGCTTTCACCCTCATCAATTGGTGATGACAGCAACGCCAATCCCACGCACATTAGCGATGACCGCTTATGCTGATATGGACACCTCTATCATCGACGAATTACCGCCAGGGCGTACACCTGTTACCACTGTCGCTATCCCTGACACTCGCCGTAATGACATTATTGAACGCATTAGACTAGCTTGCACAGAAGAGGATCGACAAGCTTATTGGGTATGTACCTTAATTGAAGATTCGGAAGTACTTGAAGCACAAGCAGCCCAAGTTATCTATGATGAGCTGACAATTGCGCTCCCTGAAATCAAAGTAGGATTGGTACACGGGCGAATGAAACCCGCAGAGAAGCAAGCTGTAATGGCGGCATTTAAAGAAAATGAGCTACAACTTTTAGTTGCAACAACAGTGATTGAAGTTGGCGTTGACGTACCTAATGCAAGTTTGATGATCATTGATAACCCAGAACGACTAGGGCTAGCACAGTTACACCAATTACGTGGGCGTGTAGGCAGAGGTGCTATCGCCTCTCATTGTGTCTTGTTATATAAAACCCCACTCACTCAAACCGCGCGGTTGCGATTGCAGGTATTAAGGGATAGCAATGATGGTTTTGTCATTGCACAAAAAGATCTCGAAATTCGTGGCCCCGGTGAGCTTTTAGGCACGAAACAAACGGGTAATGCACAATTTAAAGTCGCTGATTTATTACGTGATCAAGGGCTTATTCCTGAAGTTCAACGTATCGCTCGTTACCTACATCAACACTATCCTAAGCATTCTCAAGCCTTAATCGAACGCTGGCTACCTGCCAAGACACAATATAGCCAAGCGTAAGATCACTTTTTGCATAGCCTTAGCATGCCGTTAAACGCGATTTAGTGCGATATTGAAATAGAACACACCATAAAAAACACCCCAATGCTGAAAACCAACGTTGGGGTGCGATTTAATACAGAGATATTTCTCAAGTTATAACAGTAAAACTATCCCGCTATAGGCGTAAAGAATGGCAGCAGTAGATACAGTTTGATCACTATCGCATTCACAATATCAATAAAGAACGCCCCAACCATTGGCACGACTAAAAACGCAAGATGAGACGGTCCAAAACGGTCTGTTACAGCTTGCATATTCGCAATCGCCGTTGGTGTAGCACCTAAACCAAAACCACAGTGACCCGCCGCTAAAATCGCTGCATCGTAGTTTTTACCCATCACACGGAATGTCACAAAAATAGCGTACAACGCCATAACACCCGCCTGAACACCTAGAATAACCAGCATCGGGATCGCCAGTGACGCAAGCTCCCATAATTTCAAGCTCATTAATGCCATTGCTAAGAATAACGATAAACTCACGTTACCTAAGACTGACACTGCTCTATCAAAAACTCGGTAGAACCCAAGCATTGAAAGGCTATTACTTAAAATCACACCAATAAACAGAACACACACAAAGGTCGGTAGTGAGAATGCCGTACCTTCTAACAGTTGAGAAAGGAACGTACCAGCCATTAAACAGATAGAGATCATCGCAATAGTTTCTAATAAAACCATTGAAGTAATCATTCGGCCTGTTGTTGGCTTCTCAAACGCCGTTGGCATTTCATGGTCGTCAGCACCTAATCCCGGCGTTGGGATATTTTTGATTAAGTAGCGTGCAACTGGGCCACCAATCAATCCCCCTAAAACTAAACCAAAGGTCGCACAAGCCATCGCCACTTCAGACGCACTCATAAAACCATAGCTTTCAACAAAGGTTTTACCCCAAGCAGCCCCTGTACCATGACCACCCGATAATGTAATCGAGCCAGCCAGTAATCCCATTAATGGATCAAGACCTAACATTTTCGCCAATGCAATACCGACTGTGTTTTGCACTAGCAACAACCCAACAACAACAAAGATGAAAATAAAAAGCGCTTTTCCTCCCGCTTTTAAGCTCGCGAGGTTTGCGTTTAAACCAATTGTTGCAAAGAAGGCCAGCATTAATGGATCTTTAAGTGAGAGATCAAAACTCACTTCCCAGTCCATAAAAGATTTGAATGCTAATAGAAGAACTGCAACAAGTAGCCCACCTGCAACCGGTTCTGGGATCGTATACCGTTCTAAAAAAGGAACAGATTTCACTAACTTACGTCCGATCAAGAGAACCAAAGTGGCCGCAACCAGCGTGCCATAAACATCAAGATGATACATTTATGTACCCCGTCTTATTTGTTAATTTTATATAAAAATACTACGACGCTAAGTTCATCCATAAACAACGCCAAAAGCAGGTATCCCCGATTAGAAAAAAAAACGGAGACAAACACAAGTTAAAACATATAAAAATGTGAGCGCCTCTTATGCATTTTGATAACATCATTTTTACGCAAACGATTGCTTTTGTGGCGCAGATCATTAAAATACCGTTTTTGTCGAATAAGAAATTCACACCATGGTTACTTCAGAAAATCAAAAATTGCCTAAAAATAGTGACGTTTCAATTAAAAAAAATAGCGAACTTCTTTTTGCTTTAGAAGAGAAACCGCCATTACCACAAACACTTTTTGCTGCTTGCCAACATCTTTTAGCCATGTTTGTCGCGGTTATTACACCTGCGATCCTCATTTGCCAAGCATTAGGATTACCTGCACACGATACCCAACGCATTATCAGCATGTCTTTATTTGCATCAGGCATTGCCTCTCTTATTCAAATTCGAGCTTGGGGTCCGATAGGTTCAGGGTTGTTATCAATTCAAGGAACGAGCTTCAACTTTGTTGCTCCGCTCATTATGGGGGGGTTAGCGCTTAAAAATGGTGGAGCTGATATTCCAACGATGATGGCAGCCCTTTTTGGGACATTAATGGTTGCCTCATTAACCGAGATTATTCTTTCTCGTGTACTTCACTTAGCAAGACGTATCATTACACCGTTAGTTTCAGGTGTCGTAGTGATGATAATTGGCCTCTCTTTAATTCAAGTTGGATTAACTTCTATTGGTGGTGGTTATGCCGCTATCGAGAATAATACCTTTGGCTCACCACAAAACTTGTTATTAGCAGGCTCTGTTCTTATCGTTATTATTTTACTTAATCGACAAAAAAATCCTTACTTACGAGTAGCTTCTTTAGTCATTGCAATGGCTGTGGGCTATGTTCTTGCTTGGGCTTTAGATATGTTACCCGCACCCGCAGAACATCAAGAAACACCTTTTATGACTATTCCTGAGCCATTTTATTATGGGCTGTCATTTGATTGGCATTTGCTTATCCCTTTAATGCTGGTGTTTATGATCACTTCGCTAGAAACTATTGGTGATATCACAGCAACGTCTGATGTTTCAGAGCAACCCGTCAGCGGTCCTTTGTATATGAAACGCATTAAAGGGGGCGTATTAGCTAATGGAATTAACTCCATGGTTTCAGCATTTTTCAATACCTTCCCAAACTCTTGTTTTGGTCAAAATAATGGAGTGATCCAATTAACGGGTGTTGCTAGTCGCTACGTAGGTTATGTTGTTGCAGCAATGCTTGTTATCTTGGGTTTATTTCCCTTCGTTGCTGAATTTGTACAAAGAATTCCTGAGCCAGTATTAGGCGGAGCCACATTAGTGATGTTCGGTACGATAGCTGCGTCCGGTGTACGTATTGTGTCTAAAGAGGCATTAAACCGCCGAGCTATCATGATCCTCGCTATTTCACTTGCAGTAGGGTTAGGCGTTTCGCAACAGCCTCAAATATTACAGTTTGCCCCTGATTGGCTAAAAACATTGCTGTCATCAGGTATTGCTGCGGGCGGTTTAACAGCCATTATTTTAAATCTGATTTTCCCACCAGAAAAATAATAATTAACTAGCAACAAATGAGTAAAGCGCTATTTTGGATTATGAAAATAGCGCTTTATTTATCATCTTTAGGTCAATGGTATTTTTATAAAAGTATTGTCCTTTGAGTTACGGTAAATCTTTATCTCAATACTGAAAATCAAAGGAAAATAACATGACTACACCATTGAACCCAATTAAAAACCCTGCACTCGAATACTTAAAAAGCCATCCATCTACTCAAGATTTTCATATACAAACTATTGGGCAATTTTTTACTTATCTCAAAGATTCTATTCTTTCGTTATTTAATAGTGATCATAAATTTACTTATTTAGGAAATAAGTCTGTTGCTGAATTTAATTTAGAACATATTAAAAAAGATTTAGGTACGTTTTTAGCTAATCCATATCTTAATAAGCCTACAGTGGATGCCCTTAAATATTCATTTAATTACTTACAGAATCAATCTTACATTACACCTAATCTCTACGATGTTTACCATTCTGGAAGTCTTGAGCCTAATGATTTGATTTCTCAGTTAATTAACTACAGTAACAAACTTCATCAGCAAAAATTAAGTACAACAGAAGAACAACATGCCCAATTGGTGATGAAAATACTAGAGGAGGTAAACAGTCATTTAAAACAATTACCCAATACGGAAAACCTGACAACTAGAATATCTAACATCCTTAATAAATGAGTGAAATCTCTTTGATTTATCCGATGAATACTTGAGCATCGTCTAGTTTTCAGGCATAACTGTATAATGTTTTGATGGAGTATAAAACAGGAGAAGGGTTATGCGCTGGCTGATGAAAAGTTTGGTATCTCTGATACTTATCGTTATTTTATTTATTATTATAATTTACGCTTTTATTCAGACTCAGTGGGGCGCGCAGAAAACCAGTGAATGGCTGACACAATACACTGACTATGATATTCGCTTTTCAGGTATTGAGCATGATCTTATGCAACCCGAGCAAGTCATTGTTCATGATCTCCTCGTTAATCCTAAACAAGATAAAGCCACAGTATCGGCAAAATCAGCACAAATTCGATTTAATTGGCAATTTTTTACCACCCCTTCTCATCTGCAAAAAATTACATTAGAAAATGGCAATATTGAGTTTGCAGACAAAATGTCTTCAATACCCTTAAGTGCCGATATCTTACAATTTAAAAATATGGCGCTAAGCAGTGAAAAAACTGATTTTTCTTTTGATGCCAAGAAAGTAACTGGCGGTATTACGCCGTGGAATCCAACATCAACCGACTTGATTGGAGCGGGTCATTTCCAGTTTTCTATTGCTAACGGCATGATAAATAATAACAAATTCAGTAATTTCATTATCTCTGGGCAATATCAACCAAATAGTATTCAAATAGAGAAATTAGGTACTCGTCTACTTAATGGCTCACTATCTTTGAGTGGGCAATATCAAGATAATCAATGGAAACTTGATGAAGTTTATATGAATGGCTTGCGCTGGCAATCCTCGCAAACCTTTAACGAATTAATTCAGTCTCTCTCTAATTACCCTCGTATTAGTATAAGAGCACTTAATATTGTTGATTTTACTGCTGAAGGAAAACAGTGGGCAGTCAGTGGTTTTGATGGGCAATTTTCTCAGTTTAGTTGGGATAACGCTCTTTCATTTACAACTGGTGAACTCAATACAAATGATGTTGTTTTTCAAGATGAACACTTCACTGATCTTATCGCAAAACTTAATCAACAAAATCATCAACTCAATCTAGATAGCCTCAGCCTACGCTACGAGAAAGGCTTAATTAAGCTTGCTGGTAATTGGAATAAAGACAATAAAACTATTACGATCCAAGACGCCACATTATCAGGCCTTTTATATACACTACCTGAAAATTGGCTCACTTTTTTAGCTAAACCAATAGATGATAAGAGTAATATTCAAAATATCACTGTCGAACAATTATCTATCAATCAATCCATCTTGATTGATATCACGCCAGAATTTCCATTCCAATTCACCAACTTAACAGGAAAACTGCAAAATTTAGTGATTGCAAAAGAAGGGGAATGGGGATTATGGCAAGGCTCAGCGGTATTTAATGCTGATAGTGGTACATTAAATCGTATTGAATTACGTCGCCCTGATTTAAAAATTGTCACTCAACAAGACAACGCTATCGTTGAGCAATATTCAGCATTTATTGGTGACGGCATTGTTCGAGGTTCAGCCGGTTTAGTGCAATCTAACCAACAGCGCCAATTCTCACTTATTGCTAATGGACTAAATGTACCTTTATCAACGCCTTACACATTGGGTTT
This sequence comes from Proteus sp. STS61-E, assembly GCF_040932335.1. NCBI lineage: Bacteria > Pseudomonadati > Pseudomonadota > Gammaproteobacteria > Enterobacterales > Morganellaceae > Proteus > Proteus sp. STS61-E. Next base: position 192,452 of record NZ_JBFQGE010000007.1, on the reverse strand, counting down.
AAAAACAACCTACTCTGACGAAATAGGCCAATTCACACTAAAATTGAAAGGGGATTTACGTTCAAGCCCAGTGGAATCAACACTTAATGGTACATTAACTGGAAGTAAAGGTGAGCAACAAATACTCAACTCAGTGATACAAAATGGCGAAATAATTAATCACCTATAATATTGATCTTTCGCAGGAGCACGGATTGCTCCCTTTATAAAAAGCGTTACAATGCGCTATTGCCCTTTTCTTTATTGTGGAGTTTTCATGTCTGACGAAGATTTTTCCCCTGAAAAAATATCTTTAAATGTGTTTCAACAATCTCCTTTAACTGCACTTGAAGATAACAGCACACTGCTTGTGTGTGATGACAACAAAACTCCGTTGTTCTATTGCCTTTCTAAAGAAGATTATGATGCATTGATTGAGCGAGTTATGGATGCTGAACTTGCAGCGATTGTACTTGAACGTCGCCAAAATAAATTAGATGAACTTGATTTAGACTAATTTTATCGATGTATAATTTGTCTTAAATAGAACAAACAAAAAACACCCTTTCAGGTGTTTTTTTGTTTTTATCGCATCTTCAAAAATAAACTTAGCGTTTTTTCTTTTTACGACCAGGCTGAACAAAACGCTTACGGGAATTATTTTCCGTTTCTTTGGTTTTTGTTTGAGGAATATGAATACCCAATGCTTTTGCATTACTACTGACTTGTTTTTTCGGCTTATTTTGCTTTGGTTTCGGTGGTGCTTCAGAAGTTGATTTTTCAATCGCCTCAAATAAGGTAATTAGTTCATCATCAGTCAGATCACGCCATTCACCAACAGGCAATCCTGATAAGCTCACATTCATAATACGAATACGTTCAAGCTTAGTGACTTCATAACCAAAATATTCACACATACGACGAATTTGACGATTTAACCCTTGAACTAAGGTAATACGAAACACCATCGGCGCTTCTTTCTTAACCTTACATTTCTTGGTTTTTTGTCCCATGATAGGAACACCTGCACCCATTCCATGAATAAACTCATCTGTGATCGGCTTATTCACTGTCACGAGGTACTCTTTTTCGTGATCATTACCCGCACGTAGGATTTTATTCACTAAATCGCCATGGTTGGTCAGGAAAATCAACCCTTGAGAGTCTTTATCTAAACGTCCAATCGGGAAAATACGAGTACTGTGGTTAACATAGTCAACAATATTATCTTTTTCGCCATCATCTGTGGTACTGACAATACCTACTGGCTTATTCAGTGCAATCAAAACTAGCTCAGAGTTATCCTGTGCTTCAATCAATCGACCATTGACTTTGACTTCATCGCCAGCAAATACTTGGTCGCCAATACCGGCACGCTTGCCATTAATAAGGACAAGTCCTTGCTCAATATAACGGTCAGCCTCACGGCGTGAGCAGATCCCGCTTTCACTGATATATTTATTAAGACGAGTAGATAAATTGGTGTCCATGCTTCCCTCCGTAAACTGCGAAATATACATCAATTGGATAGCGATAGAAACACTATAAAATAAGCATTAGAGCATAGATTGATTATCCCCACGCTTTAACGTAGAAAAGATAACAAAAACGTCGATAAGATTGGTAAAAAACAGATTAAATTCAATTAATTAAAATAAGTACACTTAACATTGCTTATTTTGTGAAGGTAATACAATATAAGTACCACTAAAAACAGCACCAACACCTTCATCGCCACAAATATCAACATCTAGCTTAATGCGAGCCTTACTGCCCTTCGCTAATCGCCCTAAATCCCCGCTTAAATTTTCCATATCTGCAACGGCCGCAGGACGTCCTGATACAGGTTTGCGATAACGAATATGAGCATCCACCAGCACAATATCACCTTGCAACTTATGCTCTCGCATTAATAGCCAAATCAATCCCCAACCGGTTAATGTTGCGAGTGAAAATTGGCTGCCAGCAAAAATAGTGTGATGAGGGTTTTGGTTTCCCGCTTCTGGGATGGTGGTATAAAAACGGGTTCCCGTATATTGAGTAATACGTAATCCCATTTTCTCACTTAAAGGAATATGTTGATGCCACTGTTTTTGTAATTCAGCACACCAATCTGGTCGATGAAGAATATCATCTAAAGACTCAATACTTTTTTTCATAAAGAAGTGCTTAATGGGTGTAGTTTGTGGGCCTGTGACTAGACCACAATTTTCATAACCCAATTTTTCGAAGAAGTTTACAGACTCTTCTCTTGCACTACACACGATCCGTTTTATACCTTCTTGGCGAGCCAATGACTCTAGCGCCATAGCAACAAGAGTGCCTAATCCTTTACCTTGTGCATCTGTACGTACTGCCATAAAGCGGATAGCGCCTTCGTTATCCGCATTAATATAAAGCCGCCCAATCGCGACAGGTTGCCCGGTTTCATCGACAACCATTTGGTGATGAGCAAGGGTATCATAACCGTCTTTTTCAGAGCCTTCAGGTTGATGTAGAGGTTTACGAAGCATTTCCCAGCGAAAAGCATAATAGGCATCAAATTCCGCCTCTGTTTTTGGGGTTCGTAAATGGTACATATCTGAGCTCCTTTTAACATCACTACATGTTCGACGTTATACCTGCAACCAAAAGGTGACTGGACCGTCATTAGTCAGTGTGATTTGCATATCCGCGGCGAATTGGCCTGTTTGTGTTTCTAAACCTTGTTGCTGACATTGTTCTATAAAGTAGTGGTAGAGATCTTTCGCTAATTCAGGGGGGGCACCATTCGAAAAACCAGGGCGCATTCCTTTTTGTGTTTCTGCGGCAAGGGTGAATTGAGAGACGACTAATAAACTACCACCTGCTTGTTGCACATTTAGGTTCATCTTGTCGTTTTCATCGCTAAATATGCGATAACCGCACACTTTTTCACATAATCTTTTGGCTTTCTGTTCGTTGTCGTCTTTCTCTACACCTAATAAAACCAACAAACCTTGATTAATAGCGCCGACTGTTTCACCTGCAATATCCACTTTTGCCTGTGTCACTCGTTGAATTAACGCGATCATACTCTCTCCAAAATAAATCAATAAAAAAGGATAACAAATTCAATCCATTGTTATCCTTACAATAGCATTATTCTTCTACTGGGAGAGAAAAATCATAATCTTTAAAGTAGTCAATGACAGTTTGTTTATCAATGACATGTACACCTTTCATACCTACAGCAATGGCTGCATCAACATTGGCTTTCACATCATCAAAGAAAACGGCATCTTGTGCTTCGACGTCTTCAGACTGTAAAACATATTTATAGATTTCAGGATCAGGTTTTCTCATACCGATATCTTGAGATAGATAGAGGAAATCTGCTGAGGCAGCTATTTCAGGATAGTGTTCCGGCCAGTAATTTTGGTGTAAACGGTTAGTATTTGATAACACCACAACCCGATGTCCTTGCTCTCTTAACTTATTCATTATATCAATGACTTCAGGGCGTAATGCGACGAAAATAGCCTGCCATCCTTCAGCAAACTGTTCAAAGCTTAAATTCATTTCTAATTCTGAACTGATTTCTTCTGCAAACTCGATGTCTGTAATATTGCCGCGTTCGTGTAATTTAAAGATCTCTCCTGTGGTGAAGTTCTTTTTTATGTTCGCTAATGGAACACCACTGAGTTTACTCCATACTGCGAATACCCGGTTAAAATCGATATCAATAATCACATTACCCATATCAAAGATATAAAGCATAAATCCTCTCCATAATAGAAAACTCATTTTACTTTAATCATAAATCGCTTTACTGAACAGGCTTAAACACCAAAAAAGTACAATAATCACACTTAATTTTTTTGTAAAACATAAAACCAGAATAGGGAGAGACGAAAAATGAGACTAAAAGCATCATTATCTATAATGCATAATAGAGTGGATGATGACTTTTGATATTGATACCAGAAAACAACGCCTAAGTTGTAAATGCAACTTGGGAATAAAAGATAAGAAAAGAAAGACAGGAAAGGAGAGAAAAACTTATGCGATGGCAAATAAACCACCGCATTCGTCTTATAGTACTTATACTCTAAATAATTTGAGTTACGGATAGACGGGGAACATAGATAAGCTATGTGACTCGACTAACTGAGCGTAGTCAAACGCCTCTGTAACTTAAAGTATGACGAGTATAAACTCAGGGCGCTAACGCGCCCTAAGAATTATGTTATCAGAATAACGAATTAGTCTTTGCTACGGTAAGCGCGACGACGATCGTTTTCTGACAGATAACGCTTACGCAGACGGATAGACTGCGGAGTTACTTCAACTAACTCATCGTCATCAATAAATTCTAATGCTTGTTCTAATGTTTGTTTCAGGTGTGGAGTCAGCGTTGTCGCCTCATCTGTACCAGAAGCACGCATGTTAGTCAGCTTTTTACCCGTCAAGCAGTTTACTGTTAAGTCATTAGAGCGAGTATGAATACCAATTACTTGGCCTTCATAAACTTCTGCACCATGAGTAACGAATAATTTACCGCGGTCTTGTAAGCTATACAGTGCGTAAGCAACAGCTTTACCTTGGCCATTAGAGATCATAACACCGTTATTACGGCGACCGATTTCTCCTGGACGAACATCATCATAATGACTGAATGTTGCGTACAGTAAACCAGTACCTGATGTCATGGTCATAAATTCAGTACGGAAACCAATCAGACCACGGCTAGGGATAATGTAGTCTAAACGTACACGTCCTTTACCATCTGGTTGCATATCACGCATTTCGCCTTTACGCTCACCCATCGCTTGCATCACATCACCTTGGTGTTGTTCTTCAATATCGATAGTAACTTGTTCGAAAGGCTCTTGTTTACGGCCGTCAATATCACGGAAGATAACTTTAGGACGAGATACACCTAATTCGTAACCTTCACGACGCATATTTTCAATCAGAACTGACAGGTGAAGCTCACCACGACCTGATACACGGAATGCATCTGGATCTTCAGTTTCTTCTACACGTAATGCTACGTTATGGACTAACTCTTTTTTCAGACGATCTAAAATCTGACGAGAAGTCACAAACTTACCTTCACGACCACAGAAAGGTGAAGTATTAACACAGAAATACATGCTAACAGTTGGTTCATCAACGGCTAATGCAGGTAATGCTTCAACAGCACCTGTTTCGCAGATCGTATCAGAAATATTCAGTTCGCCTAAGCCTGTGATTGCGATGATATCGCCAGCTTCTGCGACTTCAACTTCAATACGTTCTAAGCCTAAGTGACCTAACACTTTACCGACTTTACCGTTACGAGTATTACCTTCGCTATCGATGATAGTAACTTGCTGGTTAGGTTTAACCTTACCACGCTTGATACGACCGATACCGATAACACCCATGTAGTTGTTGTAGTCCAACTGAGAAATTTGCATCTGGAATGTGCCTTCCAGATCAACTTTTGGTGGCTCTACATATTTGACAATAGCTTCATATAACGGAGTCATATCTTCAGCCATGTCATTGTAATCTGTTCCCGCAATACCATTTAATGCAGATGCATAGATAATTGGGAAATCAAGTTGTTCGTCAGTTGCACCTAAGTTTACGAACAGGTCAAATACCTGATCAACAACCCAGTCTGGACGCGCACCAGGGCGGTCAACTTTATTGATAACAACAATTGGTTTTAAGTTGTTAGCAAACGCTTTTTGTGTCACAAAACGAGTTTGTGGCATTGGGCCATCCATCGCGTCAACCAGCAATAGAACGCAGTCTACCATAGACATAACGCGTTCTACCTCACCACCGAAGTCGGCGTGTCCTGGGGTATCTACGATATTGATACGATAGTCATTCCATTTAATCGCTGTATTTTTCGCAAGAATAGTAATTCCGCGCTCTCTTTCGAGATCATTTGAGTCCATCACGCGCTCAGCAACGGTTTCACGTTCGCCGAACGTACCAGATTGCTGTAGTAATTTATCGACGATAGTTGTTTTACCATGGTCAACGTGGGCGATGATGGCGATATTACGCAAGTTTTCGATCACAAAATTTGCCTCAGGCATTGTAGAAATAAGCGCAGTATTGTACACGCTTTAGACGAGAGACTAAACAAGATCACAATAATGATTGCTTAACAATATGCAATTAATTGAATTGTGATCCTTTTCACGCCTCAGAATTTAGTAGCATCCGTTCAATTGCACCAAAATAGTGCAACTAATTAGGCTTAATTTGCACCAACTTTGTGCAATAATTAAAAAATCACAGGAGATATTCTACACTAAACTTCATCAATACAGTATATATCCCTTTTTAGATAAGTTGGCATGCTTTTCGCAATAGAATTTAGGTGAGCAAAAAATTCACCGAAAAATGTGTAAGGCCACTGCACTCAATAAAACCATTCGCCAGGAGAGTTCCTATGTCCCTTGAACATGTGTTATCCATGATTGAAGAACATAAAGTTAGATATATTGACTTACGTTTCACTGATACCCGCGGTAAAGAACAACATCTTACTATTCCGGCTCATCAGGTTAACGATGATTTCTTTGAAGAAGGAAAAATGTTCGATGGTTCTTCTATTGGTGGCTGGAAAGGCATTAACGAATCAGACATGGTGCTGATGCCAGATGCAACAACTGCAATGCTTGACCCATTTTTCCAAGATCCAACCCTGATTATTCGTTGTGACGTTTTAGAACCTGGCACAATGCAAGGTTACGATCGCGACCCACGTTCAATCTCAAAACGTGCTGAAGACTATTTAAAATCAAGTGGTATCGCAGATACAGTGCTGTTTGGGCCAGAGCCAGAATTCTTCCTGTTTGATGATATTCGTTTCAAAAACGATATTTCAGGCGCTTCTTACGCTATCAATGATATTGAAGCTGCATGGAACACCAATACCAAATATGAAGACGGTAACAAAGGTCACCGCCCAATGGTTAAAGGGGGTTATTTCCCACTGCCACCCGTTGATTCATCACAAGATATTCGTTCTACTATGTGTAACATCATGGAAGAAATGGGCTTAGTTGTTGAAGCTCATCACCATGAAGTAGCAACTGCGGGTCAAAATGAAGTGGCTACTCGCTTTAATACCATGACCAAAAAAGCAGATGAAACTCAAATTTATAAATACGTGGTACAAAACGTGGCTCACGTATTTGGTAAAACAGCGACCTTTATGCCAAAACCATTAGTTGGTGATAACGGTTCAGGTATGCACTGCCATATGTCACTGTCTAAAAACGGCGTAAACCTGTTTGCAGGTGACAAATACGGCGGATTATCTGAAATGGCACTGTATTACATCGGCGGTATTATCAAACACGCTCGTGCATTAAATGCATTTACTAACCCAACCACTAACTCTTACAAACGTTTAGTTCCGGGTTTTGAAGCACCTGTAATGCTGGCTTACTCTGCACGTAACCGTTCAGCGTCAATTCGTATTCCAGTTGTTGCTAGCATGAAAGCGCGCCGTATTGAAGTTCGTTTCCCAGATCCGTTAGCAAACCCTTACCTTGCGTTTGCTGCGCAGTTAATGGCTGGTCTTGATGGAATTATCAATAAAATTCACCCTGGTGATGCTATGGATAAAAACCTCTATGACTTACCACCAGAAGAAGCGAAAGAGATCCCAACTGTCGCAGGTTCATTAGAAGAAGCATTAAATACATTAAATGCAGATCGTGAATTCTTAACTCGCGGTGGTGTATTTACTGATGATGCTATTGATGCTTATTTAGAATTATTACGTGCTGATGTACAACGTGTACGTATGGCTCCGCATCCTCTTGAATTTGAAATGTATTACAGCGCTTAAGACTATTTTTACTAATAAACACTTAAGCCTAGATGTAAAACTGTTTTTTTTGCCGTGAAGCTATTTTGCCCATCTTCGGATGGGCACTTTTCTCCCACTTAAGGAGTCAGTCTTTTCACTTACGCATTGGTTCATTAATGTAATAAAGGTAAGATGCACTAAAATGGTGCAATGGGGTATTCAATATGGAAACGGCAGACTTACCTGACAACACATTAATTTTAGACTCACTGATACACTCTGTATTGGTTATCAACAAAGAGTTTATTATTTGCTACGCAAATCATTCTGCGTTACAGGTTTTAGCACAAAGCCGTCGAAAACTATTTGAAACACCTTTCACTGCCCTTTTCAGCTATTACTCTTTTGATGCTGATTTAATGCGTGAAACATTAGCGAATGGACAAAGCTTTACCGACAATGAAGTGATATTGGTTGTCAATAACCAATCACACACAATGTCGCTCAGTGCCCAACCTATTTCCGAGCAACATATTTTGCTGGAACTGGCGCCTATGGATAGTCAACGCCGGTTAAGCCAAGAGCAGATCCAACAAGCCCAACAAATGGCTGCTAGGGAATTGGTTAGGGGGCTGGCACATGAAATTAAAAACCCGTTAGGAGGATTACGAGGTGCAGCTCAATTGCTAGCAAAATCCTTACCTGATCCTGCTTTAACGGAATACACGCAAGTCATTATTGAACAAGCTGATCGCCTACGGGTGCTGGTGGATAGATTGCTTGGTCCTCAACATCCGGGGACAAAAACTCATCAGAGTATTCATCACGTTGTTGAGCGCGTAGCTCAGCTTATTTCCCTTGAATGCCCTGAAAATGTCACCTTATTGAAAGATTACGATCCGAGTTTACCTGAGTTATCACATTACCCAGATCAAATAGAACAGGTACTCCTAAATATTACACGCAATGCTTTACAAGCCGTTGAAAAAACAGGAGGGACGATTATTTTACGTACCCGTACTGCTTTTCAAGTCACGCTTCATGGCGAACGCCATCGCCTTGTTGCTCGCATTGATGTGATTGATACCGGTGATGGCATTCCTCCTCATCTGCAAGATACACTTTTTTATCCCATGGTTAGTGGTCGAGAAGGTGGCAATGGATTGGGGCTATCTATTGCACGTAATTTAGTGGATCAGCATGCAGGTAAAATTGAATTTACCAGTTGGCCCGGAAATACTGAATTTTCTATTTATTTACCAATTAAGTAGGAGATAACCAATGCAAAAAGGAAATGTATGGGTTGTTGATGATGACAACTCTATTCGCTGGGTACTTGAACGCGCTATTTCTCGTGAAGGTCTGTCATGTAAAACCTTTGAACATGCGAATGATGTGCTTAATGCACTTAATACAGAAATACCTGATGTATTGTTATCAGACATTCGTATGCCTGATATTGATGGTTTATCTCTTCTAAAAATAATTAAAGAACAATATCCAACTCTTCCCGTTATTATTATGACGGCACATTCCGATCTCGATGCTGCTGTTAATGCCTATCAACAAGGGGCTTTTGATTACTTACCAAAGCCGTTCGATATCGACGAAACGTTGGCACTAATTGATCGCGCCATTACTCATTATCGCGAGCAAAAACAACCGAATAACGATGAAACTTCATTGCAATCAGTTTCAGATATGATTGGCGAAGCACCTGCAATGCAAGAGGTTTACCGTATTATTGGTCGGCTTTCTCGCTCTTCAATTAGTGTGCTGATTAATGGGGAATCAGGGACAGGGAAAGAATTAGTGGCACATGCATTACATCGCCACAGCCCGAGATCTTCCTCTCCTTTTATCGCCTTAAATATGGCAGCCATTCCTAAAGACCTGATTGAATCAGAGCTTTTTGGTCACGAAAAAGGCGCATTTACAGGTGCTTCTCAAGTACGACAAGGTCGATTTGAACAAGCGAATGGCGGCTCACTGTTTCTTGATGAAATTGGCGATATGCCTCTTGATATTCAAACACGTTTACTGCGAGTCCTTGCTGAAGGGCAATTCTATCGAGTAGGTGGTTATGCCCCTGTAAAAGTCGATGTACGTATTATTGCCGCTACACATCAAGATTTAGAAAAGCGAGTTCAAGCAGGTGATTTTCGTGAAGATCTCTATCATCGACTCAATGTAATACGTATTCAGTTACCCCCATTACGAGATAGAACGGAAGATATTCCCAGCTTAGCACGCTATTTTCTGCAAAAAACAGCAAAAGAATTAGGTGTCGAAACCAAAGCGCTTCATCAGCAAAGTTTGCAAATAATGATGGAATACAACTGGTCAGGTAACGTCAGACAATTAGAGAATGTGTGTCGCTGGTTAACCGTAATGACGGCAAGCCAAGAGATAATGCCTCAAGATTTACCACAAGAAATTCGCCAACCTGATGAGAAAGCCAAAAATATCAGTCGAATTGCTTCTTCTCAACACTGGTCACAGCACCTTTCATTATGGGCAGATGAAGCATTAGGGGAAGGAAAAGAAAATATCTTAACAGATGCCCTACCCCAATTTGAACGTACATTATTACTTAGTGCCTTGGCATACACACAAGGGCATAAACAAGATGCGGCAAGATTATTAGGTTGGGGTAGAAATACATTAACCCGCAAATTAAAAGAGTTAGGGATAGAGGAATATTGATCCTCTAACCCTTCATCAATTAAATAACACGCGAGAATTGACGTTGGCGCATTTGATTTCGTAAATAGGTATCAAAACACATACAGATATTACGAATTAGCAAACGTCCTCGTGGTGTAACTTGGATACCGTCTACTGTTATTTCAACTAAACCATCATCCTTCATTGGCACAAGTAATTCTAAATCTTCTTTAAAATAGTCATGGAAGACAATATTGTGCATTTTTTCAATATCAGAAAAACGCAGACTAAAATTACAAATTAAGGTTTTAATTACATCTCGACGAATACAATCATCATTAGTCAGAGATAAACCTCGCCATAGTGCATTTCCTTCACTATTTACGCGCGCATAATACTCTTTCAATACTTTTTCATTTTGCGCATAGTTATCACCTAACATACTTATTGCAGAAACTCCCATGCCTAATAAATCACACTCTTCATGAGTGGTATAGCCTTGGAAATTACGATGTAAAATACCTTTGCGCTGAGCAACTGCTAATTCGTCATCAGGTTTAGCAAAGTGATCCATACCAATAAACTGATAGCCGTTTGTTGTCAGCGTAGAAATTGTTTCTTGTAATATTTCTAATTTTTCTTCAGCTAAAGGGAGATCTTCATCTTTAATTTTACGCTGAGCAGCGAATAAATTAGGTAAGTGTGCATAATTGAAAACACTTAATCTATCGGGTGATAATTCAATAACGCGTTTTAATGTAAAGGCAAAACTCTCTTTGGTTTGCTTAGGTAAACCATAAATTAAGTCAATGCTGGTGGAGTGAAAACCCACTTCACGCGCACACTCTACCAATGCAAAAATAAACGCTTCATCTTGCTCTCGATTGACTTTTTGCTGTACTTCTTTATTGAAATCTTGCACACCCATACTTAGGCGATTAAATCCTTCATGGCGCAGATGGTCGATAACATCTAGCTCAATTTCACGAGGATCGATTTCAATAGAGAGTTCTGCATTATCAACAAAATGAAAATGGTGACGTAATAGCGAAACTAATCGGCTAATTTGTTGCTTATCCAGAAAAGTAGGTGTGCCCCCACCCCAATGCATTTGAGTCACTTTTCTGTCTTTAAAATAACGAGCCCTGTTAATAATTTCTTTTTCTAAAACATCAAGATATTCATCTGCCTTATGTTTATGCCGCGTAATAATTTTATTACAGCCGCAGAAATAGCACAGCTTATGGCAGAAAGGGATATGAATATAAAGCGATAAAGGGCGCTCAAGATAACGTTGAGTCGCTTTGATAAAATCATCATCGCCATATTGCTGATTAAACTCTAATGCTGTTGGGTATGATGTATAGCGAGGACCTGAATAGTTATACTTATGGATCAGGTCAAGATCCCAAATAATTGTTTGTTCTGACATGCCTCTACCTTCCAAAAGTGAACCGCTGATATTTCATACCAGCAAACAGACATTATGAATATCTGAAAGAATAGTGTAACCAATAAATCGAGAACTGAATATGATCGAAAGAGGTATCGTATAAATCCCTTTCTTCTTATTGATAGGCGATAACACTCAAATATACGACGTGATGTAAATCACATTATGTAAAAATAGTCTTATCCATTAAATATATTCATGAATAAATTAAGTTTATTCAATATGTTAGTAGTTTTAATTCATCGCGAAATATCAGAAGAAAACTTTTACGCCGAGTTTAAAACGATATATTACTCAAAATACGATTTAAATTAATTAAATATCTCGTTATATTAGTTTTATTATTCTTTTATTCCCTCTTAATTCGATGATTATAATAATAGTAACAATTATATCTTTACCTAAATTATAATATTACATATCCTAGAGACAAACATTGATTAATATCCAACTAGGTCGTGTTTTGATTTAAATTTGAGGCTCATTTAAAGAATAAAGGTCGCTATATTACAAGGAAAGATAGCATCCCCCATACCTTATCTTATTCTAATTGACGTTTCTCTTATTTAATCAGTCTCTTTTATATACCCGAATTATGGATTATTAACCACGGAAGGAAACGGACTAGCAACCAAGGATGGTTTATCTCTTCAATAACAATTCATCTCTTTTATTCACTCTTCTACTTCACGTTTATCTTACAATAAATATATGTAGCATTACCTAGCACCAAATAAGAATAATTATTATTTATACCTATAAATAAAATAAGGCTCTACTTATTTTAAAGTTAATAAGCAGAGCCTTTCTCTTTATTATGCTTATTTTATAGCATTTATTTATTCTGCTTCTTTACCATAATTAGGAGAACGAGGACCATACAGAATGCCATTCGCATTTCCAGCAGAAAGTAAGCGAACACTGGTTATACCCGCAATTTGATAGCTTTTATCTGATACTGTATTCACGATTTGATTCACAACCGCTGAAACAAGCATCCCGACTAAACTACCTGATGAACCTTCTGTTTCTGTACTTGATGCCGTTGCAGAACTGCTCCACAACACACCACCATTACGAAGATCAACAAGCTTGGCTGCGACAGTAACTCGCGTATCACTAGAAATAATTTGGTATGACGTTCCAAATTCGGTGATATCTAAGTATAAAACAGCATCAGCGCCAAAGATTTCACGTAATTTATTAGGGCTTACTGCATGAATATCCCCAGCCATGGATAAGCCGTTTTGCTTAAATGTCTCTTCAACGACAGCAACAGGGAACACATAATATCCTGCTTCAGCTAAAGGATATGTCACTTGAGATAAGAAACTGTGTCCAGCTCCAACTTCTGTTGTATGGTTTTGGGGCACCAAGACTAAAATGCTCTTTGGTTTACTCTGTTTAAATGCGGAGTAATCTGTTTTAACAGGCTGGGCACATCCCGTTAATACCAGCGCAAAAGCCAAACAAATTAAAGTGAATAAGCGACTCATTTTTGCATTCCTTTATTTTTCATCAGGCGATCCATAAATTCCGCTGATTCTGGGTAAAGTGCTTTCTCTTCACTAAATTCAGCCATCGCTAAATCTAATGCACCTGTTGCACCGTATAACATACCTAAATGTGCATGTAATCCCGGTGGAATACCTAATGATTTGGCACGAGAAAGCTCAATACTTTTCTTTAATGCATCGATTTGTACTTGAGGATCACTTTCACTTTGTTGATAGTGCTGATACACCACTTGTTGATAACTATCCCAGTTATAAAGTGGTTTAGGACCACTTGCACAGCCCGTCAGTAATAATGCACCAAAAACAAGGCTTATTAATGATTTTGACATCGTTATATCCTTATAGAATGTGCATTATTTTGAAGGCTGCCAAGCATTGCTTTCAATGCCTGCAACTAAGTTATTAACCGCTTCACGAATAGCTAAATCAAGCACTTTACCGTTAAGTGTTGAGTCATAGCTTGCTGTTCCACCAAACCCAATGATTTCACGATTAGAAAGCTCGTATTCGCCCGCACCTTGAGATGAGAACACCACTTCTGATGTATTCACATTCACAACGTTTAAGTTCACTTTGGCATAAGCAACTTGTGTTTTACCACGGCCTAAAATACCGAATAATTGACGGTCACCAACTTCTTTACGGCCAAATTCAGTGACATCGCCAGTAATAACATATGTTGCACCTTTTAACTGTTGGCTTTGGCCTTTAATGCCTGCTTCTTCTTTTAATTCAGATAAGTTAGCTCTATCTAATACATTAAAACGCCCTGTTTGCTGTAAGTGCGTCATTAAAATCGTTTTGGATTGATTTCCTAATCTATCAACTCCATCAGAGAATATTCCATTCATATAACTAGAACGGTTATCAAACTTACCAATAGAAATAGCGCTCTTAGTGCCGGTATAAGTTGTGTTATAGGTTGCAACTTTAGCAACTTCTAAAGAGCGTGAAGATTCTGATGCACATCCTGCAAGTAATGATGCAGAAACCAAGATCAAACCAAGTGATAATTTATTTAAATTCATATTAATAACCCAATAAAGGTGAAATAAACCTATAGATATTCATTCTATTAATTGAAGTAGAGTTGATATAAACGGAAATAATAATTTTCAGTTTTAGCTCATAAAGCCCACACTTATAAACCTCAGTAATAATAAGGTTAAAAGATATATCAGCTCTTATTTATAATATAAAGGCAATCAGCGGCGGGGAGAATAGAAGATGGGTGATAAAAACAACAACAAATAAATATAGAGATAAAATAGAGAATGCTTTATCTATTATTTTATCAATATCCCTTAAGTCAGCTTAAAATTAAACTTATAAAAAAATGAAAAAGAATTTGTATTACGTTGCTATTTAATTAGTTTTTATAAATATTTTTATCTAAAAGCAACATCTAAATAATGTGTAATAAAAAACGTGATATAACCAATATTAGTTATATCACGCTCATTATTTTCACTCTTTTTACCGACTAATACGGTAGCAATAAATGCGCTATTAGCGTTTTTTTCCAAATGCGGCAGCTAAAGCATCACCCATTGCACTATTTCCCGCACTATTACCATTATTTATTGTCTGGCGGTTATTGCGAGCTGGTTTCTGTCCTTTGTTGTTTCTAGCAGAATTCGTATTATTTGATGATGATTGTTTTTTATCACTATCGCCTGCGACTTCATCTAAACGCATAGTCAGTGCAATACGTTTACGAGCTAAATCAACCTCAAGAACTTTAACTTTAACAATATCTCCAGTTTTCACCACTGTATGTGGATCTTCAATAAATCTGTCTGCTAAAGAAGAGATATGAACCAGACCATCTTGGTGTACGCCGATATCAACGAATGCACCGAAATTAGTCACGTTGGTCACAGTTCCTTCAAGGATCATGCCACTGACTAAATCATTCATCGTTTCGACACCTTCAGCAAAGGTTGCAGTTTTAAACTCTGGACGAGGGTCACGTCCCGGTTTTGCTAACTCTTTTAAGATGTCATTAATTGTTGGCAAACCAAATTGATCTGTAATAAATGCTCTTGCATCCACTTGTGAAATTAAAGCGCTATTACCCATTAAATCATCAATTTTTTGATGTGTAGATTGCAGGATATTTTCAACTACTGGGTACGCTTCAGGGTGAACCGTTGAGGCATCTAGCGGATTTTTACCATCACGAATACGCAAGAAACCGGCACATTGCTCAAAGGCTTTCGGCCCTAAACGCGCCACTTTGAGCAACTGTTTTCTATCGACAAAGCGACCGTTTTCATCACGCCAGCTAATAATATTTTGAGCAATAGATTGGCTAAGCCCTGCAACACGCGTTAATAACGGTACTGATGCGGTATTTAAATCAACACCAACACCATTCACACAGTCTTCAACAACAGTATCCAGTTTTCTCGCTAATAATGTTTGGCTAACATCGTGCTGATATTGACCAACCCCAATCGATTTAGGATCGATTTTTACAAGTTCAGCCAACGGATCTTGTAAGCGACGCGCGATAGAAACCGCACCACGGATAGAAACATCCAAATCAGGGAATTCATTAGCCGCAAGCTCTGACGCAGAATACACCGATGCACCTGCTTCACTGACAATCACTTTTTGCGCTTTGACTTCTGGGTAACGTTTTACTGTTTCAGCGAAAAAGCGCTCTGTTTCACGAGATGCCGTACCATTACCAATCGCCACCAGTTCAACATTATGCTTAATACACAATGCAGCTACACTTGCCGCCGCTTTATCAGCTTGTCCTGTATGTGGATAAATTGTATCTGTGGCAATTAATTTACCCGTGCTATCAACAACCGCAACTTTAACACCAGTACGTAAACCAGGATCGAGCCCCATTGTGGCACGCATGCCAGCAGGAGCCGCCATCAGTAGATCATTAAGGTTACGAGCAAAAACATTAATCGCTTCTTCTTCCGCTTTTTCTCGTAATTGGCCCATCAATTCTGTTTCAATATGCATTAAAACTTTAATACGCCAAGTCCAACTCACAACAGCTTTACGCCAGCTATCAGCAGGCTGATTATTTAAACGTAATCCTAAATGTTCCGTGACCAGTTGTTCACCGTAGCTCTCTTTAGGCGCTTCTTCAAATTGCGGATCTGGATTGAGTGATAATTGAAGTATCCCTTCATTTCGACCACGAAACATCGCTAATGCGCGATGAGAAGGAACATTAGCGATTGGCTCATGGTGATCAAAATAATCACTAAATTTCGCCCCTTCGGCTTCTTTTCCTTCAATCACTTTGGCAACAAGATGCGCATTTTTCCATAAATATTGGCGAACTTTTGCCAATAATCCAGCATCTTCTGAAAAACGCTCCATCAAAATATAACGCGCGCCATCTAAAGCCGCCTTCGTATCATCAACACCTTTTTCTGTGTTGATATAAGCGGCTGCCGCTTCTTCTGGGCTATTTTGTGGTTCATTCCACAGTAAATCCGCTAAGGGTTCTAATCCATTCTCAATCGCAATCTGACCACGAGTACGGCGCTTAGGCTTATAAGGAAGATAGAGATCTTCAAGCTCTGTTTTACTTTGAGTTTCATTAATTGAAGATCGCAATTCGGGCGTCAGCTTTCCTTGTTCTTCAATTGATTTTAAAATTGTTTGGCGGCGATCGTTGAGTTCCCGTAGGTAACCGAGGCGAGTTTCTAATTGACGTAATTGAGTATCATCTAATCCGCCTGTGACCTCTTTACGATAACGGGCAACAAATGGCACCGTATTCCCTTCATCCAGTAACGTTATCGCCGAAAGGACTTGCTGGGGCTTAACCGAGAGCTCATCTGCAATAATTCGGCTTAATGATTCATTCATAAAATATTTACCTACCGAGAGGAATAGTTAAAAAAGATGGCTATTATACACGCAGAGCACTAAAAAAATTTGGCAAATTTCCCATCTAGCTCGACAATTATGAGGAAATTAACAGATTATTTTAACATTCACGCTATAGTACCTTTATGAAATTCAATGTTGATGATAGTTTTTATTCGTAATGGCAAAAAGTAACTATATTACTCGCGATGGCTGGTATGCCTTAGACAAAGAGCTAAAATATCTTTGGAAAGAAGAGCGCCCTCGTGTTACACAATCGGTTTCAGAAGCAGCAGCACAAGGCGACCGTTCAGAAAATGCTGAATATATTTATGGAAAGAAGCGATTACGTGAAATTGATAGACGTGTTCGTTTTTTATCAAAACGCCTTGATGAACTAAAAATTGTTGACCCCGATCCTCGCCAAGAAGGAAAAGTCTATTTTGGTGCTTGGGTCACGCTTGAAGATGATGACGAAAACGTCAAAACTTTTCGACTTGTGGGTCCCGATGAGTTTGATCCAGCAAAACAGTGGATTTCTATTGATTCACCCGTTGCCAGAGCGCTCATTGGTAAACAAGTTGATGATGAAATTAGTGTGCAGACACCAGGTGGTGAAGTTAATTACTGCGTATTATCTATCAAATATCATTCGGAATAAGATAAATAAATAGTTTTATGCCCTTCCCTAGGACCAATGAACAAGTTTTATCTATAAATTATTAACATTTATTCTTTGGTTTTGGTTTAATATTCTTATCGATGATAGAATTCGCTAATAAAAGCATTTGCACTTCGGGAGCTTAAAAAATGCAAGAAAGTTATAAAGTGCTAATCGTGGATGATGATTTACGTCTACGTTCACTCTTAGAGCGCTATTTGACAGAGCAGGGTTTTCAAATCCGTACTGCTGCAAACGCCGATCAGATGGATCGTCTGCTCACTCGCGAATCTATCCATCTTATTGTGCTCGATTTAATGCTTCCAGGTGAAGATGGCCTATCTATTTGCCGCCGCTTAAGAAGCCAAAACAACCCTATCCCTATTATTATGGTGACAGCGAAAGGGGAAGAGGTTGATAGAATTGTTGGGCTTGAAATTGGTGCTGATGATTACATCTCAAAACCATTTAACCCAAGAGAATTACTCGCACGTATTCGCGCCGTTCTTCGTCGTCAAGCAAATGAATTACCGGGCGCACCTTCACAAGATAACGCCATTATCTCTTTTGGTAAGTTCAAGCTGAACCTTGGTACACGCGAAATGTTCCACGAAGAAGAGCATATGCCTCTGACGAGTGGTGAATTTGCTGTATTGAAAGTACTGGTATCACACCCTCGTGAACCACTGTCTCGTGACAAATTAATGAGCCTTGCTCGTGGTCGAGAATACAGTGCTATGGAGCGTTCAATTGACGTTCAAATTTCTCGTTTACGTCGCATGATTGAAGAAGATCCAACACACCCTCGTTACATTCAAACGGTTTGGGGTCTTGGTTACGTCTTTGTTCCTGATGGAACCAGCGCTCAATGAGAAGGCTGAGGCTTTCCCCTCACAATAAACTAACACGCTCGTTATTTCTGGTTATCTCGCTACTTTTTTTTAGCTTGATAGCCAGTTATATCGTTGTGCAGCATCTTATTGTTGGGCCAAGCCTTCAGCAATTTAATAAAGTATTAGCGTATGAAATACGCACTTTAATGCCTGAAGAATTGATCCTCGTTGATGGCACCCCGCTAAAAATATCCCCTGCTTTACGCAATAAAATCTATAACGAATTAGGCATTTCTTTCTTTGATAAAAAAGCAGCACTTGAAGAAGGTCTTTATTGGGCAAAAATAGATGATGAATTAAGTGAGCAGATGACTGAACATCTGGGGGGAGAAACCGAAATTTGGATCGAGAATACGCTGGAATACCCTGTTTTATGGGTCAATACACATATGTCTCCCTCGCTTTGGATACGTGTTCCGTTGACTGAATTAGGGCAAAACTTCTTACTCCCCGTTTATCGGCAAGCGATTATTTTTATTATTATCGTTGTCGCTTTTTTCTGGCTCTATAGTCGTTTTCAAAATCGCCCACTTAATGAAGTGGAATATGCAGCGCGTCGCATCGGAAAAGGAGTTATTCCTCCTCCTATTCCTGAATCTGGCTCTTCTGAAATGCGCTCAATTATTCGTGCCTTTAACCAGATGTCATCAGGAATTCGCTCATTAGATAATGATAGAACACTCGTTATGGCAGGTGTCAGCCATGATTTGCGTACGCCATTGACTCGAATTCGTCTAGCAACAGAAATGATGAGTCCCGAAGATAGTTACCTCGCAGACTCTATCAATAAAGATATCGAAGATTGTGATTCCATTATTGGGCAATTCTTAGACTATATGCGCACGGGTAAAGAGATGTCTTTAGAGCTGTGTGATATGAATAATCTATTGCAAGAAGTCATTTCAGCCGAATCTAATTCAGGAAAAATCAGTGAAGAACATCTTCATCCTGAACCCATTAATATCACAGCTAACCCTATTGCGGTAAAACGAGCACTTGCCAATATGGTTGTGAATGCCACTCGCTATGGTAATGGCTGGATACGCGTTTCAAGTGGCAAAAATGAAGAATATGCTTGGTTCCAAGTTGAAGATGATGGTCCCGGTATCCCACAAGAAGATAGACAACGTCTTTTCCAACCTTTTGTTCAAGGTGAACAAGCGCGTAGTTCAACAGGTGCAGGTTTAGGTTTATCCATTATTCGCCGTATTATGGATGCTCATGGTGGTTATGTTGAGCTTGATGATAGCGTTAAAGGCGGATTATTAATTCGAGCTAACTTCCCATTAAAAGAGCGTGAAGATGAGGATGATTAGTCCTCTCTAATTCAAGTATTGAAGTGCTTTTTTATGACGCCATTTCCATTCTAATTTCTCTCCTCCTATAAATATTTCATCATTTTTTTGCTTTGTCATAAAACTGTCACAATTAAGACATTTAATTGTCATCAAACTGACCTATTGTCTGTGCGTACCGTAACCGAAGTTGATAGATGTCGAAAATTATTCTACCTATCCCACAGGAGGGATTATGAAACTGATGCGTACCACCCTGACTAGTGTCATTGCCGCTGCGTTTTCAATGACCGCTCTTTCTGCACAGGCAACGACCTCGCTGACTGGTGCTGGCGCAACGTTCCCTGCCCCAGTTTATGCTAAATGGGCAGATTCCTATCAGAAAGAAACGGGTAACAAAATTAACTACCAAGGCATTGGTTCCTCTGGTGGTGTAAAACAAATCATTGCAAATACCGTTGATTTTGGTGCTTCTGATGCGCCATTAGCAGACGATAAATTACAAGCTGACGGTTTATTCCAATTCCCTACCGTGATTGGTGGCGTTGTTATGGCAGTTAATATTCCTGGTATCAAATCAGGTGAACTGACCTTAGATGGCGATACTATCGGTAATATCTACCTAGGCAAGATCCAAAAATGGAACGACCCTGCCATCACTAAACTTAATCCGGGCGTAAAATTACCAGACCAAAATATCGCAGTTATTCGTCGTGCAGATGGCTCTGGAACCTCTTTCGTTTTCACTAGCTACTTATCAAAAGTAAATAGTGCATGGAAAGATGAAGTAGGCGCTGGCTCTACTGTTAAATGGCCGACAGGCTTAGGTGGAAAAGGGAATGATGGTATCGCGGCATTCGTTCAACGTGTACCGGGTTCAATTGGTTATGTTGAATATGCTTACGCAAAACAAAACAACCTTGCTTATACTAAATTAGTCACCGCTGACGGCGAAGCAATCGCACCAACAGCAGACAGTTTTAGTGCCGCAGCAAGAAAAATTGATTGGAGCAAAAGCTTTGCACAAGACCTGACTAATCAGAAAGGTGAAAACGCATGGCCGATTACTTCCACCACCTTTATCTTAGTGCATCAGAAACAGCAAAATGCAGAAAAAGGTAAAGAAGTACTGAATTTCTTCAACTGGGCTTACGACAAAGGTAATCAAGAAGCGAAAAATCTAGATTACGCCGTATTACCCGCAGAAGTTGTAGAGCAAATTCGTGCGGCATGGAAAACAAGTATTAAAGACAGTAATGGTAAACCGATTTACTAATAAAACCGGGAACCATTAAGAGATAAGTTAACGTTCACCCCCTGCTAAACAGGGGGTAATAAATTAAAAGAGGCTTTATGGCCGAGCATACAACGGTAATAAAGGCCCCTAGTAAACGAGGGGACGTTATTTTCAGCGCACTGGTTCGTCTAGCTGCGTTGATTACACTTTTGCTTTTAACAGGTATCATTGTTTCACTGATTTTCGCCTCATGGCCAAGTATTCAACAATTCGGCCTTTCATTCTTATGGTCGAAAGAGTGGGACCCTCCTGCTCAGGAATTTGGGGCACTAGTACCCATTTACGGCACCATTGTAACTTCAGTCATCGCACTGGTTATTGCCGTTCCTGTCAGCTTTGGTATCGCTCTTTTCTTAACTGAATTAGCGCCTAATTGGTTAAAACGCCCGTTAGGTATCGCTATTGAGTTACTCGCCGCTATTCCAAGTATTGTTTATGGTATGTGGGGACTGTTTGTCTTCGCACCACTCTTTGCAACCTATTTCCAAGAGCCGGTAGGTAATGTGCTTTCTTCTATTCCTATCGTTGGCGAGCTTTTCTCTGGCCCTGCTTTTGGTATCGGGATCTTAGCTGCAGGCGTTATCCTCGCTATCATGATCATTCCTTATATCGCTTCTGTTATGCGTGATGTGTTTGAACAGACGCCTGTCATGATGAAAGAGTCTGCCTACGGCATTGGGTGTACAACATGGGAAGTGATTTGGAATATCGTTCTACCTTATACCCGTAATGGCGTTATCGGCGGTGTTATGTTGGGATTAGGACGTGCCTTAGGTGAAACTATGGCGGTAACCTTTATCATCGGTAATACCTACCAATTAGACTCTGCCTCGTTATTTATGCCGGGTAACAGTATCACGTCTGCATTAGCGAATGAATTTGCTGAAGCTGAGACGGGATTACACACTGCTGCATTAATGGAATTAGGGCTTATCCTGTTTGTCATCACCTTTATCGTTCTTGCGATTTCTAAGTTTATGACATTACGTTTATCAAGAAATGAAGGAGCGCGCTGATATGTCTAAAACATCCTCTTCTTCATTGCGAGTTCAAACAGAAAACGAGCTGCGTGTACGCCATAAACGCCAACTTTGGCGTCGTCAAAAAAATCGTATCGCGCTATTTTTATCTGTCTCTACCATGGCATTTGGTCTTTTCTGGTTAACATGGATTTTATTCTCCACGTTTACCAAAGGCTTCGATGGCATGTCACTTGCACTTTTTACTGAAATGACACCTCCGCCGAATACTGATGGTGGCGGATTGGCGAATGCCATTGTCGGTAGTGGATTACTCATCCTTTGGGCAACAGTGATTGGAACACCATTAGGTATTCTTGCAGGGATTTATCTTGCTGAATATGGTCGTCGTTCATGGCTTGCTGAAACCACACGCTTTATTAACGATATCTTGCTGTCAGCGCCATCAATCGTTGTCGGGCTTTTTGTCTACACCATTGTTGTCGCACAGATGCAGCACTTTTCAGGATGGGCGGGAATTATCGCATTAGCGTTACTGCAAATTCCTATCGTTATTCGCACCACTGAAAATATGTTGAAGTTAGTACCTGATAGCTTACGCGAAGCCGCTTACGCATTAGGGACACCAAAGTGGAAGATGATCTCTAAAATCACCTTAAAAGCCTCGGTATCAGGCATTATCACAGGTGTGTTATTAGCGATTGCGCGTATTGCAGGCGAAACTGCACCACTGTTATTTACTTCACTATCAAATCAATTCTGGAGCACAGACTTAAACGAACCGATAGCTAACTTACCTGTGACTATCTTTAAGTTCGCCATGAGTCCTTTTGCACAATGGCAAGAGCTTGCTTGGGCTGGCGTATTACTTATCACCCTCTGTGTTCTATTTATCAATATTATTGCGCGCGTGCTATTTGCTAAACGCAAGCACGGTTAACGCAGAAAGTTAAGCAAGAGAGACGTTGAATGATTATGGCTAATGATAACGCAGGAAATAAAATTCAAGTTCGTGATTTGAACTTCTACTACGGTAAATTCCATGCGCTGAAAAATATCTCTTTAGATATTGCCAAAAATAAGGTGACTGCATTTATCGGCCCTTCTGGCTGTGGTAAATCAACCTTACTGCGTACTTTTAACAAAATGTATGAGCTTTATGGCGAACAACGTGCAGAAGGTGAAATTCTGCTAGATGGCAACAATATCCTGACAGATAAGCAAGATATTGCGTTATTACGTGCCAAAGTCGGAATGGTATTCCAAAAACCAACACCGTTCCCGATGTCGATTTATGACAACATCGCCTTTGGTGTACGTTTATTTGAAAAATTGTCTCGCGCTGATATGGATGAACGTGTTCAGTGGGCTTTGACTAAAGCCGCATTATGGAACGAAACCAAAGATAAATTACATCAGAGTGGATATAGTCTGTCTGGTGGTCAACAACAGCGTTTATGTATAGCACGCGGTATCGCTATTCGCCCTGAGGTTTTATTACTTGATGAGCCTTGTTCAGCACTTGACCCTATCTCAACTGGTCGTATTGAAGAACTTATCAGTGAACTTAAATCAGAATATACCGTGGTTATCGTGACACATAACATGCAACAAGCGGCACGTTGTTCTGATCACACTGCATTTATGTATTTAGGCGAGTTAATTGAATTTAGCGATACGGATACGTTATTTACGCGTCCTGCGAAAAAACAAACTGAAGATTACATCACTGGGCGTTACGGCTGATAACGAGGCACTAAATGGATAATTTAAATCACAATAAGCATATTTCTGGTCAATTTAATGCTGAGTTAGAGCATATCCGTACTGAGCTAATGGTTATGGGTGGACTTGTTGAAGAGCAACTGAAAAAAGCCATTATGGCGATGCATAATCAGGATCAAGCATTAGCAAATGAAGTCATTCAAGGTGACCATAACGTCAATATGATGGAAGTCGCCATTGATGATGCGTGTATGCGAATTATTGCTAAACGCCAGCCAACCGCGAGTGATTTACGTTTAATTATGGCGATATCAAAAACGATCGCTGAACTAGAACGTATTGGTGACGTTGCTGAAAAAATCTGTAAAACCGCACTTGAAAAGTTTTCACACCAACATCAACCACTGCTCGTGAGCTTAGAATCTTTAGGTCAACACGCCATACAAATGCTTCACGATGTTCTTGATGCATTTGCGCGTATGGACTTGGATGAAGCAGTGCGTATCTATCGTGAAGACGCTAAAATTGATAACGAATATGAAGGTATCGTCCGTCAATTGATGACTTATATGATGGAAGATCCTCGCACTATTCCTAGCGTGCTAACAGCACTATTTTGCGCGCGTTCTATTGAACGTATTGGCGACCGTTGTCAGAACATTTGTGAGTTTATTTTCTATTACGTAAAAGGTCATGATTTCCGCCATTTAGGGGGTGACCAAGTAGAAAAAATGCTCACAAAAAATGACGATAGCAACGCTTCTAAATAAATTTCTCTCTCTTTTTCTTCTCTTCAAAACAGCGGCGCTCATGTCGCTGTTTTTTTATGCTCTATAAATTAATACCGCTTTCGCTCAACACTTTTTTCCATCTTATTCCTTAAAAGCATATCCATATCAATTTTTATTATTTTATGAACTTAGATCAACTTGATAGCGTGATATCCAACATAACGATGATAATTCTTTTCTTTGGGGTGAATAATGAAATTACGTGTCTTGGCAACCGCATTAATTGCAGGCTCTGTGCTTTTCTCTGGTATTGCAAAAGCAGATAAGCTCGATGATATAAAAAAAGCAGGTGTAGTACGTATCGCGATTTTTGACAGTAATCCTCCATTTGGGTTTATTGATCCTCAAACCAAAAAACTCGCAGGTTATGATGCAGATATCGCCAATGAGATCGCCAAAGATTTAGGTGTAAAACTGGAACTGCGTCCAACAAACCCAGCAAACCGTATCCCACTTTTAAGCTCTAAAAAAGTCGATTTAATCGCAGCTAACTTCACCATTACCGATGAGCGAGCTAAACAAGTTGATTTCTCTGTTCCTTACTTTGCAACCGGACAAAAATTTATTGCACGTAAAGGGGTTTTAACCAACCCAGAACAAATTCACTCACTGCGTATTGGTGCTGATAAAGGTACTGTTCAAGAAATCACATTACGTGAACGCTATCCTGACACCAAAGTTATCTCTTATGACGATACACCACTGGCTTTTGCTGCATTACGTAACGGTAACGTACAAGCCATCACACAAGATGATGCGAAGTTAGTGGGTTTATTAGCAAATCTTCCTGATGCCATTAAAGCCGATTTTGAAGTGTCATCATTTAGCATTACCCGTGAATACCAAGCAGTTGCAGCCGCTAAAGGTGAAGAGCGTTTAATTAACGAAATCAATAACACCCTATTAAGATTGGAAAAAGAGGGTAAAGCCGACGAGATCTACAATCGTTGGTTTGGCCCTGAAACAAAATCAGCTCAACCTCGTGGTGATTTTAAATTTGCCCCACTATCAGAGCAAACACCACAATCTTGATCTTTAAAGCGTAATAACTTTCTTCTTTCATCAAAATAAAGTTATTCCTTTATTAAAACACCTACCCCGCTTTTGCGGGGTTTGGTGTCTACAATAGGCCTATTATATGTTTGAGCAATTTCTTTCACATTACCTTCTTGAGCCACACTATTTAAATTGGCTCTGGAGTGGTTTTCTAATCACCTTGCTTATCTCTTTTTGGACTATTGTCATTGCAACATTAATGAGCTTTGCCCTTAGTGCTGCAAGAGATAGCGCTTTTGCACCATTACGCTGGTTAGCTACTACTTATACTTCTCTATTTCGTAATACTCCGCTGTTAGTGCAGTTATTCTTTTGGTATTTCGCATCAGGAGAAATTCTGCCACAAAGCGCCATGGTATGGTTAAACACTCCTCATGAGATTACATTTTTAGGTATAACGCTTTCTTGGCCTTCTTTTGAGTTTTTGGCGGGTATTGTGGGTCTGACATTTTACTCAACGCCATTTATTGCCGAAGAGCTAAGAGCCGGTATTCAAGGTGTTAGGCAAGGACAAAAGTATGCCTCTTTGGCATTAGGTCTAACTCAGTGGCAATCTATGCGCTATGTGATTTTACCTCAAGCCTTTCGTATTGCTCTGCCCCCTTTATTGGGTCAATACATGAATGTGATAAAAAACTCATCACTGACGATGGCTATTGGTGTTGCGGAGCTTTCTTACGCATCAAGGCAAGTCGAAACAGAATCACTACGCACCTTTGAAGCCTTTGGTGTTGCAACGATCCTCTATATTGCAGCAATCGCATTGATGGAAGCTTGGGGACAATGGCATCAGCAACGTAAATTAGCACAAGGGTATTAATATGGACTTTACTGTTATTGCTGATAACTGGCAGTACTTACTCTTTGGTGCTTATCCTGATGGGCCTTTAGAAGGTGCAGCACTGACCGTTTTTATCAGCATCATTGCGGGTATTGCATCAATTATTTTGGGTACATTAGGTGGCATTGCTTTGGCTATGCTCAGAGGTGTCTGGGTTAACCTTTTTGCAGCTTTTTTAGGTTTTTTCCGCGCAATTCCTGTCATTATGTTGATATTTTGGGTCTATTTTCTATTGCCCGTTGTATTAGGAATGGAAATTCCTGAAATCACCACCGTAATTTGTGCATTGGCCTTAATTACGTCGTCTTATATTGCGCATGGCGTTAAAGCCGGCATTTTGGCGATTGGAAAAGGGCAATGGCAAGCTGGATTATCATTAGGCTTTAATCGCTGGCAAGTGTTGTGGTACATCGTCTTGCCACAAGCATTACGCATGATGGTGCCTTCGTTTATTAATCAGTGGATAGCCTTAATTAAAGATACTTCATTAGCTTATGTGGTAGGTGTGGGTGAACTTTCTTTCTTAGCGACTCAAGTTAATAACCGCAGTATGGTTTATCCAATGGAAGTTTTCCTGTTTGTTGCTTTTATCTATTTTATTCTCTGTTTTTCATTGGAGATTATTGCCAATAGAGTGGCTAAATTATTTTCCACACAAAAAGAAAAGCGCCCTTTTTGGCAGATGGTGTTGCCGTTTAAACAACAATCATTTGTTAAGAAAGAAATGGGATAAACAAAAGAGACTAACTTATTGTTTTAATAAAATAAGTTAGTCTCTTTATAATTGATTTATTCATTATCAACTAGACTGATTACCGCTTTAGCATTCGCCATAGTCATAAATAAACGATATTCATTTTGGCTAAATGAAGAAAAACCTAATCCTTGATACATACTTTTTGCAATATCATGCTTTGCATCTACGATAATCATGGGTATCGGAATATTACCAGATGAATTTATTGCTTTTCTTACAGCATCAACTAATAAAATAGATCCTAAACCTTGGCGTTGATACTGCTGACTAATTGCTAACCGCCCGATTAATACGCAATAGAGCTCTTTGGGATATTTTTTCCCGATTTCTTGCGGTAATTCATCTAAATCGATAGTACACAATGCTAATGAATAAAATCCTTTAATTTTTGTAGGCTCGATTTCACTTGTTAATACAAAAGTACGTGCTAAATCTTTTTCATGATGTTGATTGGATATTGCTTTCAAGTAGTTATTAAGTGTTTTATCGCCACAATCAAAAGATGTTCTATCATGTATTTTTCTATTCAGAGGACTTATTTTCATCAAGAATTGTTTCCTTATGCTTGCGCGCGGCACGAAGGAAGCGATCATTTATTTCGATTGGTTTTTCCAATGCATTAATAAAATCTAAAGCGTCTTCCTGACAAAGTTTAATACGCATATCTTGCTCGATTAGCCGTTTAGCTTCAGCAATAGCTGCTTGTACAATAAAACTATTTAAACTCGTATAACCTGATAATGATAAAGCCTTTTCTAACAAAATTTTCATTTCGGGACTAATACGTGTTGTGATCCTTTCATTTGATAAAGTAGGCATAATTCCTCCACCTCTTTATTAAAACTTATTTAATAGCTGTTATTTATAAAACTAGTAAAACTTCAAAACAGCTCACTTTTCAAGCAAGATAATATGATCAAATTTTAACAAAGTAAATAAAATGTGCCATTTTGACGTCATACAATTATTAGCACTAAACTACACTTAGTTTATTAAATATCTCCATCTATTTTTAATGCCTTCGCTGTAGCGCTCTACGCAATCGATTACTTTTTTAGGTGCAGTTATTGTTTTATTTGTGTAGGATAAAGCGAAAAACATTTTTTTTGGGATCTTTTGTCTATGAGCATGTCATCACCAAATTCTGGATCACAGGGTTTGCTCCAACGCCTGTTTAAGCTACAAGAACACGGCACAAACGCTCGCACCGAACTGATTGCGGGTATCACGACTTTCTTAACGATGGTTTATATTATCTTCGTTAACCCTCAAATTCTTGCTGCTGCCAATATGGATATCAAAGCCGTCTTCGTGACGACCTGCTTAATTGCGGCTTTCGGCAGTATTTTAATGGGATTAGTGGCAAATTTACCTATTGCCGTTGCACCTGCGATGGGCTTAAACGCATTCTTTGCCTTCGTCGTCGTTGGTGCTATGGGTTACTCATGGGAAGTCGCTATGGGTGCGATTTTTTGGGGTGCCGTAGGGCTATTTTTACTGACTCTCTTTCGTATTCGCTACTGGATAATTGCCCATATTCCACTGAGTTTACGTGTTGGTATTACTAGCGGTATCGGTCTTTTTATCGCCATGATGGGCTTAAAAAACTCCGGTATTATTATTCCTAATAATGACACTATCGTTACTATCGGTAATTTTGCTTCTCATAACGTATTATTAGGTGCATTAGGCTTTTTTATTATCGCTATTCTTGCTGCTCGTAATATTCATGCCGCTATTCTTATCTCAATTGTTATCACCACTGTAATTGGTCTTCTTTTAGGTGATGTTCAATATCAAGGTATCTTTGCTGTTCCTCCTTCTATCACAACCGTTGTTGGTAAAGTTGATATTATGGGAGCCTTAGATATCGGTCTTTCAGGCGTAATTTTTGCTTTTATGTTGGTTAACCTATTTGACTCTTCTGGCACATTAATTGGTGTCACTGATAAAGCAGGTTTAACTGATGACAAAGGCAAGTTTCCACGAATGAAACAAGCATTATACGTCGATAGCTTAAGTTCTGTTGCAGGTTCTGCAATGGGAACATCTTCTGTAACCGCATTTATCGAAAGTACTTCCGGTGTTTCTGTCGGTGGTCGCACAGGTTTAACTGCCGTTGTTGTGGGTATTCTTTTCTTACTCGCTATCTTCTTATCACCACTAGCAGGTATGGTGCCAAGCTATGCGACAGCAGGCGCACTGATTTATGTGGGTGTATTAATGACATCCAGCCTTACACGCGTGAAATGGGATGATTTAACAGAATCTGTTCCTGCTTTTATCACCGCAGTCATGATGCCATTTAGCTTCTCGATTACCGAAGGTATCGCACTAGGCTTTATTGCTTATTGTGTTATGAAAGTGGGTACTTTCCGCTGGAAAGAAATTAATCTATGTGTTGTGATTGTTTCACTGCTATTTATTTTAAAAATATTGCTGATTGATACTCATGTGATTGATTTAAAAAATCTTTTCTAAATTTCACTCCAAAGCAATAGTCTACTGGCTATTGCTTTTCCTATTTTTTATCAGGCGACAAGTTTTGCTTTATTTTTAAACATCACTAAAATACTATAAAGGGAACGTTATGGTTATTTATAATGATATGCAATAAATAATTTTCTTAATAATTATTATATTTACTAAACATTATATTCATCATAATAACTTTAAGCTTACTAATTATTAGGAGGAGAAATGAATAAACGTTCACCTCATACAATAGCAAGTAGAACTATTCTAATTGGTGAAATTAAAGATAGTGAAGGCATTAATTTCGAAGTTAGAATAATGAAAGAGCGTGAAACAAGACCTAGAGTCTTAATCCTTAATGATGGCTGGGAAAAAACAGCTATTTGGGATAATGTATATCCTATTCTTGAAGTTCAATTAGCGCTATCTAAAAATAAAAAAGGATTTAGTGTTGTATCTGAATCTTTTTCAAATAAAATAAATAATAAATATAAAGTACACTATGAAAAGCTTTTTAATCATAGAAAGCTTAAAAAAATGATTAAGACTTTTAACTCACAGCATAAAAAGGCTCAAATGAATGCCACCCATATTAATTGATCGCCATGATAAACGACTAATTAATCCAGATAACAGCGGGGATTTTGGTGAAATAGATGAATTAGGAATAATTTTAGATAATGATCAAAAAGAATATTTATTATTAAGAGAAAACGTTAGTTCTGAATTAAATCGGTTATATGTTAAAGATATAAAAAATAATATTGTTGTTGCTAATTATGTAATGAGTTTTAATTTATCCACACCAATATTATTTTCACCTAATTTACCTCAAATAGAATCTGCCTATGTAGATAATGAATACCGTTCATTAGGTATTTCAGTCGCAATTTATTTAAGGATAATTGAAATTTACGGTGGCGTAATTAGTGATACTCAGCAAACTCTGGGTGGCATGAGTTTATGGACTATTGGTTTATCAAATTCAGAAAATATTACGCTTTATGTAATGCATTGTCATAATAATACGCTATCACATAAATACTTTTCTGATGGTGAATTGATGTTTTATGAATGCAATAGAAAATCTCTTATAACAAACAGCGCTCATATTTGGAGTAGACCTTCTTCAATAGATTTCAGTATTGATCTCGCCTTCATAGAAAAATTAAATATCCCAGAAGGCGATTTTGGCGAAAGAGTCGTTTTACTTGCAATATCCAGCCTAATAGACTCCCCTTAATTAGGCTTTATCTATATCTATTGTAAGCAGCAACAAACCAAAAACAATCGAATCAGAAACTTCATCACCGACTATCCAACGCTGTTTTAGATACCCTTCTTGTTCAAAACCTAATTTTGCTAACAACGCAGCTGATGCTTTATTATCAGGGTGGATATCCGCTTCTAAACGACGAACAGATAGATGAGTTTGAAGATACGCAATAAATGCCACCATCGCTTCTTTCATGACGCCTTTACCTTGATAAACTGTATCAAGGCAATACCCAATTTCGCCACGTCGTGAATTAGGGTAATGATTAAAAAAAACACACATGCCCATCAGTGCATTTGTTGCTTTATCTATCACCGCTAAGCGCAGATACTCTTTTCTTTCCATATGCGTGATATCTTGAATAATATCTTCCTGCGCTTCTTGCAGTGACTGCCAAGGAAGATGGCTCCAATAACGCGTCACTTCAGCTGAACTCATGATCTTAAACCAATCTTCAGCATCCCCCATTTCAAAAGGACGCAATCTTAATCTTTCTGTTTCAACTTGAATATCAGCGTAACGCATCTCTACTTTTCCTTATGTGTTTTTGGCGCCACAAAAGCGATACAAACTGGCTCAGTAATGGCATCGGGCTCTGCGCGAAACATTATCTCTTGAGTATCGACTATTTTTAAACTCGGCCAATACTTTAAGCCTTCATCAAAATGTGCTTTCTCACAGTAATAGCCAACTTCACTGACCAATACGACACCTTTTTCTTCTAACTGTTGAAGTGTGATATGTCGATTATAAATATTCGGAGGCTGCACATTCGCTTCTAACACCCAAGGCTGTGAAGATAATGGCCTATCTTTGCCATAAAAAGTTACCCATTCATGCATATATTCACCACCCACATACGCAAGTGGAGTGTGATAATGCTGATACCAAGCTTGTTCAACATCTTGCACAAAAGTTTTTACACCGATAAATTTTTGACCTGCATTACGCACATTAGCGGCTTGAACGACGGTATAACCAGAAACAACCAACATACCGAAAACACCTAAACCATACAGTGCGCCACGTAATGAACGTTTGGGCATGACACTAATTGAGCCGACAAAAAGTGCAGTCGCAATCGACATAAAGGGTTGTAACCACTCACTGATACGTCCCCCTTCATGAAAACTAAACCAAATAAAAATAATCGTTAATGGAAATAGAAATAGAAAATTGAGTAATTGGCTATCTTTAGAAGCAAACCAACTTACACGTCCACCATAAAAACGTAAAATTCCCCACATTAAAATCACTGGGTAAAAAACAGTGAGTGCAGCACGAGTAGTACGTAAATTAAAACGGTTTTCGATTTGTGAATCGACCCACTTAAAAGCGGCAAAATCGGTTTGCCATAACCAAATAAAATTAGGAATAACAAAAGCAAACCAAATAGCCAATGCTAAATAGAAATAAGGTGAACAATAGCTTGCTCGAACTTTAGGGACAAAAAGGCTTGATAAAAACACAGAACCAATAAAAGCTAATGATGAATATTTCCCCATTGTGGCGATACCCATCGTAATGGCAAAACCAATCCAATATTTTTGATTGTCATTAATAGCACAAAGGAAAAAATAGAACGCCCATGCCCAACAACCAACTAGAATATAGTTATCGTTATAAGGGATAATATCAAAGTTGATAACGCCAGATAAATTAAGCGCCAGCATAGCAAACCAAGCTAAGTTAGTATTTTGTGTCAACTTATAGGCTAAGTTCCAAACGCCTAATAGCCCAACAGCAATGACAATAAAGTGGATAAAATACCAATAAAAGCTAAAATCGATACCGCCGTAAATAGCTGGTGTCATTATAAAGCCAACAAACCAAGGATTTTTAGGGGAACCCCACCCTCCGTTAGTGCCCCAATTGACAGCCTCTACGGCATCATAAGGCACTGTAGGGTCAAAAAGATAACTCACTAAGATCCAAATTGCCGCATAACCAATAACCCACCAATATACTGGTTTACGAAATTGTGCAGATGATAATGTCATAATAAATAGAAATTTAAGTTAATTAATTTAGTTTAGTCGTTAAATGATGTCACAACACAGTAAAGTATAGTGAAACGAACCGCACATTGTACGTGAGCAAAAATTAAATTGTCTTAAATTTGCGCTTTTATTGAAAATTTGTTTCTGATAGATTGCGCAACCAAGAAGATCACTATCGAGTTACCATTATGAATATGATTAAAAGAAAGCCCGCAGCTAAAGCACGTAAGAAATCGCGTGAAGAGCTGAACGCGGAAGGACGTGAACGTAAACGTCAAAAGAAACACCGTGGCAATCCTGCCGGTAACCGTCAGCAGGAAGCGGAAAATAAACAGCAAGCTAAAAATACAGCGCCGAAAGATCCACGCATTGGTAGCAAAAAACCGATCCCTCTGATTGTAGGTGATGCACCAAAAGTCGTGAAGAAAAAACCTGCGCCAGTTAAAGCAGAGCCAGTTCGTTTAACGCCTGAGCAAGAATTAGATCTGTTAGAAAACGATGCACGTTTAGATGAATTACTGTCTCGTCTTGAAAACGGTGAAAAACTCAATGCAGAAGAACAGGCTTATACTGAGAAAACCCTTGATCGCATTGACGAATTAATGGTTGAGCTAGGTATTGAGTTTGAAGATGATGACGATGAAGAAAAAACTGAAGACATCATGCAATTACTGAAAGGTAAATAATCAAAAGGCTAATCATTTGCCTTGATTACCTTACATCTAACGGATATCAATAACCTATTGATATCCATTATTTTTTTATAAGATATTCGCTTTTTTATTTTTCATTAATCCTCACCATTAACAATAGATTAATTAACCAGCTTAAGCTCAGATAACTCCATCTATTCCTCTCTTGTTATCCCTGATATCCTATTTTTCTATCTTTAATATACGAGTGATAAAAAACATGGATAACAGACAGCAGTACTTAGATATCGCAGCCGGGCAAGGAGAAAAAGTGCCCTCTCGTATAGTGGCTTTCCCTGCACAGCCACTAAACTATGCGCTTATTGAACAACGCCTAGAAGAACAGACAGATTACACTGATGGTGAAATCAATTACCTAAGTGAAAATATTGATGACGGTTTTTTCTATCGTTGTCAGCATGGTGATGACGAATTACATTTTTTTGTCTGCCTTTACCCTCGTGATGAAGATTACGAAATACGCCCAATGTATTCGACTGACGAACTCACGCCGCAACTACTTGCGCATGCAAATGCGACAACACAAGATTTATTATTAGAAACACTTTTTACTGAAACCTTGCATCCTTTAGCAAGTTATCGTCATCAACTGAATTTTCTCAATATCATCGCACCAGAAATGATCTTAGCATTAGATGAATCAGCAGCAGGTAAAGCATTAACGCCTGAGTGGGTCCGCTTTCAATTAGAAACACCCGATCTCTATCCTGAAGTAGAAAGCTTATATGTTATTCATGCTGTCTATGATACAGAAAATGATCCACCAACCATGTTCTGGTTCCATACTCATGGATTAGCACGTTGTGGCTTGACCGAAGTCGATTTAGTTATTCCAAGTATGCTTGAGTCTTACTATGGTATTCCTGATCTCTTCCGTTGCTTTGTTAACAACAGTATTAATCATCGCCAAATCGAATTTGGTGAACCGATGCTTTGTGGTCAAACATCATCAGGCTTAGAGTATCTTGTCGCCTTACCTTTTGAAGAGGGTATTCGCCATGTTAATCAATCAACACCGCTTGAAAGCCTTAGACCTTTAGAGGAAATGCGTTATGACACTGAAGGCGCACCAAATGGCGTTTTCTTGGGTGATTTAGCCGATCGTGATGAATATCATCAACATCCTTCTTCCATGCTATTTAGAACCAATGAAGAAAACCCAATTTTAGAAACTTTCTTTAAAGGTTATGAAGAACAACAAGCAATGATGCTACTGCGTAGTAATGAAGAAACCTATGAGATGTCTGAAAAAGCCAAGCGACGCTGGGAATACTTCGTTTCTATGTTTGATAACTATAATCAGCCACCTGTTGAGAAAAAGAGTGGTTTCCTCTCTAAGTTATTAGGAAAAGACAAACCTGAAGAAACCGAAAACCCTTGGCAGTTTATGATCAAGTTCGGTATTCCTTATGGTGATGGGGAAGAAAAAGAACTAGAGCATATGTGGTTTGTGCCACAGTCTCGTGATGGAGATACCATTTATGCAAAATTACTCAACGTGCCATTTTACGTTGAGGATATGCAAGAAGGTGAAACCTATCCTATCAACACCGCATTAATAACTGATTGGGTCGTTTCATACGAAGATGATAGTTATACCCCGAACAATATTTACCAACTTTTTAGCCACCAGCAAACTCACTAATTAGCGAGTATTTCACCATGACAACGCGAGCTTTTTACTTAAGCTCGCGATCTTCATATTCTTAAAATCTACTTTTATATTGTTACCCGTTAACATCATTAACTGATTGTTATTTTGTTGCTACGTTGACATTTCAACTCTTCACATTTTGTTTTTGTCTAGTAACAGATAAGGCAAACAGCCTATTTTCATCCTAATATCTTTTCTCTGGTTGATTTAAATCAAGTGTAGATAAGCGTAGACTAGGCTAAATTATACCCAATAAGGATAATTATAATTCTCATTAGCATTAAAAATATTTATTATAATTACCCTGACTATTATTGTGTGAATTCTCATACGCGTTAATAATTATCAGTATCATTATTTTTTGTATCAATATTCGTGGAAGGACGATTATGTCTCTGATCCCAAATCACAGTTATAAAATCTTGAGCTACTCACCTCAGATTAGCCCTGCATACAGACAGAAACTATTATCTTTAGGTATGTTACCTGGCGCTGTGTTTAACGTTATTCGTATCGCACCACTGGGTGATCCTATTCAAATAGAAACTCACCGAGTGTCCCTAATTTTGAGAAAAAAAGATCTCGCACTCATTAATCTTAGCGAAGTGGTTCATAACGAAAAATAATCGTTATTTCTCATTCAACCAGGCAAGACAACTATTGGCATCACTATTATGACTCCTCTCACTATAGGTCTTATCGGTAATCCTAATGCCGGTAAAACAACACTCTTTAATCAGTTAACAGGCTCTCGTCAGCGTGTGGGTAACTGGGCGGGTGTAACGGTCGAACGCAAAGTTGGTCGTTTCACAACTGCAAATCATAAAATTGAGCTCGTCGATTTACCCGGGACTTACTCTTTAACGACAATTTCAGAACAGACATCTCTTGATGAGCAAATTGCCTGCCATTTCATTTTAAGTAATGAAGCAGACATGCTGATTAACGTGGTTGATGCATCAA
The DNA here is from genome assembly GCF_040932335.1 of Proteus sp. STS61-E. Lineage (NCBI taxonomy): Bacteria > Pseudomonadati > Pseudomonadota > Gammaproteobacteria > Enterobacterales > Morganellaceae > Proteus > Proteus sp. STS61-E. Next base: position 155,821 of record NZ_JBFQGE010000007.1, on the reverse strand, counting down.
ATCTTGAGCGTAACCTCTATTTGACATTGCAACTGCTTGAGCTTGGTATTCCATGTATTGTGGCATTAAACATGCTCGATATTGCAGAACACCAAGATATGCAAATTGATATCAATGCACTTTCAGAGCAACTGGGTTGCCCTGTTATTCCAATGATTTCAACCAAAGCATCTGGCATTGATAAGCTCAAAGAAGCCATTGATACCTTCCCTGCTGAAAAGAAAAAACCACAAGAATTACTGACTTCTTATCCACTATGGTTATTAAATGAAGTCGAGGCACTTGCTGAAAAAATTAATCATGATGAGTTTAATTTACAGCAACGTCGTTGGATGGCATTACAGTGTTTAGAAGGGGATATCTATACCCATCAACGTGCGCAAGTCACCAGTGAAGATATCAAAGCCATTCGCCAACGAATTCAAGATGAACACAATAATGAACCAGAATTAGTCATTGCTGATGCCCGTTATCAAAATATTGAGCGCATCTGTCATGCTGTGATTAATATGGAGTCTATTAAGCCAAATATCCTGACACAAAATATCGATAAAGTGATATTAAACCGTTGGTTAGGCGTACCTATCTTCCTATTTGTCATGTATTTAATGTTTGTACTTGCGATTAACATCGGTGGTGCATTACAACCTGCTTTTGAAGGTGGCTCTGAAGCTATCTTTATTCATGGTATTCAATGGATTGGCTCAACTTTTAACTTCCCTGAATGGCTGACAATTTTCCTTGCACAAGGTGTCGGTGGTGGTATCAATACTGTTCTGCCATTAGTGCCACAAATCGGGATGATGTATCTCTTTTTATCTATCCTTGAAGACTCAGGTTATATGGCTCGTGCCGCGTTTGTTATGGATAGATTGATGCAGGCTCTGGGTTTACCGGGTAAATCATTCGTACCACTGATTGTTGGTTTTGGTTGTAACGTACCTTCTATTATGGGTGCTCGTACTCTTGATGCACCAAGAGAACGATTAATCACCGTATTAATGGCACCGTTTATGTCTTGTGGTGCTCGTTTAGCTATCTTCGCGGTATTTGCGGCAGCCTTCTTTGGTAAAAACGGCGCGAGTGTTGTTTTCTCACTTTATCTTCTCGGTATTGTGGTTGCTATCCTTACTGGCTTGCTGCTAAAACACACCATTATGCGCGGTGAAGCGTCACCTTTCGTGATGGAACTACCTGTTTATCACGTTCCCCACCTAAAAACGTTACTCATGCAAACATGGCAACGCCTAAAAGGTTTCGTTGTACGTGCAGGTAAAGTCATCATTATTGCGAGTATGTTTATTGGTGCGCTAAATAGCTTTACCTTCTCTGGTAAACCTGCGGATAACATCAATGATTCTGCATTAGCTTCTGTCAGTAAAGTGATCACACCATTACTGCAACCTATTGGTGTTCACAATGATAACTGGCAAGCAACGGTTGGTTTAGTCACTGGTGCGATGGCAAAAGAAGTGGTTGTGGGAACATTAAATACCCTCTATACCGCAGAAAGCATTGTTAATGAGCCATTTGATCCTGAAGAATTCGACCTGTGGGGAGAAATTGGTGATGCCTTTGGTGAAACATGGGATAGCTTAAAAGAGACTTTCACTTTAGCTGCACTTTCTAACCCAATTGAAGCCAGTAAAGGTGATGGTGAAATGGATACCGGCACAATGGGAACCATGGGCGCTAAATTCGGTTCAGGCATTGCTGCTTATAGCTACTTAATCTTTGTTTTACTGTATGTACCTTGTGTTTCAGTAATGGGTGCTATCGCTCGTGAAACTAGTCGTGGCTGGATGACCTTCTCTATTCTTTGGGGATTAAATATTGCTTACTCACTGGCTGCGCTGTTCTATCAAACCGCAACCTTCAGCGAGCATCCACAAAGCAGTACAATCACCATTGCTGCGGTTGTGATATTTAACTTAATTCTATTTATCTTGTTGCGTAATGCTCGTAATCGTCTAACAATTAACTTAAGCAATAAGTCATCATTGACTAAACAATGTTGTTCAAAAGGTAGCTGTCACTAAGTGACAAAGGAAAAGTAAGATGGCCAGTTTGATAGAAGTACGTAATTGTATCGCCCTTAATGGTCGAGCCGATGCCCGTCTTATCAGCCATCAACTCAATATGCCTGAACCGTTGGTACAAGCAATGTTAGAACGGCTCACATTGATGGGTAAGCTTCAAGAAGTCGATGTCGAGGATTGTCTTACGGGTAGCTGTAAAAATTGCCCAGAGGCCACCGCCTGCCAGACAAAGCTTTATCAAATAGTCTAACAAATTGATAAATACCATCATAATAATCCCTTACTTTATGTAGGGGATTTTTTTATCTAATGCGCAAGATGAATCATTTTCATCTTCCTATTTAATGATTTACTTTCCTAACTATCACGGCATAATCCATTAAATATAGACGTAAAGACGTCTATTTAATTTCACTTAATAAGAATATAAAAATTATGCCAATAACTGAATTCTCATCAACAATTACCACAGGCGAGCAAGGCAAATTACAAATGCAATGCGCGTCGCGCCAATTTCAATTTTTACTTGATGAACCTGTATCACTGGGAGGTAAAGACAGTGCCATGAATCCTGTGGAAGCACTGTTAGGTACGCTAGGTGCTTGTAAAGGTATCGTGGCAAAAAGCTTTGCACGTATGCACCAAATTAATCTTAAAAATATTCGCATTGAAGTCAGAGGCGAATTAGATACCGATGGTTTTACCGGAAAAAATAAAGAAGCCAAAATCGGTTTTAGTAAAATTACGACCGAGTTTTTTATTGAAGCAGATAATAGTGAAGAAGAGATCGCGGCATTTATCGCTTTTATTGAACGCACTTGCCCTGTTTTTGACACTATTAAAAATCCGCCGATTTGTGAAACATCTTATAGTGTCGAAAACCACATTGAAAATAGAGAGTTATAAACTCTCAAAACTGCCCTCAAGTATGGGCAGTTTTGGGTGATAATTATGATGTTATTTCACAAGCCTCAATTAACGTTTGAGCAAATTCATCTGGATGTGAAATAAACGGCGCATGAGCCGCATTACGGAAAATAACAGAAGGTGAATGAGGATAAATAGCATCTAATAATCCAGCCACTTTCCGAGGAACTAAGCCATCTAAATAGCCATAAAAACGAATAAAAGGACAACTCAGCGTTTTCAACTCTTCTCGTAAATCCTCAGTACGCAAAATTTCTAGTCCACCATTAAGTACTTCGACAGAAGGGAGTGGTTGCTCTAATACTACTGACTTTAATGCCTTCATATCTTCACGCGCACTTTGTGTGCCCAATGTTTGCAGTGCTAAAAAACGTTCAACTGTGCGATGAAAATTCTCGTTTAACTGTTGTTCAAATCCCTTTAACACTTCAGGTTTGATACCCGGCCAATCCTCATGAGCAGCAAAGCAAGGCGAAGAAGCCACTGTAATCAATGCTTGTACATTATTGGGATTATCTAAAACAACACGGCTGGCGACTAATCCCCCTAAAGACCATCCTAACCAAATGGCATTATCGGGGGCTTTGGCAAAAACAATATCAGCCATCTCTTTTAATGTAAGAACAGGAAAACCTTGGCTACGACCATATCCTGGGAGATCAACAAGATGCAGTGTAAAATGCGAGCTTAGCCGCAGTATTAATGATTGCCAGACCTCTGCATTCAATCCCCATCCGTGTAATAGCACAAGATGCGTTTTTCCTTCACCCATTGTCTGCCAATACAATTTATTCATTGTTATGCTCTCTTCTCTTAGTACAGGGATTTTCATTATGTGGATAACAATAGCAGGATATTGTTGGTTGTGTCGCCAACCCTTACATTATGATACTAAAGGTGTTTGTTCGAGTTGTATTCGACATTTACCTAAACAGCATAACCGCTGCCCATGCTGTTTATATCCCTCATCTCACTCTATGATGCTATGTGGACGCTGCTTGCAATCGCCTCCATTATGGAAACAGATGTTGACAGTCACTGACTATCAACCGCCATTAAATAAATTATTACACCTTTATAAATACCAACCTCGCCCTCAAATAGCTTTATGTCTTGCACGACTTTTTCTATTGCGATGGCTTTCACATCGGCGAGAAAACTTGGTGCAGATACCTGACAGAATTATTAGCGTTCCTTCGCATCATCATCGCCGTTGGTCTAGAGGCTTTGAGCAAGTAGAAGCTATCGCTAAGCCTTTGGCAAGGTGGCTAAATTGTGCTTATCAACCGGATACCCTGATAAGAACTCGTGCTACACTGGTGCAAACGCATCTTAATGCCAAACAAAGGCAACAAAATTTAAAGAATGCATTTGTATTAAATAACACAGTGTCGGTATCAGGGAAAAATCTGGCACTAATTGATGATGTTATCACTACAAGCGCGACATTAAAGAGCATTGCCCCCTTGTTATTTCGTGCGGGAGCACGCTCTGTTGAGGTATGGGCGATTTGCCGAACCTTGTAGTTAACCGCCAATTGGGCGTATGATAACCAACCAGAACAGTCAACTATTGAGCAAGACGATATGATTATTATTACTGATGCCGCACAGGCGCATTTTGCCAAACTACTGGCTAACCAAGAACCCAACACCCAAATTCGTGTATTCGTTATCAATCCAGGCACACCTAATGCTGAATGTGGCGTTTCATACTGCCCACCTGATGCCGTAGAGCCAAACGATACTGAAATTAAGTTCGAAAAACTTTCTGCGTATGTTGATGACATCAGCGCACCTTTCTTAGAAGATGCAGAAATTGACTTTGTCACTGACCAACTGGGCTCACAATTAACGCTGAAAGCACCTAACGCAAAAATGCGTAAAGTCGATGCTGATGCACCGTTAATTGAACGCGTCGAATACGTACTACAATCACAAATTAACCCACAATTAGCCGGTCATGGTGGTCGCGTTAGTCTGATGGAAATCACTGAAGATGGTTATGCTATCTTACAATTTGGTGGTGGCTGTAACGGTTGTTCAATGATTGATGTCACATTAAAAGATGGTATCGAAAAAGAGCTGTTAAACCTGTTCCCAGATGAATTGAAAGGTGTGAAAGATTTAACTGAACACCAACGCGGCGAACACTCCTACTACTGATCCCTCAGTATCACATCCCCTATGATACTCACCTGCACTGATATCATGGGGGATTTGTTTATTAAAATAATCATTTACAAAGTGTAACGTCATCTTTACCCATTTGACGTTATGATAAATGTATCGTTCTCTCGCTCAGAACAAATAAATCAATTAACAATATAATAAATAAGACAATTATGGATAAGTTTCAATTTCTTAGTATTGAACAAGCCTATCAATTCTGGACATCTCAATCGGCAATCTTAGTTGATGTAAGAGATCCTCAGAGTTACCGCATTGGTCATGCTACTGGCGCATTTCATCTCACCAATGATACGCTAAACCAATTTTTACAAGATGCTGACTTTGATGTTCCTGTTATGGTGATGTGTTATCACGGTCATAGCAGCCAAGGCGCAGCTCAATATCTGGTCAATATGGGCTTTGAAACCGTTTATAGTATCAACGGTGGTTTTGAAGCATGGCTAAGAGAGTTTCCACAAGCGATAACTTCTCTGCAATAACTACAGATGAGTTTTGTTAATGATCCACATTATTACGCTTTCTAACCCTCAAGCAGCTGATTTATTTGTCAATTATATGACAACGAAAGGTGTGCGAATTCACGCAAAAAATGAAAATCAGCAGATCTCACTTTGGTTAGAAGACCAACATCAGTTGGATATGGTTGAAAAAGAACTAAATACTTTTTTACGTGAGCCTTTTCACCCACGTTACCAAGCAGCGAGTTGGCAAACCGGAGATCCGAAGAATACGGGTATAAAATATCGCCCTGCCTTTTCGATAAAAAATATGGTGCAACGCTCAGGCCCATTAACGGTACTGGTGGTCATTTTATGTATCCTTATTTTTATTTGGCAACAAGTAGTAGGCGATTATAACGTTATGCTCCATCTGGCATGGCCTTACAAAGAGAGCCTGAACTTTGAAGTTTGGCGCTATATCACCCCTGCGTTTGTTCACTTCTCACTGATGCACATCGCCTTTAACCTTGCGATGTGGTGGTATCTCGCAAGTCAAACAGAGCAACGATTAGGTACGGGTAAACTATTTGTCATCATGCTCGTTTCTGCGCTCTTTAGTAATTGGGCACAATCACTGTTTACAGACTCTAATTTTGGTGGGCTTTCCGGTGTTGTTTACGCATTAATCGGCTATGTAGGCTTAACGGGAATACGTAATCCAGAAAAAGGTATTGGTGCTCCAACAGGCTTAATCGGCTTTTCGATTTTGTGGATTGTTGCGGGCTACATGGGCGTTTTAGGTGACTCAATCGGAAATACTGCACATTTTGCAGGCTTCCTTATCGGCTTATTGATGGCTTTGTGGGATAATCGACATCAATTATCTCGTAGATCATAATAAAATTAACATGATATTTTTAACATTAGGGGATACCTGTGAAGCAAACGCAACGACATGATGCCATCATTGAACTGGTACGCCTACAAGGCTATGTCAGCACTGAAGAATTGGTGGAGCATTTTGAAGTCAGCCCACAGACAATCCGACGTGATTTAAATGAATTAGCGGAAAAGAACAAAATCCAACGTCATCACGGCGGTGCAGCATTACCTTCAAGCTCCGTGAATACGGCTTATCATGATCGTAAAATCATGTGGTCTGATGAAAAATCACGTATCGCACAACGAGTAGCAAGCTTAATTCCTGATGGTGCAACACTGTTTATTGATATCGGAACAACACCTGAAGCCGTTGCGCATGCTTTAATTAACCACAAAAACCTACGTATCGTGACCAACAATCTCAATGTGGCAACGTTACTGATGGGCAAAGAAGACTTTCGCTTAATTCTTGCCGGTGGTGAAGTACGTACGCGAGATGGTGGTATTGTCGGTGAAGCTACACTTGATTTTATCTCTCAATTCCGTCTTGATTACGGCATCTTAGGGATAAGCGGCATCGATATGGATGGTTCTCTACTTGAGTTTGATTACCATGAAGTTCGAACTAAACGCGCAATTATCGAAAACTCACGCTGCGTAATGTTGGTGACTGACCATTCTAAGTTTGGTCGTAATGCAATGGTGAATTTAGGCAATATGAATTTGATCGACTACTTATTTACCGATCAAGAACCACCAGCAGGGATCCAAAAAATTGTTGAGCAACACAACGTTCAACTCGAATTATGTTAATTGAATAGATTCCTCAAAAAGTACCTTCTTAGGTACTTTTTTTTCGCCTATTTTTTACTAAACTCTAATTAACTCATTCTATTTACACTCTTTTTTGATACATCACCTGTCTTTTTTATTAATACATTAACAATGTTGTTTATTTTTAATAAGCCCACAAAAAATGTGGATATGATAATAAATTGTTATCCATATCACGCGGTTATGTTTTTTATCAGTTATATAGTTGGCATTTTCATCAAACTTCATTACAATTATGAGCGAAAACGAACATTAAAGAATTGTTTCGCGCATTCGTAGGAGGATGTTATGAAAACTCAAGACTTGATTGTCATCGGCGGCGGAATAAACGGCGCTGGAATTGCGGCGGATGCAGCTGGCCGAGGCCTTTCAGTACTTATGCTGGAAGCTCAAGACTTAGCAAGTGCGACATCTTCCGCGAGCTCTAAACTTATTCATGGTGGTTTACGCTATCTAGAACATTATGAGTTTCGCTTAGTAAGCGAAGCACTGGCAGAGCGTGAAGTATTATTACGTTTAGCACCACATATCGCATTTCCAATGCGCTTTCGTCTACCGCACCAACCACACTTACGCCCAGCTTGGATGATCCGTATTGGTCTATTCCTTTATGATCATTTAGGAAAACGTGTCAGCCTGCCAAGCAGTAAAGGCATTAAATTCGGTGCAAATTCTGTGTTAAAACCAGAATTAACACGCGGTTTTGAATATTCAGACTGCTGGGTTGATGATGCACGTTTAGTGGTACTCAACGCACAAGAGATTGTCCGTCGTGGCGGTGAAGTGCGCACTCGCACTAAAGTCACTCGCGCTTGGCGTGAAAATAATTTATGGATGGTAGAAGCGCAAGATTTACGCACTGGTGAAACATCGCTCTATCAATCAAAAGCTCTTGTCAATGCCGCCGGCCCTTGGGTTAAAACGTTGTTTGATGAAGGCTTAAAACTGAAATCACCTTATGGCATCCGCTTAATTAAAGGTAGCCATATTGTTATTCCTCGTGCTCATAACGAACCACAAGCTTATATTTTACAAAACGAAGATAACCGTATCGTTTTCGTTATTCCTTGGATGGATGAGTTCTCTATCATCGGTACTACGGATGTTGAATATAACGGCGATCCTAAAGATGTCGCGATTGATGACAACGAAATTCAGTACTTACTGAAAGTCTATAACGATCACTTTAAAAAGCAGTTAACCAAAGAAGATGTGGTTTGGGATTACTCTGGCGTGCGTCCATTATGTGACGATGAATCAGATTCTCCACAAGCGATCACCCGTGATTACACCTTAGATGTTCACGATGATAATGGCCAAACACCACTGTTATCTGTATTTGGTGGTAAATTAACGACTTATCGTAAATTAGGTGAACACGCTGTTGATAAACTCGTGAGCTATTTCCCTAATATGGGTAAACCGTGGACTAAAAACGGTCAATTACCGGGTGGTAATTTAGAAGGTTGTGATCGTGATGGTTATTCTCGTTTAATTCGTCAGCGTCACCCTTGGTTACCAGAAGCACTCGCACTGCGTTTTGCCCGTACTTACGGTAGCAACACTGAATTACTGCTTGAAGGTATTACTGATTTAGCAGGTATGGGTGAAAACTTTGGTCATAATCTGTATGAAGCAGAATTACGTTATTTAGTAAAACATGAGTGGGTTATCGAAGTTGATGATGCTATTTGGCGTCGTACCAAACTCGGCATGTGGCTAAATGACGAACAAAAACAACGTATTAGTCAATGGTTAGCGGCAAATACACACACTGCATAAGAGTAGCAAAAATATTCTCTGACTCTGTTCGATGTTTTTATTAGCAATTTTTGTGGCGCCTAATACCGCGCCACTTTTTTTTCTTTTTTTACCAAAACGCTCAAATTATTCATTATTAACAGCGTGCTAACTGTTTTTCTAAAAAAGCTTTTAATACAGTTGCATTATTTTGTTGCTCATCTTTGCCTGAATAAAGTAGTACTAGCGGTTGCTCTTTTGCTATCACAAGGAGAGGTTGCCAATGTTCAGGAGCGCCTGTCAATTCGGCAATATAACGTTGGGTAAATTCAGTAAAATCGCCGCCACCAGCATGAAACCATTTTCGTAATTCGGTCGAAGGTGCAACCTCTTTATTCCACTCATCATAATGAAAGTCTGTTTTTTTCACGCCTCTTGGCCACAATCTATCCACTAATACGCGATAACCTTCATGGGTTCCCTCTTTATCGTTATACACTCGCTTACAGGTGATCATTTCGCCTCCCTTCAATAAGTTAATTCATTTAATTGTAGAAGAAAAATCACACAGCTTATGCATAGTGAAGCTAATTTTCTTTATTAAAGAAGACTTCAACATGAAGTTTTCTCTCATTTCTATTGAATTATCCTCATCAAAAACAGGGTGAATAGTTGTTGACTAAATAGCCTAATTAAGAGAATCTACATCTAGACGTCTAAATGGTTAGATGGGTAAATAGGTAGTGATACTTAAATAAGAATAACAACACAGTGACATGATTGATGAGGTACAGGTATGAGCTTTTATCACGCAAGCCAACATGAAGCATTAAATCAAAATCTTGCCGAACTTGATGGTCAGATCCAAGTTTCCTTTGAGTTTTTCCCGCCTCGTACCGAAGAGATGGAAAATACTCTTTGGCAATCTCTTGCGCGCTTAAATACCTTAAAACCGAGCTTTGTTTCTGTGACTTATGGTGCAAACTCAGGCGAGCGAGATAGAACTCACTCGATTATTAAAGGAATTAAAGAGCGCACAGGATTAGAAGCCGCACCGCATTTGACTTGCGTTGATGCTAGCCGTGAAGAGCTACAACATATCGCACAAGATTATTGGCAAAGTGGCATTCGCCATATTGTTGCCTTACGAGGCGATTTACCAGACAACTCTCAAAAACCCGATATGTATGCCACAGATTTAGTTCACTTACTCAAAGGCGTGGGTGATTTTGATATCTCTGTTGCGGCTTATCCTGAAGTGCATCCTGAAGCAAAAAGTGCACAAGCAGATTTAATTAACTTAAAAAGAAAAGTAGATGCGGGAGCAAATCGCGCGATCACTCAATTTTTCTTTGATGTCGAAAGCTATTTACGTTTTCGTGATCGCTGCGTTTCAACAGGTATTGATGTTGAGATTGTGCCGGGAATTTTACCTGTCACGAATTTTAAACAACTAAAACGCTTTGCAGGTTTAACCAATGTAAAAATTCCGGGTTGGATGCATAAAATGTTTGATGGGTTAGATAATGATCCTGAAACGCGTAGTCTGGTAGGTGCTTCGATTGCTATTGATATGGTGAAGATTTTAAGCCGTGAAGGAGTCAAAGATTTCCATTTTTATACACTTAATCGTTCAGAATTAACCTATGCTATTTGCCATACGCTAGGTGTTCGTCCTGAACTTGTGCAAGCCTGATCCTATCTTACAATTACCCCGCCAATTAAGCGGGGTGACATCTTGATGAATTACTCACCAAAGTGATACGGTTTTTCTACCGGTAATAGGCTGTATGCGGTGTCGAGATCACCATTAGCAATACAAGCATCTATTTTACGTACCTTATCGGTAACATCCGTAATATTCACAATCCACTCTTTGCAATATTTTTCAACTGCTTGATTTCGCAAACCAATTTGAATAGTACGATAACTGAGTCGATTCAGATAAATATCACGTTCAGGGTCCCACTGAATGCGGATATTACTGGTTTCTGACGCTTCTTTCCACGCTTGCGCACTGGCATAGCGGTCTGGATCAAAATGACTCACAACTCCTTGTGTCAGCATCTCTTGAAAGCCTTCATGCGTAATATCAACCGCAAGAATAGAAGCTTGATTAGCGTCTTTGCGTCCCCAACCAGAACGGTACATCATCCAAAGAAAGGAAGGTTTTACCCAAGTCATACGGGTCATACTAAAAGGGGGCGAAACAAATGTTCCGTTTGCGACTGCGCTCTGAGCAATAGTATTTGAATAGGCTTGATAAACACGAACAAAATCATTCGTATAATACGCCCTTACTTCACACTCAGGACATCGGTCAACATCATCGTTCATCTTTCTTTAATATCCTTTTATATTAATAAAATGGAACTATCCGCTTAAATTATGAGCCTCTGATTGCAGATAATCAAGAGCCCCTATTTTTGTTAAAACGAGATAAGTAGAGTAGCGCGCATTTGTAAAAGTAAAAAAAAGAATAACAATAAAACGAGCAGACTAATGTTCCTATTGTGGCTAAATAATAAAAATTTAGTCTTGTAAAATATATCTCACACTTCGCCCGCCAGCCCCACTGTCTGCTAAAAAACCCTGCTCAACAAGAAATGCTAAATGTCTTGTTGCACTTGCTCGACTCACTTTTGCCACACTCTTATATTGGCTATTATTAATTCCATCGACAAAATCCCCTTGAAGCATTCTATTGATAACTTTTGATTGCTCTGGCGACAACAACGCTTGATCATGGGTTTGCCAATATTTAGTTGCTCTTACTGTCTTATCAATTTCATGTGTAGCTTCCAAAATAGATAATTGAAGCATTTGTAAAAACCATTGAAGCCATAATGTAATATCACCATCACCTTTTTGGGTATTTTCGATGATGTCGTAATATTCTTGGCGATGCTCATTAATCGTTTTTGACATCGCATATAATCTGACTGTTTTATTTTCAGCTTGAGCTAATGCTAAATCCATAATAAGTCTGCCTATCCGCCCATTACCATCTTCAAATGGATGAATAGTTAAAAACCACAGATGGGCAATAGCCGCTCTGATAATCAAATCAGGCTCATAATGAACTCTTGTTTTATTAAACCAATCCAAAAATAATGCCATCTCAGTTTCTATTGATTCAGGTGGCGGAGCTTCAAAATGTACAATAGGTTTATCAATTCTTTTACCTGAAACGACCTGAACAATACCTGTTCGGTATTTCCCTGAAGTAATAGGATTTAAAATAGAATGTCCTTCAGGAAACAATAGGTTATGCCATTGAAATAAACGTTCATGAGTTAATGGTTCATCTAAATTATTAATAGCATCTAATGCAGCTTGCACAAAACCCTCTGACTTTTCATCAGTTGGATATGTTTTCTCTTCCACAATACCTAAACGAGTCGCTAGTGAAGAGCGCACAGAAAATGCATTTAGCTTTTCACCTTCAATATCACTCGAATAAATAATATTTGCCAAAATAGAATCTAATGCAGATGTACTGTTTTCAGGCAACATTTGGCTTTGACCATAGAGCATCCCTTGAACAAAACGAGTATCAATAAGTAAAGGGATCACGGTACTGTTGTTAAATCTGAAATGAGTCCAGTTTGAATGTTGCCAAATCCACATAAATTACCCTCATGAGTCGAATATAAACTCTATTCTACTCACAAAATGAGGCGAATAGAAAGCCTAATCTACTCACAAAGTGAGGCGAATAAGCGATTTAATTGACTCATTGGGTAGAAATTAGGCGTTCGATAAGTTGTGTTTTTATTAATGCAGGGGATTTAACTGCGGTGCCGGCTATCTTTGCAGACATGATTTCAAAGGCTTTTTCGACTAATAACGCTTCGTCTTGCTTCATTGACCACACATTATTAGGTAAAAAACTCAGCATCACATGATCATCGAATGTACCAATATGAAGATGAGCAGGAATACTTCCTTCACGCTGACGGATAACACTCAATAAACCTTCAAGAATAGGCAATGATGAGGCAATAAAATGAGAAGGTATTTGCTGATGTTGCTCTAAATACTGTTTCATCATCTGCTCACCATCTTTGGTCGTATTATGCTCAGCATAAGAGACAGTGACACGATTATCATCACCATAATGCCCTTTTATGGCTTGCACATAACCGCGCAAACGCGCTGCGATGGTGGGTAATAATGCATCGCCCGCAAAAAAATGAATTGGTGCATCTCGCTTTATCATCGCTCTTGTCAGTTGCGCACCACTGTCACAGTTATCTGAAGCGACACAAATAGCCTCACTGACAGAGAAATCTCTATCTAAAAAAACCAATGGTTTTTGACGATGCTTCACATGGTGTAGCTGATTTTTACGGCTTGATGACACAATGAAAATACCATCAACATTACGCTCGTCCATTGATTTAACGAGCTTATTTTCATTTTTGATATCACCATAGGTACAGCTAATCGTTAGCTGACAACCAATTTGGTGACAATGCATCTCTAATTTTTCAGCCAAAGCGGCGAAGAATGGGTTAGAAAGACGAGGGATAACCAATCCGTAGGTATCTGTTTTATTAAGCTTTAAGCTTCTAGCTGCATGATTGACGGTATAACCAAACACCTCAACATAGTCCGCTATCTTCTTTTGCGTTTTTGCACTGATCCGGTATTGATCACCTTTGCCATTTAATACCAATCTGACTGTGGTAATAGACAAATTCAGGTCATTTGCAATCTGTTCAACTGTTTTTGCCATTAATATTCCATCATTGATATTGCCCTCATCTTAATGATGAGGGCCAGTTAACCTTTACTGAGCCGGCTTCGCTCGGTATTTCTTCCACATCGCTTTTAACGAAGGTCCAATAATTGGTAGGATCAACGTCAGTATCGCAATACCTAAGAATGTCGCTGTAATCGGGCGTGTATACAGGATAGATAAATCACCCTGAGACATCATTAAAGCACGACGTAAGTTTGATTCAGCCATCGGCCCTAAGATAATCCCGATAACCACAGGAGACATGGAGAAATCGAGCTTAATCATAATGTAAGCGAGTAACCCTGCCCCCATCATCACGAATACATCAATGATACTATGGTTCACAGAATAAGCACCTACACTACATAATACAAAGATAATTGGTACTAATACGCGACGCGGAACATCCATCACTCGAACAAAGAGTTTCATACATAAGAAACCTAAGATACCGAGGAAAATATTCGCCATCATCAAGCCAATGAAGATGCTGTTAACTTCAACTGGATTGTCAGTAAAGAGTTGAGGCCCTAATGCCAATCCCTGAACCATAAATGCACCCATGATAATGGCAGTTGCGCCATCACCTGGAATACCTAAGGTCATTAAAGGCACCATGGTTCCGCCTGTTACTGAGTTTGCACCAGCTTCTGGCGCAGAAACACCTTCTGGTGAACCATGACCAAACTCTTCAGGGTGTTTAGACCAACGTTTCGCTTCGTTATAAGAGATAAATGATGAGATATCTCCGCCCGTTCCCGGAATTGCACCAATCGTTGTACCTATGGCAGATGAACGAAAATAAGTTGGTAACACACGTTTAAAATCAGCCCATGTTGGTAAGACTCGGTGAATACGCGCGTTAATTTTTTCGCTCTTCTTCTGCTTACGTTCACGGTACTCTTCTTCAAAACTAATCAAGCCTTGAGAGAAAGCGAACAGACCAACCAAGATAGGAATAAATGAAACCCCACCCATCAGGTACACAGTATCAAAGGTGAAACGAGGTCCAGATGTCATTGGATCAAGTCCAATTGTCGCAATAGCCAAACCTATCGCGCCACCCATTAATCCTTTCACAATCGATTGCGATGATACACTGGTAATAATACTTATGCCAAATACCGCCAGTGCAAAATATTCAGCCGCAGAGAAACCTGTTGCTACTTTTGCTAATTGAGGCGCAATAACGATCAGGGCAATCGTACTAAAAATCCCCCCAAACATAGACCCCATCGTAGATAAACCCAGCGCTCTTCCTGCTTCACCTTTTTTCGCCATTGGATAACCATCCAATACCGTTGCAGCAGAAGCGGGAGTACCCGGCGTACTAATCAATATCGCAGTAATTGAGCCACCGTAAACGGCACCACAATACATTCCTAATAACAGGAGGATACCCGTCATTCCTTGGAAGGAGTAAGTTAATGGGAGAAGTAATGCAATCCCCATATTCACTGTTAGGCCTGGTAATGCGCCGATAATAATACCTGCGAATACCCCTAACAGGATCATCGTTATCGTTTCCAGACTGAAAACGACCATTAAAGCGTCTAGTATTTCCATCTCAAAGCTCCTTTACCGCTTACTCAAAAAAGACGGAGGTTGGCAGAGGTGAATTAAAGATAATGTCAAAGAAGACATAAACGGCGGCAACCATTACAACCGGAATAATAACCAGTGCGATAGGTTTTCTTTCATTCATCAGCCACATAATGACCGGGATAAGAAGCAGTGACGGAATAATAAAACCAAAAAAGTGCAGACCAGTGGCATAGACCAACATAAAGATGCCTAAACCATAAGCGCGTTTAACTGCGGTAGAACTCAGGTCAACAGACTTATGTACGTGTTTGATTTTATCAACCACAATACTGATCCATTGAAAAATCCCCAGTAAAATAAATAAGATGGCAAGACCATAAGGCCAAAAACGCTCCCCAGGCACACCATAATCATCAAACATGCTCATATCACGGGAGAGATAGATAATTAGTGCCCCGAAAGCCACTGAAATCGCACCGATGATTGTATTGATTTTTGTCATGTCGGGATCTCCCCGACCCTACCTGCCGTAACAGGTAGGGTGGTTTATAATAATAGAAAAGTTATTTTTTCAGGGTTGCTGAAATTAACTCAGCATACATCTCGTGGTCTTCTTTCATCATTTGGTAAGCATCGTCACCAGTGATAAATACAGGCATAATACCTTGTTTTTTCAGTGCTTCTTGATATTCAGGTTTTTGAACCACTTCAGAGAATGCGCCAACTAACTCTTTCTTCACGTTATCAGGCACATTAGCGGTTGTTGCTAATACTGCCCAAGCACGCATTTTCACGTTAGTGTCTAATTTTAATGCTTCTTTGAAAGTAGGTACTGCTGGGAATAATGGGAAACGACGCTCATCCATTACACCAAGAACACGTAGAATACCGGCATCAACTTGAGATTTAACGGCACCCGGCGTTGTTAATACGCCATCGATGTGGTTACCCACTAAAGCAGCGATTGAAGGGCCTGTACCTTCGTTGTAAGGGATATGGTTAAATTTAGCGCCAGTGGTACGTTCGATATTAACGCCAGCTAAGTGATAAATAGCACCCATACCTGAGTTACCCACTTTCAGTTTACCCGGATTCGCTTTCGCGCCATCGATAAACTCTTGTAACGTGGTATAAGGTGATTCTGCATTAACAACTAACACGACTGGATCAGCGATAGTTGTTGCGATTGGGGTGAAGTCTTTATAAGTAACTGGTGATTTTCCTTGGTGTGGGAACATCGCAAGTTCAACGGTTGTCATAACTAATTTCGTGCCATCTGGACGCGCATTAGCAACTTCAATCAGACCGGTTAAACCATTACCAGCTGGCTTATTCACAGGAACAAAAATACGTCCCGCTGGCATGACATCTTTTGCAAATTCAATGATAGTACGTGCTGAAGTATCAGTACCACCGCCCGGGTTTTTCGGGATGACAACATCAATATTTTTTGTAGGATACGTTAACTGTTGGGCAACTGCGTTCCCCATGCCCAGTGTCATCGTAATCGCCAACGCTGCGAGTAGACTCTTTTTCATAAAACCCTTTCTCCACATTTTTATTGAGTAGCCATTAACTGCTGATAAACAATGTTTTTTCGATTCCAAGTAAAGGTCACGTGTAGGGTATTGTTTTCAGCAATAATAGCCGGATATGAAAATTCGCCTTCCCCATCGAGTAAATCGAATGGTTCAGACCAAGTACTGCCATTATCGGATGAAAGACTGACAGAGATTGGATAACGACGACTCCAGTTACCTGAATTCGGGTTATACACCAATGCCAGTTGACCATCTGCGAAGGAGACGACATCAATGCCGCTATTATTATTTGGTAATATTGTTGCATAAGCTGGACACCAACTGCGCCCATAATCCGTTGAATCGCTACGATAAATAGTACCGCGCGTACTCCGCATCATGGCATGCACATGCCCAGGCCGGGATTCCCATAGTGTTGGCTGTATCACGCCGTCCCATTGAAAAACGCGTTGTAGATCAGTCTCCCATAAGGCATCGTCCTTTAAACCCTGCCAGATTTCATGTTCCGCTTGTTCACCTTTATGATGTTCAATTGGAATATCTACTCGCAACCAGTGTTGACCGTTGTCACTCGAAATATCGACAAACGCATCCCAGAATTGGTCATCCTCAACCGATCCCGGTGCCAACCACTCGCCATTCGACATCACTAACACTTTATTTTTCACAGGACCTCTAGGTGCTACATCACCAGAAACCAATTCACTCGGTAAACTCCAGCTATTTCCGCCATCCTTCGAGATAACGTATTGGGTCGTCCAACTATGTACATCGGGACCCGTTTTATAAAACAGCCAGATATTACCTGTTGATGGGTCAACATGTAAAACTGGATTCCAGTGTGCAACACCCGGATTTTTAACAACAGGTTGAGCGTGTTGCCAATGATCACCCTCTTTCATTACCAGCCAGATAGCGGTATTACCGCTACCTTCTTTATCGCCAGCAAAAAAAGCGGTTAACAAACGCTCAGAGTTAGGCACACGCACAATCGTTGAAGCATGGCAGTGATTAAAAAGTGAATGTGCATTATCAAGCACAAACTGGGTTTCCTTCATCACGAAAGGCATATTCCTACTCCTGTGTCCTAAATTAATCTAACGAAAGCCACTTCTTCATATTCTCACCCAATGCAGTCATGCTATTGACCGCAGAAGGGAAAAATGAGTTTTCAAACTGACTGCTGTTACGGGAACGGCAGACCAGTGTGCTGAAGTTACCAATCAGGCGCTGATGATATTTAGCGCATGCTGGATAATCCAGTGTTTCGGTCATCGCTGCTGTTGATAAATAATCTGCTAACACCGCAGCCTGCTCTGGTTTATCCTTCCAATTCTCATAAAGCCAAACATAAAGCTCTGGATGGAAGTTTGCCATTACACCGCTATATGCCTGACATCCTGCTTGGAATGAAGCTAATAGCGTTTGACTGTTGGCGTTTGCAAGGTGCAAGCGAGTTCCTTTTGATAATGCCAAACGACGTTCTATCATCGGAAGAGAACAGCACGTATCTTTGATAAAGGTAAAGCGATTGCTTTGTGCGCACCACTCTACAATTTCCTCAGATAACAAACGTTTGTAAGGATAAGGGCATTCATAGATACCCAAATCAATCTCTTTTGATACCACATTGGTTAAGACTTGCAGTGTTTCCAGCGCTTTATCATCCGACTCCCCGACTAGAGCCAAGCGATTACTGATCATAATGACGCCATCGACGCCTGTGCCAGCCATTGCCTGCAATTGTTCTTTTTGCTGACTTAATGCTGTTGCAGTATGACCAGAAGCAACTACAGGTACTCTTCCATCTGCTTTTTCAACGATAAAACGGGTGAGTGCTTGAGTTTCCTCATCACTTAAATAAAACATTTCGCTTGATTGGCAGGCGGCAAAGAGTCCGTGTACACCAGAATCGATATACCAGTCTACAAGGCGCTCTAATGACGCCCAATCAATCTCCCCTTTGGCATCAAAAGGGGTTAGCATAACAGGCCAAACACCGACGTATTTTTGCTGACTCATCATCAATTCCTTACAGTAAGTTAATGGCATCACCTGCCACTTTCACTTGGATACCTTGAGTCAGTGCTTGAGCAACAAATGCTTTTAGCACAAACGCCAATTTATCTTCATCAACATAAGCCACAGTAATGTGGTTACTTTGATGTCCCGCCATAAGGTCATCACGAGTTACGCCATCTAACGTACAGTTTAATAATGGCCATTCGTAGTTAGTTGCTTTACGGCGACGTTCAAATTCTGCTTCAGGTAACTCCACAGCCACACCTGTACCAATATGCATAATCACATCAGTACCTTCATAGTGCGCACGACCCCATAACAAGCGTCCTGCTTTGCCTTGACCTGCGATAGTTGAACCCCCTTTAGGGAAGAACATCGGAGGCTGGCGATAACCTGTTGCGCCTTTTAGGCCACCTTTAAGGTGTTCAAAAGGAACAGAGCCTGAAATTTCCATATCCCAGTAGAATGTTCCTTCATACTCACTACCCCAACGAATATCATGTAGTGTGGTTTCAGCAGGTAATCCTAATGATGTTAATAAACGCCATAACATCGTTTGAGGAATAGCCGTACCCATATCCACTTCGTTGATACAAGGAATTGGTGTGTTAGGGCAGATAATCTCGCCGTTTTCATCTGGCAATGGGAAACGCGCGGTTGAACCAATCGCACCTTCAGCAAAGTCAGACGCTGGGCAACAATCTTTTAAGCCCTGCTGATATTGCACACCCACCGCTGTTAGACCAAAACGTTTTACGAAACGCGCCATTGCAATCATCATGGCGCACTGCTCCATCACTTGTTCACGAGTGAGTTCAGTTTTGTCATCTTGACCAAACATAAACGTCATCCCGTTATCTTCGTACCACTGTAAACATGCCTCTCTTAATTCTGTCGGTACTTTTGCCATTTCGACCAGTAACGCAGATTGAGAAAGGGATTCAATTGGCATACCAATATTGATCATTGCCTGTTGTGGGAAGACCCCGTTAATCATTCCCATACAGAATGTATCGAACAAACCAATTATTTCTTTATTTTTAATTATATATTCGCCGACTTTACGACCTACTTCGCCAGCTTCTGTCGCCATTACCCTGTGTGTTGGCGCAATATCTGTAAGATAGCTAAGCTTATGATTTACATAACCATATTTCAACCAAGTTGCTAAACCATCTACAAAGAATTCATCATCAAACTCTTCTGACCATAAACGTGAATAATTTTTACCTAAACTGGTCATCGTACCCGCTAAACACAACATGCCCACCAGACCCGGCCATGTACCATCAAAGTTAGCCAGCAGTAAAATAGGGCCACGATGGTGTGCTAATGAAGAGGCAATATGGTGTGAATATTGCCATGCGGTTAATAACACAATAACCGGTGCATCAGGATCGATTGCGGCAAACATATCGCAACCTTCACGCTGACTGCTGATAAAACCATGACCGCGAGCTTCATTAATTTCATGAGCACGCTTCATTTTGTAACCTTGAGCTTCTAATGCTGCAGCCAATTTATCTTCAAATTTTTTCTGTACAGGCCAGCACGTTACGTTTGCAGGCTCGCGTAAGTCTGCGTTGGTGACCATCAGGATCTCTTTCTGACCTGCTGTGATGGTTGTCGGTAATTTTGGTAGATTTAAGTTCAACATAAGATATCCCTGGTAAGGTAAACTCGGTTCATAATCGGAAAAATTAGTGGTCAACAATCCGACATCATTTCGTTATAACGCTGCTGATCTTGATACATCTGCAAATAAACTTGATATTTGGCCTGATGGAAGGCAAACGTGTCGCTATCTGGAGTGATAATGCCACCTTCTCGCACCATTGCACTGGCAGCTTTAGAGAAATCATCAAAGGCTTTACATGCCACTGCACCTAATAATGCAGCCCCTAAATTCACTGCATCTTCTTCTTGTGCTAAATGAATTTCACGACCTGTCGCATTGGCATATTCGCGTAGCCATAATGGATTTTTCGTTGCACCACCACACATCACGATGCGATTGATTTGATGTCCAGCATCTTCAAGCGTGTCGATAATATGGCGTGTACCGTAAGCAATAGATTGCAGTGTCGCGAGATAATAACGAGCCAATGCAACTCGACCACTTTCCAGCGTTAATCCGCTTACCATGCCTTTAGCGGCAGGGTTTGCGCGCGGAGAACGATTGCCATGATGGTCAGCTAAAACATGAAACTGTGCTGTTGGATATTGTTCATTCTCTTCCAATTCAGCGACGGCTTCGTTTAATAAGGCATAGTAGTTAACGCCTTTTTCATTCGCTTCTTGCTCTAATTCAGCCCATGATTCATGACGACGGATAGACCATTCAACTAACGCACCAGCAGCACTTTGACCGCCTTCGTTTAGCCATAATTCGGGTAACATCGCGCCAAAATAAGGTCCCCAAACACCGGGTACCATAATTGGATATTGGCTCACAATCATGTGGCAGTTAGACGTGCCACTGATAATTGCCAAACTCCCTTCAGGTTGTGATGCTGTTAATGCCAAGCCACCCGCATGAGCGTCAATAATGCCTGAGGCAACAATGACACCCGTGTGCAAGCCAAACGCATTGGCAACTGATTCATCTAAACAACCTGCTTGTTCACCTAACGCAAGGATGGTTTGTGGTACTTTTTCTA
This sequence comes from Proteus sp. STS61-E, assembly GCF_040932335.1. Lineage (NCBI taxonomy): Bacteria > Pseudomonadati > Pseudomonadota > Gammaproteobacteria > Enterobacterales > Morganellaceae > Proteus > Proteus sp. STS61-E. The sequence goes on along the minus strand of NZ_JBFQGE010000007.1, from coordinate 134,252 downwards.
ATAATTCATCCAAACCTACATCGGCTAACAAACTCTCACTAAATTGTCCCTGATGTGCTAAATAGTTCCATTTACAGGTTAATGTACAGGTACTTGCGACATCCCCTGATGTTGCTTTCCAAACTAAAAAGTCAGCTAAATCAAAGAATCGCCATACATTTTCATAACGCTCTGGGTAATGATTTTTTAACCACAGAATTTTTGGCAATTCCATTTCGATACTCACTTCACCGCCAACATATCGCAATGAAGGATCATTGGTCAGATTGATAGTGACTGTTTCTTGTACAGCACGGTGATCCATCCACATGATGATATCTTGCTCAGCTTTACCGCTTGGTGAAACAGAAAGCCCTTTACCGTCCTTATCCACTGCAACCAAAGAACAAGTGGCATCAAAACCAATAGATTTCACATGGATAGGATCAATAGCAGATAACGCCACCGACTCTTTTACGGTAGTGCAAACCTGCTGCCAAATATCGGTAGACGATTGCTCAACGAAATCCGTTTTTGGGCGGAACTGCGCAATAGGGCGAACAGAAAAGCCCAAACGCTTTCCATTGCTATCAAATACCGCTGCACGGACACTGGCTGAGCCAACATCAACGCCAATAAAATATTGTTGTTCCATGCGAACCCTCATCATTTGCTAACGCTATGCTAATTTTTGCTACTTCGAGTTAGCAAGTTAATTCGAGCATGACGAAAAAACAATCACAATAAGATTAGTTTGTGATGCAGATCTACATTGATAATATAATTACATGATTTTATTGATGATTTATTTATTTGGCTTTGTGGGTTATTTAAACGATGTACTGAATCGATTATGTTCGTTATGAAACTAACGAACATTTAATTAATAAGATAAGTAAAAGCACTTATTGAAATGTTAATATCTCGACAATAAATACGATTTTATTAAAAGATATCTCACTAATAATAAGAAATATTATTCAAAAAATAATGAAATAAAGAAAAACAATAATATTCCTATTGCTATAACGCGCTATTACTTTATTTTTAATAAGTTAACTTAAATTTATATATTCTTTTTTGGAGCATTTATTATGTTGAAAAATATTGCTATTAGTCTTTCTCTGCTACTTATTTCCTCTTCTGCTTTTTCAGCGACATTAGCTGAAAGAGAATTACAACAAAAATTCGAAGAGAATATTCAGTCTCGTGTTGTCGATTTAAATAAAAGCTGTGATGCCAATATAAAAGTTGCTTTTGATTGGTCTGCATTTACTGCTGAGGATTTAAAAACAATAGGTGTTGATAGTTATTGTAGCGAAGGGTTAAAAGGCGTAATTAATACTTGTGAGAGCTCGAAAATAGCACAAGAAACAGTAAAAGAAAAAATACAGAATATTACCTGTTCTAAAGCAACACCGCGTAGTATTGAACTCAAAGAAGGCACGCTGAATTTTGGTATTGATTTCAATGCCTCAAACGATGCAAAAGCAGTTCAAGAACACTTAATGAATAATCTCTAAATACATTAAACTCAACAAGCAGTAATGCTTAAAGGCATTGCTGTTTGTTGATTAAATAACAGATTGAATAAGCTTTTTAGAATAATCATGAGAAACATTGCCTAAATTATTTATCTCACACAATTCAATATTCCTGCCTTGTAAAAAAAACATCACTTTATCGCAGAAATAAGCCACCGTTTGAATATCATGACTAATAAAAAGATAAGAGAGTGTAAACTCTTCTTTTAACTGTTTTAATAAATCTAATATTTGAACTTGCGTGGGAATATCTAAGGAGCTAAGCGCTTCATCTAATACAATAAGTTTTGGATAAGACGCTAATGCACGACATAAACAGACTCGTTGAGCCTGCCCACCAGAAAGTTCAAAAATATAACGTGTATAGCAACTTTTAGGTAATTCTACTTTATCTAAAAAAGCAAAAATAAGTGTTTTCAATGCTTGATGGCTAATACTTGGATTAATGATTTTAATCGGCTCAGCAATAATTTCACCTACTGTTAATGTCGGATTAACGGAAGTCATATAATCTTGAAAAACGATACTAATTATACCTTGGCGATGAAGTCGTTTTGTAACGGGCTTATTATTTAAAGAAATAGCGCCACTATCAGGTAATTCTAATCCACAAATTAAACGTGCTAATGTGCTTTTTCCACTACCACTTTCACCCACTAAACCAAAGGCTTCACTTGAATTAATATTAAAAGAGAGTGAGTCGATAACCTTCACTTTTTCACCAAATAGTGTGTTATTTTTTTGAGTATAAAACTTACTCATATTCTCAACGTTTAATAACATAAACCCTCTTTTATTATGATGATACTAATCTATTTTTTTATTAATCAATTGCTCGAAACGTAATGAAAGCTGTCGGCGTGCATTAATTAAATAACGCGTATATTCTTGTGTTGGATGCGATAAAACGGTTGTTTTATCGCCACATTCAACCATTTTGCCTCTTTGCATAACGACTATATCGTCAGCAATTTCATTAACTAGCCCCAAGTCATGAGAAATAAAAATCAGTGTTGAATGATGTGTTGTAACGACATGATGAAGCAATTTTAAAATATCTTGGCGAAGTGGTGCATCAAGCGCCGTTGTCGGTTCATCAGCAATTAATAACTTCGGTGATAAAGCAAGTGCAATCGCAATCATTACACGTTGTAGTTGCCCGCCACTTAATTGATGAGGAAACGCCTGCATAATAGATTGAAATTGATAAGGAAAAACATGAGATAATGCCGACTGAGTTTCTTCTATGGCTTGCTTTTTAGAGTAGGAAAAATGGTAGATTAAAGTTTGGCAAAATTGCTTTCCAATCCTCATCAGAGGATCAAAGGCACTCATGCCGTTTTGCACAATCACACCTAAAGATGTTCCTAATAAAGCTCGACGTTGAGAAAGTGCTTCATGACCGATTTTCTTTCCTTCAAAGAAAATCTCTCCTGACATTGCTAATTGTTCAGGTAGCAATCCCATAATGGCTTTACTCATCAAACTTTTACCACTACCGCTTTCTCCGACAATCGCTAATGTACGTCCCTGTTTTATCGAGAAAGAGATATCATCAATCAGTTTTTTTCCACTTTCTTGATGAAAAATAGAAACATGCTCAAGCGTCAGTAAGTTGTTCATGCTTTTCTCCTACTGACTGACGATTATCGGGATCAAACACATCACGTAAAAAATCACCCCAAAAATTAAATGCGGTGACAACAAGGGTAATCGCAATTCCTGCGGGTAACATTTGCTCTGGATGTAATACCATGACATTTTTTGCTTCACTGAGCATATTTCCCCATTCTGGCGTGGGTGGTTGTACACCTAATCCTAAGAAGGAGAGAGCCGATATCATTAAAATAACACTACCAATATCCGTTGATGCTAAGACAATAGTTTCAGCGAAAGTGACGGGTAATAGATGTCGCCGTAAAATATGACTAGACGGCGCACCAATTACCTGTGCATATGCAATGTAATTACGATGAGAATATTGGCGAACAACCCCTCGGATCATTCTGGCATACCATGCCCATTTCACTAAAATAACGGCAATTAAGATATTACCAATACCCGGTCCCATTATTCCCACTAACGCCAAGATCATAATTTCTGCTGGAAATGACAAAACCACATCACATAACCGCATAATTAATGTATCTGTCTTGCCATGAAAAAATCCGGCTAACATTCCCATTAACCAACCAATTATTAATGTCACACTCATGGCTAATAAGGCATAAAATACCGTTGTTCTTACACCAAACAATAATCTTGAAAAGATACAGCGTCCTAAATTATCCGTACCTAACGGATAATCAAAACTCATTGGCTTAAATTTCAAACGTATCGAGGTTAATGTGGGATCATGCGGTGCCAACCAAGGGGCGAATATTCCTGCGATAACCACAATCATAATCACCAATAAGCACAGTTGTGCGCTTTTATCTTTTGCAAGTCGTTGCCAAAACAGTTGCCACATCATTATCTCCTTAACCGTGGATCAGTCATCATTTGAATGACATCCATCAGAAAATTAAAAAAGAGAAATAACAGTGACATCAATAAAATATAGGCTTGTATCATCGGATAATCACGACCAAATATAGCGCTGATACATAGTCGCCCTATTCCCGGCCAAGCAAAAATATTTTCAATCACCACCGTACCAGCAATAAGCTTCGGAATACTCATTCCCAATGCCGTTAAACTGGAATACAGCGAATTACGCAAAATATGGCGACGTAAAATAAGGTTATCGGGTAATCCACGCGCTTTGGCATAAAAGACATAAGGCTGATGCCATTGATTTAACATCGCACCGCGTAATAATCGTAAATAAGTGCCGATATATCCTAAAGAGAGTGCTAGTGCGGGCAAAATAACAGACTGTGGCGATAACATCCCGCTGACAGGCAGCCAATCTAAATAAACCGCGACGCCCCAAATTAAGAGCAACCCTAACCAGTAATTAGGAATTGCCGTTAAAACAAACACAATAAAACGGATGCATTTATCCGTAAAACTTTGAGGTTTAGCCACGCACCATAATGCTAAAGGTAATGCCAGAATAATCGTAAAGAATAGCGCTGTTGAGGCTAACCAAAGTGTTGGCGGTAATGCCCTTAGCATCTCTTGAATAACAGGCGTTCTTGTAAGAAAAGAAGTACCAAAATCGAGTTGTAAGCCTGATATTAACCATAAAAAGTAACGCGTGAAAAAAGGCTTATCTAACCCTAACTCATGGCGCATCCCTTCAATAGCTTCGGGTGTTGGTACTATTTCATTGACGCGTAACGCGACTTCCGCAGGATCAGACGGGGCTAACTCCAACAGAATAAAGGCAATAAATGAAATCATCAGTGCCAGTGGGAAGATAGCCAGCACTCTCCAGAATATATAACGTAGCATAAGGTTTGATCAGTGTGGCACGTTGATATTACGAGCCACACTTATTATGGTTAATCTCATTGATGCATTAATTAAGGCTTAAAGCGCATCTTTTCAAACGGTATTTCATATTGAGATGGATTAAAGCCCACATTTTCTAATTCACTACGATGGATAGCCTTAGTACGTGAATAAGTTAATGGAATATAAACTGCTTGCTCTGCTAATGAGGTAAACAAGGTTTTATATAATTCCTGACGACGCGCTTCATTAGGTGTAATCAATAACTCGCCAATCATTGCATCCAATTGGGTTTTATTCGCCAATCCTTTTTGCCCTTGATAATCCGCGTGAGCAGGTATTCTAAATGATGAAACAAAAGAAGCCGGATCGTAAGGTGTTCCCCATGAGAGCGAATATTGTAAATCGAAATCACCATTTTTTTGTCTATCTAAATAGGCTTGTTTCTCTTCACCTAAAATCGTTAAGCCGACACCAATCTTTTTAAAGTCATCTTGAATAAGCTCAGCTATCTCTTTTTCAACAGCATTATTCACATTATAAGAGAGCAATAGCTGTAATTTCTCACCTTGCTTCTCACGGATAGTCTTACCTTTTGGTAATACCCAACCTTCCGCCTCTAATAGATCAATCGCTTTTGTAGGACGATAAATATAGGTTGGAGAAGCAAAATCACAGTAAGGTACACTGCGAGCCATTAAACTATCAGCAACTTTTTCACTTCCCGCTAAAATACCTTGGGCAATCCCTTCTTTATCAACCGCATATTGCAATGCTTGACGTACTTTTTGGCTGGATGTCATTGCACGGCTACTATTGAGTACAATGGCACGAGACGCGATCGGCGCACTCATTTCAGTTTTGAATTTATCTGATGCCATAAGAGCTTCAAATGAATCCATATCTAACATGTCGCCATCTGCGCCAAAAATAAGCTGAATATCCCCTTTTTGCAGAGAAAGTAGCATGGTTTGTCTATCGGGGATCACTCGCCACATCACGCCATTTAATACCGGCTTCTCTCCCCAATAATTGGGATTAACTTTAAACTCCGCATATTGGTCTTTTTTATGCTCAGTTAATACCCAAGGTCCTGTGCCCACATAGTTCGCAACACCCGTTTTAGTTTTGCCATTAATAAAAGAATTCGGAGAAATAAAGCGGAATGGGCGAGTTAAACCTAATTCCGTTAAGGTTGGGTAGTAAGGGTTTTTTAGATTTAATTTAACCGTGAATTCATCAACAATTTCAACGCTATCAATCTGACGAACTAACTCTAACCACGCATGACGTTCATAATTGTCTAGTACCGCTTCAATGTTTAGTTTTACTGCTTTAGCATTAAAGGGTTCGCCATCACTAAACGTCACATCATGGCGTAAAAAGAAAGTGTAGCTCTTTCCATCAGGAGAAATATCCCAACGCTCCGCTAAATAAGGTGCAACGCCTTTTTCAGTATTTAATACAAGGGATTCAAATACCATGTTTTGAGCCGCCATCTCACCAGAGTAGAGATGCGGGTTGATATCACGAATATCTTTTGTGCTGGCATAATCCAGCATATTATTACTTTTGTCTGCTAATGCAGGAAAAGCACATGCAAGTGTTAATAATAGTGTTGGGAACACTGAAAGTAAGGGCTTCACGTTATTCTCCTTTAATCATCTATTCTTTGTTTTTGTGCGTGGATCATAAACATCGGTGTTGAACCATAATTGATTTTTTCTTCTTCGTTCCACACAAAATCACCAATACGAGTATCTATCATATATCGACTAAAACCGACTTCTAACAGGGTGTTTATATCCCATTGCGGACGTTTAATTTGACTTAATGGTAATTGGCGAGCAATTCGCTCCATCTCTTTGGTATCTGTATTGACGTAGTGATCTTCAACTTGTTTTTCAATTGAACGCTCTCTATCCGCCACAAAACCTTGCCAGTAGCTTTCATCAAAGAGATGTAAATACCAGTTAGCATCGAAATTAATTAAACTGCCACCCGGTTTTAATACTCGAAACCACTCCGAATACGCTTTTTGAGGTGCTTTTAAATTCCATGTCACGTTACGACTGACCACTAAATCGAATTGTTCGCTGGCAAAAGGCAGTTGGTGTACATCACCACGAACAAATTGAATATTTGCCTTGTGCGTTTGCGCATTTTGTTTGGCTTCCAGCAACATACCTTCCGTTGCATCAATTGCCGTCACCTCATGACCTGATAGCGCTAATAAAATGGCAAAAAAACCAGGTCCCGTTCCAATATCAAGCACTTTTAAGGTTTCACCTACTTTGGTATGCCCCAATAATAGATGACGCCATTTCTGTTGTTTCTCACTCAGCAATTCCTGTTGATTCGACTCACTATAACTTTCAGCTCTGATATTCCAGTAGCGAGTTACATCATTAAGTAATTGGTTATTATTTATTTTATTTGTCATCAGAAACCTGCTGTTATATCAACGTAAAGAGAGGAATAAATTCCCCTAAAAGCGAATGATTTGGCTATTTTTTAGTGTGGGTAACATACCTTGTAACCCCAAGATGCTCTATGTGCTATATCAATATTCACCAGTACTCAATAAGGAAGATCTGCCAATTTGCGATCTCCCTCTTTAACATAAATACACCATCCTAATGGACGTGAAGATAAATGAGCAAATGGATTATTTCCCCTGTTAAAATAGAGAAATAAATTGAGCGAATTTAGAAATAAAAATTAATTTTGCCTTATATTAAAAAAGTGAGCGCTTTAATTTCACCTTTTTTATAAAACCGTTATAGTCAATAATATTGTTATCTTAAATTTCTTTCTTTAAACGAATATAGCCGTCACATAAGGCTCTCTAAAATATGAATCGAATCTCACGATTAACGGCTGATATTACCCGCGCCGATTTTGCCTTAACGCATCAACAGCAATTACTTCAATTGCTAACTCAACACTTTCCGACTAAGTACCGCTCTCTATTTGCGACTCCAGAGAAAAAATCGGATGACGTTGTTGAGTGGTATTCTCCGGTTTCTGGTAATCCTGTCGCTTTAACGTCGTTACAAGGGCAAGAGCAACAAGAAATAAGACGTATTTTAGATGAACGCCTTAACGATATTAAAACGCAAACGGCGCTATTAGCATCACAAAATAGGATCACGGATGAAGAGCGCCATCTTTTAGATACAGCATCAACGCTACCTGATAGCGAAAGTGTCTATATTATTAATGGGCAACCCGTTATTACATGGTGGCCACGCACCACTCCATTACCACCCCCAATTGCACAAGTTACCGCAGGTGCAAGTGCAGCCGCTGCGGGTGCCGCACTTGCCGATGTGCCAGCCAAAACACGCAATCGCTGGCTACGTTGGTTATTACTGCTGTTATTCTTACTGTTTTTGGTCTTACTGGCATCTTGGCTAAAAGGCTGTTTTGATCCGACAGTGGTTCCTCCTGTGGTTGAAGAGAAACCAGCCGTTGTCATACCGCCAAAACCAGAGCCTATCCCCGAGCCAGAGCCTATTCCTGAACCCGTTCCAGAGCCTGTACCGGAGCCTATCCCTGAACCTGTACCTGAACCTGTACCTGAACCTGTACCAGAACCGGCTCCAGTGCCTAAACCTGTACCAGTGAAAAAACTCACGCCACTAGAAGCTTGTGTACAAGATGAACTGAAAAAATCGGGTGTGACGGAGAAAACAGCAAATGCCACCTGTGAAAATCGTTTAGCCAGCAAAATTAAGCAAATGTGCCCAGCTGAACGTCCAGCAGAGTTAGCACCTCAAGTGATTATTATCTTTGATGCTTCAGGTTCAATGGCATTGAGTATGAGTTTAACGGAAGACGATTTAGACTTTATCTCAAGCACCGGGAAACTCTTCGCGGGCTATGATGCAGAACCTCGTCGTATCACCGTAGCAAGAAATGCAGCGACAAAAATTATTAATAGCATTCCTTCAGATATGAAGATCACCACCGTTGTGGCATCAGACTGCGGTGTAGTGAAATCTAGTCCGGCTTATGGTGGCAATGAGCGCTCAAAATTGCTTAACTACATTAAACGTATTGAACCTGATAGCGGTACACCATTAGCCGAATCTATCCAACGAGCAGGCTCTCTGATCAAAAGTAATAATCGTGACACTATTATTGTCTTGTTATCAGATGGTTTAGAATCTTGCGATCAAGACCCATGCGCAGCGGCCAGAACGTTAAAACGAGCTCATCCCCGCGCCGTCATTAATGTAGTTGATATTTTAGGCACAGGCGCAGGTAACTGTGTGGCAAGTGCCACTGGTGGTAAAGTCTTCACGGCGCGTAATGCTAATGAAGTTACTTTAATGACTCGAAAAGCGATTGAAGATTATATTCCAAAGAACTGTAAATAATGATTGATTACTGTTTCTAATATTTAATTCACCCTCTTTGATTTCATATTGAGGGTGAATTTTTCACGTATTACGTGTATTTTATTATTATATTGGCGCTGGCAAACTCTATATCTTATCTATTTAAGACCATTCCTTAATTGTGTGTTTTTTTCTTTTCTTATTATCTCATTATTCAGAATAAACCTATTTTGTGATTATTATCACAGCAATTAGATACTTACCAATAGTTTATTCTTTTATATTTTGTCTTTTTTTTCTTCTATTTCATTATTTTTTAATGCAAAAGCCAATATATCGGTGATTTAATCCATATATTTAAGAAAATATAGCGCAACCTGTAATGTCATTATTTAATTATCATCATCGTCATCTTAATATTCCCATTTTCACTCAAGAAAAATAAAAAATCCTTTAATAATAATCAGTTAATTAACCCTAAATAATCCGCTAGATAGACACCAAATTTCTGATAATATAAAATGTATATAAATTTTATATCTTTATTTTTAGCCTTAAAGCCTATTTACGGATAAGCCAACTTACCCATAGATAATCTTGCCTAGCGGAATGATCGTCGTGAATAAAGCATTCTTACGAAGTGGTAAATTAGAAAGTTACCTCCCTATGGGAGAAAATGGACAGGCTGTTTATATCTCTGCACTGCAGCTGCGTGAAACCCTGCGTTTAAGAGGAAAGGCTCATATTTCTCAATGCCTTGCTATTCCTCAGCCAAATGAAACTGGCGAGCGCATTGACTGGTATTCACCGATTGACGGCTCTGTTATTCCTTGGTCTGCGGCTTCAGAAGAAGAACGCACCGCCGCTTATGCGCTACTGAAAAAGAATCAAGATGATTTAATCGCCTTTAGTGAACAAGAGCAGCAAAGGGCTGGAAATAAAGAAAGTCAGCTTTTTGGTGCCTTACTCAGTAAAACTATCCAATTTCCTGATGAAAACCATATTTTTATTGTTGATGGCCAACCTATTATTACCTTCTGGGGTTTTGTCATTGCTAATCAACAACTTAGAGTTGACCCTGTTGCTTGCTTAAAGCCCGCTGTTGCGCCAATCGCACCAGCATCAACCGTGGTTCCACCAGTGCAAGAAAAAGTTATTATTACTGACACTAAGCGCCCTTGGTGGCGTTTCTTATGGTGGCTATTACCTTTATTATTACTTCTACTCGCGATTTTCTTCTTAAGAGGCTGTTTTTCAACGCCAGCATTACCTACGGTCGATATTAAAACACCCGATATTGAAGCACCTAAATTGCCAGATCCTACGCTTGAAAAACCGAAAGTCCCCACCGTGGTCACTAACGGTCACACCGTTGGTGTGCCAACAAATACGGTTCACACAGGAACATTAGGCACCGTTGATGCCAATGGGAATGTGATTAATGGCACAAGTGATAACGGCGCAATCGTTGATCCTAATACGGGTTTACCTGTGGTTGATCCTCAAACAGACAATAACCAAGGTGCATTACCTGAAGGAACATTGCCTGAAGATGCGCAACAACCTAACGTACCTCCGGTTGATCCAGCGGCACAAAATGAGCAACCGAAAACAGATAACAATCAAAATACAGGGAATGAGAACAACACTCCTACCCCTCCTATTGATCCCAATGCACCACCAGATGTGACACCACCTGCGACAGCAGATAACACAACACCGCTGACCATTCCGGCGAATGCGTTAGCGAATGGCTCAACCCAATTCCTAAATGGCCAGTGGAAAGCTGGGGCGGGAATTCAAGATCAAAAAACAGGTAAACCACTAAGCCTAAATTACCAATTAGATAATGGTAAAGGACAAGTCGTCATGACACGCAGTGATGGCGTGACCTGTAAAGCACCTGTTAATGCTGCCGTCAATCAGGGCGGATTAAATATCAATAACCAAGGTCAGGCTCTGTGTAGTGATGGTTCAAACTATTTGATGCCAAATATTATTTGCCAACCAGGAAGCCAAAATATTGCTGATTGCCAAGGGAAATATGAAAACAATCAGCCATTCCCATTATCAATGAAGCGGGAGAATAACTAATTCATGTTAGCGCCACTGACCGATTATAAAGATAAAATTACCCTTATCCGAGACAGCAATATTCAGTTTCTGGATTTTGGTTTTAAGCTACCACAGCGCAAAGAGTACGGTGAGTTTGTTAAAAAAGGCGAAAACGGCCCGTTAATGCGACTCATCTATAATGAACGAGATGATAACTATCTTTATCCCGCACCTAAAAATCAGCCTCAAACACCGAGAGAGGCTGAATTTAGCTTCTCCCTTGAAGAGTCATTAACGCTATTAAATGACACATGGCTACCAGTGCCATTTTTCCGTTTTAACCCACCCCGCGCATTCTCTCAAGGCCCTGATAACTGGGTAAGAATGATGTTCCATCAACTGCCAGAGCCAGATGAAGATGGACATACACACCGCGTTGTTGTGGCATTTGATACTCGAATTGAACCCAATCGCGCCAATACAACTTATCTAGCACCAAACGAAGAAGATGTTCGCTCTGGTGTCGCTTTTGCGTTGGCTTATTTGGGCTATGAAGTTGAGAACTTCCTTGAAACACCGTGGATTGATGGTTGGTTAAAGGAAGTCTTTAGCGAAAGAGCACTGGCTGTGACCAAAATGTACCATGATGAACTTGAAGATGCGCTCAAAGAGTTTCAACATCAGGCACATTATCTCAATTTACTCAATATCTTAGGTGAGAAGCTACGCTTACCTGAAATCAAAATTAACGAAACCAAACCACAAGAGCCAGCGATTGAAGTTGATCTTATTCTTGATGTGGGTAACTCACGCACTTGTGGGATCTTAATTGAAGATCATATCAATGATAATAAAGGGTTAACGCAACTCTATGAAATGACGCTGCGTGATTTAAGCCACCCTTATCAAATCTATAATGAACCATTTGAAAGCCGTGTTGAATTTGCGCAAGCTGAATTTGGTAAACAAGATTTCTCAGTGAATAGCGGTCGCAATAATGCCTTTATGTGGCCGACGATTGGTCGTGTTGGCCCTGAAGCCAACCGCATGGCTGCGCAACGATTAGGTACAGAAGGCTCAACAGGTATTTCAAGCCCTAAACGCTATTTATGGGATGATTCGCCATATTCTCCGGGTTGGCGCTTTAGTCGCTCTTTTGGTCAAACAGACAGAGAGCCACTGGCAACCGCTGTTCCGATGACATACCTTCTAAACGATCACGGTGAGCCGTTATTCCGTTTAGAGCCTGACTTTCGCATGCCGGTATTTACGCCAAACTATACCCGTAGTTCATTAATGACCATGATGTTAACCGAAGTGTTAGCGCAAGCATTAACGCAAATGAACAGCCCAGCTCAACGCCTTAAAATGAGCCACGCAAGTGCGCCTCGTCAATTACGCAATATCATTTTGACTATTCCACCAGCGATGCCAAAACCAGAGCGTGCCATTTTTGAAACGTGTATGGAAAACGCATTAGGACTCATTTGGAAAGCAATGAATTGGGACCCAACGGACGAAAAACTACGTTTTGATGGCAAAGATGAACAGTGTCGTATCCCAATGCCAAACATCCATGTGAAATGGGATGAAGCCACTTGTGGCCAGTTAGTTTACCTCTACAACGAAACACAAATTAAATTTGGTGAGCGTACTGAAGCCTTCTTTGCCAGCCAAGTGCGCGAAGATAACCGCGCATTAACGGGTGATAGCACGTTAAAAATTGCCTCAATCGATATTGGTGGCGGAACAACCGATCTCGTTATTACACGTTATAAACTGGATACGGGTACAGGTAGCAACGTTAAAATTATTCCAACACAGTTATTCCGTGAAGGATTTAAAATTGCGGGTGATGATATTTTATTAGATATCATCCAGATTTGCGTATTACCTGCATTACGCACAGCATTAACGGATGCAGGTATTTCTGATGCCGATGCTCTGATGTCTTCTCTTTTTGGTAGTGAAGGTTTAGATGCAGGGCAGCAAGTGTTGCGCCAACAGCTTACCCTACAAATCTTTAATCCGATTGGGTTAAAGATTTTAAGCCAATATGAAAACTACGATCCATTAGTTCCACATGAAGGTATTAACAGTACTTTTGGTGAATTACTTAACGTTCTACCGACAGAGCATGTACGTCGTTATATTGATGACGCAACCAATAAAGAGCTGGGTGGTGGCGAGAGTTTCTCCATTTTAAATGTGCCTGTACAAATTAACTTTGCGCAATTGCACGCCGAATTTATTTCAGGTGAACGCATTAATATCACGCGTAGTTTAAAAGCGCTGTGTGAAGTGCTTTATTACTACTCCTGTGATGTTTTACTGCTGACAGGTCGTCCTTCGCGCTTACCGGGTATTCAAGCACTGTTAAAAGTATTACAGCCAGTACCGCCTTCTCGTATTCTGCCATTACATGGCTACAAAACAGGTGGTTGGTATCCATTCAACAAAAAAGGTCGTATTGACGATCCAAAATCAACAGCAGCGGTCGGTGCGATGTTGTGTTTAATGGCTGAAAATGCACGTTTACTCAACTTTTACTTCTCGACAGGTAACTTTAAAACTTACTCAACAGTACGTTATTTAGGGATGTTGGATAATAACAACACCATTTCTGATAATGACGTTTACTACCGTGATATTCAGGATAAATTTGAGCCTGATCCTGATACCTATTTTGAAGTTAGAGGCGGGATACGCTTAGGTTTCCGTCAATTAGATAATGCCCGTTGGCCCGCATCTCCACTTTATACCTTGCGCATTAAAAATCCGAAATTGGCACAGCAACTTAGCCAAGAAGACAGCGTATTGCATATCAAGCTAGGGGAAGAAAGAGGCGCTTCTGGCCATAATGATGACAATAAATCTGAAAAATTACGCATTGAAGAGATGGAGCTTATTAATGGCAAAGGTGGCGTTAATAAGAACGGTTTAAGCTTCAAACTCAATACGTTAGCAGATAGTGGTATTGGTGAAACATCCTATTGGCTGGATAGCGGGAGTGTATTAGGTAAATGAATATGATGGATGAAAAACAGTTAACAGCCAAATGGGATGCCATTTATCAAGGCGCGGGTAAAGCCATTGATTGGGTAACGGCAGTAAGAGGTAATGCACCTCGTTTAAATACCGAAGCCGATAGCCTTATCTATCGTCTGCGCCGTAGCCGTAACATGGCAAAAAATCTCAGTTTAGCAACACAGAGACCAATGTCTGTGGGCTTTTTTGGTCTTTCTCAAGCAGGAAAGTCGTACCTGATTTCAGCACTTGCCGCAGGGCAAGATGGTCGCCTAAGAACCAATATGTCAGGTAAAACCCTTGATTTTATCGACCACATCAACCCACCGGGTGGCGGTAAAGAAGCCACAGGTTTAGTAACCCGCTTTAGTCGCAACGCCACAAAAGGTACGCAAGAGTTTCCTGTTGAGCTGCATCTTTTCAGCGAAATTGAGATAGTTAAAATTCTCGCCAATGCCTATCTGTATGACTTTAATCAGGAAAAAATTGAATTTGAATTAGATGACGAGAAAATTTCTCGTTTAATCAATTCATTAAGCACACAATGCAGTGCTACACCTGTTGCTGGCATTACTCATGATGACGTTGTCTCGTTATGGGATTATCTGCAACGTCATGCTGAAAAAAGCCAGAAAAAATTGGCAACAACCTATTGGCCTAAAGCGATTGAGTTAGCGCCTTATCTCAGCATTGCACAACGCGCTAAACTCTTTTCTGTTTTATGGGGCGATATTGCAGAGCTGACATCTGCTTATCAACGTTTTAGCACCACTCTTGCCTCTTTAGGTAATGCACCTCTTGTTTTGGCTCCGCTCACTTCTTTAGTCAAAGAGCAAGACGGCGTGTTAATACAAAAAGACAGTATTATGAACGTGGATATGTTAGAGCGTCTCAATACTGCCAATGATAGCCAGATCAGCATTTGTCCTGTTCATGGCGATCGTATTGATGCTCCTGTGACGCTTTCGTTAGCAGAGTTAACTGCGCTGACGGTTGAATTAGTCGTTCCGCTATTAGATACACCAAGTAAAGCCCTGTTTGAACACGTTGAACTGCTCGATTTCCCGGGCTATCGCGGCCGTTTAGGGGTTGAAACTATGGCTGATGTACGTCGTCAAGTTAACGATGACAGTGCAAATCCGCTGGCACAGCTTATTCTACGGGGTAAAGTCGCCTATCTATTTGAACGTTATACCGATAACCAAGAGATGAATGTTTTAGTGGTATGTACCGCATCAAACAAACAATCAGATGTGAAAGAAGTCGGTGCAGTCCTCACAGAATGGATCAATAACACCCAAGGTAAAGATGCATTAACGCGCGCCAAACGCCCTTCAGGTTTAATCTGGGCAATGACCATGTTTGATATGCGTATTACCAACTCCTTAACCATGAATGAAGCGTTATTGCGTCAATCATGGGGTAAAGGTGGCATGATCAAAATGGCGATGTTAGAGCGCTTTGGTCAATATGAATGGATGTCATCAGATTGGATCAACGGTGAAGCATTTAATAACACCTTCTTAGTGCGTAAACCGGGCGTACCTACTCCGTTTATTCAAATCAGTAATGGCAAAGAAACTGTTCTAAATGAAGACAGTGTTTCTCAGCTACATCTGATGAAAAAAACCTTTGCGGAAGATGAAACGGTCCAACGCTATATTCGAGAGCCAGACCAAGCATGGGATGCCATGTTGGCGCTTAATGATGGCGGTATGCAACGCCTTGCCGACTACCTTGAAACCGTCGCATTAAAATCACTAAAACTTGAACGTATTAGCGAACAACTGCAAGAAATTCAACGTGATTTAATCGGTCATCACCTTGAAAAATGGTATCAATCAGGTGGTGAAGAAGAGCTTCAAGTCAAACGCCGTAATGCAGCCACTATTTTACGCTTTATGCAAAGCCGTCCTTATTTACAAGGTGCGTTACTGGATTACCTGTTGCCTTCTCGCAAATCACTCTACGACCTGTATATGCAGGAAAAAGAGGTTATCGATACACTTTCAGACAAGAAGGCAACACAAGCCCCTGTTTCCGCCTTTGCGGCTATGGAACAACCTGCTTTCGATCTCTTTAGTGATGCGCCAATCTCTCTAGTACCAGAAGAAGATGAACTCCCTAAAGGTCATGGCAATGAGGTTACTTACCCTAAAAAAGTGATGGCATTATGGATAAACCATCTGCGTAGCCTGCCTGATAACAGTACTTTGTTAACCTATTTAGGCATTGATCAAGAAATTATGGTGCTGTTAGTTGATGAACTTATCACTGCAATCAATCGCCTTGGTGTTGAACAGCGTATGTTGAAGACCCTTGCAGGGACAGAAGCTATTGCTCGTCGTGATGACTTAGCCGAACAGCAATCATCTCGCGTTTATAATGTGCTGGGTGATTTTATTACTTGGTTTAATTTTAAAGATAACGGTGTTGAGAAGCCTGATAGCAAAATCAATGCGGGTCATAAGATCTTTGAAAGACCTGATAGCGCTAGTGTGCAATGGGGTGATGATGAGCGTTTAGTCCGCTTACCTACTAACCCTGTTAACTACACCCTTTTATTTGTGATTGATTGGCTTATCGCTTTATCAGCGGTTATTACTGAGAATGCAGGGCATTCTGCGGGAAGAGAGATCAGTGCTGAACAAAACGCACTATTAGGTCAAATCATTCAAACCATGAAATCATCCGTCGTGGAGTCATAATTCGTGTTTAATCCAGAATTAAAACCCGTACAACCTGCTCGTCCCGGCTTTGCGGTATTAAGTATTCGTAATTGGGAAGGTGATGCTTCCCCTGTTTATTTAAGCATTCAGCGTAACCAAGATCGCTATTTCTTAAATGATAAAGGGGAATGGGTAGGTAATGCCTTTTTCCACCAGCTTTCACTTGAAGATGCTGATGATGGTTATCAAATCGTTCTTGATAAAACGCTCGTTGATCCCCTCGTTAGCAACTTACAAATGGCGTATCAATTTACGTTAAAAGACGATAACGAAACACAAGATATCGGGCGATTACGTATTCGTGATGGCGTATTAGCCTCACAAGCGCAAGGTCAGAGTGAAGCATTAAAATCAACAGCGACATTAGATAATCAGCCCGTTCCGCCTGCTCCTATTATTGAAGAAACACCACCGGAGCCAGAGCCAGAACCTCTCAAAATTGAGCCTGAAGAAGTAGAACCGGTTATCCCTGAAATCAACGTGGATGAACCGCCACAACGACCAACACCACCTGCACCGAAGAAATCAAAAATTGGCTTAATTTTAGCCATTATCTTGATCTTAATTTTAGCGGGTGTCTTAACATGGTTCTTCTTACTAAGAGGTAATCCTGCTGGCGAGCCAGCACCACAACCGACACCCGAACCCGCAACACCGAGTGTATGCAGTGTCGAAAATATGAAATCGGGTACCGCATTAGCCTTTGTACAAAGTTGCATACAGAGCCAACCGGATAGCAAAACTATCCTTGCAACTATTGAACAAGCGAAACAGAACAATCAATGTGATGTTGCCCAGCGTTTATATGCTTATAAAGCACAATCAGGTGATGTTGATATCGCACTGAATTACGCTCGTGAATACGATCCAGAAACCGCGTCAGCACAAGGTTGCTTTGGTGCAGACAAAGAAACGGCCATTTATTGGTACGAAGCGGTTCTTAATCACGACTCACAAAACAGTGACGCAAAAGCGCGTCTTGAAGCTTTGAAAAAATAGGAAAGTCGCATGAAAAAGGCGCATTGGCTTACTCTTATTCTCAGCGGTTTAATTCTGACAGCGCCAGCAAGTGCTGAAGAGAAAAAGCCGTTATTACAAGAGGGTAAAAAGACTCTCTATCAACGTGTATTAACTTACCCGGGTTGCCAAGTGGCTGACACTATTGGCGCAAAAGGTAAAGAGCAACCTGCATTTAGCCGTTTTTATGTTTATCAGCGCCAAAAACAAGGTGCCAATGAGTGGTTACAAGTTGGCCCTGATAGCTTAGGTCATATCAGTGGTTGGATGAATGCAAGTTGTACCTCAGAGTGGAAAATGCAGTTAACACTCGCGTTTACTAACCCTGCGGGTCGTAACCCAATGCTGTTTTTCAAAGATAAGCAAACGGTTGAAAGCTTACTTGAAAGCCCAACACCTGAAAAACAGTACAAGCCCTTTTTAGCAGATATCAAAAACCAGAAAGTGAATCCGGCTGTTTTAGCAAAAGAGCCAGATTATATGATTGATCAGAAAAGCAATTTTTATCTGTTACCTGTATTAGGCTCAGATGAAGTCTTTACTGATGCAGGCTATAAAGTGCGTGTCCTCAATGTGGCTTCTGTCTCTTCACAAACCAAAGACAGCAAAGAAGCACAGAATGCGAATGCAACGGCAAACAATACAAAACCGACAACACCTAACAGCAAAGATGCTGACAATATGATGCAAGGTTTTTCTGCCGCAGTCGTGTTTGTTATCGACTCGACCATATCAATGGACCCTTACATTGATAGAACCAAAGAAGCGATTCAAAAGGTTTATGCACAAGTCGAAAAAGACAACATGTTGGATAAGGTAAAATTTGGTTTAGTAGCATTTCGCTCTAATACCAAAGCCGTCCCTGCATTGGAATACGACAGCAAAATGTTTGTAAATCCTAATGATGTAAAAGACGGTCCTGATTTCCTAAATAAAGTTAAAGAATTACGCCAAGCCAAAGTCTCAAGTAGTCGTTTTGATGAAGATGCTTATGCCGGTGTAATGCAAGCGCTTGATGATGTTGATTGGACACGTTTTGGTGCGCGTTACGTTATTTTAATCACCGATGCAGGTGCATTAACGGGAGATGATCCTCTTTCATCCACTAAGCTCGACGCAGAGCAAATTCGCCAAGAAGCAGCTTATCGCGGTGTTGCACTTTATACACTGCATTTAAAAACGCCATCAGGTGCAAAAAATCACGCATCTGCACAAGCGCAATATGAAGCATTAACGCTTAATCCGTTCTTACACAAATCGCTTTACTACCCTATCAACTCTGGGGATGTGAATAGTTTTGGTCGTATGGTAGACAGCTTAGCAACCGCTGTAACCACTCAAATTCAAACCGCTTATCGTGGCGAAGCCACCGTGGGTAGTGCGTTAAATGCCGATCCTACTTATAGCAAGAATAAAGAGACAGATACCTTACTGAATGATGCACACGATTTAGGCTATGCAATGCGTTTAGCTTATTTAGGTGAGAAGCAAGGTACAAAAGCACCTCCTGTCTTTAAAGCATGGATAAGTGATCGGGATTTATTACAGCAAAATATCCCAACAACAGAAGTGCAGGTTTTACTGACTAAAAGTGAGCTGAGCGATTTAAGTGATGTGATGAAAAAAATCGTGAATGCAGCTAATGAAGGTTTGATCTCTCCTGACAATATGTTTGCTGATTTACGATCAATTGCCGCCACGATGGGGAACGATCCAAATCAAATCAAACAAGGTTCAGCAACCAAATTAGGTGAAATGGGCTTACTGGGTGAATATGTCGAAAATCTCCCTTATTTAAGTGAAGTACTTGGCTTAGATGAAGAGACATGGAAAAGCTGGGATGGTCTTGCGCAAGAGAAATTTATCCGCCGACTAAATACGAAATTACAATACTATCAACGTTATAATGAAGATGTTGATCGTTGGATATCCCTTGCACCACAAAGCGATCCTCGCGATCACGTTTATCCTGTTCCACTGGAAAACTTGCCTTAATGATCCAGATTGAAGGCATGGCAATTACGCGTGGTGATGCGCAACATGGTTTTCGTGTTGCGCTTCCTTCATTAACCCTTGAAAAAGGGGAAATCGGCGCGCTAACGGGATTAAGTGGTTGTGGTAAAAGTACCTTATTGGAAATGATAGGGTTAATCTTACGCCCTGATGAATTAACTCATTTTCAACTCGGTGACGATTTAATTATCACACAAGCGGTGTTAAGTAATAAACAAGCTCAACTCGCTTCATTACGTGCGGAGAAATTGGGTTTTATGCTCCAAAGTGGCGGATTACTTCCCTTTTTAACCGTCATGCAAAATATTCAATTACCTCGTAAGATGCTGGGATTAACACCGCACTCTGCTTGGCTTGATCACGCCATTGACCATCTGCAATTACGCCCTTTACTGAGTCGTCTACCTCGCCAACTCTCCATTGGTGAACGTCAACGCGCTGCATTTATTCGTGCTATCGCCCATGAGCCCGCTCTATTACTTGCTGATGAGCCTACAGCCGCTCTCGATCCTCATAATGCGCAAGCGTTGTATGCATTGATTGTTGAAATAGTAAAACAGCTCGATATCTCTGCACTGGTTGTCAGTCACGATTGGTCTTTAGTCGAGCGTTTTGGATTTAGCCACTATCACGCACAACTACAAGGGGGCGGTAGTGTCTTTATCAAACAATAACACTAATCCCAATCGCCTTGGCTTACTCAGTTCACTCGCTTGGCGCGACTTAATTTATGATCGCAAAGTCGCACTCTGTATTGTGTTCTCTTTAGTCTCAGTTATCGCACCACTGCTACTGCTGTTTGGGCTAAAAAACGGTATTGTGACGCAACTTCACAACCAACTCCTCAATGATCCGCGTAACCTTGAAATACGTATGTTAGGCAATGGTAATTATCCACAAAATTGGTTTAATGATATTGCACGTAAAGATGAGGTTCGATTTGTTATCCCATTAACACGTAGCTTAAACACTCAAGCCGATATTGTGATTGATGGGCAACGTTTTATTGATAATGCTGAAGTTATCCCGACAGCAGAAAACGATCCCTTATTAGAGGGTGTCGCAATTCCCCAAAATGCCGACACCTTAGTGCTCTCTGCTAATGCAGCACAAAAATTACAAGCAAATGTAGGCGATAGTGTGCGCTTATTTATCAGCCGTAAGCTTAATGGCGTCAATGAACGAGCCAAACGTACCTTTACTATTGCCGCCATTATCAGCGATAGCAAATTCTCAAGAGCGGCAGCCTTTGTTTCTCTTGATGTTTTAGTGGCAATGGAAGATTACCGTGATGGTTATCAAGCACCTCTTTTTGGCGTAACAGAAGGCTTTGAAGCGAAGCCAAGAACTCAGTTTGCTAAAGCTCGCCTTTATGCAAAAAATTTAGATGCCATTGCACCACTAGATGATTGGTTTAGACAACAACACATTGATGTAATGACACAAAAAAGCCAAATAGACTCTGTAAAAGCAATCAGCTACGTCCTTAACGTTATTTTTTCCGTGATTGCTTGGGTATCACTATTAGGCTGTATAGCCTCATTAATTGGCGCATTCCTTGCCAATATTGACCGTAAACGTAAAGACATGGCGGTATTACGCCTATTAGGTTTTCGTCAATTTGCAGTCTCTTTATACATCGTGTTGCAAGCACTGTTATTAACAAGCGTTGCCTTTATTTTAGCCCTTGGGCTTTATGGCATCGGTAGCGCCTTATTCACCACATTATTAGGCACACATTTACCTGAACAAGCTTTTGTTTGTCAGTTAACGTTTTGGGATTTATTGATTGCCATGTGCAGTGCCTTACTTGTCGCCTTAATAGTGGCAAGTATCGGCGCACTGCGTGCCGTTTCGATTGAACCTGCGGAGAGCTTACGTGAAATTTAATTTATCGCTTCTAACTTTATCATTCGCGCTGTTATCTAGCAGTTTTACCGCATCTGCCAAATGGGATGATAAATTTGTTAACCCTAAAGCTTTGCCTGATGATGTTACTTTGCCTTTCCCTTGCGAAGGTTCAATGGTTTTTCGCCAAGTAACCATACCCTTAAGCCAGCCATTACAAGATTACAGTGTGACCTTAGGGCAAGAAGGTGATGAATGGGGCTATTTAGAACAATCTCGAGCAGAACATATTGCGGGTAGCTTTCCATTAAAAGGCAAAGAAAAAGGTCGTTACTACCTTATGGCGAAATACCCCGTTACCGACCTGCAATATAACGCCATGCAGAGCGTGATTAATGGTAAAGAGTGCCCTGTTGCTTCAAATAAATTACGTTTACCAAAAGTGAATATCAGTTGGTATGAAGCGATGCAATTTGCTGACCAATACAACCAATGGCTAAGAAGCAATCATCCCGAAGCGTTACCTGTTGAAGATGGCGCAAAAGGTTTCGCAAGATTACCGACAGAAACTGAGTGGGAATTTGCGGCACGTGGCGGTTTAAAAGTATCAGCTTCAGAGTTTCGTGATATGCGTTTCCCAATGCCAGAAGGCACCAAAAACTATATTTGGTCTGCGGGTAGTCAATCCGCTAATGGCTCATTACAGCTCACCGGTTTGTTATCACCCAATCCATTAGGCTTACATGACATGTTAGGTAATGTCGCTGAAATGATGTTTGAGCCTTTTAGATTAAATAAACTCGACCGCTTACACGGACAAGCGGGTGGATTTATTGTGCGCGGTGGTAGCTATCTTACCCCAGAAAGCGATATGCGCAGTTCATGGCGTCAAGAAGAGCCTTATTACACCAACACTGGTGCAAATAAAAACAAATATACAGGTTTTCGTTTAGCCATTGTTGCTCCTGCATTGACATCACGTGACAAAATTAAAGAGATAGAAAAAGAGTGGCAACAATTAGGGAATGAGAAACCAGCGAATAATAACTCAAAAACTAATAGCGATAATTCCATTAATAGCCTGAATACGCTCTCAACCCAAGTACAAGATGAAGCGCTGAAAAAACAGTTAGCTGAATTAAAAAATACATTACGAGCAAATGCACAACTGCGTGATGAGCAACGTGATCAAGCTATCCGTACTTCACTGCAATTAGGCGCTTTTTTATGTACCAAATTAAAAGATGATGGCGAGTTCTATGATCGATTAATTGCACTGCATGAGAAAAACTGCCCTGCAGGCGCAAAAGATGCCACATGTGAACGACGTCAAGAGCAAGTTAACGAACATAAGAAAACCCTCGACTTCGTTGTGAGCTATTACGCAGACACATTAGTGGATATGGCAACAACGTATGATGCCTCTTTAGTAAAACCTCAAGTTGACGTTGTACGTCAATTAATGGAAGCCAGAGGCAAATCAAATTTAAATACGTACCTTTCAACGTATATGCAGGGACTCCAAGGATATTGGGCTAACGGTAAAGTTTCACGGAACGAATGGCTTGAAGCGTGCAAAAAACAATAACAGAGACTTTGGGATAGGTGTGGTATGAATAAACGACTCATGGCGGTACTTGGCATTAGTGCCATACTTGCCTTATCAGGATGTCAAAGTAATAGCGGTGCTGATCCACGTTTGAAAAATAACAGTGATATGGAGTTTTTCAGTAAATCTGGCATTGGGGCTTGTGCTGGTGGTGCCGCTATTGGCGCATTAAGTTGCCTAGTCGCTAATGTTGATAACAAAGGCGCCTGTATGATTATCGCGGCGGTCGCGGGTTGTGGTGTCGGTATTGGTGCAAATGCCTATTTAGACAATAAGCGCCAAAACTATGCCTCGAAAGAAGAAATGCTCAACTCGATGATAGAGGATGTAAAAAAAGAGAATCAGCGCCTACAAAGTGCCTCAAATACCGCAAGAGCCGTAATCAACGACGATAAAAGAGCGTTGGCAAAAATTGAGCAAGATATGAAACAACAACGCCTTAATAAAGCCACAGCTGAAAAACAATTAAAAGGTATTGATGCCAATATCGCAGCACTGCGTTCTCGTTTAGCGGATATGAAAAAACGTGAAGGTGAATGGCGTGATATCGCTGCGCAAAGTCGTCAAGATGGCCTAAAGACAGCACAGCTTGATAAACAAATCAATGGGATGAAACAACAAGTAACCTCTTTACAAGAAGAACTTGATAGTCTTTATACCCAACGTACAGCAATAAAACTTAGTTAACGTTAAAAAGGATGATAATGAAATTTTTACCTCTTTCCCTTGTTGGCATGACCTTACTCTTAAGCGGTTGTGTCACCAATCCCGCTGATTGTGATCCAACAACGGGTGATGTCAGTATAATTACTAAATTTAACTGTAATTATTCAGGGACTTATGACAATCGCATTGAACAAAAAAAAGCGATTTTAGGTAATGAACAAGCATTAAACACCGAGTTTAAAGCCGTTCTTGCCGCCATTGAAAAAGAAAAACAGCAGACCAATGCAGATCTAAAAAGTAAACAAGCGAGTCAACGTGCATTAAATCAATCAATGAATAATCTGTTAAATCAAATTCGCCAAAAAACCAAAGGGCAAAATGATATTCAAAAGCAGATCAATGAAATTGATAAGCAAATGAAAGCGGCACAAAATAACCCATCAAAATCAGTGATGGAAAAACAGCTTGAATTAGAGAACTTACAAAATCAAGTACTCAGTTTACAAAGTGATTTAGGACTTAAATAAATCTAAAAAAGCTCTCTATTATTATTTAGAGAGCCTTTTCCTTTTATTTTGATTACTATAATTTATATATTTAAATAGTGATTTATATTTTTTATATATTATTAATTATATAATAATTAATAGAGCACTTTAATAAAACAACCTTATTTAAATAAGAGTGCTATTTTTTATTCCATTAAAAATAAACTCATTATTATAATCCCATCCGCTTAATAACGTGTTCTTATTATTTTACTTATGGGATATAACTAATGAAAAAAAATTTACTATCAACTTTATTTATAACTGGTTTATTAGCGACTTCTTCTGTTTATGCTCAAAACGATTTTAAATTAGATAAAACTACAATTTCAGCGGGTTATGCACAAGTTAAAATGGCAGGACAGAACCCGATACATGGTGGTGTTTTTTCTATTCGCCAAGAAATCAATTCACAGTTTGGTATTTTAGCAACCGCAACATATGCTCAAAATGAATATGATCTGAATAAGCCAGTTAATACTTTTTTTAAAGATGTGAATGCACGTTATTATTCTGTAATGGCAGGTCCTACACTACGTTTAAATGAGTTTATTAGTGTTTACGGCACTGCGGGTATGAGCCAAATTCAATTTAAATCTGATAATTCAGAATTAAAGAAAATAAAGAAAAATGCATTTAGTTGGGGTGCTGGTTTAATCGTTAACCCAGCAGAGATGGTTTCTATTTCTCTTGGGTATGAAAATAGCCGTTTTAAATTCAAAGATACCGATAACAAGATAATTCTAGATGGTTTTGTTGCTAATATTGGTTATCGTTTTTAATTAATATAAAGCACATATTATTTTATGATATGTGCTTATTTTATTATTAAATTCAAAGAACAATAAATTTTTTAAGTATTCAATGATTATCTTAAATTAAAGAATAATTCCGTACTATCAGGTCGATACATTCCTTTATTTGCTGATGTAAAAGTAAAGCCCTTTGACTTTAAAATAGGCGTCAACTCTATCAATTTTTCTTGTGCTACGGTGATCAGTACATCTGGTGAATCAAAATACTGCAATGATAAATCAATTAATTGGCTACCAATCCCTTGTCCTTTATACAGAGGTGAAGTGTAAAGTGTACAAATTTTATTCTCATCAGTACTCTTTTTTAGTAATGCAACACCTAATAATAGATCACCATTATGAGCAATAATGATTTTTCGTTGGGTATCATATGATGGTTTATAAAATTTATTTTCTAACCAATAATTAAAATTTGGATATAGTATTTTTAGCTCTTTTAAAAATAAATTTATCTGTAATAAAGAAAGATTGTCTTTATGCATACATAAAAAAGAATAATTAATATTTTTCATATAACTGTCTCATTTCCTTATAAGGAGATTAATTTATAGTTATGAGAATAGATAAATAATATTTGTTGCTAATAAACTAGACACAGTGCCTAAAAAAACTATCCAAAGAATAATCCAACTCACTTCTTTTTTTCCTACTTTTCTTGTTAAGAAGCGAGCAAAAGCTGAAAAACATTCTACATGTGTATGTGCATTCGTTTTCCATTGATAAATCAACATTCTAGTTCTAATTTTTTCACCTTGATTAAAGAGATAATCATTCCACACATTTTCTTCTAAAATTCGGCACCGATTATATGCTGTATGACCCATTTTAAATTCTGATGATTCATTTCTAATTAAAAAGAAATGAATATTACTAATATCTCTACAAGTTGCTATTTTTTCTCTTATTGTTTTCGGTAAATTACGAGATTCATTAACTCTAAAATCCACTATTTCGCTCTTTTCAAAATAATGTGTAATGATTGAGTCTTTTGATTTGTATTCTCTGGATATATTTTCTAAATCTTTCCCTTCTAGAATATATCTAAATCTAAAATACCAATTTTTAGCTTCGTGTTTACTTTGACAGTTAAATATTAATTTAGAGAATTTTATAATAGTTCCATGCTTACCATTTTCGCTATGCACTTGAATAGAGACTCTATTTTCTGATGTTCCATGTGATAAATTGGTAAAAAAAAGTATTTCATTGTTATTATCAAGATCAGAAAAGATAATATGCTTTGCACTACACTCCCTTATTGGGGTAATGCTTTTTACATCATTATTAAAAATTGCAGAAAGTAATTTTTCACTTTCAGTTATTTTATCACCTAAGCTATCAATGTAACTTTTTTCATTATAATTGAATGGTAAGTAAACATTTATAGAATTAAATAATTTATCTTTCCCTTTTAATAATATACCAACATCTAAATAATTAACCTTTTCATCATAAAGATGCCAATAATTAAAATGAAGTTCAATAACCGGTTGTTTTTCTCTATTCTCTATTGAATTTTCAATCCAAAACGCTAAACTTTGAGTCATCTAAATAAATCCTTTATTAAAATGAAAAAAATTATTATTAGCATTAAACCTAAATACGTTAAAAAAATTTATGAAGGTAATAAAGTAATAGAACTTCGAAAATCAGTAGGATTAAATTTCATACAAAATAATAAAATGTATATTTATAGCTCATCGCCTAAAAAATCTATTACAGGTCATGCTTATATCGAAAAAATAGAAAAAGCGACTAAGAGCGAAATCAAACGATCCTATTTAGATAAAATTGCCATCTCAGCCGATGAATTAGAAAACTACCTTGTTGATGATAAAAAAGGAATCCTAATTTGGTTAAAAGAGATAATTGAATATGAAAAACCGATCCCTCTCGCAAAACTAAAAGAAACTGGTTTCACTGCACCACAATCTTATTGTTATGTTTCTGATGCACTTACATTATTACTTAATGAAAACACGTAAAAACAAAAATGCCTCTGTCTAATTAAAAACAGAGGCGAAAAGACAATTTAAATTATAATTTCCAAAGACTCACACCAGGGAATAACACAGACTCCGATTGTCTAAAAACCCACTACATTAAATCTTGATACGTTCCTAACTGATAACCTCTTTCCAAAATCGCGTGCTTTAATGCGCTATCTGTTAATACTTCAAGCTCTGTTAGGCGCTGAAAACAATAACCACTTGCTCGCAATGGGTTATCCACAAAAGCAGGGTGTGTCATCACTTCAATAGAATGTTCATGACGTGCTTTCGATTCATCAAGTACCTTTAAAAATAACGCTTGAGTGATTTCATCACCATAAAATTGGCTATCAAAACCATCGCTACTTATCACGCCTTGGGTATCAATCCCTTCTTTGTGTGCAAGTGGTCTATCAACACGCATCGGTAATGATTTTTCTTTGGCAAACTCCGCCACAATAGGGAAAATTTGCTTAAACATATGCACATGATGGTGACTATCGATATGGTCTGGCGCACAACCAAAGATCTCAATAAAACGCTGATATTGTGCTTTAAGTTCAACACGAATTTCATCAAGCGGTAAATCGCCCTCTTCTGCCATTTGCCATACCCATTTTCCTAATACACCTTCACGCGTTAAAGAAGGTAAAGGAGACAGCGGTTTACCCATCGTCAAAGTAAAGTGAAGCCCAACACCTAAACCGGGCAACTCATGGCGCAATTGTGCTGCGTGTTCAATTCCCTCGGCATTGACAAGTGCCGTTGTTGAACTAACAACACCATGACGAAAACACTCTGCAATGCCGTAGTTTTGACCTTTACTAAGCCCGAAATCATCCGCATTCACAATTAATAAACCAGCCATTCTGTCTCCTTATTACTTATTTTTCTCTACCGACAATTAATGAGAGGCTTTTTCTAACTCAGCAATTGCTTTAGCAAAATTAGGTAGATGTGCCTTATGCGCTAATAACATTTCACGCGTAAGTACTTCTGCATCTTTATCTGAAAGTACCAGTGGTGTTAAGTTCATTGCTAATAAAGCATCATTTAATTCGCCACTAATAGCTGCTTTACTCGCCGCGATTTCAAAGGCCTTAATGGTATGAATTAATCCCATCACTTTTTCATCAAAATGCGTTAAACGTGGATGAGGTTTAGCGCCATCACGCCCTAAAATAGCCGTCACTTCAATTGACCAATCTACTGGAATATTATCGACATGACCATGATGAGGAATATTCACATAATGCTCAGCTTGTTTATCATTATAAATAGCATTAATCACTTCACAGGCTGCATCAGAATAGTAAGCACCACCGCGTAATTCCAACTCTTTCGGTTTGATATTTAAATCAGGATCTTTATACAATTCAAATAGTTGTTTTTCGACTTTTTGTACTACTTTAGCGCGAGCACCACCTTTATAGTATTCTCCCATCTCAATCGCTAACATCTCTTTTTGCTTGAAGTAATACAGCAAATAAGAGCATGGCAACATATTAAGAGAACGGATCAAACCTTCACTAAATGGTAGGTCGAAAATATTTTTCACAGAGCCTGCGGTTAATGTTCCTGAAGCCACACCGTCTAATAATTCAGGAAAACGGGATTGACCATTTACAATGACATCTTTAATAAACACCATATGATTTAAGCCAAATAAATCAATGGAGAGTTCATCTTTTTCTGTCAGCTTCAGAACATCTGTAATAAACATCTTCATACCGATTGGAATATTACAAACCCCAATAAATTTCTTAAAGTTGGTATGACGATAAACCGCTTCTGTTACCATACCGGCTGGATTGGTAAAGTTAATGATCCACGCATTAGGGCAAATTTCTTCAACATCTTTAATAATATCGAAAATAACAGGAATAGTACGCAAGCCTTTAAATAGACCACCAGCACCATTGGTTTCTTGCCCTAAATAGCCATGACTTAAAGGAATAGATTCATCAAGCTCTCTTGCTTTCAATTGACCAACACGCAATTGTGTTGTGACAAAATCAGCCTCTTTTAATGCCTCACGGCGATTAAGTGTTTTATAAATGGTTAAAGGAATACCCGCTTTTTTTACCATGCGCTGGCAAAGCTCAAAAATAATATCAAGCTTCTCTTTCCCTTCTTCAACGTCCACTAACCATAATTCTGTGATTGGTAGCTCATGATAACGCTTAATAAAACCTTCTAATAATTCAGGCGTATAACTGCTTCCACCACCAATGGTAACGACTTTTAATTTATGACTCATAAAATACTCCCATACAGCGTAATAGTGCTGTTATTTGTGTATTAATGGCGAAATTAAGGCGTAAAGAGCCATGAAGAAAATAAGCTTATTTTCTTCTTTCTCTCTATTTTCAATAAAATTAATCTTTATTGTTGATTAATTTCTTACGCTTAATAATGAATTAGTTCGTTTCTTTAATACTGTATAAATTTTTCCGATAACTATTTGGGGTCAGCGAAGTTATTTTCTTAAATGTCTTAATAAATAAACTTGGACTGCTGTAACCTGCATCAAAAGCAATATCTGTTATCGAGTAGTTTGTAATTTCCAATTGTTTTTTAGCAAAATTAATTCGAATATCATGAATAATTTGCATTGGTGTTTTATCGTAATAACGCCGAGTTGCTCGAGTTAAATACTCTTGTGATTTTCCTGATAGCATTACCATATTAACCAGTGCATTTTCGCCAAATTTTTGTTTGTCATGCATCTCGCTTACAGTCTCTCTTAGCCATAAAGGAATATCATCTTGCGTTCTATTTTCTCGATGGTGTCGTAATCTATTCACCACATTAAAGGTGACAATTTCAATAAATTCATTAAATTCGGTATGGCGGAAATTTAATGAGCCAATGACCGATTCAATATAGGAAAGAAACTCATTTTTTAATTCATAAACTTGTGAAGCGATAAAATAAGAAGGCAATAACGAGAGGTAATGTTTATCAAAAAAGGCTTTACTAATTCCCACATTTAAAATGCGTGTTGCCCCAAAATCATAAAAACTTTGATGATGAGAGCCGATGGGGATAAAAACAAAATCACCCCGCTCTAATAAAATCTTTTTACCATTAATCTCTTGATAATAGCGCCCTGTTAATACAATGGTGAATTCATAATAATCATGTTGATGCAATCCACTGACACTTTCTGTTTTATTATAAATAAAGACATGAAAGTTTTTGCCATTAAATAGCTGATCTTCATAGACCATGCGTATTTCGCTTTGTGCTCTCAATGACTCCACCACAGTATTCATCTTATTTTATCTTCTCATGTAGCTCGATTAATTCCGTCACTAACTCTCTGGCTAACATCGATGTCATTAAATGATCTTGCGCGTGAACTAATACCAAGCTGACTTTTGTTTTGCCCACACCTTGGTCATCACCAATTAAACGAGTCTGTATTTTATGCGCCTCATTTAATGCTTCACGAGACTGTTCCATTAATTTTCTAGCACCATCAAAATCACCTTCTTTGGCTTTTTTTAATGCGCCATAAGCCACACTACGAGCTTGACCTGAATTAATGATAAGCCCCATGATGATCTCTTCAAATTCATCATCAGTTGCACTGCTATCAACGGCATTTTCAATATCTAACATCATATTTCCTCTTTGACACTGGCAAGTGCAGAGAAACCTCTGCACTTGTGTTTTCTATCACTTAAAATTTCAATGCATTGGCAATATCTTCTTCACTTTCTTCTTTTTCAATTTCAGTTTGAGCTTTATTTGAAATAATCACGAAAGGAAGATAAATCAGTGTGGCAACACCTAAGTTAAATAGTGCTAATAACAGTGCCGCAATACTACCGTTGGTATTAAAGAAAGCACCTAGCCCAGTTGGCATTGTCCACGGCGCAATATTTGTCACTGGTGGGATTATCCCTAAGTAATAAGCAGTCACAGTAATAGCGGCAAGAATAGGCTGAATAAGAATAAATGGAATAAACATCACTGGGTTCATAATCACAGGCAGACCAAAAATAATCGGTTCATTAATTTGGAATAAACCTGCTGGCAGTGCCAGTTTTGCCACTTGACGATGATCGGCACGACGAGAGGCGATAAAGATTGCAATAATAAGCCCCAGTGTTGCCCCTGTACCCCCTAAGAAGATAAAGGAGTCTAACATCGGTTTCGCCCAAAGATGGAACGTTTTACCCGCTGCAAGTGCAGCTTCTACTGAACCGTATTCAGTATAGATGGAGACGTTCTCTAACGCCCAAGGCGTCATAATACCACTATCAAGTGCAGCAAGTGCGAGTGAACCATGAATACCAAAGAACCACAGCAGAGAGGTAAAAATAACGTATGCCCAACCAACCACTGAGCCCATTGATGCTAATGGTGTTGAGATAGAATCTAAAATAATTTGGTGG
Organism: Proteus sp. STS61-E; assembly: GCF_040932335.1. NCBI lineage: Bacteria > Pseudomonadati > Pseudomonadota > Gammaproteobacteria > Enterobacterales > Morganellaceae > Proteus > Proteus sp. STS61-E. The sequence continues at coordinate 102,260 of NZ_JBFQGE010000007.1, read as the reverse complement.
AAGTTCGTTTCATACGTCGCTAATCCCCACGAAACAATCCCCATAATTGATAAGATAATAAAACCGGGAATTAATGCAGAGAACGAACGTGAAACAGAAGCCGGTACGCTATCAGGCAAACGGATAACCCAGTTGCGACGCACAATAAAGGTAAACATCTCAGCCACAACAAGACCAATAATGATACCTGAAATAATATTTGCCCCACCTAACCAATTAGCGCCTACTGCATAAGCACCACCTGCGTTATAAGGTGTGACCGTCATAAAAGCAGCAATAGAAAGTAAACCTGCCGCAATCGGGTCAACTTTACGCTCTTCTGCTAATGCCATTCCGATAAAGAACGGCGCCATCAACGACATTATCCCCAATGTACCATTATAGACATTCCCCCCTATGGCTTTAAAACCATTGAGCGTTTCTATTGTTGATGCATCAAGGCGGATACCTAAAGAATAAAAGAAGGAGCCATCACCAAAACTAAGAAAAACGTTATTGATAAGTACAAACATTGCCCCTGCAAGGGTTAACGGCATTAAACGAATAAAGCCATTCTTAATTGCATTAACGTGAGGTTGCTTTCCAATTTTAACCGCAAAAGGAAGGAGTACCTTTTCAAGTGAACCAATAAACTTACTCATAGAAAAATACCCTTAAAATGCCGCTAATTGCTCGGCTTGCTGAAAAATTCGCTCTTTGACTGGAATAGAAATAATAAAAAAATAAAAAATAAAATTAATTTGTTGTTGCAGATGCTTTTTTAATAGAGGCGACAGCGGCTTTTAACACACCTAAGCCATCTACTTTTCCGTATAACAAAGAATCGATCACTTCGACCGGTTTATTAGGGAGTAATTTTTGGATATCAGGCAACATCCAGCTAATTTGTGGACCAAGTAAAATCAAATCTGCATCCTGTCCTTTTTGTGCTGCTAAGGTTTCAGGAAATGCTTCAATAACCACAGGCACTTCATATTTTTCTGCTTGTGCTCGCATTTTGGTCACGAGAAGAGATGTTGACATGCCAGCAGAACAAAATAAGTAAATATATTTCTTTTGCATAAAACCCTCTTGAGTTGACAACGATTTACCCTAGAGATAACAAGGCTTTCTCTTGTGTATTCATTACTGTGTCAGTACAGAAACCGAAGTAAGATTAAAATAAGGATTGTTTCTGCTTGAATGAAGTATACGCAATGATACTAGTTAACGATATTTCTTATAGGTTAAGAATTGTCTCTCCTTGACCTACTCTTTTGACACTCTTCACAAATTGAGCAAATAATCTGAAGAGTTCTTTCACGTCACGAAATTTGTCTTTTCTATTTACACCGATGACCACTCGCAAAATTTCGCCATTTTAGTCAAGTTAATCCTTTATTATTATGAGAATGTGAATTAGTATCATTACTCTTTATACTTTTGATGGTATTATCGTCTTCTTTGTGGATCGACATTTAGGCCACTGCTGTAAAGATCCGTGTTATTTCGTGTTGCAACAATATGGGAAAGAGAATGTTTAAAAAGTCATTAAGCCCACTGTTTTTACTGCTTTCTTCACTTGTTATCGCAGGTTGTGATAACGCTCAAGACACATCAACAGCACAATCAGCTGAGAAACAAACTCTCACGATTGAACATTTCCAAGGGACAACTGAAATCCCTGCACATCCACAAAAAGTGGTTGTGATGAATATGGAAACCCTCGACATTATTGATGCATTGGGTGTTTCTATTGTTGGTCTTCCACAAACGAATGTTCATTTACCAAAATTCTTAGAGAAGTACACCAATCCGAACGACTATATCAATGAAGGTGCATTATTTGAGCCGAACTATGAAAAGCTCAGCACAACAGCACCTGATTTAATTTTAAGTGGTAGTCGTGCTCGTGATGCGTATGCAAAATTAAGTGAAATTGCACCTGCGATTTCAATGGATATCGATCCTAAACGTTTCGTTGAAAGCCTTGCTGAACGCACAACAACATTAGGTCAAATTTTTGGCAAAGAAGAACAAGCTAAAAAATTACTGGCTGATTTCCATAGCAAAATTGATACCGTAAAAGCCAAAACACCCGATGCAGGTAAAGCAATGGTGGTTTTAGTCAGTGGCGGTAAAATTTCTGCTTATGGCCCAGGCTCTCGCTTTGGCTTTATCTATGATGTATTAGGTTTTGAACCGGCTTATGTTTTTGATAGCCCAGGTTCTCACGGCAACATCGTTAACTCTGAATTACTGTTAAAACTGAACCCAGATTGGATGTTTGTTATTGACCGTGATGCAGCAATTGGTCGTGAAGATTCACAACCAGCTCAACAAGTTCTTGATAATGCACTGGTCAGAAAAGTAAACGCTTGGAACAAAGACCAAGTTATCTATCTTGATGCAAGTTCCATTTATATCTCTGGCGGGATCCAAACTTACTCTCGCTTAATGGATACAATTAATCAGGCATTGGATCAAAAAAAATAAAGTAACTGAATGAAAACGTTCCATTTATCATTGGGGATAGGAGGTATCGCTATCCTCTCAATGATCAGTCTATTTGTCGGCGCAGGAGATATTACTCCTGCTTCGCTTTTTTCTGATCCCGATATGCGCGATATCTTCTTTATCAGCCGTGTCCCAAGAACCCTGTCATTATTACTCGCCGGTGGAGCCATTAGTGTTGCAGGCTTAATTATGCAACTGCTCACCCAAAACCGCTTCGTTGAGCCTTCTCTTGCCGGAACCACCCAATCTGCAAGTCTTGGTTTATTAGTCGTCATGCTGCTCTTTCCTGCTGCTGGCATCTTTACCAAAATGATGGTTGCCACTGTTTTTGCCCTGCTTGGTACTTTGTTGTTTATGTTGCTTCTGCAAAGGATCACCTTAAAAACAACACTGATAGTGCCTTTAGTCGGCATTATGCTCAGTGCAGTTATTGGCGCACTCACCATCTTCTTAGCGGTGTATTTCGATTTACTGCAATCATTAGATGCATGGACTAGTGGCGATTTCTCAAGTGTGCTACAAGGCCGTTATGAGCTGTTATGGCTTGTCGGTGCGCTGGCAATTATGGCGTGTTGGGTTGCGGATAGCTTTACTGTTGCCGGAATGGGGAGAGAGTTCTCCATTAACGTAGGACTGAATTACCGCAAAGTGATGATAATAGGGTTATCGATTATCGCGCTTATCAGTGGTGTTGTGGTTTCTGTTGTCGGTGCACTGCCTTTCCTTGGTTTAATTGTGCCCAATCTGGTGAGCTTAGTGATGGGAGATAATATCCGTAAAACCATCCCTTGGGTTTGCTTAAGTGGTGGCGCGATTGTTTTACTGTGTGATGTGATTGGTCGCCTTATTCGCTACCCATTTGAAATTCCTGCCAGCGTTATCTTAGGGGCTGTGGGTGCCATTATTTTCCTTTTCTTACTACTAAAGCAGCAACGTTATGCAAAAAGTTAATTCATCCATAATTAGCAAATGTACTGGCGCTGTCGAACATAAGAAAACGCGCCTTTCACCCATGTCTCGTATCTGGTTATTATTAGGGGCATCGTTATTATCCATTGTGTTATTTATGACGATAAACCTAAACGGCAATATCTCTTATATTCTGACTCACCGCGCTTACATTATTCTCACCATGATTGTGGTGGCGTTTGCTGCTGGTGTTTCGACTATTCTGTTTCAAACCATTGCCAATAATCGCATTTTGACACCTTCACTTATGGGGTTAGAAGCCCTATTTGTGTTACTACAAACCGTGTTTGTCTTCTTTGAAGGCGATATGCCTGCATCGTGGATGCTGAACCTATCAAAGTTCTTCTTAGAATCGACATTGCTCGTGCTATTTTCGGTTGTACTTTATCGTTGGTTGTTTAGCTCAGTACGCTTTAACATTAATTTAGTCCTGATGATTGGGATTATCTTAGGGACTCTATTTCGCAGTTCTGCCACATTATTACAACGCTTGATGGACCCTAATGAGTTTTCCATCTTACAAGGTCGCATGTTTGCCACTTTCACCCGCGCCACGCCTGATCTTATCTTTTGTGCCTTAGCGATTATTGTGGTTGTTGGTATTTTACTTTGGCGTATGCGTTATAGCTTTGATGTAATGGCATTAGGGCAAGCAAATGCCATTAACCTCGGTATTAATTACCGCAAACAGACCACATATATTCTGTTACTGATTTCTGTTTTAGTTGCCGTTTCTACCGCTTTAGTTGGTCCATTAACCTTCTTGGGTTTAATTGTGGCTAACCTTGCTTATCATATCAGTGGCAGCAGCCAGCATCGTTTCTTGATGCCAGTAGCCTTCCTACTGGGTACTATCGCCTTAATCGGTGGGCAACTGGTTTTAGAGTATGGCTTAAAAATGACAGGAACACTTTCTGTTGTGATTGAGTTTGTTGGTGGGATGTTCTTTATCTATTTGGTGTTAAGAAGACTTTAATATGATTGAAATCAGCAAAATATCAAAACGTTATCAAGACACAACCGTTCTCGATAATATAACAACAACAATTCAACGTGGCGGTATTACTTCGATCATTGGCCCTAATGGCGCGGGTAAATCCACACTACTTTCTGTTATTGGACGTTTATTACTTCCTGAAAGTGGCATGGTAAGCGTTAACGGTATGGATGTTGCTGCAACTAATAGCGATGTTCTTGCTAAAAATCTCTCAATACTGCGCCAAGAAAACCAGTTTGTTAGTCGTTTAACCGTAGAAGAATTAGTTGGCTTTGGGCGTTATCCTTACAGCAAAGGGCGTTTAACGCTCGATGATAAAAAAGTGATTGATGAGTCACTCGCCTTTTTAAATCTGACTGAATTTCGTCATCGCTATCTAGATGAATTATCGGGTGGGCAACGTCAGCGTACCTATGTTGCAATGGTGCTATGTCAAGATACTGAATATGTCATGCTTGATGAACCGCTTAATAATCTTGATATGAAACACGCGGTAATAATGATGAAACTTCTGCGAAAAGCCGCAGATGAATTAGGAAAAACTATTATTATCGTTATTCATGATATCAATTTTGCCTCTGTTTACTCTGACTATATTTTAGCCATGCGTAACGGACAACTGTATTATCACGGTTCACCCAAAGAGATCATGAAAGCAGATATTATCGAAGATATCTTCGACACACCCGTTGACGTTAAAGAGCTCGATAATAAGCTAATTGCTATGTATTACTAATTACAACGTATTACTAAAACCATTTAGCCGATTATCTTCAATAAAAAGCATGTTGTTCTTCTCATTAACAGCGTGCTTTTTTATTGCCTTTTCCCTTGCTGAAGTAACTCTGAATCAATATCTTCAAAGATAGATTGCCATTCATTATCATCAATATCCATTAATCCAAAATAACGCAGTAAAAAGGTACCTTCTGTTGCTAAAAATGCCAATCGTGCGCGTTTTCCCGCTTCTGTTGTCGTATCGATACCGGCTAATCGTTGTTGATACCACTCTTTAGTACTTTGTAGATATTCTGGAGTTTGTAGCAACGCCGCCATCAAACTAGCGCCTTTGGCAAAAGAGACTTTATCGTGATGATGTGTGGCATGGATATGTGCAGCAACACGATTGTCAGGGGAATTATCACTTTCAACTATCTTATTGAATTGAGTTTCATAACTCTCTTCCCAGAAATCAAACATTGCATCAATCATCGCCTCTTTACTGCTAAAACAGTATTGAACGCCCCCTTTTGAGATCCCCATTTTTTTTGCAACAGTATCAATCGTTAACGCTGCTGCGCCTTGCTCCATCACAATGTCGAAGATAGCTTCTAGTAGTTTTTCTCTATCAATAGTTCTTTGACGTCCCATAAAAAACCCCTTTTCAATACGATTGTATGGATTTATATTATAGCCGCTAGTAAAAATAATACACATAAAAATAACTGAGATTTCTATGATAAAAGATTATAAACGTTGGATAGTATTACTTTTGGTATCTAGCATGCTGTTTCTCATTGTTGTTGATGTAACAGTGCTTTATACCGCATTACCACGTTTAACTCATGATTTAAACGCAAGTGCATCAGAGAAACTTTGGATAATGAATGCTTATCCATTAATTGTTGCTGGATTATTACCCGCAGCAGGTATGCTCACAGATAGGATTGGTCATAAAACATTATTTATTAGTGGATTACCGCTATTTGCACTCGCTTCATTGTGCGCGGCATTTTCACCTTCAGCTACCGCTTTAATCGCTTCTCGGGGTTTTTTAGCTGTGGGCGCGGCAATGAGTATGCCAGCAACACTATCAATAGTGCGCCAAGTTTTTAGCGATCCACAAGAGCGTGCTATTGCGATTGGTATTTGGTCTGCTGTTGCTTCGGGCGGTGCGGCGTTAGGGCCTTTAATTGGTGGCATTTTATTAAATAACTTTTGGTGGGGCTCTGTATTTTTAATTAACGTTCCCATTGTTCTTTTTGTACTACCGTTTTCTTTTTGGCTTATCCCTACGTTTTCAGGACATGGTGATCATAAAATTGATTATTTAAGCTCAATATTGATTTTAGTGGGTTTGATCAGCGCTATTTATGCCTTAAAAGAGATAGGAAAACCTTATACACAGTGGAGTGAAGCCACGATTGCCACAGTGATTGCCGTGATCTTTCTCACTCTATTTACCTTACGTCAGCGTAAACAAACTCACCCAATGATTGATTTTGGGCTATTTAAAAACCGCTTTTTTAGTATCGGTATTTTAATGGCCGTGCTTTCTATGGTGATCATTGTGGGTATTGAATTACTGCTCAGCCAACGCTTACAACTTGTCGCAGGTTTTACCCCACTTAATGCAGCGTTGGTCATTTTGCCCATTCCTATTGGCTCTGTACTGGCTTCTCCATTGGCAGGTTATTTCTTGGTGCGTTTAGGTGAAGTTCGCTTAATTATTGCCGGATTTATGCTTACTTTAGTGGGAAATCTGTGGTTAATTGCTGTTTATCAAACAACATCTCCAATGGTATTAATCGGCAGCTTATTCTTAATCGGCTTTGGTTTAGGTATTATTTTTACCACCGCATCGACATCAATTATGTTAAGTGTGGCAGATAGACAAGCGGGAATGGCGGCATCCATTGAAGATGTAGCTTATGAGCTCGGTAGTGTGATTGGCGTGACATTTATGGGCAGTTTGATGAGTACGGTATACACCTTAAAACTGATGTTACCAGACTCATTAACCATTGATGATGCGGTATATGACAGTTTAGATGAAGCGCTGATTGTGGCAGAGAAGTTACCCAATGACATGGCTTCTCTTGTGATATCTCAAGCAAATTTAGCCTTTGAAAATGCCTTTTTCGTGGTGTTAACCGCGACGGCAATTATTACCGCACTTAGCTTAGTCGCCCTGCCTTATTGCTTGCGTAATTCTGTAAGGACAAAAATAGCTTAAATTGTGAAGTGATTTTTGCAAAATAAACGCGTCTAAATGACGCGTTTTTTATAACGATAGAGTACTCAACTAAAACCTATCGATATCCAGTGCATCCATACTAAAGTGAGAAGGTGATTGTCCCATCTGTTTTTTAAACATCGTCGAGAATGAGCCAGCGCTGTTATAACCCAAATCAAAGGCAATTTCGGTGATACCGCGTCCCGATAAGATTTGTGTTAATGAATTCAATAAACAGACTTGTTGTCGCCATTGTGAAAATGACATTCCTGTTTGTTGGCGGAAAAAGCGGCTAAAAGAGCGCTCACTTTTATGTAATTTATCTGCCCACTGTTGCGGTAAAGAATCTATTTTTGGGTTACGAATAAAATCACGACATAATTTAGCTAATTTACTGTCTTGTGGAATAGGTGCAAAAAACGGTAACGGTTTTGCTTTCGCTAATTCACATAAGATTAACTGCATTAAAAGCCCATCTCGCCCTTTTTTATCATATTCTGCGGGCACATCTACGGCTTCAAGCAATAGTTGGCGAAAAAGAGGGGAAACACTGACAACTTCACATTGTTTGCTATGACGAGGAGCAGCAGAAGGCTCGATATACAAGCTTCGAGTACTCACATCTAACATACGAGTTTCATGCCCAGTTTCTGGTGGGATCCACACCCCACAAGACGGTGGAATAACCCACTCACCATCATCTGTACTCACTTCAATTAAACCCGTTGCAGGGTATAAAAATTGAGCTCGACGATGTTGATGCGTTTCTAACAACGTATTGGGCAAATAGTCTGTACCCAGCGCAATAACATCTCGGTCAAGTGAATCAACGCTTTTTAAAGGTACATTTCTCACAATTTTGGTCACTCTCTTTTTATTTTCGTTCTTTTAATATAGCAGTTATCCCACACTCTACACACTGGCAAATAATGACCTATATAATTAAAATCGTTATATATTTAAATAAACAACGAAAACGCCTTATGTGAAATTTAAACCTTCTTGATATCTATTTAACAAACCCTATTAACAATCAAAAAACGAGCTTTTAACACCCCTTGTAAATAGGCTGAAATTCAAATGTCATTGTCTGGTTTTAGAATGTTGGCAAAAGATTAATCAACTACTATCCCTCTCGCAGATGTTATTTCGAGCATTCTGCAATTATCTATGCATTCAATAATAATGCAGCGGATACCAGACATTCCCTTTATTCATAGCCTAGAAAAATCACGCACATTCTTTATATCAAGTATCGGGTATATCGGGATCCGCCTATTATGTTTAAGGTAGAGTTCATTATGAGCAATCAGTCCGATCACGATAGTGATACAAAGAGCATTCTCAACGATGTTAGCCGCCGTCACTTTATTCAAGCGAGCTCAGCATTAGTCACCCTTCCTTTTCTCGCATCAAACTCTTTTGCTGCGACAACTGATAACGCTATCCCAGTAAAATCAATAACAACCGAAGATGGTGAGCGCGTTGTTTCAACTTGCAGTAGCTTTGACTGTGGCGGTAAATGTGACATTCGTGCCCATGTAAAAGACGGCAAAGTTACCCGTATTAGTACACGCCCAGATGCTGATTTAGATGAAGAAATGCCAATTATGCGTGCCTGTGTACGAGGCCGTGGTTATCGTAAATTTGTCTATCATCCAGACCGTTTAAAATACCCAATGAAACGCGTGGGTAAACGTGGCGAAGGTAAATTCGAACGTATCACTTGGGAAGAAGCAACCACCCTTATTGCGCAAAATATGCAACGTATTAACCAGCAATATGGTCCAGCATCTCGCTTTGTGAGTTTAAGTACTGGTGTGACTGGCGGTATTTTCTCTGGTGCGAATATGTTACGTCGTCTGTTTAATATCACAGGCGGTTTTCTGGAAAACTATCACTCTGTCAGTAACGGTAATACCCTTGCGGTCACTCCTTATACTTACGGTACAGCTGCCAGTGGTAGCACACTCGATACGTTAGAAAATACCCCTCTTGTGATTTTATGGGGTCATAACCCTAACGAAACTATTTTTGGTCATTCAAATCATTTCTTCCAAAAAATGAAGAAAAACGGCACTAAATTTATTGTCGTTGACCCGCGTTATTCAGATACCGCTTCTTCTTTAGCTGATCAGTGGGTCCCGTTACTGCCAACGACAGATAACGCCATGATGGATGCGATGATGTATGTCATCGTAAGCGAAAATCTGCACGATCAAGCCTTTATCGATAAATACACAGTTGGCTTTGATGAACACCAAATGCCTGAAGGTGTAGGTGAAAATGAGTCTTTAGTTGCCTATTTAATGGGTAAAAAAGATGGTGTTAAGAAAACCCCAGAATGGGCTGAAACCATCACTAAAGTACCAGCAGATACTATCAAGCAATTAGCTCGTGAATATGCTTCGACAAAACCGGCGGCATTAATGCAAGGCTGGGGTCCTCAACGTCATATTTGTGGTGAACGGACGGCGCGGGGTGCGACATTACTTGCGACTATCACTGGTAATGTGGGTGTTCGTGGTGGTTGGGCTGCGGGTTATGGCATGGCATTAAACTCTGAACTGCGTAAAACCATTGCAGGGCCAAGCCTATTAACTAACCCAGTAAAAGCGAAAATCAATATCACCAACTGGGTACAAGCGTGTGAAGATAAGAATTTAGTCACGCCACAAAATGGGTTACTGAACGCCGAGAAACTTGATACTGAAATCAAGATGATTTTCTCAATGGCGGGTAACTACATGACCAACCAAAATACCGATATTCTTCATGCTGCAAAAGTACTTGAAGATGAATCAAAAGTAGAATTTATCGTTTGTAGTGATCTCTATCTAACCCCAAGTGCAAAATACGCCGATATTTTACTGCCAGAAACCAGCTTCTTAGAACGCTGGAATATCGGTGGTACATGGAGCTATGGCGACTACATTATTCTTTCTGAAAAAGTGATTGAGCCTGAATTTGAACGCCGCACTGACTACGACTGGTTACGTGAAGTTGCCGATAAATTAGGTGTTGGTGAGCAATTTAGTGAAGGCAAAGAGACTGATCGCGATTGGATTGAATATTTAGTCGATGACGCGAGTATTAAACGCCCTGAAGACGGTATTCCAACCTTTAAAGAGTTGTTAGTTAAACGTCGTCATCTATTAAAACATCGTCCACATACTCAAAATGTGGCGTTTGAGAAAAATATCCAAGATATCGAGAATAATCCATTCCCAACGCCATCAGGCAAAATTGAGATTTTCTCTAAGCGTTTATATGACATGAATAATGTCGATATTCCTGCGCTCTCTCATTATGTACCCGCCATTGAGGGCCCTGAAGATACGTTAACAGATAAATTCCCGTTACAACTTATCACATGGAAAGGGCGTAACCGCGCAAACTCAACGCAATTTGCCAACCCTTGGTTGCAAGAAGTACAGCGCCAAGAACTCTGGCTAAACCCGTTAGATGCTCAAGATAGAAACATCAAAGAAGGCGAAAAAGTCAAAGTGTATAACGATCGTGGGATCACGATGGTTCCCGTCAAATTAACACAGCGAATTATGCCTGGTGTCGTCGCCTTGCAAGCAGGTGCTTGGTGGCAACCTGATGCAAAAGGCATAGATCAAGGTGGATGTGCCAACGTATTAACATCATCCCGTAGCACCGCAATGGCACACGGCAATGCTCACCAAACATTATTGGTCGAGGTAGCAAAAGCATGAGTAAATTTATCGTTTATCCCGCTGTGAGCAACAAACAGTTAGGATTTTATATCGACAGCGCTCGCTGTTCAGGTTGTAAGGCGTGTCAGGTTGCTTGTAAAGATAAAAACAACCTCGATGTTGGACGCAAATTTCGTCGTGTTTATGAAATCACTGGCGGCGGTTATACCCGCAATCCTAAAGGTGCGCTGGTCAATAATGTCTTTGCTTACACGTTGTCTATCTCTTGTAACCATTGTGACGACCCAATCTGCGTTAAAAACTGCCCAACAACAGCAATGCATAAGCGTGAAGGCGACGGCATTGTCATGGTAGATACAGACAAATGTGTCGGTTGTGGTGCTTGTGCGTGGTCTTGCCCTTACGGTGCGCCACAAATGAATCCAGAAACCAAACAGATGTCAAAATGCGACTTTTGTATCGATTTACAGCAAAAAGGTGAACAACCCGTTTGTGTTGCGACTTGTCCGTTAGGTGCGATCCAATTTGGTCCTATTGATGAACTACGTGAACGCTATGGCGATTTAGATTATGTCACGGGTTTACCTTCCCCTGAAATAACGCATCCAAACCTTGTTATTAACCCACATCAGGGTGCCAATAATGACGGAATTAATAATAAGGGAGAAAGAAAATGAACGAATGGTCATTATTAATCTTCACATTTATGATGAATGCGACCATTGGTCTTGCGCTAACAACAGGGCTTTTTGCTCGTCGCCTTTCTCATTATCTCAATGCAGAAAGCTACTATCGTTTTATGCTGTTAGCCTTATTTGTTATTTGTGGATTAGCTGGTTTAGGCTCTATCGCTTCAATTACTCACTTAGGTGTGCCATTAAATGCCCCCAATGCCATTAGAAATGTTTTTTCTGCTTGGCTAAGTCGTGAAGTCGCCGTCACTGCTATTTTTGTCGGTTGTCTAGGATTAACCTTTTTATGGCTCTGGCGCACTCGCAAACTCTCAATGCTGTTATTAAGCACCAGCATTCTGATTGGATTATTTGATATTTATTGCATGGCATCGATTTACCGCCATACCTCCATTTTGACATGGGTGGACCCTAATACTTACGTGATGTTCTTTGGTGCGATGCTAACGCTTGGTGCTGCTATTTTCTTTTTGCTGATCAAAGTATTACAACGCATAGGAAGTAAGTTAGGTATTGAAATACCACAAGACTCTTTCCCAATGCGCTGGAAATGGCAATTATGGGGAATAATGGCATTTAGCTTAATCGGTCGATTACTGTATCAACCTTTTTATGAGCAATATTTAACTAGCACGTTATATAGCCAAAAATCGGTGACATTCCCGTTATCACCTATTCAAGTGTATTACTCCATTGGTTCATTACGTACTACATGCTGGATCTTAGCAACCTTTGCAGTATTGGCTTGTGGCTATAGTTTAGTGAAATTCCTAGCCCCTAAAAATCAAGGTAAAACAACCGAGTCTATTTTTGCACTTGGTTGCGTTATCGCGATTATCGCTGACTTTATGTTGCGTTATGTTTTCTACTCAATTCACTAATTGTAATTGAGCTTGTTGTTTAAATAATAAAAAACAAACCTCATTCATTGGGGTTTGTTTAAGGAAGTATCAAAAATTATGAGCAGACTCTCTTATTATGCGGCTGCATTTAATTTATTGGGAATTTGTTATTTATTCCCACCTGATGATGACACCAATAAAACGGCACTCAACTTTTTTAAAACTGGGGATTTTGCAGCACAGTGGCCTTGTAAAATTGAAAACCGCTTGTGTGAACGTTTAATTGATTCCGTTTCTATCGATACAGAGCAATTAAAAACCCAATGGCAAAATCTTTTTGTTGGCCCTAATGCATTGCCAGCCCCCCCTTGGGGCTCAGTCTATTTAGATCCTGAAGGCTTATTACAAGGGGATTCTACCCTTGCACTAAGTGAGTTTTTAAAACGGGAACGCTTAAAAGTAAACACGCCTTTTCCAGAGCCTGTTGATCATATCGGTTTGATGTTATTTCAAGCAGCGGTATTGGCATCGGAAAACAGAGAAGAAGCGGTTAATGAATTATTATCCCTTCATTTGACCACATGGCTACCTCACTATTTAAATAAATTAAAAATGAGTGGGTATGGCCAATTTTATAGCACATTAACAGAACTGGTAACCATCACGGTGAACGCATTCAGAAAATAGAAATTTATTAACAACTTATCATCCTAACATAATTATTTAAGGTAATTTGGACCACGCACCCAAATTACCTTTTTTCGTTTAAGACATTTCTTTTTAAATTATGACGACTTTAATCCTAATCGTTTGGTTAAACGACGTAAGTTAGCGGGATCGAGTGATAATTCTCGCGCCGTTGCCGCCCAATTTTGGTTATTACGTAGCAATGCTTGTTTAATTAAATCCCGCTGAAATTCATCTGTTGCTTCTTTTAAATTCTTTTCTTCCGAAGGTAATGTTTGAGAAGTAGAGTGAACTGGATTTTCAGCCCCTAAAGCAAAATGGCTAACTTGTAAAATAAGGCTATCGGTTTTATTTCCAGCTCTTGCCAACACAATTGCTCGATGAATGGTATGTTCTAATTCACGAACATTGCCTGGCCAAGAATAGTGTAATAAATAAAGGCGTAATTCAGGACTAATAATCACTTGCGTGAGGTTAAAACGCTGACGATATTGCTCGCAAAAATAACCTACTAATAGCAAAATATCTTCATCTCTTTCTCGTAATGGCGGAACATGTAAAGGAAAAATGCTTAACCGATGGAAAAGATCGGCACGAAAATTTCCCGCTAATACTTCTTCCCATAAATCACGATTCGTTGCCGCTAATACACGCACATTAACGCGTAAATTACGATCATCACCAATACGTTGAATATCACCATATTGTAAGACACGCAGTAATTTAGCTTGGAGTGATAATGATAATTCGCCTATTTCATCAAGAAATAAAGTTCCATTATCTGCCATTTCAAATTTACCACTACGATGGCTAATTGCGCCGGTAAAAGCTCCCTTCACATGCCCAAATAATTCACTTTCTGCCACACTCTCAGGAAGTGCCGCGCAATTTAAATAGACTAACGGATTATCTGCACGATTAGACATTTCATGAATGGCTTTTACCACCAGCTCTTTACCCGTTCCCGTTTCTCCACTCACCAAAATATTCATATCTGCGGGTGCAACAATTTCTATCTCTTTTTTCAGTTGCATCATCGAAGGTGATAAACCAATAATTTCTGTTTTTACTGTAGGCTTAAACGTATTGGTTGGCGTAAATAACATATTTTGATTTTCGAGTTGCTCAATCAATAACGCATTATTTAATGCACCAGAGGTTAATGCAGCAATTAAACGTAATTCTTCATCACTAAAAGTATCGAACTGATGAGGGTCCATTCCATCAAGTGTTAGCGTACCAATTAAATCTTGCCCTGCAAATAATGGTAATCCCACACAAGCATGAACTTTTAAATGTTCTCTATCTGGGATAAGTCCATCATAAGGATCGGGTAAATCGCTGTCCGCGGGGAAGCGAACCACGTCGCCCGCACGCGCGATAGTTTCAAGGCGAGGATGTCCTTCAAGTAAAAACCGACGACCTAAAACATCAGGTACAAGACCATCTATGGCTAATGGAATAAATTGATGAGGCTCATAACGAAGCAACGCAGCTGCATCGCAATTTAACACTTGCCGAAGCGTGGTCACCAGTCGCTGAAATCTATCTTGATGACCCACATCTTTTTGTAATTCAATGGCAATTTTAGCCAACACATCAACGGAAAAGCCCATAAAAACACCTCATAGTCATTATGACTGTTATTATGGTCATTTTGACATGATAAAGATAGTCATATTGACAATATTTAAATCACCGTAAAAACAAAAGTCATTTTAAAACAACAAGATAAAAACTGGCACGCTTCTTGATTATATCTATACATATCCCTATGAAAAGATTAATGAGAAGGAACAATACAAAATGGCTATTCATGTTAAAAATAATGTTAATTGGGTTGGACAACGTGACTGGGAAGTTCGTGATTTTCATGGCACTGAATATAAAACATTATTAGGAAGTAGCTATAACAGCTACCTAATACGTGAAGAAAAGAATGTCCTTATTGATACGGTTGACCATAAATTTAGTCGCGAGTTTGTACAAAATTTACGAGCTCAAATTAATCTGGAAGAGATTGATTACATTATTATTAATCATGCAGAAGAAGATCATGCTGGCGCACTTACTGAGCTAATGTCTTTTATTCCTAATACCCCAATTTATTGCACAGCAAATGCGATTGATTCAATCAATGGTCATCACCATCACCCTGAATGGAATTTTAATATCGTTAAAACAGGCGATAGCCTTGATATTGGCAATGGTAAGCAACTGATTTTTGTTGAAACGCCTATGCTACATTGGCCTGACAGCATGATGACCTATTTAACGGGTGACGCGATTTTATTTAGTAATGATGCCTTTGGTCAGCACTATTGTGATGAACGTTTATTTAACGATGAAGTTGACCAAACAGAATTATTTGAGCAATGCCAACGCTATTACGCCAATATTTTGACGCCATTTAGCCGCCTTGTAACACCCAAAATTAATGAAATTTTAGGCTTTAATTTACCTGTTGATATGATTGCCACTTCTCACGGTGTGGTATGGCGTGATAATCCAACACAAATCGTTGAATTATATCTAAAATGGGCAGCAGACTATCAAGAAGACCGCATCACTATTTTCTATGACACCATGTCTAACAATACCCGTATGATGGCAGATGCCATTGCACAAGGTATCAATGAAATTGATCCTAACGTGTTTGTAAAAAGCTATAACGTCGCCAAAAGTGATAAAAATGACATTATCACCAGTGCATTTCGTTCTAAAGGCGTGCTTGTTGGTTCATCAACAATGAATAATGTCATGATGCCAAAAATCGCCGCCATGCTTGAAGAGATGACGGGCTTACGTTTTCGTAATAAGAAAGCCGCTGCTTTTGGGAGTTATGGTTGGAATGGCGGTGCCGTTGACCGTATTCAAACCCGCTTGATGGATGCTGGATTTGAAACCGCACTAGCACTAAAAACCAAATGGCGTCCAGACATGCAAGCACAAGAGATTTGTCGTGAGTATGGCCGTGAAATTGCACGTCAATGGGCTTTAGCGCCACTTCCTGCGACCCAATCTTGTTGTACAACCTCATCACAACCTGAAGTTACCACAAGTGTTGAAGCTATCGATTTAGGTCCACGTATGCAATGTAGTGTATGCCAATGGATTTACGATCCAGCAGTAGGTGAACCAATGCAAAACGTTCAACCTAATACACCATGGAGTGAAGTCCCTGATAGCTTCTTATGCCCTGAATGCTCATTAGGAAAAGATGTCTTTGATGCGCTTGCAAAGGAGGCAAAATGAGTACAGATCTTCTCAATAATGGGATTGTTATTATTGGTGCGGGGTTTGCCGCGCGCCAATTAGTCAAAAATATTCGCAAATTTAATGCAGATATTCCCATTACCCTCATTGCCTCAGACAGCATTGATGAATATAACAAGCCGGATTTAAGCCATGTTATTAGTCAGGCTCAAAATGCGGATGATCTAACAAAACAAACAGCTGAAGACTTTGCGCAACAATATCAACTAGCCATTTATCCTTATACACAAATTGTTGATATTAATACGGATGAAAAACGTATTCAGAGCACTCAAGGTGAGCAATGGTATTACGATAAATTGGTATTAGCGACTGGCGCTAAAACTTATTGCCCTGCTATTTCGGGTCATGAGTTAATGTTTACGCTTAATAGCCAACAAGAATATCGAACTTATGAAGCACAAATTCATCAAGCTAAGCGCGTATTAATTTTAGGTGCGGGTTTAATTGGTACTGAATTAGCGATGGACTTTAGTCGGGCAGGTAAAGAAGTGATCCTTGCAGATATTTCAGGACAATTATTATCTTCCCTGATCCCCTCCGATCTTAGTGGCCGCTTGCAATCTAGCCTCACTGAAATTGGTGTGCGATTAATGCTGAAATCACCATTACAGTCATTAGCACAAACCGACAACGGTATTTTAGCGACATTTAATCGACATCATCAATTAACCGTTGATTGTGTTATTGCCGCAACAGGACTCACGCCGAATATAGAGCTTGCCCATCTTGCAGGTTTGCATACTGATCGTGGGATTATTGTGAATGAATATCTGCAAAGCAGTAATAGCGATATTTATGCCTTGGGCGATTGTGCACAAATCAACGGTAATTTATTACCCTTTTTACAGCCAATACAATTAAGTGCAATGCATTTAGCAAAATCACTTGTGGGCGAAAACAATGCACCTCTTAATTTACCACCGATGATTATTCGGGTGAAAACACCGTTAATGCCACTACATCTTGCCGGTGAAACTGCTCGTAATGACTTAACGTGGAATATTAATACAACACAATCGGGTGTTATCGCCAAAGGCTTTGATGAAAACGACGTATTGCGCGCCTTTGTCGTAACGGAAGAACAAGTAAAAGAAGCTTTTGCTTTATTAAGAGCACTGTCCGCTTAATTTAAGCGGTGATATCGCTAAGAAAAATCAGCAACGCTATAACTTGAATAGACACAAACAGATACTCATAAGTATGTGACTAGTGCGAATGAATGCAGTCAACAACGCTGCAACTTGAAGTATGACGAGGATATTATGAACTTACGTGACCAACCATTAGGCCAACTGGCCCTATCCATTTCCGGCGCCAGTGCCATATTCCGCCAATATAACCTCGACTTCTGCTGTGGAGGAAAAAGAACATTAAGCAAATCTGCGGAGAAAGCAGGACTCAACATTGATGAAATTGAAAGTAAATTAATTGCCCTTTCAGAACAGCCATTAGAAAAAGATTGGCGACAAGCTCCATTGAGTGAAATTATTGATTTTATTATTGTTCGTTATCATGACAAACACAGAGCACAATTACCGGAGCTTATTCTACAAGCAGAAAAAGTAGAACGAGTTCATGAAGCAAAACCGACTGTCCCTAAAGGGTTATCTCGTCAATTAACGCTATTATTAGATGAACTAACAAGCCATATGATGAAAGAGGAACGCATTCTCTTTCCTATGATAAAAAATGGATTGGGAAGCCAAGCTGGGGCCCCTATTAGTGTTATGGAACACGAACATGATGATGCAGGTGAAATTGTTGAAGTGATTAAATTTATTACCAAAAACGTCACACCACCACCTGAAGCCTGCACCACATGGCGAGTACTTTATAATGGTATTAATGAGTTTATTGACGATTTAATGAATCATATTAGCTTAGAAAACAACTTATTATTTCCAAGAGCATTAGCGGGCGAGTAATTACAATCCTGACTTACTTGATTATCGTCCTTACCCTTTTAAAGCCATATTCTTACTTTAAATTAGCTCACCTAAACGACAAAAAGCACCTTAAATAGGTGCTTTTTGCTTAAACAATACAGATCTAAACTTGCAATATTTTACAACTTTGCATTGTTGCCTTATCCGCTTCCTAAGGTGTATACATTTTGATCCTTACGATCTGACCATATACAAGGGTGCAGCGCGGGCGACGTTCGATAATTTATAGAGCAGGGCCGCTCATACCAGCTCTTGAACAAATACTATATTGATAGTAATTGTAATGCAAGCCATACTCATTTTCGAGATGAGCCAAATATTGTTAATGCTTCAATTCGCACATTAGGGTAACGAGCTCTAATAATATTCTCTGCGCACACTAAAGATGTTCCTGTCGTTATCATATCATCAACTAATAATATTCGTTGTGGAGGCTTAGTGCTGCAAAGAATACTTCCCCACATAAGAGGATTAACATATTTACGTAATTTTGTTCTCTTTATCGCTTTTATTTGAAATGGAGTTTCTAGGCTATTTGATGAGATAAATCGTTTAACATCTTCGTGAATAGCACTTTTATCTTTTGAAGAGATCTTTAAATCTCGAGTACAACGTAAAACTTCTGCTGAAGTTACTTTATCTAAAGCATTTGGCTGACAAATACCTATCTGAGTTCTTTTTTGAACCATGCTAGCAAATCGATTACACACAGAACTACTTGAAGGTAAAGGAACAATCCAATCCCATTGGGATGTGTTACTTAAAAAGGCGGGTAATATTTGACGAAAACTAAGACATAGCATTCCGATATCTCTGGGTCTGGTGATAAGACCATGCATTCCCTTTAAAGCATAAAGCATTGGACTATTATCACCAGGTAAAGAGCGATCTCGTTTACCTTTAGTTCGAGAAAAAATAGAAGTTACTTTAAGATCTCCAAGAAAAAGAATAGCTGGATTTCCATTTGGAGTTGTAACACAAAAATCATTATGTGCATGATCAACAGTAACTAAATTATTCGATATATCAATAACAAAGCCCACAGAAAATTCCCTAAAAAGAAGATAAATGCCTCTAAATGAAGCTCTTAAAAATCCCACATCCTTATTATTTCTGTTAAATCAAAACCTTACCGCTCACCTTGAGTATCTATTAACAAACGCTGATTTATATATTCGATAGTCTCGTCTATCGTCATAATATTATTAACGACATTAGTAATACCTTGCCCAATAATCGTTTCTGCTTGGCGTAAATTAAATAATTTGCCATTTGGTACTGATGATTCTCGTATTCCTTTATTAATTTCTTGATAAGCCAATGTCATCCACGGATAACGATGGCTAATTTCTTGGTTATGGCTGAAATTTTGATGATTACTGTTTCCACCTAATAAAATAAGGTGATCCATAACCATTGGGGAATAAAGCCAACGATAAAATTGCTCTGCATATTGTGATTTTTGGCTATAACGCGAAACCCCTAATACGCCACCGCCTAATTGCGGAATACTTCCCGGTACAGGTGCAAAACCTGTTTTAGGTAAAATATTGCTATGAGCAACGTCGTTAAATAAATTCATATAAGCGATAAGCATAGCTAGATGCCCTTGCTCAAATTGCCTAACCGACTCACTCCACCACTTATTATGAATATTCTCTGTGATCGACAACTGTTTTAAATATTCTTCTAATATTTCACCCGCTAAAGGCATTTCCAATCTAGGAATATTATGACTTCCTATTAAACACCCGCCTTTTGCGTAATAACGTAATAAATACTCTGTTGCGATCAGCCCTGCACTACCCAATGTTGTTGAAGCTCCCATTGGACGACTTAATTGCCCTTCTTCATGTTGTTCAGTAAAAAACTGCGTCACATTATCGTATTCTTCAAATGTTGTCGGTACGGTTAACTCATTACCTGTTTTTTCGTAATACATTCTTTTTAAAATAGGATCTTCAAACAAATCTTTCCGATAAAACAAGAGTTGCGCACTGGCATCAAAAGGCATGGCGTAAGCAACATTATTCACTAAACTAAATTTCTGCTGAGTAGGCAGTGAAAAATTATTTAATAAGTCTGTTAATCCGTTACCGATTTTATCTAATGGCTGTAATATTCTTTCTGCAAACCAAGGAAAACAAGCCATATCAATACGCAATAAATCATAATATGGGTGCAAATGTAACTGACTTAATATTTGATAAACTTCATCGTAAGGGTGTATCGCTAAATTAACTTTAATGCCTGTTTGGCGATAAAAATGAGGTAATAGCTTTTTTAATGCACTGGTTGAAGGGCTAGGTAAAATCAGTAAATTAAGGCTGATATCCGCTTTATCTTCACTGATAACCGCCGGAGTTAAAGTATAAAGATGGTCACTTTGATTACGCACACAAGTCACATTCTTTTCAGTTATTTCACCTTCATCCTCTTCTTGCATTAATGCATCCATGACTTCTAATCCAAGTTGAGCGTAATTCATTGGAAAGTAATACAACCCTTTTAATACAGGTGGAATATTGTCGCTCAATGCAAAGATAGGTGGGCAATCATTATGACTACCGAAATAACTGGCTTGTGTTAAATAACGTGCTTTCTCTATATCTTGAGCTATAAATATGTCTGGGATTTGCTCCATAGAAAAGAAATCAAACGCAATTTTATAACTCTCTTCATCTGACGCACAAAGCACCACATTTTTCTTATTGGGTGCCTTCTCTAAAAGTCGATTTTGTAATTCATTGGCAAAGTTTTGATTATTTACATAGTCGCTACTTCCCATAAAAATGCCCACTAATTTACCTGTGGTTTTTGCAATCTGTTGGCAAATAGCTTCTGCTGCTTGAGCAAAATCGAGTGTGAAATATCGTTGAGTATTTAAAGGTTCACGATAAACAAATGCAACTTGAGAAGGCGGTAATTTTAACGTGTCAAAATAGATATTTGCATCTTTGAGACAGCTAACGGTGATCACTTGTTTATAGCCACCTGCTGCAATTTTCTGTAACGCCTCTAATTCTGTGGTTTCAAGATCATCGGTTAAAAAAAGATCGTAAGTGACCTCAGGAAAGTGAGCAATAGACTGTCTTAAGGAATTAAAGAAAACGGCATATTTTTCAGAGACTAATTGAGGTAGAAGTATCGCAATTTTATGGCTTTTATTGGTTCTTAACAGTTGAGCCTGCGTATTTAATTGATAGCCCATTTTTTTGGCGGCTTGATACACAGCTTCAATTTTCTCAACACTCACATTTCCACGTTTATTCAATACGTTAGAAACCGTTCCATGAGAGACACCCGCTAATTTTGCAATATCTTTAATCGTTGCCATTGACCTTTTTCCATCTCAATTTCTGCTTTCACTAGCATACCTGAATTATTTATCGCGACTACTGCTAATTGATTTGAACGTTCCATTTTTAATTTGTTTATAAAACAAGCGTTTATTACTTATCAAAAATAAATGATTATCAATATCAATTAAAAGTTATATCAATATTAATCAATATGATAAGAAATTTAATTTGAATGAGATCACTGATCTGATCTTCATTTATTGGCAAATGATTTTCATCATTTTATTATTGGAACGTTCAAATTAATCTATAACTTATAGATAGCCAACACCAGATAATTAATAAAATCATAATAAAACAATAGGATAAGGGGATTTCTTATGAAACTTCATTTTTTAGGGACGGCTGCCTCAGAAGGCATACCCAATCCCTTCTGCCGTTGTGAACACTGTCTAAAAGCAAGAGAACTGGGTGGGAAAGATATCAGAACTCACTCTTCTGCCATTGTCGATGACATTATGTTAATCGACGTATCACCTACATTTAGTTACCAATTAATGCGTGATGGAATGGATGCTACCAACTTTGAAAGCCTTCTATTCACTCACACTCATCCGGATCATTTCAATGTTGGCGATCTGTTTAGCCGAATGGAAGGTTATGGTTTTGAAATTAACCATCCTCTTCATATTTTTGGTAATGATCGTGCGATTAATGGTTGTATCGAAGTTTTACCTGGTTACAGCAAAGAGCGTTTTGCTTTTCACTGCTTAATTCCTTTTGTTACTGTCGAAAGAAATGGCTATAAAATTACACCATTACTCGCTAATCATGCGAAATGGGAACTTTGCTATGTTTATCATATTGAGAAAAATGGCAAGGTTATTTTCTATGGGCATGATTCTGGTTGGTTCCCTGAATTAACATGGAAATGGTTAGAAAACAAACCACTAGATATCGTTGTTTTTGAATGTACTTATGGACTCAATGGTAAAGATCGTACCGATAATCATATGAGCCTAGAAACGGTATTTGCAGCGAAAGAAAAACTGCAACAGCAAGGTTGTTTACATCAAGATACACAAATTGCCGTTTCGCATATTTCACATAGCGGCAAATTGCTTCATCACGAATTAGAAGCTGTTTGTGCTCCTCATAATATCCGCGTTGCCTACGACGGATTAACGTTAGAAACAAATTAAGAGGAGAACGATGATGGATATGAAAATAACCTCTCGCTTACTGATAATGATGTTTGTGCAATATTTCAT
Source organism: Proteus sp. STS61-E (assembly GCF_040932335.1). NCBI lineage: Bacteria > Pseudomonadati > Pseudomonadota > Gammaproteobacteria > Enterobacterales > Morganellaceae > Proteus > Proteus sp. STS61-E. The sequence continues at coordinate 79,140 of NZ_JBFQGE010000007.1, read as the reverse complement.
GCAAGGTGCATGGAATATGACTATGGGGCTGGTATTAAGTAGCTATGGTATGGCAAGCATTATTGGTAATGCCTACGCTTTATTAGGTGTCGCTACCATTATCTCCCCATTATTTATTGGTATGGTGGCTGACCGTTTCTTTGCTTCACAAAAAGTCATGGGCATCCTTCATTTAATTAATGCTGCAGTCATTATTTGTGTTCCTCAATTTATTGAAGCACAAAACAGTGGCATGACTTTATTCTTAATTTTCATTATTGGATTATTGTTTTATCCAACAACTGCGCTTTCAAATAGTATTAGTTTCTCCCATATTAATGGCGTGAAATATTTCCCTATTATTCGTGTATTCGGTACGTTTGGTTTTATGGCTATCGGATTTATATTAGGTGAAATGGGCTTCTCTGGTAGTACGATGACTTGGTATATCGCTTCTGCTGTGGGTGTTTTACTTGGTTTCTACTGCTTTACCTTACCTAACACGCCACCGAAAGCAAAAGGTAAGCCATTCTCTACTCGTGATATTTTATGTTTAGATGCGCTTTCATTATTTAAAGATCGTTATTTCGCTATCTTAATGTTTAGTATCTTTATTTTAATGATCCCAAAAACAGCTTACTCCGCTTATATTCCCGTTTTTATTAAAGCATTAGGTTTTAATAACGCGGCGTCTATTATGCAAATAGGTATAGCCTGTGAAGTTCTGTTTATGTTCGTATTGTCATTCTTCTTAATGAAGTTTGGCTTCAAAATTACATTACTTTTAGGTGCTGTTAGCTGGATCATTCGCTCAATATTCTTCTCTTATGCCGCGGTAAATACTGAATTTTATTTTATCGTTATCGGATTAATGCTACAGGGATTATGTTGGGACTTCTTCTTTACTGCTGGTGATATCTATGTTGACCGCAAAGCCAAACCGGAAATTCGTGCTCAAGCACAAGGCCTACGCTTTATTGTCTCTAATGGTTTCGGCTTATTATTTGCTTCCACTATTTGTGGTCAAATCTTTAATTCAACCATAACAGAAACAGGTGATGCTGCATTACCACAGTGGTCAACATTCTGGATATATCCAGCAATCGTTGCTGCCGTTGTCACCCTATTCTTTATCTTCTTCTTTAAAGATGATGTGAGTAAAAAGAAAAATGACGAAGATAAGAAAGCACCAGAAGGTGCAGTAACTCCTTAGTCTTAGAATAATAGGCCAACGTTAGGAGCAAACCATGGACGCATTAATTCAGTTTGTTGGCAGCATTGGCCCTTTATCACTATCAAGTATCGCTAAATTACTGGCCGCCTTTATTTTGGGCGGCCTTATTGGCTTAGAGCGTGAATCAAAGGGAAAACCTGTCGGTTTTAAAACCTGTGTCATTATTGCCGTTGCCAGTTGTTTATTAACCATTGTCTCTATTCAATCTGCAGAATATTACGCCAATATTTCAGACAATATTCGTAGTGATCCCATGAGATTAGCGGCACAAATTATCAGCGGTGTCGGCTTTCTTGGCGCTGGTGTTATATTGCATCGACGCGATGATGCAATTTCAGGTCTAACGACCGCAGCCATAGTATGGGCGTCAGCAGGTGTTGGTATTGCTTGTGGCTCAGGTTTTTATTGGCATGCCATGATTGTGACTGTTCTCTTTTTTATGGCTATTCAACTTAGCCCGCAAGTGGTGCTATTTCAGATGAAAAACCAACGCTTAGGTAAGATCAAAGTGCGCATGTTATTTACTCATGAAAGCGGTGTTCCTCTTTTAATTGAGTATTTAAAAAGCCATAAAGATGTCATTGAGAATCTGACTATTCGCGATATTAAAAAAGAGCGCGTTGAAGTGAACTTGAAACTGTTAGTTCGGCAAAAAATTACCTTACCCGAATTTTATTGCTCATTAAAACAGCTTGAACATGTTCATTCTGTTTCTTTGGATCATTAATATATTCAAAAATAAAAAGTGCGCTTTATCTAAGATAATTGCGCACTTTTTTATTGTTTTGATGATCGATTAATGGTCTTGTTAAGGATTTTTCACGACTAACGGATTACCAAAACGCTCTAAATACATCATGCCAAAGATTGTTGAAGCATAGTCTGTAATATGTCCTACATCACGATAAACTGGCACACCTTCTATATCGGTTAGACAGACATTTTTATCACACTGCACATCTTTAGGATCGATGATAATTAAAGTTGGATAATCCTTTTTTAACTTAACAAATAACTGATTCATCCATGTGTTTCCCTCACCTTTATAGTTTTTTGGGTTACAGTTATTATCTGCAAAATCCTTTCTTAATTTTGCATTTTCATAAAAACAGGTCATAAAGCTACTTGGCATAGAATTAACTGTTTTAATAAAAACAGGCTTAGCCCCTGTGGCAATAATAATATCAAGCGCTTCGCGCATCGCTTTCTCAACACGTTTGCGAGACTCTTCAACGGTTCTAACATCACCTATCTTATTAATGACATGATTTGACGCGTAGTTATTCCAAACTTGCCCAAATATTACATAATCGAAGTGGCTATTCTTGATAAGTTGATAATATTTCGCCGTTTGATCGTAACAACGTTGATAAACTGTATTTTTATGATTAGACCAGTCATAAAGATAAATATTAGGAAGCGTAATACACGATGAAGTTGCTTGTGCATATACATCTATCTTGGCGTCTTTACCCAAAATATCCATAAAGCCCCAATAATGATTTGCATGAGAATCACCAAATAAAAAGGCTTTTTTCTGACTTCCTACTTCACCAATATGGCACATTTTATCTGGATCAGTGGCTTCAAAATTCATACATTTAGTTCGATTGGGATAATCAAACTGATTCAATTTTTCTTCTAAATTAACGTAATTTTGACCAAGCCTTGCTCCAATACCTTGATATTTTTCATTCAATGCATTTAGCCCAAAAGCAAATAAAATAGGAATAATTAATAAGAGAGTGATGGAATATTTAAAGGCTAAGCGCTTTCTTCTAAACGGTTTTTCAATCAGAAAATAAGAGCTAATCGATAGCAGTAAGGTTAATGTTAACATCGATCCCTTTTGCAGTTCTGTATTAAACACACCAATATAACGTGCAACTGCAAATAATGGCCAATGCCATAAATAGAGAGAGAAAGATAATAACCCGATAATCACGATTGGCTTTAGTGAGAGTATTTTTTCAATAATGCTTCCATGTTGTCCGGTATAAATAATTAGCGCAGCACCAAGACAAACATACAACGTATTAAGGTTCGGATAACCTGCAATAATATCGTTTTGAAATGCAACCCAAACAATAACACCTAACGCAATTAAGCTAATAACGTCATTTATTCTTTGATTAGGTTTTATCTTTGTTGGGAAGTAGGCAACACAAGCTCCCAGCATAAATTCGAAGATCCGCGTACTAAAATAGTAGTAGTTTTTCGGTTGATCTTTTTGGTAATAAAACACCAGAATAAATGAAATAGCAGTGACTAACACCACTAGATAAAAATGATTAACCCTTTCTTTTGCATTGATTTTATGTAGAAAATAAAGCGCAAAAGGTAAAAAAAGATACCATTGCCACTCTATCGCTAAAGACCATGTATGCAATAACGGTAAAAAGAGTGCATCTTGCGCTGCATAACTGGTTGTCGCTCTCGCAAAATATTTATTAGAGAGGAAGGCTGAGGCATATTTCTCGCTATTTGTAATATCTAAATAATCACTAGGTAGGTAAAAAAGCCCAGAAATCACTAGAACTGAAATTAATACAACAAGATAAAGTGGTTGTAATCGCCATAATCGACGATTATAAAAATCACGAAATGAAAAATTACCTTGTGATAATGAAGTTTTAATTATCAGCGAAATCAAAAAACCAGAGATCACAAAAAAAATATCAACACCAATAAACCCTGACGGAATTAAGCGGTTATCCAAATGAAAAAGGATAACCAGAATAACAGCGACCGCTCTTAAACCATCTACATCAGCACGATATTTGACATTCATAATCCAAACACATAATCCGAATAAAAAGAATTGCTGAATTATATACTAATTAGCCATATCGCTTTAGTCACAAAAAGATGTGATAGCCATTTAATACTTAATATTAATAGCACCGAAATGGCCATAACTGATTAAATTCCATCGTTAAACCCAATTGCACTTCAGATGAAAGCGAACCTTTGCTTACCACAAATTTTGGATGTCGAATAATAATAGGGGTATTAATCGCATGATGTATTAATGATCGGTTTTGCTCTAGCTCATCATAAAGCTGCTTCATCTCTGCTGATGGCGTATTTTCACCTAATCGCCCAAGTGTGATATGAATAATGTCTTTATGAAGCACGCTCTCAATTGGGATTTGCTGATAAATTTGCTGCCTAAAAAGTGTTAATTCCTCTGAGATACCCGTTAATATCAAACTGCCATTGGATGTGAGTACAACGTCATTAAATAAAATTTCGATACTTTTTATTTGATTAAAGATTTTTGCAATCTCATGACACCACGATAATAATACGGGTCGTTGCAGTTTAAACTGCTCATTTTGTTGATTAAAAATTGTTAATAATGTGGAATGAAATTCTTGTGGTTGAGTCAATTCAATAAATGGAAACTTAAGCGCAAGCTGTTCACAATAAGCTATTAGTTTTTGACTAAAAGGAATAAAGCTTTCCTCAATTTCAGGCTGAGAAATTATTAATTGCCCTGCATTTAAGCTGACATCAATAATACTTTCATCATTAACTTGTCGTTGCCAAATTTCGCCAGTTGCCAGTTTTTTGAGTGTTGCTTGTGTCAGGAATTCGTATGCCATCCGTACACCTTAATAAGAATAAAATAGTAACTCGTACTTTGGTTTGAGTGGCATTTAAAATCAAGTTTTAGAGTCAATAATAAAAAAGTGGCTTTCTTCTAAAAGCCACTGTCACATCAAAGGGGGAGAGATGTTAAAAAATGGGTCTATCTATAAATAATTAAATTAAAGCTAAATTGATTACAGAAAATCAGCTGCTTTAAACTTCGCTAATGCATCAGCTTTTTGCTCTGCTGTCATTGGGCGTAATGGGCGACGAGGAGAGCCCACATCAATACCATGCAGCTGCATTGCTACTTTTCCTGCTGCAACACCGCCGTATTCAACTAAAACACGAATAATCGCAATCACTTTATCCATGCAAGCAGTAACGCCTTCATGATCACCAGCTTTAAATTTTTCAATAATTTCAAGATATAATGGTGCAGCATAGTTATATGTACTGCCGACAGCGCTTGATGCACCACAGGCTAATCCAGCAGGAATAAATTCATCAACACCAAATGGAACATCGTACTTTCCGCCATCTACGCGTAAGCAACGCTGGAATTCATACATATCCGGGGAATTAAATTTCATACCAGATAAATTAGGTATTGTTTTACCCGCTACTTGTAGGAATTTTTCCATATCAATATTTAAACCTGACATGGTGGAGTGATAATAGTAAAAACCTTTAGAAGGTGCGCTAGCTGCGGCCAAACGACAATATTCAACAAGATCATCAACATTACCTGGTTTGAAGAAACAAGGACCAATAACGGATGTTGCTTTGATATCTAAGGTTTCGGCATGGCGAGCAAGTTCTAGCGTATCAGCAATACTTAATGCACCTGTATGAATAATAAGATCAAGTTTACCCTGACTTGCATTAACCCAGCGTTCAGCTACTTTCTTACGTTCTTCAACAGAACAATGAATACCTTCGCCTGTTGTTCCTAATACATAAGCACCTGTCACACCACTTGCAATTAGGTGTTTTGCTATTTCATCAATGACAGAATAATTAACGCTACCATCAGTTGCAAAAGGAGTATGAGGTGCGGCAATCAGTCCAGAGAGTTTGTTCATGATAACTTCCTTTGGAGGTTAATTTCTTTTATATTAATTTTATGGAGCTTAACTCTATATTAGGGAGCAATACTTCAGAACGCAATAACGAAATGAGCATTAAAGGAAGAGAAAAATGAAAGTGTGATCTTTAGCCAATTTTCACTAAAAATCACACAATGTAGAGATAAACTTATGCGGAGTGAGTCTGTTTTAACGCATTCAATGTTCGCAATTTTTGCTCTTTAACCATATCAGGCTGAGCTTGCACTAATAGCGTATAAAGAAGATCTAATACAAAGAGTTGTGCTGTTTTTGTACCAATAGAGTCACCTTGCAGTTTCCCTTGTCGGTTACCATTAATTAAATGATGATCAGCATACTCCATAATTTGTGAGCCTAAATTATGAGTCAATGCGATCGTGCTGGCTCCTGCTTCTTTGGCTAATTTAAGAGCATGGACCGTTTCAGGAGAATTACCGGAATGGCTAATTCCAATAGCCACATCGCCTGGTTTTAATAACGAAGCTTGCATATACATAAAGTGGTTATTTGTAACAGCATCAACACGATAACCAATTCGCATAAGCTTATTTTTTAAATCTTCGGCTGTAATTCCTGAAGAGCCAACACCACAAATAAAAATATAATTTGCTGATAATAAAGCATTTACAGCACCTTGAACTTGCTTCATATCGAGCAGATTCAATGTCTCTGATAGTACGTTATTAATCGTTGCTTGAAGTTTTAAACCAATGGTATGGATATCGTCTTGATGGGTCACTTCTGCATCAAGAATAGGCGACTCTTCATTATCAGAGGTCGCCATTTCAATCGCCAAATCCATTTTAAAATCTTGAAACCCTTTATAACCCAATGTACGACAAAAACGCACAACCGTCGCTTCACCCGCTTTTGTTGCTTGTGAAAGTTGGGCAATAGAGAGTTGAGTAACTTCTGTAGGATGGAACAGGATATAGTCTGCAATACGCTGTGATACTCGCGTTAGACTATTTTTCATTGCGCCTAGCGTATCAAGTATTTTACCCGGCTTTAATCGAGTCGTTGCCTGTTCTGTCATGGAGATTATCCTTGGTTGCAGAAGATACACGGAAAAAAATTCTGCCAACAAGAGTACCAATTCCAACAGGTTAAAAAAAGCCTTGCTCATACAATAATATGATAATAAAAAACGCTTTATTCCTTAATAGCATCAGAATACAACTTACTGATACATCAGAAATAAAGCGCTTAATAAAAATAGTAATTATTAGTCAGTCAATGCAGTGACATCTAACTTAACAACGACTTTCTTCAGTGTGTTTGCACCCTTTTCAGCCGAAATTCCCGGTTTATGAGGTTCATAAGGCATAAAAACAGCAAACATGCTTGATGAAAGCGTTAAGGTCTGTTGACCTATTATTGTATCGGTTAATTGATAATCATCAGCCTCATTATAAGGCGTTACATTTTGAGCAGAACCCTGTATACCAAAATCAATAATTTCTTCACCACTAAGCAATATTTGAATATCAATATAACGCTGGTGTAATTCAGCTCGCTTCTGTTCACGAGGCTGTGTTTCAAACGTCATTACATTCATAAATAGCGTTTCACCATCGATTTTATAACTACCCGGAGCAAGTGAAGTAGGGTCAAGCGCTAATGCTCTTTCCATCGCGTCACGCAATGCGGGATTCATTTCTGGCATTGTAGCCAAATCTGATATGTGTCCAAATAACATAGATTTTTCCCTATTAGTTTCCTGATGTTTCACTATCATCTAATGAAATTTGTTTTGCTGATGCGAAAAGCGGTGCTGTAATTGTTCCTGCAATAACAACAGACATCGCGCCAATCACTCCGTAGAAGAAGAAATTAAGATCACTGCCATAACGCGCAGCTAATACTGCAATAATACTGACAATGATCCCGACAACTGCACTACCTGCATTTGCACGTTTGACAAAAATACCCAGCATAAACAAACCGGTCATTGGGCCACCCATTAAACCAATCAGACTATTAAAGGCATCCCAAATTTCGGACTCATCAGATAAAACTAACCAAATTGCAGCCAAGCTACTAAAGACGCCAGCAACAATAATGACTAATCTTGCGACTTTCATTTTTTGTTCAGCGCTGCGTTCAGATTTACTTAAACGAGTGTAAATATCAGAGTTAAAACAGCTTGAGATACTGTTTAAGCTACTCGAAATACTAGATTGAGCAGCTGCAAAAATAGCTGCAATAATTAATCCTGCAATACCGACAGGCATTTCAGTCACAATAAACAGAGGTAAAATCCCCCCTGTATTAAAGCCTTCAGGTAAAAAATTAGGATTCTGTTTGTAATACACAAACAAGGCAGATCCAATAGCAAAGAAGAAGATAGGAATAATGGCAACTAATTTTGCATTTGTTATCAGTGTACGTTTTGTTTCTTCAATGGAATCCGTCACAATATAGCGCTGCACGACATCCTGACTTGCTGTAAACTGTTGAATATTAGCGAATAAAAAACCGATCATCAAAACAGGAATGGTGCTATCAGTCCAACTCCAACGAAATTGAGTCGTAGGAAAGAATTTATCAGCTTGTGATGTTGCAGTGAAAATCTCAGTAAATCCACCATCAACTTTAAAGCAGATCATAATAAAAATAAGAACTGCACCACCTGAAAGTAATAACCCTTGAATAACGTCTGTCCAAATAACACCTTCAATGCCGCCCATCCAAGTATAAATAATACAGAGCAAGCTAATCAGTACGATTAAGACAACAGGATCGATACCCATAAAAGGACGTAGAGCAAGTACAGTTAAATAAGTAATAATGGCAACCCGACCAATATGGAATAACATAAATGAAAGGCTGGCAAATAAACGACTGCGTACATCAAAACGTGCTTCTAAATATTCATAAGCCGAAGTGATTTTTAATTTTCTAAAGAAAGGAATATAAAAATAAAAAACTAATGGCAAAATAGCGATAGCTAAATATTGCCCGATAATAAAAGTCCAGTCGGAGGTATAAGCTTTTGCTGGGATCGACATAAAAGTAATAGAACTTAAAGTAGTCGCGAAAACAGAAACCCCTGCAGCCCAACCAGGAACTCGACCTCCTCCACGAAAATAATCATCCGCTGTTTTTTGGCGTTTAGAGAAATAAACACCCACGAGTAACATTGCTGCTAAATAACCAAACAGCACTGCATAGTTAATAAAACCAAAATCATGTAATTGCATTTTTTAGTCCTGCCATATGTAGGGTAAAAGGTAAGTTTTACGACAGTTTTTTTATTGCTCTCTAGCCCAAAGGACAGCGCCCCAGAGCCCGGCATCATGATGATAGTGAGCCGATAATATCGGCACTTGTAATGCAACTGGTTGCTTTATCTGGGCAGCTTGAACGAGTTCGATATATCCCTTTGCCAACCCAACGCTTCCACCAAGAACGACACAATCAGCATCCGTTGTGGCTTTAATATCGGTCACCAAATTTGCAATAGTGTTTGCTGAACGTTCAATAATTGATTTTGCTTGTGAATTTCCCTGGTGAAAGGCAGCAAAAATCGCTTTTGCATCTTTTCCAGCAAGCTCCTGTGTCGCTTGCGACGCAATTGCACGACCAGAAGCGATGGCTTCAACACAACCATAGCGACCACAACCACAAAGTGGGCCATGAGGATCGGCAAGCGTGTGACCTAAATGACCTGCAATACCTCGTTTTCCTGTAAAGAGTTGTCCTTGTTGAATAACGCCACCACCAACACCTGTCGATACAGTAATAAATGCCATATCAGAAATCGTTTCACGACGATGATCATATTCAGCCCATGTAGCTGCTTGAGCATCATTGAGTAGCCAACAAGGCAATCCTGTAAGTGCGATGAGTGTTTCTTTTAAAGGAAAATCTTTTAGTCCACCTAAATTATCCGGATTCAATGCGGTCAAAATGCCATTACAAATAATCCCTGTTGATGCGACAGCAACACTATCTGCATAGCTTTTTAGTGGTGTAGTAATATCAACTAAAGCTTTATAAAGTTGCGTTGGTGATGCACTTGCTGGTGTGGCTATCTGAGTATGTTGTGTCAATTGGTTATCTCGACTAATTAGTGCCGCCGAAATTTTTGTTCCTCCAATATCAATTGCTAATGTATTCATTTATCTAACTCCTGCTGCCACTTTAATGCCTGAGTAAACCAATCACAGACATGCTCAAGGCGCGTTAATGCAGAGCCTACCGTGACAGCCCAAGCACCAGCTTGCATTCCTCTTGCGGCAATCATTGGTGTGTTATAACGCCCTTCAGCAATCACTCGGCACCCTCTTTCAGCCAATGCGGTGACAAGTTGTAAATCAGGTAGCTTTGGTATCTCACCACCGGTATAGCCCGACATCGTTGAACCAATAAATTCAGTGCCTAACTCTTGGCAATACATACCTTCGTCAAAGGTGGCACAATCTGCCATCGCCAATCTTCCTAAACGATGAATATGTTCTAATAGTGTTTTCACTGGTACAGGACGCACACGATCAGTACCATCAAAAGCAATAATATCGGCACCCGCTTTAGCCAAGTCATCAACATCACTAAGCCACGGAGTGATCCTTACAGGGCTATCAGGTAAATCACGCTTCACAATGCCAATAATCGGCACATCAATAAGAGGACGAGTTGCTCTTAAATTATCAATTCCCTCAATACGCACTGCGATTGCTCCTGCATTTACTGCGGCTTGAGCCATTGCAGCAACAATCTCTGGCTTATCCATTGGGCTATTATCAACAGGCTGGCAAGACACAATCAGTCCACCTTTTTGTTGAATATCTTTAGTCATCTTTTCAATTAGCGCCATTTTGAACTCACTGTTCTCTTCTTTTGAAATGTAACTCCAAATTATAGTATTTTACGGAGTTTAATTTCTCAACCAGAGAAACAGTAATTTGTGAAGAAGATCAAACAATAATCAATGACTCACAACTTACTGATAAATAAATAAAATAAAAGTAGAGTGATGTTTCCACCACTCTTCTTCTTTTTTATTCCGCATTACTTAACTTAAATTAGAAATGAAACTGCAACCCAACTCGATAACGTGTCTGGCGAGCATCACTAAGAGGGCTTACAGCCATATTGCCAACTTCAATATAAGGTGTGAAAGTACTGTTGATTTGATAAGAGAAAGCGACGTTATGCTCATAATTGCGTTTTTTATTATCATATTTTATGGCGTCGCTATACATTTGAGTATAATCATATTCCACTTTAAATTTGTTATATTTATAACCTATAAAACCATCAAGACGATTTGTTTTTTCATCATCAACACCTTGTTTTGTTTTACGGGCATAATCAAAACGATAACGTCCTGCAATATATAACCCATTATCAAAGTTATATTGTGCTTTTAAATAGGGTTTATATATAGAAGTATCTGTTACAGTTTCAAAAATAAGACCAGGCTGTAATGTAATATGATTATTTAGTTTATAGTTATAACTTAATCCCATTTCAATAGCATTATTAACAACATCACTAAACAGTTTATCTTTCTCACCATCTACACCCCCCGATTTAACGCTAGCATCAATATAGAAACCAACACCATTTGAAAAAGAGTGAATAAATGCAACTCTATCTTTATTAATTCGAGTAGAGTCTGCATATTCATGACGAAAGTCTAATGTAGTCGCATATAATTGAGATGACATTAATAAAGTACAGCATGACAATAAAAGTTTCTTCTTTTTATTTAGCATAATATTTTTCCAAAAAGGTGAGATCCCCTGAATTAGCAAAGGAGATCTTTATGAATTATTTTAATTTATATTTAGGAAGAGATTATTCAATAATTAATTGTTTATCTTTCATCGTTAAAGTAATAACTGAATTAACAGCTTCACCCTTATTTGTTTCGCCTCCAATTAAATAAAGTGAATTATCATGTGAAACAGTAATGCCATAACCAAGAGGAAGAGGCAATTCACCAATGATTTTCCATTGATTATTAATAAAGCCATAAATTTCTTTATGCCATGTCTTTTCTAATCCTTGATGTGCAAAGTAATGTTGCTGTGAATAGTTTGCCTGAGCTCCCGGAAAATTCGCCCCGCCAGCAACAAGTAAAGTGTGCATACTGTAACCGGCAAACGCACCAGCTAAACCGTCTTGCGGCTGATTAGACATAGGATCGGGTAATTTCTGAGCAACAGAATTCCATTGTAATTGATTGTTTTTTAATGTGGCGGTTTGCACTTCACTGGTGCGTAACCCTGGCTTTATTTCACCATTGATTAAAGTGATTTTATTGCCATCATAAGCTAATGCAGAGCCTGCTGTTCCATTAAATGGCGTAGTACCTAATAATCGCCATTGATTATTTTCAGCATTATATTCCATTATATTTCGATTGAAAAAATAACCTTCAGCTGGCTTATTAAAATAATCACTAATGATTTTTTTACTTTCAGATTCATTCAATTTAGTACGATTTAAATCAACGAAATAACCGTCAAAGATTTGTTGATTAACTCCACCAAGAATAATAGCTTGATCATTATTAATATTAACTCCCGTATGCCCTACTAATCCATAAGGTGCTCGAGTGTTGACCTTTTCCCATTTATTTTCTTTTGGTGAATAGCGATAAACATCTGTAAGCGCACTAATTGTTTCGCTATTTTCATTTTCTTTTCCTGCTCCACCAAAAATATAAATATCATTATTTAATTCTAGAGCAATAGATTGATCTCTTGGTGTTCCAGGAAAGTCTGCTATTCTTTCCCATTGTTTTGTCGAACGATTGAGATCAAGCTTATACCATGATTTTCCCGCTGTACCTAAACCAACATAAATAACATTTTCGCTGATTGTTCCAGCACCACTTTTAAATGTTACAGGTAAATTAGGCAGTTTTTCTGCAAAACTAGTAGACGTGAATATTGCCGACACTAGCATTACAGAAAGACAGGAGTAAGATATTTTCTTTATTCTGTTCATACTTATTAGCTCTTATTATTGTCATCAAGTAGGGGTTTTTCTTGTATCTTAAATATCACTCCAATATATAATTATTTTCGGAGTTAAACTTCAAATCGATCTTTTCTGAATTGTGAAGGCGATCAAAATGTCTATTTTTTAATCTTATATTTTTACAACTTTCTTTAAATCAAATTTAGGAATAAAAATCTGACAATAGAATAGAAAACAGTCTCAATAAATTATTATTGAGATTTTATGCAGAATATAATGTTAATTCTTTTACAGTAAAAAAATTTCATGACACAGGTAAAAATGGAGTTTTATTTCAAGAGCCTTTTTAATCGGTTAAATGCTCATTTTTATCTTGTGTGTTAATTGAAAAATTGGTTATTTAACATGATGGAAATCAAACTAAATTGTTATTTTTTAATATATTTTGTATCCGCATTGTTAGTATGGATTTATTTTTTTTCCTCGTTATAATCACCAGCGTCATTTTAAGTAGTAGTTCATCACATTGAGTTCACAAAACGATACTCAGGTCTGTCTTGAATGATTGAAAAATGAAATCGTATCTTTACTGGACGTTTTTTAAACGCCCGGGACGGATGTTATTTATCAATTTATCAAGGAGACACTGATGCAAATCAGTCGTAGGTCTTTCTTTAAGATCTGTGCTGGCGGTATGGCAGGCACATCTGCTGCATTACTCGGCTTGGCACCTGAAGTATCTATTGCGAATGCTCGCCAATATAAATTATTACGTTCAGTCGAGACTCGTAATAACTGCACTTATTGCTCTGTGGGTTGCGGTATTTTGATGTATAGCCTTGGGGATGGTGCAAAGAATGTCGATAAAAGTATTTATCACATTGAAGGCGATCCTGATCACCCTGTTAGCCGTGGCTCTTTATGTCCGAAAGGTGCTGGGCTTGTCGATTATATCCACAGTGAAAATCGCCTGAAATATCCTGAATACCGTAGACCTAGCTCTGATAAGTGGGAGCGCATTTCATGGAATGAAGCGATTGATAAAATCGCCCGTCTGATGAAAAAAGACCGTGATGAAAACTTTGTTACCCATAATGAAAAAGGGCAAGAAGTTAACCGCTGGCTTACCACTGGAATGCTTTGTTCTTCTGCTGCTAGTAATGAAACTGGGATTTTAGATAATAAATTTTCTCGTTCATTAGGCATGATTGCTATCGATTGTCAGGCAAGACTTTGCCATGCGCCAACCGTTGCAGCATTAGCGCCAACCTTTGGTCGTGGTGCAATGACCAATAACTGGGTTGATATTAAAAACGCTAACGTTGTGCTGATCATGGGCGGTAACCCTGCTGAAGCACACCCTGTCGGTTTTAAATGGGTTATCGAAGCTAAAATTAAGAACAATGCGAAGGTTATCGTTGTCGATCCCCGTTTTAACCGTAGTGCTGCCGTTGCCGACCTTTACTCTCCTATTCGTGCCGGCTCTGATACTGCATTCTTATTAGGTGTTATTCATTACCTTATTGAACACAATAAAATTCAGCACGAATATGTGAAAGCCTATACCAATGCTTCTTTAATTGTGCGTAAAGATTTTAGCTTTGATGAAGGCCTGTTCAGTGGGTTTGATAAAGAAAATCAAAGCTATGATAAAACCTCATGGCACTATGAACTTGATGAGAATGGTTTGGCATTAAGAGATAACTCACTGCAACATCCTCGTTGTGTGTGGAATCTTTTAAAACAGCACGTTTCACGTTATACCCCTGAAATTGTTACTACACTTTGTGGTACACCTTTAGAAGATTTCACCTATATCTGTGAAGCTCTTGCTTCCACCAGTGTAAAAGACAGAACCTCAACTATTTTGTATGCCCTCGGTTGGACACACCATACTGGCGGTGCTCAAACTATCCGTGCAGCAGGTATGATCCAGCTATTATTAGGTAACGTGGGTATGCCGGGTGGCGGTGTGAATGCATTACGTGGGCACTCTAATATCCAAGGCTATAGCGATTTGGGTTTATTATCATTAAACCTACCGGGCTATATGCCCCTGCCTAATGAAAAACAGACATCGTTAGAGACTTATTTATCTCAAGTTACACCAAAAACCGTAGTTGCAGACCAAGTTAACTACTGGAAAAGAACCCCTGATTTCTTTATTAGCTTACTAAAAAGCTTCTGGGGTGAGCACGCAACGGCACAAAACGAATGGGGTTATCACTGGTTACCAAAATGGGATAAAAGCTACGACATCATGGCGCAAACCCAATTGATGATCGATGGAAAAATGAATGGTTATATCGTTCAAGGTTTTAACCCATTAGCCGCTTTTGCCGATAAAAATAAATGTAGCGCCGCATTAGCCAAGCTGAAATATATGGTTGTCATTGATCCACTCGTGACTGAATCTTCTAATTTTTGGCAAAACCACGGCGAGATGAATGAAGTCTCACCAAAAGATATTCAAACTGAAATCTTCCGTTTACCTTCATCATGTTTTGCTGAAGAAAATGGCTCGATTGCAAACTCAGGTCGCTGGCTACAATGGCACTGGGCGGGCGCGAAACCACCAGCACAAGCATGGCACGATGGTAAAATTTTAGGGCATTTATTGATGCGTCTACGCGAGCTTTATCGTGAAGAAGGCGGTGTTTGCCCTGAGCCTATCATGAATCTTTCTTGGAACTACGTTGACCCTTACGATCCGCAACCCGAAGAAGTGGCGAAAGAAGCGAATGGTCAAGCCATGCAAGATATCTTTGATGAAACAGGCAAATTGTTGTTTAAAAAAGGACAACAACTTGATGGTTTCCATCAACTGAAATCAGATGGCTCAACGGCAAGTTTCTGTTGGGTTTATTCCGGTTGTTGGACTGAAAAAGGCAACCAAATGGCGAACCGCGATAACGCCGATCCTTCAGGGCTAGGTTGTACACCGGGTTGGGCTTTTGCGTGGCCGCAAAACCGTCGTGTGTTATATAACCGCGCATCTGTTGATCCACAAGGTCAACCTTGGGATGCAAAACGTCAGCTTATCAAATGGAATGGTAATCAATGGATTGGCCCTGATGTACCAGATTATAGTAATGCCGCGCCTAATAGTGGTGTAGGTCCCTTTATTATGCAACCAGAGGGTATGGGACGCTTATTTGCTGTTGATAAAATGGCTGATGGTCCATTCCCTGAATTCTATGAACCGTTTGAATCGCCAACAGAAGATAATATTCTGCACCCGAAAGTCTCTCGTAACCCTGTTGCACGTTTATACAGCTACGATGCTGAACATTTAGGTAAAGCAGATGAATTCCCTTATGTGGCAACAACCTACTCAATTACTGAATTGTTCCGTCACTGGACAAAACACTCATTAATTAATGCCATTGCACAACCCGATCAATTTATTGAGATTGGTGAGCAACTTGCTTCACGTAAAGGCATTGTTCAAGGTGATGAAGTTAAAGTCAGCGCTAAACGTGGCTATATCAAAGCCAAAGCCGTGGTGACTAAGCGAATTAGACCTCTAACGATAAATGGCAAAGTTGTTGATACTATCGGTATTCCTTGTCACTGGGGCTTTGAGGGAGCAACACGTAAAGGTTTCCTTGCCAATACATTAACGCCATCTGTGGGTGATGCAAACTCATTCACACCTGAATATAAGGCGTTTTTAGTCAATATCGAAAAGGCATAAGGGGAAACTAATGTCATTGCAATCTCAAGATATTATTCGTCGTTCTGCTACCAATTCTCTCACGCCAGCACCACAGGTACGTGACTTTAAAGAAGAAGTAGCAAAGCTTATCGATGTGACGACCTGCATTGGCTGTAAAGCCTGTCAGGTTGCCTGTTCAGAATGGAACGATATTCGTGACAAAGTCGGTCTTAACGTCGGTGTTTATGATAACCCGATGGATTTAACCGCTAAATCGTGGACCGTGATGCGATTTTCTGAAGTTGAAGAAAACGGCAAGTTAGAGTGGCTAATTCGTAAAGATGGCTGTATGCACTGCGCTGATCCGGGCTGCTTAAAAGCGTGTCCCGCAGAAGGTGCCATTGTTCAGTATGCTAACGGTATTGTTGATTTTCAATCAGAGCATTGTATTGGTTGTGGTTATTGTATTGCAGGCTGCCCTTTTGATGTTCCTCGTATTAATGAAGAAGATAACCGTGCTTACAAATGCACACTGTGTGTTGATCGTGTTGAAGTCGGTCAAGAGCCAGCTTGCGTAAAAACCTGTCCAACAGGGGCAATTCATTTTGGCTCTAAAGAAGCGATGACTCACCTTGCAAACGAGCGTGTTGCAGAACTCAATACCCGAGGCTATGACAAAGCAGGTTTATACGATCCTCAAGGGGTTGGCGGAACTCACGTTATGTATGTACTTCATCATGCAGATAGACCTAATTTATATCATGGCTTACCAGAAAACCCAGAAATTAGCTCAACAGTTAAATTCTGGAAAGGTATTTGGAAACCATTAGCGGCAGTTGGTTTTGCAGCCACCTTTGCAGGTGCAATATTCCATTACTTAGGTATTGGCCCTAACCACGCCACAGAAGAAGATGAAGAAGAGGCACAAAAAGAGATGGAAGCATCACAAAATTCAGTGAATAAAGAGGAGCAGAAATAATGAAGAAGAAAAGCGATAAAATCCTTCGTCATACTGCCTCAGAGCGTATTAATCACTGGGTTGTGGCGATTTTCTTTATCTTTACTACCTTTAGCGGATTGGGTTTTTTCTTTCCATCTCTAAACTGGTTTATGAATATTTTAGGCACACCTCAACTTTCGCGCTTACTACATCCATTCACGGGTGTTGCGATGGTGTTCTTCTTTATCTTTATGTTTTTTAGATACTTAAAACATAACTTTGTTGATAAAGACGACTTAGTGTGGGCAAAAAATATCCATAAAGTGCTACAAAACGAAGAAGCCGGCGATATCGGGCATTATAACTTGGGTCAAAAAGGAATTTATTGGACGCTAAGTATCAGCCTTATCGTGCTTACCATTAGCGGTATCATGATTTGGCGTCCTTATTTCGCGGACTATTTCTCTATCCCTGTTATTCGCATTGCCTTACTGGCTCACTCATTGTCAGCTATTTTGCTTATCATAACGGTGTTTGTTCATGCTTATGCCGCGTTCTGGGTAAAAGGTTCGATTCGTAGCATGATTGAAGGTTGGGTAACTCGAGGTTGGGCGAAAAAACATCACCCGCGTTGGTATCGTGAGATTTTAGAAGAAGAGAAAAAAGAAGCAGAAAGCAAAGTAAATCAAAAATAATACACTGCTTTTACTTCTATAAAGTAGATGTGAGAAAAAATGGAGGCTTAATTGCCTCCATTTCTATTTTAAATCAACGCTTAACTTAATGTGCCGCTGTTTTTGCTTGCTCCACTAAATTAATTAAGCGGCTTCTCATTGTATGATAGTGTTGAGAAACTTGGCTTTCTGCCCATTTTTGATCGGCAATTTTTATCACTTTAGCTGCACAATATTTAGTTTCAGGTGTTTTAGAGACAGGATCAAGATTATCTTGAGTCAGCTCATTACATGCCCCAATCCACCATTGATAAGTCATATAAATCGCTTGTTTATTGATTGTCTCATTTACATTGCAACGAGACATCACCTTACCTCGACGTGATTCAACCCAGACAATTTCTTGATCACGAATACCCGCTTCTTTAGCAATCTCTGGGTGGACTTGAACATAACCCGGTTCATCCGCAAGTGATGCCAAGGCTTTACAGTTACCCGTCATAGAGCGACAAGAATAATGCCCCACTTCACGCACTGTAGATAAGATCATTGGATAATCGGCATCTGGTAATTCAGCAGGTGCTCGCCAAGGTGTCGCGAATAACTGGCCTTTACCAGATGGTGTGGTGAATTGGTTACCTGAATATAAATAAGGTGTCCCTTTATCTTCAATATCAGTACAAGGCCATTGAATATGCGCTAAACCCGCCAATTTTTCATAAGTGACGCCAAAGAAGAGTGGGCATAATGCTCGGACTTCATTCCAGATCTCTTCATTATTTTCATAAGACATCGGGTAGCCCATTTCAGTGGCGAGTAAACTAATGATTTCCCAGTCACGTTTTACATTGCCACGTGCTTCAATGGCCTTTTCAAAACGTTGGAAACCTCTATCTGCACAGGTAAAAATACCTGCATGTTCACCCCAACTGGTTGACGGTAAAATCACGTCGGCTTGCTCTGCGGTTTTTGTCATAAAGATGTCTTGAACTACGACAAAATCGAGGGCTTCAAAGCCTTTTCTTACTAAGCCTAAATCGGCTTCTGTTTGAAGAGGATCTTCACCCATGATGTAGTAAGCTTTCACTTTACCTTCAATCGCTAAATGAGGTACTTCAGTAATACGATATCCCACTTCAGGATCAAGTTGTTCAACAGGAATATTCCAAGCCTTAGCGAATTTCTGACGCGTATTTTCATCAGTGACATATTGATATCCTGGGAACATGTTAGGTAAAACACCCATGTCACAAGCACCTTGAACATTATTTTGTCCACGAACTGGTGCGACGCCAACATGCGATTTACCTAAATTACCCGTTAATAGCGCAAGACCAGACAACCCTTTGACGACATCAACTGCTTGACCAAATTGCGTTACTCCCATGCCCCACATAATAGTTGCTGTTTTAGCTCCTGCATAAGTGCGCATTGCTTTACGGATTTCAATGGCTGGGATACCGACAATATCTTGTACTGCTTCAGGGCTATAATCTGCGAGTTGTTTTTTATATTCTTCGAAACCTTCGGTATAGCGGCTGACATAATCTTTATCATAAAGATCTTCATCAATTAGCGTATACGCAAATGCATTGACTAACGCCATATTTGTCCCATTTTTTAATGGTAAATATTGATTAGCAATTTTGGCTGTTTCGATTTTACGAGGATCGCAAACGATAATTTTTGCACCTTTTTGTTTCGCTTTTACAACCCGACGCGCCACAATAGGGTGAGAATCAGCACAGTTATAACCAAAGACTAATAAACAGTCTGAATCTTCAATATCAGCAATAGAGTTACTCATGGCACCATTGCCTAATGTCTCTTGTAAACCTGCAACAGAAGGTCCATGACAAACACGTGCACAGCAATCGACATTATTATTACCCAATACTGCACGAACAAACTTTTGCATCACAAAATTGGTTTCATTCCCTGTACCTCGAGAAGATCCTGTACACATGATGGATTTCGCACCGTATTTTTCTTTTATTTCCAGTAATTTTTTTGCCGTATATTGAATCGCTTCATTCCAACTCACAATTTCAAAATCAGCCCCTTTTTGTCGGCGGATCATGGGTTCATGTATTCTGGCTGTCAGAAGTTTATTGTCATTAAGAAAATCCCAACCATAGAGCCCTTTTAAGCAAAGTTCTCCTTGATTGGTGACACCATTGGCACCTTCAGCTTTGATTATGCGACCATTTTCGACACAGAGATTGATTTTGCAGCCAGCGCCACAGTAAGGACAGACGGAGTTGATTTTGTTCATTTGATATCCTTTCCCCTAACTAGGGAGTAAAAGAGTCATAAAGAACGTTCAACTAAGCAGGAATTATGCCAATTAATTTTCAATTTATAATCAATGAGATACAAAAACAAAATAATATTTGATAATCGTTTCGTCATTTTTGTCGGTGCTCACTTTGCACAAATAGGGCTAATTTATTACGGAATTAAGCAATTAGCATCAGCGAAACATTTAGAAATAAAAATTAATACTGAATTCTAATAAAATTTATTTCTTTAGTTTGAATTTATGATATAAATAATAAATACGCATTTTGAAAAACAATATTTCATATTGCATTGCGATTATATCCATTTCAATAAAGAGCAAAAAGATGAATATGAACACCAACAACCGACTCTTAGGCCTAAACCTACTACTCCTTCGTTAGGTGGCCGAGCACGTTCATTTTTTTGCAAAAGCCACCAGTAAGGTGGCTTTTTGTTGTGCCCCTACTGGTGGAACTGTTTTTTAGGGGAGTTTCTATGATGTTTAGTTTCACCATTAGGATGATGAGTTACAACGCCTTACCAATAAGCCACTGCATGGCAATAGCCTCTATCACTCATTCGATAACACAGGGGGCAAAATGAGCCAACAATGGACATCACGAGTCGGTCATATCTTAGCAGCCGCTGGCTCTGCAATCGGCATTGGCGCAATTTGGAAGTTTTCTTATGTCGCAGCCAATAATGGCGGTGGCGCATTTTTAATTGTCTTCTTGTTATTTAGTTTTGTTATCGGGCTTGCGGTATTACTGGCTGAGAATATTTTAGGCAGTAGCACACATGCTGAAGCCGTTAACGCATTTAAAAGAATGATGGGACGCAATTGGGTCATCATTGGCGTTATTGGTGTATTCAGCTCTTGGTGTATTTATAGCTTCTATAGTGTTGTCGGTGGTTGGACAATTGGCTATACCGTTATGGCAGCAACAGGGCAGTTGAATATTACCGATAGCGCTGAATTAACCGGTATTTTTACCCGCTTTATTAGTGATCCTTTATGGCCTATTTTGGCTCACCTTGCCTTTGCTGGATTAACCTGTTTCGTGGTTTTAGCAGGTGTACAACGTGGATTAGAAAAAGCCGTTAAAATCATGATGCCGATGTTATTTATCATCATGATTTTATTGATTATTGTTGGCATCAGCTTACCCGGTTCTTCTGAAG
This sequence comes from Proteus sp. STS61-E, assembly GCF_040932335.1. Classification (NCBI taxonomy): domain Bacteria; kingdom Pseudomonadati; phylum Pseudomonadota; class Gammaproteobacteria; order Enterobacterales; family Morganellaceae; genus Proteus; species Proteus sp. STS61-E. Next base: position 57,551 of record NZ_JBFQGE010000007.1, on the reverse strand, counting down.
GTTTAAAATTATTTTTATACCCTGATTTTAGTAAGTTAACCCCACAAGGCGTATTAGATGCGTTAGGATTAGCCTTCTTCTCACTGTCTATCGGTTTAGGTATTCATATCACTTACAGTGCTTATTTAGCGGACAACAAAGGTATCGCTAACTCCAGTATGTGGGTGGTTATCTTATCTTGTATGGTGTGTGTGCTTGCCGGATTAATGATTTTCCCTGCATTATCTGCCGCAGGCTTAGAGCCAAATGCAGGTCCCGGTTTAACCTTTATGACGATGCCAGTTTACTTTGCCAACTTACCCGGCGGTAATATTTTAGCAGTGACTTTCTTTGTCTTGTTATTAATGGCGGCGTTAACCTCTGCAATTTCATTACTCGAGCATATCGTGGCTTATGTGCAGATGCGTTTTCAGTGGACTCGTCGTCGTGCTGGATTAGTCGTTACCGCCTCAATTATGCTGATGGGTATTCCAGTTTCATTATCTTTCGGTCCGATGAGTGATGTGACATTAGGGGGTAAAACAGTCTTTGATTTGTTGGATTACCTGACTTCCAATATTTTGATGCCACTGTTTGGTATTGCAATGTGTTTGATCTTTGGTTGGTCACGTAGAGCGAATGCATTTATTCCTGAAAATATCACTGGATTAAAACGTCAAAGCTTATTACTGGTGTGGCGTTATATTGGTCCAATTTGTATCGGTATTATTTTAATTCATGGATTGATTGGCTAAACAGATCCCCGATAAAAACAGCTTATTAAACATAAAGAGAGGGTCAAATGACCCTCTCTTTTTTCTTGTTTTATAACAGCTTTTTATTATCGGCTTATTTTATTTTGGATACTTTATATTACTTTTTTCCCCTAGCAGTTTTATCAATATTACCCAACCAATCCCATTGCTTGAGGTAAGAACATAGAAATTGCAGGAATATATGTCACTAATAACAACACAAGAATAATTACGGCAAAGAAAGGCAATAGCGGTCTAATTACACCTTCAATCTTAATTTCACCTATCTTACAACCGGTAAATAAAATAGGACCTACTGGCGGTGTTATCGTACCTAATGAAAGGTTAAACACCATCATGATACCGAATTGAACAGGGTCCATACCAAATTGAGCACAAATCGGTAGGAAGATTGGGGTAAAGATTAACACTGCGGGTGTTGGGTCCATAAAGGTACCAACCAACAGTAAAACTAAGTTCATAATCAGTAAAATAACTAAGAAACTATCGGTAAAAGAGAGTAAGCCTGATGCGATAATGGCAGGTATTTTAGTAAATGCCATTACCCAAGACATAATGGATGATGTTGCAAGCATCAAAATAACAATTGCCGTCATTTTTGCGGTGGCTAAGAAAATAGCAGGCAAATGGTTTATTTTGATATTTTTATAACACATACCTAAGATTAAAGAGTACACAACTGCAATGGCTGAAGCTTCTGTTGCAGTAAAAATACCACCTAAGATCCCACCGATAACAACCACAATCATCATTAAGCTAGGAACAGCATCAAGCACGAGCTTAAACGCTTGTCCTTTCATGGTATTTTTTTCAGCAACATAGCCGCGACGTTTAGCAATAAAACCTGCCACTAACATCACACCCAGTCCCCATAAAATGCCGGGAATATAGCCACCCATAAACAGAGCTGTAATCGAAACACTTCCTGCAACAGTGGCATAAACAATCAGTGTGTTACTTGGTGGAATTAACATACCCGTTGGTGCTGATGCAATATTAACCGCAGCACTAAAAGCGGGATCGTAATTTTCTTTCTTTTGGATTGGGGACATAATGCCGCCAATCGCAGCCGCAGAAGCAACACCAGAGCCACTGATTGAGCCAAATAGCATATTGGCAACAACGTTAGTTTGCGCTAAAGGTCCCGGTAAAAAGTTACTGACTAACTTAGCGCAGTTAATTAAGCGAATAGCGATACCGCCGTTATTCATTAAGTTACCCGCCAGAATAAAGAACGGAATGGCTAACAGAGCGAAAGAGTCTAGCCCCACAAACACGCGTTGAGCTGATGTTAAAATAGCGCCATCAAAAGGCAATATCATTGCCATAGCGAAGAAAGAAGAGAGTCCAATACTGACGCTGATTGGTGTACCAATAAATAAGAGAAGGAATGCACCAATAAACATGACTAGGGCAACAACAATTGCAATATCCATGGTTACACCTTTTGCTTTGAAGAAAGTTGTCTAACCAATCCATATTGGTTATATAAGCAATAGAAAACAGAGAGAACACCGCTTATAGGTATAGCTGCATAGATAACCCCGATAGGGATTTGCAGTGCCGAATCAAGTTGTCCCATTTGGCGGCTCATACCGATGTAACCACCAATAGTGAGTACCAATAACACAAAAGCAGTTGTGGCAAACTCACCTAAAATTTCAAGGCAAATACGAACTTTATAGGGCATTCGATCACGCATAAACGTAATCGCGATATGTTCACGTAATCCAAATACATAAGCACTACCAATCAAAATTAACCAGATAAATAGGTAGCGAGAAAGCACTTCGCTGACTGCACTAGGATCGTTAAATAGGTAACGAGTCACCACTTGGTAAGTCACCAATATCGTCATTAAACCCACAAGAAAAATACAAAAATAAGCGACGATGGTATCTATTTTTAGCTTAATGCTTGTTAAAAAAGTATAAAAATCCTTTTTTGCAACAGGCGTATTAGAGTCGTTTGAAGAGGGTAATTTCTCTGAAGGTTCCATGGTTGATCCTTATAATAGGGGCTAAAAACTTAGCCCCTTGCAACAAACGGCATTAGTTGGCTAATGCGCGGATCTTATTGTAGATATCTTTCTGTTCTGGTGTGGTCAGCATCGATTCTTGCAGCGGTTTACAACGCTCTTGGAATGGCTTGATATCAACCTCAGTAAATGTTGCACCTTGGCTAATAGCAGATTGTCGAGCAGTGTCTAACGCTTGGTTAAATAAATTAAACTCAGTAACCGTACTTTCTTTCGCTAACTTACGGAAAGTTGCCTGATCTTCAGGGCTCATCTTATTTAAGAATGCTTCATTCGCGATAAGTAAGTCGGCAACCATGACGTGACGGGTATAAGAGAAATTCGGTGCAACTTCATACTGTTTTAAGTCAGCATAAGTGATTTCATTATTCTCAGCACCATCAAGAACACCTTGTTGGATAGCGGAATAAACTTCACCCTGTCCCATAGGAACACCTGTTCCACCCATGCAAGACAACATTTTCACCATAGTGTCAGATTGCATGACTCGGATCTTTCTTCCTTTCATATCTTCAGGTGTTTTAACCGGTGTTCCTTTCACATACATACTACGAGCACCTGCGGTATAGGCAGTAAGTACCTCGAAACCATTTCCTTTGGTTGAGCTAAATAGGCCATCTAACATATCACCTGTAAAAACTTTTCTTTGGTGTTCTGAGTCGTTATAGATATAAGGCATCGCCAGAACAGAGAAGTTTTTGTTGTAGTTTTCAACAAGGGGATTGGCAACCACGGCCAATTGAATGGCACCTGATTGAACTAATTCAAGAGCAGCACGTTGGTCACCCAATAATTCATTAGGATGAATTTCGAGTTTATATTTACCCCCCGTAGCAGCTTCTAATTTTTGACTAAAATCTTCCAATGCTTTGTATTGAGGATTTTTTTCAGATTGGTTAAAAGCCGTTTTCAAAATAACAGGACTATCTGTTTTGTCATCTTCACCACATCCCGCTAAAAAAAGACTAGCGACTACAACGGTGCTGATAAGAGATAACTTAGGCAAAACATTCATTGTATGCATGTGAACCCCTTATGGGTTTGCGTATTTTGATAGTGTTAATCCTACTTGAATTTGACGATATTTCAGTGATCGAATTCAAGAAAATGAAATGGCGTTCCTATTTTTTGAAAATAGATTACCACTTTTATATTTTTAATTTTATAAATACAATAACCTATTGATAAAATAGTATTAAATTATCTAAAAAAGGTAATTTAATGGTAAAAAAATAGAAAATATATATTCTGGAATAAACTACAAACTCGCTTGAAATCTGAATTATCGGCTACTTATTAAGCAGGAAAGTAGCCGATAATCATATTTAGAATGGGGAATAATAGGATGAAGATCCTAGTTATTATTACTGGGTTGCCAGCCATGTTTTGCTGATTTTAAAAACCGCTTTTTTAATTTTTTGCGAAGCATGTACCTGACAAGTAGGTCGATGAACTTCTCCGGGATAAAAAATCGCAAAATCGCCGGTATCGAGCAATAAACGTGTCGTAATAGGTGGATTATCTAAGAAAATCAGATCTGGTTTTGTCTCTTGATATTGATGAGGATAAGTAATCGTTGTGCTAGTAGAGATCATCTCTTGCCCCTTAAGCACAACTTGAATATCAAGATAATGATCATGAAACTCACTTTTTAAGTTTTCTTCACGATCAGTAGTCGGTGTGGAAATAATATAAAAAACATCATTATTAATAATGTTATATGTCCCTTCACTCTTCTCTTGCAAAGCGTTTAACGATAACTCTTTTTGAGTAAGTAATTTTAACAGTGCAGGCGGCAGCATTGTTGCATCGAGTTGCTTTAAATTTCCAGTGATCATCAGGTTACCCTCTTAAATCCGTGTTTAAATTTAATTACAAAGCTGCCATTGCTTCTTTAGCAAGAGCGCCTATTTCTTCCCATTTTTGATTATCAACGAGATCTGAAGGCACCATCCATGTACCACCGCAAGCAACAACTCGAGGTAATGCGAGGTAATCTTTCACATTGTTGGCATTAACTCCGCCTGTCGGCATAAAAGAAACAGGATAAACAGCACTCAACGCTTTGAGCATGCCAATACCGCCTGAAAGTTCTGCCGGGAAAAACTTCAATAGCTTGATGCCTAATTCCATTGCCTCTTCAACTAAACTTGGTGTGTTAATACCCGGAATAATAGGAATGCCTCTTTGCTGGCAATATTGCACAATGCGAGGGTTAAATCCTGGACTCACAATAAAATCCGCACCGGCTTCGATTGCCTGATCAACCTGTGCTTTCGTTAATACTGTACCTGCACAAATGATCATTTTCGGAAATTCATTTCTTAACTGTCGAATAGCTTCTGCAGCCGCAGGAGTACGAAAAGTTATTTCAGCACTCGGCATACCGTTTTCAACTAATGCTTTACCTAATGCGACAACATCATCTGCATTTTTAATTGCAATAACAGGAATAATTTTTAGTGCCGAAAGTTGTTCAAGTAATGTTGACATAGTGTGTCTCGTTGAATGAATAAGTGGCGCTTTTATTGAGGAATGTGGCATCGCGACTATTGGGATAATCGCACCACGATGTTGAATAACCGTACTTGCAAGTAAGTGTGCATAACGCGCAGACATCACAACTGACTCACCCGCTAATCGCGTAGCAAGATAACCTGCACTGAATGAATCACCTGCAGCGGTTGTATCAATCACACTTTGCTTATCGAGTTTTATGGCGGGAACTTCATCACAATGTCCTTGCTGTATAATGAGGCAAGGTTCTGCGCCTTTTTTAATAACGATTTCCCCAACACCAAATTCAATCGTTCTAGACACACATTGTGCTTCTTCGCTATCCCCCCAAAGAAGAAATTCATCGTCTAATGTGAGAAAAGCCAAGTCAGTGAGTGACAAAACAGCTTGATAGGTTTTTTGCGCTGCATCGAGACTTTCCCATAATCTTGCGCGGTAATTATTATCAAAGGCGATTTTCACACCCTTTTCTCGACACTTAGCTAATTGCTGTAAAAGCAGTTCTCTATCTTCCGGAGATAAAATCGCCAAGCTGATACCACTTAAATAGATATAATCAAAATCAAGCAGTTGCTGACAAATCATTGGGGCTTTTGGTGATCGTAACCAATATCGCGCGGCAGCATCGTTACGCCAATAATGGAAGGTACGCTCTCCTTGGTTATCCGTGTTTATGAGATAAAGTCCGGGTAATTTATTGTCTAATCTCTGGACTAATTCAGTATGTACGCCTTCTTTTTGCCATTGCTCTAACATGGCACTACTCATTGGATCTGTACCTAACGCACTTACATAATGAACAGATAAATTAGGATTTGCGCGAGTCAAATAAACAGCAGTATTAAGAGTATCTCCTCCAAAATGGCGTACAATACTCGCCTGATTTTCGGATAGTTCAATCATACATTCGCCAATAACAGCCACATTGATAGCCATAGCGCTTTCCATTTTCACATTAGCAATGATGTCATTTTATTTTAAATTGATTCAATTAAAAAGATTTAAAACAACATTTCATTAATTTTGTGATATTGTCATTGTTTTCAAAATGCATAAAAAAGTAAGTTTAAAGAAGATCCATAAAAAGCCATAAAGTACTCATCATGTTATCGCGTGCTCAGATACCCAATAGCATACACAGAACCATGACGGCTATTTATCTCTATCTACTTTAAATTCAAAGTGATACACACATAAAAAATATCAAATTTAGATATTTTTCATTTAAAAATACTGTGATTAGCAACACGTTACATGATGAAAAATCGTTAAGCTTATTGAATCATCATCGCTAATCGCTATAATTTTTGTAGCATTTCAAATATAATGAAACAATAAATCATTTTTTAGGACTCACAATGTCTGAAATAGAAAACACTCCTGATTCAGTTTCCTCTGTACTCAAAGTATTCGCTATATTACAAGCACTTGGCGAGGAAAAAGTGATTGGTGTGACAGAGTTATCCTTGCGGATCATGATGTCTAAAAGCACCGTCTATCGTTTTTTACAAACGATGAAAACGTTAGGGTATGTTTCCCAAGAAGGTGAAACAGATAAGTATTCTCTTAACTTAAAATTATTTGAGTTAGGCGCAAAAGCACTTGAAAACCAAGACTTGATTAAACTTGCTGATGAGCAAATGTATCGCCTTGGAAAACTAACCAAAGAAACGCTTCATCTCGGTACATTAGACGAAGACAGCATTGTTTATCTGCATAAAATAGACTCTGAATACAATTTACAGATGTATTCTCGCATTGGTCGTCGCCGTCCGCTTTATAGCACTGGGCTAGGTAAAATTATGCTGGCTTGGCTTCCAGAAACGGAAATTCGCGCTATTTTGGCTAATGTGACTTTTGAACCTTTCACAAAATACACACTGAAAGATATCGATGCTTTACTTGTTGAATTAGAACAAGTTCGCAAACAAGGTTACGCAGAAGATAAAGAAGAAATGGAACATGGCTTACGTTGTTTTGCTGTGCCTATTTATAGCCGTATGGGCAGAATTATTGCCGGCCTCTCTTTATCTCTACCTTTAATTCGTTTCCAAGAAGAGAATAAAGTTGCGTTAATCGCGCAATTACATGAAGCAGCAGCAAATATTTCTGCTGGATTAGGTTTCCACGACTACCCTTTTAGCTACACAGACACCAATGTCTTGGCTGAAAACATTTAAAAATCAAACCTAACTCTTTGTTTATAATGAAAATCCATTAATAATATATTAATGGATTTTTTTATTTATCTCTGTCATCACGAATCCTGTAATTTCGCCTTATAGAGCTTAAAAATAGTTCGGCTATTCACAACTAAGAAAAGGCTTTCTTGTGCTATTCCACCAATTGAACCTGCCCAAATATTATGCGTTAACCAACATAACGTACTGGTTAACATACACAATCTAAGCACAATACCGTTAAAGCGAAATAGTGCATAGGTTGTTAATGTCGTCGCTAATAACGTTAAGAATTGTATTGGATGGATGATTTTTGGGATCACTAAAAACCATGCTAAAGCAATAAAGATCAACATGATCCCAATATTACGCGAATAGCCCGATACCCAATTTCGGATTGCACAAAGTAAACAGTTAATAGCTCCGACTGTTGAGCCTATCAAAAAGAAATGAATAGACATCAAAAGGCCATTGAGCGTGAGCTGAAATCTCAGTTTGCTATCTTGTCGTTGCATAAAGGCAGTTGCACCAATAAGGCACCCCAGAACACCAATACCTTGGGCAAACCAATAATTTTCAAAAAACATGCAACCCCCTTATCACAGCTCAACGAAAAAAGGCGCCTTTGGGCGCCTTCTTCAACAATAGCGTATTAACGCGCTAGCCAACCACCGTCAACTGCGATGGTATAACCATTAACATAATCAGAAGCCGAAGATGCTAAGAAAACAACAGGCCCCATCATGTCACTAGGAACGCCCCAACGCTCAGCCGGAATACGCTCTAAAATAGCCGCATTACGCTCTTCATCAGCACGCAGAGCTGCGGTGTTATTTGTTGCCATATAGCCCGGAGCGATAGCATTCACGTTAATGCCTTTACTTGCCCATTCGTTTGCTAACAAACGGGTTACGCCCATAACGCCACTTTTAGATGCGGTATAAGACGGCACACGTATGCCACCTTGGAATGAGAGCATTGATGCAATATTAATAATTTTACCACCAGTGCCTTGAGCGATAAATTTTCTAGCCACTGCTTGTGACATGAAAAAGAGACTTTTAATATTGAGATCCATAACATCATCCCAATCTTTCTCTGTAAAATTAATCGCATCTTCTCTACGAATGATACCGGCATTGTTGACTAAAATATCAACGTGTCCGAAATGAGCGACGGCTTTATCCACCAGCCCCGGCAACTCGTTCGTTTTACTCACATCAGCTTGCAAACTTAAAAAACGACGACCAAGTGCTTCTACTTCAGCGATAGTCTCTGTCGGTTCAACAAGGTTGATCCCCACAATATCGCAACCAGCTTGAGCAAGCCCTAATGCCATACCTTGGCCTAAACCTGTATTACAGCCAGTTACAATGGCGACTTTACCTTTCAGATCAAATGCATTCAGGATCATACCATTACCTCGAATATAGGAAATATGTACCACCAATTCATATACTTGGTGGCTACTTTATTATGAGTAATACATTTATCTGATTAGCGCAGATCGCGCACCGCAACGTGATCCATATCGCTAAAGACCTGATTCTCACCCACCATACCCCAAATAAAGGTATAAGCTTGTGTTCCAACACCTGCGTGAATAGACCAACTTGGTGAAATAATGGCTTGTTCGTTATGAACTAATAAATGGCGAGTTTCATCTGGTTTACCCATCATATGGAATACCGCTGCATCATCTTTCATATTGAAATAGAAATAGACTTCCATACGGCGTTCATGTGTATGACAAGGCATGGTATTCCAAAGACTACCTTCCTCTAGCTGAGTCATACCCATTACTAATTGGCAGGTCGGTAATACGTTAGGAACTAAATATTTATAAATAGTACGGCGATTACTGGTGCTTGCATCCCCTAATGTTTCAGGAGAAGCCTGATCTTGTGTGATTTTACGTGTTGGGTAAGTGGTATGTGCAGGCGCGCTGTTATAATAGAATTTAGCTGGATGAGCAGAGTCAACACTCTTAAAGCTGACATCACGAGCACCTTTTCCTACATAAAGGGCTTCTGCTTTGCCCACTTCATAGTTTGTACCATCAACCGTAATCACACCTGCGCCACCAATATTAATAAGGCCTAATTCACGGCGCTCTAGGAAATAGGTGACACCAAAAGACTTACCTAACTCATTAGAAAAAGTGAGTGTAGAGTCCACCGGCATAATTCCACCAAATACAATTCGGTCGATATGACTATAAGTCATCGTCAGTTTATTAGGGCTAAAAACTTCTTCTATCAGAAACTCGCGGCGCAGGCCTTCTGTATCTAGTTGTTTGGCATGGTCGCTATGAATGCTTTGACGAGTTTGCATAATGAACCTCAATTCCTAGCCTTGATAGGCATTAATGATAATGTGTGAAAATGCATCACTTTTATAGGGACACGATATCAATAAAAAACACAACCATCAATAAAAATATAAAACATTGTTTTATTTTTTTGAACATATCGTTCTTTTTATAGAAAAAGACAATTTTTTCTTTAAGAAGTAAAAAAGCCACTCAATAGAGTGGCTCTTGATATAACTGATAATGACTTACTTATGGATACTTGATGACTTTATTTATAGCTCTGTTTAATTTCTTTAGAAATCGCTAATCCACGTTTCGCTTCTTTCTCAGCAAGTTCAACGGATAAACCGATATAAGAACGAGGATCAAGCATTGCCTTAATTTCATCAGCATTAAAGGCCGCTGTGATGGTTTCATTCTTCATCAGGTTAGTATAAAAATCTTCACCGTCTGCTGCCGTTTTAATGGCTTCTTCATATAACAGTGAATGCGCTTTATCTTTACCTAATTTTTCTGCCATTTTCATCATAACGTATTCGGTATTATCTAAACCCTTATTTCTCATCACGTTATGTAGCATTCTCTCTTCATGAGGAACGATGGTTCTTGAAAGCTCTTCCGTTCTTAATAAAATTTCTGTTGTTAATTCTAATGCTTCTTCAATTAAGCCATCGAATAACATATAAGAACTGCTGTCACCTTCATAAGGTCTTACCGCAGAGTACATACCAACATTAGGTAACGAGTACAGTTTCTGTGAGTTAGCAATAATACCTTTCGCCAATTTTGGATTAATTTTATGAGGCATCGTGCTACTACCCACAGTGCCTTTTGTAAACCCTTCAGAAACCTCAGCAATTTCTTCTAATGTAGTGCTATAAACTTCTTCACCAATTTTATGGCAGATATTTGCCATCAGTGCCAAGTTCATCATGTACTCTAATTTATGCGTACTTAGGTTACGTGATGGTACTTCCATTGCTTGCATACCCACTAATTCAGCAACGCGTTTTTGTACTTTCATTCCCACTTCAGGCATTGAGTTAAAAGCACCGACTGCACCACCCATCATAATGGTGAATACTCGCTTTTCGCATTCTTTCATACGTTGGTAGCAATCAATAAAATCACTGATCCACACTGAAACTTTATATCCGTAAGTGATAGGAATAGCATGGCGACCGTGCGTTCTACCTGCCATTACCATATGTTTTGTTTTTTCAGCGAGATTTGATAAATTTTCAATAATTTCGCTCAACAATAACATGAACTTATCGTGTACTGTTTTCATCATATACAGCTGTGAACTTTGCTGTATATTTTGCGTGGTAATGCCGTAATGCACATATTTACCGCTCTCTTCAGAGCATGCATTCACCAGTACTTTTAAGAAAGGCACAAAGCCATGACCGATTTTTTGATAAATGCGGTTCATCTCTTCGAAATCGATATTCTCAATAATCGCCTTTTCTTTAATTTCATCAGCGGCAGACTGTGGAATAAAACCGTGTTCAGCTTGTGCTTGCGCTAACATTGCTTCAAACATCAACCAAGTTGAATATTTAGCTTCATTGGACAGCAGATTTTTTATACCGCGATCGTCGATTGTTTTACTTTTAGAATCGTATAACGCTCTCATCATGTATCCTTTTATTTCTTCATTGCTTCATCAACAGCATTGCGAACAAATTCGACTTTAGGGCCATAAACGACATGGACATGGTTTGCTGCCGGAAAGAAGAATGCTGTACATCCAGACTCCAACATTAATTCTTTATCTATTTGATTAACTTCATTAATGTCGATACGTAGTCGTGTAATACAGTTATCAACATTACGAATATTTTGTTTGCCACCTAACGCTTGGATTAAAATCTCTGCAATTTCGCCATAACGTTTTTCTTTAATTAATGTATTTTTCATATTGCTTGATTCTTCTCTACCCGGTGTTTTGATATCGAATTTGACGATAGCCCAGTAGAAAATAAAGTAGGTCACAACAGCAAGCGCACTACCAATCAGCACTAAGAAGATCCAGTTCGTGTGCTCGTACAGTAAACCAAAGATAGTGAAGTCAAAGACTGTGCCTCGGATATAACCGATCGCAACACCTGCAAAAGAGAGCAGAACTGCACCAATACCCACGATAATCGCGTAAATTAAATAAAGTAACGGTGCGATAAAGACGAAGGTAAATTCAAGCGGTTCGGTAACGTTACCTAACATTGCAGTTAAGACCATCGTCACCAGCATTGATTTAACTTCAGCACGGTTCTCTTTTTTCGAGGTTTTATAAATCGCTAATGCAATCGCTGGGAATAAGAACAGCGTTACCAACATTTGTTGCTGAGCCATAAAACGCGTCAAGCTTGGCATCATTGCCCAATATTCACTGCTTGGCCCTTGGTTAAATAACACTTCTGTCATTGCTGGAACAACGCCCACATAGGTTTGTCCATCAATCACATAAGAACCACCAGCTTCGGTAAATCTAAACAGAACGTTCCAGACGTGGTGTAAACCAAATGGAATAAATAGACGTTCACCACCCGCAGTAAAGAAAGGTCCGACAGGACTTAAGAAGACAGCCGAGAGCTTAGTTAAGCCCATGACTAATACTTCCCAAATAAATGGCAGTAATGCACCTACGCAGATCATCAATCCGACCATAATAATGGCGACAGATTTTTTCCCTGAGAAGAAGGCAAATGCAGTCGGTAATTCAAGGTTATAGAATTTATCGGTAGCCCATGCCGCAATTAATCCTGTGATAATCCCCCCTGCGGCACTGATATTCATGGTTTGTATACCAAGCACCTTGATTTGCCCCACCTGCGTCATAATCGCAGGATCAGCAAGCTTTCCTGTCAATACCAACCAGATATTGATAGTACTTATCAAGGTCAAATAGCCAACAACGGAGGCAAAGACCGCTATCCCCTTATCTTTGTGGCTCATACCATATGCCACACCCATTGCAAATAAGAGAGGAATATTGTCAAACACCACACCTGCAATAGTACGGATACTAACTAATAGAGCATTGACTGTTTCATTTCCTAGAAAAGGAAAGCGTGCAATCATATAAGACTGAACTAAAGCACCACTGATCCCTAAGATCATACCAATAGGTGCCAATACACCGATAGGTAGAAGTAGGGTTCTACCAAAGCGCTGAATAGATTCGCTGAACTTTTTCCTGGCCATATTTTTTTCCTTATGACTTCTCGAATATAAAAGAATTACCGAGGTACTCTATCTTAGGGATTATAGGAAATGAATGACGCGCTGGTTTTAAATATTATCTCAGGTCATACTTTATGACTTAGGTCTTTTTATTAATTATCGACTTAATAAAGAACAGTGAATAAATCATTTTATTCTATTAAATAATATTTATTTTAGGACTTGGAAGTAAGATTGAAAAGAAAGGCTATTTTAGAATAAACGATGATTAATCTAACGAGATATATTAATACTATTCACGCTTTAATCATTAAAAAGAGTATTTAGTAATAAAATATAGGCACTGTTATCTCTTTTTAAAGTAGATTTTCTAACTCATTAATCAGTAAATCCACCAGCATAAAAAAACCAATACGGGATTTAGTATCATCTTTTTTAGTATCATGATTATCAGCAAAACAAAATAGAGCATGAGTCGCATAACTGGTTAATTCATTGGTATTAAATGCCGTCATACTAATGATATTGGCATCTTTCAATTGTACAATTTTTGCTGTCTCGATGATTTTTTTAGTCCCACCAGAAAGAGAGATAAAGATAACTGTGTCGTCTTCATTAACAAGGCGCGTAAACGAATCAGATAAATTGTAATCATTAATAAAAAAGCAATGTAGACCTAATGCAAACAATAGGTGCTCAAGGTAATACCCTACGGCTTTGCTCGTGCCTCTTGCGACAATAAAAATATTTCTAGAATGGCGTAAGGTTTTTGCACACTCCTGAATTTGTTCTTCATTAATTAAGGTAAATGTTTTATGAATATTTTTTTCTAATTGTTTTTTATAAGATGCCGCATTAGTCTTTTCGACTTTATTTCTCGTCAAAATATAATTATTAATTTGGAATTTAAGCTCTTTAAATCCACTAAACCCTAACTTTTGCGATAAATTAATGATAACCGTTTTTGATACAAAAGTTTTAGCCACTAAATCATTAATATTTAAATACGGAATATCCGCAATATTATCGGTGAGATATTTTAATACTTTCTTTTCGCTGATGGTTAAATTGTCATAATTTTTTAAAAAATCCAGCATATCTCACCCAATAAATTAATCTAAAACATCTTATGAAAACAGCACACATCAAAAAAGCAGTTCTGTTCTTTTTGCGAGTTTATGTGAAATAAAGTGCATAACGAGTATACGTTAAATCATACAGTTATGTAGGATCAGAGTGGTATTTTGTGAATTAGGATAATATTGAGCCCATTTTTTAATGAGCTCAATACGTGTTATTCGTTACCCCAGCGATTAAGAAACATGGCGATATCATCAATGCGTTTTTTATCAATACCCGCTTCTTTTGCCATCTCTTGCTGTGCGTTCTCACTAATTTCTTCGTTATTCATTAATCGAGTAAGTAGCAACTGGAAATAAAGAGCAAGCGCATCTTCTTCTGCTTCAGCAACTGGCTCTGTCGACTCCATCGCATACTCTTCGACCATATCATAATATTTAAAGTGGATTTCATTGTTCATAAGTTGTCCCCAAGGATTAACGTTTATACTCGTCATATTCGAATGGCTAAGAGTATATCTCTACATTCGCCTGTTAACCTAAAATTCGCTATCATCCACTTCCTTCTTTTTTGCGGATAAGCTGATGTCTACGATTATCGATACTTTTATTGCTCCACCTTGCCATGATGAAATCGAGATCCTTTATCAAGACGAGCACTTAGTCCTTATCAACAAACCGACAGGATTATTGAGTTTATCAGGAAAAAATCCACAAAATATAGACTCAGTACATTATCGATTAGTGAAGCTATTTCCGGGATGTACACTTGTTCATCGGCTTGATTTTGGCACATCTGGATTGATGGTTGTGGCACGCAATAAAGCAATCAATGCCCTTTTGTGTCAGCAATTTAGCCAGCGCAGTGTAACCAAAATATATAATGCACTACTGTGTGGGCATTTGGGTGATAATGAAGGCATAATTGATGCACCGATTGCAAAAGATCCCGCTTTGTTCCCACGCATGTCAATTTGCCCTATTAATGGCAAGCCAGCACGCTCTCGTTATCACGTTATTGAGCGTTTTTATCATACATTAGAAGATGGAACGTTATTGCCTTTAACGCGGGTACAATTTACGCCTGAAACTGGAAGGACGCATCAACTTCGTATTCACAGCCAATTTATAGGACATCCTATTTTAGGTTGTGATTTATATGGTGGGTGCGATGGAGGCTTAATTGAAGGAATGGAAGGAACTGAACGGACTCCGCGACTGATGCTTCATGCGAGTGAACTTCATTTTGTTCACCCCATTAGCCAAGCACCAGTAAAAGCGCACAGCAAGAGCCCGTTTTAAATATCGATATTTACAGTTTAAGTGCTTTTACTGTTTCATCGATATCGAGTTCATCTTCAGTAAAAACGATTTCTGTTCCGTGCATTGTGGTGATCGCAAGCTTTCTTAACGTGCGCATATTATTAGAGTTATCCGCTGATTTTGGTCTGATACTATTCATTAAAGTACCGACAGAAAGTACGGTGTTTTCTTTATTGATATGCGTATCTGCGGGCACATCTTCACTAAAAATTCGAAATGATTTAATGGATGTCAGTT
This sequence comes from Proteus sp. STS61-E, assembly GCF_040932335.1. Lineage (NCBI taxonomy): Bacteria > Pseudomonadati > Pseudomonadota > Gammaproteobacteria > Enterobacterales > Morganellaceae > Proteus > Proteus sp. STS61-E. The sequence goes on along the minus strand of NZ_JBFQGE010000007.1, from coordinate 41,922 downwards.
TAACTCGCTCACCTGCAATATAAACGTATTTGCTGTCTGGGATCACTTTAACCGCGTAAGCAGACAAGCCTTTGGTATTTGTGGTTGGTTCAAACGTGACATTTGCATCTGTTTTTATCAAAGCAGGATTGGCAACTTTAATCACATGAAAATAACGGTTATCACCGTTTTCATCTTTAATAAATCCAAAACCTTTATCTTCAAACCACTTTGTGATTATTCCGTTCATTGCCATTATCGCCTACTTAATCGTTTATCTACAAAAATTTCCAGATGCAGTATAAAGCACAATGCTTATACAGACTATGCCTTTGAACTAATAAGCTACTTTACTGATCACCACATCAAATCATCTGGGATTTTAAAATCAGCATAAGGATCGTCTTCATCTTGTTCTGTCTCGCTAAGTGCATTATTTAACAAGATGCAGTCCACGTCTCTTTGTGTAATTTTATCCGCAACACTGGCTGGAATAATTGCGTATTCCGTTTTATCTGCATTATCCAGACGAGCAATAGCGAGACGTCCACTAATCAATTGAGATTGTGTCAGTTTATCCACCACGATATTTTTAATCACATTATTGTCAGTGAAGTTAAAATCAATATCGCCTTTTGTTGACGTAATTCTATTCATCTCAATAAGTTGCTTAACTTGCGCTTTATACTCTTTAGATAACGTTGCTTGTTTTTGTTGCTCACTCAGCAGTTTATCGCGCTCAAGCTGGGCTTTTTTATTTTCTTCTACGGCTTCTCTTGCTTCTCGCGCCTGAACACGTGATTTTTTTGCCGTTCTTTGGACTTTTGCCATTTTTTTACTGGTCACAAGCCCTGCTTTTAACATTTGCTCTTGTAAGGTAAGTTTTGCCATTTTTATGCCTAAATCTGCTAAATAATTTTTGAAATTATACCTGTAATTTCTAAGAGTGCATTAGATTGGAAAGATGTTGAAGAAAACTGATTTAAAAATTTCACTACTTGAGAAAATATTTATCTTACTTCTATTTTTTAAGCTTTTTCTTTTCTGTGGAAATTAATTGTTTGATACTTTTTTGAGGAGATGGTAAATCTTCAGGCATTGTGCCTCCTAGCTCATAAATAGTTTCTCGAACTTTTCTTCCTACATCAAAGTGAGTTTTATTTGCCTGTGTCTTATTTTGCACATTATCTCGCCTAAGTTTTTCATCTGCTTGTGTTGCTCTAAATAGATTAGCCGCTAATTCTGTCGACCCCATATAATCTAATATTTTTTGAGACTTAGCTAAATTTTTGCGCTGATGAATACCTTTTTGATCTAACCCTCCATATAGTCCCTTGTAACCATGATTTTGAAATATCGCAAAATCAATTCTAGTTTCAACTCCTGCCTGTTGTGCTGCTTCTACGAGTTGCTTATTGTGTTCTTTCAATTCATTGCGCAGAAATAAACGCTTTTCATCTTCCCGTAACTGTTTAAAAACTTCATCATCCACTAGCTCTTGTCGTCGAGTCTGAATAGCAAAATAAGTTTGCCCAGAAGCAATTACAGGCTTACTTGGATCACCATTTTGAACCACAAGGTAACAAGCATAGCGAGAAAGTATGACGTCTTTTATCTTTCGCTGTGCACCAGATCCGATGTTCACCATACCGAGAATATCCTCGAAATGGTCATCTATCCTATGTTTACTCTGTAGACATGCTTCTTTAGCTCTGTTTAAAACAGGCATGAAATGACGGTATTCCGAATATTCCAAAAGCTTAGAAAGCTCTCTAGCAGACCAATATTCAATACCAAATTCATTAATTCTTTTTATTTCGTCAAAAGGCTGATGGTGATGTTCCACAAATAATTCCTTTCTATAGAAAACTGAATTTTTTCTTTAAGATAATAACCGTGATTTCTAATACATGTACTTTGTATAAGGTATTAATAATCTTATCTTCTACGAGTTGAGCCAACAAAATTAATCAATTTATATTGAATATAGAGCAATTTATTTCAAGGAAAAACTCCGTTATAACGATCTCAACCATCAGATAAAAATGATATTTAGATCAATAAGTTTTAGGTGTAACAAAGGCACCTAATAAAATACTTATATCTAGTTTTCGATTTAAAAATAAATATAGAATATTTAAGTATTCGCAATCACATGATGAGTAGTTTTAGCAACATTTGAACCTATCCGTACATTCAGAGTATATTGGAAAAACTATCGTCAAACTTTCTCTTATAACAGGTAATACTAACAATGGCTCTGATCCCAAAAAACTATGCACGGTTAGAAAGTGGCTACCGTGAAAAAGCACTGAAAATCTACCCGTGGGTATGCGGACGTTGTGCGCGTGAATTTGTCTATTCAAACTTACGTGAACTAACCGTTCATCATATTGATCACGACCATACCAATAACCCAGAGGATGGTAGTAACTGGGAGTTATTGTGTCTGTTTTGCCATGATCATGAACACTCTAAATACACAGAAGCAGACCAATACGGCACAACCGTTGTCGCTGGTGAAGATGCACAAGATGATGTAGGAGCAGCAACCTATAATCCTTTTGCTGATTTAAAGTCGATGCTCAATAAGAAAAAATAGTGAAGATAATGTCTACTTTGGTGTAAAGCAGTCAATCGGTTCCCCTTTTCACGCTCTTACACAGAATGGTGTATACTTGCCAACAAGAAATTTGTTCACGGTTAATTAATAATGAAAGAAATTGAAAAAGCAAAAATTAAACTCCTTAGCGACCGTTTAGACCTTATTAGTCATAAAATGGCAAGTATCTCACTGACGGAAGAAGCGGAAAAATACGCAGAGTTTGAGAAAGAAAAAGTAGAGCTGGAAGCTGAAATTGTTCGTCTGAAGGCAGTACGTAACAATAAACTAAGCAAAGAAGCACAGAAATTAGAGAATATGCCATTCAAACGCCTCATCACTAAGAAAGAACAGGCTGATATTGGTAAGCTGAAGAAAGCTGTGCGAGGCTTGGTAATTGTCCATCCAATGACGGCATTAGGCCGCGAAATGGGTCTAGAGGGAATGACCGGTTTTTCTAAGACTGATTTCTAGTTAGATAATTAGCTCAACTAAAACCTGTAATGATCGACTAATACTGAAAGGTTCTTAATATACTTTTCGTTGTTATGAACCGTCAGTTATCCTAATAAAAGATTAGGAAGTAAAGTATCACGAAAGCTTGAAAGCGAGGATCATTGAGAGATTAAAATACTTTACATTGTATTGTTTGCTATCATCCGCAGTTGTTCGGTAAAACCGAACAATTGAATCTTCAACTAACTCACCTTCAGTAAAAATATTGCTGATATGCTCACTAATCGTGGCTTTAGCTTTACCGTAAAGCTCACAAATAGAGGATTGAGATAACCACAGTGTATCGGATTCAAAACGGCATTCGACGCGAGTTTTACCATCTTCACTTCGAAATAAAACAAATTCACCCTGTGGTGCTTCAGGAAGATTTTCGCTCATTACACTGCCCCCACTCTATACGTTATAAATAAACCGTGACTAACAATATACCATGTTTATCCAAAAAATAAGGGTGACGGTAAATAGAGAATAAACTTATTATTTTTCCAAAAAACAATATGATAAAGAGATAACAAGAGGCTTTATTGGGAAGTGATAAAAACAAGAAGTGGCGGAAGATCACAGGAGTCGAACCTGCCAAGGACCGCTGGCGGCCCCATCTGGATTTGAAGTCCAGCCGCCCCACCGGGGACGATGATCTTCCATTTTTGAATGGGTCAAAAGGAAATAACGGGATGATTATACGCTGAATTATTTTTAATCCCAAGTGCATCAAATCAATAAAACCCCTTTCAAATAAAATAATCCCGTTTTTGAGTAAAACCTCCGATAATTACCGCGATACTATTGAACTTATACAGTTTCATCCTCATCTTACTATCTATAACGAATAAACTCAGTGGTGTGTTTTACGTCACTGCAAACCAAAATACAGGATGTTTTTTATGTCAAATCCATTACTTAGCACAACGGGATTACCTGCATTTTCCCTTATCAAACCAGAACATGTTGTTCCTGCACTAAAAGAAGTTTTAACCGCATATCGTGAAACAGTTGAAAAATTACTGGCTGATAATACTCAGTTTAACTGGGATAACCTTTGCCAACCATTGGCAGAAGCAGGTGATAAACTTTCTCGTGTTTGGTCCCCTGTTAGCCATTTAAATTCTGTTAAAAACTGTGCTGAACTACGTGAAGCGTATGAGCAGAGTTTACCGTTGCTATCTGAATTCAGTACATGGATGGGGCAGCACGAAGGCTTATATCAAGCTTATAAATCAATTAAAGAAAGTGCTGATTTTAATGCGTTAACTCAACCACAGAAAAAAGCGGTTGAAAACGCATTACGTGACTTTGAATTATCGGGTATCGGTTTACCAAAAGAGAAACAACAGCGTTTTGGTGAAATCAGCGCACGTATGTCTGAATTAGGTGCGAAATACGGTAATAATGTATTAGATGCCACAATGGGTTGGTCTAAATTAATTACTGATGTAAAAGATTTATCAGGTATGCCTCAAAGTGCTATTGATGCAGCAAAAGCTATCGCACAAGCAAAAGAGCAAGACGGCTATCTGTTGACACTTGATATGCCAAGCTACCTTCCTGTCATGACATACGCAGATAATCGTGAACTTAGAAAAGAGATGAGCATCGCTTATAGTACGCGAGCCTCTGATCAAGGTCCAAATGCAGGTCAGTGGGATAATAGCGAAATTATTGCCGAGATCCTCGCACTACGCCACGAACTCGCTCAATTGCTTGGTTTTAAAAATTACGCTGAAAAGTCACTTGCAACTAAAATGGCTGAGTCTCCAGAGCAAGTCCTTAGCTTTTTAACTGACTTAGCACAACGAGCTCATCCGCAAGGTGAAGAAGAGTTAGCTGAACTCACTCAATTTGCAAAAGAACACTATGGCGTTGATAAATTAGAGTCATGGGATCTGGCTTACTACAGCGAAAAACAGAAACAACACCTATTCTCAATCGATGATGAGCAACTACGTCCTTACTTCCCAGAACAACGTGCTTTAAGTGGCTTATTTGAAGTTGTTCATCGTATCTATGGTTTAACAGCCAAAGAGCGTAACGACATCGACACTTGGCATGATGATGTCCGTTTCTTTGAGCTTTATGATGAAAGCAACACCTTACGCGGTAGCTTCTATCTTGATTTATATGCACGTGAACACAAACGTGGCGGTGCTTGGATGGATGATTGCATGGGAAGAATGCGTCATGCAGATGGCAAGCTACAAAACCCTGTTGCTTATCTCACTTGTAACTTCAATAAACCTGTAGGTGATAAACCTGCACTGTTTACTCATAATGAAGTCACCACACTGTTCCATGAGTTTGGTCATGGCTTACACCACATGTTAACGCAAATTGATACCGCTGATGTTGCAGGTATTAATGGCGTGCCTTGGGATGCCGTTGAATTACCAAGCCAATTTATGGAAAACTGGTGCTGGGAGCCAGAAGCGTTAGCCTTTATTTCTGGTCATTATGAAACTGGCGAACCATTACCACAGGCAATGCTTGATAATATGCTTAAAGCAAAAAATTATCAGTCAGCAATGTTTGTATTACGCCAATTAGAATTTGGTCTGTTTGATTTCCGTTTACATGCTGAATATGATCCCGCTAAGGGAGCTCGCGTGATGGAAACCTTAACCAGTGTGAAAGAGCAAGTTTCTGTTGTTCCTTCAACACCGTGGGCACGATTCCCTCATGCCTTTAGCCATATCTTTGCCGGTGGCTATGCTGCAGGTTATTACAGCTATCTATGGGCGGATGTCCTGGCGGCTGATGCCTTCTCTCGCTTCTCTGAAGAAGGTATTTTTAACCGCGAAACGGGTCAATCATTCCTTGATAATATTTTAACTCGTGGTGGTTCAGAAGAGCCAATGGAGCTGTTCAAACGCTTCCGTGGCCGTGAGCCAAAACTTGATGCTATGCTCAAAGGCTACGGCATTAAAGGATGATATGTGAATATCTGTTTACTTTGTGAAGAAGGCGCTGATAACAGCGCCTTATCTGATTTAGCGCAACGTTGGGGACTAGTTCACGACGAAACGCAGATCATGGCTTTAGTATTAACGCCTACTCACCTTGAATTACGCAAACAAGATGAACCAAAATTAGGTGGCATCTATGTGGATTTCGTAGAGGGCACAATGGCACATCGTCGTAAATTTGGCGGTGGTCGAGGTGAGGCAGTGGCAAAAGCTGTCGGGATAAAAAAAGACTATCTACCTGATGTTGTTGATGCGACAGCAGGACTTGGTCGAGATGCATTTGTATTAGCGTCTATTGGTTGCAAAGTTAGAATGGTAGAGCGCCATCCCGTCGTTGCTGCATTACTTGAAGATGGCCTAAAGCGAGCTTATCTTGATGCGGATATTGGCGAATGGATGCAAGAGAGAATGACGTTAATTCATGCCTCTTCAGCCCAAGCACTGGCTGAGATCACACCGCCTCCAGATGTCGTCTATCTTGATCCGATGTATCCACATAAGACGAAAAGCGCATTAGTAAAAAAAGAGATGCGAGTGTTTCAGTCTTTAGTCGGTGCAGATGAAGATGCTGATGCATTACTCGAACCCGCAATCACTTTGGCGAAAAAACGTGTCGTCGTAAAACGACCCGATTATGCAGAGCCATTAAATAATCAGCCTGCACATGCCAATGTAACAACCAAAAATCACCGTTTTGATATTTACCCTTGTGTGTAAACACTTACATATAAGGGAAAAGAATTTGGTCTGAAATCTGACGGGTGTTAAACACCCGTTCAGAATCAATGAAATTTACAGTACGCCTTGTGCCAGCATTGCATCAGCGACTTTAACAAAGCCTGCAATGTTTGCGCCTTGAATATAATTAGTCTGCTTACCTTCACCACCGTAATTAACACAAGCATGGTGAATATCTAACATGATGTGATGTAAGCGAGCATCCACTTTCTCTGCTTTCCAGCTTAAACGTGCCGCATTCTGCGCCATCTCTAAACCAGAGGTTGCAACACCACCCGCATTAGCCGCTTTACCTGGTGCAAAAAGGACACCAGCTTCGATAAAGGCATCTGTTGCTGCAATCGTTGTTGGCATATTCGCACCTTCAGCAACAGCTTTAACACCATTTTTGATAAGAACTTTAGCTGCTTCTAAATCTAATTCATTTTGTGTCGCACAAGGCAAAGCAATATCAACAGAAACAGCCCAAGGTTGTTGCCCTTCAAGATACGTTAAACCAAACTCTTTCGCGTACTCTTCAACACGACCATAATTATTTTTAATTTCAGTGAGACGAGCTAGTTTTTCAGTAGTAAATCCCGCTTCATCAACCACAGTACCGCCTGAATCTGATGCGGTTATGACTTTTGCACCTAACTCTAAACATTTTTCGATAGTGAACTGCGCAACATTACCTGCACCAGAAACCGCCACACGCATTCCCTCAAGAGACATACCATGACGTTTAAGCATCGCATTAGTAAAGTAAACTAAGCCGTATCCAGTAGCCTCTGGGCGGATTAAACTACCACCGAATGAAAGGCCTTTACCTGTAAAGACGCATTCATTGCTATTAGACAGCTTTTTCATCATTCCTGCCATAAAGCCAACTTCTCGTGCACCCACACCAATATCACCGGCAGGAACATCCGTATTAGCGCCTAAATGGCGATAAAGTTCAGTCATTAATGCCTGACAAAAACGCATCACTTCCCCATGACTTTTGCCTTTAGGGTTAAAATCAGAACCCCCTTTGGCTCCTCCCATCGGCAATGTAGTTAATGCATTCTTAAATGTTTGCTCAAAACCTAAGAATTTTAGGATAGAAAGGTTCACTGATGGGTGAAAACGCATACCACCTTTGTAAGGACCAATGGCTGAGTTAAATTGGATACGCCATGCACGGTTAACTTGCACTTGCCCTTTATCATCTAACCAACAGACGCGAAACTGAATAATACGTTCAGGCTCAACTAAGCGCTCAAGTAATGATTGTTCACGATATTGTGGATTTTTCTCTAAAAAAGGCCACAAAGTGGTAAAAACTTCACGAACCGCCTGATGATACTCAGGCTGATGAGCGTTATATTTTTCTACCCCTTCTAAAAACGAAGATAATGAGCCAGATATATTCATTCAGCTATTCCTTTTTTGTGTAATGTGATGTTGGCATAACCTCATTTATTCGGAATATTTTTGGGTTTTGTGAGGTTGATGTTGTTTTGCTTCTTGAATATATCATTAAAATACATTCACACTTCAAGACATTTTTTTCATAATTAGACAAAAAAAAAAGGTTGACTCTATTTAACAGCAGGAAAAATGGGAATTTTAGGCAAAAAAATACCTGCATAAGCAGGCATTTTTTTTGCTTAAACAAGCAAGCGATTATTATTCGTCATCTTTCAGAGGAACAATTAGCATATCAACATGCACAGTATTAATTAGTTGGCGTGCTGATGACATCAATTTGCTCCAGAAGTCTTGGTGATGGCCACAAACGACTAAATCCATATCGTATTTCTTAATCGCATCAACCAGAACTTGACCTAAATCACCGCTACCACTCAGGGTTTCCTGAATTTCATAACCTGATTTATCAGAGAGATCTTTTAACGCGTTACGGGTTTCATCAGTAATACGTTGTTGCATATCACCGAGGTTGACATCAATTAGACCGGTATAAAGATCAGAGTAGTTAACATCAACGTGAATTAAGGAAACTTTGGCATTATAGGGTTTTGCCATAGATACAGCTTTCTGTACTAAGACGTTACTCTCAGGGGATAAATCAACTGCCACTAGAATATGCTTATAAGCCATCGTGAACTCCTTCCATAAGCTGATTAATCGGTTGGAAAGGCGGTTAAGCCTAAATCCTATGTATTAAATATAACGTTTTAAGATGAAAGTTAGATGTCGTCTTGATCACAACTTATGTCAAATTCATCAAGAAAGCATCTATCGATAAATAACAATATACACCATTTTAGATTAGCACGATGTCATTCACCGACAATATCATCATAATAATGAGAATTGAGTATAAAAAACAACAAAAACACCCTTTTAGAGTTATTTTTTATCTTTTTTTCTGAAAAAGGAAACAACTTGAAAAAGTCACTTTTGTTTATTGCTTAATTTCGCCTAAACTTAAATTAGAGAAAAAAGTAACCTTTGTTGGTAAAGGTTTTCTCATCTCAGAATCTATTATTCTAGGGAGGGGATTATGTTTAATGTCATTGTAGTCTTTTGGGCACTCTGTATTCTTTGCCTAATTAATATGGTGCGTTATTTCTCATCTATTCGGGTATTACTCACCATATTGCGCCAATCTGATCCTTTGCTTTACCAATCGGTAGATGGCAATGGATTTTTTACTATGCATGGGCAATTTTCAAAACAGTTACGACTTATCCGCTATATTAACCAACGCCAATACATCAACCATCATAATCCTGAAGTTATTATGCGTTGCGAGCGAATTTATCGGCAATTTTATCTTGTTAGCCGTTTTTGTATTTTGGCTGTCGCAAGTTTAATTGCGATGCTTTTCTGGTAGCGACAAAAACAAAAAAACGGTGACTAAAAGTCACCGTTTATAAACAAACTTGGGTAAGTTACTGTTATCAGCTATTCACAATAAATGTCAGTGATATCCAATAAAGTAAACCTGATAAACCAATGCTAACTGGTAATGTTAAGATCCAAGCCAGTGCAATATTTTTCACTGTCTTCGTTTGAACACCACCACCATCAACAATCATGGTACCTGCAACTGCAGATGATAAAACTTGTGTTGTTGATACAGGCATACCCGTATAACTTGCTACACCAATGGAAACTGCTGCTGTTACCTGAGCAGAAACCCCTTGAGCGTAAGTCATACCTTTTTTACCAATCTTCTCACCAATTGTTACTGCAACGCGTTTCCAACCTACCATTGTCCCGATAGAGAGCGCTAATGCCACTGCGATAATGATCCAAATCGGAGCATATTCTACTGTGTTTAGCAGGTCACGACTCAATGTTTTTAAGAACCGTGCATCTTGGGCGCTAGTTTCTGGTAATTTAGCCACTTCTGTTGCGGTATCAGCGATACACATAAGTAATCGACGCATTTGAGCACGCTGGTCTGCTGTTAGCTCATCATAAGAGCTAATATCTGCAAGCATCTGTTCTGTTTGATTCAGAACAACTGGCGTTCTTGCGCTATTACAATGAAAATCTGTATCACTAGCATCAGCTTGTGCTGGTACTACTGGTGTATTCTCAATAGCATGTTGTAGTGCTGGCTGGTGTTTCTCATAATATTGTTGTAAGTGTACAACTGCATCATGAGTTTTGGTGATATCGTATCCGCTCGCACTCATATTGACGACAAAGCCCGCAGGCGCCACGCCAATTAATACCAACATGATAAGACCGATACCTTTCTGCCCATCATTTGCACCATGAGAGAAACTTACCCCAACTGCAGATAAAATCAGTGCAGTACGAGTCCAAAATGGTGGCTTACGCTTACCATCTTGCTTCTCACGTTCAGCTGGTGTCAGGTGAATACGACGACGTTTTTTCGTACCACTCCAGTAACGGCGCAGTAAGAAAATCATCGCGCCTGCAATAACCAAGCCGATAATTGGTGAAAGAATGAGTGATAGGAAGATACTGATCATTTTTGGTATGTTTAATGCGTCAACGATAGACGAATCTGTCACGATAGCATTTGTTAAACCAATACCAATGATAGCACCTATCAGCGTATGTGAACTTGATGCTGGAATACCGAAATACCATGTACCTAAGTTCCAGATAATGGCGGCTAACAGCAACGAGAAGACCATGGCAAGGCCATGAGCCGAGCTCACATTCAGCAGAAGATCTGTCGGTAACAAGTGAACGATAGCATAAGCTACGCTCAATCCACCGAGCAAAACTCCAAGGAAGTTAAATACACCCGCCATCACGACCGCAAATTGCGCACGCATAGCACGAGTATAGATAACAGTTGCTACCGCATTTGCGGTATCATGGAAGCCGTTAATAGCTTCATAAAATAGCACAAATAACAGTGCTAAAACCAACATTAAACCTGTATGAAATTCTAGGTCAGTAAACAAATGTAGCATAGACGTTAAGCCAGTTAGTTGGACATGAACGCGGCGCATTATCAGCGACAAATGCGAACGGTGGAAGCGAAATTTAACCTTTTTTTGATTTGATAACCAAGAAAATCAGAGCCTTTTTAAGATAATTCCTTATATATCATTTAATTAATAAAAATAAAAAAAAAGTAAATTTCTGACAAATTTTTTCCTTGCTAATAAGAATTTAGGTGAAAAATGCAGATTTCTCCATATAATTTTACAAAAACACTCTGATCTTACGCGAAAATCATTGATTAAGTAGTCAGAGAAAACCAAGAACGAGACATCATTGTGGGATCATACGATACAGTAATTATAGGTGCAGGTGCCGCGGGGCTTTTTTGTGCGTCTTTAGCAGGACAAGCAGGATTATCTGTTTTAGTCCTTGATAATGGTAAAAAAGCAGGCCGTAAAATTCTAATGTCAGGTGGTGGGCGTTGTAATTTCACCAATATGTATATCGAACCTTCGGCATACTTATCAGAGAATCCACATTTCTGTAAGTCAGCACTTGCTCGCTATACACAATGGGATTTTATTGAGTTAGTGCAAAAACATAACATTGCCTACCATGAAAAAACGCTAGGGCAGCTATTTTGTGATGATTCAGCACAACAAATTGTTGATTTATTACTCACTGAATGCCAAAAAGGGAAAGTAAGTGTTCGCTTACGTAGTGAAGTCACGCAAATAGAGAAAACAGATGTAGGCTTTGCTGTTTTTGTTGATGGAAAAACTATTACGACGCCTTCGGTGGTTATTGCTAGTGGCGGACTTTCTATGCCCGGTTTAGGTGCCACCCCTTTTGGCTATAAAGTTGCAGAGCAATTTGGGCTTCCAGTTTTACCAACACGTGCAGGATTGGTTCCTTTTACATTGCATAAACCTCAACTTGAGCAATTAAGCCAGCTATCTGGCGTGGCTATACCCGCTATTGTGACGGCAAAGAATGGGACGAGTTTTAAAGAGAACATTCTTTTTACTCACCGTGGTCTTTCAGGTCCGGCTATTTTGCAAATCTCTAGTTATTGGCAACCAGGTGAGTATGTAAGTATTAACTTACTTCCAAATACTGATCTTGAAAGCTTTCTACAAGAAAAACGTCAAGAGCATCCGAATCAATCATTAAAAAATACGCTTTCTCGCTTATTACCAAAGCGCTTTATTGAAATAATGATAGAAAATAAACAGTTACCTGATATTTCTCTGACTCAACTTAGTAACGAACGTATTACGCAAATTGCAACGTTACTACAAAAATGGCAAGTTCAACCCAATGGCACGGAGGGATATCGTACCGCAGAAGTCACACTGGGTGGCGTAGATACTCGAACCCTCTCCTCTAAAACAATGGAAGCTACAAAAGTAAAAGGACTCTATTTTATTGGAGAAGTAGTTGATGTGACGGGTTGGTTAGGTGGATATAACTTCCAGTGGGCATGGAGTTCAGCTTATGCCTGTGCGCAGAGCCTTATCTCAACATCCAAATCGACTTTTGTTGAGTAATAATGAATAAATCTGTAAATATTAAAGTTATAAATATTGGTTTTATAATTCTTTAAACTTATAAGTCATACATAATAAAAACCAGCCATCATCAATCAGTGATGGCTTTTTCTTCTTGTATTTCTTGGTAGAGATCCAAAATACCTTATACCCTTTCCTTTTCTCTGGTTTTATGCCGCATTTTCTCTTCTTTTTCCTATAAATGACCCTATAAAGAATATTGTTAACTATTTGGTTATATTAATGTTTTAAAAAATTATTAAAATAAAATAACTCGTTAATCAGTGAGTTATGACTTTTTTGGCTCTTTTTTCTAATTTGCTTAAAAAAAGGACTTTACAAATGATACTGAGAACTATTATCATCAATAACACTTTCAGATGCACCACCTTCAGGGTCATATGAAAGAACGACATTGCTCACATTGCTTCCAGTGTTTTACTTTAGCCAGCCGGGTGCTGGCTTTTTCTTTTCTAGAACTTATTCGATGTTTTTGTTTCCTCTTATTCAAATTATTTGAATTCTCAGGTTAAATTCCTCCGCTTTTTTACTTTGCGCTATTGAGTAAACTGTGTTCAACAACTTCAGAGAAGGAAACACATTATGATTTATCTACGCAAAGCAAATGAAAGAGGACACGCTAATCATGGTTGGCTAGATAGCTGGCATACCTTCTCTTTCGCAAATTATTACGATCGTGACTTTATGGGATTTTCTGCACTACGAGTTATTAATGAAGATCGCGTCATACCCGGTGAAGGATTTGGTACTCATCCACATAAAGATATGGAAATTTTAACCTATGTGCTTGAAGGTAATATCGAGCATAAAGACAGCATGGGTAATAAAGAAAATGTTCCGGCTGGTGAGTTTCAAATAATGAGTGCAGGTACAGGTATTACTCACTCAGAATATAATCCGAATAGTGATAAAGGACTGCATTTTTACCAGATTTGGATTATGCCAAATACCGTCGGTATCACACCACGTTACGATCAACGCCGTTTTGATACGACAGTAAACAAACAGCTTATTTTATCGCCAGATGCCCGTGATGGCTCTTTAAAAGTCTTCCAAGATATGACGTTATGGCGCTGGAACCTGAAAAAAGGTGAAGAAGCACAATATAAAGCCGAAGCAGGTCGCCATGTTTGGCTACAAGTTGTGAAAGGTAAAATAACGATTAATGACATTATTGCGACCACCAGTGATGGTGTGGCAATTGCTAATGAAGATATGATCCGTTTCGTTGGTGATGAAGATAGTGAAATCTTACTGTTTGACTTACCTCCTGTAACAGCATAGTTGGGCTATCACCCTCTAAAACCACTTTTTCTCTAATAAACTATTTCACTTTATTTTTCTATTCCCTGAAATCTTCTCGCATTTCAGGGATTTTTTTTATCTCAAAGATCTCAATAATAAAAAAAACACCAAAATCACATCCTATGAGTTTGGTGTTTTTATTCATACCATGTTTTTATACTAATAAAAATTAACGTTTTGGCCCAACTTTAGTCAATGCTTGACCTGCTGGGGTATCCGTATACTTATCGAAGTTTTTCACAAAGCGATCGGCAAGATCGTCTGCTTTAGTATCCCATTGTGTTTTATCAGCATAAGTATCACGAGGATCTAAGATTTCGCTGTTAACACCAGGCAATGCTGTTGGGATCTCTAAATCAAACACTGGTAATGTTTTCATCGGTGCTTTATCAATATCACCATTTAAGATGGCATCAATAATCGCGCGTGTATCTTTAATTGAAATACGCTTACCTGTACCGTTCCAACCTGTATTAACCAAGTAGGCTTTTGCACCTGATGCTTGCATACGTTTTACCAATACTTCAGCGTACTGTGTTGGATGCAAAGATAAGAATGCTGCACCAAAACAAGCAGAGAATGTTGGCGTTGGTTCTGTCACACCACGTTCAGTTCCCGCAAGTTTAGCAGTGAAACCTGATAAAAAGTGGTATTGCGTCTGTTCTGGTGTTAAACGTGAAACAGGAGGTAACACACCAAAAGCATCCGCTGTTAAGAAAATGACTTTCTTAGCGTGACCTGCTTTGGAAACGGGTTTAACGATATTGTCGATATGATAAATAGGATAAGAAACACGGGTATTTTCTGTTTTTGAGCCATCATCGAAATCAACAGAGCCGTCAGATAACACAACCACGTTTTCTAATAGTGCATCGCGTTTAATTGCACCATAGATATCGGGTTCAGCTTCTTTTGATAAGTGGATTGTTTTTGCGTAACAGCCACCCTCAAAGTTAAACACACCGTCATCATCCCAACCATGTTCATCATCACCAATTAGCTTACGCTTAGGATCGGTTGAAAGAGTTGTTTTACCTGTACCAGATAGACCAAAGAAAATAGCAACATCACCACTTTCGCCAACGTTTGCGGAGCAGTGCATAGAAGCCATACCTTTAAGAGGAAGGAAGTAGTTCATCATAGAGAACATACCTTTCTTCATCTCACCGCCGTACCAAGTACCACCAATTAACTGAATGCGTTCAGTTAAATTGAAAGCCACGAAGTTCTCTGAATTCAGACCTTGTGCCTTCCAATTTGGATTTGTACATTTCGCTCCGTTCATCACAATGAAGTCTGGTGTGAAATTTTCCAGCTCTTCTTGTTCAGGGCGAATAAACATATTTTTAACAAAATGCGCTTGCCAAGCAACTTCTGTGATAAAACGCACTTTTAAACGTGTATCCGCATTCGCACCACAAAACGCATCGACAACAAACAAACGTTTGCCTGATAGCTGATTAGTAACTAACGATTTTAAGTCAGCCCACACTTCTTGTGAAAGTGGCTTATTATCGTTCTTACCTTTACCCTGATCAGCCCACCATACGGTGTCACGAGTAACATCATCACGAACAATGTATTTATCTTTCGGAGAACGTCCAGTAAATATACCTGTATCAACGGCAATAGCGCCTAACGAGGTTAGAGTGCCTCGCTCGTAACCTGTTAATCCAGGCTTGGTTTCTTCATTAAATAACAGCTCGTAGCTTGGGTTATAAATGATTTCACTCGTGTCCTTAATACCGTACTGCTGGAGATCCTTAGGGGTAAGACCTTTAACGCTCATAGTTTCGCTCCTGATAAATAGACCTTTCTACGAATAATATTAAGGTGTTACGAGTAATTAACAGCGATTGTTATCAATATTTTGAAAATTTATAATTTTTTTATGTTAAGAACGAGAGCTAATGCACAAAACTAAAGAAATATTGTTGAATAAAAAAGGACGCAAAATAGCGTCCTTTGGATAAAATGGTCTTGCTAAATCGAATCAGTGCAATTCAGATTCACCCAACTTATTGATATTATTAATATCATTCTCTGTGAAGATGTAATGTATTCCACAATATTCGCATTCCATATCAATATTCCCCTGTTCTTGCAACAGGTGGTTCACATCTTCTTTCGACAATGTTACTAATGTATTTTCACAACGTTCTCGCGAACAAGTGCAATGGAATTCAACAACTTGAGGATCATAAAGAGTGACATCTTCTTCGTGATATAAGCGATGTAAGATCTCTTTAGTATCTAGCGTAAATAGCTCTTCAGCCTTGATTGTATGTGTTAACTGTGTGAGCAATTCAAAATGTTCAGCCGTATGTTCTGCGGTGAACTCTTCTGATGCTGGCAATACTTGTAATAACATACCCGCTGCGGCTGGTTTTCCTGCTTGCGTACCACTGCGAATAAATACGCGTGTAGGTAACTGTTCTGATTGCTTAAAGTAGTTATCAATACAGGCTTCGATAGTTTCGCCATCAAGAGCAACAATCCCTTGATAACGTTCACCTTTCTCAGGTGTTACCGTGATAACCATAAAACCATTCCCGATCATCTCTTTTAAGCTACTACCTGCTTTAACATCATCCCCAATACGCGCAACACCACGCATTTGTTGATTGTTATTTCCATTGATCACTGCCAGTCGCACAGGACCATCACCTTGTATTTGAACCGTAATATCGCCTTCAAATTTAAGCGTAGCTGTTAACAAACTGGTAGCCACCAGCAAATCCCCCAGAAGGTGTTGAACTGGCTCAGGATAATGGTGATTTTCAAGCATTGATTGATAGGTTTCAGTCACATTGACCAATTCGCCACGTACCGCGTTTTTTTCAAATAAAAAACGTGATAAAGAGTCTTTTTTAGACATGATTTTCTCTCATTTCAGGGAATCGGTTAATCCGATTCTTGTAAATTTGTCTGTTTGAAGCGAAGTAAGGTGCGTCTTTCCTTTTTATCGGGACGACGTTCAGGATGAGGCATTGTTAACGCATTCATTTTTCTTGCTAGAGCAATTTTTTCTCTTTTAGCAATACTCTCTGGTGTTTCACAATAAAGTGCTTGTGCTTGCGTAGCACCTTGTCGCTGTGAACTTACCATAAGAATGGTTACCGTCCGTTCATCATTACCTTGTCGTAGACGTATTTCAGCGCCCTCTTCAACGGTTTTACTTGGCTTGCCTCTCACACCATTGTAGTGAACTTTACCACCTTCAATCATTGTGCGAGCAATAGCGCGTGTTTTATAGAAACGTGCAGCCCAGAGCCATTTATCTAAACGGACGCCACTTTCTTGCGATGGTTGACTCATCCCTTTCTCCTTAACTTCAACTTCTTTATGAAGGCGATAGTGTAAACACATAGCCTTCCACAACAAGGGACTTACTGAGGAGGGCGATAAAAACAGTGCTCATAGTAGAGACTGATTTTATTCATGCGTTGGTTGTTTTGTCGCCGACGCCGGATGATAAGAAATAGGTTCAATATTAAGAACCCAATAGCGATAAACAATAATAACGTATTCCCGATGTAATATAACATCGTCATTGAATCTGGCAGGCTATGTAAAAATATCTGTAACGTACCATTCGCATCAACAACCATGCCAGTTATTACCCCACCTGTATCAAAAGGTGTATGCAATAAAATATCAGATAAACGTTGTAGTTCTCGCCACTGTTCTAACGGAGTAGGTTCAAACACAGAGTTTGAACTTGAAGCGTAATCAACAAGCTGTTTTCTTTCATCACTGATTAACAGCACACCACCCGGAGGAGGACTGTTTAACAGTATTGCGGCTTTATCTATTTCTCGGTAGATAAAAGAAGATGTGGTGGTGTCGATAAGCTTTTCCAAGGCCTCAGCACTTACTGCACGCAATAAAACATTGGTTCCAGTTAATTTACCACTTTCAGCTCGTTGAACTAATGCAGCCCAATCATTGACATTACTTAAGTTTACTAGCGCCATTTTAAGGCGAATACACTCGTTTTCTCTTGGGCATAAATCCTGTGTTTTCAACACAATGCCATCAAAATTATCTAATAGGTTCATCCCAGATTTAGTAATAGCTTGCCCTAAACTTGGGTTAACTCGGTTATTAGAAACAGGATGTAATTGCTCTTCAACCATATGCAATAAAGCAGCAGCTTTTTCTATCGTGCTCGATTCAGGCATTGGCATTGGATTACTGTTATTCCAGTAAATTCCCGAACAATCAAAAGGTGCAAAAATCGTTTTATTATTCTTACTTGATAAATTAGGTGGCATGTAACACATCCCAACCCCTTTCGCTTGAATAATATCTCCGACATGCAAATCAGTTGTTTCCAACTCGGTAAAATTGGTGACTAAGTGAGGTTCTGTATCTTTAAGCCATGAAAAACTGAGCTTCATTGAAAGAGAAAGAGGCTGATAGAGATACAACATGCCAATAATAAACAGGCTCCAGAAAACGAAGATAATATTTTTAATATAGCGTTTATATGGATAATTTTTTTCTTCATCATGCAATGAAAGGTAATTTCCTTGCTTTACAACATGATGACTTGGGTACATTTCTAAATAAGTCACCTTATCAATATCGCTTTGAATATAAGGCTCCCAATGAGGCGGATAAATGAGATCAATCCCCCCTAAAGAAACATTTTTTACCTGCCCATGATCAAAGTTACCAAAAAGCCCCCAGCGCTTTAAACGTCCTTTAAAGCAGTGGATTTCTTGTTTACGAGGTTTGATCAAAGGGTTGTGGATCAGAAAAACACCAATAGCAAGAAAAGCACTACCGGTCGCTAGTATCCAAGGAAGAAAAACTTGAGGCATCATTAAGGCTGTTAGGCACAACGTAAACCCTATACAAATAAAAGAGCCATCCCAAAAACCAGATGAGTTATGTAATCGATATTCTTCGTTTGTTTCTTCTCGGATTTGTAATAAGTGAGCCGCATCACCTTCATTCTTTTGAATTGTTGATGAACCATTTGCCAATATTGGCTCAGAAAGCTGCTTTAAACTTAAAGCAGAAAAATGAATTTTTTCATCTTTTAAGAAATGACCATTCACACCCACAACGATGGGGATCGAGGGGGTGCAGACAACATCAAGAACGTTTTCTTGCTGAAGATAAGGAACAAGCAGTGGGGGAATATGAATTTCAACAGCATCAATATAGTAACGCCAATGATTTAATCCTTCACTAGAACCCGCAAAGCGATTAACGATATTTCTTAATGTAGTAACGACTTCGCCTTTAACTGGCATCTCGGGGAAGTTTTGTAATGAATAGCCAGAAGAGAAATCAGAGGTACCAAAATAAGATAAATAATCACTAATAAGCCCATAGTCATCAGAAGTGAGCTTGCGATAAGTAGGTTTAGCGAGGGATGGGAGATGATGTGAGCCATCAAGCCGCCTTCTTTTAAAGAATAGAAAGGCGGCCATTATAAATAGGCTTATCATCAAGATAGCCAATATAATGACTGATAATCTCATTTTTTCCCCATGCTTATACTGATGCTGCGTAGTAACAATAACAAATTTAAAACCCTGCCTAACATAAGGCAATTCCTATTCTTTTGTTCTATTTTTTATTTAAATACAATAGATTATATTTTTGCTGTCGCGTTATAATTTATATCTCTTATCAAGTTTATATCCGCTAACAACGCTATCTTCAGGTAAAATAGCGAATCAATAAATAATAATATTCTCAAAAAATCAATAAATAACTAGGTTGGATAGCGGAGTGTACTCAATTTTCCTTTAAAAGCTAAATCTAATTGTTAGATTTATTTTGTCATTAATGTGTTAAATTCAGGTTAATCTCTATTCTGCCAGGGACTGTTATGAAAGAACTTAAAAAACCCAATATATTAAACGTTGATAACATCGCCCGTTCTCGATTATTTCAGATCCAATCCGTTAATCTGGAGTTTAGTAACGGAGAAAAACGTACTTATGAGCGAATGAAACCGGCTAATCGTGAAGCCGTTATGATTGTTCCTATCATTGATGACAATCTTATTCTTATTCGTGAATACGCCGTTGGTATCGAAAATTACGATTTTGGTTTTCCCAAA
This sequence comes from Proteus sp. STS61-E, assembly GCF_040932335.1. Taxonomy (NCBI): domain Bacteria; kingdom Pseudomonadati; phylum Pseudomonadota; class Gammaproteobacteria; order Enterobacterales; family Morganellaceae; genus Proteus; species Proteus sp. STS61-E. Next base: position 21,804 of record NZ_JBFQGE010000007.1, on the reverse strand, counting down.
GGCGCAATTGATCCCGGTGAAAATGCCCTGCAAGCCGCAAACCGCGAACTAAAAGAAGAAATTGGCTATGGTGCCCATTCATTAATAGAACTTGCAAAGCTTTCTATGGCACCGTCTTACTTTTCTAGCAAAATGAACATTGTTATTGCGCATGACCTTTATCCAGAACAACTTGAAGGTGATGAACCTGAACCACTGTTCCAAATACGTTGGCCTATCGCAAAAATGATGGATTTACTCGACCATCCTGACTTCACAGAAGCTCGTAGCGTCAGTGCTCTCTTCTTAGCCCATCGCTATCTATTACAAAATAAGTAGATAATAAAAAACCGGACTTTGACATCCGGTTTTTATTTTCGATTAATTAGAATAACTCGTTAGACTCGCCATTATCCTCAAAAATCTGTGTTCCTACTTCATTTTTTGCTCTTTCTGTCGGTTGAGTCCCATCAATAAAATATTCTTTCATTGAAGAGCCATCACCTGCCAGCTTTCCTGTTCTTCTATCAATTTGAACAGCGACGACACCTTTTGGTGCAGGCATCATATTAACTGGCACACCATCCAGAGCCACTTTCATAAAGTCGTTCCAAATAGGTTGTGCTGTTTTAGCACCCGCTTCACCGCCACTAGCAGCAGTTCGACCTAAATTGCGGCTACTATCATCAAAACCAATCCAAGCAGTGGCAACAATATTGGCACCATATCCAGAGAACCACGCATCTTTAGAGCTGTTTGTTGTTCCTGTCTTACCACCTATATCTTGGCGTTTAAGATCACGAACAGCACGCCAACCAGTACCAGACCATCCTGGTTCACCCACAAGGTTTGTTCTTAATGCATCATGCATTAAGTAAGCCAGTGGTGTGCTGATAACGTGTGGTGCATAAGGGCTTTCTTTTACAGTTTCAGCTAATGGTGCTTGCTCTAATTCAATTTCAGGCTCAGCTGTTTCAGGCTGAGATTTATTAGATTGAGCAACGTTTTCCATATAGTCATCTGATAACGCAATAGAACGCATTGTATCGCCGTAAATAACAGGGATATCCGTACAATCTGGGCAAGCTACTTTCGGTTTTGCAGTAAACAGCTCTTCACCATCAGCATTTTCAATACGTTGGATATAATAAGGCTCGATGAGATATCCGCCGTTTGCCATAACAGCAAACCCTCGTACCATTTGCATTGGTGTAAATGATGGTGAACCTAATGCTAAAGATTCTGTTCTATCAATATTTTGATTAGGGAAACCAAAACGCAATAGATAATCAGCGGCATAATCCACCCCCATTGCGCGCATTGCTCGTACCATTACTACGTTTTTAGACTGACCTAAACCTTGGCGTAAACGAATAGGACCAGCATAAGTTGGCGGTGAGTTTTTAGGACGCCAATCTGTACCTGCACCAGCATCCCAACGGCTAATAGGTAAATCATTAAGTAGTGTCGATAACGTCAACCCTTTATCTAACGCCGCAGCATATAAGAAAGGTTTAATGTTTGAACCGACTTGGCGTAAAGATTGAGAAACACGGTTAAATTTACTGATCTCAAAATCAAAACCACCCACAAGCGCAATAATCCCTCCATTGATTGGATCTAATGCAACAAATGCTGCATTAACACCCGGAAGTTGCGCTAATACCCAACTGTTTTCGTTATTTTGACGTACCCAAATTTGCTCACCAACATGGACAACGGCATCAACTTTTGTCGGTGTTGCACCTTGAGAAGTGTCAGAAATAAATTTACGAGCCCAACGAACCGCTTTTAAATCTAGCGTAATGTTGTCGCCCGTTTTTAAGATAACTTTGGCTTCTTTAGCATCCGCAGATAACACAACCGCCGGAATTAAAGGACCATAAGTTTGAATTCCTTTTAATTTCTTGGTGATAGCTTCATTATCCCATGGCGTTTGCCCTTCACTCCATAAAACTTCTTGAGCACCTCGGTAACCATGACGCATATCGTAGTCGATAACATTGTCACGCAACGCTTTTTCTGCTGCTAGTTGATCTTTACGAACAACCGTAGTGTAGATTTTATAGCCATCGGTGTAAGCATTTTCACCATAGCGCTCATACATCTCCATTCTCACCATCTCTGTTAGATAAGGTGCGGAGAAATCAATTTGCGGTGCATGGTATTTAGCAACTATCGGCTCTGCTCTTGCACTTTCATACTGTGCACGAGTGATATAGTTCTCTTCATACATACGCTGTAAAACGACATTACGACGTTTTAAAGCACGATCATAAGAATAGAGCGGGTTAAGTGTTGACGGTGCTTTTGGTAAACCAGCAATCACTGCCATTTCATTTAGGCTAAGCTCATGAACACTCTTACCAAAGTAAACATAAGCCGCAGCACCCACACCGTAAGCACGGTTACCTAGATAAATTTTATTTAGATACAGCGCTAAAATTTCATCTTTAGTAAGCTCTTTCTCAATGCGGATCGCCAAAAAGGCTTCTTTAATTTTTCGCATTAATTTCTTTTCAGGTGTTAAAAAGAAATTTCGAGCTAATTGTTGCGTGATGGTACTTGCACCTTGAGAGGCCTGTCCTGATGTTAATGCCACGACAACAGCACGCGAGATCCCAATAGGGTCAATACCGTGATGCTCACGAAAACGCGTATCTTCTGTTGCAATAAAGGCATTAATAAGTTGAGGAGGCATCTCCTCCAATGTTAGCGGTAAACGACGTTTTTCACCGTATTGCGCGATCAACTCTCCGTCTGCACTAAATACCTGCATAGGGGTTTGTAAACGAACATCTTTTAATGTCGCGACATCGGGTAACTGAGGCTCAACATACTTATACATACCGTATATCGAGGCTGCTCCCAAAATTATGCAAGCAAAAACGAAGATGAAAAAATATTTTAAGAACTTCACCTTAAATTTCCCATGTAGTGTGAATTGGGCGGTTTATAAACAAACAGTGCGTAGTATAAAGGTAACGCCTCTTTGAAAATAGGCAATTACTCATCAATAGATATGGATATCATTTATGGAAACACACAATTACCAGATTGGTATTGAAATTAACACTCATCATATCAATGCAGTTTTGGTATTTCAGCAGAATAAACAATGGAAGATCAGTGCATTTTGGCAATTCCCTTTACCTCTTAATGGCGATGTAAATGACACAAAATTAAGAAAAATCCTAATAGATTGGCGTAAAAAATTACCCTCTATTAATAATGTTACGCTTTCGCTACCGGATATTTATGAAAACTATCAAACTATTCCACTGCCTCATGCTATTTCCCTCACATCAGCAGCGTGTTATCGGTTAGCGCAACTACGAGCCACATCTTACACACAAAATACGAAAATCCCTGTTAATTTTGATTATCGGCAAAATAAAGGGAAACTCGCTATTCATCTGTGCCATAAAACGATTTTAGATAAGTATATTGACTTGTTTTCTCGAATAAACTTAACAATAACTGCGATTGATACCCCTGCGTGTGCACTACGCTATTTAGCAACTTACCTTGATATCTCACCTCAAGATCCACTTTTATACTGTAAAAACAAAATGCTACTTTGGGTATCATCTGATGAAAATATGCCCCATTACGGCTCTATCGCCTATGAAAACCAACAAGAACAACAAGCATATATTGACCAGCTAATAGAAAAATATCATTGGTCATTAAAGCACTGTTACTTAACGGGTGAGAATGAGGAATATTTTAGCCAGTCAATGCCTATTTGGCCCAATCATTCCCACGACTTATTTAAAACAACGTCAAATAAAGATCTCATTCCACTTGTTGCACTCGGTTTGGCATTACGCCTTGAAGAGGTGTTATGTATCAAATAAATTATCTACCTTGGCGCCACAGGTTATTTAGACAAAAAGCATGGTTATGGCTTTCTCAAACGCTATCATTGCTCACAATCACTTTCGTTATTTGTAGCTATTGCACTTACCATTTGACACAAAAGCGAACACTCATAACAGCGCAACAACGCCAAACACAGCAACAAGAAGATTTATTACTAAAGCAGCTAGATATATATCAAGAACAGAAAAAACAGACACTTTTACGCTATCAACACTATTCACTCTATTATCAAAACTGGCTGCGATATTTACATTACATTCAATTCTTTCGAGCTATCGAAATGCATCTTCCTTCAACAGGTTGGATTAACCATTATGATGGAGCAGATAATCAACTCTCACTGCATCTCACTCTCCCTAATACACAATCACTCTCCTTTATTACCAATATTAAAAGTCACCCAGCTTTAGCCTATTTAACATTGGGTTATTTACAACAAAGCAAAATTGATCCGTCTTACACAGAAGTACATTTAAACGGAAAATCAGAAGAGCAAAATCGAGGATACGAAAATGAAGAAGATGAGGGAAGCCAATGAAAATAAATGCACAATGGTTGTTATTTATTGCATTTTTACCTAAGTGGAAACTCACTTTACTGAGCTTAATTATACCTTTTATTGCCTTTCTATTTTATTACCTCTTTATCTACACAGACTACCAGCAAGAGATAACCCAACAGCATGTAGAAATGGCACAAAGACTAAAGCGCATTAATCACCATCAAAGTACGTTAGAAACAATGCCTACTATTAATTCACTGATCGCACAACAAATAGATTATGACATCCCATTAAATACCTCTCCAGTTAGTGAGCAATTACAACACTTATTGATGACTTATCATTTTATACCGGAGATTTGGGAAATCACGCCTAACTCTTTATATAAACTTACGTTTACTTTGTCTTATTCTCAGTTTTTAACGCTATTGGAATACCTTCATCAAACCAGCTTAGCGCTTATTTCTCTGAATATTGTTCCAATAGAAACCCATTTAATTTCAGTACAAATGGGCCTGACAGAGCTAAGTTATCCTAGCGCAATTCAGGGTGATATATCATGAAGATAGGAATTTTAATTGTCATATTATGTATGACAACCACCATTTTGGCTCACACCAGAGATCCCTTCTTTCCTGAGAATATCGATGATGCAAAAATGTCATCCACCTTTATTGAAGAGCGAACATCAACTACAGAACAACCAGAAGAATTACATCACCAACTTTATCCATTAAATTATGCTGATGCTAAGAAATTAGGTGAACAACTAAGTAATCATACTATTCCATTACTTAGTCAGCAGGGACGCATTATTGTAGATAGTGAATCAAATAGTCTTTCTATCGTTGATAATAGTAAGACACTGTCTGAAATTGAGGATTGGTTAAAATTACGAGATACTCCCCAACAACAAGTTCATATCACCGCACATATTGTGAGTAGCAGTCAGGATGCTTTAAATGAATTAGGCACTCAATGGGGATTACAAGCATTAAAAACACAAACCGAAGCCGCCTCTACAATACCTAATGCTATTCCAACAACCTCTTCGCTTAATTCAGCGTTATCAACCCCTTCACTTTCTGCATTATCGCTCCATCAAAATACCAAAAATCCCCTTCACTATATTGCATTTAATATTGCCAGAATTAATGGGCGTCTATTAGAGCTTGAATTAAGCGCATTAGAACAAGAAAAACAGTTATCTATTATTGCAAGTCCACGGCTAACGACCGCTCATGAAAAAACAGCCTCCATCAAACAAGGAACGGAGATCCCCTATGTCAGTCGAGATAATGAAATTACACGAGTTCAATTTAAAGAGGCGGTCTTAGGTATGGAAGTAACACCCATAATTCAAAGAAATAAAAAGATAAGATTAATACTTAAAATTAGTCAAAACACACCAGGCATTGCACTTGTTCAAGGTGGAAGTGAACATCTGTCTATTGATAAACAAGAGATCAGCACAGAAGTGACTATTCGTGATGGAGAAACCATTATGTTAGGCGGTATATTTCAGCAAAAACAACAAGAACACACGGCAAAGATCCCTTTCTTATCCTCTATTCCATTACTAGGCGTACTTTTCAGTCATAAAAGAGATCAACACAGCCGCCATGAATTGGTTATTTTTATTACACCCAAATTAATCTAATTTTTTATGCAATAAATACTTTTATTATAAAATACAAAGCACTATATGTTTTTTACTAGTATTAAACTGAGAGTTATTCATTGTTTTTTCTTATAATCAGTATTTATAGATTTGACGATGAGGACGATTTAGCTTACAAGGGTTAGCTAATTTGAGTGAGCCTGAAACATCACAATAAAAATACGGATACATTTTATGCACTTCCTCTATTCTTGGAGGTAGGGCTTTTTATATGTAATATTGATCGATTGATGACGAAAAAGACAATATTATCAGATGCGGTTTTCCGACTAAATTGTGTTAGAATCTCCGCGTTGCCAACAAAGATAATTACTTTTTTTAGTAGTTTTTGTTATGTACTGTGGGCAAAGGGATTTTTATCCTATGTTGTCGCTTATGACAGCATGTGGTTATTTTATAGCGATCTACTGAAAGAACTCAGTCTTATTATGAGAGTAGATAACAAATGTTATCAGGTGTGAATTAGATAAACACTCATAAATTTCAGTTTAGGTCCCGTCGCTGAATGAATTTGGCGGGGCGGGTTATCATTAACGAATATCTTAGTAATACCAAAAACATGGCAGAGAAACGTAATATCTTTCTGGTTGGGCCTATGGGTGCCGGCAAAAGCACTATTGGTCGTCAGTTAGCTCAACAACTTAGTATGGAGTTTTATGATTCCGATCAGGAAATTGAGCGGCGTACAGGTGCGGATGTAGGTTGGGTATTTGATGTTGAAGGCGAAGAAGGCTTCCGTCAACGAGAAGAGAAAATAATCAACGAACTCACTGAAAAACAAGGCATTGTACTTGCAACAGGTGGTGGCTCGGTGAAATCGCGAGAAACCCGTAACAGACTATCTGCACGTGGTGTGGTTGTTTATTTAGAAACCAATATTGAAAAACAACTCGCTCGTACCCAACGTGATAAAAAGCGTCCTTTATTGCAAGGTGTTGAACCTGTGCGCGATGTCCTAGAGACATTAGCTGAAGAACGTAATCCTCTTTATGAAGAGATTGCTGACATCACTATTCATACTGATGATCAGAGTGCAAAAATTGTAGCCAATCAAATAATTGAATTATTAGAACAAAACTAATAAATTCAGCTATTTATAAGGTTAAGTAAAGACAATAAGAAGAAGGCCACTGTTATGGAAAAAATCACTGTCACATTAGGTGAAAGAAGCTATCCCATTACCATCGCTTCTGGCCTTTTTCATCAAGAAGATACCTTTTTACCTTTAAAATCAGGGCAGCAAGTTATGATAGTCACAAACGTGACACTTGCTCCACTCTATTTAGAAAAGGTAACAGACACCTTAAAAAAACAGGGTGTTTTGGTTGATAGCGTGATTTTGCCTGATGGCGAACAATATAAATCGCTAGAGATCATGAATGATGTCTTTACTGCATTATTAGAAAAAAATCACAATCGAGATACAACACTTATCGCATTAGGTGGTGGTGTTATTGGTGATCTAACCGGTTTTGCCGCAGCAAGCTATCAACGTGGTGTTCGCTTTATCCAAGTACCAACAACACTATTGTCACAAGTTGACTCTTCTGTTGGTGGAAAAACCGCAGTTAATCACCCTCTTGGCAAAAACATGATTGGTGCGTTTTATCAGCCCGCTTCTGTTGTTATCGATCTCGATTGTCTTGCCACATTACCGCCTCGTGAACTTTCATCGGGTTTAGCTGAAGTTATTAAATATGGCATCATTTTAGATAAAGACTTTTTTATCTGGCTTGAAAATAATATTGATAAACTCTTAGCTCTTGATCCTAAAACCATGGCATTTTGTATCCGTCGTTGCTGTGAACTAAAAGCTGACGTCGTTGCTGCTGATGAAAAAGAAACAAGTGGTTTACGCGCACTACTCAACCTAGGACATACTTATGGACACGCCATTGAAGCTCATATGGGATATGGTGTTTGGTTGCATGGTGAAGCTGTTGCCGCAGGTATGGTAATGGCGGCAAGAACATCTCAAGCACTTGGTCAATTCACTGAAGAAGAGACTCAACGTGTTATTCAATTGCTTGAGAAAGCTAATCTTCCCGTCAACGGCCCTATTGAAATGACACCTGATGACTATTTACCTCATATGATGAGAGACAAAAAGGTATCTGGTGGCAAATTACACCTTGTTTTACCAAAAGGCATCGGTCAATCCGAATTACGTGCCGATATTACTCGCGAACAAGTCCGCAAAGCGATAACATCTTGCATTAATGCAAATTAAGCTCCCCATTACCTGACAAGAAACAAACCAGAATATTCATTTAAGGAAAATTCTGGTTAATATTGTCAAATGCAACGTTTCAGAAAAAGCGTTTCATCCTTATACTATGAGGTAATGGCTAAGGCTGAATAGAATATTTTTCGCTTTTTGACGCTCTGACGGAGGGCATAATGGACGAGTTCAAACCTGATAATGAAACCAAGGGTGATAATTCACTCAAACCTGATACATCGGATAGACCTGAACGTCGAACCAACCGACCTCGTAGCAATCCATTAAAAAACGCACGATTCTCTGTATCCCGTCAACAGATGATGATTGGTGTAGGTGTTTTAGTCCTTATTTTGCTAATTATCGCAATAAGTTCAGCATTAAAATCACCAGAAACAACTGAACCTACCTCTCCGACCAACACAGAAAGAAATATCGATCTGTCTCAGCAACCGTCATCCGTTACGCCTTCAGAAAATGATCAGCCATCAACACCTCAATCTATTTCTGGGCAAGATATACAACCTGCAACACCACCTTCACAAAATTTACCTCCAATGATTGATTCACAAGGTCAACGTGTTGAGATCCCTGGAGATATCGTTGATTCATTAAATCAACAACAAGCGGGTATTAATCAGGCGACTAGTCAGCAGTTAAATGCACAACAACCAAAACCCGTGCAGCCTGTTACACAGCCACCCGCTACCAAACCTGTACAACCAGTGCAAAAACCGGCTGAAGTAAAAACACCACCGACAAAACCGGTAACACCACCAGCAACAACACAACCTAAGCCTACAACGGCTAAACCTGTTGTTTCAGGTTCATTATCAGCAGGTAATTTAAGTGCTATTCCTGCCACTAACTATACATTGCAATTAAGTGGTGCAAGCCGCCAAGATACCTTAGAGGCTTTCGCTAAAAAGAACCTCAATGGAAACTACGCTATTTACAAAACACAGCGTAACGGTAATCCATGGTATGTACTCATCTATGGAAATTATCGTAATATAAGCGAAGCCAAACAGGCCGTTTCTTCTTTACCAGCGCCAGTGCAAGCAAAACAACCTTGGGTTAGACCGATGAAACATGTTCATCAGGATCTAAAAAAATAATTAAGACGAAGTTCACCGCTGATATGCTGTCTGAAACAGAGTACAATCGGCGACTCTGAAACGATTGAGAAATTTGGACGGCATGAAAAAAAAACGCGCATTCCTAAAATGGGCTGGTGGTAAATATCCTTTGGTAGATGACATTAAACGTCATCTGCCCGAGGGTAATTGTTTAATTGAACCTTTTATGGGTGCCGGTTCTGTTTTTTTGAATACAGAATACGATTCATATATTCTTGCTGATATAAATAGTGATCTAATTCATCTCTATAATACGGTAAAGCAACATCCTGAAAAATTTATGAAGGATGCCCGCTTATTATTTACCCCTCAAATGAATATCGCAGAAGAGTTTTATCAACTACGACAAGAATTTAATCGTTCAACGGACGCTTATCAGCGTAGTGTGTTATTTCTCTATCTTAACCGTCATTGCTACAATGGGCTGTGTCGTTATAATTCAAAAGGCGAATACAACGTCCCTTTTGGTCGTTATAAAAAACCTTATTTTCCTGAAGCAGAGCTAATTTGGTTTTCTGAAAAAGCACAAAAAGCCGAATTTGTTTGCCAAAGCTATTCTTCTACTATGACCAATGCAGAAAAAGGTGCCGTCGTTTATTGCGATCCTCCTTATGCACCATTATCACCGACTGCAAATTTCACGTCATACCATACAAATAGCTTTAGTTTTCAAGAGCAGGAACATCTGGCTCAACTTGCCTCAATGCTGGCTTACGAGAGACAGATACCCGTGTTAATATCAAATCATGAGACTGCGTTAACAAAAGAGTGGTATGTAGACGCAAAAGAGCTACACAGTGTGAAAGTCAGAAGAACAATCAGTAGCAACACACTCGGTCGTAGCAAAGTGAACGAATTACTTGCCTTATATAAATAATCGTTAACACCTCCCGACAATGGGAGTGTTGTCTGGAGAATGCGATGAAAGATTTTCTGATTGCCCCTTCTATTTTATCTGCTGATTTTGCTCGCCTTGGTGAAGATACTGAAAAAGTGCTCGCAGCGGGTGCTGATGTTGTCCACTTCGATGTCATGGATAACCACTATGTTCCTAATCTGACATTTGGTGCGCCAATTTGTAAGGCTCTACGTAACTACGGCATTACAGCACCTATTGATGTTCATCTAATGGTTAAACCCGTTGACCGTATCATCCCTGATTTTGCAAACGCGGGTGCAACTTATATCTCATTTCACGCTGAAGCCAGTGACCACGTCGATCGTACTATTCAATTAATTAAAGATTGTGGTTGTAAAGCAGGTTTAGTGCTTAATCCAGCAACCCCATTAAACTATCTCGACTATGTTATGGATAAATTGGATCTTATTCTGCTGATGTCTGTCAACCCAGGCTTTGGTGGACAATCATTTATTCCTAATACCCTCGATAAATTACGCCAAGTTCGTAAGATGATTGACGATGGTGGTTATGACATTCGTTTAGAAATTGATGGCGGTGTCAAAGTCGATAATATTGCTGAAATTGCGCAAGCTGGCGCTGATATGTTCGTTGCTGGCTCTGCTATTTTCAATCAGCCAGACTATAAGCATGTTATCGACAATATGCGCCGTGAATTAGAAAAGGTATCGTAATGACAGATAAAAAACTCAAAGGTATCCGTGCTATCGCCTTTGATCTTGATGGCACTCTCACCGACAGCGCTGTCGGTCTTACAGAAGCAACAGACTACGCATTAAAAGCAAAAGGTTTCCCTCCAGCTGGCAAACATAATGTCACTATCTGGGTTGGAAACGGCGTGGATATGCTACTAACACGCGCTTTACACAATGCAGGTGTCGAGGATGTGACTGATACCTTGTTAAAAGAGATGCGTGATCTTTTTGATGAACATTATGCAACCTCAGTCAAAACAGGCAGTGATTTATTCCCTCACGTTAAAGAAACCCTTGAAGTATTAGCTTCACACAATATTCCTCTGGGTATCGTGACAAACAAACCAACACCATTTATTGCACCATTACTACAACAGCTGGAAATTGAGAAATACTTTTCCTTAGTGTTAGGTGGCGATGATGTGAAAGAAAAAAAACCACATCCAGCACCATTATATTTAACAATGGGCACATTTGGTGTTAAAAAGGAAGAACTCCTTTTTGTTGGGGATTCTCGCAACGATATTATTGCAGCACAAGCGGCTGAGTGCCCTTGCGTAGGTTTAACCTACGGCTATAACTACGGCGTATCTATTGCAGACAGTAAACCTGATTTTACTCTCGATAATTTTGCTGACTTGCTTTCTATCCTCGATATCACGCCAATGACAACTGTGGAACAGAATTAAAATGACGACTTCAGTAGAAAAAACGGCACAAAAGCCAATTGTATTCAGTGGTGCACAACCTTCTGGTGAATTAACTATCGGAAACTATATGGGTGCACTACGTCAATGGGTACAAATGCAAGATGACTATGATTGCATTTACTGTATCGTTGACCAACACGCCATTACAGTACGCCAAGATCCTAAAGAGCTAAGAAAAAGAACCTTAGATACACTGGCTCTGTATCTTGCTTGTGGTATTGATCCAGAAAAAAGTACTATTTTTGTTCAGTCACATGTTCCACAACATGCACAATTAAGCTGGGCACTTAACTGCTATACCTATTTTGGTGAATTGAGCCGAATGACTCAATTTAAAGATAAATCAGCACGCCACTCTGAAAATATCAATGCAGGGTTATTCGATTATCCTGTATTAATGGCAGCAGATATTCTGATTTACCAAACAAACCAAGTGCCTGTTGGTATCGACCAGAAACAACACCTTGAATTAAGCCGTGATATTGCTCAGCGCTTTAACGCTATTTATGGCGATATCTTCACCGTACCTGATCCTTTTATTCCAAAAGGCGGTGCTCGTGTGATGGCATTACAAGATCCGACTAAAAAAATGTCTAAGTCTGATGATAACCGTAATAATGTTATCGCATTGCTAGAAGATCCAAAAGCAGCAGCTAAAAAGATCAAACGTGCAATGACAGACTCAGAAGAGCCACCTCGTGTTATTTACGATCTTGAAAACAAAGCAGGTGTGTCTAACTTACTCGATATTTTAGCGGGTGTTACAGGTAAAACTATTCCTGAATTAGAAGCTGAATTTGAAGGCCAAATGTACGGTCATCTAAAAGGTGCTGTCGCTGATGCAGTATCTGAAATGCTAACCAACATTCAAGAACGTTTTAACACTTTCCGTAATGATGAAGCCCTGCTCAATAAAATCATGAAAGAAGGTGCTGATAAAGCCAAAGCTCGCGCTCAAGCAACCTTAGACAAGGTTTATGACGCAATCGGATTTATTGCACATCCGTAATTTTTCGTTAATACATAAAAAAACACCCCAAAGTTGGTGTCCAACTTTTGGGGTGCAGTTCATTTTTAGGGAGGTGTTTTTTTCAGTAAAGAGGGATTATTGGGTTCTTAATACCACAAGCGTACGCATATCTCGCTAAGGTATCTACACTCGCTTTAGTAATATTATTTTCTATTCTGGTAATTACGGGTGGTGTTACACCCATTCGCTCAGCAACTTGTGCTTTTGTCAGATTATCGCGTTTACGCCATTGGGCCAATGTGTCTCTCAATTTTTCCTTGCGTGTTTCATCATCCCAAGCCACACGATATTCTTCATCTTCCATCATCTCATTATGTAATTCTTTATGACTTCTCAATTTCATTGAGCACCTCCATCAATCGTTTTTGGGCGATCTCAATCTCTTTCTTTGATATTTTTTGTGTTTTCTTAATAAAGACACGAAGCATAATAATTGTATTTCTTTTATGGTATATCCATATGCCTCTAGCAATATCAGTACCCATAGTACGGATCTCGAAAAGACCATTCCCTAAATATTTTGTATCAGGCTCTCTTAATAAACGAGCATCGTGCTCTATCTTAGTAATAAGTTTATCGTATTTAACTCGTATTTGAATAGGTAACTCTAATACTTCATTCCAAGCATTTGGGTGGTATAAAATCTCAAACACAAGCTTTTCCTTAACTTAAAATTAGCCTACAAGCTAATTTTATGCAAGGTTAAATTAGTCCACAAGCTGATTTTTATTAAAAACAACATTAATTATCAATAAGTTAACTATTTATTCCTTAAATAACCGCCGATTAAAACTCTCAATGGTTTGATTTTGTAGTCTTAACTGCATAGTTTTACTCCAACTAGCTGATAATCCGGCGGCACTTAATAGACGATGATAAAGCTCTTCATCGAATGGCATATGAAAAGCAATTGAAATCGCTTCTTTAACAGAGACATCACTGTTTCTTGAAACTAAAACAAGCGGATGATGACTGCCTGTTTCACCTGTGCTCACAACACGATATAACCAACCACAATAACCACTATCTTGCATAATTTGCGAAAAGTTACTGACTTCTGTCACCGTGTTAAGTTTGTAGCAAGGAGAGCGAGGTTGAGTAACTTGAATTAATGCTGTTCCCCACTGATAAATATCACCAATAAAAACATTCTCTTCTGTCATACCTGTTGTTGAGATATTTTCACCAAATGCAGGGGCGTGAAAAAAATCTGTCAATTGTGGAAATTGCTCAGCCCAATAAAGATAATGTTCTTTAGGGTAGTGACAAAGTGCGCGATCAGGACCACCGTGAAAACTCTTTTCTGCTTGCTCATCACCTTCTAATCCCAGTGATGTCAATTTGATATGACCATCCACCAGCCTTTTGGTGATAGCACTGGTAAATCCATTAGATGTTGTTGTGACATTACCGATAAAAACACTAGGAAAATAACGCATAGCTCACTACCTAAACAGAAAAGAATAACTCATAGTAAAGATAGTGTTCAAAAGAAACAATGCCGACATTTGTCGGCATTGAAAATATAAAAGAGAAAGGAAACTATCTACTCAATTATGCTTTGCTCTGAAAACGCTTTTGCGCTTCATCCCAGTTAACTACTGACCAGAATGCTTTAATATAATCAGGGCGACGATTTTGATATTTTAAGTAGTAAGCATGTTCCCACACATCTAACCCTACAATTGGGTAACCAGATGCACCAGCTAACTCTTCACCCATTAATGGGCTATCTTGGTTTGCAGTAGAAACTACCGCAAGTTTGCCATCGTCTTTTAATACTAGCCAAGCCCAACCAGAACCGAAACGGCTAGCCGCAGCTTTTTCAAATAACTCTTTAAAGGCATCAACGCTACCAAAGTCACGTTCAATCGCGTCTTTTAGTGAACCTTGTAATTGAGTACCTAGCTTCAGACCTTTCCAGAATAATGAGTGATTAGAGTGACCACCTGCGTTATTACGTAAAAAAGTACGTTGATCCGCTGGTACTTTATGAAGATTTTTAACTAACTCATCAATCTCTAAGCCAGCAAGCTCAGGTAACTTTTCTAATGCAGTGTTGGTATTATTCACATAAGTTTGATGATGTTTAGTATGGTGAATTTCCATTGTACGCTCATCAAAGTGAGGCTCTAATGCATCATAAGCATAAGGCAGTGCAGGTAATGTATAGCTCATATTAATCTCCAGTGCTGTTTTATCTTGGATCACACCATGTGATTTATCTTTTCATTTCATTATAGTGAAAAAAACGTTAATGAAAATCATTATCATATCCATATTATTTTTGTGGTTTTTTTATCCAGCACGGTTAAATTAATTTTCACAGTATATTATTTTAATTTAAAAGCTTTCTATCAAACGATGATCCTATTAAACAAGAAAATAGTAGATAAATAATTCCCTACCAGCTTTAGCACTAATTGAACATTCCATGAAAAGCATTTCCATTAATTCGTGATCTTCTGCGCAAAAAAGAAACAATCTTTATTTGCCCTCTTTTGTTAACGACTTTTTGACATAGTATTAACAACAGTGAGGAGAACGATTATGACAAAAATAAACCAACATCATATTCCTGCAAGCATTGCAGAACACGCCCTGATCAATAAAGAGCAATACCAAAAAGATTATGAATTATCCATCAAAAACCCAGAGGCCTTTTGGGCAGATAAAGGGAAAATTATTGACTGGATAAAACCATATACCGTGGTAAAGAATACTTCTTTTGACCCAGGCCATGTACGCATTCGCTGGTTTGAAGATGGTCAGCTAAATATCAGTCAAAACTGTCTTGATCGCCACCTTAAAACACGAGGAGATCAAGTCGCCATTATTTGGGAAGGTGACTCACCGAATGAGTCGAAAAAAATCACTTACCGACAACTCCATCAAGATGTTTGCCAGTTCGCTAACGTATTAAAAAACTTAGGTATTAAAAAAGGCGATGTTGTGGCGATTTATATGCCGATGGTGCCAGAAGCCGCGGTTGCTATGCTCGCTTGTACTCGTATTGGAGCCATCCATTCTGTCATTTTTGGCGGTTTCTCTCCTGAAGCTGTTGCAGGTCGGATCATCGATTCAAAAGCTAAATTAGTGATCACAGCTGATGAAGGATTACGTGCGGGTCGCGCTATCCCGTTAAAGAAAAATGTTGATGATGCTTTAAATCATGCCGATATCCCTCCTATTAATCATGTAGTGGTATTTCGTCGAACAGGACATACCGAACAATGGATTGAAGGACGTGATGTTTGGTGGGATGAAATCATTCAAGGTGTCAGCACAGAATGTGATGTTGAAGTTATGGATGCAGAAGATCCTCTCTTTATTCTGTATACCTCTGGTTCAACAGGTAAACCTAAAGGTGTACTACACACAACTGGGGGCTATCTCGTTTATGCTTCAATGACCTTTAAATACACCTTTGATTATCACGAAGGCGATATTTATTGGTGTACCGCTGATGTAGGTTGGGTAACAGGACACAGCTACTTACTGTATGGTCCTCTTTCAAATGGTGCCACTACCGTTATGTTTGAAGGTGTTCCTAATTATCCATCAGTTAATCGTATGGCTCAGGTCGTTGATAAGCACCAAATCAATATTTTATACACTGCACCTACCGCAATACGAGCATTAATGGCTGAAGGTGATAAGGCGATTGAGGGCACTCAACGCACCTCTCTGCGTATTCTAGGCTCTGTAGGTGAACCTATTAACCCAGAAGCATGGGAATGGTTCTATCAGAAGATGGGGCGTAGCCAATGCCCTATCGTTGATACATGGTGGCAAACAGAAACCGGTGGTTTCATGATAACCCCATTACCGGGTGCCATGGATCTAAAACCTGGTTCAGCAACACGCCCTTTCTTCGGTGTTCAGCCAGCAATTGTCGATAATATGGGAGAAGTACAACAAGGGGCTTGTGAAGGCAACTTAGTGATTACTGATTCTTGGCCGGGTCAAGCAAGAACACTTTTTGGTGATCATGAGCGTTTTGAACAAACTTACTTCTCAACCTTTAAAGGTATGTATTTCTCTGGTGATGGTGCTCGCCGTGATGAAGATGGTGACTATTGGATAACAGGACGTGTTGATGATGTCTTGAATATTTCAGGTCACCGTTTAGGAACAGCAGAGATTGAATCCGCTCTTGTTGCACACCCTAAAATTGCAGAAGCCGCAGTAGTTGGTATTCCTCACAATATTAAAGGGCAAGCTATTTATGCTTATGTCACTTTAAATCACGGTGAAGAGCCAACACCTGAACTTTACACTGAAGTTCGCAACTGGGTACGTAAAGAAATTGGACCAATAGCCACACCAGATATCCTACATTGGACAGATTCCTTACCCAAAACACGATCAGGGAAAATTATGCGCCGCATCTTGCGTAAAATTGCCTCTGGCGACACAACTAACCTCGGGGATACCTCAACACTCGCTGATCCGGGTGTTGTAGAGAAACTGTTAGAAGAAAAACAGTCTCTATCACTCACTGCTTAATACACAACAAATAGCTGTCATTTAAAAAACGTAATACGACAAAGCAAAGGCATGAAAATGTCTTTGCTGGGCTCTCTTACCTAAAAATCATGAAATGCGGGGGATTGAAGCCTCTAAATCAAGTGATAAACCAAACAATTATATAGAGGAGAACTCTGATGAATGCCAATATTTATCAAGAGATAGAAAACAACCCTCGCTTTAAAGAACTGGTTAATAAACGTAGTCGTTTTTCATGGACACTTTCAATTATTACGCTCGTTATGTATGTCTCATTTATCTTACTTATTGCGTTCTATCCACAATGGTTAGGTACGCCACTGTATGAAGGAAGCTACATTACTCGAGGTATTCCTATTGGTATGGGCTTAATCATCGCCTCATTTTTATTAACAGGCATTTACGTTATTAAAGCCAATACAGAGTTCGACAAACTTACCGCTGAAATTATTGAAGAGGTAGAAAAATGAGAAAGTTACTCTATGCAATAAGCTTATTTTTCCTCTCCTCAACGGTTGCTTACGCTACCGCAATAACAGAAGGAGGTGAGAAACAACCTATGAATATTCAGGCCATTATAATGTTCCTAATATTCGTAGGATTAACACTTTACATCACTTATTGGGCTTCTAAACGTACCCGCTCTCGTGCTGATTACTATACTGCCGGAGGGAAAATTACGGGTTTTCAAAACGGTATGGCAATTGCCGGTGACTTTATGTCTGCAGCATCCTTCTTAGGGATCTCTGCGCTAGTTTATACCTCGGGTTATGATGGACTTATCTATTCAATTGGATTTCTGATTGGTTGGCCTATCATTCTTTTTATCATTGCTGAACGCTTACGTAATTTAGGGCGTTATACCTTTGCTGATGTTGTCTCCTATCGCTTAAGCCCTAAACCCGTTAGAACACTTTCAGCTGTTGGATCACTAGTTGTTGTTGCACTTTATCTGATTGCACAAATGGTAGGTGCCGGAAAATTAATCGAACTCCTTTTCGGCTTAAATTATCATATTGCCGTTGTACTCGTCGGTATTCTAATGGTGCTATATGTTCTATTCGGGGGCATGCTAGCCACCACATGGGTTCAAATCATTAAAGCCATTTTATTACTTGCAGGTGCAAGTTTTATGGCTGTTATGGTTATGAAAGCTGTCGATTTTAATTTCAACACATTATTTAAAGAAGCCGTTAGTGTTCACTCAAAAGGGTTCTCTATCATGAGCCCAGGTGGTTTGGTTTCTGATCCTATATCTGCTCTCTCTTTAGGTCTTGCACTTATGTTTGGTACTGCAGGACTTCCTCATATCATCATGCGCTTCTTTACTGTTAGCGATGCAAAAGAAGCCCGTAAGAGTGTTTTCTATGCAACAGGTTTTATCGGTTATTTCTATATCCTTACTTTTATCATTGGTTTCGGCGCTATCTTACTCGTTAGCCCTAATCCTATGTTCAAAGATGCCGCTGGCGCTTTAATTGGCGGAACCAATATGGCGGCTGTTCACTTAGCAGATGCTGTTGGGGGTAATTTCTTCTTAGGCTTTATTTCAGCTGTCGCCTTCGCCACTATTTTAGCCGTTGTTGCAGGACTAACTTTAGCGGGTGCATCTGCGGTGTCACATGATCTCTACGCCAATGTAATTAAAAATGGTCACGCCGATGAAAAACAAGAGCTAAAAGTATCTAAAATTACTGTAGTTATCTTAGGCATCGTCGCTATTGGTTTAGGTATTTTATTTGAAAAGCAAAATATTGCCTTCATGGTGGGGTTAGCTTTCTCTATTGCAGCAAGCTGTAACTTCCCAATCATATTGTTATCTATGTATTGGAAAGGATTGACAACACGAGGTGCTGTAGCAGGAGGATGGTCTGGACTATTAGTTGCGGTCACGTTGATGATTTTAGGACCAACAATTTGGGTGAGTATTTTAGGTCATGAAAAACCCATCTATCCTTATGAATATCCAGCATTATTCTCAATAATTATTGCTTTTGTTGTCTCATGGCTTTTCTCTATTACAGATAAATCATCTTTAGGTGAGCAGGAGAAAGCAAAATTCCAAGCACAGTTTATTCGTTCTCAAATTGGCTTAGGCATTGAACAAGGTAAACAACACTAACAGCTTGAAATAATGTTATCTTTCTAAATAAAAGTAACCCCAAAGTAATTTTCAACTTTGGGGTTATTCATTTTCAACATTTTCATCAATCGTCATAAAAATCTCGATGATATTTCTATCATCTACTTATTTAGAATAATTTTAAGCTTTAACTACATATCTATACGATTATTTAAATAACTTATTATTAGTTATTTCATTATTAAAAATAGAAAGATAAATTAAATTAAAATCAATAAATTACAAACAAAAACAAACATAACTTATTTGCTATATCGCTTATTAATAAACTCAAAAAGCCCAAAATAGTGAGGGATAGCCATAATAATAGCAATTTCAGACACACTTCAGCCAAACAAGGCTTGTATTGTCAAAAAGTAAATGGTTAACTTTTTATTCTACATAAGAAGAGGTGGTAGTTTTTAAATAGATTATGTCTCGGTTAACTCATTACGCACTTTTATTTTTCTTATCTATGGCACCTGCAATATTAGGTGGTTCAACGCTGCATATAGAACAAAAAATCTATATTGTTCTTATTGGTTGGCTACTTATGCTGATGTGTAGTGGTATTTATCGTTCTGTTTTTGGAAAAATAATAACCTTCATTATTAGTGCATTATGGGCTTTAAACCTTTCTATTTCTCTGTTTTTTTATCGTGAACACGATATTGCTTTTTCATCATCTATTGCTGAAACTTTTATTAATACTAACGGCAGTGAAACTGTCGGTATGCTCTCTTATAATAAGTACTATGTCTTATTTTATCTATGTGCTTTTGCCATTTACTATTTTCTCATCCATAAAGCAGCTCGAGTCTCTGATCTAAAAACAACAAAAAAAAGTGTGATTGCATTTGTTATATTAATCGCCATTATTCCAATATATAAAAACTTAGCATTAAGAAACGATAACAAAAGTAAATTACTTGCAGAATATACTCTTCTAAATACCCCTTTTTATAATGCCGCAGCACTTGTCCGAACCTTTCATGAAAATCGCCAAATTAGAAAAATTGCTGCTCAGAAAGTTGAGTATCAATATAATAAAAACAGTGATAATACAGAAATCTATATTCTTATCCTTGGTGAGTCCGTTCGCAGAGATCATCTAGGAATTTATGGCTATCAGCATGATACAACACCTAACCTAATGAAAGAAAAGAGTAATCTTATTCTATTCAATCAGGTTTATTCTCCCGCACCAGTAACTATTCTCTCTGTACCCATTTCACTCTCAAATATAGGGTTAGAGCAGTTACAGGATAAAAATCATTATGCTGATAATATTGTTTCTCTCGCTAATCACGCCGGATTTAAAACATATTGGCTAAGTAACCAAGGTGAAGGTAATCAAAAAACCAGTGTTATTTCTGTTATTGCTAATATGGCTCAAAATAAAAAGTGGAATGAGTTTATCGGATATGATGAAGAGCTACTTCCTTATTTAGATCAGGCTCTCAATGAGCCTTCTACACAGAAAAAACTCATTATCTTACATACATATGGTAGCCATGAACCAGCATGTAATCGATTTCCAAATCAATATTTAAAGAAATTCACGCAAGAAGATGATGATAACTGCTATGACAGCTCTATCGCTTATACTGATAAATTAATTAATGACATCATCGAGAGAGTCAAAGATAAACCAGCTTCTATTCTCTACTTTGCAGATCACGCTTTACAGCGTCTCGATAAAAATAGAGAGATCCGTTATCATCATGGTGTAAATACACCACGAAAAGAAGCTTATGATATACCCCTATTTATTTGGTATAGCCCATCATCTATTAAACCTATTATTAATGATGATGCAGTAAATAAGCCTTATTCAACAGTAAATAACTATTGGCTATTAAGTAGCTGGCTTGGGATAGAACATAATTCCCCCAAAAAGTGCCATTCACCATTAAATGAATGCTATCAGCCTAAATCATCAATAACTGTTATTGATGGGAATAAAAACCTCTTAAACTATGATTTATTAAGTTCAGAAGAGCAGGAACCACAATAATATCCTCGTCAAAAATATCTAAATACGAAATACACTTAATAATAAAAAGTGTATTTATATCCTCATTATCTATTTCTAATAAGATATGTCTAAGATAACAATAGCTGAAAAAGCAGAATGTTAGGTATTAGGTGATGTTAGAAGAGGATGATCGTACCAATGGAGTACCATAAATAGGATTTAACAACGTTAAGAGTGGTTATTTTATTGAGGAATGTAACAACAGTTTTAGCTTTATTTGTTCTCTATAACATGATTTTGCTTACGATGTTACAGGAGTAGCGGCGGGTTCATTGCTTTATCAGCAATTAAAATAGTTTTTTATTCAGAGTACCTAAACTTCCAAACGCAAAAAAGCCAACCCATTGGGTTGGCTTTCTCGTCTTATTTAATGC
>NZ_JBFQGE010000006.1:0-306229 GCF_040932335.1 Proteus sp. STS61-E | reverse complement strand
TAAGTATTTAAGTATTTAAGTATTTAAGTATTTAAGTATTTAAGTATTTAAGTATTTAAGTATTTAAGTATTTAAGTATTTAAGTATTTAAGTATTTAAGTATTTAAGTATAAAATATATTTTCACTTTTATTCCTTATCAATATAGAATCATTAAATTCTTTTTAAATTGAATCATACCATTACAAGTAATGACTACAATTATTTCTCAAAATTTAACATTTGTGGCAGCAGATAGGCTATGGACTGATTGCGATGATAATCCTGCTCCTGCACCTTTTAAGAAATTTTATGTTCTTGATGATAGTATCATATTCTATTCTGGTTATATAAATGCAATATTAGCTATATTGGCATTTTATATTTGAGATAAAATAGGAGTAGATGAAGAATATGCCACACTAATAGGTATTCTTTCAAATATGGATGACGATGTTTGTGAATTTATTGAAGTAGATAGAAAAAATGGTGAAGTTGTTTATTTTCAAGGTGCGACTACAACGAAAAACTATAATTATATCTTTTATGGTGCTGGATCTGGTTCTGAATATGCAATTGAGTGCTATATAAATAATATTCAAATAATTACTATAAATGGCCAACATTATGATTTCATCAAATACGATGATCACTTTATTAAAATAAGTATGAATTCAGCCTCTATAAAAGATCGCTGTTCTGGTGGAGGTTTTGATTATATTAAGTGGCTAGAAAAAGATCTTATTGTTGATAAACTAAATTGGTTGGATTCAGAAAAAATAGAGCAATATAATAAAAAAATTCTCCATCTCATTAAAGAAAACTGTGGTAATAAAGAAGAACTAAGTGAATTAATATTGATGATGGATAATGAACGGGAAAGAGATAAAGAGGAGCTAGAACGAGAAATCAAATCGGTTGACACCTCATTTATCCATGAGCATAATTTGACCAATATTCCGCAAACAAAAGGAGGCTCTCGTATGAATAATTCAGTTAAACCCCAAACGAGAGTTGCAGTGAAAACGTCAGGCGCAAACAAAGGTGTTGTACTAGATATAGTATCCATAAAAGAACGTATTGCTAAACGTAAAGCTGAAAGAACCTAATGTAATTACCTCTTCAAAATATTCTTAAAGGCGCTAATAAAGCGCCTTTAAATTAAAGTGAAGTTACTCGTTAGACTCACTAAAATGATCAAACCCCTTGAGATTAGGGTAAACATCTTTGCCATCACGTAAATAACGAATGCCTTCAGCAATTGGCATAATTTGCCCTATACAATGAAAATCTGCCCCAGTATGCGCTAATGCAATCTCTAAAGCACCACGATTGATTTCAGGTACCGTAAAGCATAACTCATAATCTTCACCACCACTTAATGCCCAAATCTCTGCTTGTTCTTCGCTCACTTCCGCTTTCATCGCTGGCGAGTATGGTAACGCATCTAAATTTAAGCGAGCACCACAACCACTGGCTGTGAGAATATGGTTCAAGTCTGAAATAAGTCCATCAGAAATATCAATCGCAGATGTCGCTAAATGGCGTAATGCTTGACCTTGTAGTAAACGAGGCTGCGGGCGCAAATGCCGTGCGACAAAATAATCACTATGTTCTTTTTCTGTCGGCTGTAATCTATTTTGTAATACAGCAAGCCCTGCTGCGCTATCGCCTAAGAAACCCGTAACATAGATCCAATCACCAATTTTAGCACCAGAACGAAGTAATGCAGTTCCTTGTGGAACAAGCCCCTGTATTGTGATTGTTAAACTTAAAGGGCCACGAGTAGTATCACCACCAATTAACTGGATTGCATAATAATCAGCTAACGCAAAGAAAGAACGGCTAAATGCCTCAAGCCATTCACTGTTTGTATCCGGTAGCGTTAAAGCTAATGAAGCCCAAGAAGGATCTGCGCCAACGGCAGCTAAGTCACTAATATTAACAGCAAGTGCTTTATAAGCTAAATCTTCAGGTGAGATAGAAGGAAGGAAGTGAATACCACTCACTAAAGTATCAGTACTAATAGCGACTTGTTGCTTTTCAGGTACCGTCAATATTGCGCAGTCATCCCCAATTCCTGTACTCACATCTTTTCGTTTTACAGGCTGTGAAGTGAAATATTGCTTAATAAGGGAAAATTCACCACAAGGCATTATCTATTTCCTATTGAGCTATGCATACTAGACTAGCTTTATTAAACAAAAGGCCGGAAATACCGGCCTTGAATTATTTACCATAGAGGAAACGTGAAAAACGTTATTTTTTACGTACAGTTGGTGCAGCTTTATCAAGCACGCCATTAACAAATTTATGGCTATCGTCAGCACCAAATACCTTAGCCAGTTCAATCGCTTCGTTAATCGCAACTTTGTAAGGAACATCTTCACGGAAGCTAAGTTCAAACATTGCTAAACGTAAAATTGCTTTTTCAACTTGACCTAATTCTTCAAGTTGGCGGGATAAATAAGGTTCCATTGCCTTATCTAAACGTGTTGCATTAATGGCAACACCCACTAAAAGCTCACGAAAATAAGCAATATCTACACCTTGGGTATCCTGCTCGGATAAAAACTCCAATTCCACATCCGCGATGTCATTTCCGGATAATTGCCATGAGTAGATAGCTTGAACAGCACACTCACGAGCACGACGACGAGCAGCAGGTTTCACAAAATTCCCCTTAAGTTAAAACAGATGATTAGCCTTTTATGGCTTTAAGTACATTGATCATTTCAAGTGCTGTCATTGCCGCTTCAGCACCTTTGTTGCCCGCTTTAGTTCCAGCGCGTTCAATAGCCTGTTCAATGTTTTCAGTTGTTAATACACCAAAAGTCACAGGGATCTCGCTTTGCATTGCAACTTGAGATAGGCCAGAACTACATTCGCCAGCAACGTATTCAAAATGTGCGGTTCCACCACGGATAACAGTACCTAATGCGATAACTGCATCGTATTTGTCGCTTTCTGCTAATGCTTTAACAGTTAATGGCAACTCATAAGCGCCTGGAACCCAAACAACAGTAATATTTTCAGAGGAAACTTGTCCAATGCGTTCTAATGCATCAACCGCACCATCTAATAGGTTGTCGTTGATGAAGTTATTAAAACGGGCAATTGCAATTGCTACGCGTGCATTTGGCGCCGCGACAACACCTTTGATTACGTTCATAGGTTACCTTTTTCTCCTATCCGCGGGGCGCGGATTTTATCATATTCTTTCCTTTACTGCGCTCTGTTTTATTATTACACAGCAAAGGAGCCAAAAACCCTTGATAAATCAAGGCATTTAGTTGGCTGATAACGATGTCGTAACGACAGGAAATAACACACACGGCGCCATTTTACTACAAATAGCGCCGTAGACACACTTATTTGCGTCTATTAATAACGAGGTTTTAAACAAACTCTGATATCAGAGCCAATTTGTTGGAGAGAATCTACTGTAAATTCAGGTGCTTCGGATAATGATGAAAGTGGAGAAAGTGCAAATAATCCTCGTGCATCATCCCCTAAAATTTTAGGCGCAATATAAACAATAAGCTCATCAACAAGCCCTGCCTCTAATAATGCACCAGCAAAATGAGCGCCACTTTCAACCCATACGGTATTGATGTTGCGTTTACCCAATTGCATCATTAATAAAACTAAATCCACACCACTGTTTTTGCCATTCGTTGGTAACAGGATTTCTGATACATTGCCTTGCCAGTTGCTTGGCTGTGATTTTGTACGCGCCAACCAGCATTCGCCTTCAATTTGAGTAATTTTATGATTTTCAATCACTCTATTTTGGCTATCAGTAATAATACGAATAGGTTGACGTAACGTTTCTTCAGGATAGATAGCTTTGATTTCATCTGAAAGCTCATCCCAACGCACATTCATTGAAGGGTTGTCAGCAAGTACAGTTGAACTTGTCGTTAAAATAGCACTCGCTTGAGCTCGGAAATTTTGTACATCTCGACGAGATGCTTTAGAAGTTATCCATTGGCTTTCTCCCGATGCTAATGCCGTTTTGCCATCTAAAGATGCACCTAATTTTAGCTGGATATAAGGGAAGCCTGTTCTCATTCGTTTAAAAAACCCAACGTTAAGTTTTTCAGCTTCTTGCATTAAAACACCGTGCGAAACATCAATTCCGGCTGATAATAATTTGTGCAAGCCACGACCTGCAACTTGAGGATTAGGATCTTGCATAGCAGCAACAACACGTTTTACACCTGCATTAATCAAGGCATCAGCGCAAGGTGGTGTTTTACCAAAGTGACTACAAGGCTCAAGTGTGACATAAGCTGTCGCCCCTTTTGCTTTATCCCCTGCCATTTTTAATGCATTGACTTCAGCATGAGGACCACCTGCGTGATGATGATAACCTTCACCGATAATCTCACCCTCTTTTACAATCACACACCCCACATTAGGATTAGGCGATGTTGTAAAACGACCTAATGCTGCAAGCTCAATGGCTCGGCGCATATAGTGTTCATCATGCAGGCTTTCATTTTCACTTGGATTGTTGTTGTTATTTGTCATAATAATTACATGTAATTTTATTATTTATCGTTATTTATCAAATCATTAATTAAATCACAGTATTAATATACTAATCCTGTAATTTTGCAATTTCTTCACCAAAATCACGAATATCTTCAAAACTACGATAGACAGAAGCAAAGCGAATATAAGCCACTTTATCGAGTTTCTTTAGTTGTTCCATAACAAAATTGCCAATTTCTTTTGAAGGTATTTCTCTTTCACCCGTCGCTCTTAGTTGTGATTTGATATGGCTTATCGCAGCTTCAACATCATCTGAACTAACTGGGCGTTTTTCTAATGCTTTAAGCATACCTCGACGAAGTTTCTCTTCATCAAAAGGCTCACGTATTTCATCACTTTTCACAACACGAGGCATCACTAACTCTGCTACTTCAAAGGTAGTAAAACGTTCATGACAAACAAGACATTGGCGACGACGGCGCACTTGTGAACCATCACCAACAAGTCTGGAATCAATTACCTTGGTATCTACGGCTCCACAAAATGGGCAATGCATAGTTATTCCTACTTTTGACAATACTCATAAACAGTGTACCTGTTCAGTGAACAAAAAACACCCTGTCAGTATACACTGGCAGGGTGTTTGCGATGTTTTATCAGAAAAACGCTCTATTATGGTAAGAGTGTTGTCTGATCGGCACCCTCTTTTTCCACTTTTTGTACAATCAAGTGTTCACGTTTCATTCCCATTTTCAGTGCTAATGCAGAAGCCACATAAATAGAAGAAATAGTACCGATTGAAACACCGATTAACATAACTAAAGAGAAGCCTTCTAGCATTGAGCCACCAAAGATATACAGCATTAATACAACCAGTAATGTTGTTGCTGATGTCATGATGGTACGGCTTAATGTCTGAGTCAGAGAAACGTTCATAATTTCATATGATGTTCCTCGACGAATTTTACGGAAGTTCTCACGAATACGGTCTGATACAACGATACTATCGTTCAGTGAGTAACCGATAACAGACATCAATGACGCCACAATGGTTAAGTCAACTTCTATGTGGAACAGTGAAAGAACACCTAGTGTTATCACAACGTCATGCGCAAGTGCAATAACCGCACCTAACGCCAAACGCCATTCAAAACGGAATCCAACATAGATAAGAATACAGATAAGTGCAGATAATAACGCCATAGCACCTGTTTGAGCCAATTCACTACCCACACTTGGCCCAACAAATTCAATACGTTTTACCACAGCATCGTTATCAACTTCAGCATTAATAACATCGATAACTTTCTTACCTAATTCTTGACCTGCCTGTCCTTCAACAGGAGGCATACGCACCATAATATCGCGGCTGCTACCAAAGTTTTGTAACAGAGGATCTTTAAAGCCCGCTGCATCTAGGCTATCACGCATTTTATCAAGGTCGGCTGGTTGACTGAGATTGATCTCAATTACTGTACCACCTGTAAAATCCAGTCCCCAGTTAAATCCTTTCACGGAAATGATAGCAATTGATGCTATCAAAAGCAGAAACGAAATACTAAAGGCGACGTTGTCCCAACGCATAAAGTCTATGACTCTACGACCATGGTTTAATTGTTCAACAGTATAATCCTGTGCCACAACGTGCTCCTTAAATAGACAGTTTCTTAACGCGTTTACCACCATACAGCAGGTTTACAATCGCACGAGTACCGACGATAGCGGTAAACATGGATGTTGCAACCCCGATTGCAGTTGTGATAGCAAAGCCTTTGATTGAGCCGGTACCGACTGCATAAAGGATCACAGCTGTAATTAATGTGGTTAAGTTCGCATCAATAATACTGGAGAAGGCACCTTTATAACCTTCATGGATTGCTTGCTGTACTGATCGACCATTACGTAACTCTTCTTTGATACGTTCGTTTATCAGTACGTTGGCATCGACGGCGACGGCAAGTGTTAATACGATACCCGCAATACCCGGCATGGTCAGTGTTGCGCCCGGTAATAGTGACATTACCCCAACGATTAACACTAAGTTTGCCATTAATGCAGTACTCGCAATCACACCAAATTTACGATAATAAATTATCATAAAGGCAACTGACGCAATCAGACCCCATAAACACGCTTCTAAACCTTGGGTAATATTTTGCAGACCCAAAGTTGGACCAATCGTTCTTTCTTCAACGATTTGAATAGGTGCAATCAACGCACCAGCACGTAATAACAGAGATAATTGACGTGCTTCATTCGCATTTGAAATACCCGTAATACGGAAGCTATTTCCTAAACGACTCTGAATATTCGCAACGTTGATAACTTCTTCACTTTTAACCAATACAGCTCGGTCATTCTCATCGCGTTTACCGCTGTCTTTATACTCTACGAACAGTGTTGCCATCGGTTTACCGACGTTGTCTTTCGTAAAGTTAGACATGATAGAACCACCCGCGCTATCAAGTGAAATATTCACTTGAGGTTGACCATATTCATCAGCCTGAGAGGTTGAGTCAGTAATGTGGTCACCCGTTAAAATAACGCGTTTATAAAGAATAGTTGGTCTACCTTCACGGGTATATTTCACTTCTGAGTCGCCCGGAATACGACCTGTTTCTAAAGCAGAAGGATCAACGGTAGTGTTGACTAAACGGAATTCTAATGTTGCTGTCGCACCTAAGATTTCTTTAGCGCGAGCGGTATCTTGGATACCCGGTAATTCAACAACAATTCGGTCAGCGCCTTGACGTTGAACTAATGGCTCTGCAACACCTAACTGGTTAACACGATTACGTAAGATAGTGATGTTTTGCTGTACAGCATAAGTACGTGCATCACGTAAACGTTCGTCAGTAAAAATAGCTCTTAATGAGTTATTTGCGCCATCTCTAAAAATGAGATCTTGATTACGACGAGTTAGGTAATCTGAAGCTTTAGAGCGATCATCCGAATTACGGAAACGGATTTCAACACCATAGTTATCCGTTTTACGGATAGAGGAATACGGAATGCCTTCGTCACGTAATAATGTACGTAGACTTTCAACATTTTGTTCCTGAAGTTTACCTAACGCAGTTTCCATATCAACTTCCATCAGGAAGTGAACACCACCACGTAAGTCTAACCCCAGTTTCATCGGCTCACCGCCAATGGCTTCTAACCATTTTGGTGTTGCCGGTGCAAGGTTAAGTGCAACAACGAACTGGTCGCCTAATGCAGGCAACAACACTTCACGGGCACGTAACTGAATGTCAGGATTACCGAAACGAGCCAAAATCGCACCATTTTCAAGTGCAATAGATTTCGCTTCAATTTTTTCTTTATCTAATAAAGATCGAACTTGATCCAGTGTTTGCTCATTGGCGGCGGTTCCCCGCGCGCCAGTGATTTGAACAGCCGGATCCTCACCATATAGGTTAGGAAGTGCGTAAAGCAGACCGATGAGGATAGCGGCTATCAACATCAGGTACTTCCACAAAGGATAACGGTTTAGCACGGCAGTTCCCTTTTCCCTTTGGGGAAATGTTATTAAATAGCTTTCATTGTGCCTTTAGGTAATACAGCGGCAACAAAGTCACGTTTGATAGTTACTTCAGTTGTTTCATTCAGAGCAACAACGATATAGCCGTTATCTGAAACCTTAACAACACGACCAATTAAACCACCAGTCGTTAAAACTTCATCACCTTTACCGATAGAATCCATCAGTTTACGATGTTCTTTAGTACGTTTTTGCTGTGGACGTAGGATCATGAAATAGAAAATCAGAATAAAGATCACTAACATCGGTAAAATAGACATAAAGCTAGCTTCAGGTGCTGCTTGTCCAGCAGAAGCTACAGCATCAGAAATGAAAAAACTCATTCACTTTTCCTCATTGTTGTCGATATCGACGATATTCAAGTTATAAGCCCAATATCATACACAGAATTGGGCTTTCTCGTATACATTATTCACACTTAGTCGCACTGCCATTTAGCGGTGGGACGGGTTTTCCGATACGTTCGTAGAATTCGTGTACAAACTCTTCAAAACGTGAGTCTTCAATAGACTGACGAATTTCAGCCATCAAACGTTGATAATAACGTAAGTTGTGAATAGTGTTCAGCCTTGCACCTAAAATTTCGTTACAACGATCAAGATGATGTAAATAAGCACGGCTATAATTTTTACAGGTATAGCAGTCACAATGTTCATCAAGTGTTGATGTATCAGAGCGATGTTTCGCATTACGAATTTTAATGACACCATCGGTTACAAACAGATGGCCATTTCGTGCATTTCGTGTTGGCATGACACAGTCAAACATATCAATACCACGACGAACACCTTCAACTAAATCTTCTGGTTTACCAACACCCATTAAATAACGCGGTTTATTCGCAGGAATTTGAGGGCAGACATGCTCTAAAATACGGTGCATATCTTCTTTAGGCTCACCGACCGCAAGGCCGCCGACAGCGTAACCGTCAAAACCAATTTCGACTAGCCCTTTTACAGAGATATCACGTAAATCTTCGTAAACACCGCCTTGAATAATACCGAATAATGAATTTTTGTTATTGAGTTCATCAAAGCGCGCACGACTACGTTTAGCCCAACGTAATGACATCTCCATTGAGTTTTTTGCATAATCCCAATCTGAAGGATATGGCGTACACTCATCAAAAATCATCACAATGTCAGAACCCAAATCGTATTGGATTTCCATTGATTTTTCTGGGCTTAAGAAAATCTTTTCGCCATTAATAGGATTACGGAAGTGAACACCCTCTTCTTTAATTTTACGCATTGCGCCTAAACTAAAGACTTGGAAACCACCTGAATCCGTTAAAATAGGACCTTGCCATTGCATAAAATCATGTAAATCGCCATGCAATTTCATGATTTCTTGACCAGGGCGTAACCATAAATGGAAAGTGTTACCTAAAAGAATTTGTGCACCTGTAGCTTTTACTTCTTCAGGTGTCATTCCTTTTACTGTGCCGTAAGTACCCACAGGCATAAATGCAGGTGTTTCAACAACACCACGTTCAAAAATAAGGCGACCGCGACGAGCATTACCGTCGGTTTTGTCTAATTCGTATTTCACTTATCCTCCAAGCATCAGAAAAACAGTCCAATGCGCAATAAAAAACAGCACATTCTAATCATTTGTTAGACGGCTGTATATGTTACTTCAACAAAAACTCGTGCTTAGTCAAAGGGATTAAGCAATAAAATTGAAATAACAATTCATAAAACGAAGAAAAACGTTAAAAAGAATAATAAATCTTTATTCTTGTCCTACTTTTTCATTGATAGCTAAAGGATTACGAGTAATAAACATCGCATCACCATAACTGAAAAAACGATACTCTTGCTCAACAGCTTCTTTATATGCATTCATGGTATTTTTATACCCTGCAAAAGCAGAAACCAGCATGATTAAAGTTGATTCAGGCAAATGGAAATTCGTAATCAATGCATCAATAATTTGATATTGATAACCCGGATAAATAAAAATTTGGGTATCATCGAAGAAAGGCGCGATTAACGCATCCTTTGTTGCTTTCGCAGCACTTTCTAAAGAACGAACAGAGGTTGTACCCACTGCAATTACTCGATTACCACGCGCTTTACACGCTAATACAGCATCAACCACCTCTTGTGGTACTTCTGCGTATTCAGAATGCATTGTGTGTTCTTCGATGTTATCAACACGCACTGGTTGGAAAGTACCAGCACCAACATGCAGTGTAACAAATGCCATCTCCACACCTTTTTCTTTTAAGGCTTGAAGTAATGGTTCATCAAAATGTAATCCCGCAGTAGGTGCGGCGACAGCACCTGGACGCTCATTATAGACCGTTTGATAAAGTTCTTTATCAGACTCTTCATCTGGGCGATCAATATAAGGAGGTAAAGGCATATGCCCAATGCTATTTAAGATGGTGAGAACATCTCTTTCATCATCAAAGCGAATTTCAAAAAGTGTATCATGACGCGCAACCATAGTTGCTTGTACACTTTCATCTTCCCCTAGCACAAGTGCAGCGCCTTCTTTTGGTGATTTAGAGGCTCTAACATGGGCAAGAACACGATGTTCATCAAGCATACGCTCAACTAACACTTCGATTTTACCGCCTGACGCTTTACGGCCATAAATACGCGCAGGGATCACGCGAGTATTATTAAAAACCAGTAGATCACCGGCATTTATTTTATCTAACACATCGGTAAAAATACCGTGTGATAAAGCACCTGTCTCACCTTCTAAAGAGAGTAAACGACAACCACTGCGTTGAGGTTGAGGATAGTGAGCAATCAAGGCTTCTGGCAATTCAAATGTAAAGTCTGATACACGCATAATTAAACGACTACTTTCATAAAAAACAGGCGGACTAGTCTAGTGCTGCCAGCTTATCAGTGCAACAAAGAAGCCCTTTTTTATTCAAAAAGCGCTATGATGATGAGATGAATTATCTTGCTCACTTACATCTGGCCTTTAGGGCAAAAAGCTCTCTATTAGGCAATATGATGGCAGATTACGTCAAAGGCGCACCTAGCTCTGATTACAGCCAAGCTGTTATTGAGGGCATTCGTATGCATAGACGTATTGATGTACTCACTGATACACACCCATTAGTTAAACAAGCTCGCCTTTTATTTCCTGATGAATATCGCCGAGTTTCACCGATTACCTTAGATGTTTTTTGGGATCACTTTCTTTCTTTAAACTGGTCAAAGTTTGAACCCGATATACCGTTGACTGAATTTGTCACCAAGACTCGAAATATTATTGAACCAGATTTATGGCAAACGCCTGAAAAATTTCAAGAGCTTAATGAGTATTTATGGTCACAATCTTGGCTAATTCGCTATGCTGACAAAGCATATATTGCTCAAACATTGAAAGGAATGGCGAGAAGAAGGCCACGATTAAGCGCACTTGCAGGCTCTTATATCGTACTCGAAACACATTACGATGAATTAAGTGAGATTTTTTGGCAGTTTTATCCACAATTGCTAGAAAGAGCACAGCATCACCAACTTGATGACTGATACATTTAATTGCCATTTTGAATTTCATCTTTTTGTCATATTGTCGAATTATATTTGATATATCAAAGAGATGCTGAGTCAATTTATCATATTATTCGTAACGATTTGTTAACAAGCATAGTATTCATTTCCAAAGTTGATTAGAATGAATCGTTATACAAAGAGTCATAAATAATCCTACTTTATTGTATTAAGCTGATAGCTATAATCTATCAAATAGATTGTTCTGTTTGACTTTATCAATAGCGATTGATTATTTATGCTGTATGCATCATTTAAAAACAGGGTATACACCCTGAATTTGCTCTAAATAGTTTGAGATGTAGCTAGGTGACTAGTGCGAAT
Source organism: Proteus sp. STS61-E (assembly GCF_040932335.1). Classification (NCBI taxonomy): domain Bacteria; kingdom Pseudomonadati; phylum Pseudomonadota; class Gammaproteobacteria; order Enterobacterales; family Morganellaceae; genus Proteus; species Proteus sp. STS61-E. The sequence goes on along the minus strand of NZ_JBFQGE010000006.1, from coordinate 294,359 downwards.
AAACGCAGTCAACAACGCTACAACTTGAAATATGACGAGTATAAACAGGGTATACGCTCTGAATTTGCTCTAAATAGTTTGAGATGTAGCTAGGCGACTAGTGCGAATGAACGCAGTCAACAACGCTACAACTTGAAATATGACGAGTATAAACAGGGTATACGCTCTGAATTTACTCTAAATAGTTCGAGGTGTAGCTAGGCGACAAGCGAATGAGTCGCTAGGAGCATACAAAAGTATGTGACTAGTGCGAATGAACGCAGTCAACAACGCTACAACTTGAAATATGACGAGTATAAACTCTTTCAATTTACAGGAGTACATTATGGTTCTGGTTACTCGCAAAGCCCCTGATTTCACAGCTGCTGCCGTTTTAGGTAATGGTGAGATTGTTAATGATTTCAACCTGCATTCATTTATCAAAGGCAAACCTGCCGTTATTTTCTTCTGGCCAATGGATTTCACTTTCGTTTGCCCTTCAGAGTTGATTGCATTCGATCACCGTTTTGAAGAATTCAAAAAACGTGGTGTTGAAATCATCGGCGTTTCTATGGACTCAGAATTCGTTCATAACGCATGGCGTAAAACTCCAATTGATGATGGCGGTATTGGTGAAGTTAAATACCCAATGGTTGCTGATATCAAACACGACATTATCAAAGCTTACGGCATCGAACATCCAGAAGCAGGCGTTGCGCTGCGTGGTTCATTCCTGATTGACAAAGAAGGCGTTGTTCGTCACCAAGTCGTTAACGATCTGCCTTTAGGTCGTAATATCGACGAAATGATCCGTATGGTTGATGCACTGCAATTCCACGAAGAGCACGGCGAAGTTTGTCCTGCACAGTGGGAAAAAGGTCAAGAAGGTATGGGCGCATCTCCAGACGGCGTTGCTAAATACCTGAAAGCAAACTCTGGCAAACTGTAATAGTTCAGTAAGCTAACGCATTTTTAAAAGCCTGTGAAAACAGGCTTTTTTTATTTATTCCACACTTATCTTTTCATTTTTTATCAACTCTATTTATTACTGTTATTAGTTATACATAAGCTTATTGTTTATCTGCTTAAAGATAATTTTGTGATCATCACATCAAAAAAAATTCTCATCACCAATAACCTCTCTCTATACTTATTGTTACGCAATTGTTAATTCATATTAATAACAGCGTAAAATTCTATATTTGTATCTATTCAAAATAACTCCCTGTTATTAATGGAGATAATAATGATTACGATAAAAAAAACTCACCTGCTATTACTCACTACCCTTTTCTCACATTCACTTTATGCAGCCTATGAACCCGCTGTTGAAGCACAACACGGTATGGTTGTCTCCTCTCAACACCTCGCATCTCAAGTCGGGAATGACATTTTACAAAAAGGGGGTAACGCGATTGATGCTGCCGTTGCCGTCGGTTATGCACAAGCTGTCGTAAATGCTTGCTGTGGTAATATTGGTGGCGGTGGTTTTATGACCATACACCTTGCTGATGGCACAAATACTTTTATCAATTTTAGGGAAACTGCTCCCTCTTCTGCTTCTAAGAATATGTATTTAGATAAAGATGGAAATTTGATTAAAGATGCCAGCCTATATGGTTATCTTGCTTCAGGAGTACCCGGCACAGTAAAAGGATTGAATTCAGCATTAGAGAAATACGGTACGCTTTCACGCCAAGATGTCATGGCGCCTGCAATTAAGCTTGCAAGAGAGGGATATATTTTAACCCGCGCTGATACTGATGTGTTAGAAACGACAACAGAGCGTTTTAAACAAGATCCTGAGTCTGCAAAAATTTTCTTAAAACCAGATGGAACACCATGGCAACCCGGTGATCGCCTAATTCAGACTGATTTAGCTAATACATTGGAACTCATCGCAAGCCAAGGTTCTGATGCATTTTACCAAGGAGAGATCCCTAAAAAAGTTGAAGAAGCTTCGAAACAACATAATGGCCTGTTAACTCAAGAAGATTTTGCTAATTTTACTATTACAGAAACCAAACCTATCACCTGTACTTACCGAGGCTATGAGTTTATTTCTGCACCACCTCCAAGTTCAGGTGGAGTCACTATCTGCCAAACGCTAAATATTTTGGAAGGTTACGATCTTAAATCGATGGGCTTTAATTCAGCTGAATATGTTCATATTTTAACAGAAGCTATGCGTCATGCTTATATGGACAGAAATACGTTTCTTGGTGATCCCCAATTTATTAAAAACCCTACGGAAAAGTTATTAAATAAAGCTTATGCCACAGAAATACGCCAACAAATCAAACCAAATGAAGCCACGCCATCAGAAAATGTACAACCCGGTATCGCTCCTCATGAAAGCCCTGAAACAACGCACTACTCAGTTATAGATAAAAATGGTAACGCTGTTTCAACCACTTATACTATAAATGGTCGTTTCGGTGCCGTAGTCATCGCACCGGGAACTGGATTTTTCCTCAACAACGAGATGGATGATTTTACAACCAAAGTCGGCGAAAAAAACCTATATGGTTTAGTGCAAGGTGAGCGTAATAGTATTGCACCATTAAAACGCCCATTATCATCAATGAGCCCAACGATTGTGACTAAGGAAGGTAAACCTTTCCTTATTTTAGGATCACCGGGAGGTTCTCGCATTATCTCAATTACCTTACAAACAGCACTGAATATCATTGAATTTGGTATGCCACCGCAAGAAGCAGTTAATAGCCCCCGTATTCACCATCAATGGTTGCCGGATGAGGTTTATTATGAGCAACGAGGATTATCAAAAGACACTTTAGAAAAACTCTCTGCCATGGGATATAAAATGGTAGAACAGACTCCATGGGGAGCGGCTGAACTTATTATGGTCGGACTCTCAGGAGAAGAAGGTGTGATCCCAGCATCATCAGGTAATGATTCCGCTGTTTCTGGTGCAGTCCGTGAAGGTTATCTTTATGGATCAAATGATGTTCGTCGTCCAGCAGGTAAAGCCGTAGGTTACTAGCAATAAAGGCATCAAATAAAACAAACAAACAAACAAACAAACAAAAGAAACCTTCTCTCTATTAGATAAGGTTTCTTTTTTTATAAAAATGATCTAGTCATGGTTTTACAATTTATTCATATTTAATTCTATTAATAATAATCAATATCTATTTTTGATTAGATAGATATTTAATATTGAATATCAAATTATTATTAAAACAATAATATTAGATAGAATATAAGAGCAAATCACCTTTAATTTAACTTCAATAACAGAATATATATGAATGGTATTTATTCTCTTTCTTAATTACAGATAAAAACAATAATCATTTAATTAAACTAAATTAATAGCACTGATTATTTTTATTTCTATGATAATTGTCACAGTATAAATTTTTTAATACCCACACTATCAAAGAGGATAATAAAAATATGCAAAAAGTGGAGATAACACATTGTAAATACAAATATTTAACATTTCATTACAGTGTATTTTTATCATAAAAATAGTTGAATCTTATAATATATCTTCTAACGATACCGTTATTATATTTTTTATATAACGGTAAAGCAAGCGGATAAATAAAGAATTTATCGTCACAACTTATTTCTTATATAAATTAGTTAAGCGGAGATAAATATTAATGTCTGATACACATCATCGTCCAATATTAGATATTGGGCTATCAAGACTAGAGTTTCTGCGAATATCCGGTAAAGGTCTTGCAGGGATCACAATAGCGCCCGCATTGCTTTCTCTTTTAGGTTGTAAGCAAGAAGAAATAGATAGCGGAATAATTCAATTAACCACAACACCTAAAGGTGTTTTAGTCACAAATAGAGCGCGTTGCACAGGATGCCACCGCTGCGAAACAGCATGTACAACATGGAATGATGGAAGCGTAGGTTCCTTCTTCTCACGCACCAAAATCCATCGTCATTTTTATTTTGGTGATAAAGGCATTGGCTCCGGTGGTGGACTTTATGGCGATTTAAACTTTACAACAGATACATGCCGCCAATGTAAAGATCCTGAATGTATGAAGGTCTGCCCGGTAAAAGCTATCCGTTATCAAGAAGAGTTTGGCTGTATTGTCGTTGATACACGTCGTTGTATTGGTTGTGCCGCCTGTACAACAGCTTGTCCGTGGATGATGGCAACTGTCAATCCACAAACTAAAAAATCCGGCAAATGTAATTTATGTGGTGAGTGTGCATCAGCGTGCCCAACAGGTGCTCTGCAAATCATTGAATGGAAAGAAATTACTGTTTAATAAATCCAGACAATCACATCACTGAACCACATTTAGATTAGGAAGCAATATTATGACTAACGGCTGGACTGGAAATATTCTAAGAATCAACTTAACTACCGGTGCCATCACTCGTGAAAGCTCAAGCAAATATAAATTTTTGATTGGTGGTATGGGCTTTGGCTACAAAATTATGTACGAAGAGGTTGCTCCCGGCGTTAAACCTTTTGATGAAGAAAACAAAGTTGTCTTCGCTGTAGGACCTTTAACTGGATCGGGCGCACCTTGTAGCTCTCGCGTCAATATCACCTCTCTTTCCACCTTTACTCGTGGCAATCTTGTCGTTGATGCTCATATGGGTGGATTTTTTGCAGCATGGATGAAGTTTGCAGGCTATGACTCTCTGATTATTGAAGGTAAATCAGATAAGCCTGTTTGGATCCATATTGATGATGACCAAGTTTCTATTGAAGATGCCTCCTTCTTATGGGGGAAAGGTGTTCGTCAGACCACAGAAGAGTTATGTGCTCAAACAAGTCCTGAAGCTTGTGTTGCTACTATTGGTCCTGCTGGTGAAAACCTCGTACCTTTATCTGGCATTATTAATAGCCGTAACCACAGTGGTGGCGCTGGTGTTGGTGCAGTTTTAGGTTCTAAAAAATTAAAAGCCATTGTTGTCGAAGGTAGCCGTGGGGTTAACGTTGCTGACCGAAAAGCGTTAAAAGAACTTAACGACTATATGATGACACAACTGATTGGCTCTAATAACAACCACGTTGTACCAAGTACACCACAATCATGGGCAGAATATTCACACCCAGGCTCTCGTTGGACTGCACGTAAAGGTCTGTATTGGGGAGCGGCTGAAGGTGGCCCAATTGAAACAGGTGAAATCCCTCCAGGTGATATCAATACTGTTGGTTTCAGAACAATGAAATCAACCTTTGACTTAGGTCCAGAAGCAGAAGAATACACCGTGAAAATGGGTGGTTGTCACTCTTGCCCTATCCGTTGTATGGCTCAACTCAATGTTCCACAAGCAAAAAAATTTGGTGTGCCACAAACAGGTGGTAACACTTGTGTCGCTAACTTCGTTCACACAACCATTTTCCCTAATGGCCCTAAGGATGTTGAGAAAAAAGGGGATGGTAACGTTGTTGGTAACTTAGTGGGTCTGAATATTTTTGATGATATGGGACTTTGGTGTAACTACGGTCAGCTTCATCGCGACTTCACGTATTGTTATACCCACGGTGTCTTTAAACGTGTATTACCAGAAGCCGAATACAATGAAATCCCATGGGATAAACTGGAAGAAGGTAACCCTGAATTTATCAAAGAGTTCTACTATCGTTTAGCGCATCGCAAAGGTGAATTTAGCCATCTTGCTGATGGCTCTTACCTAATTGCACAACGCTGGAATTTAGGTGAAGAGTATTGGGCTGATAAGAAAAATAAACTCTGGTCACCAATGGGCTTCCCAATTCACCACGCAAATGAAGCATCGGCTCAAGTGGGTTCTATCGTTAACTGTATGTTTAACCGCGATGCAATGACACATACACATATCAACTATATCGGTAGTGGTTTACCTCTAAAACTACAAAAAGAGATTGCAGGTGAGCTATTTGGCTCTGGTGATGCTTTTGATGAAACCAAAAACTATACACCAATCAATAAAGCCAAAATTGCTTATACCAAGTGGACAATTTTACGTAGTTGCTTACACGATGCGGTCACCTTATGTAACTGGGTATGGCCAATGACGGTTTCTCCTCATAAGAGCCGTAATTATCGTGGTGACTTAGAAATGGAAGCCAAATTCTTTACCGCTATCACAGGTGAACCAACCACTTCTAAAGATCTGGATTTAGCCTCAGAGCGTATCTTCACTTTACACCGCGCTTATACCGTTAAATTAATGAACACCATGGATATGCGTAATGAGCATGACCAAATCTGTTCATGGGTATTCGATAAAGATCCTGATATTCCAGTCTTTACTGAAGGCACAGACAAAATGGACAGAGTCGATATGCAGCTTTCTCTTACCATGTTCTATGAAGAAATGGGCTGGGATGCACAGTTAGGTTGCCCAACAAAAGAAACTTTAGTTCGCCTTGGATTACAAGATGTTGCAGACGATTTAGCATCTCGTGGTTTATTACCAAGTTAATAGGTAAAAGAAGGAGATCATGATGATAGAACAAAATGCATCGGCTTCTATACCACAAGATATCGCTGATGATACAGATATTGCTTTAGAGCAACCTGATATCTCTCGTCGCCGTTGGTTACTGCCACTATCAGAAACAGGTGTTGGACGTAGTGCTAACACCTCAACAGATATCGCAGAAGAACCCGTTGCGGAAGAAGTAGCAGAATTATCTGCCGAACAACATCTAGCGAATGCGATACGTCAATGTTCAAAAGAAGGTGAACTATTAGCAATTTCAACGCTGTATGATGCGCCCTATTCTCTGACTGAAGAGGACATTGCGCAGTTAGAAACCGCGTTAAAGAGCGACGAGTTTATTGATATCGCCCATTTAAGTCTCAATGGCGAGGATTATTATTACTCTGATGAATTTATGTCAGATAACTTCGCACAACTGCAATTATTAAACCGCCATGCAGATATTTGTACAGCAATTGCGGGTGTAGTTCGTTTTGAATGCGAAACCTATCCTCGACCATTGAAACAAAGCATGTTGATGTCTGAACCCTTTAAGTACACGGCTTCAGAGATCGAAGATGCACTGACACTGATGAAAACTCACCCTGATTTTCAGGATATTCAGCAAGTTTTAGCATCAAACGATGCCCCTTATCTCTTTAGCAATACGTTAATGAGTTACGGCAAAGCACGAGGCTTAACTGAATGGATTGAGGTTGAACAACATGAAAACCCTTAATGTTCAGCCTTATCAACGAAATTCGATGTGGGTATTACAACATCATCAGACTGAGGAGCAAAAATAATGCGTGTTTCTCGCCGTAAATTTGTAGCAGGTATGGGATCGGTCATTTTTTTCAGTGCACCACTAGGAAGTGCGCTTGCAGCAACTGCAGAAAAAAAACCTATCCGCTATGCCATGATCCACGATGAGACGCTCTGTAATGGCTGTAATATCTGCGCCACTGCATGTCGTCGATTAAATAAAGTACCCAATGGTATGGCACGAATGGATATCGCTCATATTCCATTAAGCCTCAAAGAAGACAACGATAAATACCATTTCTTTAGACACTCTTGCCAGCAATGTGAAGATGCCCCTTGTATTCCGGTTTGCCCTACGGGTGCTTCTTGGCGTGATGAAACCAATGGCATTGTTCGTGTTAATAAAGATAAATGTATTGGTTGTAGCTATTGTATATCAGCGTGCCCATACCAAGTCCGCTATCTTAACCCTGTGACACATGTTGCTGATAAATGTGACTTTTGTCTTGAGTCTCGATTACAAAAAGGTTTCCCACCGATTTGTGTGAGTGCTTGTCCACAAAATGCCTTGTTATTTGGTAGAGAAGACAGTCCTCAAATTCAAGAATGGCTCAAAACACACGATTACTATATTTATCAACTTGATGGTGTAGGAAAACCGCATCTCTATCGCCGTGTAGGGCCTCATGTTCAAGAGGAGGGTAAAGTATGAGTATCGTCAATACAATGCCAGACAGTGCTCAGTTCCAAGTCGCACTAAAAGAGTATGTTTTAATCTATACACCTGACTATTTACCTCTTTGGCTAATTGTTGCGGGCGTATTATTTATTGGCATGCTACTTGTTCTCGCACTGCATGGTTTTTTACGTTATCGCTTTGCCACACCTCATGGTGAATCGCATAAAGAAGAGAAACTCTATCTTTACTCTAAAGCTGTTCGTTTGTGGCACTGGAGTAATGCCTCTTTATTTATTCTGTTACTTCTAAGTGGTGGCATTAACCATTTCGCCCTACTTTCAGCCCACGATACCGCGTTATTAGTCAGTGTGCATGAAATCTGTGGTTATCTGCTCTTGGTTTGCTGGTTGTCCTTTGTTCTTATTAACCTTGTTGGTGGTAATGGCAAGTTTTACCGTATTGATGGTAAAAACTGGTTTCAACGCGCCTTTATGCAAACCCGTTTTTATCTCTACGGTATTATCAAAGGAGAAGGTCATCCCTTCCCAGCGACACCTAATGTTAAGTTTAATCCACTGCAACAAATGGCTTATTTAGGTGTGATGTATGCGTTAGTTCCACTGCTTTTGATAACGGGTGTTTTACTTCAAAATCCAGCATTTATTCCTGCTGATGCCGTAATGTTTAAAGCTTGGTTATTAATCGCGCACCAAATATTAGCTGTATGTAGTGTCTTTTTTATCATTGGTCACCTTTATCTGTGTACAACAGGAAAAACACCATTCCAAACATTTCGCAGTATGGTTGATGGTTACCATAGACACTAATTAATACATGGATTAAGGAGCTTATATGTCAGTCCCTTCAAAGGAAGATATTAGATTAACAAAAGAAGACTTACGACAGCTGCATGTTTCAACTTCGCTTTATCGTTGGTTTTTACGTTATTTTCCTGATGGAGGCACTTACAGTGCTATTCATAGTGAGTTAATAAAACAGCGCCGTACACAGTGGATAGAAAGCTTTATTCAATATATTTATTTACGTCATTTTAGTGAAGCATCCTTTGCCAAACAGGAACAAGAAGTCATGGAAAACATCTTGTTCCTGCTCGGCAATGAGCAACAGCAAGGCGTGACATTACAACGTCTGCCCTATCACAACACTTTGCCAACTTCTGAAAATATTCAATTTTCTACCGAATGGCATCAATTGATCTTAAAAAGTCAGCAATTAAGCACTGATCTCGCTTTATGTGGCAATAATAACATCGTGGCTTTTTCTGGTGATGAAAACAGCATTTCCAACACGGGTTATAGCAACCAATTAATGAATACGGGTTTCGCAGGAAAAGTGTGTAATACAGGAAATCAGTGTCGTATCGGTAGCTTAGGTGGACGCTCTCGCATTTGTAATAGTGGCAATGATGTAAAAATTTATGCGTCAGGTAATGGTGTCCATATCGCCAATAGCGGTATACGTAATTTTATTACTGCCTCTCAAGATCGCGCAAAAGTCACCAACACGGGTGATTTAGCGCAAATCAATGTTACTGGAAATAACTCCGTAGCAATTAATACAGGCGATAACTGTAAAGTCACGGTATCTGGTGATAACAGTATTTGTATCTCAACAGGTAATATCCATCAGTTCTGCTTAGGAAAAAGCGGTAGTGCTGTGATTGCTTATCATGATGGCAATCGTACCCGTTTTAAGATCTTCTATGAAGGTGAAGAGGGTATCGTCGCCGGAGTTCATTACTATTTAGATGAAAATCAGCATCCTGTTGCACAGAAAACAGAACTCGACTTCTGTTAATTAATACCTCAAATAGATATCATTAAAAAAGGGAAACTTTCGTTTCCCTTTTTACTTTTGCAATCAATGTATTTTATTGCTTATTGATGGCTTCAGTATGGATCACTTTTTTACTCTGTGCGCCTGCGACTCTATCGTAAATACCACACACAACAATCGTCACGATTACTGGGATCAACCACGCCAAACCTTGCTCACTTAATGGCAGTTTTGTCGCCCATTCTGGTAATAAATGTTTCAAATAATCAGACGCTTTTATTGCATCAAAAATACCAAAAAATAAGCTAACAGCCATTGCTGGCGCGATAATACGGCTTGGATTATTCCACAGGCGTAATGTGAAACTCATTAAAATAATCACAATACAAGGTGGATAAATCATTATCAGTACAGGTATAGAAAACGCGATCAGTTTGCTCAATCCTAAGTTTGAAACAATGGCTGAAAATATCGCTAAAATCAACACTAATACACGATAAGAGATAGGTAAATAACGGCTAAAAAACTCTGCGCATGCACAGGTTAAACCAACAGCAGTCACCATACAGGCTAAGAAAATCAGTACGGCTAAAAAGAAGCTACCAAAATTACCAAAAGTGTACTGAACATAGGCATGTAAAATATCAGCACCGTCTTGAGCACCCGGAATGATACTGCCGCTGCTAGAGCCTAATTTAAATAAACTCAAATAAATTGCAGTTAACAATACACCCGCAATAATTCCCGCCCACATGGTATAACGTGTTAACAGTGACGAATTATCAATACCTCGAGAGCGAGCTGCATTAACAATAACAATACCAAAAACCATAGCGCCCAATGTATCCATGGTGAGGTAACCGTTAATAAATCCCTGAGTTAACGCCATATCACGATAAGCTTCAGTCGCAGGAATAGCGCCACCAGCTGGCCAAAAGACCGCAGCTACACCTAATATCGCTAATGCCAGAATTTTAATCGGCGCAAGAATATGACCAACACTGTCTAGCAATTTCCCCGGATAAAGCGAAATACCAATAACAATTAAGAAATAGACAATGCTGTAAATCAGCAATGACATCTCTGTATCACCCACTAAAGGAGCAATACCCACTTTAAAAGAAACCGTTGCAGTACGAGGGGTTGCAAAAAGAGGTCCAACAGCAAGATAGGCAACAATGGCTAATAACAATCCCATTGATTTACCAATAGGTGTACTTAATGCCTCAATACCACCACCGACTTTTGCCAGTGCAACAACCGTTAAAACAGGTAAACCCACGCCGGTGATCAAAAAGCCAATCGCGGCAGTCCAAACAAATTCGCCTGATTGTAACCCCACCATAGGAGGAAAAATAATGTTGCCAGCGCCAACAAATAGGGCGAATGTCATAAACCCTAATGCCAGGATATCTCTGGAAGTTAATCTATGTGCCATAAGTTTTGTTAATATGTAGTTACAATAATGGTTAAATCACGCCAAGGTAGCGCAACATAAAATCAACAATATCTATTTAAGCTCATGCCGTCATTATTCAGGATAATATCCATATATAATCATTTCATGCAGAGCAATTAGGTACTAAATAGAAAAAATTGCCGATAACTGCTCACAAGTAAAACTTTTATAATGAAAAAAGGCAATAGCCAATCCTAAAACCAGAATAATCATCTAAACTATTTTTCAGCTCTAGTTATAACTGTCATATATCATCGAATATACATGATATGATTTGTGCATTTTATCACCAATAATATTGAGCATTGGCATCATTTAAAGTTACCATTAATTAATAATATTAAAATTTAACGCTACGATATTAGTTTTTATTGATATTAAAAAGATCAAGAAAGGGACAAAAAAACCTTTATCACAGATTAAAGATAAGTGATAAAGGCTTTAAAAAAGACATACTCTAGTGTGTTTTTTTAGCGGTAAGCAATGTTTGAGGAAGGATAAAAGAGAACGTACTCCCAACACCTACTTTACTTTCAATATTCAATTGAGAGTGATGATGAAGCAGCGATTTTTTCACAATAGCCAAACCTAACCCAGTACCGCCAGAATGACGAGAGCGAGCTTTATCAACACGATAAAAGCGCTCTGTTAAACGAGTTAAGTGTTCAGCGCTGATCCCCGAACCATTATCTGAGACACTAAATAACATGCCTTGAGGGATTTTCTTCCAACTGACTTTAATTGTTGTGCCTTCTTCAGTGTGATTAATAGCGTTATACACTAAGTTAGAAACCGCACTACGCAATTGCTCTTCATTACCACGGACAGCCCACTGTTCATCAACATCAAAAATAATATGGTGTTGACCTTGGCTCAATGAGTCCGCTTCTTGTTGTAATAAAGCCAGAATGGCAGGAATATCAACAATCTTGTTTAAATCAATATGAGGAGCAGATTCGATACGAGAAAGTTGTAAGAGTTGTTGAACAAGCGTATCCATGCGCTTAGCTTGCTCTTGCATCGTCACTATCGCTTTATGCTCTGCGGGTTTAGTAACACTATTTTCTTCCATCATTTCAAGATAACCTTGAATAACAGTGAGAGGTGTTCTTAATTCATGGCTAACGTTAGCAAAAAAGTCACGTCGTGAGTTTTCTAGTTTATTTTTTTCTGTCACATCACGAGCTACCATTAAGCGTTGATCTTCGCTGTATGGCATCACTCGAAACTCAACAATAGAGCCATTATTAAGTGAAATAGTTAAAGGGCGACTAAAATCGCCCGCAGTAAAATAGTGTAAGAAATCAGGATAACGTAATAAGTTAAAAATATTCTGCCCGTTATCTTCGGGCCAGCGAAAACCTAATAAATGTTGAGCAAGGCTATTACACCAAAAAATATTCCCTTCATTTGTCATCATCACAACAGCATCGGGTAAGCTTTCAGCGCCACTTCTAAAACGTTTAATTAAGTCGCCTAATTCTCTGCGTCGTTTACGATTACGTTGTTGGGTCTGTCGAATACCATAAAAAATAGGCTCCCATCCCCCTCTTCCTTCCGGAGGTAGTACTGAGCGATCTAGCCATAACCATTTAGATAATTTCAGCAAGTTATAGGCATGCCACACAAGTGCGCTGAGTAGAGATACCACCAGCAACCAAGGAAGATGCCCGATAAAAAGCGATAATATAAAAGCAGGTAAGCAAAATAGACATAGCCCCCAAACGAGGGCTTTCCACGATAGTCGTTCTAACACCTGACGATTACTCCCATATTGACTTAGAAACGGGCAGAGAAACGATATCCCGTTCCACGTACTGTCTGTATCATTCTGTCATGACCATCTTCTTCGATGGCTTTACGTAAACGACGAATATGCACATCAACAGTACGGTCTTCGACATAAACATTCGTTCCCCAAACGTAGTTTAGCAATTGTTCTCTGCTATACACGCGTTCAGGATGTGTCATAAAAAAGTGCAGGAGTTTAAATTCGGTGGGTCCCATATCAATCGGTTTATCTTGACTCGTTACTCGATGAGAAACAGGATCAAGCCCTAATCCATTGAATTCAATAATATCTTCCGCAGACATTGGTGATAATCGTCGTAAAATTGCTTTCACACGAGCCACAAGCTCTTTAGGTGAGAAAGGCTTAATGACGTAATCATCAGCACCCGTTTCTAGCCCTTGGACTTTATCTTCTTCTTCCCCTTTTGCCGTTAGCATAATAATTGGAATATCACGGGTATTACTTTCCCGCTTCATCTGTTTTATTACCTGCAAGCCTGATCCACCGGGGATCATCCAATCTAATAAAACCAGATCAGGATAAGGATCAATAAGAAAGCTCAATGCAGAATCATAGTCTTCTGCTTCAATAGGTTGAAAACCATTTTGTTCCAAAACAAAACAGATCATCTCTCGAATTGCGGTTTCATCTTCAACAACAAGAATACGCCTTGCCATACTCTATCCTGTGTAATGTATATAGAGGGTCAAAATGATTATGATGCAGTTTTATGACAGATTTATGACTAACCTTAACATTACTGAAATAGATCCCTGTTGTTAAGGTAAATAAATCATTTTTTGGTGAAATATCACTCAAAAAGAAGGCTTGTTGTTGGGTTTTCACTAAAAAAGTAAGGTGCGCTATACTCTTCATCAGATAAAAAAGAGGAATAGCAATGCGGATTATTCACACATCAGACTGGCATTTAGGGCAATATTTTTTTACTAAAACCCGCGCACTAGAGCATCAACAATTTCTTGATTGGTTATTAGCACAAATTAGACATTATCAAGTTGATGCATTGATTGTTGCAGGAGATATTTTTGATACTGGCTCCCCACCCAGTTATGCCCGAGAGCTGTATAACCGCTTTGTTGTTGCTATCCGCGATACACAATGCCAGCTCGTCATTCTAGGTGGTAATCACGATTCAGTAGCGACACTAAATGAATCTAAATCATTATTGGCGTGTTTAAATACAACGGTTATTGCCAATGTTCATGCTGAAACACCACAAACTCCGCTCATTCTTCCTCAAAAAGATAAAGCTCCGGGCGCATTACTTTGTGCGATCCCTTATCTACGCCCTAGAGATATGATAAGTAGTAAAAGTGGGCAATCAGGTGCTGAAAAACAAAATATCCTAAAAGAAGCGATTGCTGATTATTATCAAGCTCAATATCAAGAGGCTCTTGATTTACGTAAGCAGCTGAACGTCAATATTCCTATTATCGCGACAGGTCACCTTACAACCATTGGCGCAAGTGTAACGGACTCTGTACGTGAAATTTATATCGGTACTTTAGAGGCTTTCTCTGCAACGCTATTTCCTGAATTTGACTATATTGCTCTTGGTCATATTCACCGCCCTCAAGTAGTGAATAAATCAGGTCATATTCGTTATAGTGGCTCTCCTATTCCTTTAAGTTTTGATGAAAGTGGACAACAAAAAAGCGTCTGCCTTATCGATTTTGAGCAAGACAAATTAACTAACCTCACACTATTACCTATTCCTGAATTTCAATTATTACGCACTATTAGTGGCTCATTAAAAGAGATAGCTATACAACTTGATGATTTAAAAAAACAATACGGTGAAACAGATACGACTATTTGGTTGGATATCGAAGTTTCAACACAAGATTATCTCAGTGATATACAAACCCGTGTTCAAGAGCTAACTAATGAACCACTTTTTGAGGTGATCTTATTAAGAAGAGCCAGAAAACAGCGCCAAGCATTCACACAAAATGAGAAAGAAACACTGACCGAATTAACTGTTTATGATGTTTTTGAAAGACGCTTAGAACAGCATGAGTTTGATTCAGAAGAAACTAAAACACGGTTAACAACATTATTTAAACAAGCAGTTGAAATGGCAGAACAAGAGGATAACGAAGCATAATGAAAATCTTAAGTCTGCGATTTAAAAACATTAACTCTTTAAAAGGTGAGTGGAAAATTAACTTCAACCAAGAACCTTTTATTAGCAACGGATTATTTGCTATCACGGGCCCTACGGGTGCAGGAAAAACCACACTATTAGACGCAATTAGTTTGGCGCTTTATCATCGAACTCCACGATTAGATAAAGTCACACAATCACAAAATGAATTAATGACGCGTCATACCGCAGAGTGCTTGACCGAAGTTGAATTTGAAGTCAAAGGTGTAGCTTATCGAGCATTTTGGGAACAACGTCGAGCTAATTATAAAGAAGATGGTAATCTTCAAGCACCACAGGCTGAACTCGTTAAAATAAATACAACGGGAGGTGAAGACAAAATATTAGCCAGCAAAATAAGCCAAGTAAAAGAGATGATCATTAATATTACGGGGCTTGATTTTGATCGTTTTACTAAGTCTATGTTGCTTTCTCAGGGGCAATTTGCCGCCTTTTTAAATGCAGATGATAAATCTCGCGCTGAATTACTCGAAGAACTGACTGGCACAGATATTTATCGCCATATTTCCCAATCTATCTTTAAACATTGGCGTGAAGAAGAACAAGCCTTAAAAACACTAAAGCAGCAAGCCGAAATGATGGCGTTATTAGATGAGAATGCTCGCCAAGCTTTATTAACTGAGCAAACTGATCTTTTTGGCAAAGAGAGCCTATTACAAAAAGAACAACAGGAATATCAAGCAGCAAAGCAGTGGCAAGAAAAAGATATTGAAATCAATAAAAACAAGCTATTAGCACAAAACGGAGTTAACTTAGCACAAGAAGCTTTAGTTGCTGCCAAGCCCGATATTCGACGTCTTGAAAATAGCGAACCCGCAGAAAAAATTCGTCCGATTTATGATGAAAAAAATCGTCTATTAAAAGAACAAACCTATATTGAGTCACAACTCTCAACACTGAAAACAGAAAAACAGCTTATTGAACAACAAAGCCAACCAATTAATCAGCATTTAATGGTGGCTCGTGACGCATTTAAACAACACGATGAGAAAAAACAGCAAATATTACAACTTATTCGTAAAGAAGTGACACCATTAGATAACCAGTTAGTCTTGTTACAACAAGATATTTCAGCAAAAACACAACAAAAGAATACGCTGGAAAAAACACAGTTAGAATATCTGGAAAAAATACGATTAACAGCAGCCCAATTAACTGACTCACAAAAGCAATTTAATGAATTAAGTGAATATTTAAATCAGCATACAGCTTATGCTCAACTTGCTGAGAATTTACCTTTATGGCAACGCTATTTTGAACAATATGATGAAATTACAGAAAAATATCTAATTAGCCAGAAAAGTGAAAAGGCAGAACAAGAAAAAGAGCAGTTACTTAAACTTGCCCTCGAAAAAACAACGCACACACTAGAGGCTCAACAACACAACCTTAATTTACAGCAACAACGATTAAGCGAATTACAAACGCAACTTGAGCAACAAAATAAAGTAGATTCAATTGCAGATATTCCTCATCGCTTGCAACAAATTTCTCAACAAAGAAATGCGCTCGCGAAATTGATGGGATTACAGGCTCAATTACAGCATGCTCTAAAAACTGAACATCAGTACCAAAAAAGCCATTCAGAAAACCTGCAAAAAATAGCCTCGCTGACTGAAAATATCAGCAAAAACGACATCGTTTTAAAAGAGAAAAAGCAACATCTTAAAGACTTAAATGACAATTATCTTTTAATAAGAAAATTAGCCGAATACGAAGAAGAAAGACAACGTTTGGTTAAAGATAATCCCTGTCCTGTTTGTGGCTCTACTGAACATCCTTATGTTGAAAAATATAAAGAAATTAAACCAGATGAAACAAAAACACGATTAGATATTTTAACGCAACAAGTTAATGCATTAACCATAGAGTTAGTGGAACAAAAAACACAGCGTGCTAATTATCAAGCTCAAAATGAAAAATTAAGTAGCGACCTTGAGCAACTAACACAAGATATTGCGTCATTAAAACAGCAATGGAAAGTTTTAGCTCACTCTCACGCATTACCAGATGTTGACTGCGAAGAAACTGTTTTAACTCAATTAGATGCAGCACTTGAAAAAGAAGATAATTTACTGACACAAAAACGAGTAAGTTACCAAGCATTAGATGCCAAAACTCAACAAGAATACAAACTGTTATCTGATAACAAAGAACAATTTTATCAGCAACAGCAAGCTATTCTTCATCAACAAAATGAATTAACTCAGCAACAAAAAGAAGTTTCCAATAAACAACAACAAACAGCGCAATATCTTCAACAACAAACCCAGTTGGCACAAGATATTCAATCACTTGTTAAACAGCAAGGTTATGAATTACAGATATTTGAAGATAAAATTCAATGGCTTAATGCCCGTAAAGAAGAGAGCCAACAATATCAATCAACATTAAAAATACATCACGAATTGCAACAAAAAATTCGTGAATTGTCATTAACTCAAGAAGAGAAAAAACGCTATTTATCTGGAACTCAAAAAGAACTTGATGTTGTTTTAGCCCATTTACAACAGCTGCATCAGCAACAAGAGCAGCTAAAAACACAACGCCAAACTTTATTCGGCACACAAACCACCGAAGATGCACGCAATGAGTTGGATAAACAAAGTCAGTTGTTACAAAAACAAATTGAGCAATATAGCGAAGAAAAAAACCGACTCGAAATCCGTTTAAATCAGCTTATTGGTCAATATCAGGAAAATGAAAAATCACTACAACGGCTTCATGTTCACTCACAAGATATCCTTGAACAATATCAAAATAGATTAAAAAACAGCCCATTTGCTGATGAAAATGCCTTTTTAGCTTCATTGCTATCAGTTGAAGAAAGAAATCGTTTACAAGAACAACAAAAACAACGACTTGATAAGCTATTACAGGAAAAAACGCGTTTGGATACACAAGAAAACGCATATCAACAACACTTATCACAACAGCCAATATTGGCAACACAACAAGATCTCGAACAAATTACCAATCAGTTATTGGTGTTAGAAACACAATTTACTCAATTACAAGAAACGAAATTTCGCATTCAAGAGCAACTGCGTACTGATGAGGAAAAGCGTAAAGAGCAACAGGATCTACTGACTCATATTGCCAAACAACAATCTCAGTTTGATGATTGGAGTTATTTAAACGAATTAGTGGGATCTGCATCAGGAGATAAGTTCAGCCGTTTCGCCCAAGGATTAACGCTTGATCATCTGATTTATTTAGCTAACCGCCGTTTAGAAAAGCTTCATGGGCGTTATTTTTTACAGCGTAAAACACCGGCAAGTCTTGAATTACAGATTGCAGATACATGGCAAGCAGATGCACTGCGAGATACTCGCACGCTTTCTGGTGGCGAAAGCTTCTTAGTCAGTTTATCACTCGCTTTAGCGCTTTCGGATTTAGTCAGTAACAAGACTCAAATCGAATCACTATTTCTAGATGAAGGCTTTGGGACATTAGATCCTGATACCTTAGATATTGCATTAGATGCGCTCGATAGCCTTAATGCATCCGGCAAAATTATTGGTGTGATTAGTCACGTAGAAGCCATGAAAGAGCGCATTCCTGTGCAAATTAAAGTGAAGAAAGCTGGAGGCTTAGGTATTAGCCAACTCGCTCCCGAGTTTAGATATGTAGATAAACAGAATCTAAATCAAACAGTTAAAAACTAGGTCGAATATTTTGACGTAGCTGATTAAATTTTTTATATATCAATAAATCACTGCTAAGCCCTATAGTATGTCCATAGATTAGCTCAAGCTAAGACACGCTTTAAGCGCTTAAATTTATCAAGGAGACAATCATGTCTAACGCATTTACTGATTTAATGAAAAAACGTAGAACAATTTATCATTTAGGTAATCAACTTCCAATTAGCGAAGACAGAGTCACTGCGATTATCAAAGAAGCGGTTAAAGAGAGCCCAACAGCATTTAACTCACAGACATCTCGTGTTGTTGTTTTGTTTGGTGAACAACATCAAAAACTGTGGAATATCGTTAAAAATACACTGAAAAAATTAGTACCCGCAGAAGCATTTAGTGCAACTGAAGCAAAAATTGATAGCTTCGCCGCAGGTGCGGGTTCAATTCTGTATTTTGAAGACACAGATATCGTAAAAGGTCTTCAAGAGCAATTCCCTCTGTATGCAGATAACTTCCCTGTATGGTCAGAACAAGCAAGTGGTATGGCGCAACTTTCTGTTTGGACTGCATTAGCAGCAGAGAACGTAGGTGCTTCATTACAACACTACAACCCAATTATTGATGATGAAGTTCATGCAACTTGGGATCTGCCAAAAACATGGAAATTAAGAGCTCAAATGGTCTTTGGTTCGATTGAACAAGAGGCTGGCGAGAAGAATTATATGGAAGATGATTCACGCTTTAAAATCTTCAAATAAGTGTTAGAACAGACATCTGACAAAAGACCCTAGCAATAATACCCTCTTTTTTTACTTTCATTCCTTGCCCACAGCCACTGTGGGCTTTTTTTTTATTACATATCTACAAAACAAGAATGGTGGCCTTATGCCACCATTCTAAAAATTCCATAAAAAAAAGAGCAAAGTGCGCAATGAATACAAAGGTAGGGATGGACCCTTTGTGTTCAACACTTTGCTCTCTTTATTTATTTACGCACCCTTTACCGAAGTAAAAGGTGCGATTTTCACAAGGCGTATGAAAATACGTTATTTACGTGTGATGTTATTTGCTTTTGGTTGAGCAATTGGAGACTGCTCAGCAAAGTATTTCACGACTGCATCAACATCTGGCACGCTGTAAACTGGATCTTTACCTTCTTTCAGTACAGAGAAGTTACTACCACCTGTTGCTAAGTATTCATTAGCAACAACACGGTAATTCGCTTTCATGTCTACTGGTTTGCCATCAATTTTCATTGATTCAACGATAACACGGTTACCATTAGAAGCTTTGCTATCCCATGTGTACTGGAAGTTACCTGAAACCGCTAACACTTGTGGACGTGAACGATCCCATTGTTGTTCTAACAGGCGTTTAATTTGTTCACCCGTTAACGTTTGAGTTAACAGTACGTTAGAGAATGGCTGTACAGTGTAGATTGCGTTATAAGAGACGTCGCCGCCTTTCATATCAGCACGGATACCACCGCCGTTCATTAAACCGATTTGTGCGCCACCCATTTCTTTAGGTTTTGCAGTATACAGATGTGCATCTGCGATCACTTGACCTAATCCAGACTCACCTGCATCGTTAGTTTGCTTAGTTAAATTACCTTCTAACTTACCGATAATACGGTTAGCTAATGGGGTAGCAATTTTTTCGTAAGCTTCTAACAGTTTGGTAACTGCTGGATCTTTTTCATATTTACGGTTATCAACCCAAATATTTTTTGCATTGATATCTACAACGTCTTTCGTTGTTTTATCTAATTTCAGGTCGATACGCGTTAACATTGCACCGTTAGATTGCGCAGATGTCACTGATTTACCGTTGATAGTACAGTTGTAAGCTTGGTGAGTATGACCAGTAACAACGAAGTCAATTGCTGGATCTAATTGCTCAACAACGCCCAGTACTTTACCTGTAATACCATTACATGCGTTGATATTAACTGGACCGCCATCACGACGCTGTGCAGCACCTTCGTGGATCAGAACACCAATTGCTTGAACGCCTTTCGCTTTTAATTGTGGCACTAATGCGTTGATCGTTTTTGCTTCATTGTGGAAGCTTAAACCTTCAGTTCCTTTAGGAGTTACGATAGCCGCTGTACCTTCTAAAGTTAAACCGATGAATGCAACAGGAATACCGTTGAATTCTTTAATAACGTATTCTGGGAATAAAGTTTTACCCGTTTCGTTAACAATAACGTTAGCCGCTAAGTATTGGAAATCAGCACCTTTAAACTCAGTTGGGCCTTGGCAACCTGTTACTGGGTGGCAACCACCGTTTTGTTTACGCAGTAACTCGCCCATGCCTTTATCAAATTCATGGTTACCCACTGAAGTTGCTTCTAAGCCTGCTACTGATAATGCTTCGATTGAAGGTTCATCATGGAACATTGAAGATAATAGTGGGCTTGCACCAACCATATCACCCGCCGCAACAACGATGTTGTTCGGGTTATCTTTCTTCATTTCTTTAATTAACGTAGCCATGTGCTCGATACCACCAGATTTACCTTCTGGTGCTTTCAGCGCGCCGTGGAAGTCGTTCATTGCGATAACACGCACATCAACAACATTAGCTTCGTCGTAGTTTTTTGCACAACCTGCTAATAAGACTGAGCTTACTGCAAGTGCAACAAGTTTGTATTTATGATTCATTTAAAATTTATCCCTAAGATCAAAATTCACGTTTCGGACAATCAATTACTTCGAAATCTTTGCTATAACAGATATAGAATTCATCTCGATTAATTTGAATTTCTTTGTCCTTCAGTGATGGATTGTGTTCTTTTAAGAACTTAATCAATGCACTGTTTGAAGGACGGCCTTCTGGTAATACTAACGCTTCATACAACTCTTTTTGTTTACCAAAGAATGCATCTGGTGTATCAAACGCACACACACCGTGTTTTTCCCATTCACCTTGTAACAAGTCGATACCTGGAGAATCACACAGATAAGGTTTGATAGCAGAGTATTCTAAAGGTGGTAAATCGCCTTTACATAAACGAGGATGCTTGCGTATGTCTTTCCAATCGCGGCACTCTTCCCATGATTTGCCATCACAGGTTTCAGCCCACAGCCCATGAACAATCCAGCCAAATTTGTTATCAGAGAAGCACTGGATTTCAAATTTATCGTACTCACGTTTTGCACGATCTTTTTCATTATCGTTATTTAAACGTTTAATATTATTGCTTTTGTAATCACAAAAAGCCGGTGAGTAGTTAATCGCTAACTTAAAGTAATCTGTTGATGCTGTGCTGTTTTGGCCATAGCGATCATTTGAAGCAATGTAGTCGTAAGGTGCTGTTGGAGCATCAGGTAAAATACAAGATACGCCTTCAACTAATTTAGCTTGAGGTTTTAATGGTTCTGTAATTTCAGGTGCTTGCGTTGCACATCCTGCTAGCACTAAAGCAAAAGCAGCAGGTAATAGCTTCATAAAGCGCATAAAATCCCCTTAAAGAGCAATTAAATCTACTCTCTTGGTTCAAAAAAGGTAAGAAAAACCTGCCCTGAATGGGCAGGTTTAATAGCTTATTTCTTCTCAGTTAAATCGATTTTGTAAATTGCAAAACCGATTTCATCATTTTCCACGAAGGTCATTGGATACTGAGCAAAATCTTTAATAAATGCAGCCGCTTTTTCACTTGGAGAAGTTTCAAAACGTACATCTAACGCTTTATCAGTCTTAATAGGTAAGAATGACCAGTTGTTAGCAGCTTTAGTCGCAACTTCACCTTTTTCTTTAGTTTGCTTAGCAATGTAAGAAGCTAAAATCGCACGGTTTTCATCTGGAGATGCAAACGCAATATTCGCTTCACCAGTACCTGCAAATTTACCGCCGTATCCACGGTAGTTATTTGTTGCGATCAGGAATGTTGCTTTAGGATCGATTGGTTTGCCTTCGTAAGTGACTTCTTTGATACGATTCGCACCTTTGTTAACCACTTGGCAATCAACGTCATATTTAGCTGGTTGAGTTAAGTCAACTTTATAGTTCACACCACTAATGGTGTCGAAGTTATAAGTACGGAAACCATCCCAGTTGATCAGTTCTTGTGGTTTAGTTGAATTAGGATCAACTTGGTTCCACATACCTGCTGAACATTCTAACCACTCAACAACATCAGCACCGGTCGCTTTAACAACCACTAATGTGTTTGGATACAGATATAAGTCTGCCGCGTTACGGAATGTTAAGTCACCTTTTTCAACTTCTACGAAGTCTGCTGGTGCGTTTTTACGACCACCCGCTTTAAATGGCGCAGCTGCACCTAATACTGGTAAACCGTCTAAGTTCGGATCACCTTGAATAAAGTGTTTGGTGTAATCAACTTGTGCATCATTAACGATTTGTACAGTTGGATCGCTTTGTACTAATGCTAAGAAGCTGTACATGTTGGCAGAAGCTTTACCAATGTGTTTACCCACGAAATCACGGGTACCTTGGTGTGCTTTTTCGATGATTTGAGCTAATTCAGCATCACGTTCAACTAATGCTTTTTTGTTTGCTTTATCAAAGATAGGACGCGCTTCACCTGTTGCTTCAGTCATCACCCATTTACCGCTGTCGTTATTGATAACCATATCAACGACACCTAAGTGATCACCCCATTGACCAGGCATAACAGCAGGAACACCGTTTACGGTACCTTTCGCTGTATCTACGCCTTTAATGCCTTCAAATTCTTTGCTCGGGAATACGCCGTGAGCGTGACCGAACATGATTGCATTGATACCTTCAACTTCGCTTAAATAATAAACAGAGTTTTCAGCCATTGCTTTGTACGGCTCTGACGCAAAACCAGAGTGAGGAATAGCCACAATCAGGTCAGCACCCTCTTTTTTCATTTGAGGGACGAATTTTTTCGCTGTTTCTGTAATATCGTTTACAACGACCTTACCATCCAGATTGGCTTTATCCCAGATTAAGATCTGTGGTGGTACAAAGCCGATATAACCAATCTTGATAGTGTGTTCTTTACCATCACGATCTTTTACTGGTGTATCAACAATGATATAAGGTGTGAAATAGTTTTTGCCTGTTTTCGCATCCATCACGTTGGCGTTGATGTAAGGGAATTTAGCACCGGCAATGGCTTTTTTCAGGTAATCTAAACCATAGTTAAATTCATGGTTACCAAAGTTACCTACTGTGTAGCCCATGGTGTTCATCAGCTGGTGAGCTGGATGAGATTCGCCTTTTTCTAAGCCTTTAGCTGCTTGATAGTCAGCCAGCGGGCTACCTTGGATCAAGTCGCCGTTATCAACTAAAATCGCATTGGTTGCTTCAGCTTTTGCTGCTTTAATTAAATTAGCAGTACGGACATAACCAAACTGTTCTGTTGGTTTGTCTTTGAAGTAGTCAAAGTCGATTAAGTTACTGTGAACATCAGACGTCTCCATAATACGAAGATCGACTGTCGCAGCATTCACGTTGAATGCGACAAACATTGCTAATGTTGAAATTTTCAACACATTCTTAACCATTACACACCCCTTATATATTGGTTAACAGGAGAGCAAAATGGCTCTCCTTTCGTTACTTCTGTTAAACAGTCTCTTTGAAAGGACTAGAAGTACAGACGCATACCTGTTTCGAAGATATATTGTTTAGTATCTTTATACGCTTCGCTATCACTACGAGCATCATCGTATGCCATTTCAGCGAATAAACGTAAGTTGTTGTATTTAGATACCGCAAAACGTTTATCTACACCTACAGTATAAGTCTCTTTCTTATAGTTGTATGTGTTAGCATCACCATCACGCAGGTAGTAACCCGCATACATACCACTTTCGATACGATCCCAATGCCATTTCACACCAACACCATACAGATCAGCTTTCCAATCACCTTTGACTGAATATGAACTAGTTGGTGCTGCACCTTGAGCAACTACGTTGCTTGAGTTTTTAGCACGAGATTGACCATAGTCTAAACCGATAGAAAATTCACGACCTGGGAAGAAGTATTCAGCACCGAAAGCTAAAATACTGTTCTCTGGTTGCTTACCTTTGTTAGGGCCATCATAGAAGTTTTGTTCACCCGTCGCTGATGAGTACCCACCATCAAACTCTAAACCGAAAGTTGATTTATAGAAACCAACAATAGAGTAAGCATTACGAATATCGCCTTGTTTACGATCACCTGGTTTACCGTCTTTCTCATCTTTACCATCTTTACCTGTTACAGTTGCAGCTAATTTAAAGCCTTCATAACGGTTAGTTTCAATAAAGATAGTCTGTGGTAAACGGGTCATAAAGTTGTTTTTACCAACACCATTACTTTGACTACCAACAGAACGACTTAATACATCACTAAAGTAGAATACACCTGTGTTACCGTAGCCATAGCTTGATTTTTTAACCCAGTCGATCGGAATATAGGTACGACCAAATTGGATTTGACCATAATCACGGTGAGAGAAACCGACATAACCCACACGGTTGAACATATCAAAGTTGGTATATTTGTTATCACTATTAGTTTTTTGGGTATCTGAACCCCACTCTAATTTACCAAATACTTTGATATCGTTAGTCAGTTCGTGTGAACCAAAGAAACCGATACGGCTACCGTCATCACGCATACGCATTTCGTGATCTTTGCTAGTCACTTGCGTTTTTAAACGGAACTGACCGTTTACATCAAAACGTGTACCTTTATCGTTATACACGTTTACTGCGTTTGCAGATCCAGAAAGAACCAACAAACCAACCAGTGCTGCTAGAGGCTTCAAGCTTTTCATGATTAAAATACCCATCTATTTTCTATAGTTTTATGATTTTCTTTAAGGTCAAAAATAATACCGCCGTATATAGTTGACCTGAGATTCAGACAAAAGATCTCTGCCACGAATTTCGAAAAAGAAAATCGCTCTCACAATTGATAATTTTTATAGCTACTAATTATGACTCTACAAAATTTTCTTAAAGGTTTTAATTTCCTTGACACAGACGTAATCACCAATAAGACACAAAAATAATATCCTCATTATATTTTAAATAAGGGCATTGCTTTTATTTCTGTCAGGAAAAGAAATAGGTCGTTGAGTTTTCGATGGCATGTTACTCAAAAAAAAGCCCTGCTTTCGTGATGTAGCCCACAATTACACCAATGTGCATTTTCATGGTTACATACCCAAGTGATAGGTATCACAATTAAAGGTAAAGATACGTGTTTTTTGAACTTAATCAACTTTTTAAAAATAGCACTTTTGGATTTTTCTTTTATATTTCATTTCTTTATAGGACTCTTTTTTTTGCTAATAAAAAATTTATCTCCCTATTTAATATATTTAAAAGGAAGTATTAATTTTAACCACTAAATAAATAACACTAAAGATTTGTATATTGTTATTCCTAATTAATAATTTTTTATCTTTATATTTATTTCTTATTTAAATAAAGGCAAAGTCGAATTTAAATACAATTTAACTAGTGGTAACGAGTAGCAGACCATCATAAAAAGAATAATTATCTACAAATATCAAAAAGAGAAGCACAAGAATACTATTCAATCACAATATCTAATCAATACGTACAAGTAACAACATAATCGAATTAAACATTACAAAACCTAAACTATTACCATGGTTAATATAAAAAGGCCAATCGTGCTCTTTTATCGATATTTGAAAAAAAAATATCAAAATTTGTGATCATAATCACTCTGATAATTGTGAAAAACACCCTCTCACATTTTCTTAATTTTGTGATAATTATCACATGAGAGTGTCAGGAATATTTTTGTTTTGTAAATTAATGCAGGGATAAATCTGAAAGTGATTTCAGTTTGTAAACAAAAAAGGGTATAAAAATAAAATTATGTGATTATTATCACATAATGGTTTGTACTAAAAATCATGTTATTTCATTATCAATATTCTTAATTAACTCGACATAAATAAGAATAAAACTCATTATCATAGAGTAGATTTACTAATTATTCGTTTCAGCTTTTTTATCTTTTTATTAAATAACTCTGTATTGGTTTTCTTTTAGGGGATATTACCTTTTAGATACCCTAAACATTCAGTATCATATTGCGGTAAATAATGATTAAGGGGAATGTCAGATGCTGTGGTTTAAAAATATTTTGGTCTATCGCTTAAATAAAGAGATAGCACTGTCAATGGATGAGTTAGAACAACAGCTTGCTTCATTGGCATTCACACCTTGTAGTAGCCAAGATATGACTCGAACAGGTTGGGTTTCTCCAATGGGCGATCGTGGTGAAGCGCTTATCCATGTAACTGGTAAACAAGTCATGATGTGCGCACGAAAAGAAGACAAAATCTTACCTGCGACAGTTATTAAGCAAGCACTACAAGACAAAGTTGAAAAACTTGAAGGTGAACAAGGTCGTAAACTGAAAAAAACAGAGAAAGCCACCTTAAAAGATGAAGTGGTACATACTCTGCTTCCTCGCGCATTTAGTAAATTCTCACAAACTTTTATCTGGCTAGATTTAGAAAAACAGCTAGTTATTGTTGATTCAGGCAGTGCAAAACGCGCCGAAGATAACTTAGCGTTGCTACGTAAAACCTTAGGTTCATTACCGGTTGTTCCACTAAACTTTAATGAATCCGTTGAGTTAAAAATGACAGAGTGGGTACGCTCTGGAGAGCTCCCTGCTGGCTTTACCTTAATGGATGAAGCAGAGCTAAAAGCGGTGTTAGATGAAGGTGGCGTTATTCGTTGTAAGAAACAAGAATTAGTTTCTGACGAAATTGCGACACATATCGAAGCGGGTAAATTTGTCACTAAACTTTCTGTAGATTGGGAAGATCGCCTGCAATTTATGCTTTGTGATGATGGTTCTATCAAACGCATTAAATTCAGTGAAACTTTACGTGAGCAAAATGACGATATCGATAAAGCCGATTTTGCCCAACGTTTTGATGCCGACTTTGTTTTAATGACGGGTGAATTAAGCGCCTTAATTGAACGCGTCACCGAAGTCCTCGGCGGCGAAGCAGAGTAATCTGCACATAAAATACAACAAGCAGATCAGCCATCCCGCTGATCTGCCCGCAATACTCTTCTACTCATTCATTGACTCTCTTACTCTCTTACTCTTTATATCCTATTGAATACTCTAAATAATTCAAGATGTAGCTAGGCGACAAATGAACGAGTCGCTAGGAGCATACAATAGTATGTGACTAGTGCAAGTGAATGCCGTCAACAACGCTACAACTTGAAGTATGACGAGTATTGTTACAACCAAGGCAACGCCCCCTTCTCTCCATTAGCATGCTCACCGTAATACAATGACGGCAAGAAGCGTGAAAGATAAGTAAACTCATTATAACAGTGCTGCAATAACCCAAAAGCTATCTCGTCTGGTAATTCTACTGCTGGATTTTCTAATGAGTGACCTAAATAAAAACGGCTTCTTAATACACATCCCCAATCCGTATCTCGCGTTAAATGCACCATTTTACCGTCGGTAGGATCGCCATTTTCATCTGTTTTCACATCAGTGCCAAAACCAATAGTGGCACATACCGCACCAGAAAGTGCACCTGTTTTATAGGCTTCTTCTAATAATGTGTTATCAAAAAAATCTTTCGCGTCATGGAATTTAAGTTGTGCTCCAACGGGTGGAATATCCCCTAAAGATTCAACCGCCTTAATTGATGCCCCGATATAATTTTTTCCTTTGATCCATTTATCATCCCAACCATTGTGAGCAACATGATCATGGGGATGCCACCAGCGAATATGTTGTGATGTTTCAAAAAAGGTAAACCACCACTCTAGCATCTTGCCTTTACAACCATGCAAATCGGTACGTACTGCGACCGTCAAATGCCCTGCTTCATCCCTTTCAATTCCCATTTCTAAGCGTAATGGTGCGGGTGATAAAAGTTCATTAATGTCATTTAAAGCCCAAGGTAAATGCAATGTTTGTTTTTTCATTTTCTCAACTCCAAACAATTAAGAAACGCACTTCGTTTCCTAATTGTTTTATCTCTAAAGAGTGATAAAATCAACTAAAAAAGAGGCTAAAAAATGACAGATAGCAAGATTAATCAAAAACGAGGACGCCCTGCCCGCCCTGAAGAAGAGATCCGCCAAGAAATATATGAAGCGACCATGAGTTTACTTTTAGAGCAGGGTTACAGCGCAACAACCATTGATGCCATTGCAAAACAGGCAAGCATTGCCAAAAAAACGATTTATCGTTTTATCAAAGATAAAGAAGACTTAGTGGAACAAATTGTGTTGTCATGGACTGACAATTTCGTCGCTATTTTTCATGATAAGGCAACTGATTTTGACGAGTTTACCCTGTTGTTATCACAACATTTAAACAGCATGACTCAAACAGTGCTTAATGATAAAGCGGTAGGCTTGTATAAGTTATTGCAAGAAAACTTTCCTAGCCGTGAAATGCTTATGGAAAAATATCAACGAAGCGGAATATTAAGAGGTCGTAGTCTACTTACGCAGTGGTTACAACAACAAGAAAAAAACGCAATAATCAGGCATTATGATTATGCAGTATTAAGTGATCTTTTATTAGCGATGGTGATCGCTGAACCTTTGCGTCAAATTGCATTAGGGATAATCCCTCCAACACCAAAATCTGATTTTAGCCCTCGAATTCAACAAGCTATACAGCTTATTATCCCGATATTAAAACCTTAAAAATAAAAACAGCGAGTCAGCATTTATTGCTGTACTCACTGTCTTTATTGCGATTATTTCAACCAAGATATCTGATCATTATTTTTGAATTAAATAACGGATAGTCGGGCCATCTTGTTGAATATCTAACACGGTATAACCGTAATTTTTCGCATCAAGTGGAATATTGTTGATTGATTGAGGACAATCACTCACCACTTCTAATATTTCGCCTTTTTTCAGTGATGGCATAGCTTCAAGCGTTGCCACCGCAGGATAAGGACAAGGTTCACCGACCATATCTAGACGATAATCAGGAATAATGGTGTCTTTCTGGCTCATACGATTTCCTTATTGAGCTGTGTTGAAATAGCGTTTTCTTGTTGTGCTTTTTTACGGAAAAAGTGTTTTTCCCACCAAAGTAATAATGCAAATGACAGACCAAGCATCAGATACGTCACACCCAAACCACCCACAGGGCCAAAGGTATCAAGTAAATTAATCTTGTCATAATCAGTTGCGATCACAGAAGCAAAATCATCCCAATAATAAGCCAGTAATGTTGAACCTATTACGTTACCAAGCCCAACCCACCAAAAGTGAATTTGACCTTCAACGGCACGATACATCCAACCTGTTTCACACCCACCAGCTAGAACAATACCGAAACCGAAAAGTAAGCCACCAATGACGGCGTTCGGACCTGCCCACATAATTTTAGGTGCAGCACCTAACTGAACATAACTGAAGATCCCGATCGCACTCACCGCCATACCGATGATAATCGCTTTTGCCATATGGGTTCTGCCTGTTATCCATAAGTCACGGAAAGCAGAAGTAAAACAGATTTGCGCACGTTCAATTAAAATACCAAAACCAATACCGCCTAACATAGCGAAACCCAATTTTGGTGAATCAAAGAGAATAATTAAAGACCACGCAATCATGGCAAAAAAGATAACCATTCCCAATCTAAAGCGACGTTTCGCACGTTGTTTATCTTGAGTGATAGGTGAAGCTTGACTGACTTTTTGCAGTTTTACCGGAATACGAAACAAAGGCATCAATGATAATTTGGCACCAAAGTAAGAGCCGATTGCCGTTGCAACAGCAAAAAACCAAGCATGTAAAGAGAACTGAGGAATACCAGTAAAGAATGCCGCAAGATTACAACCCATAGCTAGACGAGCACCAAAACCGGCGATGATCCCACCTAGAACAGCTTGAAGAATACGAATTTTATGTTGAGGATGACGAAGTTTGACGTTGTTAGCCCAAAGAGCGGCCATAATACAACCTCCAAACATCCCGATAATCATAACGCCATCAATACGCGTTAATGGCGTACCTTCAAGACCGATGATTTTAAAATAACCCCATTCTTCAGGGTGAGCGCCAAACCATTGCATAACGTGACCACCCCAGCGAGTAAATTCACCAGTGACAGCCCAGAAAGTGCCGGTTAAACCAAAGTAGTAAGTTGATAAGATACCTGCCGCGATAACTGCTGGAAGAGGCTTCCAAAAACGGATCAGGTACTGGGATTTAAATTCTGACCAAGACATGTTTTTTCCTAGAGCTTACCTCTACGAGAGACCCTCTCCACGCAGTAGGATTGGCCGAACATGTTACTCCGATAATTTTTTTATCAAAGAGTCAGTATTCAGATAAATGAGAGAAATTTGCGTTATAACAAATTTTTTGTAACAGGTAGGAAACTTATCCCACTTATAAATCTTGTGATCATTCAATCTATAAGTGGGTAATAAGTGATTAGCAAATACGAGGTAATGGCTCGTTATAAGGTAAGTCAAGAATACGGCTAGTCCCGAAAATTCCTGTTAACCGAATATAATGATCCTCGGTCACTTCACCAATCGTACAAGCGTCTTTACCTAAAGTATGTTGATGTAACGCTTCAAGTACTTGAGCTTCAGCTTCTGGTGATACCACTAAAACAATTTTTCCTTCGTTAGCAAAATTTAGTGCTTCAAGCCCTAATAATTCACAAACGCCACGAACAGATTGTTTCATTGGTAATTTGCTTTCATGCACATTCATGCCACAGCCACTGGCTTGAGCAAATTCATGTAAAATTGCGGTCACTCCGCCTCGTGTTGCATCACGTAAGGCGCGAATACCTTTAATTTGACGTAAAGGTGCAATCATTGGCTCAAGAACAGCGCAGTCGCTTTGTAGGTCTGCTTCTAATCCTAAATTTTCACGCAGATTTAGGATTGTTGCGCCGTGATCGCCAATAGTACCGCTCACTAAGATCTTATCGCCCGCTTTGATATTGCTTGCTGCCCAATTAATTGCCGTTGGAATAACCCCAATACCCGCAGTATTGATAAAGATCTTATCCGCAGCGCCACGAGGAACTACTTTCGTGTCCCCTGTGACAATCTGTATTCCTGCTTGCGCAGCTGCTTTCGCCATCGCCATCACAAGGGTTTCTAGGGTTTCAAATGGAAGCCCTTCTTCAAGAATAAAACCACAAGAAAGGTAACGAGGAACCGCACCACCAACAGAAAGATCGTTAGCTGTACCGCAAACAGATAATTTACCAATATTTCCGCCGGGGAAAATAATGGGATCGATAACATAGCTGTCTGTACTAAATGCAAGACGATCGCCAAGAGTCGTTAACTCATTTAACGCGATCCGCGCTTGGTCTTCTTTTTCATTTAATAACGGATTATCGAACGCTTTTAAAAACAGTCCTTCGATAAGTTGTTGCATACCTTGCCCACCATTTCCTTGGGCTAAGGTGATTTCATCAGGTTGTTTCATATATTACCTTCACGACGATACTGATAATAAGCCGCACATGCACCTTCTGATGATACCATTAAGGCACCCAATGCCGTTTCTGGTGTACAACTTTTACCAAAGAGTGGGCAATCGGAAGGTTTGCATCGTCCTGTTAATACATCGCCACAGCGAGATTGTGGATTATCAGCCACTTTCTGCGGTGCAGGTGTAAAACGTAATTCAGCATCAAACTCAGAATAAGCTGGTGTTAATTGAATACCTGACATTGGGATTTCACCCAATCCGCGCCATTCACTGGTTTCTTTTAACATAAACACTTCGCTAAGTGCTTTTTGAGCCAACTTATTACCCTCATTCGGTACAATGCGGCTATATTGGTTTTCAATACTTAAAACATAATCTGTATTTTCTGCTTTTGCTTTAAGTTGTTTAATGACCATCAGTATAGCTTGTAATAAGTCTAATGGTTCAAATCCTGTCACCACAAAAGGCTTTTCAAATTCGTCACATAGCGGTTGATATGGCGTACAGCCAATCACCATACTAACGTGCCCTGGTGCAATAAACCCGTCAATGCGGACATCATCTTGCTCAAGTAGGCAACGTAAAGTAGGTACGATAGTAATATGCTGACAGAACAGAGAAAAGTTTTTAAGTCCGCGCAATTTCGCTTGTTGTAGCGTCATTGCCGTACTTGGCATTGTCGTTTCAAAACCTAAACCAAAAAAGACAACTTGTTTGTCTGGATTATCTTGTGCAATTTTGAGTGAATCGAGTGGTGAATAGACAATACGAATATCGCTACCACGACGACGTGCATCAAGCATTGAGCCATTACGACCCGGTACTCGCATTGCATCACCAAAAGTACAGAAAATTACGTCAGGACGAGCTGCGATTTCTAAACACGCATCAATTCGTCCCATCGGTAATACACAAACAGGACAACCCGGTCCGTGAACAAATTCAATTTCTTCGGGTAATAAGCGGTCTAAACCAAATTTAAAAATGGCATGTGTATGCCCACCGCACACTTCCATTATTTGTAATGGACGTTTAATAGGGTGAGGCCATTGTGAAATAGTTTCACGAATTTGGGCTAGTAAGGCTTTCGCAAGTTCGGGATCACGAAATTCATCAACGTACTGCATCATCAGCCTCTTCGAGGGTCACACCATAGACATGCTGTAATGCATCAAGAGTATCTTGTGCTTCTTGCTCATCAAGGATGCTCATGGCAAATCCCACATGAATAAGTACCCATTTGCCTAATAATTCACTAGGTTCGCCTTCACATACCATTGAAATATTAACAGCACGTTTGACGCCACTGACTTCGGCATAAGCGAGTTGGTGGACGTCTTCGCCCACCTCAACAATCTTAGCTGGAACACCTAAGCACATAAACGACTCTCCAACCAAGCTAACCACTCTTCCATGCCTTCGCCTGTTGTTGCTGATAACGCAATGATTTCGATATTTGGATTAACACGGCGAGCTGATTCAATGCAAGCTTGAACGTCGATATTCAGATGTGGCACTAAATCAATTTTGTTGATAATCATTAAATCAGCCGCAGCAAACATATGCGGATATTTCAGAGGCTTATCTTCGCCTTCAGTGACAGAGAGAATAGCGACTTTATGCTTTTCACCCAGATCAAAACTGGCAGGACAAACTAAGTTACCCACGTTTTCAATAAAGAGAACGCTGTTATCTTGTAAGCCTAATTGGTGTGTCGCATCATGCACCATTTGTGCATCAAGGTGACAACCTTTGCCTGTATTCACTTGGATCGCTGGCACACCGGTTTCACGGATACGATCTGCATCATTTGTAGTTTGCTGATCGCCTTCGATCACAGCACAAGGCACACGTTGCGCTAACTGTTTTAATGTTTGTGTTAACAGTGTCGTTTTACCGGAGCCGGGACTTGAAACTAAATTCAATGCCAACACATTTTGTTGTTCAAAATGTTCACGGTTATGAACGGCAATGCGGTTATTTTTATCCAGCACATCCATTTCAATTTTCAGCATACGCTTTTGGCTAATACCGGGAGCATGTGTTCCTGCTTCACCTTGGCCATAATGCATATTCTGATTTTCAATCACTGGGCTAAATTGCTCTTCGTGCTCGTGTTCATGATCGTGGTCATGTGCATGATCGTGATCGTGGCTGTGAGAATGGTGATGAGAATGTTCATGGCTATGATCATGAGCATGGTCGTGATCATGACTGTGAGAATGGTCATGACTGTGTGAATGATCGTGTTCATGATGATCGTCATGTCCATGATGATGTTCATGGAAAACAGGGGTTTCGTTTAGCTGTGCATCGTTATGAAAATGAAGATGAACATCACCACTGTTATGGTAATAGTGGTGATGAACGATGATAGGCTGACCATGTGTTTCGTAGTTATGCTTATGCTTTTGTTCAGACTTATCAATATATTTATGAACAGTATTCGCTGGAGTAGCATTGTGTTCATGATGGTGATCATGCCCATGATGGCCGTGATCATGATGATGACCGTGGTCGTGATGATCATGGTCATGAGAGTGATGATGGTGGTGCTCATGTGAATGAGGCTCTACGCCTTCAATTCTGACATTGCCTTCGCCACAACCGCAAGTGCTACACATATTCTGACTCCTGTACTATTCAATAAGAAGAATGTGACTCAGTGTCGCGTAAAATTTCTACACTATGATCTTAACTGACCACGGAAGAGAGAACGACGACTTAAATCAACTTCTGCTACGGATTGTGTCTGAACAGGAAGAGAAAGAGCCATTTTTACACTATTTTCAACCAACTCAACAGCATGTTCCGCTGCTAAATGTCTATCAAGTGGCGACATTAATGAACAAGCAAGATACTGCATACCATCAGTAAGCTCACCCACAACGAATTTAATCTGACCACAAGGTAATTCTAATCCAATGCGATCACCGACTTTTCGATGTGGCCATTCTTGTGAAGGCCCTGGGAAGACAACCAGTTCTAGCATCCAAGGAGTAAGAACAGAACCAATCCACTGATTTTCAAATAAGGTAAAGCCCCCTGCTTTTACAGGAATGCCTTCGCGATAAAAAGGAAGCCCTCTCATCTCTTTTTCAGCGATTTCACTAAAACGTGTTTCAAGTTGCTCAACAGGCGGTTCATCATATCCTATGATATCCCAGCTTAATTCACTCATGCTGTTACCTCTTTAGGTGTGACAGAAATGCCGTATTCACGCAAAATATTCACCACATGTTCTAGTGCGATTTCCATTGATTTCTCACCAATGTCAGACAGCGACATGCTTGGCTCTAATGATGCAGGTTCAATTCCCACTAAAATAAGTTTACGTGGAAATTCATCTGTCATACGCAGTGCCATTAATACATCAGATAAACCTAGCTGATGAGGCGAGATCTTCTGTGTAAAAAGTGCGGGAACATCATCATCATGCAACACAAAAATACTACCCGGTTCATGATTACTTCTTACCGCATCGGCAACAATCAGGAGGTCTCTTGCAGCGATATCTTGCAAAATTTCCATACCTGATGTGCCACCATCAATAACATCGACGTTCTCTGGTAAAGAGAAGCGCTCTTCGAGCGCTTCTACTATACGAACACCAATGCCTTCATCGCTTAGTAATAAATTACCAATACCTAAGACGAGAGTTCGCATTATAATACCTTCACCTTACTTAGTTCTTTACCTGTTAAATCAACCATATGCACAGCACACGCCATA
This sequence comes from Proteus sp. STS61-E, assembly GCF_040932335.1. NCBI lineage: Bacteria > Pseudomonadati > Pseudomonadota > Gammaproteobacteria > Enterobacterales > Morganellaceae > Proteus > Proteus sp. STS61-E. Next base: position 258,453 of record NZ_JBFQGE010000006.1, on the reverse strand, counting down.
CATGGGTCAAAGGAGTGGATAGTTCTTACCACTTCTAATGGTTTTTTCGGATCAGCAACAGGTGTACCAACAAGAGATAACTCATAAGGACCCGGCTCATCATTAAAGTTACGAGGACCCGCATTCCATGTTGATGGAACGACTGCCTGATAGTTAGTGATTTTACCGTCTTTAAACACGATCCAGTGAGATAACATACCGCGAGAGGCTTCTTCAAAACCAACACCACGATACTCTTTGCCTGGTTCAAACTCTGGTTTAATAAAGGCAGCAGTATCACCACGACCAATATTATCAACCAGTGATTGCCATAGCGTTGCCAGAGACTCTTGTAATACACACGCGTGAACGGTACGTCCAATAATGCGACCCCAAGTAGATTCTAACTGCTCTGTTACCAGTGTTTCATTGGTTAATTGAGTATAGATCTTGTTGATGTCGTTGTAGTTTCTAACAGTTCCTTCGTGCTTACCTGCTAAACCACACACTAACCATGCTAAAGTACCGACTTCTACAGGCTTGCCATAGAATGTTGGTGACTTAACCCATGAGTATTTGTTGTTCTCATCCCAACCTGTGTATTTAGGACGAGTTAAACCTTCCCATGGTTTTAATGGTTCATCATCTTCATACCATGCGTGTTTACCACTTTCTTCAATACCGTCTTTCAGGTTCTGATCTTTCCAGTCTTTAATTGGGCGATAAGTAGAGAAATCAATCCCTTCCATATAACCACCAGAAAGTAAGAACTCAGTGTTATTACCATTAATTGGTAATTCAGGTACAGACAGATAGTAGTTAGCGCCTTTACCGATTTTTAGCCATTCAGGGTAATATGCAGCGAAAATAGCAGTATCCACTTTATAAACTTGGTTAACGAAATCACCCAGTTTGTCGATAAAGCTTTTCACGTACATTAAACGTTCTAAGTTAAGAACACTTGGTGCATCAAGGTTAATTGGGTTAGCCACACCGCCCACAGCCAAGTTTTGGATATGAGGTGTTTTACCGCCCAGAATAGCCACGATACGGTTTGCATCACGCTGGCACTCAAGTGCTTGCAAATAGTGAGCAACCGCAATCAGGTTAACTTCTGGTGGTAATTTCATGGCTGAGTGACCCCAGTAGCCATTAGCAAAAATACCTAACTGACCGCTATCCACTAAACCTTGGATTTTTTTCTGTACTTTTCTGAATTCTTCAGCAGAGTTCAGATGCCATTCAGAAACCCCTTTTAGCATCGCTGATGCTTTTTCTGGGTCGGCTTGTAATGCAGAAGTAATATCAACCCAGTCCATCGCAGACAGCTGATAGAAGTGAACGATATGGTCATGGATGATATGTGAACCTAAAATTAGGTTACGGATATACTGCGCATTGACAGGAATATCCATACCTAATGCGTCTTCAACAGCACGTACTGAGGCAATCGCGTGAACCGTCGTACAAACACCACAGATACGTTGCACGATAATCCATGCATCACGAGGATCGCTTCCTTTTAGGATCTCCTCCATTCCGCGCCACATGGTACCGGAAGACCAAGCCTTAACAACTTTTCCGTTATCAATTTCACAATCGACGCGTAAATGCCCTTCAATACGGGTAATAGGATCAATAGTAATGCGTTGGCTCATGATTTAACCTCAGCCTTTTTTAATTGTATATTTGAATCTGTTTGTGCAGGTAAAACCGGCAATAAACGGATAATAAGAATGTAAGCAGTTACTTCAAATGCAACGAAACCAATAGAAATCAGCAATTCGCTTGCTGTTGGGAAATAGTGGTAACCATTGCCTGGATTGTAAGCAACTAAAGAGTAGTTCATACGCCACATTGCTGCGCCAATTAAGATAAATACAGCACAAACAAACAGCATTTTTGGACTACGGCGGTTATTATTTAAATGCATCAAAATCAGAGGAAGTAATAACAATGCACTTTCAGCAATGAATAACCACGAGAACATATCCCCATTTCCGATATAACTCAGTTTACCGTTCCAAATAACTTCGCCCCAGCGACATACCAAGAAAGCAATCAGTAACACTTCAATCACACGTGTTAACTTGGTAAATAACGGTGTTTCATCATCATTCATGGTACGGCTTGCTTTTAGCAAAGAGCCTTCAAAAATAACGATAGTGAAACCAAGGAGGAAAGCAGTTAACAGAGAAAACAGCGGTAACATCTCATAAGATTGCCACAGTGGATGTACTTTCCAACCCGCTGAAATCATTAATGATCCCATTGAGGATTGGTGCATGGTTGGCAGTAAAGCACCAAGACCAATAATAAAGAACATCGCTTTGTTAAGACGTTTCAACGACACTTTCCAACCTAAACGTTCTAATAACGCAGGTAAGAATTCTAATGCCATCACCATAATATAGATGGTCATACAGGTCGCTGTTTCAAACAACACTGAGTTAACGTTAAAGTATTGCGGCATAAAGAAGTGAGGCATGTTCCAATAACGACCAATATCAATAGCGATGGATAAACCACCTAATGAATAGCCGAACAAGCTCGCTAATAATGCAGGACGCACTAATGGGTGAAACTCCCCTTTATTAAAGACATAAACAGCCCATGCAAGTGCCCAACCACCACATGCAAAGCCTGTTCCTATCAATAAGTCAAAGGCAATCCAAATACCCCAAGGATATCCCCCATTCAGGTCAGAGACATCGCCCAGACCTAATACCAAACGCTTACCAATAAGAATAAAACCGAGCACAGCAAGCGGTAAAAATACTCTTACTGCTAGAGTAAATAACTTACCGCCAAGTGGACGAGGATCATGACTCGACATCGTTATCCTCCTTGTGGTGTTCCTGCTCTTGTTTTTTACTATTACGGTTAACCAAATAGGTGATCCCTGCAAGGGCTGCTATTGGTAATACCATGCCTTTATAAAGCGTATGTTGAATATGTTCAGAGCGCGCACCTGTTGATAATGGTGCCACTTCTGGCATTCCTAAATTGTCGAAAGGAACCGCAGAAAGTACCATGACTTGCGTACCGCCACCTTCAAACTCACCATAGATATGATCTTGATATTCAGGAATTTTATGTAGATAAGTATCGCCACCACTAATGGTTTGACGAGGGTAATGATATTCTTCACCCGCTTTTTTCGCTAAACGACGTTTTGCTTCTTCCAGCAACTCTTCGCGTGTACCGAAAATAACCGCACCAGTAGGACAAACTTCAACACAGCCTGGTAATAAGCCTTTATCTAAACGCTCAACACCTTTTTGGTTACAAAGCTCACATTTATAGAGCTTACCAAATGGATCATCATAATCGTATTTTGGAATGTTATAAGGGCATCCCACCATACAGTAACGACAACCTGTACAGATATCCGCGTGATAATGAACAATACCGGTTTTTGGATCTTTGGTTAACGCAGAAACAGGACAAACAGAAACGCAGTTTGCATCAACACAATGCATACATTGTTTCTTAATAAAGGCATAACCGTTTTCCAGTTGGTCTTTATTTTCACCAGTACCATCACGCCAAATTTGAATAATGTTATTTGTGTAAGGACTTAATTTGTCATTGTTTGACCAAATCGGATCACCATTAGCGTAAGTATCACCACGCTCCATTGGCTCCGGGTGATTAATTTCCTGACATTTTGTGACACATGCTTGACAGCCTACACACAGTGTAGAGTCGTAGAGCATACCGAGAGACCCAGGAATTGGGGGACGGTTCTGCGCCGCAGCATGACTCGCAGTGGGTGCCATTCCCGCAAGGAGAACCCCACCTGATGCCAGCTTAAAGAAATGACGCCTATTCACCGTTTATCCTCCTGTGAGGCTCCTGTGGCATTCTTGTCACGGCCTAATTGACGCACAGCCATCACACTGACACCCGCAACTGCACCCACGACAGCACCCAGTAAGCCAGCAGCACCATAAGAAACACCACCACCTTCTTTTGCATTAACATCAGGTACTTGTGCTTTTGGTGTTGGCTGATAAACGTTCGCTAATTGGAAAATACCTTTAGTAAAGCCGATACCTTCTTCGTTACAACCATAGCAAGGGTGACCGATACCGACAGGCCAGATCCCACCACCGACATCGCAGAATTCTAATGTTGGGCAGTTACCATAAGTTTCAGGGCCTTTACAACCTAAATGGTATAAACACCAGCCTTGACGATGACCTTCATCACCAAATTCTTTAGCAAAACGACCCGCATCGAAATGAGGACGACGTTCACAGTTTTCGTGAATTAAACGCTCATAAGCAAAAAGCGGTCTGTTTTTGCTATCTAACTTAGGCAATTTGTTGAAAGTAATAATATGTGCAACAGTTGCTAAGAAGTTATGTGGGTTTGGTGGACATCCTGGAATATTGATAACGGTTTTACCCGGTAAAATAGCTTCCAGCGATTTAGCGCCAGTTGGGTTGCCCCCAGTCGCAGGTACACCACCCCATGCAGAACATGAACCAATTGCAATAATCGCAGCAGCCCCTTCAGCGGCTTCTTTGATATGCTCAAGAATTGGTTTTCCTGCAACCATACAGTAAACACCGCCGTCTTTGTCTGGGATTGAACCGTCAACAACGAGGACGTACTTACCTTTATATTTCTCCATCGCATTGTGTTTATTTTCTTCAGCTTGATCACCAAAAGCTGCAGAAAGCACTTCGTGATATTCGAGTGCGATAACATCAAGAACGAGGTTTTCCAGAGTCGGGTGAGTTGCTCGTAATAAAGACTCCGTACACCCAGTACACTCCTGAGCACCAATCCAGATAACGGGTGGACGTTCAGGTGATGCCATTGCTTCAGACATTTCTGCGGCAGCTTTGCCGCTTAATCCCATGGTAGCTGACAGCGCAGCACACAATTTCATAAAATCGCGTCGGTTAATACCATGATGGGAAAAAACATTATTCCCCAAGGCCATATATCTCTCCTGATATGATGATTTTTAATTGGAATAATTTTAAAACACCGCCTTTTTAACACTCCGACACAATAATGACTTGATCATTATCAAGCGATAATTCATTAAAAAATAAATTATTCTTTTATGTGAGTAAAAACGTTTCAGCAATATAAGGTTTAATGTCTATTTTTTATATATTTCGTCATTTTAAATTTATTAAAACTCTATTTAATAATGATAAAGGAAATAGAAATAATTATCATTATCTCAATAACACAACAAAAGCGAAAACTTAAAACCTTATTAATCAATCAATTACATATGAGGCAAAAAATAACCAAATTATAAGACAATATATTTAAAATAATACAAAATTAATAATTTATTATTTCTAATTTCTAATAAAAATTATTAAAAATAGATTCTAATATATTTTTTAATTATAATGATGACTCTTTTTTTCATATTATCAACCTTTATATTACATCACAAATAATGTTAAAAATTGCATTTCATAAACAAGAAATGATTACATTAATATATTTAATTTCAGCTTATTTTCATTACCAATTTAGCAACTCTTCTTTTGTTATTAATTTTTAATCATCATCATAGTGTTTATTTTATAGCCAAAAACCAACCTGTTTTTCTTATCATTTTTCATATAGTTATAAGTATATTCGTTTTTGGAATAAGAAGTTCCTTTAGTGTAAATTCGCTATAAAATTAAATACATATCGATATGTAACAACAATCAAAAGCTAAGATCATTAATAATTACTAATCAGTACATAATGGCAATAATTTCATTAGGTTATTTTATAACATATCCAATTTATAACGAAATTAACGTAAATAAAATTTAATGTTAAATCCCTGTTGTTTTTGTGGATAAAAAAAATACAATTTATCGATAAATAATCCCTAAATAGAGTCTATTTCCTTTTTTTGTGAGAATAGATAAAAGAAGTGGTCAGAAATCTAAAAAATTGAAAAATGCTTTGTTAACTGTTTGTATTTTTTAATCAGGCAAATTCTCGCTGATAGCGAGCAATAAAGTGGGAATAAGCATAAAAATGGTACACAACAAAACACCCAATACCCACTCTGAAGATCTCGACTTAGCAGCAATAAGAACGGTAGAAACTATAGGAACGACAGGAACGACAGGAACGACAGATATAACAAGCAAAATAAAAAAGCCATAACACCGAAATGTTATGGCTTCTAAATTTATTAAAATAATAAAATGCTATGTGTAGTTCTCTGCCTTTCACGCTTTATTTTACTCACTGCTTATCAAGGATAAGAAGTGGTTTGAATAAGTAAATAAAATCTACTTACCTGAAATTGGAATGACTGAAAACAACGGTCTACCTGGTGCAATAAAAAAATAAGTATCCAAATGCGGATAACTTAGATAATAAATAAATTAGGCGTTTTAACACGTTACAGAATATTTCAATTTGTAACGTGGGTGCATTATATCCAATAAGATTTTTTGCGCAAGTTTTTTTACACTTAAATCAAATTTACATAAAGACATTATAAATCACAGGGTTATAGAAAAATTTAACTTTAGAAAGTCGATTTAAACAAATATAAAAATGAAAAAAAATGAAGAGTTAATGAATATTAATGTTAAGAGAGTTCAAATAATGATATCTACTTAGCATTAATTGATTCAGCCAACTATTACTCAATAAACTTAGTTAATTATTTATTCTGTAACTTAATCTATCTATTATTAATATTATTTAATACTAAAGTTAAATTTTATTCTAACTCAATTTTATTAATAATCTTGATAAACACTAAAAATGGTAAAAATATAAACTTTGTTTCTTCTATACAATAAAAAAGCACTTTATTCATCATTTCACAACGACAAATAAAGTGCTTTTAAAATAGCGTAATAATACTTAGATAAATAGCTTATTTGCTAAGTTTTAACCGCCTGTAGAGACAGTTTCCATTCCCACGAGCCCAACTTTGAGATAACCCGCTTTTCTTAACGAATCCATTGCTGCCATTAACGTTTCATAATCAACCGTTTTATCAGCTTGGAAAAAGATGGTTGTCTCTTTGTTTGCTTGTGTCATGGTATCTAACACATTCGCCATCGTTTCATGTGTGACCATCTCTTCACCAATGAAAATTTGTTTATCCGACTTAATCGTTAAATAAACAGGCTTCTCAGGGCGAGGTTGTGGTTTTGCACTTGAAGCGGGTAAATTTACTTTTATATCAACAGTAGCTAAAGGTGCCGCCACCATAAAGATAATGAGCAGAACCAACATGACATCAATAAAAGGCGTCACATTGATATCATGCAATTCATTATCATCACCTGAATCATCACCAAGACGCATTGCCATAATTCATTACCTTGCTTTGCTGTTTTCGATATCTAAATCACGGCTGACTAATGTCACCACACCTGTTGCGATATCACCAATTTCACCACGATAACCCGCTATCATACGAGCAAAAATGTTATAGATAATAACCGCTGGAATTGCCGCAATCAGGCCAATAGCGGTTGCTAATAGCGCTTCGGCAATACCTGGTGCAACAACAGCAAGGTTTGTCGTTTGAGAATGAGCAATACCGATAAAACTATTCATGATCCCCCAAACCGTACCGAAAAGACCGATAAAAGGAGAAATTGCGCCAATTGTGGCTAAGTAACCATTACCGCGACCTAATTCACGGATAATTGCTGCAACGCGACGTTCCATTCGCATTTCAACACGCTCTTTAATACCTGAAGCCACTTTACTTTCTTGAGAGTAAGTACGCTCTAATTCTGCATCATTAAAGAAATCAGCGGTTGCACTTTTATTACCAAATTTTTTGCTAATCGCTAACGCATCGTTGAGTGATTTAGCTTCAACTAACTGAGCTGTTTCATTTCTTAGGCGACGACGCAGTGAAATTAAGTAGCTTCCTTTCGCAAAAAATAGTGCCCAAGTGACAATAGAGGCTAACAGTAAGCCAATCATCACACTCTTAACGACTAAATCTGCATTACGGTACATACCCATTACAGATAAATCTTCAGCAAACCCGCCACCAGCAACCATTTCAGGTTGTACTTCTGATGATGTATTTTCTGTCGCTAAAGGCGCATTTTCTGAATTCTCAGCTGTTGTTGCAGGTGTATTTTCACCTTCAGGCTTAGCAGTTTCAGTGCCGACTGCTTTCACTTCATTACCCGTTTCCGTGGTAGAAGTAGCAATTGCTGGTATGACTGTTGTCGGTGTAGCAGTTCCCTGTGTAGAAGCTGTTGAAGAAACGGCAGCAGTAGTTGGCTGTTCAGTTGGTGAGGCAGGAGTCGTATCCGCAAAAGCAGAGCCTGTCAGACCGATTGCCAATAGAATAGAAGCTGTCAAATTACGCATCAGTTGGCCTTTTACTCTCTTTTTTATCTATTTATTTATTCAGTAATGACATCGTTACGCCACTACTTACCCAAAATCGTTCGCTTACAATCATCCTGTTTGCCATCAGGAAAGAGAAAACGCTCAAATGATATCAAACATGAAGCATTTTGATAGTAATTATCATTACTATTTGGCTATTTTTTTTTCATTTGTCGATTTTTAAGACAAATTATCGTTATTTCACGTAACGTGAAATTTTATCAACTACCCTGCAAGCCTTTTGTACTTATCCAAAAAATGAATTAACTTGAGGTAAACACACCATCAATTAAAAGAAGGTATTAAGGATGACGCTAAAAAAACAAGAAACCTCACTCCTCCTTTCTGGTCGAGCTAAAAAATATTCCCAAGGCGCAGTAAATCCAATTATACAACGAACATCATCCGTTATTTTTGATTCAGTTGCACAAAAACGTGAAGCAACGAAAAAACGGGCAGAAGGTACACTTTTTTATGGACGTCGAGGCACAACCACTCATTTTGCCTTACAAGAAGCGTTAACTGAATTAGAGCAAGGTGCAGGCTGCGCACTATTTCCTTCAGGTGCAGCGGCGATTACGCAATCTATACTCGCATTTGTTGAGCAAGGCTCTCATATTCTCGTGACAGGCTCTGCCTACGATCCGACTCAAAATTTTTGTGATCAGATCTTACGTAAATTCTCAGTCACAACGACCTACTTTGATCCTTTAATCGGCAAAGAGATCAGTCAATTGCTACGTCCTGAAACAAAAATTGTTTTTCTTGAATCTCCAGGTTCAATCACAATGGAAATTCAAGATCTACAAGGAATAGTCAATTCAGTTCGCCAATATAACCCTGAAATCATTATTATGATCGATAACACTTGGGCGGCAGGATTACTGCTTAAACCACTAACATTGGGTATCGATATTTCAATCCAATCCGCCACAAAATATATTAATGGTCACTCTGATGGCATGTTAGGTTTTGCTGTGGCGAATAAACGTTGTTGGAAGCAATTACGAGAGAATACCTATTTATTAGGTCAATGTGTTGATCCTGATACTGCTTATATGACAGCAAGAGGATTAAGAACACTGCCTGTTAGGATGAAACAACACGAACAAAGTGCATTAGAAGTCGCTCGCTGGTTAAAACAACACCCTTTAGTTGATAATGTTTATCATCCTGCATTAGCTTCTTGTCTGGGACATGAATATTTTCAACGTGATTTCTCGGGTAGCAACGGCTTATTCTCTTTTAGTCTAAAGAAAATCTTAACACCTGAAGAATTTGCGTATTTCTTAGATAACTTCTCATTATTTAAGATGGCATTTTCATGGGGAGGATTTGAATCTTTAATTTTAGGTTATCAACCCAATGATATTAAAGCGATGCGCCAATATGAAACTCAGCCAACATTTGCTGGAACACTATTTCGCATTCATATTGGATTAGAAAATGTAGATGACCTTATTGAAGATCTAGAGCAGGCCTTTTTACGTATTTCTTAATAAAGAATGAATTTTTTATTAAAAAAAATCTATCCCTGTGGTTCCACAGGGATTAAATCAAACTGTTCTCTTTATTTTGCGTTAGAATAGCGAACATAAAGTCCTTTTTTAATGCGAGTTCGCTAATGGGTACATTAAAAGAGATAATTCACGCACTTATGCAACACGACTATATGGTGTTAGCTAATCCTAATGTGCTGTGGGTTATCTATATTGTTCTTTTTGTTATTATTATGCTGGAAAACGGGGTATTGCCCGCCGCATTTTTACCAGGAGATACACTGCTTATTCTTTGCGGTGCCTTAATTGCAAAAGGTGTTTTACACTTTTTCCCGACTATCATCATATTAGGCACTGCCGCTAGTATTGGGAGTTGGCTCGGCTTTTTACAAGGCCGTTGGCTAAGTGATACAAAAGTAGTTAAACGTTGGATGGCTCAATTACCAGAGCAATATCACCATAAGGCAAATGATCTCTTCCATCGCCAAGGTTTATATGCACTATTACTGGGTCGTTTTATTGGGTTCGTGCGTACATTATTGCCTACCTTGGCTGGTTTATCTGAATTAAAGCAACGTCGCTTTCAAATATTTAACTGGTTAAGTGGCTTCTTATGGGTAGGGATTATTGTTTCTTTAGGCTATGTACTAAACCTTATTCCATTTGTACAAAAGCATGAAACACTTGTCATGAATATCTTGATGACATTACCCGTATTGCTTTTAAGTGCAGGTTTAATTGGCTCGATTGTGATGTATATTCGCCATCGTAAAAATAGCGCCAGCAGTAAGTAATTAAAAAAACACGCCATTATTTAGAGCAAGAATAATGGCGTGTTTTATGTATTATCTGATACTGCAATAAAAGTTCAGTTGTTCATTGTCTTATCTCCACATCAATTAATATCTGACTAAAATCCCATTTATATTAATCACAATCATATTCTTCCTGCTCTATTTTTTTAAAGCTTAATGGCTTTTGAAGCAAGAAACGTTGGAATATAACTATCAACTAAGAAACGAGCATGAGGAGCAAAATCTTCAACAAAATCCTGTAATAAAAAACCTGCTGCTAATTGCCCGCCAATAAGATCAGTCAAAGAGTGTCCAAAGACCAGTCCATCACCTCTTGCGACTTTTTCTTGCAGAATATCCGAAGGTAGTGAGCCTTGATCGCTATAAGGTAAGCGGTAAGTTGGTTTCATTAATCCCTGTGAACGTAATTGCGGATCTCTGTCATCAACAAATACAACAGGATTATAAAAGCTCGCCATTAGTACACCGCTTTTTTTCAAAACACGGTAGCATTCTTGCCAAACAGGATTTACATCTGGTACATATAAGTTTGAAATAGGGTGAAAAATAATATCAAAACTTTCATCGGCAAATGCGGTTAAATCAGCCATATCCCCCTGTGCTGTTACCAAATCTAGCTGATGCTTTTGTGCCAATTGGCGATCTTTGTCTAATTGACCTTCTGATAAATCAAACACAGTCACAATACCGCCCGCAGCCGCCAAGATAGGCGCTTGTTGCCCACCAGCAGAAGCTAAACAGAGTATTTTTTTGCCTTGAATATCCGCTAACCATTCCCTCTTTACAGGGCTTGGTGTCAAATGTACTTTCCAGTCACCTTGCTTTGCAGCGATAACTTCTTCATCGCTCACAGGCTTAGACCACTGATTTTCCATTGCAGCTTGTTTATCCCAATGCTCTTGGTTTAATGTTAAATAATGACTTTCCATATTACTCCTTATAAATTAACTACAATTGAACTGTTGTAGGCATTAAGAGAAATAATTCATATCTTATTTCTACAACCTTCTAGTTATAGTTATGTCAGACTATCTAGTCTAGGCACAATGGAAAACTTTTTCCTGATTAACTGTCATACTTCAGAACATCGAATTAAGGTGGAAACAAAATGCAAAACTTTACTTATTATTCGCCAACTCGCCTTCATTTTGGTCAAGGACAAATAGATAAACTACGTTCTGAAATTGGAAAAAATGAAAGAATTCTACTGACTTATGGTGGCGGTAGTATTAAGCGCAATGGCGTATTAGACCAGATTTATACCGCACTTCCAGGTTATCAAATTCATGAGTTTAGTGGCATTGAACCAAACCCATCTTATGAAACGCTAATGAAAGCGGTTTCTTATGCCAGATATCACGGTATCACGCATTTATTAGCCGTGGGTGGAGGTTCTGTTATTGATGGCACAAAATTTATTGCCGCAGCGATACCTTACCACGGAGAGCCTTGGGAAATTGTAACAAGCCGCGGTAAAGTGGTCGAAAAAGCGATACCTTTAAGCTGTGTATTAACACTTCCTGCAACAGGAACAGAAACCAATAGTTTCTCTGTCATCAGCAGAAAACAGACAATGGATAAACAAAGCTTTGCCAGCCCTCATGTTTATCCTCATTGTGCTATTTTAGATCCAACAACCACTTATTCTTTACCACCAAGACAAACTGCCAACGGTGTTGTTGATGCTTTTATTCATATATTAGAGCAATATCTCACTTATCCAGTGAATGCTCGTGTACAAGATGAATATGCAGAAGGCCTTTTACGTATTTTGATTGATCAAGGGCCAAAAGCGCTGACGTCACCAACAGACTATGATATCCGTGCTAATATAATGTGGACAGCATCACAAGCGCTAAATGGTATTCTTGGTGTTGGTGTTCCTCAAGATTGGGCTACGCATGCATTAGGTCACGAACTCACGGCTTTACACGGGCTTGATCATGCGCAAACTCTCGCCATCGTTTTACCTGCATTATTAAATGAAAAACGTCAGGCTAAATACGGCAAGTTAATCCAATATGCACAAAAAGTTTGGGGTATAAACCAAGGTTCTGACGCTTTTAAAATTGAAACTGCGATTAATGAAACTCGAAAATTCTTTGAATTAATGGGACTTAGAACTCGACTGGCTGATTTCAAAATCGGTGAAGAAGATATTCCTGCATTAGTGCGAAAGTTGGAAGAGCATGGACAAATTGCACTGGGTGAGCATCAAGATATCACATTAGAAGTCAGTCAACGTATTTATACAGCGGCACTCTAAGTACTTTTTGCGACTCTGGAGATAGAAATGGATAAACCTAAACTGATCAAATTATCTGATGGAAATGCCATCCCACAACTTGGTCTTGGTGTTTGGAAAGCAGATAATCATCAAGTTGTTAAAGCTATTCATCACGCACTTGATACAGGCTATCGCCTTTTTGATACGGCAGCGATTTATCATAATGAAGAAGGTGTAGGCAAGGCGTTAAAACAGATCACTGTTCCTCGTGATGAACTTTTTATCACAACAAAATTATGGAATAACGATCAAACTCATGCTCGTGGTGCCGTCTTAGAAAGTCTCCAGCGTTTGCAACTTGATTATATTGATCTCTACTTAATGCATTGGCCAGTACCTTCACGAGAGCTTTATGTTGAAGCTTGGAAGCAAATGATTATTTTGCAAAAAGAAGGATTAGTAAAAAGCATAGGTGTCTGTAATTTTAAAGAAGAACATCTGGAACGAATCATTACTGAAACAGGTGTAACCCCTGTTATTAATCAGATTGAAATTCATCCTTTAATGCAGCAAGCTCCGTTAAGAGCATGGAACACAACTCATAATATTGTCACCGAATCTTGGAGCCCATTAGCACAAGGTGGTGAAGGTGTTTTTGAGCACCCTATTATTCAAAAACTGGCTGAAAAATACCATAAAACTCCAGCACAAATTGTTTTACGCTGGCATTTAGACAGTGGTCTTGTGGTTATTCCAAAATCAGTTACACCTTCTCGTATTGAAGAAAACTTCCATATTTTTGATTTTAAATTAGAAAAAGAAGAAGTCACTGAAATTACCGTTCTTGAGCAGAAAAAACGTTTAGGCCCTGATCCTGATATTTTTGTCGATATCTAATTTTTGAACCTCTATTAAAAGACCAATAGAATAGATTTTCTATTGGTCTTTCTATGTCAAAATATCTCCTTCTCTTTTTTACTCTCATTTTTATTTTTTTGATCTTTAATTTTTATATATTTATAAATTAATTAATTCATGCTCACTTTTTGATATCTAGTACACCTATAAATACGAGATTCTCATCATTATTTGTTACGGTGAGTTTAAAAATGACAAAATTTAAAAGTGGACTAACGCCGCAACTTTCTTCTATTACAAAGAAAGTTGCTTGGTTTAATATCTTTATTCAATTAGCATTTCCCATCTCGGCAACGCTCCCTGCCAACGTTTTCGCAAAAGAAAATAGCCAAGAAAAACAAACTATTAATTTAATAGACAAAAGGAGTACATATCAAGTTCAAAAAGATGACACGCCGGAATCCATTGCGAAAAAATTTAATTTAAAATTATTTAAGCTTATTGAAGCTAATCCTGATTATGTTTCTTTAGTCGGTAAATTAAAAATAAAGGAAGGTATTACGCTTAATATACCTAATGAACCTTTGTTGACAAAAAAATGGCTGAATAACAATCAAGATACATCTATTCCAACCACAAACGAGCAAGAGCTTGCACAAATTATTGTTGCTAACTCATCTTTGTTAAATAAAGATACTGATGCAACACAATATGCAATAAGCCAAATATCAAGTAAAGCCAATCAACAAATAGAGCAATGGTTAAATCAGTTTGGTCATGCTCGAGTCTCTCTTTCAACAGATAAAAAATTCACCTTAGAAGAAAGTTCTGCTGATCTTCTTATTCCGCTCTATGATAACAAAAAGAATTTAGTTTTTTCTCAAACCAGTTATCACCGTAAAGATTCTCGCAGTCAATTAAACCAAGGTATTGGTTACCGGCATTTTACTGACAAGTTTATGGTTGGCCTTAATGCTTTTTATGACTACGATTTAAGCCGATATCACAGCCGTTTGGGTGTAGGTGCTGAAGTATGGCGAGACTATTTTAAGTTAAGTGCCAATCACTACCATCGTCTATCTAACTGGCGTACCTCTGATGATGTTATGGATTATAATGAGCGCCCCGCTAATGGTTGGGATATTCGCACAGAAGGCTACCTGCCAGCTTATCCACAATTAGGCGCAAAACTTATTTTTGAACAATATTATGGGAAAGAAGTCGGCTTATTCGGCAAAGATAATCGCCAAGAAAATCCTCATGCTTATACGGCGGGACTTACCTATACACCAGTGCCTTTAGTTACCCTCAGTGCTGAACGTCGCTTTGGTTTAAATGATAATAGTGATAATAAATTTGATGTAAATATCCAATATCGACTTGGAGAATCACTCTCTTCACAACTTAATCCAGATAATATTCGAGCAATGCGTTTAATGTCCGGAAGTCGCTATGATTTTGTGAACAGAAATAACGATATCGTTTTAGAGTATAAAAAGAAAACCTTAGTATTTCTCTCAATTACACCAACAATTAATGGTTACGCAAAAGAAGAAAAAGATTTAGGTGTGCAAGTTCGTTCTAAATATCCTGTTAAACAGATTGAATGGTCTGCGAGTCGCTTAATCGCTAATGGAGGTAAGATCCAACATAATAATAATCTTAGCTACTCAATCATTCTTCCTCGTCATACTTCAGGTTCATCAGAAAAAAATAGCTACACAGTAAGCGCTGTTGCTATTGATGAACAAGGTAATCGTTCTGATCCAGTACAGAGTAAAATCACCGTTGATCAGTCTGCAATTAATATACAAAATAGCCAATTTACGCCGAAAGCAACACAACTGCCTGCTGACAATCATTCTACACAAAGTCTGACCTTATCAATTCTCGATAATGAAAAGCGTCCTGTTGATATCGATATAAAAGAACTTTCATTAGATATTCAATCTGATGATCCAACTGGCAATAGCCGAGTTTCAAGTTTCAGTCGAATTGATGCAGGAAAATATCAAGTCACAATCACCGCAGGAAGTACTCCTGAAATTGTGACATTAACGCCCAAGTTCAGGGACAATACCTTTAATCAGGCTAAAGTGACTTTTGTTGCTGATACACATTCCGCCATTATTGCTAAAGGTGGATTAACTGTAATTAAAAACCACGCACCCGCTGACGGTAAAAGCCAAAATAAAATTCAAGTTATCGTAACAGACATTAATGCTAATAGAATTCCTAACTATCCTGTTTCTTTTACTGCCGATAATGGTGCAACAATTATTGCTCAAGCGAATACAAATGCTGAAGGTAAAATTATTGTTCCAATCACCAATACACATATTGGTAAAAGCATCATTAATGTTAGTGTCAAAAATATTACCTATTCAACTAATGTGGATTTTATTGCCGATATTAACTCAGCCAAAATAAATACTTTCACCATTAATCCAAACATCTCGTTTGCTGATGGTACAGACGAAAAATTAATTGCTCTAAATGTCACTGATAAAAACGACAACCCTGTCCCAAATGCCAAAATTCAATTATCTGCAGATAATCAAGCTCAGCTTAAAAAAACTGAGTTACTGACGGACAGTCAAGGTAATGCATCAACCACCATGACCAGCAAAATATCAGGCACAGTTACTGTAATCGCGCAGGTCAATAATATAGCGACACAGAAAACAACGCAGTTTATTGCCGACCTATCCAACGGTAAAATTATTTCAGTGACACCATCGGCGCCACCTTATATTGCTGATGGCAAAACAACCGTAACATTTACTGCTGTCGTTGAAGATAAAAATAACAACATTTTACCTAATGCAAAAATCATTTGGTCTACTAATCGTGATCAAAATATTGTTTCTATTAATGAATTTTCAACAACAGATAACCAAGGTATTGCTCAAACGACAGTGACTAGTACTCAAGCCTTTGATGTTATTGTCACGGCTAGACTCAGTAATGAATCATTAGATGCACTACCTATTACTTTTATTGCCAATAACCAGCAAGGTTTAATTACTTTAACTACCAATAAAACCGAATTAATTGCAGATAATAAAGAACAAGCAATCCTCACGGCAGTGGTGAAAGATAAATTTGGTAATAAATTACCCAACATCACCGTTGAATGGCAATCTAATGCCTCAACCACTCTCGATAAACAAAAGAGTGTGACTGATAGTCAAGGACAGACAACCAATCAAATTCGAACAAAAAAAGCAGGCGTGACAGAGGTTACTGCCACTCTTTCAAATAAAGAAAAAGCACAAGTTACACTAACCGCTATTGCTGATCCGAATAACGCCAATATTGTCTTAACCACTGTAAATAACAAAACAGAAGCGGTTGCAGACAATAACGATACGATCACTTTAATGGCGCATGTTACAGATGCTGAAAATAATCCATTAATAAAACAATCTGTATTCTGGACTTCAACCCATAATGTGTTGAGTGAGAATATGGTGAAAACCGATGATAATGGTGATGTGCAAGTTGTGATAAAAGGGACAGAAGCACAAACAACAACAGTTACGGCAACACTGGAAAACAACAAAAGTACCACACAAGACCTTCATTTTATTCCGGGTCAAGTTAATGCATCACAAAGTACATTTTCGATTGATCCCCAATCTATCGTGGCAAATGGTAGTTCCTCCGCAACAGGGACAATCACGCTAAAAGATAAATTCGGTAACCTAGTTCCGAAGCAAGATAAATTTATTGCTCTCTCTGGTGATAACAGCACCATTAAATTTAGTGTACTTAAAGAAATCGATACAGGGATTTATCAAACAACCATCAATGGTAAACAAGAAGGTATTAGTTTTATTCGTGCTCAATATACTAATGCAGGTAATACCTTTAACTTAACTCAACCTCTTGGTTTTATTGCTGATAAGCAAAATGCCATTATCAATGCGGTTAATGTTATCCCTCCTTTTGATGTCATAGCAAATGGCACAGATCAAGTCATCATTCGTGCAAAAATCATTGATCTACAAGGCAATCCAAGCATGGAAGGTATTGCAGTGGGTTGGTTAACCTCACTAGGTAAACTTTCGTTACCTATCAGCAAAACAGATAAAAATGGGATTGCAGAAATTACCTTAAGTAGTACACAAGCGGGTGCAGCAAAAGTTACAGCGATGCTTGGTAGACAACAATCTCTTGATGCTGACCATTTGATTAACTTTAACACTGATGTGGTTTCTGCCGATAAGTCTCAGTTATCACTTATCCCTAACACTATTATTTCTGAAACAGGTCGCTCTCAAATTACTTTAACGCTAAAAGATAAATACGATAATTTATTAACAGGGTTAAAGGATAAAATCAGCGTTAACTATAGTGCTGATTTAACCACAACCACAACAGCATTTAATGAAATCTCAACTGGGGTTTATCAAGCACAAGTTAGTGCGTTGAAAGCAGGTCAAACAACAATCAGTACCAAAATAGATTCAGTGACACTTACACAAACTGCACTATTAACGGTTCTACCTAATAACCAGACAGCCAAAGTCGATAAGTTTGTGATCAGTGATACACAACCTCATGCAGGCGACACCATCACTTATCACGCTTATATTAGCGATAAGAATGATAATCCTGTTAACAGTGGTGTTAGTGTGACATGGACGACAGACAAAGATAGCTTACTTGCTAAACCACTCACATTCACAGACAGCAAAGGTATTGCTGAAGTTGAACTAACACGTAATCCTGCGGGTCTTGCTAAAGTTAATGCAGTATTAATTTCAGGTAGTTATCCTGCTCCCGATGTCAAATTTGTGGCTGATAATGTTGATGAAAATAGTTCAGAAATCAACTTAATACCTACAACAATCATCGCCAATGGCACAGATAAAGCATTACTCACTTTAACGATTAAAGATAAAGGCGGTAACATTCTGCCAGATCAGCAAGTTGAAGGGATCTCTAATAACCCAAGCATTCAGTTTAGTCCTGCTCAACAGGTCACTCAGGGCTATTATGAAATTGAAGTAACAGGTACTAAATCAGGTACGGCACAATTAAGTGTTAAAGTTAATGGCGTTGATTTCAAAAAACAAAAAACCTTACAACTGCGTGCAGATGAAACAACATGGCAAATAAAATCTGTTGGTGTCGATAGAACAAGCATGATTGCTGGTGATAAAGGCGTTAATTATCAAGCAACTATTGTTGATGCTAATGACAACATATTGCCTAACGTTATCGTATCATGGAAGTTACAAGGTTTAGCGGATGACTATGACTTTAGTACTTATACAGATATTAATGGTATCGCAAGAACCAAGGTCACCAGTACAGTTGCCGGCATATTGAAAATGAGTGCTTATATTGATTTAAATAATCATAAGCCGATTCAAGATGTCACTGTAAATCCTACTGATATTGATGCAAACAAATCAACTTTTAGTAGTAATCGCCAATCAATCGGTGGTGATGATAAAGATAGTGCCCTACTCACCGTGAATTTAATGGATAAATACAGTAATACTATTGATGGTAAAACTGTTTCAATTAAAACCACCAGTGGCACACCTAATTTTAGTGATAACCCACTGAGCTCATTAGGAAATGGTAAATATCAAACCGACCTTACTTCAAATGTTAAAATAGATATTATTGTAACGGCTGAGGCAGAAGGAATAACTATTGCGAAACCATTAACCATTAAAGTGACTATCCCGAAACCTGATATTATTTTTGACAAACAAATCCAGCAAGAAACCTATGCTTCAGCACCTATCAACGCACTAGGTTATACAGGGTTGCCTAATAATATTAACGTGATGTGGTCCAGTTCTGATCCTACTATTGCCTCTATTGATACAATTAGCGGTAGTATTTCGATGAAAAAAGCGGGTACAACTATTATCACACTACAAACATCAGGTAATGATCAATATCAACCTGCTCAAAGTAGTTATCCTCTAGTGATTGAAAAAGCGGATATTGGGCTAACAGCAAAAGATCCTCAATTAAATTCCGTTTGGAATGATAATATTTCACAACAAGTGGCGCTTTTATATAGCAATAAAGATGCCTCAAACAATCCGCCTCCTAACCAATTCGTCAATTACAACCAAGCTATAATGACAATAGATGATCAAGGTAAAGTTACACCTATAAAGCCAGGTGATACAACCATTACCGTATTATCTCAAGCAACGGAGCAATTTAAGTCATCAAGTACATCTATTCAGTATCATCTAGATAAAGGAACGTTAAATTATCAATTTAAACAAAAAGATATCACTCTTTTAATTAATGCTGTTGATAAAGGTGATATAAAAGCACAAGAAGCAACACCTTCAATTCCTTCTGAAGCTAATGCTTTTTGGAGCAGTAGTGATCCTAGGATCGCCAATATCACACCTGAAGGCATGATAACCTCTTTAGGTGTAGAAAATGGTATGACCAAAGGTTCAGCCACCTTAACGTTACAAGTGAAAAATAATATTTATTTTCATGATTACAGCCAGAGCTATAATGTTACGGTTAACAATATACCGACAATTAAGATTACCAACATAACATTTAAGTCAGCGGATAAACTACAGTCACAAAGTGATCTCAATCATTTAGTTTGGGCTCCTTTCTATACTAGCGATAATCAAGTTAATATTGACTGGACGGCCAAAGAACAACCTTTTGCTGTCGACTTTATTTTCCTAACAAAAACAGGGACTCAATTAGCCAAACATTCTGTGTTGCGATATAAAGGTGATAGTATTCAACCATTTGCAATGACAATTCCTTCATTAAGCCAATCACTCATTTCAGAGGGGATCATCTTCAAAGTTGTTGTTTTTGATGATTCTAACACCCCTTATGAGACAGAATATAAGGTCAATATTAAACCTATTAGTGCACAAGAAATAAGCTCTCATATTCAAGTTTCTGATATTCCTGCTTATTTTTATACTAGTACAGGGGCTGCAACTACGGGTTGCCAAAATATGAGCACAGACACAACCCACTTAATCATTGTTCCTCACATTACCTTTAATGGGAGAGTAAAAGAGTTGATCTATCCAATTGAAGTCAAAGCATCAATGGATAATATTCAATTTATCTCAACAGGAAATTGGGCAGGAACATTAAATCAAGACTTTAGTTATCCAGGCTCACATACATTTGATAAGAATTCAGATTCAATCATTCAATTTAAAGAAACATCATCAAATTATGCCGTTGATAAAGAATGTCATTTAGCTGATGTTGGTACATCAAATTTAAAAATTGAACTTAATCTTCTGGGAACTAAAAGCTATATCAATCACTCAGTTCGTTGGAATGGTGGTCGACCATAGTTATTTATATTTATTAACAAATTAAAGTAATAATTTTAAGGCTGAGTGTAATATTTTTATACTCAGCCTTTTTATTTCAAATTTAAAAAATTAACCATTCACTGGATTTATCTTCCTAGCACTTGATTAAATTAGCTTACATTTTTCTTGATATCTTACGTTTACCAACGTAACCAATAAGGCAAAGAGTGCAATCGATGCTGCCAGTCCAAAGCCTCCGTTATATCCAATAACAGCAGTTAAACTGACTAACATCATTGCACACGCCATCTCACCAATATCACGCATACTTTGTACCGCAGTCATATCTGTACCCGCTTGATTATCTGTTGAGGCAAATCGCATACCGGCGGTCATAATCGCCACAGAAGTGATCCCTGATGATAAAGAGCCTAAAACAATACATACAGCAACTATCGGAAGGCTAATCACTCCCGTTGATTGTGAGAGCCATAATAATGAGGAACCTAAAGCACACAATAATCCTGCGGAAAAAGCACGCCAAACACCAATTTTGTTAATTAACCAAGCACCACCACCACAGCCAAAGAACAGCGTTACCATACCGCCCATCATGCCCATTTTCCCGATCTCTGCTAAAGCCCAGCCACTGTCAGTTAAAAATAATTTAGCCAAACCAAAACCCGAAACTGCGGTGACTGCTGAAAGCAATGTGAGTGTTAATAATCTTACCGCACCTTTTCTTCGCACTGTTTTTAATAAGCTTGCATTAGGGTTAACACTATTTTCCCCTGCCTCATATTTGGCTTTTTGTTGAAAGAACATAATTGATATCAAACTAATACCGGGGATCGACGCAAAGAATAACAATGTATTTTGCTGCCCTAATGTATCGCTTAGCATCATCATTCCTGCTCCCCCTAAGAAAAAACCGCCCATCACGCCTGCAATTTGAATCGCATTAATTTTAGATAATAGTGTGCCACTCGCATGTTCAGCCGCCATTCCATCCGTCGCGATATCTTGTGTTGCACTCGCTAATGAAGCGATAGCTAATAAAGCCACGCCCCATTTAGCCATCTCAACTGAAATACCTATCAATGCTAAAAGCAATAAACAAAACGTCACAATGATCTGCATGGGAATAATCCAGCTGCGGCGACGACCTAAAGATTTAAACCAATAATTATCAACCACAGGTGCCCATAAAAATTTTAATACCCACGGTAATCCGACAAGTGGAATAAATGCAATTGCACTTAAAGCTGAGCCTTCTTGGCGTAATAATGTAGGCAATGCGTCCATTGCAATTCCCATCGGAATACCTTGTGCTAAATAAAGTAATCCTAACGTAATGACCAATTGACGATGTTTTAATAATTCTTGCATAACGAACTCCAATTACGCTCTTTTCAGTAGAAAAAGACCCATCAAAAAATAGAAAACAGCACTGATCAACAAGGCACAACTTACCCACCACAAAGCAGCATGAGTTATAAATAAGTGACTAAAGACACTGATAAATAAAACCACGCTACTTATGGTTAAAATAAGAAAAGTAAGTTTGATCACTTGCGGATAAGAAAAATAAAAAAGAAGCGTTATCAACCAAACACCAAAAAAAGGCAGTATCGGTGATAACGCGGAGAAAATAGCGATAGGAATTAAACATGTACTGGCAAAAATTAAGCCAGAACAACCTCCTAACACTAAACGGGAACTGATATTAATGGGCTTTTTTAATACCCAAATCACTAATCCACTAAAGGTCAATACACAGGCCATCATTCCCATTAGGCAATGAAGTACCGATAAACTAAAGTTTGCTGAACCTGTCCATAAATATTGCCCATAATGCAAAGGTTGAACAGCAATAAAAGCACGCGTCCAAAATTGCTGAGATACAGAATTCTTTTCCGCAATCCAATGATTATCTAAGCCAGAAAAAAAGAACTGCTCAAAATTAGCGGTGCTGGGTAAATATAAATGAATACCACTCACCGTAATTTGCTGCTCAGCATCACCTTTATTTTTCCAATTAATAGCTTCAGGAATAAAGTCTGGTTTCTCTTGTGAAAGTTGAATTAATAATGAGCTAGGAGAAGATGCAGTAACCGTAGATGAAACGGGTGTTGATTGTCCCATTAATTTCATCATGACTTGTACTGGTGCTTCTGGCTCCACATATTTTGCGAGCATTAATGTACCGAATGCCCCTAATCCTGATAATGCCCCCGTTAATGCAAACATTACGAGCCACGGATAACTCCATAATCCAATAACATTATGCAAATCAAAGAAAAACAGCCTACGCCCTTGATTAAAACGGAGTCGAAATAATTGATAGATTTTACGGTGATGAATAACAATGCCAGTTATTAGTAATAGCGCAAAAACAAAACCAAATAAGCTAATAAATAATCGTCCAGAAAACCCCATAAATAGATTTTTATGTAAATTAACAATAGGAGAGATAACTTCTCTTACTGTAATTTCTTCACCCGTTTGTGCATTTAATTGCAGTGAACAATCCCCTATTCTTTGGCAGAAAGTAATAATAGGATGATCAATCGATGCTAATTTCACACTATTAAAACCGTTTTCACCTAAGAGGTATTCGCCTTTTACTAATAACTGATCTAACGGCAATAATTCTTTATTTAATGGCTTAAATTGAACCCATAGATTTAAATTTTCATGTGCTAATGACCATGTGCCTGTAAATAAAATAATAAATAATAGAATGCCAAATAAGGTGCCTGTTTGGCGATGAAGCTGTGAGAACTGGCGCTTTAATATCGCTTTCATAAAGTAAACTCCAACAATATTAAAGGTAAAGGCCACCAGCTCCATGCTCGCCAAAATACCTGTTTCCCATTCACTGAAAGCAAACTAAAACAGAGCAATCCACATAAACAAACAACAGGTAAAAAGACGGCTGCATACAGACGATTAAGAGGATCAGTGCTGGGATAAAAGGTTGTTATCAGTAATGACAGCGTAATACTCCCTATTACGCTGCCTAAAACAGCACAACTGATCAGCAGTGCCTTTTGCATTAAAAATCAGCCTTGATATTCAACATAACGTTACGAGGTTCACCATAACGGTTATTCCATTGAGGGGAGAATAGGCTTGAGTAGTAACGTTTATCAAAAACATTATTAATATTTAATGCCGCAGACCAGTTTTCATTAATTTGGTAACCTAAACGTGTATTAAAGATCGTATAGCCGCCTTGGCGTAACGTAATTTCTCCGTTAGTTTTGCTATATTCACTTTGTGCTTGAATACCGCCGCCCACGCTCCATTTACGTGCATCCCAAGGCAATTGATAATTTGTCCACGCTCTGACCATATGACGAGGCACTAATGAGTTAAAACTATTGCCTTTGTTAAGGGTGTCTTCTTTATATTCCGTGTCAGTGTAGGTATAACCGACAGAAAGATCCCAAAATGGCGATAAATACCCCATTCCTTCAATATCAAAGCCTTGGCTAACAACTTTGCCACCACTAATAAGATAGGTATTAAAACCACCACCAGGATGTGCAGGATCTTCTTGTGGATTATTTTTCATATCAATACGGAAAACCGCGGCGGAGACGTTAAGTCCACCGTTCATCAACGCGCCTTTGAATCCCGTTTCAACAGTTTGTCCTTCTACTGGTTTTAACATTTCACCACTCCAAGTTTTCCCTGTTTGTGGTTGATAAACCGTAGAATAACTGCTGTACCATGACCATTGAGGTGCAAAGTCCCAAATCAAACCACCATAAGGCGTGATTTTTCCATTTTCAGTAAACTTAGCTTGCGGTTTTGTCACTTCCCACCAACTTGCCCTTGCGCCTGCAACCAACGTAACAGGCTCAATAAGCTTGATCCGGCTCATTCCATAAACGCCAGTTTGTTCCGTTTTTGTCGCACCTTGAGAGGAATAGCCCGTTACTTGTGGTTTTGGCACACTATGAGGGTCCCAACGATAAATATTCACAGGAACATTGAGAGGATCTTTAAATTGCCCTGTATGCTGTTCCTCGCTAGCTTTCGAGTAACTCATCCCTACTATCACATCATGCTGCAATCCCCAGCCACTGAGTTTTCCTGTGACATTGGTATCGAGACTTGTTTGATAGTTATGGAACTTGTAAGCGCCGCCCATCAGCATGGCTCCATCACCCGTTTCAGGATCAATATTTCCCCATGCTCCTGCATACAGCAAACGCGCTTTAGCATATTGATAATCAGCATTTATTTTAAACAGCCAATCATCATTAATTTGATGTTCAATTCCAGTAAATAGACGTGTGGTATCCCATTTGAATTTATCCCAATCAGCATCTAAATAGGTTTTACGAGAAAGATGTAAATCGCTCCCATCTTTCCCCATTGGCACACCTGCCATATTGGTGATGGAATCGATTGTTTGATATTGAATACCTGTGCGTAATAGCGTGTTAGGTGTTAAATCAGCATCAACAGTTGCATAAATTAAGCGTGTTTTTTGATCTGAAATATCGTAGAAGAAATCTTTATCTTCCCATGCCATTACAACTCGACCACGGACACTACCGTCTTGATTTAAACGCCCACCCACATCGACTTCACCGCGATAACGGTTCCAACTTCCAGCCGTAAATGTTGCTTTTAATTGATCGTCTAAAGGCGCATGTTTACGTACCATATTGACGGTTGCCGCAGGATTCCCCATTCCATGCATTAATCCGTTAGAGCCTTTTAAGATCTCAACACGTTCATAAACAGCCATATCTTGCGGCGAACTTGCCATATTTCCCATTAAAGCAGGAACACCATCAAGCTCAAAAGAATTGATTTGAAAGCCACGAGCGTAATAAGCTGTTGTTAATAAAACAAAAGGTGCGCTAGTAACCCCATTAGCGCGAGTCATTACTTCATCAAGGGTATTTAAGTTTTGAGTTTCTATTTGCTCTCTGTCTATCACAGAGACTGTTTGAGGGATCTCTCTGGGCTTAAGCGCCATTTTACTTAATGTACTAACGCCGGGAGCAAGGTTATCGCGGTGTTGTGCTACGCTTTCCGTCACCACTAAAATATCGGCTTCTTTATTATTTTCTGTTGCTGTATTTGCGATAGCAGAAAGTGAAAATAAAGCGGTAGAACACAAAATAGCGCATTGTGTTAATGCCAATTTATTTTGTGTACGTTGATTTAATACTGGTGATAATTTCTGTGTTTTATCTAAGTCAGCTAAAGAAGAAATGTAAACCATACCTATCCCAAAATATTCAAATGATAATGGTTATCACTCTATCAATTTTGGGATTAGGGTATTTTAGATTGCCAAATTATCTCTTTCGATTGCCAATCGATATTACGCAACAACTAATGAAGATCGAAAAACTCAATATGATCCACAAAAACGTGAGAACCATGTTGAAGATAACAACAATACATCAGGAGAACCTTCTTCAATGACTTTTCCATCATCAAGCACAATGACATGATCCGCCCGTTTGGCAATATCCGGATCATGGGTGATCACGACTCGAGTGGATGTTAGGTTTTCAAGATAAAGAGCCACTTTTTCACGACTGACTGTATCAAGGCTTGCCGTAGGTTCATCTAAAAATAAGATCTTAGGATCGGCTAATAATGAACGCGCTAAGCATAATCGTTGCTTTTGTCCTCCAGAATAACGGTCACCTTGTTCTCCCACATCTTCATCCAAATCAGTTTGAATCAACGGTAAATTCAATGCATTGAGTAACTGCAAAATATCCTTATCACTGATTGTTGATTGCTCATCTTGTAATAATGACCAGCGTAAAGTGCCTCTAATTAACTGGTTATGCTGAAATACGATTTGTCTTGTTTGCGCTAATACACTCTCAGATAAATCATTAATTTTTTTATCTCCATAAAAAACTTGCCCTTTATCCGCATCAATAAGACGCGCTAAAACACGTAGTAATGTTGTTTTACCTGCACCAGAACTGCCGACAATTGCCGTCATTTTTTTATCGGGGCATAGCGCTGTTATGTTAGAAAGGATCGTCGTACCTAAACTATTATTCACATCCAGTTGTTCGCAACGAATGTCATTGCTTTTAGGCGTATCACTTTGTTTTGGGCTTTGTAATGTAGGAGCATTCAACGCGTTTTTAATTAATGTTAGTGACTGCTTGCTTTGTCTTAATGCTTGATCAATATGAGAAAGCTGAAATAACGGTTCAATAAAGCGAGCAATTAATACGACAACAGCTAACCACTGCGCTAAGGTGAGTTTGTTAGCATCAACATTTATCACACCAAACACGAGAACCGCGATAAAAATAACCTGAATGCAAAGAGAAAAAATTAAATGGTAGGGTAAACTCCGCTGCAATAACTGTACCTGCTGATGATGTTGCGCTAACAGATCTTGCTGTAATTGCTGTGAAAATTGTGTATTGCGTCCACTTTTACGCAATAACGCCTGATGTTGTGCAAAATCAGCCAATGTTTTCGCTGCAACGTTTTCCGCAGTTTGAAGTGTAGCCTCTTGTTTATGCAATCCTTTGGCACTGATCCGCATCACAACAACAAGCAAGAACGCAGAGAGCATAAAAATAAATGCAAAAGTGACGTTATAAAATAAAAGGCCAATAATGACTGTTAATGGTGTGACAACCACACTGATCACAGGAGCCAGTAAATGAGCAGGAATGCTCATTGCACTCATTGCAGCACCTGAACATAGTGTTTGCGCTTGGGGAGGTGACGTTAAACTGCGAGGTAAATGGTGGATCAAGGCTTGAACCAAGATTTTCATCACCGTCGTCCCCGCAAGAAAACCATTTAATATCGCAATGTACTGAAAAACCAATGTAATTAATGTTAATCCCGCTAACATCCATAAATATTGGCTTGGGTCTTGATGCCAATAAATAATAATAGGTAATAACAATAATCCACATAGCCCTTCTAAAATGGCACTAAAAACCATAAAACTAAGGGGAAATTTTAAAGATAAGAGTAATGAAACAAAGGGATTAGTCTTCATTTTGCTCTCCTTGTTTCTGAACAAAATCACGATATCGCTCACTCTCAAGTAGCAAATCATCATGATTTCCCATTGCTACTAACCTCCCATCAGCCATAAATATCACTCTATTCACCTGCTGTGCTAACGCCAAAGAATGTGTCACAACAATTCGTGTCATTGTTTTATTTTTCAATGCATTAAAAATATGTTGTGCATTATCAGGATCAAGCGCTGAAGATGGCTCATCAGCCAATAACAGCGGACTATTGGCAATAAAAGCGCGAGCTATCGCTAAGCGTTGTGCTTCACCGCCAGAAAGTGGCGTTTCATCATTGATGATTGTTGATAAACCTTGAGGTAGAAGCTCAATGACTTCAGCAAAATGCGTTTCATTAATTACAGATTGCAGTTGTTCTTCATTACAATTTGGATTAAATAACAATAGGTTATCTTTAATCGAATAAGGCAATGGTTGACTATTTTGCATTACCACTGTGGTGATTTGGTTTAATGCATGACGTGAATATGCTTGTAAGCGCTTATTCTCAATTAAGATCTCACCTGATGTTGCATCCATAAATCGAGCAATAAGTTGCAATAACGAGCTTTTACCTGCGCCAGAAGGCCCGACGATGGCAATAAACTCTCCTTTTTTAATTTCAAAATTAATATTATTGAGGATCTTTTTATCACCATAAGAGAGACAAACAGAATCTGCCGTTAACGCTACCTGATGAGAAATTCCTTCTACAGATTGCTCACCATATTGCATTTCAGATTGCTGTAATAATTGTTGGGTCCGCTGTGCGGATTGTTTTGCAATACGTAATGCATCGCCACCATGTCCCATTGCCATGACAGGCTCAGCAATACGTCTTAGTAATAAAATAAACAGGAGTAAATCTGCCAAGGGCAGCCTTTGTTCAAAAGTGACCGCTCCTAGTAATAACCACCCTGTAAGTAAAGTTGCACTTAATAATAACTGGGTTAGTGATCCCAATAGTCCAACTCGTTTAACCCAATTTTGAAAATGAAAAACAAAATTAAATAAGGCTTTTTCTGTTTTGCTGATAATGCCTTTATGTGGAAATTGACGTGCAACAAGCGGGTTTTCTGCAAGGAGTTGATAATCTTCAAAGAGTGTTTTCATCGCACTGTCACGCTGTTCACAATAGACTTGATAACGTGAAGATTGGGTTTGTTTAAAACAAAAATAAGCGATGATAAGAGGAATAAGAGCAAAAAGTAGTAAAAAAAGATTAATTGTTGATAACACAATAATGGCAATAACAGGTACAACGATAAATTGCACAATATCAGCAGGCGCATGAGCAATTAATTGATGCAGTGCTTTAATATCGCGCTGAACATATTGGTTGATACCATTTTTTCCTTGGCTAACAAACCAATTTAACGGTAATTTCTGCATTTTTTCTGATAATGCTAATCGTAATTGGTAGGTTAATTTGGCATCCATTAAATGTGTTAAATGAAATGCAATGGTTTGTGATATTAGCCATACAACGCCACCAATAACAGCAATGGTTAACCACAACGTATTACTAGAAGGGAAAGAAAGAAGAAGCTGATAAAGTGCTAACCACGGAACTAAAGAGCTAAAACCTGCAACTACTTGTAGCAACAAGGCACCTATTAATAAAGGGCGATAAGGACGTAATAACGCCCATAATTCATTATGCATAATAATCTCCACAACATATTGTGGCACTATAACGAAAAGGGTATTTACCCTCTAGCGACAAGGCTTTAGATTGCGTGACTATTACTTTCGATTTAGAAGCAAATTGCTTATTTACTAAGCAAGATAGAGAGAAGTGAAATTAATTACCTGTTTAAGGTGTAGTAATTAACATTGAAAGAATATCAATATTACCCATAAACTTAATAAAATCAATTAAGGTGTAAAATGCCCTTTGCGTACATCACCCGGTAATATACCAAAACGTTTGCGAAATGCGACGGAAAAATGAGCTGGCGTATACCCAACATAATAGGCAACACTTGAGATAGATTCCCCTTCATTTAGCAACATATTATATGCGGTTTGTAAGCGATATTCTTGTAGCCAACCATAAACAGAATTACCAAATAATTGACGAAATCCTTGGGTGAGTTTTCGTGTATTTAATCCCACGCGTGCCGCTAATATTTCAAGTTTCGGTGGTGTTTCCATTTCAGCAATTAAGATCTCTTTCGCCTGTTTTAAGCTGTTTTTTTCACGCTGACTTAATGGTCGATTCGCAGGCTCTTGCGCATGACATAAATATTGCAAACTTAATGAAGCAAATTCACACGCTTTGCCAGAGTAATAAAGTGGTTTTAAAGAGTCATGAACTGGGTTTTGAAATAACTGCATGGTTAACGCCAAAAAAGTGTTATCCATAATCAGATGATGCAGCATGAGTGATTGGTTTTGTTGCAGTATAGGGGGCAACAAAATATGTTGTTGCTCAAGCCACTGAGATGATAATTGCAATAATGTGTATCTTAGGGGATCGCCAGATTTAAATTGATTCAATAAAGAATAGCGTTCAACACTATTAGCAATAAAAATACTTGGTGTTGCTATCTCTATTTTCTGCCCATTGACACTTTCACTAATCACACTTCCACTATGAACAGCCACTAAATTAAAGCCGGCTTGATAAGTCTCTTCAATCTGCAGATCTTCCGTGGTTTCTAATACACCTTGGCGCAATAGAATTTGGTCTTGAAAGCGATATTCTTCAACCTGCTGATGCTTAGGTTGATAACCAATGTATGAATAGAATGAAGAGTGTTGAGACATAATAGAAAGATATCAGCAGAGTAAATAATCACCTATGTTGTCAGCTATATTGTCAAACATTCAACGAAATAGCAATCATTATCATTTATGTCGAATAGCCTATTTTAAAGACAGGGTGCTTGTACCACAAATCTAACAACTTGAAGAAAAATTGGGGGGAGAAAACCTCCCCCACCAAACTATTTATTGCACATCAAAATAGCTTGAACTACAGTGCTTCCATCACTAATGTTAAGAGAACATAATCGTTCACCTACAATCATTGTGAAAGAAAGAACGGTCGCACAAATAACAGTAATTCCAAATAAGGTTATTTTAGTCAATTTTATTGACTCCTTTGTGAAAAGGAGACAGAATCAAGTTGTTCAGGTTTGAGTCTGTCCCCGGATTTTATGAGAATAAAATTCGGGGCTTTTCTCTTTCTGGCTCTTGCAAAATGCTTGAACCAAAATGATCCAAGCACCCACCAATATAGTAACAGAAATTTCTCTATCCCCTATACCTTATCAGTGGTAAATTACAAATTTAATCAAATTAAAACAATATGTTAGCCGATTGCGTAAAATGATTTACTATTGACTCAAACGCCAAAAAAAGACAAAATAAATTCGCTAAAACAAAGAAATTAACTTGTTTTATTTTCTTGACTCCTTATTTGAAAAAAAGATCCGCACCCACCTCTTTGTTTTGCAATCGCCCCAAATAAATTTATTTGGGGCTTTCTTTTTTCCGTAAAATTTTCTTTTTTTAAATAGCGATAAAAAAACAAAAAATCCCGAATACAAGTTTCCTCATATTCGGGATCATTATTACGGCAACAAATAAACTTAAGCTTTATTTATCTTTTTATGCATTTCTTGAACTGAAATAACACTCGCCGTCGGATCTGCCGTTAATGATAGTGTTGTTGCAAATCCGCCATTTAACGTCGTGTCATAATGGACTTTATATCTTAATGCACTGCGACGAATAATTTTAGAATCTTCAATGGCTTGACGACCAGATGTGGTATTAACGATATAGTCATATTCACCATTTTTAATTCTATCTTCAATATGCGGCCGCCCTTCATGCACTTTATTGACTAAACGTGGATTTATTCCTGCTTCACCTAATACAATGGCTGTAC
This sequence comes from Proteus sp. STS61-E, assembly GCF_040932335.1. Classification (NCBI taxonomy): domain Bacteria; kingdom Pseudomonadati; phylum Pseudomonadota; class Gammaproteobacteria; order Enterobacterales; family Morganellaceae; genus Proteus; species Proteus sp. STS61-E. Next base: position 226,472 of record NZ_JBFQGE010000006.1, on the reverse strand, counting down.
CATGTGTAGCATCTAATTCAAATCCACTTTTTAGTAATTTTGTCGCCAAATCAACAACACGCTTTTTGTCACCTTCACGCACAGAAAGAAGGGCTCTACCTTTTTTCTTCATAGTAGAACTGCTGCCTAACATCGCTTTAGCAAAGGCTTGTGCAAAGGTTGCACCAACGCCCATCACTTCACCTGTTGAACGCATTTCTGGCCCTAAAATTGGATCAACACCTGCAAACTTATTGAAAGGTAAAACCACTTCTTTTACAGAGTAATAAGGCGGAATAACTTCTTTTGTTACGCCCTGCTCTTCAAGACTTTGACCAATCATGACACGCGCAGCAACTTTGGCTAATGGTACGCCGGTGGCTTTTGACACAAAAGGGACGGTACGAGCAGCACGAGGATTAACTTCAATAAGATAAACATCATCACCTTTCACCGCGAATTGTGCATTCATCAACCCTTTTACACCTAATTCAAAAGCGAGCTCACGGACTTGTTTACGCATCACATCTTGAATTTCTTTGCTTAGGGTGTAAGCAGGTAATGAGCAAGCCGAGTCACCAGAGTGAACACCCGCTTGTTCGATATGCTCCATAATGCCACCAATCACGACTTGTTTACCGTCACAAATCGCATCAATATCGACTTCAATCGCATCATCAAGAAAACGATCTAATAAAACAGGTGCATCATTTGACACACTAACCGCGGTTTGGAAATAACGACGTAAATCAACTTCGTCATAAACAATTTCCATTGCGCGTCCACCAAGGACATAAGAAGGACGAACCACCAGCGGATACCCTATCTGTTGTGCTTTTTCTACCGCTTCTTCTAACGCCGTTACAGTGGCATTTTCAGGCTGTTTTAACCCTAACTTATCAACCGCTTTTTGGAAACGTTCACGATCTTCAGCTTTATCGATAGCATCTGGCGTTGTCCCAATGACTGGCACACCTTCAGCTTCTAGCGCTCTGGCCAATTTTAATGGTGTCTGTCCACCATATTGCACGATCACCCCTTTCGGTTTTTCGATACGTACAATTTCAAGCACATCTTCTAACGTAACAGGTTCAAAATAGAGTCTGTCAGAGGTGTCATAATCCGTTGAAACCGTTTCAGGGTTACAGTTCACCATGATGGTTTCGTAACCGTCTTCACGCAACGCAAGCGCAGCATGAACACAGCAATAATCAAACTCAATTCCTTGCCCTATACGATTTGGTCCACCACCTAAGATCATCACTTTAGGTTTATCTTGATGTGGATTTGCCTCGCACTCTTCTTCATAAGTCGAGTACATATAAGCAGTATCAGTAGCAAATTCTGCCGCACAAGTATCAACACGTTTATAGACAGGATGGAGTTGATATTGCTCACGTAATTGGCGAATGGCGTGCTCTTTTACGTTAAGTATTTTAGCTAAGCGTGCATCTGCAAAGCCTTTACGTTTTAACTGACGCAATAAATCAGCGCTTAACCCTTTGATACCGACTTCACTGACTTTTTCTTCAAGACGAACGATTTCTTCAATTTGAACTAAGAACCAGCGGTCAATATTAGTGAGATTAAAAACACCATCAACGGATAGTCCAGCACGGAAAGCATCCGCGATATACCAAATTCGGTCAGAACCGGCTTCTTTTAGCTCACGGCGAATTTTCGTTAATGCTTCAGGGTCGTCTAAATCAACTTTAGGATCAAAGCCTGTCGCCCCAACTTCAAGGCCTCGTAATGCTTTTTGCAAGGACTCTTGTTGTGTTCTACCAATTGCCATCACCTCACCCACAGATTTCATTTGCGTAGTTAATCTGTCATTTGTTCCCGCAAATTTTTCAAAGTTAAAACGAGGGATTTTTGTCACAACATAATCAATGGATGGTTCAAAAGAGGCTGGCGTTCTCCCGCCAGTGATATCATTCATCAGCTCATCGAGGGTATAACCTACTGCTAATTTTGCAGCGACTTTCGCAATTGGGAAACCTGTTGCTTTAGAGGCAAGCGCGGATGAACGCGAAACACGAGGATTCATTTCGATAACAATCAAGCGCCCTGTTTTAGGATCAACCGCAAACTGAACGTTAGAACCGCCAGTTTCAACACCTATCTCACGTAATACCGCCATCGAGGCATTACGCATGATTTGATATTCTTTGTCGGTAAGGGTTTGTGCTGGTGCGACAGTAATGGAATCTCCCGTATGAATTCCCATTGCATCAAAGTTTTCGATAGAACAGACGATAATGCAGTTGTCGTTTTTATCGCGCACAACTTCCATTTCATACTCTTTCCAACCAATCAGTGATTCATCAATTAACAGTTCATTGGTTGGTGATAAATCTAAACCTCGGGTACAGATTTCTTCAAATTCTTCACGATTATAGGCAATACCGCCACCTGTTCCCCCCATCGTGAATGAAGGACGAATAATACAAGGGAAACCAACTTGTTCAGCAACAGCAAAAGCTTCATCGAGGTTATGTGCAATACCTGAACGAGCAGTATCTAAGCCGATTTTTTTCATCGCTTTATCAAAGCGTTGTCTATCTTCTGCTTTATCAATTGCATCAGCTGTTGCACCAATCATGGTGACACCAAATTCAGCTAAAACACCTTGGCGCTCTAATTCTAAAGCGCAGTTCAGTGCTGTTTGCCCGCCCATTGTTGGTAATACCGCATCAGGGCGCTCTTTTTCAATAATTTTTCTCACAACTTGCCAGTGAATCGGCTCGATGTACGTTGCATCGGCCATTTCAGGATCGGTCATAATGGTTGCAGGATTTGAATTTACCAAAACAACTCGATATCCCTCTTCACGTAGCGCTTTACATGCTTGAGCGCCTGAATAGTCAAATTCACACGCTTGCCCGATAACAATCGGCCCTGCACCTAAAATCAGGATTGTTTTGATATCTGTTCTTTTAGCCATTTTCTTTCGCTCCTGATTTATTTTGTTGTCACTGATTGCAGGTTTTGACGATATTGCGCGATAAGTTCGATAAAGTGATCAAAAAGAGGTGCGGCATCATGTGGTCCCGGGCTAGCTTCTGGGTGACCTTGGAAACTGAATGCTGGTTTGTCTGTGCGATGAATACCTTGTAAAGAACCATCAAACAGAGATTTATGTGTCACTCGTAAATTAGTAGGAAGTGATGTTTCATCAACAGCAAATCCATGATTTTGCGCCGTGATCATCACAGTATTTTTATCTAGATCTTTAACAGGATGATTACCACCGTGGTGACCAAATTTCATTTTGATGGTTTTTGCACCACTGGCTAATGCTAGTAATTGATGCCCTAAGCAAATCCCAAATACTGGAATATCAGTGGTTAAAAAAGTTTGAATGGCGTTAATGGCGTAATCACAGGGCTCTGGGTCCCCAGGGCCATTGGAAAGGAAAATACCATCAGGAGAAAGGGCTAAAACATCTTGAGCTGGCGTTTGTGCTGGTACAACGGTGACTCGACACCCTCTATCCACCAGCATACGTAAAATATTACGTTTCACACCAAAATCATACGCCACAATATGCAGTGGCAATTCAGTCGCTAATTTTGCTGCTGGTAATTCATTTTCTAGCGTCCAACTACCTTGAGTCCATTGGTAAGGCTGCTTGACGGTTACTGTTTTGGCTAAATCCATTCCCTTTAAGCCAGGAAAGGCCTTGGCTTTTTCAAGAGCAAGTTTGGTATCAAGATGTTCACCGACGATGATACAACCGTTTTGTGCGCCTTTTTCTCTCAACAAACGAGTTAACTTACGTGTATCAATGTCCGCAATAGCGACAATATTTTGGCGTTTAAGATAATCAGATAACGTTTCTTGTGCACGATAGTTGCTCATCACTAATGGCAAGTCGCGAATAATTAAGCCTTGAGCATGGATAGTTTCTGATTCTTCGTCTGAACGATTAACGCCGGTATTGCCAATGTGGGGATAAGTGAGAGTAACTATTTGTTGGGAGTAAGAAGGGTCGGTTAGTATTTCTTGATAACCGGTCATTGAAGTATTAAAAACGACTTCACCGATGGCGGCGCCTTCTGCGCCAATCGACTTGCCGTGGAATTCGGTCCCATCTTCTAGAACCAGTATAGCTGATTTAATCAAAACGCCCTCCAGAGAATAATAAATCATATTTTATGCATATTAATTCAGATTTAAGACTCTAAATCAATGCCAAAAACATAAAATTGGGCAAATTTTTGGCAAATTGGGCGCATTCTAAAGATCGAATAGGCAGATGTCTAGAAAAAACACCTTTTTAATTTAAAAAATATCATTCATTAGCAATTTAGTTAACCAAGTGACAATTTATACAATCAATCTTACAAATTTAACCGTTTGCTTACCAAGATAATTTAAAAATAGAAAAAAGAAGAAATAAAATGAGGTTTTTTTGTATTTTTAGAGGCTAACACGAAGAAAAATCAGAGATAATAAATAAAAATAAGATAAATAATTAAATAACATCACAAATAAAGCAAAAAACTCATAAATATAAAAATACTTATGAGTTTTCAATAAATTATATTTTTTATAAATTATAAATCTTCTAATGAAAGCACATCTTTCATATTATAAAGACCTGCTTTTTTATCACTTAGCCAAAGTGATGCCTTAACAGCGCCATTTGCAAATGTCATTCGACTAGAAGCCTTATGACTTATCTCTACTCGCTCACCGATATCAGCAAAAATTGCAGTGTGTTCTCCTACAATATCACCTGCTCGAATAGTCGCGAATCCGATACTTTGAGGATCACGCTCTCCCGTGTGCCCTACTCGCTCATACACTGCGCACTGTTTAAGATCACGACCTAATGCATCTGCTATAGACTCACCCATTGCTAATGCAGTACCGGATGGCGCATCAACTTTATGACGATGGTGAGCTTCTACAATTTCAATATCAGTGTAAGATCCCATCACTTTAGCCGCTTTTTCGAGTAATTTAAGCACTAAGTTAACACCAACACTAAAGTTAGCCGCAAACACAATAGGGATGATTTTCGCTGCATCATCTATGGCTTTTTTGCCTTCATCATCAAAGCCTGTCGTACCAATGATCATGCCTTTTTTCTGCTCTACACAAAATGCAATATGAGAAAGTGTTCCTTCTGGACGCGTAAAATCAATTAATACATCAAATTCATCCGCTTGAGCCAACAAGTTATCAGTGATTGTGATACCGATATGCCCGACACCCGCTAATTCTCCGGCATCAGCGCCAATCAATGAAGAATTAGTACGCTCAAAAGCAGCACCTAAAACGGTTCCTTCTTGTTGAGAAATTGCCTGAATTAATTGGCGTCCCATACGACCACCAGCACCAACGACAGCAAGACGAAGTTCTTTTGCAGACATAACTAAATTTCTCCTTAACGATACTTATTATCTCTATTTATTGTTTACAGATTAGCGATGTCATCCGCTTGATGCCAGCATTTAACGTTCGAGATAAGAAAAACACACAAAACCGTAGTCATTATCAGTAAAAGAGATGAACAGCATGATTATTCATTTAACTTTAGGTATAAAAAAAGCAGAGATTTAAACTCTGCTTTTAAAAATCACGCTTTCTAGATTGTCTTATTCGATAACTTTATAATCTAGACGAAGCTCTTTAGGGACTTCAAAGACAATATTTTCTTCACGCCCTGATAATTCGACAACTTCATCAGCACCAAAGGTTTTTAAACGCTCTAATACCTGTTGAACTAAAATATCTGGAGCTGAAGCCCCAGCGGTAACGCCAACAATATCTGCATTAGCGACCCATGATTCATCAATATCTTCAAAGCTATCGATAAGATAAGAAGGCTTACCTGCACGCTGTGCAAGCTCTGCCAAGCGATTAGAGTTTGATGAGTTCTTAGAACCCACTACAAATACAACATCTGCTTTTTCTGCAAGTTCTCTTGCTGCTTCTTGGCGATTAGTCGTTGCGTAGCAGATATCATCTTTACGAGGCCCAATGATTTTTGGGAAGCGTGCATTTAAAGCATCAATTACTTCAGATGTATCATCAACAGAAAGCGTTGTTTGAGTCATAAAACAAAGATTATCTTCATCTTTTACTTCTAATTTCCAAACATCAGCAGGTGACTCAACTAAATACATTCCCCCTTCAGGGTTATTGTATTGCCCCATTGTGCCTTCAACTTCAGGATGTCCTGCATGACCGATTAAAATCGCTTCTTTGCCTTTACGGCTTGCCCTTGCCACTTCCATATGAACTTTAGTTACTAATGGGCAAGTTGCATCATAAAGCATGGTTAAATTACGTGAACGAGCTTCTTGGCGAATCGCTTGAGAAACACCATGAGCAGAAAAAATTAAAATCGCGTTATCAGGGACTTCTGAAATTTCTTCAATAAAGATAGCGCCACGCTCACGTAAATCGTTAACGACATAGCGGTTATGAACGACTTCGTGACGAACATAAATAGGTGCGCCATAGATTTCCAGAGCGCGGTCAACAATGCTGATAGCTCGGTCAACACCCGCACAAAAGCCTCGTGGGTTAGCCAGCAGTATTTGCATGTGTTGTTTCCTCCTCAGGATTAATGCCAACGACTTCAATATCAAATGTCACTTCTTCTGATGCTAACGGATGATTAAAATCAACCGTCACAGAATCTTCAGTGACATCTCTAACAATGCCCGGCATTTCACTGCCATTCATTGCTGTAAATAACATGATAGTACCTGCTTCAGGCACACCAGACTCTGCAAAGTCAGAAGGCATAAAGTATTGGATCAAGTCAGGATTGTATTTACCAAAAAGATGTTCACCCGCAAGCGTAAAGGTTTTTTTATCTCCCGTTGATAATCCCAATAATTCAGCTTCTAAGGCTGGCGATAAACTTTCATCACCTAAACGAAAAAGGGCGGGTTTACCATGTGCTTGTGTAGATTCAGCAACAGAGCCATCTGCTAACTTTAAAGTGAAATTCAGCAACACTGCGCTGTCATTGAGTACCTGCATAACCATACTAATACCTTCTATTAAGCGTAACCCCCGCCATAAGGCAGGGGTTATTTTAGTTAACTTCTTGTCTGATTACTTTTGCTTTTTTGCATCTTGAGGACTGACATTTTTATCAGGAAAAAAGCTCTCAATAATGATAAGCCCTGCACCAATACAAATCCCCATATCAGCAATATTAAAGGTAGGCCAATGCCAATCTCCGATATAAACATCAAGAAAATCGATAACAAACCCATGGATCAGACGATCAGAGAGATTACCCAATGCTCCGCCAATAATTAGCGCATAAGCAACGTTACTTAGTTTGGCACTCGCTTTGTTTTTATACATCATTACCAATAACGTAATGCAGATTGCCAATGCAATCAGTGCAAAAAACCAACGTTGCCATCCCCCTTTATCTGCTAAAAAGCTAAAGGCAGCACCATAGTTATGGGCGTAAGTGAAATTGAAAAAAGGCATCACGGCAACAGATTCATACAGACGAAATGTCTGCATGAAATACTGTTTCGTTCCTAAATCCAACACCACTACGGCGACGGCCAGCCATAGCCAGCGTAAACCTGTAGAGCAAAGTGTTTTCTTCATTAATTAAGCAAACTTACGTTCTTCACCGTTACCGGCTACGTTAGTAACACAGCGTCCGCACAATTCAGCGTGTTCCGCTACTTGACCGATATCTGTCGCATAATGCCAGCAACGAGGACATTTTTCACCATCTGCTTTGTTAAAGGCGATTTTTAAACCCGCCATATCAGAAGCTAATGCTGTTTCTGGTGCTTCATTAATATCTGCCACTTTCGCTTGAGAAGTTAATAAAACAAAACGCAGTTCGTTACCTAACGCATTTAACTTATCTGCTAAAGCTTTATCTGCATACAGAGTTACTGATGCTTCTAAAGAGCCACGCAGTTGTTTATCTGTACGAGCTTGCTCTAATACTTTGTTGACTTCACCACGAACGGCAAGTAATTCAGCCCAGTAGTCATCATTTAAGGTTTCTGATGCATCTAAGCCAAATAAATCGGTATACCATTCTTCCGTTAAGACATATTTTGCACGTTCACCCGGTAACTCATTCCAGATCTCATCTGCTGTGAATGACATAACTGGCGCCATCCAACGAACTAATGCTTCGCTGATATGGAATAACGCAGTTTGACAACTACGACGAGCAACACTATCGCTTTTCGCGGTGTACTGTCTGTCTTTGATGATATCTAAGTAGAAAGAACCCATTTCCACTGAACAGAACTGCATTAAGCGCTGAATAACATTATGGAAATCGTAATTTTCATAGTGTTTTAGGATCTCTGCTTGTGCTGCTTTCGCGCGACCTACTGCCCAGCGATCAAGTGTCACCATCTCTTCTGGCTTAACTTGGTGTTTTGCAGGATCAAAACCATTTAAGTTCGCTAAGAAGAAACGTGCAGTATTACGAATACGACGATAAGTATCCGCAGAACGTTTTAAGATCTCATCAGATACAGCGATTTCACCGGTGTAGTCTGTTGATGCAACCCATAAACGCAGGATATCAGCACCCAGTTTATCCATTACATCTTGAGGACTGACTGTGTTACCGATAGATTTAGACATTTTACGACCTTGTCCATCTACGGTAAAACCGTGTGTTAAAACTTCACGGTAAGGCGCTTTACCTTTGATTGCAGTCGAGATCATCAGTGAAGACATAAACCAACCACGATGTTGGTCAGAGCCTTCTAAGTACATATCTGCTGAATTACCGTGGAATTCTGGACGATCGTCAACAACCGTTGAGTGGGTTGATCCTGAATCGAACCAAACATCCAGTGTATCTGGCGTTTTCATGTAATCGTCAGCTTCATCACCCAGCACTTCACGGATATCTAAATCCCACCATGCTTGAATGCCGCTCACTTCAACACGTTTTGCAACTTCTTCCATCAACTCTAAAGTACGTGGATGCGGCTCTTGAGTCTCTTTGTGAACAAACAGAGACATTGGCGTACCCCAAGTACGTTGACGAGAAATACACCAGTCAGGGCGGTTTTCAACCATTGATTCAATGCGTGCTTGACCCCAATCAGGTATCCATTTAACACTTTTGATCTCTTTTAATGATTGTTGACGTAAACCGTTTTTATCCATGCCAATAAACCATTGTGGTGTTGCACGGAAAATAACTGGTGTTTTATGTCTCCAACAGCAAGGATAGCTATGCTGTAAGGCTTCGTGATGTAACAGCGCGCCTTTTTCTTTTAGCAATTCAACAATGACATCGTTCGCTTTAAAAACAAAAACGCCATCTAATGTTGGGTAAGTACCTGCTAAGTAGCAACCATTTGGTCCAACTGGGTTTGCAACTTCTAAACCGTATTTTTGACCAACAACAAAGTCATCAGGACCATGGCCTGGTGCAGTATGAACAGCACCTGTACCCGCTTCTAACGTAACGTGATCACCTAAAATTGCAGGTACATCAAAGCCCATAAATGGATGATTAAAGCGCAGTAGCTCTAAATCAGCACCTTTACATTCACCTAAAACAGTCCAGCTTGTTACGCCAATACGCTTCATTACGCCTTCAACAAGATCAGCGGCTAAAATCACGCATTCATCGTTAAAAGAGACTAAGACATAATTAAATTCTGCATTTAATGCGATAGCGCGGTTAGCAGGTAATGTCCAAGGCGTCGTTGTCCAGATAACCAAAGAAACTGGTTTATCCGTTGTTGCATGGAATTTGGCAGCAACAGCACTTGGATCAACGGCGGTGAAACGCACATCGATAGAAGGTGAAGTTTTGTCGTAATATTCAACTTCAGCTTCTGCCAATGATGAGCCACACGCTGTACACCAGTGAACAGGCTTAGCCCCTTTTAACAGGTGACCATTTGCGATAATGCGCGCTAATGCACGGATAGTATTCGCTTCAGTTTTATAGTCCATTGTAAGATAAGGTTTTTCCCAATCTCCTAGAACACCTAAACGAATAAAATCTTTTTTCTGTGCTTCAATTTGCTCGTAAGCGTATTTACGGCATTCCTCGCGGAATTGCGCTGCAGATATTTTCTCTCCTGGTTTACCTACAATTTGTTCAACTTTTAGTTCGATAGGTAACCCGTGACAATCCCATCCTGGAATGTACGGAGAATCAAAGCCTGACAGCCCTTTGGATTTAATAATAATATCTTTGAGAATTTTGTTTACTGAGTGACCAATATGAATATTGCCGTTGGCGTATGGAGGGCCATCGTGCAAAATAAATGTTTTCTTACCACTTTTAGCCTGACGAATTGCTTGATACAAACCTTCTTTGTACCAACGTGATAACATCTCTGGCTCGCGCTTTGCTAAATCCCCGCGCATAGGGAACCCTGTTTCTGGTAAGTTCAGGGTATTTTTATAGTCACTCATTCGATTCTCAGTTCCAATTTTCCGCTAGTTTATGACTCCGACCGCTGCGATAAAAAATCCCTAGCAGTAGCCACATCATCTGCGATTTGCTGCTTCAATGCATCCAATGATGCAAATCGCTGTTCATTACGTAATTTCTTTCGTAACACAACATCAATACGACGTCCATATAAATCCATATTAACGTCGATTAAATGAACTTCTAATTGTACGCCCCTCCCTTGTACAGTAGGACGACTTCCGATATTTGCCACACCGGGTAAAGGTGATTGATTATCTGATAAATAGACATCAACGGCATAAACGCCTTTAACGGGTGCAACTAAGCGTTTCATAGGAATATTGGCTGTCGGAAAACCAATAGTTCTACCCAATTCATTACCATGAACAACACGCCCACAAACGCTGTAAGGGTGTCCTAATAGTGATTCAGCAAGGACTAAATCATCATTGAGTAACGCTTCTCGTACCGCAGTGCTACTGATACGCAATCCTTTATCGCAATAACTTTCGGTATTAGCGACTTCAAATCCATATCTTGCACCAGCTTGTTGTAAAAAGTGAAAATCACCTTCACGGTTTTTGCCAAAGCGAAAATCATCGCCAATAGCAAGAAACTTCACCCCTAATTTATTCACCAATAGTGATGAAACAAACTCTTCTGGGGTTTGCGCTGCAAATTGTTTATCAAATTTGACACACAAAAGGTAATCAATACCACATTCAGCCAAATACTTTATCTTGTCTCGTAAGCGAGTCAGACGTGCTGGCGCTTTTTCTGGCAAAAAGAACTCAAGTGGTTGAGGCTCAAATGTCATCACAACTGTAGGTAACCCTCGCTGTGACGCTTCTTGCTTCAAGTGTTTCAATAATGCCTGATGGCCTCTATGGACACCATCAAAATTCCCAATCGTCAGAACGCAACCGTGGTGTAGCGCTCTAATATTTTGTATACCGCGAATTAGCTCCATAACTGGCTCAATACCGTGGAAATTATTGGATTATACCTTGTCAAAGGCTTGAGAGTAACCCAATATATCAATGTTTATTGATGAGTAATATCTCGACAAGTCGATTCACTGTTATTCTTAAATTTGATTGCTCACATCAAACAAAAAATGGACTATCACTCACTTCTTGGTTATAAAATCGCATAAAATCCAACGTAGATCCTATTAGAATCTATTATTTATTACTCATATACACGATTTTGATGATTTTTTCACTCAAAAGACTGTATTCTACCCGTCTTAACTGATAAAATCTTGCGCCATCACAACGAAACAAGTGTCGCGTACAACGACGCTAATTTTGTATAAATCCATTGACAAACTTAGGTTGAAAAGGCATATTCCTTCACCTTTGTATTTGTCCTCGCTAGAATATATTTGGGAGTTGGAACTTGGCTAATATCAAATCAGCTAAGAAACGTGCGGTTCAGTCTGAAAAGCGTCGTCAGCACAACGCAAGCCGTCGTTCTATGATGCGTACTTACATCAAAAAAGTATACGCAGCAGTTGCTTCAGGTGATAAAGAAGCAGCACAAAAAGCATTTAATGACATGCAACCAATTGTTGACCGTCAGGCAACTAAAGGCTTAATTCACAAGAATAAAGCTGCACGTCATAAAGCTAATCTGCAAGCACAAATCAAAGCAATGTAATATTGCTTTCTTGTGTTATAAAAAACCGGCTTATGCCGGTTTTTTATTTTCTACTTTTTAACCGCAACTCACTTATGGGTTTACAACACTCTTCTTATCTCCATTAAAGAGTTCTGAAAAATCAGTATTACAAACACGTTGAACGGCTGGATGTTGGATCATTCGCTCTGCAAAAATCGCGTAATACTCTTCTTTTACCGTATCAAGCATCCCAATCTCTTCGATATTACTATGGGCAAAAGTTTCATCGGTATACAGTGAAGGCGCTACAAAAATAGCATTATAATTTAAACCAAATGCTTTCATTAATGCCGCGTCATCAAACTCACCCAGTATTTCCACTTGAAGGTTTTTGTTACGTATCCATGTTAACAAATGGCGACCTAACATATATCGGCGGCCCGGAATGAGGAGCTTTCTCTCTTCTAAACATTCAGGAAATGGTTTTTCAGGAAGAGGATGACTGCAAAAAAAGCTCATATTACATTCGCCAAGTTTTACAGAGAACAGACCTTCTTGTTGTGATGAATCCACAGGGCAATCGGATAGGATCATATCCAGCTTATGCTGACTTAATTGTTCGAGTAATAGTTCATGAGTCGATTCAAAACAACGCAGATGAATTTGTTCATTATCAATAACAGCTGTTTCTAATACGCGACTGACTAATTGTTTTGATAATGCATCCGCAACACCGACATCAAACAGTAAATTCGATTCACGACTGTAGTTGACGATATCCAGCATTTCTTGGCTAAGCATAAACATTTTATCAGCATAACGAAAAATGAGCTGCCCCAATTCTGACGGAACCAACCCTCTTCCTTGGCGTTTAAATAATTTGCCACCCAATCTTTCTTCTAATGCTTTAATTTGCCCTGTAATTGTCTGAGGTGTCAGATACAGCGCTTGCGCTGCACCCACAACAGAGCCTTCTTTACACACATGCCAAAAATAATAAAGATGGTTAAAATTGAGATGTGACACCCGCATAGTTATCTTCCTTTCAACTTCTGTGCTTCAAACACAGACTATGTAATAACGCATTAGTTTACGATTGGCTTTCCTTGCATCCAATCCTCATAAAAACACCTACGGCACAATACACTGTATTGCACCGTAGGTTTAAATATATAGCTCGGTATTTATTGTGTTGAGAAACTCAAATCCGTAATGAACTTCCCTATATTGACTTTGTTTTTAACTTCGGTAAAACAGAGCGAAGTAACAAATATCCCACAACAGCGGCTACCGTTGAACCAACTAAAATACCAAGCTTAGCGTAGGTATTATAAGCTTCATCCGCGCCATCGAATGCCAATCCTGCGATAAAGATAGACATAGTAAAACCGATACCACATAGCACAGATACTGCAAATATTTGTTTAAGGTTAATCGCATCTGGTAATTTTGCAATGCCTAGTTTTACCGAAACCCAACTAAAGAGGAATATTCCAATCGGCTTACCTAAAAATAGACCTAACGCGATACCTAATGGTAAGGCAGACAACATACCATCAAGCGTTACACCATTTAAAGAAACCCCTGCGTTACTAAATGCAAACAGCGGTAAAATAAAATAGGCAACCCAAGGGTGCAACACATGCTCTAATTCTTCAGAAGGAGAATCCCCTTCTTTATTTCTTAATGGGATAAGGAATCCAACAATCACACCCGCAATCGTCGCATGAATACCTGATTTTAAAATACACACCCACAAGATGAACCCAAGAATTAAATAAGCGGCCGTATTACCCACTTTACGCCAATTCATTATGCCCAGAGCAATCACGATTAAACCTGCCAAAGCAAGAGGCATTAGTGCAATACTCTTTGAATAAAAGAGTGCAATAATAACGATCACACCTAAGTCATCAATGATAGCCAATGCTAATAAGAAGACTTTTAATTCAACAGGAACACGCTTGCCAAGTAACGCCATAACACCCAATGCAAAAGCGATATCTGTCGCGGCTGGAATTGCCCAACCCTGCTGTCCAACGGCATCAGTATGATTAAACATCAAATAAACCAATGCTGGAGCTAACATACCACCCACCGCAGCTATCGCAGGGAAAATTGCTCTATCACGCTGAGCCAAAGAGCCTTCTTTTAATTCGCGTTTAACTTCTAATCCCACTACTAAGAAAAAGATTGCCATCAAGGCATCGTTTACCCAAAGTAATAATGGTTTATCAAGTTCGAATGCACCGAATTTGATCATAATGGGAATAGATAAAAACTCATTATACAAAGCACTTAGAGGTGTATTCGCCATAATCAATGCGATAATAGCAGCAATAATCAGAAGAATACCGCCTGATGCCTCTAATCTCAAAAATTGTCTAATAATTGCCGTCATAATATTAACCTCAGAATCACTAATCTTGTTAATAATATGCTAATCATGGATTCGTAAAAAACAGATTATTTATGGATAATAACTCGGATTATCCGAGCTAAATAAGAAATATTAAGAAAAACAAGATGAATAAGATCAATTCATCAACATAGTTTTTCAATAGTGAAAAAAAGATAATAATTAAGAGTTACAATGATAACTAATTGAATATTAATATTATTTTTCATTATTCAGTAAAAACAAGCGTCTTTTTTAATAAATGATGCCAATTGATAAAATAGCTAAAACGTATTAATTTTTATTACTGAAAAAATGGCGTTTACTCCCCACCCTTAAAATCATCTCAAATGATAAAAAAGAAATAGTGGCGTATTTACTGTTTAACCACTGTGCTATTGTTTTATAAAAAATTACCCTTTCCATATTAAGGTTTCTATCAATATGTCGATTACTGTTTTTATTGCCGTTTTATTTGCTGCTATCTTTCATGCATGCTGGAACGCATTGGTTAAAGTAGGCAATGATCGATTTTTAGGGATCTCATTACTGACTTTCTTTTCTGGTGTTGTAACACTACCCGCCCTGTTTTGGGTTGGGCTACCTGATGTTGGTGCATGGAAGTGGCTTGCCCTTTCTGTTTTATTTCATATTGGTTACACACTCTCTTTAAGCCGTTGTTATACCTTGGCTGATTTTAATCAGGTTTATCCTATCTCTCGCGGTAGTGCGCCATTAATGACCGCTTTTCTTGGTTTCTTTCTCTTTCATGAAACACTACCAATAGCTGGCTTGCTAGGCATTTTATTTATCATTTTGGGTATTATCCTTATCTCACGCAGTAGGAAAATAGCAGAGTTTAATTTACGTAAAGATGCACTCTTTTTTGCGCTGCTTACCGCATTATTTACCGCCAGTTATACCCTATCCGATGGTAATGGCTCTCGTGTAGGTGAAACACCTTTTGCTTATATTTTATGGCTCTTCTTTTTAAATGGTATTGCAATGTATTTACTTGCTTGGCTTCGTTATCGCCAACATTTAAAAGCCAAAATAAAAGATTATTGGAAACCCGCATTTTGGGGTGGGATCATGCAATTGGTAAGCTATGGCATTGTGATATGGGCGATGAGTCATGCGTCAATCGTACTTGTGGCTGCGTTAAGAGAAACCAGCGTGTTATTTGCCATGATCTTATCTGTCTATCTGTTAAAAGAGCAATTTAACCGTAAACAGCTATTAGCGTGTTTAGTGATTTTAGCGGGTATTGTTGCTATCAAGATAGGGTAACTTCAAATAAAAAAGCCTGATGACAGTCTTTATCATCAGGCCTTTTTGAAGGTGGTAAGAAAAATTATTTGGTTAAATCATCAAAGAATTTTTTCACACCATCTAAGAAACTTTTAGAGCGAGGAGTGTTTTTCTCACCACTCTTGCCACCGAATGATTCACCCAGTTGCTGCATTAACTCTTTTTGTTTCTCATTGAGTTTAACAGGTGTTTCAACTACAACGCGACACATTAAGTCACCAATACTACTACTGCGTACTGATTTAACACCTTTACCTTTCATGCGGAACATTTTACCAGTTTGTGTTTCTGCTGGAATTTTAAGTTTCACACGGCCATCAAGTGTTGGGACTTCAATTTCACCGCCCAAAGCAGCAATAGCGAAGTTAATAGGGACTTCACAGTAAAGGTTATTGCCATCACGTTCAAAAATATGATGCTGACGAACATGAACCTGTACGTATAAATCACCTGCTGGTGCGCCATTTTCACCGGCTTCACCTTCGCCGCTTAAGCGAATACGGTCGCCGGTATCAACACCGGCTGGAATTTTGACAGATAGCGTTTTAGAGCGTTCAACACGACCATCACCATGACATTTAGAGCAAGGCTCTTTAATCACTTTACCGCGACCATGACAAGTTGGACATGCTTGCTGTACAGTGAAGAAACCTTGACGTAAATGAACCTGACCAGCACCATGACAAGTAGAGCATGTTTCTGCTGATGTGCCCTCTTTAGCACCGCTACCATGGCATTTGTCGCATGTTTCTAGTGTAGGTATACGAATTTCTTTAGCAACACCACGAACCGCTTCTTCAAGCGTTAGATCCATGTTGTATTGTAAGTCAGAACCACGCGCTGCGCGTTGTTGACGGCGACCACCACCAAAAATATCGCCAAATACATCACCAAAGATATCACCAAAGTCAGCACCACCGCCGAAGCCGCCGCCACCTTGACCACCAAATCCACCTTGTTCAAATGCAGCATGGCCATACTGATCATAAGCAGCACGCTTTTGAGCATCACTTAAGATTTCATAAGCTTCTTTGATTTCTTTGAATTTTGATTCTGACTCTTTATCACCTTGATTTCGGTCTGGGTGATATTTCATTGCTAAACGCTTATATGCGCGTTTAATTTCTTTTTCGTCGGCAGTTTTACTTAAACCGAGTACTTCGTAAAAATCTCTTTTCGCCATTCTAGATTACCCTTGACATAAGCACACGGGCGTTGAGTTTCCTCGACGCCCGTGTTCGGTATCAGTAACTATTCACAGGTGAGTTACCGCGGCCCGTTAAGGGCATTATTTCTTGTCTTTGCCATCAACTTCTTCAAATTCTGCATCGACAACGTCGTCATCTTTCTTCGCACTTGCATCAGCACCTGCTGCACCTGCTTGAGCTTGTTGTTGTGCGATTTCTAGCAGTTTTTCAGAAGCTTCAACTAATGTTTTAATTTTTGCTTCAATAGCGTCTTTATCTTCGCCTTTAGAAGCAATTTCTAACTCGCTTACCGCTTTTTCGATAGCTTCTTTATCGTTCGCTGGTAATTTATCGCCCGCTTCTTCAATTTGTTTACGAGTACCGTGAACTAATTGGTCAGCTTGGTTACGAGTTTGTACTAATTCTTCAAACTTACGGTCAGCTTCTGCGTTTGCTTCTGCATCACGAACCATTTTTTGGATTTCATCTTCATTTAAACCAGAAGAAGCTTTGATTGTGATGTTTTGCTCACGACCACTGTTTTTATCTTTCGCTGATACATGCAAGATACCATCAGCATCGATATCAAAAGTAACTTCGATTTGTGGCATACCGCGAGGTGCTGCTTGAATACCATCTAAGTTAAACTGACCCAGTGATTTGTTATCACTTGCACGTTTACGTTCACCTTGCAATACGTGAATAGTTACAGCAGATTGATTGTCTTCTGCAGTAGAGAACACTTGGCTATGTTTAGTTGGGATTGTGGTATTTTTTCCGATCAGGGAAGTCATTACACCACCCATTGTTTCGATACCTAAAGACAGTGGTGTTACATCAAGTAACAGAACGTCTTTAACATCACCCGCTAATACACCACCTTGAACAGCCGCACCCATTGCAACAGCTTCATCTGGGTTAACGTCTTTACGTGGCTCTTTACCAAAGAAATCAGCAACGGTTTTTTGAACCATTGGCATACGAGTTTGACCACCAACCAGAATAACGTCGTTAATTTCGCTAACTTTCAGGCCAGCATCTTCTAATGCAACACGTACTGGTTCCATTGAACGTTTAACTAAATCTTCAACTAAAGATTCCAGTTTTGCACGAGTTACTTTGATATTTAAGTGTTTAGGGCCAGTCGCATCTGCCGTGACATATGGCAAGTTAACATCTGTTTGTTGTGCAGAAGATAATTCGATTTTCGCTTTTTCTGCTGCTTCTTTCAGACGTTGCATTGCTAATGGATCGTTACGCAGATCAATGCCTTGCTCTTTCTTAAATTCATCAACTAAATAGTTAATTAAACGGCTATCGAAGTCTTCACCACCTAAGTGAGTATCACCATTGGTTGACAGAACTTCATAGGTTTTTTCGCCATCAACTTCATCAATTTCGATGATAGAGATATCGAATGTACCACCACCTAAGTCGTAAACCGCGATAGTACGGTTGCCCACTTCACGATCTAAGCCGTAAGCCAGAGCAGCCGCTGTTGGTTCGTTAATAATACGTTTAACTTCAAGACCTGCGATACGACCCGCATCTTTAGTTGCTTGACGTTGAGCATCGTTAAAGTAAGCAGGAACAGTAATAACTGCTTCAGTAACCGCTTCACCTAGATAGTCTTCTGCTGTTTTCTTCATTTTTTTCAGGACTTCAGCAGATACTTGTGGTGGAGCCATTTTGTCGTTACGCGCTTCAATCCAAGCATCACCGTTATCAGCTTTTACAATTTTGTAAGGCATGATAGCAACGTCACGCTGAACTTCGTCATCTTCAAAACGACGACCAATTAAACGTTTGATGGCAAATAAAGTATTTTGTGGGTTAGTCACAGCCTGACGTTTTGCAGGTTGACCAACTAAGATTTCACCATCTTGTGCATAAGCAACGATTGAAGGAGTAGTACGATCGCCCTCACTGTTTTCAATAACCCGGGCATTTTTGCCATCCATTACAGCAACACAAGAGTTAGTTGTACCCAGGTCAATACCAATAATTTTACCCATTTAAACGCCTCCAAAGAGAATTCTTTATCAATTTGACTACCAATCTATATGAGGATGAATATTCATTTTTCAAGTCACAAATTAATAGACTTAACAACATCATCTCGAAGCGGATATAAAATCAACGCAACTCAATAGTGGTAATTGCAGTTGAAAAGAAGATGGGGTCATAAATACATTCATCAAGGGGAATAATGAAAAAAAATGCAAAAAATGCGAAAAATTTATATCTGAGAATAAAGAGAGGATTAAAACTTGTTATTTTTCATAATGTTAGATTGGTTACAAATAGCATTATGACTTATCTGAAATGCTTTTTTAAGACTAGGCTTAAAATAAGAACATAATCAATTGAAAAATAACACTTTTTATTTTTCGTAATAAAAATATCAAATAAATATAAGGTTACTTTTGCGTTATCCAAACTAAGTCAGAACATTTCCTAGCCAGAAGTTTGATGGCAAAAATAACCTCTTACCTCATTTATGCTGAAGTAGAACGGCGAGCTGATTTAGGTCTAAAGGCAGCAACAATAGCTTCATTTGTTTCGACATAAGGGCCATCAAGCAGTTGAATGCAGTACGGTACACTGGCAAAAATACCACTCACAATCACATTGCCATTGTTATCTTTTAACCCTTCCAGCGTTTCTGCGATGGCTTTAGGTTGCCCCGGCAGATTTAGAATTAACGCTTGGTTACGGATAACACCAACTTGGCGAGATAAAATAGCTGTAGGCACAAATTTCAGACTAATTTGGCGCATTTGTTCGCCAAAACCAGGCATTTCTCTGTCTGCGATAGCCAATGTAGCATCAGGAGTGACATCACGACGCGCGGGACCTGTCCCCCCTGTTGTTAACACTAAATGACAGCCAACTTCATCAACAAGCTCACACAGTGTTTGTTCAATCATAAGTTGTTCGTCAGGAATTAAGCGTGATTCGATATGAAAAGGCGTTGTTAATGCAGCTTTTAGCCAAGCTTCTAAAGCGGGTAAGCCTTTATCTTCATAAACCCCACTTGATGCACGATCAGAAACAGAAACTAACCCTATGCGTAATTCGTTCATATCAAACCTCAATTAATCAATAACCATCTAACTTGCGCGCAGATATTATCATGAGAACACAAGAGAATTAAAAAGAATCTCAATATATTACTGATATTTAATATTGGATTATTGAGAATAGATAATAAAGAAATGATAACAATCTATTTTTATTTGGCTTTAACTGAAATTAAAAAAGGGAGCATAAGCTCCCTCTCTTTAATATTGAACAATATTAATGAATATTATTCATCAATATATTTAGTAATATAAGAAGCTGCCAATTTTTTCGCTTCAGCTAATTGTGCTGCATTTAATGCACGAGCAGTACGTTTTAACATAGCTTCATCACCATCACCATTTTCAACAGCAACAGAGAACCATGCATAAGCTTCTTTCAGGTCGCGTTTAACGCCTTTACCGTAGTAATAGTTTAAAGCAAGGTTATTTTGTGCCAGACCATTACCTTGTACAGCTGATTTTCTATACCATTCAACCGCTTTACGCGCATCTTTAGCAACGCCATCACCTTCGTCGTACATTACGCCTAAGTTATTTTGCGCATCACGATTACCTTGGTTTGCTGCTTTGGTATACCAGAAAACTGCTTTAGTACCGTTACGTTCTACACCTTCACCATCATCATAAGAAACAGCAAGATTATATTGTGCATCAGAATGGCCTTGTTCTGCCGCTTTGGTATACCAAACTACTGCTTTTTCATGATCTTGTGCTACACCGATGCCTTCATCATAAGAGATACCAAGGTTGTATTGTGCATCACTATCACCTTGTTCACCGGCTTTAGTATACCAATATACTGCTTTCTCATGATCTTGCTCTACGCCATCACCATCATCATAAGAAACAGCAAGATTGTATTGCGCTAAAGAGACACCTTGAACAGCCGCTTTGTTATACCAATAAACCGCTTTTTCTGCATCACGGTCAATATCATCACTCATGTCATACATAAGTGCTAAATTTAACTGTGCTTCAGCATGGCCTTGCTCTGCCGCTTTGGTATACCACTCCAGTGCTTTTTGTGCATCCTGCTCAACACCTTCTCCATTCTCATATTTTACGCCCAATTGATACTGAGATGCTGAGTTTCCACTTTCAGCACTTTTTTCAATTGCAGGTAAAGAGAATGCCGTTTTGCTTTCTGCCATTGCAGCGCCACTAAAAAATAACGATGCAAGTACCGTTGCCAAGACAATCTTTTTCATAATTCACCAATAATAAATAGAGTATTTTAATAATATATTTTTATAATTATTACCGGATAAATAATATATTCCAATCAATTTAATCTTAAAATTTACTTAAATGTTATTTTGAGAGAAAAAAAATGAAAATACCCATCTATATAAGATGGGTATTTAAGATTTTTATAAGAATTTAACGACGAATTATAATAAATCCGCAATCATTTTCTCTAATTTTTCCTGATCGACAGCAAATTTACGAATACCGTCAGATAATTTATCTACTGCCATTGGGTCAGCGTTGTGATCCCAATAGAATTGAGCTTCAGTGATAGCTTCTGGACGTGCTTTCACTTCACCTTTGTAAGATAATTTATGTTCAACTTCACCTTCAGCTTCTGATAATTCTTTTAACAGAGCTGGAGCAATAGTCAGACGGTCACAACCTGCTAATTCTAAAATCTCACCCATATTACGGAAGCTTGCGCCCATAACAACAGTGTTATAACCGTGTTGTTTGTAATAGTTATAGATTTCAGTAACAGAAATCACACCTGGATCTTCAGCAGGAGCAAATTCTTTTTTATCTGTATTGGCTTTATACCAATCCATGATACGACCAACAAATGGAGAAATCAGGTAAACACCTGCTTCAGCACATGCACGCGCTTGAGCGAAAGAGAACAGTAAAGTCAGGTTACAGTTGATACCTTCTTTTTCTAATTGCTCTGCGGCACGGATACCCTGCCAAGTAGATGCTAATTTGATAAGAATACGGTCGTTGCTGATACCGGCATCATTATAAAGTTTCATTAGATGACGTGCTTTTTCGATACACGCTTGTGTGTCGTAAGAAAGACGTGCATCAACTTCTGTTGAAATACGACCAGGGATCAGTTTTAAAATTTCTAAACCGATATTTACTGCCAGTTTGTCGCAAGCATCAACGATTTGTTGTTCACGAGAATCGCTTTGTGAACGAGCCCATTCAATCGCTTCATCAATTAATTTACGATATTCAGGAATTTGAGCTGCATTTAAAATTAAAGATGGGTTGGTAGTTGCGTCTTGTGGCTGATACAGTTTCATTGCTGCGATGTCACCAGTGTCAGCAACAACAGTTGTCAGCTTACGCAAAGAAGTCAATTTGTTGGTCATTTTGTTTATCTCATCTACTAGGTAAATCTGTTTGCAGTCACCTGCGGATATCTATTGATAATAACATGGACTGCTCACACTACAAGACGCTTAGATTCATACAAAGCAATTATTTGAATGCCAAACGTTTTCGCAAAACAAAAGCGGAAAAAAACAGAAGATAATCACAGGCTGAATCGTTTAAATTGTCGAATTTTACGACAAATAAGAGAAACCATTGTTTTTTCCTATTACTATAATTTAGTCTTTAATCAAAAGAATTTGCTATATTTGGTCAACATTAAAATAACGTATCGAGGGAATTATGCTAATCACCATTTCACCAGCTAAAACACTGGATTTCGAATCGCCTTTAGCAACAACGCACTTCACCCAACCTGAATTGCTAAAATATTCCCAACAACTTATCGAAGAATGTCGAAAATTATCATCCAGCGACATCGCAAGCTTAATGAAAATAAGCGATAAACTCGCAGGATTAAATGCTGCTCGTTTTGGTGAATGGCAACCTAATTTCACACCAGAAAATGCACGCCAAGCTATTTTGGCGTTTAAAGGTGATGTTTATACTGGAATGCAAGCTGAGCTTTTTTCTGAAGATGATTTTCAGTTTGCACAACAGCATTTACGCATGCTTTCTGGTTTATATGGTGTACTTCGCCCTCTTGATTTAATGCAACCTTATCGCCTTGAAATGGGAATAAAGCTAAAAAATAACAAAGGCAGCGATTTATACCAATTTTGGGGAAATACCATTACAGAAGCATTAAACAAAGCACTGGAAGAACAAGGTGATAATGTTTTAATCAATTTAGCATCTGATGAGTATTTTAAATCAGTGAACCCGAAGACGCTCAATGCTGAAATTGTTAAGCCTGTTTTCCTTGATGAAAAAAATGGCAAATATAAGGTTATCAGCTTCTACGCTAAAAAAGCCCGTGGATTAATGAGCCGTTTTATTATTCAAGAAAAACTGACTAACAAAGCACAACTTAAAGAGTTTGATCTTGAAGGCTATCAATTTAATTCAGCAGGATCAGAGGGCAATACCCTAGTATTTAAACGCGCTGAATCTATGGCGAAATAGATATCGTTTAAATTGAATATTCAATAATTAAATAGCCCTAATTAAAGGGCTATTTTTTTAACCCTTAATACTCCCAAGACTTTACCACCACTGATAATGGCGACCATACTGATGGTGGAGTAAATTCGCTACCTTGCATTATCGTTAATTGTTGCTCATTAAACTGTGCCATTTCTTGAATAACCGCAGCAAGAGACTGCGCTGAAATCACACTTTGTTTCTCAATAATAGAAATGGTTTTATCTGCTTCATCTTGCGGTCTTTTTACAGTTAAAACAAACTGATTATCCTGTGTTTTATACTGCATATCATCGCCTACTTGAGAAGCAATAAGCTTATCGTGTTCTGATAATCCTGAAATAAAAAGATGACTATTGTTCCCCTCATCATAAACAGTTACTTCACCATAACGCTTTTTCACAATATAAACATTATTACCCGTACCACCACTTAAATAGTCATTGCCTGATTCGGAAATTAATAAGTCATTTCCACTTCCTGCATTGAGATTATCATTTCCCTCTCCAGCAATTAAAATATGATGTCCGTGGTTAACGACAATATGATCATCCCCTTTTCCACCATTAATGACCGAACTATTTTTATTACGATTAACAACAATATCATTCCCTTCCATAGGCTCAATAATTGATAATAAGTCAACTGCCTGATTCGATTTTTTTTGAGAAGCAAGTGAATAAAATGACGAATGAGAAAGAGAATATGCAGATAATGTCTCTTTATTTAAAGAGAGTGATTCAGGGATCATAAGTACATCATCTTCTGCTGTTATCGCTAAATTTAAATCAGCAATAGGAACAAGCAAACGTTGCCGACTCTCTTTTGTAGGAAGAGTAAAAACTATATTATCTTTATCAATAAAGCGAACCTGCATTCCTGAACCCCAAATAGCATTAATGTGAGAAGGTTCAAAAGCCAACTTTAAATGAGCATCTGGGCGATAACGATGTAATAGAACATTATTATGAAGCATTAAATCAAAACCGCTAATATCAGATAGAAAGAAATTACTGGTATCGTGATGAGATAGTTTTTCGCTATTATCAGGAAATAAAATATTAATTTTGTCGTTTTTGTTAGAAGCTAAAAATGTTTTAATTTGATAACTGTCGTTGCCTGAACTTAGTGCAATAAACGAATTTTTTGTGATACCAAAGTAATGATTATCCCGAGAATTACCCTGAAAACCAAACCGTAAGTTCTCTCCCGCAGAAAATCCGCTGTATTTTAATTGTGGCAACAAGCTAATTGTTTTATTTTTATTCAAATATGAAAGAGATAAAGAACTATTATTTTCATCAAGATATAATAATTGAAGCTTTTCTTCAGTGTTATCATATTTATCTATATAACTAAAATCATATAATATATTATCTTTAATAGCTTTATTTTCATTCACTGCTAATATAAAACCATCCATTGTTGTTAAAGTATATTGATGAGCTAATGAATAACTTTCTCTACCAGAATACACATTTCTCAGAGTTATTAAATGATAAATTGGTTCGTTATATTGATTCCCATCATTCACTTTAATATAAAAAATAATATCTTTCCCTTGACGACGAATAGAAGATATTTCATCAAAATGATAGTTTAACCTTACAATACTAGATTCATTTTCACTTTTTTCATTAACAATTGTTTCAAACTGAATATTATAACTATTCTTTAAAGAAGCTCTTAAAATAAGATAATTATCAGTTCCATCACCACCTTCTGCGTATCCCTCTTGTAAAACTAAAGTATCATTTCCATCTAATCCATATAATAAATCAGCACCACCAACACCATCTAAATAATTATCTTCTTGATTACCATAAATAGTGTCGTTGCCAAATTCGCTACCAAAAATATTTTCAATACTGTCTAAATAAGCAATAACTTCGTGATCTTGCAATACAATATTAGGCATAGTATCAGTTATTTTCGTTGAATAAAGATGCTCATTTTCTTGGTAAAGAAAAAGTTTAGAATGAAAATTTTGACTATTTGTTTGATCTAATGAATGCTTAAATTTGACGTAATTATCTAACAAACTAATTTCATATCCTTGATATTTATTTGTTATTTTTACAATACGAAGGGTATCATTCCCTCCTCGCCCATAAAAACGACTCGCATAAAGTGGAGACTCTGAGGTAAATAAATTAAATATATCATTTTTATTTCCTCCACTTAATCGCTTAGTTCCATTATAAATATCAAAGGTATTCTTAGTATTTGAAGGAGCAGCAATAATATCATTACCATTATGAGTGTTAAAATAAAAATCTTCATTCTCACTCCAGCCAGATGAATAATATTTTCCACTCTGATTAGATTTAATTAAATCTTCTATTATTTTATTTTCATCAAATAATAAGATACTGTTTTCTCTCGTTGTTTTCATCTTTTTAATAAAATCATCATCAACAATATTATCAAAAACAGGTGAGTCATTGTCAGAAATAATATCTAGAGTATAACGTTTTAATTCATCGACATAAAAATCAATATCAAAAATAAGTGTTTCATTCGTCGCTATTGCTTCTTTAGGAAGATAGTATTTATATTCTGTTTTTTCTGCGCGTAAATGATAAGAAAGCGAAGCTATTGTTTCTGCTTCTTCTTGGCTTATATTTAATGATATTCGTTGAGCAATATATTCTCCTAAAGGATTTAAAATTGAATCTAATGTTTTTCCCATTAGGTTAGGTATAACTTTATAGTAATAATATTCTTGATAAATTTGTTTTTCATTAGTGTAAAAATAACGACTAAGGTGAGATTGTTTTTTTATTTCCTCAAGATAACTAATCGCTTTCTTATCAATCATTGCTTCTAATTGATTTTCTGTTTCTAAATAGATTATTTCATTTTTTTTATCAGGAACAAGATCCCCCATTAAAAAGGCATAAAACCCGTTATTAAGCTCTTCTAGTGGTGTAAAATGAACTTTTGTTTTTGCTTCTTCGATAAGCCTTGCCGCATTATAAATTGAAGTTGCTAAAGCGATAACAGCGCCAGCAACAATACCAATAGGGCCTGCAATAGTGGAGCCTGCAAGCATCGCAATAGAAACCCCCAATGTGATTAATCCTGAAACAACGGCAAAAGAGCCATTGACAATATAGTCGATGCGTTGTTTTTCACTAGTTTCAACTGAAATTTGGCTAAAATTATCGTAAGCATTATAAATATCGAATCCAATAGAAAGCACATTAAGCCCAATGCCAATTCTTGTACTTATTTTATTGACGTATTCTAATGGATTATGTCTATATTTTAGTAACCCTTTAGCTAAAGTAATTTCAATCATTTCGGAAATGCCATTGTAAGCCATTTCAGACCACATAATGGCTAGATTATTAATGATCTCTTTACGTTCTTTTGCGGCTAATGATGGATTATTGAGCTGTTCAGCAAGCATAAATGTAGCGTTAATTGATTGCCACATACCAAACGTAATATTAGCGTAGCCGATTTTGCTAATGATTCGCATATGTCGAGGGATATTTAACGAATTTTTTCTCAATGTATTCCAATCAGTAATATCATAGTTTTTACTACCTAATTTAATAATTTCAGAGAGCCTTTCAGATGCCATTAAATAGTCAATCCTACTTGTATCATTAGAAAGTAGGTACTTAATTTTGTTTTGTTTGTTATTCAATAAAGTTCTAAAAAGTGAAATAACTTTCTTATCTTCTTCACTACCTGAGAGTGAAAAAAATAATCATTAAGATGATGGGGGAAAAATGTTAATTTTTCTTCCCATTTAGCTAAACTATTCAGCGAGATTGAATCTATATTTTCATTATTTATTTTCGCACCTAAGCTAATTAATAATCTTTTATCAAAAGATATATCATTTATTTTTACTATTTCTTTATTTTTATTAGAGGCAATATTATTTCTGCTATCGAAGAAATCCAAAATATTTAAATTACTTGTTTTATCAAGTACTTTAGTGGGTGAGTATCCTTCAACACCTTTTTTATTATTCTCTATACAAATAACACTCTGAAGAGTGTCGATTAAGCCTTTATAGTTTTCAAATGTAGAAATATTATCAAGTAATACTCGATATAAAGTGCCTTTTTTATTTTCATCAAAAAATGAAGAAAGTAACTCTTTTGATAGTAAACTTAAGTTATTTATTAACTTAGGATTATCATATATAGCATGCACAACCTCAATAGCTTTATTTGCCTTTTCTGTTAAAGAGAGAGCGTTATCTTTATATTGAAAAGTAAAAAAGACATCATCAAAAGAAACTTCCCCCATTAAATATTGATTAAATTTTTTATTAATCAATGGATCATATATTGCCTGCTGTAACTTACTTTTAATCATGCTTTTTTCTGAAGCATTAAAAACAGCAGATAATTCATCTGAGTATATTAAAAGTGCATCATGCATAGAAATATTATTATTAATTATTTTATCACTTAACTCTTTTAAGATTACTCTATGCTGTTCAGCATTAATAATATCTACTTTATTAATTAATGTTCCAATCTGTTCAATCGTAAGTTGATAACGATTATTTTTGATATAATTAAAAATATCTAATATTGTTATATTATCGGAATAATCATAAATTACCGTTTTAATCTCTTTTTTATAGCCTATATTAAATTTGTCATTATCACGATAATTAGGATATAAATCGGAAGTAAATCGGTATAATTTTTTTGTTGAAATTTTATTTTCACTCGTTACCTTATCTTCTATTGAGATAGGAATAAAACGACTATGTTCCAGTTCAGGAATAATGACATTAGATAGTGCTACGCTTGTTAGCAAAGGTTTATCAATATATTGCTTTTCAATAATAGGTTTAATAATGACACTTTCTTTTGAAAGTGAAACCATATTATCACTAATTTGATAAATTGGCATATTTAGTCGTTGAGCAATACCTTCAATAAAAAAATCACCATATTGATAACTTAGCAACTTCTCTCTTTTGGCAAACACAATGGTTCTTTCATTAAAAAACTGATTTTCTAAAATAATATTATATAATTTTTCAACTTCATTTTTCTGTTTAATAAAATCTTGATTAAAAAAAACCTTATCACTATTTCCAGCTACTATAATCCGTATTTTATTTTTTATACAATAATCGAGAAAATGACTTACTTCTGACTTATCTTTTAGATAAGACATTAATTCTTCACTTTTAATACCATTATAAAAATAATTTATAATATCATCTTGATAAACAGAGTCTATATTATCAACAATAATATTGTCTATCTCTTTATCAGTAAAAATCGTATTTTCAGAAAATAAAAATTTAAACGTTTCTTTATTATCATCAAATAATAAATAGCTACAATCTATTTTATTCTTGTTTTTATTTAATGACTTTTCTAAAAGAGTACGAGGATCATCTTCATTAAGATAGAAATTATTTTGATGATAATCATAGTTTTTTTCACGATAGTTATTAAGAAAATAATTTTCTAATTGAGTTATTTCATGAATAATCATTCTATTAGCAAATTGATGATTTATAAAAAGATCAAAATATAAATCATGATAAGAATTTAAGCTTCCCTCTCTTTTCAAGTCTATTTTATTTTCAATAAACCTGATTAATTTATTTACATTATCATGTTCTTTATATTCTAATAATTTTTTATAATTTTCTTTTAAATGTAGTTTACTTTGATCTTCTATCAAAAATGTATTTTTTAACTCAGGAATATCAATTCCTTTAATTATTTCATTTAAGTATTGGTAATTTTCTTTAAATTCAATTGTATAATCATATCCATTGATACCCACGCTTCTATTTTTATCCAATAGTAAATAAGGGCTTTCAATAATATTATTGTAAATAAAATTACTAACGCCATTTCTCCCACCATTAATTTCATTAATCATTAATTGATAAAATTTTGCAGCAACTGAACTATTCTTTTTAGATAAGGCTATTAATTTATCTTTCCCATAAATTAACTCATCATAAAATAATTTACTTTCTAACTTTTCTTTTACTTTATTTAATATATTAATAAGAGACATATTTTCATTATCATGATTAAAATATTCTATTTTATTAATAAGAGAGAAACTTGCTGATAATTTATCAAAGTATATATTTCCTTCTAAGACATCTATTAAAGAAATTATTTTATTTAATAAAACAGATTTATTCCCTTTTAATAAATAACTATTAATTTTAATCAACTCACGATAGTATATATCACTAAACTCAACATAATTCTTATCTCTTCTTATTTCTTGAAAATTATCAAATTCAGATTCTTGAATATTTATATCACCATTATCATTTTTATTTAAGATAATCTTACTAGCTTTATTATTTTTTATTATTTCAGAAAGATAATTTTTTATTAAATAAATTCCTTCATCGACATTTAAATCTTTTACAATAACTTCTATAATTTTATTATCTCTTTTAAGCTCAACAATAAGATCTCGCTGTTCATTATAATGAATAATACGCCCTGTAATGTTGTCATTGAAAGGTAATGAAAAACCTATTTTCTTTATATTTTCTGCAACACCTTTATTTATCTCTACATTATTATAATCCCAAACACTTTGGTAATTTGAAACTTCACTTTTTTTATACTCATCAAAGATAATATATTTCTCATTATCAATTTCATGCGAGCCATAAAAGTCCATTTTATTATCTAGCACTTCTTTTATAGACGTAATACTCGAATATTCTAATAACTCACTATTAGAATCAAATAAAGAAAATTTATAATTATTCTCAGAATATTTTTTATAAGAAATAGCAATGGCATGATCTTTAAAGGCAATAATAGAATAATAATCATCATAATTCTTCATAACATCTACTAAGTGTTTATTAATATTATCTTTATTAAAGACTACTTTTTTAACCTGCGATCTTTTTAGTCCCCGATGCTCTAGTATTTGACTATATTCAAGTGATTTTAGTGCATCAAAAACAAAGTATTGTAATTTTTCACCTAATCTCTCCATTTGAAAGTGTTGAGAAATTATAATACTCTTAATTTCTTTAATTAGGTTTAATATCTCATACTCTTGTATACTATTAAATAATATAGAATCCAGTTTATCGACTATAGATTCTTTTTCATTTTGATAAGAGCGTATATTTTCTTTTAACCAGAATAAATATTTATTTCCTCCTTCTAAGCCATTATTTCTAACTTCAACTAAATAATTTAAACTCAACCCATAACATAATCCAGCTAAAGTATGAACATGACTAAAATCATAATTAGTTTCAGTAGAAGCAATCAGATTAACTCGACTCATAACTCTTTCTAAAGGCTTTAATAGATCGGTATATTGTGAAAATCGCTTCATAATATTATTTTTTATTTTAGTAATAAACCAACCCGTACCCACTTTATAAAGTAAATGTTCTCCACTCTCTTTTATCTGACCGTATTTAGATTTTGCAATTGTAAATGCTTCTTCTATATCATCGACATAAATATGTAGTACTTTTTCTGTATTTTCTAATTTATCTCTGATAATAAAAATATTTTTATATGAATAACTTTCATTTAATTCAATAGATATGTATTCATTAACATTTATTTGTTTCTTTTTCTTAATATCATTAATTATTTCCCTAAGAATATCTTTATTATTTATCTTCCAATTTTCTATATTATTAAAATAGCTAATATATTCCTTCCTATTATAAAAACGGTAATATAAAAAATCACTATTACTGTTCTCACTTATAATATTATAAATTTTATTTATTAGCTCATTCTTATTATAAAAAAAATCAGCATATCCATCAAAGTTAATAATTTTAAAATCATTATTTTCACTATCTATTTGTATAAATAGCTTATTATCTTCAAATTCCAAATAGTAATCACCAGATAAATTATTCTGAATTAGTAGTTTCAATCGTTCTTTTTGAATTTTACTGGATTCTCTACATGCTAATTTAGCGCTATTCAAAAACAAAGCCTCTATACTTGAATTAATTTCTTTTCTAATAAAATCAATATTTTTTGTAAAATCATTCTTATGATACAGCAAGAAATTATTCTCTATTTTTTCTAAAAATTCATCTGCAGCGTATTCATTTTTAGAAATAAAAATAGAAATATAATTCTCAGTTAATATTCTTTTTACAGACTTTATCTTGAAAAATAATTCAGACCTATTTTCTTTTATATGATTTTCTATTTTTAATACAATGCTATTAATATTATTTTTAAACGTTATTTTTTTGAATCCATTCATATTTAATTTCCTTTATCCTAATTAATTCGCTTACTGGAAATAAAATATATAAATTTATTTTTACCTTTTTTAAATACTGATTTTCCTATTTCAGATAAAAAAAATAGCCCAACACTTTGTTGAGCTATTTAATTAAATACGTATCTAATTATTTAATGTGATTATTATTTAGGAGCTCGTTCAAGCAAAAATGCACGTAATTGAGCAAAATCAGCAGGTAAGAAATGTGAGAGTAACTCTTTATCTGCGCGCTCCGCAAGCTCTTTAGGAAGTGGCAATTCACCGCCCAAAATACGCTCTACACTTTCTTTAAACTTCGCAGGATGTGCAGTGCCTAAGAATAAACCGTACTCACCCTCTTGAAGCTCATCACGCAGTAAACGATATGCAATCGCAGCGTGAGGTTCTGAAATATAGCCTTTCTTCGCAAGTTCACGCACTGTTTCTTCGGTTGTTTCGTCACTCACTGAACCATGAGCAAGATCAGAAAGATCCCAACCTTTACGGCGATACAATTCTTCAATACGAGGCCAGTTATTTGGTTGACTAACATCCATCGCATTAGAAAGTGTTGCAACAGTACGATGAGGCTCCCATTTACCGTTATCTAAATAACGAGGAACAGTGTCATTCACGTTAGTTGCTGCAATAAAACGCTTAACCGGTAATCCCATGGATTTGGCCAATAAGCCTGCAGTTAGATCACCAAAGTTACCACTTGGTACAGATATCACTAGCTGCTGATGTTTTTCAGCAGGAATTTGTGCAACAGCTTCAAAGTAATAACAAATTTGAGCAAGTAATCGGCTGATATTAATCGAGTTCGCTGAGTTCAAATACATTGTTTTCTTTAAGAACTCATCATCAAAAGCTTGTTTTACTAATGATTGGCAAGCATCAAAATCATCTTTAATTGCAACAGTGTGAATATTTTCACCTAATGTACAGAACAGTTTTTCCTGTAACGGGCTAATTTTGCCTTCAGGATAAAGAATAACAACTTGTACATTTTCTAATTTGTAGAAAGCATGAGCAACAGCGGCACCCGTGTCACCTGATGTTGCCGTTAAAATAGTCACAGGTTGGTTGCCAGCAACTTCTGACAACATTTGCGCCATAAAGCGACCACCAAAGTCTTTAAATGCCAGTGTTGGACCATGAAAAAGCTCTAAACAACTCACGTCATCTTCAACTTGGGTTACTGGTGCTGGGAATGCAAATGCTGTGCTAATACGTTTTGCTAATACATCAGCAGGAATTTCATCACCAATAAAGGCCGTTAAAATGCGGCTACTGCGTGTTGCAAAATCAAGTGCTAATAGTTCATCAATTTCAGCTTTAGAAAACGAAGGTAAGTCTTGTGGAAAAAAGAGCCCTTGCTGTTTACCCAAACCTTGTTTTACTGCTTGAGCAAAACTGACTTGCTCTTGATTATCTTTCAAATTATATAATTTCATGACTTACCCTATCTGTCTTGCGCCACGCGTATCTATACGGCAGATATGTACAAAACCTTCACTGTTTTGTACGTAGTTTTGTTTCAGCCATTCGGCCATCTCTTGTGCGATTTCTAATGAATCACTAATCGTAAAAATGGTAGGCCCTGAGCCTGAAATGCCACAAGCTAATGCGCCTTTCTTCTGCGAAGCCTCTCTGGCTTTTTCAAATCCCGGAAGAAGTTGGGTGCGATAAGGCTCAGCAATCACATCTTGCATCAAATTAGCGGCTAATCCTGATTGCTGAGTATGGCAGGCATGAATAAAGCCAGATAAATAACGACCGTGGTTAATAATGTCAGCTTTAGAATATTGTTTTGGTAAAATCGCTCTAGCTTCTGCCGTAGAAACCTTAATGCCCGGATATGCCATAACCCAATACCAATCATCAAAAGTTGGTACAGACTGACAAATAGTGCCATTTTGTTCCAAAATAAGTTGTAGTCCACCTAAATAACAAGGCGCAACATTATCATAGTGAACACTACCTGAAATACGTCCTTCAAGCTCGCCCATCATCAGCAGCAATTGCCTTTCACCAAAAGGCTTTTGAGCAAATTCATTAAGTGCAACCAATGCCGCAACCACAGAACAGGCACTTGATCCTAAACCAGAACCAATTGGCATATTTTTCTCAAGTGTCATTGCAACAGGAAGTTCTTTGCCTAACTTTTCACAAAACAACTGCCAACATTGATACACAATATTTTGCTTAGGATCTGAAGGTAATTTGCTAACAAAGTGTCCTTTACTTTCAAGTGTAAATGCCGAAGCCGCTTCAACAGTGACACAGTCACCCAGTAATTGCCCATCAATAGGTGAAACTGCCGCGCCAAGGACATCGAATCCGACACTCACGTTGCCTATTGATGCTGGTGCATAAACTTTAACCACGCTTAAACTCCCAATTTCCATGATAAGGTACGTAATACATCTGCAAACACCCCAGCAGCAGTAACATCATTACCAGCACCATATCCACGTAATACCAATGGAATAGGTTGATAGTAGCGAGTGTAAAAGGCTAAAGCATTTTCACCATTTTTCACTTTAAACAGAGGATCATTCGCATCAACTGCCATTATCTTAACTTGGCATTTACCTTCATTGATGATGCCAACATAACGTAATACCTTACCTGATTTTTGTGCTTCTTCGACTTTAGCATCAAATTCAACATCAACTTGAGGTAAACGATTTAAGAAGCTTGCTACATCACCTGAGCTATCAAATGAAATAGGCAGTACAGGCTCTACATCGATATCACTTAGCTCTAATTTATAACCCGCTTCACGCGCTAAAATAAGCAGCTTACGTGCAACATCCATACCTGAAAGGTCATCACGAGGATCAGGTTCTGTAAAACCTTTATCTTTTGCTGAAAGAGTCGCTTCAGATAAGCTTTTACCTTCATCTAATTGACCAAAAATGTAAGATAACGAGCCTGAAAGGATACCATTAAATTGAACTAACTCATCGCCTGCATTTAACAAGTTTTGCAAGTTCTCAATAACTGGCAAACCAGCACCCACGTTAGTGTCATATAAGAACTTACGGCGCGAAGCTTCTGCTGCTTGTCGAATTTGATAGTAATAATCCATCGACAGCGTATTCGCTTTTTTGTTTGGTGTAACCACGTTAAAGCCGTTTTGTAAGAAATTTGCGTATTGTTGCGCAATTTCTTCATTAGATGTGCAATCAACGATCACAGGATTTAAGAAGTGGTACTCTTTTTCTAAACGAATAAGTTGGCTAAAGCTAAAAGGTTCTTTCGCTTCTTTTAAAGCTTGTTGCCAATTATCTAAATCAATACCTTGCATATCAGTCAGCATGGCTCTTGAGTTAGCAATACCGCATACACGAAGATCGATATGCTTATTTTTCAACCATGCTTGTTGGCGATGGATCTGTTCAATTAATGCGCTACCCACACCACCAACACCAACAATAAAGACTTCAACAATTTGATTGGTGTTGAAAAGCATTTGATGGCACAAACGCACAGCATTGGTTGCTGAATCATTAGCAATAACGGCTGAAATTGAGCGTTCTGAAGAACCTTGTGCAATAGCAACAATATTAATATTGCCACGAGTTAATGCAGAGAAGAATCGCGCTGAGATCCCTTTTAAAGTACGCATACCATCACCGACAACAGAGATGATAGCGACGTTTTCCATGATATCTAAAGGATCAAGTACACCATCTTTTAATTCTAAATAGAATTCATCTGATAATGCTTTTTGCGCTCTAATAAGTTCTTTTTGTGGCACACAAAAGCTGATGCTGTATTCAGAAGAAGATTGTGTAATAAGAACAACAGAAATACCCGCTCTCGACATAACAGAGAACACGCGAGCAGCCATCCCCACCATACCTTTCATACCGGGGCCAGACACATTGATCATCGCCATATTATTAAGGTTGGTGATCCCTTTAACGGGTGTACTATCGTCTTTTTGACCATCACCAATTAATGTACCCGGAGCATCTGGATTGCCTGTGTTTTTTATTAAACAAGGAATTTGGAATTGGGCGATAGGCGCAATTGTACGAGGGTGAAGTACTTTAGCACCAAAGTAAGAGAGTTCCATCGCTTCTTGGTATGACATGCCTTTTAACAGGCGTGCATCAGGAACTAAACGAGGATCGCAAGTATAAACACCGTCAACGTCAGTCCAAATTTCGCAACACTCTGCACGTAAGCAAGCGGCTAATACAGCAGCCGAGTAATCTGAACCATTACGGCCTAATACCACGAGTTCATTTTTCTCATTACCCGCAGTAAAACCTGCCATTAAAATCATATCGTCTTTTGCGATATTGAGTTCTAAGATGCGGCGAGTAGATTCAGGAATATCAACGGTAGATTCTAAATAATGACCTTGCGCGAGTAGATTTTTGACTGGATCGATTACAGTGACATTATAGCCACGAGCTTGTAAAACAGATCCCATAATGGCGATAGAAAGCTTTTCACCACGACAAATCATTGCAGCATTAATGCTATCAGGGCATTGACCTAATAAAGAGATCCCATGAAGAATATGTTTGATCTCTGCAAATTCACGCTCAACTTTATCTTTTAAGCCTTCATAATCGAAACCAGGCTGTTTTTCTCTTAGACCTTGTAATAAGTTGGCAAAAATTTGCTCGGCTTCTCGTACTTGAGTGAGAGGATCTTCGCCTTCTGCCGTTTTTTCAATCATTGCAACCAAGTAGTTAGTTATCTTGGCTGGTGCTGATAATACGAGAGCGACTTGTCCCTGCTCTCTTTTTTTCTCAGCGATATCAGCAACATTCAGCACACGCTCTGCGTTGGCAACTGAAGTTCCTCCAAATTTTAACACTCGCATACAGCTCTCCTGATTTTTCACCCAAAAAAAAACCCGCATTTCTCAATGCGGGCTTTTTCGATTTTCGTTTTTTATATGCGACAGCCCGCCCCGCAATATAAGATTCCGGTGGTGGTGGTAATAATTGTCATTTTAGCTGGGCTGTAAATACGCATAACTATCCTGTCTGTCTCAAATTTAGTTTGACTATATACTGGTTAAAGCAAAGCGAGAGAGATGTCAAATTTTTTCTTTTTTTTCACCGAAAAATAAACTCAACTTAAATAAAATATATTCGATCCTTACCCCTATTGTAGTATAGATATTGCTATCACAAAGGGATAAACAAAGAAAATAAAGCTACCATTTTAGGGTTATTTGGGGATTTGTACTTTTATAAGGAATAAGGTATTTTATGCTACTTTAAATTGTGTAACAAAACTGGAAAAAAAAATAAACCCCACTATATTTAACATATATTTTTCTTTTACATTACATAAATCAAATTATATAGTTAACTATTGAAATCAAGGTTAAGCTGTTATCTTGATTTTGATATGTGTCAACAAAAGTTAGCTTTTTAGATGGTATTTAATACAACTGGTGTTATATTGCTGTTAATAGACTATGGGCGTTTTGCATTCTGATTTTAGCGCTCATTGTCGATTAAAATTGCAAGTTTTGTAATAACGTGATGGTTATTTATCGAATTTCAATCTGGGTCTAGTTTTTACGTGCTAATAACAAAAATGAATAACCACACAAATGCACACAGAAGTTAAACACAGATTTCCTTTTTCTATTTTTGGTAATTTTAGGTAGCAAATATGCAAACCCCGCACATTCTGATTGTTGAAGACGAAGTTGTTACTCGTAATACCCTGAAAAGCATATTCGAAGCTGAAGGGTATATCGTACACGAAGCCACTGATGGCAACGAAATGCACAATGTTCTATCTGATCATGATATTAATCTGGTCATTATGGACATTAATCTTCCTGGTAAAAACGGGCTATTACTTGCTCGTGAATTACGTGAACAGGCAAGTGTTGCATTAATGTTCCTAACGGGTCGTGATAATGAAGTGGATAAAATCTTAGGCCTAGAAATTGGTGCCGATGATTACATTACTAAACCATTTAACCCTCGTGAATTAACGATTCGTGCACGTAACTTACTGTCACGTACCATGAATTTAGTTAATGGCACAGAAGAACGTCGTTTAGTTGAAAGCTATAAATTCAATGGTTGGGAGCTTGATATTAACAGTCGCTCACTAATCAGCCCTGCTGGTGAACAATATAAATTACCACGCAGTGAATTTCGTGCGATGCTACATTTCTGCGAGAATCCAGGAAAAATCCAAACTCGTGCAGAATTACTGAAGAAAATGACAGGCCGTGAACTGAAACCTCATGATCGTACTGTTGACGTAACCATCCGTCGTATTCGTAAGCATTTTGAATCAACACCAGATACACCAGAAATCATTGCAACAATTCATGGTGAAGGTTATCGCTTCTGTGGTGATTTAGACGAGTGATTTGATCCAACCTCAAACACTTAACTAATAAAAAACCCCTGAATGATATTCGGGGGTTTTCTTTTATCTAAAGAAAGGTTAATAAAATCACAAAAGGTGAAAATTGATCTCAGCAACTGTTTTGAAAAAAAATATAACTTCTTTTTAAAAAATTTTTTTAACCTTATTTGTATTAATTTTATTAACCATTAATTTCTCTAGTAAATAAAAATCACTCTTTCCACGGCATAATAGGTACTGCACTAATCGCATTTTTTGGCGAACCATCAATGACTTTATCTGAGTAAGTCAGGTAAACCAGAGCGTGGCGCTGTTTATCGTAAAAACGCACAACTTGAAGCTTTTTAAATACAAGTGATGTTCTTTTCTGGAAAACAACATCACCATTATTTTTTCCTTTAATAACCTTTTCACTTAGTTCAATAGGCCCCACTTGCTGGCAAGAGATAGCCGCATCAGCAGTATCTTCAGCAAGACCTAAACTTCCTGAAATGCCCCCAGTTTTTGCTCGGCTTAAATAACATGTGACATTTTTAACTTCAGGATCATCAAATGCTTCAATTACAATTTTATGGTTAGCGCCAAAAAACTTAAATACCGTATCTACGTATCCAATTTCTTCCGCTTTTGCCATCAAAGAAAAAGGGAGTAAGATAGATACTGCTAGCATCTTTTTGAAATTTAACATATTTACCTTGTTCCATTGAAAAGATGAGAAAATAATTCCGTCTAGAATAAAACAATCCATTACTAACTGATAGAAGAATTTGTGTACATTAGTCGATGAAAAAGACTATATTTTACGATTGTCTAACAATATAACTTGTTATAGATGTTCAGGCTATTTACCATCTACAACAATAAATAAACGAATATGACTAAGGGAGATGTATGGATCAAACCAACATCATACGTGATTTGCTCGCTTGGCTTGACAGTAACCTAGATAAGCCATTATCCCTCGATAATGTCGCAACTAAAGCGGGTTACTCCAAGTGGCATCTACAACGCATGTTTAAAGAAGTTACAGGACAAGCGATTGGTTCTTATATTCGTTCAAGGCGTCTATCCCGTGCAGCCGTTGCATTACGTTTAACGAGCCGCCCTATTTTAGACATTGCTTTGCAATATCGTTTTGATTCTCAACAGACTTTTACCCGCGCTTTTAAAAAGCAATTTGATAGAACACCCGCTCTGTATCGCCGTACTGATGAATGGTGTGCGGTAGGAATTTGTCCACCAATTACCTTAGATCCTCAAAATTTACCTAAATGGGAATTTGTAACGCTATCTGAGAAGAAATTAATTGGCATTGAGCAAACTTGCAGCCATACCCTTGAGCAATGGGCTGAAGCCTGCTCTGACATGCGTCAAACCTTCTGGCGCTACTATATGAGTAAGATAAGTGCCGTTCCTCATCAAGTGTATGGGCTTCATCACGCCCAGCATAGCGATGAGCATGAAGACGAACAGCGTGTACTTTATACCACTGCCGTTGAGCCAGATTACGCAACGTTTATTGATGATGATGCAGCAAATGAAGTCTCTCTCGCTGGCGGTGATTATATTCGCTTTGATTTTGAAGGTGAGGCGAAACGAGGCGCAATGCAGGAGTTTTTATTCCTAATTTATGGTGTCTGTTTACCTAATATGGGATTAACACGCCGTAAAGGCTATGACGTTGAAAAATACTATCTTAAAAATGTGCGTTACAGCAATGAGATGGTGACTGAACCACAAGATCATATCGAACGTTTTGAATATTACATTCCCATTAAACGTGAAGATGTAACTGCATAATAAAAAGCTCTCTTTGTGATATGAAAAAGAGAGCTTTTATTTTTTAGCGCTGAACTTCATCTAGTGCAGTATCAGTAAGATGACTTACATCACCTGCCGTTTCAATCACCCAACCATTGGCAAGCCAAGGGCTATTTTGATAATCAACGCGTGAAATTGAGCAATTACGCAATCTTAAACGGCGTTCTGCATATGCAGGTAATCCCAACACGGTGCTCAGTAAGCACCCTAAAGCAATACCATGACTGACTAAGAGTGGACGGCTATTTTCGGGTAAATCAAGACATTGATTTAGCGCAGCCTGCATACGACTTGCTAATTCTGCCATTGATTCTCCTTGGGGAATTCGCCCATCAGGTGTACCATCAATCAAACTCTTGCGCCAAGCCTCTTCTTGTGTCTTTAATGTTGCGATCTCTCGTTGTTCAAGAACGCCCATATTGAGTTCACGTAAACGTGGGTCAGTTATCACTTCACAGCCACAGGCTTGTGCAATGATTTCTGCCGTTTGACGAGTGCGGCCAAGATCGCTTGAGATAATATGGGTAATGCCTGCTGATTTTACTTTTTCAGCAACTTGCTGTGCTTGACGCACGCCATTTGCGGTTAGTGGGCTATCAGATTGCCCTTGAATACGTCTCGCCACGTTCCATTCAGTTTCACCGTGGCGAACAAGATAGACCTGTAACATACATTTTTTCCGTTATACTGCTCTAATTTTTCAAAGGATGATTAATTCATTATGTATCATGTCATTGCAGCCACTACGAATCCAGCAAAAATCAACGCGATAAAACTCGCCTTTGAGCAAGTATTCGGTAAAGATACCTTTGATATTGAAGATATTAATGTCGATAGCCGTGTTCCACAGCAACCTATCGGAAATACAGAAACGAGAACTGGCGCACGTCAACGTGTGATGGCGGCTCGTCAAGTTCGCCCTGAAGCTGATTTTTGGGTTGGCGTCGAAGCCGGTATTGAAGATGATATGACCTTTGCTTGGATTGTTGTCGAACATGGTCAAATTCGTGGAGAATCACGCTCTGCAAGCCTTATGCTACCAGAACAGATCTTAAAAGGTATCCGTGAAGGTCGCGAGCTTGGCGATGAAATGGCTTTCTTAACAAAGATTGACAATATTAAACAGCGCGGTGGTGCAATTGGTTATTTTACTGATGGCCTACTCAGTCGTACTTCTGTGTATCAACAAGCATTAGTGCTGGCATTAGTGCCTGTCACTCATGATATCTATAAAGAACTCAATCAAAAAGAAGATTAATAATTAATCTGATACGTTTTTGTAGATAAAAAAGAAACAAAAAAGCCATTTAATCAAATAATTAAATGGCTTTTTTATTACTCTAGTTTACATCATAACAACGCGACTATTTTTTCGTCATTAGCTCTTTTTCAAGCCATAATTTCACGTCATGTGGCGCTGTTTTTAAACTATTAGAGCCTCTAGTGATGGTGGCAATACCAACGCCTAACTCTTCTTTTAACTCACGCTGACTTAAATCGCCTCGCATTAGCTCTTGCACAATGCGGACTCGCGTTGCCAAAGCACTACGTTCATCGGGTGTCATTAAAAGTTGTAAAATAGGAAATTGCACATCTTGCTCAAAAGCATGTTGTAATAACGCAACAAATCTTAGCCAGTGCTCATTCTCTTCAGGTGATAATGCAGGATCTTGCATCGTGGGAACCTCTTTTTGCCACACTCATTAACTAGTACACAATATAACATACTTTGCTAATGTACAAAGAGGCTCCGACGATAAATCCGCGTTATTCTCTCTTAATAACGACTATTCCACTCATTTTCAGTCAATACTGGCTGCTGTTCACCCGCAAAGTAGCTATAGAAAACAGCAAAAGAGAGTACATTTTTGACATAACCTCGCGTTTCAGCAAAAGGAATACTTTCAACAAACGCTATCGCATCTAATTGACCATTTGCATCAGATAACCAACGATCAACACGTGCAGGTCCCGCATTATACGCAGCGCTTGCTAGAATACGGTTTTGGTTAAATCGTTGATAGACAGAATCAAGATAAGCCGTACCAATCTCAATATTCTTCACAGGATTTGTTAACTGAGCACTACTTACATATCCTGTAATACCTGCTTGTTTTACCGTAAATTCTGCTGTTTTTGGCATTACTTGCATTAAACCAGTTGCACCTGCTGAAGAGCGAGCTTGAGGGTTCCACGCACTTTCTTGACGAGCAATTGCCATCGCATAATTGCGGTCTATCGATTTATCTTTCGTGTATTGCTCAAATTCATTTTTCCAAGCAAGAGGGAAACGTTCTTCTAGATGATCCCACATTTTCCCTGTGATCGTGGCTTGTACCGCTAAATCAGCCCATTTCTGCTCATACGCATAACGCGCTAATTCAGACTGCATTTGCGCTGGCTGTGAAGCAACATAGTTTGCCCACTCTGATCGCGCTAAGTTATCCATCTGCCAATACATTAATTCACGAACGCGCTGTATTTCTGGCTGATTAGGGATACTTGATGAAACACTTGGTGCTTTATCTATCACCATCACATAAGGCTTACCTAATTTAGTCGCTGCAACCATTGGGTAAAAACCACGATTTTGTGTCAGCGCTTCTAAAATAGCTTGTGCTTCACTGTTTTTACCTTGTGATTGCAACACCATTGCGCGCCAATAACGCCACTCTTCCTTATTTTTACTTTCAGGTGAGAGTCTTTCTAACCACAATGCCAATTCAGCTGGTTGGTTTTGGCTTAATGCTAGGCGTACTCGACGCTCACGCAATGTATCTGATGCCGTATCTTGAATAACGCTATCACGCCATTTTACCTGCTCTGGTGTCGCATAAGGCATATATTGCCACGCCACAGTATCACGCATTAACTGGCGTTCACTCGCCGTCATTTTTTGGGCATGTGCGATATTATCAATCTGTGCTCGAGCAGCATCTGCGTCTTTTCTTGCCCAACGAGAAAATGCAGATTGTATGATTGAGCGAGTAAAATCCGTCGGTGAAAGCGCGGTTGCATAACGCCCTACTAAGTTTGGATAGTCTTGTAATTCAACTAAGGCATCGCTAATGGTTTGATAATTCTGAGGAAGGCGACGAGCCAAATAAGCAGCAAGTCCCGTATTACCATTTTTAATCGCTAAATTAATTCGCTCTAACACTAATTCTGGAGTTAATTGATTCGCCTTTTGCCATTCATCAAAAAGAGCATCGCAACTTGATGGCATTGAGGTGCCATTTAGCCATGCTTCTTTAGCGCCTACCCATGCGGTTTGAACATCGCCTGTTGCCCATTTTGCATAATAATAATTACATCTTGCCGCTTTAGGGTTAGGAGGGTTTGGGCTAAAAGTCAGTAAGTTTTGCCACTCTTGGCGTTTTGCCAATTCATTCACAAATAGCGAAGGAAGTGCTTTCGCTGGCGGTAATGTAGGATATTTAGCAACAAATTCAGTGACCACAGCAGGTGCAATCACATCTAGATTGTCCGTAATTTGACGGTATTCTAAATAGGGATAAAGTGGGTAACTTTGCAATGTTGGGAGTAATTTTTCTACTTCATCTGTTTTTTTAAGATCCCATGCAGCTTTAATTTCTTGATAACGAACACGTTGTTCACTTAATGAATCCGCTTGTGCCCATGTAGAAAAACACAATGCGCCTATTGCTACTGCTAATGACCATGTTTGCTTCACCACGTAATTTCTCCCACTTCAAATAGAACCACCAAAGACTGAATACATTAGCTAATATGATAATCATTAACAATGTAAGTTCCCCTCTTTAAGAGAAATTTTCATTACTTTCAGAGGAAGTACGAAAGGTAGATAAAAACCTCTCTTTTGACTAAGGTTTTCTTTTATAAATCGGGTATACTGGCGACTTTCATCATTTTCGGGTCTTTGGCAAATACTGACATTGACTTTGCTATTGTTCATTTTGGTGCCATAAACACGCGGCTTAATCACAAAAAATTTGTTTTTAGCGCAAAAAGTGGCACCTCAGATAAAATCTCTTTTATAATCAAAGGGTAATTATAGTGGCTCAATACGTTTATAGTATGTTGCGTGTCGGGAAAATTGTCCCACCTAAGCGACATATCCTTAAAAACATTTCACTCAGCTTCTTCCCGGGCGCGAAAATTGGTGTGCTTGGTCTTAATGGTGCAGGTAAATCAACATTACTACGCATCATGGCTGGTATTGATACTGATATCGAAGGTGAAGCACGTCCACAACCAGGTATTAAAATTGGTTACTTACCACAAGAACCCAAATTAAACCCTGAGCATACCGTACGTGAAGCCGTTGAAGAAGCCGTTAGCGAACTGAAAAACGCATTAAACCGCCTTGATGAAGTTTATGCGGCTTATGCCGATCCTGATGCTGATTTCGATAAATTAGCAAAAGAACAAGGTCAGTTAGAAGCGATTATTCAATCTCATGATGGTCATAACCTTGAAAACCAATTAGAGCGTGCAGCAGAAGCGCTGCGTTTACCTGAATGGGACGCTAAAATTGAGAAACTTTCAGGGGGTGAACGCCGTCGTGTTGCTATCTGTCGTCTTCTTTTAGAAAAACCAGATATGCTGTTATTAGATGAACCAACTAACCACTTAGACGCAGAGTCTGTCGCTTGGTTAGAACGCTTCTTACACGATTATGAAGGTACTGTTGTGGCGATCACGCACGACCGTTACTTCCTTGATAACGTAGCTGGTTGGATCTTAGAACTTGACCGTGGTGAAGGTATTCCATGGGAAGGTAACTACTCTTCATGGTTAGAG
Source organism: Proteus sp. STS61-E (assembly GCF_040932335.1). Lineage (NCBI taxonomy): Bacteria > Pseudomonadati > Pseudomonadota > Gammaproteobacteria > Enterobacterales > Morganellaceae > Proteus > Proteus sp. STS61-E. The sequence continues at coordinate 181,808 of NZ_JBFQGE010000006.1, read as the reverse complement.
CAAAAAGACGCACGTCTTGAGCAAGAAGCCGCAACCGAAGCTGCTCGCCATAAATCTATTCAGAAAGAACTTGAGTGGATCCGCCAAAATCCTAAAGGTCGTCAAGCAAAAGGTAAGGCTCGTCTTGCTCGCTTTGAAGAACTTAATAACGTTGATTATCAAAAACGTAACGAAACCAGTGAACTCTTTATTCCACCTGGACCACGTTTAGGGGATAAAGTGTTAGAAATTAATAATCTAACAAAATCTTATGGTGATCGCGTTCTGATTGATGATTTAAGCTTCTCTATTCCTAAAGGGGCGATTGTCGGTATTATCGGTCCTAACGGTGCGGGTAAATCAACACTCTTTCGTATGATCTCAGGTCAAGAACAACCTGATTCAGGCACCTTAACACTTGGTGATACTGTTAAACTGGCATCGGTTGATCAGTTCCGCGATAGTATGGACGACAGTAAAACGGTTTGGGAAGAAGTTTCAGGTGGCCAAGACATTATGCGTATTGGTAACTTTGAAATTCCAAGCCGTGCCTATGTTGGTCGCTTTAACTTTAAAGGCGTTGACCAAGGTAAACGTGTTGGCGAACTGTCTGGTGGTGAACGTGGTCGTTTACACCTTGCTAAACTGCTGCAAGTTGGCGGCAACATGTTACTGCTCGATGAACCAACCAACGACCTCGACGTTGAAACTTTACGTGCATTAGAAAATGCCCTGTTAGAGTTCCCAGGTTGTGCAATGGTCATTTCCCATGACCGTTGGTTCCTTGACCGTATTGCCACACATATCATCGATTACCAAGATGAAGGTAAAGTGGAATTCTTCGAAGGTAACTTTACCGAATATGAAGAATACAAAAAACGTACATTAGGTAACGATGCTATTCAGCCTCGTCGCATGAAGTACAAACGTATGAGTAAATAATCGAGTTTATTTACGATATTCGATACTAAAAAAGCAGAGATTATTCTCTGCTTTTTTTATCGTTATATAGCTAAATAATTTGAAATTTAATAAATATATTTAAAGTTTAAAATAGAAAAAATAAAATCACATTAATTTAAAATAATCCAGAAAACACAGATATGCTTCACCATTACTTAACGGATTATATTATGATAAGAATTAATTATTTTGAATTTTATAATTATCGCACTAAAGTATTATTAGGTCATGTTATTCTAAATGATATAAATGAAATCATTACTCCTTTATTTAAAGATAATATTGATAAAGAAAATTTCCATCCTGTTTTTATCACAAAATCATTTATAGGCAGAGAAGAGCACCGATGGGAAATAAAAAGTTCAAAAATTCAAACTCTATCTAGAAATAATCTTATTATAAATATTTGGCTATCTCCAAAAAATGTTTCAGATGATATTTATTTATCTCAAACATTAAAAAATAAAAATTATAAAAGTGCCAAATCAATATTATATCTTGGTAAAATTATTATTGTTGAGTTTGGGCATATATTCTCATGTGTCACTTTGGATGCAGATATAAAAACAAATAAACGCTACCCTGATAATATTCAGCAGGGTGAAATGCATAAAAGAAGACCTGCGATTGTAGTAAAAGCTGATGACAGAGGAGTTAAAGTCATTCCACTCACATCAAAAAAGCCTCATGACTTAGCCGTTAATACCTCTATTTTTAAATTATCAGATGAATCAATAAAAAACATTGGTGATCTTGCTAAAAAAGAAACTTATGCTTTATGTGATATGATCCAGACTGTTTGTGTAACGCGAATACTTCCTCCTTTATTTAAATTAAAAGGATACAATCAGTATTATAGAAATGAGGACTATCGAGCCTCACTTTGTCGTAGAGATAAAAAATTATTAGATAAAGGACTACTATCATCAATATCAAAAAATAAATTATATACAGAAATTGAAGAACTAAGAAAAACAAATAAAAATTTAGAATCAGAGTTATATTCTTTAAAAAATGACTTATTGATATTAAAAGAAATGTATATGTATACCAATGAAAGCAATGCATTATATATTGATGAGGTTGATAATGAGATATTATCATACAAAAACTCTATTGAATAATTATATTGCTGTTATATTTTTAACATGATAATCTTATTTCGTTGGTGGGGACAAAAGAGGCGGCAATCTTCCCCGCGACGCTGAAAAATCGCGATGCCGACGAACACAAAGATTAAAACTAAAAAACCACCTTACGGTGGTTTTTTAGTTTCTGTTTCTTTAAATTATTTATTTTTAATAGTTAGTTCATTATGTAGTAAATAATTATAAATAGTAACTTAACTCTCTTGCCTATAATCAAAACTTAAAGGCGCTGTAAATGAAATATTACCATTTTCTAAACGATAGCTCTCAGGTGCAGGAAATGGCGAAGCGCGTTTAATTGTATTTAAAGCCTCTTTATCAAGAAGGCGATTACCTGATGATGTTTCCACTTTCGCATCTAATAACTCACCTTTTGCATTTAACACAATAGAAACTTGTGTCACGCCCGTTGCTTTAAAGCGCAATGCTGTTCGAGGATAGCGTTTATAGGCATTAATATGGCTATGAACCAAGCTTTCCCATCCCATTTGCCCACTTACAGAAGAGGAAGATAAACTATTAAATTGAGCACTACTGCTTGTATTCGAGCCAGAAACAGGTGCGCTTGTTACATCTGATGGTGCTTCTGAGACAGGAAGATCATCAGGGACTTTTACCGCAACCGGTTTGGGTTTAACCACGGGCTTTACTTTCGGTTTTTCTGGAATGCGCTCATAAGTGCCTTGTGCTACTACTGGCATTTTAGGCAAATCTAACACTTCTTTGATAGGTTCAGGTTCTGTCTCTGCTGGCTCAGGAACCGACATCACTTTCTCAGGCCCAACAGGAACTTCTTTTGTTTCTGCCTGTGCTAATTGATAGATACCGAGATCCATTGTCATCGCGGGTGGTAAAACGCCATGGCGTTCATCTTTAGATGTTATCCAGCCAATAGCAACAACAACTAACGTTGCATGAAATAAAATACTGGCGGTTAATCCACCAATAGAAAATGAACCACGGCGTGAAAAAGTCGCCGACATACTACTCATAATTCTTGCCTCTGATTTTCTTTCTTGTGAATTATAGGCATAATATAAACACAAATGATATTGCTTATTATTAATAATACAATAAAAAATTAGCTTGATAATTATCATAACTTGTTCGCATGAGAAGCAGTAAGAGCTTATTATTTCACTCTTTTTTAGACACCAGAGATTATGGCTAGCGATAAATCATTGGCACAAAAAATTAGTTGTGCCTATCAATCAACCTATGGACAACTTGTGCGTTTTTTCCACAAACGTACGGGTAATTACCATGACGCAGATGATTTGTCTCAAGATGTGTTTACACTATGGCTAAACAGAAAAGAACAAACACCTGTACAAGAACAGCGTGCTTTTCTGTTTAAAATAGCGAACCACGTTTTGATTGACCATTGGAGAAAAAATCAAAAGCAAAAAGATATCTATCAGGATGATTGTGAACTAGATGACGCCGCTCAAAGCTATACCACGGAGCTTGATCCGGGATATGTCCTTGAGCATCAACAGCGTTTAGATCTACTTAGCGAAGCAATTGAAACATTACCTCCACGCCGTCGAGAAGCATTTGTTCTTTATCGTTTTGATGGACTATCACAAAGCGAAATTGCAGAGCAAATGGAAATCTCAATCAGCATGGTGGAAAAACATATTGCTGCTGCCCTATTACATTGCAAAAGATATGTCGATGCAGGAAAGGAGAAATGCACGAATGATGAGTAAGCCGGAGAAAAACATACCGGAAACGAAACCTCACACAGATGAGGATCTAGACTCCCATTTTTTGGAGACTAATGATGAATTACTCAATGAATCGACTGATGAGCAAGCAGCCCTTTGGTTCACCCGACAACACAGCCAAAGGATGACTCCCAAACAACGCCAAGCATTTAAAATATGGATAGAAAATGATGTAAACCGGCAAGCGTATCAAGATATTGCGGGGATCTGGCGTCAATGCGATGCATTACCACGACCAACGATAGCCACAGTTGAAAAGAAAAAACGCTCTCCTTGGCGTCCAATGATCCACACCTCTGCTACTCTTTGTTTGCTCACTGTTTTATATCTTCCTTATAGTCATTTACCTGCATTACTGATGGATAATATGACGCTTGCAACCAGCGACTTACCAAAAGAAATGACCTTAGCTGATGGCTCTAAAGTCTATTTAGACAGAAACACACAGGTAAGAGTGGCTTATGTGCAAGAAGAAAGACGGCTATGGCTAGATAAAGGACAAGCCTATTTCAAAGTTAAATCAAATCCTTATCGCCCTTTTTATGTTCATGCGGATACTCGATTAATTAAAGTTGTCGGCACTGAATTTGAAGTTAGTCGCTATGATAACCACCAAGTTAACGTTGCTGTCCATGAAGGGATTGTTGAAGTAAAAGCAGCACCAAAATCTTCCCCAGCCTATTTGTATGCAGGCTCTCAAGCCACCAGCACATTAGCAAATGACAGTTTTGTTATCTCTTCGGTCAACATTGATTCCGTGGGAAGTTGGCGTTTTGGTCAACTGCATTTTTTTGAGCGTCCATTGAATGAAGTGATAGCCAAACTCAAACCTTATCTTGATATCAATATTCAAATTTCCTCACCCGAAATTGCCAAAATGAAAGTCTCGGGGATCGCTAATATAAATAATGCCAAAGACTTTATTACCGCAATTCCACTTATATTGCCAGTTAATGTCGTTTTTACCGATAAAAATAATGCGTTAATTATCAACAAGTAAAAAGAAATATGAAAAATATTCTTTTTTACAGGTGAGGATAATTCTCATTTCACCCTCTTCCCTAGTAACAACAATTATTAAGTTAGTGAATGGGATTGGTGAAATGAAAATGAATAACAAAAAAGGGACCCTTAAGAGGTCTCTACTAGCATTGCTAATAAGTACGACTATTGCCGCACCTTGTGCTTATGCATCTACAGTTTCGGTGGCTTTACCAGAACAGTCTTTGGCTGATTCATTAAGTGCCATTGCAAAACAAGGGCAAGTACAAATTTTATTTGATGCAAGTTCGGTCAAAAACCTGCGTGCTCCAGCACTTTCAGGTCAATTTGAAACTCAAACTGCATTACAAAAAGTCTTAATTGGTAGCGGGTTAGAAATTATTCCACAAGGTAGTGGATTTGTTATTCGTCCCCTTGCAACAACTAACGCGATTGTTATTCCTGAAGTTAAAGTCACAGGTGTTGGTAGTACTTATCACCCAGCTACCGATGTCGTTTCCGCACCACAATACATCACCGCAGAAGAGATAAAACAGCGTAATACCGGTGATGGAAACGTAACTGACTTACTGAAAAGTAACCCTGCTGTTCAATTTTCCAATAATGACAGCACATCAATGAATCAGGGTGAAATTAAACCTTCACGTATTTCTATTCATGGCTCTAGCAGTTATCAAAACTCTTATAAGCTTGATGGTGTCAGTTTTAATAATGACTTTGACCCAGCAAACTCAGGTAATGGAGAAACCAACACTCGTATTAGTAGTGATGAGCAAGGTATGTATCTTGATAGTCGCTTAATTGATAGCGTCGCGGTTTACGATAACAACATTCCTGTTGAGTTTGGTGGTTTTACTGGCGGGACTGTCGAAGTACAAAGCCGTCGCTGGTCAGGCGAAACTCATGCCAATGCCTATTACCGCACAACGCGCTCAAGCTGGAACAATATTTTTACTGATCCAAAGCTGAATTTTGATACAGCTAATAATGATTTTAGTAACCCTGCTCGTTTCCAGAAAAAATATGATAAACAAAACTTTGGTGGTTGGTTTGAAACGAGTCTAACTGACAATACGGGGCTAATTTTCTCTGCATCACGTCGTGAATCAACCATTCCGATGATGATTAGTGCAGAGGGCGGAATTATCCTTACGCCAGATGGCCAGTTAGAACAAGTTGAACAAACTCCACACTATCGTGACCAGACCCGTACTTCCGATAACTATTTTATTAAATATTCATGGGATATTTCAGAAAAACAAACCTTTGATTTATCAACAAATATCGCACGATACAAAAGCTATTTATTCTCAGGTTCAGTCTATAACTCAGGCTATGATAATGAGCATAATGGTTTAAGTTTTACTGCACTCTATAAGCATCAGCTTGATCTTGGTTCATTAGAATTAACTGCGGGTTATCAAAACCTTGAAGACAAGCGTTCTAATGATCAAGACTACTTTGTCACCATAAAAGACTATACCGATTGGCAAAACCCACAGCAGATAAGCAGTGGTGGTCAAGGCGATTTGAAGAGCAAACAAGAAACCTACAATGCCAAAAGTATTATGCGATTTAACCCAATTGAATGGGGTCCAGTTAGCCATCAGCCAACAACTGGTTTTGAAATTAGCCGTACCAAAGGCTCTTATGTTCGAGACAAAACCTATTACAACCATACCTATACTGGCTCCACATGGGATGATCAGTGGATGGGTTCATTACAACAAACAACCCGTTTCTTAGCGGGTACACATGATGCTTCATATACCAACTACGCAATTTATGTTGACGATAATCTCCAATATAAGCGCTTAACACTGCGCCCAGGTATTCGTTTGGATCGTGATGATTTTGTTCAAAAAAATAATATCTCTCCACGTTTAAGTGGTACCTATGATATCTGGGGTACAGGGAATACCTTAATTATTGGTGGTATAAACCGTTATTATGGCCGTTCAATGCTGACTTATGCACTTTATGGCGCACAGAACGCAGGCTTACAGCATTGCTACTACTCTTGTGATAACGATAATCCAAATGATTGGGAAAACCGTACCGACTTTGAAGGTGTTGATTCACTAAAAACACCTTATAACGATGAACTGACACTAGGCTTGCAACAAGAAATTGCATCAACCACTTGGCGTTTACAATACGTTCATCGTGAAGGTCGTGATGAAGTTCGTAGTGATACCAAATATCCAAATGACAAAGATAAAATAAGAATTCGCCATTTTAATAATAATGGACGCAGTACTCACGACACCTTAACGCTTTCTGTGAAAAACAGTCAGCCTTGGGAATTAGCACACGCCGATCATGTTTTTAATGCCTCTATTAGCTGGCAAAAAAGTAAAACAAATACGCCTAAAGACTCTGGTTATGCCAACTTCGATCCTAGTGCACAAGGGATGAACTACGACAAAGTATGGTATGACGGAAAAATCATCAATGCCAAAGACTTACCTTCTGGCAACTTTAACTCACCATTAAAAGTCACCGCTGAACTTACTAGTGTTTGGGATGATTTGGATTTGACTTGGTATAACCGCCTTCAATGGAATGGCGCTCGTTCACAAGCGGAGAAAGCCAATAATGGCTCCCCAAGACCAAGTGAATATGGCCCATTATTCGAATACAAAAAACGTAATTACAGCAGTCGTTTTTCTTGGGATACCAAATTGGGTTGGAAACCTGAATTTGCTTATGGCGTAGGTATCTCTGTTGAAGTGAATAACGTCCTTAACACTAAAAATGTAACTGACTACTTCACTTATCAAGATAAAGATTACAAATCGTATGAACCAGGTCGTCAGTTCTGGTTACAAGTCAGCTACGACTATTAATAAATTGGCGAAGTTAATGTGAGCAACCAAGTCGATACACAATAAAAATATGACCGATAAGCAATGAAAACAATAAAACAATTTTTCTATTTAGTTTCACCTTTTTGGGGGCGGCGTGCCGCCCTTTACTGCTGGTTTCTATTGATTGTCTCTTTGACCTTAACCCTGTCATCCGTCTGGTTTAACGTCAAAATGAATGAATGGAATGGTGGTTTTTATAACGCATTACAACAACTTGATGGGCAAGCGCTTTACAAGCTTCTTCAACAATTTGTCATTATCATTGCGGGATTAATTACTGTTGTGGTAATGGGCGATTTCTTACGCCAAAAAATGGTTATTCGCTGGCGAGAAGGCATGACTGAACAAGTGCTTGATCGCTGGTTATCAAAAAACAGTAAGCACTACATGTTAAGACTGACTTCTCAAGAGCCTGATAACCCGGATCAGCGTATTGCAGAAGATATTCGTTTACTAATTGAATCAACAATGCGTTTAACCGTGACATTTTTGCACTCGTTACTCACGCTTATCTCTTTTGCTACCATTCTTTGGTCACTGTCTGGCGCTATCTCTTTTACATTAGGAGGTAGCGAGTGGACAATTCCCGGCTATATGTTCTGGGCTTGTATTATCTATACCATTATCGGGATCACCATTACGCAATTAATTGGTTCACCATTGCGTAAAATTAATATGGATAAACAGCGCAAAGAAGCTGATTACCGTACTGCGCTCATCACCCGAAAACAACATGGCGATGCGATTGCAGGTCAACGTGGCGAAATCAGTGATCGCAACGAATTAATGAGCCGTTTTCTAGGGGTTATTCATAACTGGAATAACCTTATTCGCTACGAAAGAAATCTCGCATTCTTTACGGTGGGCTATCAACAAGCTACTGCAATGGCGCCAATTATTTTTGCCTTACCTAAATTCCTTGCTGGTGAATTAATGCTAGGGGGATTAATGCAGTTGAGACAAGCATTCTCTAGTGTTGCAGGTGCATTGAGTTGGTTTATTTTCTCGTATAAAGAGATTGCCGCATGGCAAGCAACAGTGACACGTCTTTATAATTTTGTGGTGCTGTTAGAACACGATCATGAACCGGAAGTCGCAGATTTAAATGATAAACAGACTAAATTAAAAGCCAATCTTTCCCTATTTATGCAAGATGATAGCTTGTTAATCCAAGACATTAACTTCTCGGTAAAAGCGGGTGAGTTAACTGTTATTGAAGGTTGCTCTGGTTTAGGCAAATCAACATTGCTTAGAGCATTAAGTGGACATTGGCCTTATTTCAAAGGGGATATTCAACGCTCGCCAAATGTATGTTGGGTCCCACAACGTATGTATCTGCCTTTTGCACGTTTAGACAGTTTGCTCGCTTATCCTTGTCAGCCTAATCAGTTCTCCGCCAAAGAGTACGAAGAAGTGCTTCATTTAGTGGGCTTAGACAAAATAAAAAATCAACTTTCACTAGAAACTGATTGGACAACACGCCTATCCGGTGGTGAGCAACAACGCCTTATTTTTGCTCGTTTATTACTCAATAAACCTGAACTTATTTTATTAGATGAAACCACCTCTGCACTTGATGAACAAAATGCATTAAACATGTTGCAGTTACTAAAACAACATCTGCCAACCGCGGGTATTGCGTTAGTCAGCCACCAGCGCTTTACACATGTGATTGCAGATAATGTGATTTCACTTAAAGCCCCTACCGTGTCCTCCTCTCAACCTGCTGGAGCTACCGAATATGTATCGTAAATTACTGATTGTTTCAGTCAGTCTTTCACTTTTAGGGTGTGCAGCAAGCACCCCTAATCAAAATGAAAAGAATACGCTATTACTGCGCCCTGATGTTCGCCATTTTACGCTAGATAATGGTTTAGACGTCTACTTACTACAACGCCCACAAACCGGTGTTGAAATGCGCCTCCTAGTAAAAAGTGGCTCGGTTCAAGAAGATGAAAAACAGCTCGGTTTTTCACACTTTACTGAACATATGGCGTTTAAAGGTACAACCCATTTTCCGGGTACAACGGGCTTTAAACAGCTTGAAAGCCTAGGCATGAAATTAGGTAGTCACGTTAATGCCGCGACAAGTTTAAATGCGACAACGTATAAACTGTCATTACCGAATGCAAATCCGATCCAAATTAAAACAGGGTTAAAAATCTTATCAGACTGGGCTTTTGAAATGACATTTGACCCGATTGAGTTTGATAAAGAGCGTCCAGTTATTGTTGAAGAATGGCGATTACGTCAAGGCATTGGTTTTCGTATTAATCGCCAGTTAGAAGAATTGCGTTATTACGGTAGCCGTTATCTGGATCGTGATCCTATTGGCGATTTAGAAATTGTTAAACATGGCGATGTGAAAGATGCAAAGCGTTATTACGATACTTGGTATCAACCAGAAAGAATGGCATTAGTACTGGTCGGTAACTTTAATCAGGGCGATGCTATTGCTGATATAAAGCAACTGTTTAATGCTAAAAATAGCGAGAATAAAGGGATTGATGATCCATCTTGGCACAACTTTATCGATCATAAAGATCTACTGGTCAAAACGATTTTCGACAAAGAGCAAGGTTCGCGTATTTTACAGTTCACCTTGCAACGTACTTTGCCAGCCCCTTTAAACAGTCGCCAAGGCCAATATGAAGATTTAATGGATTCATTATGGCTATCTATTTTAAATCAACGTTTCTCCACTATCGTTGATAATGGATTAATGGCTTCTATTAGCGCCAATGCTCAAGGTGCAATGTTAGACTCTCGTCGTTCACAACAATTGATGATTGCTCACCCTAAAGGTAATGATTACCAAGGTGCATTAGATATCTTATTTACAGAAGTTCAACGCCTCGCTTCTGTTCCAGTAACTCAAGAAGAGTTAGATAATGCTCGCAACGCGATGCTAAAACGTCTAAGCCAACAAGCAGCTGGTGAAGAGCGTTACGAGCACGATTATTTAGCCAATCAAATCACAACAGCTATTGAATTGGATATGCCAATTCAAACGAAAAAACAGGCGCTAAATTTAAGCTATCAATTAATCAATAAAGTGACTCCTGAAACATTGTCAGCTTATTTTGCTCAATATCTAAAACAATCATCACCACGAGTTGCTGTGATTGGCCCTGATAATGATGCTAATGTGTTTAATGCAACTAAAGCTGCGCAACGTTGGCAAGAAATTAGACAATCAAATCCGGGCGCATTTACCCTAAAAACGCAAGCCGTTGTACTCGATATTAAACCTGAGCTCACAGGTTCAGTCGTTTCAACGCAATCACTTCCGATTGAAAAAACGCAAGAATGGACACTGAGCAATAATGTAAAAGTGATTGTGAAAAATGACAGTTATCTCAAAGATAATATTCAAGTTTCACTGCGTATTCCAGGCGGCTCTTCACTTGAAACAAATCAAAGCTTAGGTATGGTTCAATGGGCATTAAAATTACCAGAAGTAAGCGGATATGGTAATTATAATGCGCGTGAATTAGCGTTATTTACCAAGCAACACCAGATCAGCTTGCGCCCTTATAGCGAACTGTTATTTCATGGTTTTCGTGGTGAAGCGCCAATTGATGAATTAGAAACCTTGCTAACACTGATGCATCTAAAAATTACGTCGCCACAGTTTAACGGCGAGAAATTAGAGCAACAAAAGCAAGCCATGGCATTAGGTATTTCAAAAACACCTGTTGAACGTACTTTCTTGGATAATATCAATAAAGAAAGCTATCAAAATGGCGATCGCTTAGTGGTTTCTCCACAAGGTGCTTGGAAACAGTTTACTGCTCAACAATTACAGCAAACAAACCAAATGATCTTAGGTCAACCTGCTGATATGACATTAGTTATCAGTGGTCCTGTCAATCTAAATCAAGTTAAACCTCTGGTTGAACGCTGGATTGCGAGTCTGCCAACACGTTCAGAGCAACGCTTATTTTGGGCAGATCCCGCCATTAATCCTAAACTCACTTCATTTAGCAAAACATATCCTATTGCAAGTAGTGATAAGAGCATGATTAGCATTCAATATGCGGCACCTGCTCAATGGTCACAGCAACAAGTATTAGCGCTAAATTTACTGGATACGGTGATCAGCCAACGTTTAAGACTCAACCTACGTGAAAAAGCAGGCGGTATTTATTCACTTGGTTTCTCTGAAATGTTAACGAAAGTGCCTACAAGCTACTATACCGGTCGTTTAAACTTTACAGCATCACCTGAACGTGCAGATGAATTAATCACTCTCGCTCGCAAAGTCGTGAATGAAGTTAAGCAATCAGGCATTACAGATAAAGAGTTACAAGAGGCTAAAAATATCTGGCTAACTGAAAATTCACAGGTGAATGACAGTGCAAGTTATTGGACAGAGGCTCTTGCTCAAGTTGCAACGGATGACCAACAGTATCAGCGTTTACTCACTGATCCTGCCATTATAAAAACATTAAGTGTTAACGATATAAACCAAGTAGCTCGCCAATGGTTAGGTGAAAATGAAAAGGTCTTTAAGTTAACGCCAGCAACTCAAAAATAAGCCATAAAGTTGCTTAAAATAAAACGCCCAGATCGAGCCTGCATATAGCGTGAGATCTGGGCGTTTATTCATCTATTTTAATCAAGTTACAGCAATAATATTCAAATTTATTGATTATTAAATTTATTAATCTTTTTTCACTGCAAAACGGCCACTACCTAAAAACATCACTGCAATCGCAGCAAATAGGTAAAAGCCAGCGCTTTCTGGTGCCCATCCCCCTGTTTTAGGGTTTAACGCAAATAAATCACCAGAGTGAACCATTAAGACAGCAACAAACATTGTACCTGCTAAAACAAGTGCTGATGCACGAGTAAATAGACCTATAATCAGCAAGATAGGTGCAACCACTTCCCCAATCACCGTACCATAGGCAATAAAGGCAGGTAGATTAAAATTAGCCAACATGCCCTGAATACCAGCTAATCCACCCGGTTCCATTTTATGAAGCCCATGTAATAACATTAAAACGCCAAGAGAAACACGTAATACAAGTTTACCCAAGTCAGAACAGTCAACAAGTTGATTAAATTTATTAATCATAACGTCTCCAAATTCAAAATAGTGATGTATGTTTTTAATACGTATTAATAGGTACACTACATTATATGATGAAATATTATGAATGAGTGTGATTTTTATTATCACTATTTGTTCTCATTAACTAATCACTTAGATTATTATTGCTTTATAACGTGCTATTCACCTTTTCCATGATTAAGATCACAACTTTTTAACATAATAAACTCTTAATCACTCACTTCTCGTTATGCTATAGATATCTCATCTGACCAGTCTAAAAAGGGTATCTGATGGCACATTATTCTCATCTATTTTCACCGCTTGATTTGGGGTTCACTGTACTTAAAAACCGTATTCTTATGGGCTCTATGCATACTGGACTCGAAGAAAATATAAATGATGCTCCAAAACTTGCACAGTTTTATGCCCAACGTGCAGCAGCAGGTGTTGCACTAATAGTGACTGGAGGGATCTCTCCCAATAAACAAGGTGTGTTATTGCCACATGCTGCGACATTGATGTCCGAAAGCCAACTGGCGACTCATCAGCTTGTTACTAATGCAGTTCATCAGCAAGGAGGTAAAATTGCTTTACAGATCTTGCATACTGGTCGTTATAGTTACCAACCGAACTTAGTTGCCCCTTCTGCTATTCAATCTCCAATAACCCCTTTTATGCCAACAGAAATGAGTCATGAACAAATCGAACAAACTATCGATGACTACATTCACTGTGCTCAATTAGCCCAAAAAGCGGGCTATGATGGCGTTGAGATAATGGGCTCTGAAGGCTATTTAATTAATCAGTTTTTAGTCAGACATACTAATCAGCGAGACGATCAATGGGGTGGAAATATTGAAAATCGTTGTCGTTTCGCTCTACATATTCTTGAAGGTATAAAAAAAGCAGTCGGTGAGCAGTTTATTATTATTTACCGTCTTTCTATGTTGGATTTAATTAAAGATGGCTCAGATGCATCAGAGGTACTTTATCTTGCCAAAGCCGTAGAGAAGGCAGGTGCTACAATGATCAATACAGGGATCGGTTGGCACGAAGCGCGAATTCCAACTATTGCCACGATGGTACCAAGAGGTCAATTTGCGAATGTAACACGCGAATTAATGGGAAAAGTGAATATCCCTCTTATTACATCAAACCGTATTAACACACCACAAACCGCAGAAGCTATTTTAGCAGAAGGCTGTGCTGATATGGTTTCTATGGCTCGCCCTTTTCTTGCTGATCCTGAATTCGTGCTTAAAACTCAACAAGGACGTGAAGATGAAATCAATACTTGCATTGCTTGTAATCAAGCGTGCCTTGATGAAATATTTTCAGGTCAAACAGCCTCTTGTTTGGTTAATCCTTTTGCTTGCCGAGAAACCGAACTTCTGGTTATTCCAACCCAACAGCCTAAAAAATTAGCGGTTGTTGGTGCTGGTCCTGCGGGATTATCTTTTGCAGTAACTGCTGCGAAACGTGGTCATCATGTCACGCTGTTTGAAAAAGAAGATGTTATTGGTGGGCAACTGAACATTGCTAGCCAAATCCCCGGTAAAGAAGAGTTTCAAGAAACCCTACGTTACTTTAAACGGCAACTACAACTCACGGGTGTCATTGTTAAAAATAATACTGAAGCCACTCCTCATCATCTTAAAAACTTTGACGAGGTTATTTTAGCCAGTGGTGTTACTCCTCACAGCCCAGACATTGAAGGGCAAGATAATGAGATAGTTAAAACTTACCTTGATGTTTTAAAACACCATCAACCTGTGGGTAAAAATGTGGTGATTGTTGGTAGCGGAGGTATTGGCTTTGATACCGGTCTTTATCTTACGCAAAAAGGGCAATGCAGTAGCTTAAGTCCTTGTGCTTTTAACAAAGAATGGGGCATTGATCCGACGCTTTCATCTCGTGGTGGCATCAAGCCCACAGATCACTTTAAAGACGATACTAAACACATTGTGATGACACAGCGTAAAGCCGGAAAGATAGGTTTAAGTTTGGGTAAAACAACAGGTTGGATACACAGGCTAACATTAGAGAAAAAAGGCGTTAAATTCTTAACACACTGTCATTATCAAAAAATTACGCCAGAAGGTCTTGTGGTTGAACAAGATGGAAAACAACAATTTCTTATGGCTGATAATATTATATTGTGTACAGGGCAACGCGCTTATCACCCTTTATTTGCACCTTTAGAAAAAGAAAACAAAACAGTTCATCTTATTGGCGGAGCGAAAGATGCCAGTGCATTAGATGCAAAACGCGCTATTAGACAAGGAACTGAGCTAGCACTCGCCATTTAAACCGTTAACATGACGATAAAATAACAAAAAGAAACCCCACATAAATGTGGGGTTCTATTTTTTATTATTGATTATTATTTTTACAGCATCTTCCTGTCTTACTACTTACCCTTTTTACCCATTATTTTTTTCAGTTAATGGATTATCTGAAATACGATTATCTTCAGCAATACAGACTGTTGCAGTAAAGAGAACGTCTGTTGATGAGTTAAGTGCCGTTTCTGCTGAATCTTGTAATACACCAATCATCACACCTACTGCAACCACTTGCATAGCGATATCATTGCTAATACCGAACATGCTACAAGCCAGTGGAATTAACAGTAAAGAACCACCAGCAACACCCGATGCACCACATGCACAAATTGCAGCAACAAGGCTTAATAACAATGCCGTTGGTACATCAACAGGCATACCCAGTGTATTTACTGCGGCTAATGTCAAAATAGTGATAGTAATCGCCGCACCACCCATATTGATGGTTGCACCTAATGGAATTGAAACAGAATAAGTATCTTCGTTTAAATTCATACGACGACACATTGCCATATTCACAGGAATGTTTGCTGCTGAGCTACGTGTAAAGAAGGCTGTTACACCACTTTCACGCAGACATGCCCACACTAATGGATATGGATTACTGCGAATTTTCCAAAATACAATCAATGGGTTCACGACTAAAGCAACAAACAGCATACAGCCAAGTAGTACCACAAGAACTTGTAAGTAACCTGCGAGAACTTCAAAGCCTGTTGTTGCGATAGTTGATGACACTAAACCAAAAATACCGATAGGTGCTAAACGAATAACAACACGTACTACGTTCGTTACTGCGTCAGCTAAATCTTGCGTTAAGGCTTTAGTGGTATCTTTTGCATGGCGTAATGCTAAGCCCAGCCCGATAGACCACGCTAGAATACCCATATAGTTACCATTGATAAGTGCATCAACAGGGTTTGCAACCACATTAATTAATACGCCTTTAAGCACTTCAGCAATATTTTCAGGTGGTGACAGTTGTGATTCATTAACAACCAGCGTTAAAACAGATGGGAACATAAAGCTTGCAACAACTGCGGTTAACGCAGCAAAGAACGTTGCTAACAGATATAATATTAATACTGGGCGAATATTCGATTTTTGCCCTTGACGGTGATTAGCAATCGAAGCCATAACCAGTACCCATACTAAGATAGGTGCTACAGCTTTCAATGCACTAATAAACAGGGTACCTAGTAAGCTCATCATCTTGGCAGCTTCTGGTGCTAACCAAGCAAGTAAGATCCCTGCAACTAAACCAATGAGTATTTGTTTGACGAGGCTTCCCTTAAAGAACAGGCTGAAGACTCTGGATTGTTGTTTATCCATAGCTATTCCATTACTTAAAATAATATTTAAAAAAGGCATTATTGAGTGTTTGCAATGCCAGTATAAGGAATTGAATCGCGCTGAAAAGCTGATTATGCAAAATATACAGCATTAACCGTTTTTGTTAACAATAAAATAACATAACTGTGATCATAATAGGATTTTGTTCTTTTTAGTATACCAACGCGAAATGAAAGAAATTATTATTATCAGTAAGTTATACTTCGTTATCTTACTTACTTTTTATTTTATTTCTTTTCTTTTTGGTTTTTTTAATCAACTGATAGTCTTTTTTGTTAACATTATAACTAACAATTATCCGCTCTAATCACCCTTATTTTGAATAAATAATAAACAGTAAAAGACGAACAATATAAACAAGATAACGTTTTATTTTCTCTCAATTAATATTAAAAATTTATCTTTTATCATCTAAATAAGACATGAAACGCCGTTTTTTATTATCCATTGTCTTAAGGTTTTCTTTTAAAAAATTCCCTACTCTGAACTCAAAAAGAGATTAGATGTCTATTTTTGAAGACTCAATACCTATGTGTAACTCGTGTAGTCATCGAGTTGAAAAATTTTCTGTCTAGTTTTTCCTGATTTTGTTAGAGTGTTGCTGTTTTAAACAATGAAAAATAGACCCTATGAAGTAGAAAACGGGTAAATAGATTACAACACCTATTGATTTTATATTTACCCCCAAATGACTCAGTTTTAGGAAGCCTTTTATATGGAAATCGTAAGAGAGCTATTCTTGGCGCTATGGCATCAAGATTACGAAACCTTAGCTAATCCTTCATTAATATGGATTATCTACATTTTATTATTCACCATACTATTCCTAGAAAACGGAGTATTGCCCGCAGCTTTCTTACCAGGAGATAGCTTATTAATTTTAGTGGGCGTGTTAATTGCTAAAGATACAATGGATTTTCCATTGACCTTACTTATTTTGACCGCAGGAGCGAGCCTAGGTTGTTGGTTGGGCTATCTTCAAGGGCGATGGCTTGGTAATACGAAATTAGTACGCAGTTGGCTATCGCATCTACCAGAACATTATCACCAACGTGCACATGGGCTTTTTCATCGTCATGGCTTAGCTGCATTACTTATTGGTCGCTTTTTAGCGTTCGTTAGAACATTGTTACCAACAATTGCCGGCCTTGCTGGGTTAAATAATACTCGCTTTCAAATTTTCAATTGGTTAAGTGGACTTTTATGGGTCGGTATACTGACCACATTGGGTTATATATTAGGTAACAGCCCACTATTTCGTCAGTACGAACACCATTTAATGAATATCCTTATGCTATTACCTGTTTGCCTATTGGTGATGGGATTAATTGGTAGCATCTGGGTTGTTATTAAAAAGAAAAAAGCGAAAGTGTAAGATATTCAAATAATATAAAGATATTCCGACTACCATAAAAAGCAGTAAGAAAAAATGACAAAGGCCTGTTTCATTTAATTGAACAGGCCTTTATTTTATTTCGCTATACACTCGCCTTAACCCCCTCTCACTCTTTTAACTGCGGATATCTATTAAGATTTATCTCTTTTTTTTACCAATAAGTCGTTATTTAATTTCATTAAGCGGTAAAATTAGTCTATTGTTATAAGTATCACATCTATCTCTATTAAAGGAGTTAATTATGTCTCATCAACGTTCAAATGAAGATCTGCGCGGTGAATTAAAATCTCTTGCTGATACTCTAGAAGAAGTGCTGAACTCCTCTGCAGATAAATCCAAAGAAGAAATCCAAAGCCTGCGTGCAAAAGCAGAATCGGCGATAAAAGGCTCTCGTGCAAAACTTAGCGATGCAGGTCGAGAAATTGTCGATAACACCAAAGAAATTGCCGGAAAAGCGGATAACTATGTTCGTGAAAACCCATGGACAGGTGTCGGTATTGGTGCGGCTGTTGGTGTTGTTCTTGGTGTTCTACTAGCAAAACGCTAATTTATAATGAGTGATACTCAAAGACCACAGGGCCCCGCATCCGGGGTTCTGAATTCTCTCAGTAAAATTGGCGCGATTATGATAGGCATGGTTGAAACTCGCCTACGGCTAATCGCCATTGAACTGGAAGAAGAAAAAACGACCCTGATCCAGCTTATTTTAATGGCTGGTGTCACACTGTTACTCACTGCCTTTGGCCTAATGAGCCTGCTTATACTGATTTTTTGGGTTATTCCACCTGAATATCGAGTCTATGCTTTAGCCATCACAACCGCTACTTTACTTTTCTGTGCACTGATTGGTGCCATCATGACATTAAGAAAAGCACGAAATTCCACCTTGTTGGGCGATACTCGCCAGCAATTGGAATTAGATAAACGTCTTTTGGAGCAATATCATGATGAACAGACAAAATAAACAAGCGATCCTCGCAAGACGTAAAAAGCTGTTGTTGAATAAAATTCAGCAACAGCGCTCTGATTTAGGGCAAAGCACACAAACTTGGCTTGATGTGACAGAACCTTATGATAAAGCGTGGCGAATGTTAGTCTCTTTAAAACCCGTATTTCTAGTCGGTGCTAGTGTTATCTCGCTTTACAGTATTAAACATCCTAAAAAAATCATACGGTTAGGACAACGTGCCATCGGTGCAATTGGCCTCATTCGAGCAATACAGAAGTCATTCAAAAAAACCTCAGATTGAACATCAATTTTTTTGTCTAAGAATGTTAATTCTTCTTAATATCCTCTTTTTCAATTTGCCATTATTGTATATCTCACACCGTAGCCGTGGTTATTAATTCTAAAAATAGAAAATTAACCAACGAAAATACAAATATAAACAGATATACATTGCAGATAATAGAGTTTAATTAGGAATAAACATCATGAAAAAATTTGAAGACATTGCGTTATTAGTTGCCCGTATTTTAATGCCGATTTTATTTATCAGCGCAGGCTACGGAAAAATTGGTGGTTACGAAGGTACACAGCAATATATGCAAGCAATGGGCGTTCCCGGTTTCTTATTACCACTAACTATTTTATTAGAATTAGGCGGTGGATTAGCCATCTTATTTGGTTTCTTAACTCGCACCACAGCAATCTTTACCGCGGTCTTTACTCTCTTAACCGCATTACTGTTCCACAGTAATTTTGCTGAAGGCATGAACCAATTAATGTTTATGAAAAACATGACAATTGCAGGCGGATATTTATTACTGGTTGTGACAGGCCCGGGTAAATGGAGCTTAGATCGTATTTTCAATAAAAACTGGTAATAACGAATTTAGAAATAAAAAAGATCCCCTAGGGGATCTTTTTTGTTTGCTTAAAATAAAACTTACTCATTATTTATATTTTTTTAATTATTTTTTATCGCTTGCAAAGAGTTTAGGTATTTCACGCAGACACCACGATTTAGCTTCGCCCATACTATCTCTTCGCCATGCCATAATAATATTATTTTCATGGTGATATTCAGGGCCAACAACACGTAAACGCCCTTCTTTGATATCATCTTCAATTAAATCAATCGGCATTGTCGCCACACCTAAACCTGCAATTAATGCTCGGCGTTTATCTTCAATAGAACTGACCGTCAAACGGCGCTGTTTATCTAACAGCAATACTGTCAATACAGGACGCTCTCTTGCGGTATCTGCAATCGCAATACCCCGATATTTTAAGCGAGTTTCTTCTGCTAATGGCTCTGGTTCGTTATGAATTGGGTGATCTGGGCTGGCAACGTAAACACTGGTGGTATTGTATAAAGGGCGAAAGTTGATTTCAGACGAAGTACGAAAATGCATATCGGGTGAAATCACAATATCACATTTACCGCTTTCTAAGCTTTCCCAAGCGCCCGCTAAGACTTCGGTTACTAAAGAGAGTTGCGTATTGGATTTTTCAGCTAATTTATCGACCAACGGAAAGAGTCGAGATGCAGGAGTGAGCGCTTCACAAACAATAGTGATATGTGGCTCCCAGCCTCTTGCTAAGGCTTCTGCGTCTGACGTTAATTTGTCAGCAGCCTCAAGTAATATGCGCCCTCTATCAAGAAGCATTCTACCAACATTGGTAAATTTAGTTCTATGGCCAGAACGGTCAAAAAGGACAACATCTAAATCTTCTTCTAATTTTTGCATGGTATAACTGAGTGCCGATGGAACTCGATTTAGTTCATCAGCCGCAGCTGCAAAACTCCCTCTACGATCAATGGCATCCATGACTCGTAAAGATTCCAACGTAATTGCTTTGTCTTTACTCATTATACTTATCTCTATCAAATAATTTGATTATAGGCACCAGATTAACTTGCTAACAATAGACAGTCCATACCTCTATGATAAATATATTGATAATCTACTCGAAAAATACCGCTATGATAAAATACAGAACAGCACAACAGTGTGGTAAAGCGGATTATGGTTGGCTACAAGCTCGCTACACATTTTCCTTTGGCCACTACTTTGACCCTCATTTTTTAGACTATGGCACGCTAAGAGTACTCAACCAAGAAGTGCTTGCCCCAAATTCTGAATTTAAAGCAAAGACCTATCCTCATGTGGATGTGGTTAACCTTATTCTTCAAGGGGAAGCAACATACCTTGATAATATGGGGCGTACAGTAACGGCAAAAGAAAATGAGTGCTTACTTATTTCACCGCATAATACTGATACGTATATAGAGAAAAACAGTAGTCCTGATACGCCATTAACTCGTATCCAGTTGTGGTTAAATGCGTGTCCACAACAAGAAAGCGTCGCCTCACAAAAATTGGTATTAGATGAAAATTTAAAATATCAATTATTAGCCTCACCTACCGGTGATGATGGCTCGTTAATGTTAAGGCAAACCATCTGGCTTTATCATATTCATTTGCAAGCAGGTGATGAAATTACACTGCCAATAAAAGGACAGAAAGGCTTTTTGCAATCCATAAAAGGTGGCACCTATTTGCAAACATCAACACAAGAAAATGGGCAAATTCAGTGTGGTGATGGGGCTTTTATTCAAGATAGCCAGAGTATTACATTGAAAAGCTCGGCTGAGTTTCGTGGCTTATTTATTGATATTATCTCGTGATAATCAATTTAGATGGGCTTAAAAACAGAAAACCCTCGAAACACAATGTGAATCGAGGGTTTTTTATGAGGTGAGTTGACCGTTAAGCCGGGTTCTGTCGTGGACAACCATTCATCTAGGCCAGAACTTGCGCGCTGGCTCCAGCAACCTACCCGGGTTCAATGCGGGCCGCACCATAAGAACCCCTATTTGGTCTTGCTCCGGGTGGAGTTTACCATGCCACAAACTGTTACCAGTTGCGCGGTGCGCTCTTACCGCACCCTTTCACCCTTACCTGATCCTGTAAACAGGCCATCGGCGGTTTACTCTCTGCTGCACTTGTCGTAGGCTCGCGCCTCCCAGACGTTATCTGGCACCCTGCCCTGTGGAGCCCGGACTTTCCTCCCCTCTATCCGTCTCCCCCGAAGGGACAACGATAAAGCAGCGGTTGTCTAGTCAACTCAGGGTGCGGATTATAGGGATTTTGGTAGAAAATGTATAGCAAAAGAAGCTAAAAAATCACTTTACTCGTCTTGAGCTTCACCATTTTGCTCAATGACATGCTTATAGAGTGCGTTTTTCTTCACACCATAAATTTCAGCAGTGACTGCGGCTGCTTTTTTCAGTGGTAACTCTTTTTGTAAAATCGCCAATGTCCGTAATACTTCTGGAGAAAAATCGTCATCAACAGGTTTGTCATAACCCTCAACAATTAATACCATTTCACCTTTACGGCGGTTTTCATCTTCAAGAACCCATTTAAGTAATTCACCAACAGGCATGCCTTGAATAGTTTCCCACGTTTTTGTGAGCTCTCTCGCTAATACTACATAGCGATCTTCACCCCAAACTGTCACCATATCAGCTAAACTATCTAACAGCCGATGTGTTGATTCATAAAAAATCAATGTACGAGGCTCTTCTGATAATGCACGTAAACAGTCCTGACGACTTTTGGTTTTTGCAGGTAAAAAGCCTTCGTAGCAGAAACGATCTGAAGGAAGCCCTGCCGCAGACAGTGCCGTAATAGCTGCACAAGCGCCGGGTAATGGCACGACATTTATGCCATTCTTACGACATTGATTGACTAAATGATAGCCAGGATCGTTAATTAATGGTGTACCTGCATCAGAGACTAATGCGATACTTAGCCCCTGTTGTAATTTGCTAATTAATTGATCTGCTTTTTGCTGTTCATTATGATCATGTAACGCATACAAACGTGCGTTAATGGCAAAATGCTGTAATAGAAGCCCTGTATGACGGGTATCTTCTGCAGCAATTAAATCGACATGAGACAGCACATCAAGTGCCCGCTGGGTGATATCGCCCAGATTACCAATAGGTGTGGGTACTATGTACAGTGTGGATGTCGTTACCGCTGCTCGATTAGGTTGATTCATTGTTTATTCCGAATGACCGATTTAAAATTGAGCATAATTATAAAACATCACTGGGTACAGTATGCTTTCCTCAATTTTTGTGCGTTTTAAAACAGGTTTATCCTATACTGCGATACTCTCTGCGCTGATTATGTCAGGTTGTACCCTGACGGGGCAACAAGAACAACCTCTCACTCCCGCTGCAAAAGCAGAAATGGAGATGAAACAATTTCAAAAAGTGATTGATGACGCTCAAGGGCTGGCATCTTTAGATGTTATTAGAGCCTATATTGGGTTAGAAACATTAATTACTGATCCTCAACTGCATCAGAAAAATATTGATGATACATGGCTCACGCTAACCAAACTTACACCAGAACAACGCCGTGGTGTTGTTATCAAAGCAGATGAAAATACGCTGCAAGGTTGGTTAGACTTACTGAATACCTATGAATACAACAAAGACGATGCTGATAAGTTATCAACAGCGGTCAGAGAGTGGCAAACTCGCTATCCTCGTAATCCAGCTGCATTAACACTTCCAGCATCATTATTACGTCTTTCACAGCCTTCTGTGAGTGCAAGTAGCCAAATCGCATTATTGTTACCTTTAACTGGGCAAGCAAAAGTTTTTGGTGAAGCTATTCGTCAAGGCTTCCTTGATGCGCAAAGTGGTTTACCACAGCCTCAAGCAATGCCAGCGCCACAAGCGCCTAAAAATGACGATAGCCTTAATTCAATTTTAGAAGAATTAGGTATCAAAAATACTGAAACACCAACAACTGATACAGCAACAACAGATACGGCAAAAGAAACAACAGAAAATACGCCAGCGACTCAAGATCAAGAAAAAGAGAGCTCAACATTTTCTGGTGATACGACATTACGCTTAGATCCTGTTGCACAAAACTCTCGCCAAGTGATTGTTTATGATACCAATAGCCAATCTATCGACGTTTTACTGAAGAAAGTACAGCAAGATGGTGCTAACTTAATTGTCGGCCCTCTGCTAAAACCTGAAGTCATGAAGACGATTGAACTTCAAAGTAGCTTACCTGTATTAGCATTAAATGAATTAGACAGTGTTCCTTCAGCAACAACCGTTTGTTTCTTCTCTCTTTCACCAGAAGATGAAACCCGTAATGCGGCACAACATTTACGTCAGCAACAAAAATCAAATCCATTAATTATTGTTCCTGATAATAAATTTGGTCAAAGAATGGCACAAACATTTGCTGATGAGTGGCAACGCACTGGTGGTGGCACCGTTTTACAACAAACTTTTAGTTCTGTTGAAAGCTTAAAAGCCTCTATCAACCGTGGTGTAGGTATTCGCATGACAGGTACGCCTGTTCTACCAACGGCTAATGCACCTTTACCATTAGAGACTCAATCTATTCCATCAGCAGGTGGTGCCATTGATTCTGTTTATATCATTGCGACTAGCGATGAATTAACCTTAATTAAGCCAATGATTGATATGGCAATCAGCACCCAAAAACGTCCACCAATTTATGTGAGTTCACGCAGTAACCAAGGTGGAACAGGTCCTGATTTCCGTATGGAAATGGATGGTATTCAGTTTAGTGATATTCCATTGATGACTGGCGCTAATTTGCCGTTAATGCAAAAAGCATCAAGCAAATTTGCGAACGATTACTCATTAATGCGTCTTTATGCTATGGGAATTGATGCATGGTCATTAGCAAACAATTACAATGATCTGACAAAAGGCACATTGCGTTTTAATGGTATTTCAGGCTCATTACGTGTTGAAAATAACTGTACTGTTTATAGACAACTTCCTTGGATGCAATTTAAACAAGGTAAGATTGAACCTGTTGCACAGTAATACACGCATTTAGTTATCATTAAAATAAACCGCCATAATGGCGGTTTATTTTATGAGTGAGATAAAGAAGGAAATCATGGATGATTTTTTCTAAAAGCCCTTATTTTTTAGGGCTATACTATGAGCAAAAAGCGCTAAAATATTTGCGCCAACAAGGATTAGTATTGATTGAGCGTAATGTCCGATTTCCCTGTGGAGAAATTGATCTTATTATGCAGGAAAAGAGGACATGGGTATTTGTTGAGGTTCGTTTTAGACGTAACATCTTATTTGGTGATGCAATAAGCTCTATTACCACCTCAAAACGGCGTCGCTTATGGCGTACAGCAAAATGTTGGTTAGCACAACGCCAAGAAAGCATCGAGACATCAGACTGTCGTTTTGATATTTGTGCATTTAATCAACGCCAGTTAATATGGTTAAAAAACATTCTCGATTATACGGAATTTATTCGTTAAATTAGATTATATAGGTCTTAACGTGCTTGATAGAATCAAAGTCTGCTTTACAGAGAGTATTCAAACTCAAATTGCAGCAGCAGAAGCATTACCAGATGCCATTTCCAGAGCCGCCATGATGATGGTTCAATCTTTGTTAAACGGCCATAAAGTATTAAGCTGTGGAAACGGTAGCTCAGCAGCAACAGCACAGCGATTTGCCGCAAGCATGATCCATCGTTTTGAAACAGAGCGCCCAAGCTTACCTGCATTATCGTTAAACACAGATAGCGTTGTGATGACTGCAATTATGGGGAATCAGCAGCACGATGAAATCTATGCAAAACAAGTGCGTGCATTAGGACAAGCTGGAGATGTGCTACTTGCTATCTCAACTCACGGTAACAGTAGAAGTATTATTAAAGCCGTTGAAGCCGCTGTTACACGAGATATGACCATTGTTGCATTAACAGGCTATGATGGCGGAGAGCTTGCCGGATTATTAGGCCCTCAAGACGTTGAAATTCGTATTCCATCTCAACGCACCGTCAGAATACAGGAAGTTCAGATGCTAACAGTCAATTGTCTCTGTGATTTAATTGATAATACATTATTCCCACATCAGGATGACTAAGGAGTTACTATGAAATTGCTTCCTATCACCGCAGTGCTGTGTTCTGCACTTTTACTGCAAGGTTGTATCGGCGCAGCGGTTGTCGGCACTGCCGCAGTTGCGGGTAAAACTGCAACCGATCCTCGCTCATTAGGGCAACAAGTTGACGATGGTACTTTGGAAGCACGTGTTTCTGGTGCTCTAAACAAAAACGAACAGATCAAGAAAAGCAATTCACGTATCGTAGCTACGGCTTATCAAGGCAATATCCTGTTAACCGGTCAAAGCCCTGATATGTCTGTTGCGAATACTGCAAAACAAGTTGCAAGTAAGGTTGAAGGCGTAAATAACGTCTACAACGAAGTGCGCCAAGGCGAGCCTGTGACATTAGGTACAGCATCTTCAGATACATGGTTAACAACCAAAGTTCGCTCTCAGATTTTAGGCAGTGATTCAGTAAAATCTTCTTCTGTAAAAGTGATCACTGAAAATGGTGAAGTGTTCTTATTTGGTATTTTGACTCGCCAAGAAGGGGCCGCGGTTGCGAAAATTGCCAGTGAAACCAAAGGTGTAGTAAAAGTAACCACTGCATTTACCTACCTTAACTAATCTGATTACTAATATCGTTTTTATATTATCCTGACAGTATCGGTCTTTATAAAATGACCGATACTGACTGTTTCTTTCTCGATTAAAACTCACCTTTACTCAGCAAGCTATTAGCGTCTTAGCATGCCTTTATCGATGATAAAATCGATAATAGTTTCCAAGCCGACTTTTTCTTTTAGATTTGTGAAAACATAAGGCTTCACTGGACGCATTCTTGCGGTGTCTGCTTCCATCACTTCTAATGATGCGCCAACATAAGGTGCCAGATCGATTTTATTAATGACTAATAGATCTGAGTGTGTAATACCGGGACCACCTTTACGTGGAATTTTTTCCCCTTCAGCCACATCAATCACATAAATGGTTAAATCAGCAAGCTCTGGGCTAAATGTCGCACTTAAGTTATCACCACCACTTTCCACAAAAACGATATCAAGATTTTTGTGGCGCATTGCTAATTCTTCAACCGCGGCAAGGTTCATTGATGCATCTTCACGAATAGCAGTATGAGGACAACCGCCCGTTTCAACACCAATAATACGATCCGCATCTAATGCCTCAGCACGCGTTAAGATCTTGGCATCTTCTTGAGTATAAATATCATTAGTCACAACCGCGATTTCATAGGTGTCGCGCATCGCTTTACAAAGAACTTCTAACAGTGCCGTTTTTCCTGATCCAACAGGGCCACCAACACCAATACGGAGTGGTTGATTATATTCTTGCATATAGATTTCTCATGAACGAAAAAGTCGAGTGTATTGTGTTTCATGGCGACTACTGGCAATAATTTGCGCAGGTGTAAAACTTCCAATATCTTCAGTGGGCCAATGTGCGGATTGCTCAACAATTACAGGGATCTGCTCTGCTAATGTAAACAATAGTTTCTGTCCCGCACTTTGCCCTAAAGGGATCAGTTTTACTCCTGACATCACCGTATTTTCAAGCCAACCCCAAGCGTAAGCACAACATAACTTTTCAGCAGAAATATTCCATTTCACGGCAGCTAACGCAAATGCCATGAGTTGTGTCTGTTTTACACAAGCTTGTAAGGTTTCATCTAACTCAATATCTAATTGAGGAAGTAAACGAGCAAAAGCAATTCCTCGTTGGCGCTCTTCTTGTCGCAACTCTTTAGTTTCACGGCTTGCGACAATAAAATCACACCAATACTTCACTTCACTCATTTTGGCTTGAGCCAAATTTTCTTGTAATCGCCGTAAGATAGGGAGCTCTAACGTTGCTAAAGTGCCGGCCATTTGGGTACTTAGCCAGTCCGCTAATGTTTGAGGACAACAAACCCAGCCCTTTTCAATCGCCCACTCTAACCCTTGAGAATAAGTAAACGATCCCACTGGTAAAGAAGGACTGACTAATTGATATAAGCGTAGATCTGCAAGCATCAATAAGCTCCCTTGTTCAAATAATTAGTGATGATGGTGATGATCGTCATGAGAGTGATGATGATGATGACCACCTGACGATCCACCATAAGCGCCCGGCTCAGGCTGGTATTTCTCTAACTCCACAACCACATTGGCACCTAAACCTCTCGCCATATCATCTAAAACATGATCGTGAAAATAACGACACCAACCCGCTTCGATTTGTAATGGAACATGACGATTACCTAAGTGGTAACAAACACGAGCCAACAACAGCGGATCGTCACTATATACTGTTGAAACTTGCTCTTTTGCCGCTTCAATTGTGACTAGCGTATTATCTTCTGACAGTAAGATATCACCCTCTTTTAGCACCGTACTGCGAGGCAAAAATAGCCCTGCTTCTTGCCCATCACTTAACGTCACTTTTAAACGACTTTTGGTTCTTTCATCCATCGTTAGGCATAAAGTAAGAGCCTGTGTTTCTGGCGTTACTATTTGAAGTGCTTTTTGCTTATCAATAAGTTGAGTAAATCTTTTCATTCTCTACAGTCTCGGTAAAACACTAATCAAAAGAGGAAATAGCGTTGTGCCATTGGTAATTGCGTTGCAGGTTCACACACTAATGGCACGCCATCAGCTTTCACAATATAGGTTTGAGGATCAAGCTCGATATGTGGCACATAACTATTGTGGATCATCGAAGCTTTAGTGATATTACGACAGCCTTTAACACGACCAATTAAACTCTTTAAGCCTAGTTTTTCAGGTACACCTGCGTCGATACCCGCTTTTGACATAAAGATCATCGACGTCTGATATTTCGCTTTACCTAAGCAAGCATACATTGGACGATAATGCACAGGCTGAGGTGTTGGAATAGCCGCATTAATATCACCCATTGGCGCATAAGCCACCATGCCACCTTTCATGATCAACGCTGGTTTCACACCAAAGAAAGCTGGGTCCCATAAAACCAGATCCGCTAATTTACCTTTCTCAATAGAGCCGACTTCGTGTGCAATACCATGTGCTAAAGCAGGATTGATAGTGTATTTCGCCACATAACGCTTAATGCGATGGTTATCACTTTCAGCGGTATCACCTTCTAATGTGCCACGCTGTAATTTCATTTTGTGCGCACATTGCCAAGTACGAAGAATAACTTCACCTACGCGTCCCATTGCCTGTGAGTCTGACGACATAACAGAAATAGCACCCATATCATGTAAGATATCTTCTGCTGCGATGGTTTCACGGCGAATACGAGATTCAGCAAAAGCCAC
Organism: Proteus sp. STS61-E; assembly: GCF_040932335.1. Lineage (NCBI taxonomy): Bacteria > Pseudomonadati > Pseudomonadota > Gammaproteobacteria > Enterobacterales > Morganellaceae > Proteus > Proteus sp. STS61-E. The sequence continues at coordinate 152,782 of NZ_JBFQGE010000006.1, read as the reverse complement.
ATCTTCAGGAATAGACGGATCAAGGTGATGGCAAACCATCAACATATCAAGATGCTCATCAACAGTGTTAATGGTATAAGGCATTGTTGGATTAGTGGAAGCAGGTAGAATATTCGGCTCACCAACTGACTTAATTACGTCAGGTGCGTGCCCACCACCCGCGCCTTCTGTATGGAAAACGTGGATCACACGACCTGCTATCGCTTTTACAGTTTCTTCGTAGAAACCACCTTCATTTAAGGTGTCAGAGTGAATAGCGACTTGCACATCCATTTCATCGGCAACATTAAGGCAGTTATGAATTGCCATTGGTGTTGCGCCCCAGTCTTCGTGAATTTTTAGACCAATAGCACCGGCTTCAATTTGCTCGCGAACCGCTTCAGGTTTACTCACACAACCTTTACCGAATAAACCCACATTGATAGGTAATTCATCAACGGCTTCTAACATGCGGTGCATGTTCCAAATACCCGGCGTTACTGTGGTTGCATTTGTTCCTGCAACGGGTCCTGTACCACCACCAATAAACGTGGTGACACCAGACACTAAACCTTCTTGTGCTTGTTGAGGGCAGATAAAGTGAATATGCGTATCAACGCCACCAGCAGTAACAATTTTGCCTTCACCCGCAACTACTTCTGTGGCAGGTCCCACAACGATATCCACATTAGGTTGAACATCAGGATTACCCGCTTTACCGATACCCACAATGCGACCATCTTTAATACCGATATCTGCTTTTACGATACCCCAATGATCTAAAATAATGGCGTTTGTGATAAGCACATCGACACATTCAGCATTGACGACCTGACTTTGCCCCATACCATCGCGAATAACTTTACCGCCACCAAATTTGACCTCTTCGCCATAAGTGGTGAAGTCTTTTTCAATTTCAAGAAAAAGCTCAGTATCGGCTAATCGCAGACGATCACCCGTTGTTGGGCCAAACATATCTGCATAAGCTTGACGTGAGATAGTTTTCATTTTTTCTCACTCTCCAATTTACCCATCACCTTGCCATGAAAGCCGTAAATTTCACGCTTTCCAGCAAAAGCCACTAATTCAACCGTACGGCTTTGACCCGGTTCAAAACGAACCGCCATGCCCGCTGGAATATTTAAACGAAAACCTAATGTGCCTTCTCGTTCAAATTTCAGCGCCTCATTCACTTCATAAAAATGATAATGAGAGCCGACTTGCACGGGTCTATCGCCATGATTGGCAACCTGTATTGTTTTTGTTTCTCGACCTGCATTAAGTTCGATATCGCCTAATGCTTGGTTAACTCTAATTTCACCGGGTATCATGTTATTACCTACACAATAGGATCATGAATAGAAACAAGTTTTGTACCATCTGGGAATGTGCATTCCACTTGGATGTCTTTGATCATTTCTGGCACACCTTCCATGACTTGCTCCGCCGTCAAAACAGTGCGCCCTTCACTCATCAATTGGGCAACGGTTTTACCCTCTCTCGCCCCTTCCATAATGGCGCAACTGATAAGTGCAACCGCTTCAGGATAATTAAGCTTGAGCCCTTTCGCTAAACGTCTTTCAGCAACAAGACCCGCTGTAAAAAGCAGTAATTTATCTTTTTCTCTTGGTGTTAATTCCATTTCTGCTCCTAAAATTAACGATTATGTCGCCCATATACGAGGCGGCTCAGGGCAATACCCTAACCAGTGTTGTCTGACGGTTTGCCAAACTTGAGCAAAACACGCCATCATCGGCTCTGTTTGCGAGCCTAATAACCGTAAAACTAAAATACTGTCTACATCCGTTAAACCATATTCGACATTATGATCGTAAGAAGCTGAGAAAGCCTCGATACTTTGTTGAATAAGGCTTTTTAATTCGCCCGTTGCGGGATAAATATAAAGTGATCCCAGCATCGGAAACTCACGCATGGCAGCCGATCTTTTTTGTAAACCATCGACAAAAAGCGACTCAGTTAATGTCAGTTTTTCATCAATATAGAAATTTAAACGTCCTTTTACATTGCCATCTTCAAACCATTCATTTAAAACGGGACGACCAAAACATTGGATTTCCCAACCTATAAATCTGGCAGTAGGTGCAATATAAATATGTGTTTCTAAGCGAACTTGGGCTTCAGGAAAAAAGATATTTTCTTGAGGTAACCACTCTAAAAAACCATTATCTGCCACTTTTAAGGTTTGAACTTGCCGAGCAACACCGCCAGCACTACGGTAAAATTTAGTGGCTCCGGGTGTTGTGAGCAATGCATGTGCTTGGGGTTGCACATCAATATTAATCAATAGGTTATCGCCACCAACCACACCACCAGGGGGGTGAAGCAAATAAGTGTGTGCAATACCTTGCTCAGGATAAAAAGGACGCTGAACCATTAATGGGCCGATATGGCGCTTTTCTGTAAGACGTGTTATTTCTCGTTTTACTTCATAACGTAAAACGATTTCAGCAAGCCAACCCTTCCCTGAAAAGTCAGACATACTCACTCCTGCCAACTCGGCAAAATTATCAATAAATCAGGAAAATACGTGAATACATACAGCGCTATCCATAAGATTGAGTCATTCAAAATCAAATAGAAAATAAGCTAATGAATGTTGGATAGGGTGTGGATAAAAGACAAACAGTGATATCCTAAGAACAGGATAATCTCCTTCGTCTGTGACGCGCGATTCTACACCTTATTACGAAAAATGCGTTTTGAATAAATAACAATTTATTTAGAAAAAATGACACTGTTTAAAATAAATGTAAAAAATGAGCAGATATCTATATTGTCATGTTTTACCAACAAGATTATATTCTGCTTCACTCTCATTCTGCTTTGCATGACAACACTAATTTAAATTAGAATAATCTCTCTATTTATTATTCTAGACGTGGCTTATCAGTTTATACAACAAATGAGCTAATTTTGAGTATTGTTCATTTAAGCAAGATTAATGCTTAACTTGCCTACGGTATATCGGAGATCATGGAATACAAACATATCCTGTCCTCTAACCAAATGTCTTTAAAAACGTTTTACATCGAAAACCCGATGATAGCGATGGTTAGTGGCGCAAAAGGTACGATTTGCATCAATGGGCAAACTATTGATGTATCTAGCCATTTAACGCTTATTATTCCGAAATATAGTCAAATCTCTTGCGATATAGTCAGCCAATTTACGCATAAATCGATTGAACTGCACACTCTTGTTTTATGTGAAACAGAGCTTCAATCTGTTTTCTCTTTACTAAAGCCTTTAATTAAATCTAGTTCACCACTAACAAGCCACCTTCCTGCTTACCATTTATCGACTCCTGAAGTGATAAAAAGCAATTTTGGAATTTTAAAACAGTGCTTACCACTTCCACATGGCTCTCCATCTCAAGAAACCATGTTTATGCAGCAATGTTTATTTTTTATTTTGATGGCGGTGTATCAAGAAGGTATCGATATTTTAAATATCTTCCGATTTAACTATGATGAGCCTAAAAATCAGGCAATTACACATTTAATTACGCAAGATCCGCAAAGAAAATGGCATTTAGAAGATGTGGCTAAAACGCTTTTCACAACACCATCAACGTTACGTCGGCATTTAAGTAAAGAAGGTGTCTCGTTCTGCCAGCTATTACTGGATGTCAGAATGGGGATTGCTTTAAATTACCTGACATTTTCCAATTACTCTGTTTTTCAAATAAGTCATCGCTGTGGTTTTGGCAGTAATGCCTATTTTTGCGATGCTTTTAAACGTAAATACGGCATGACGCCTTCACAATTTCGTATTCAGTCTCGCCAATCTAACGATCCCTCTGCGATAACAAAACTATCAGAGAAGATTGCTGAGCCTAATAGAAAGATATTTCAAACCTTATAGAGTTATGACAAATTATTTTTCTTTAAGAAGCTAATTCCCCCCATTAGCCGCATCTGATTTAAGATCCACTGTTGCCGCTTTAGAGTATAAGCAGAAGGTTTATTTACGTGATAAACATGCGGATTAGGTAATACTGCGGCTAATAGTGCAGCCTCATGACTTGTGAGTTGTTTCGCTGGCTTTCTAAAATAGTGTTGGGAAGCCTGCTCTACACCGAAGATCCCATCACCAAACTCAACAATATTCAGGTATACAGTTAAAATACGCTTTTTTGACCAAATAAGCTCGACAACGGGCGTCATTCCCGTCTCAAGCCCTTTTCTTATCCAACTACGACCATCCCATAAAAAAAGATTTTTGACCGTTTGCTGAGAAATAGTCGATGCGCCACGTAATGTTTTCCCGTTGTTATGATTTTTTTTGAAAACTTTCTCAATAGCATCAAAATCAAAGCCCCAATGTTTGGGAAAATTTTGATCTTCAGAAGCAATCACGGCTAAATACATCACTGATGCTATCTCTTTTTCACTCACCCAAGTGGAATGTGATACATAAGAGAAATCAAACTCACTCCAAGCAGAAATTTGTCTCTGAACCATAACAGCAGAAAAAGGTACAGGTAAAAAAGAAAACAGCACAACTGTTAACAGCCATAAAGCAATTAAAATAATTAATAGTTTCTTTAACTTTCTCACCAGTACCATCTGCTGTTTTACCTACTATTTATGCCATCTCAAGGACTTTCTTAACCAGTTTCTCAATACCTACCTGTGCTTGTGCAATAGATTGTGCAAGCATATACGCAGGAGTTGTGACAACACGATATTTTTCATCAACAACAATATCATCAACAGGGCAATCCACATGGATGCCACCCATTTTTTCGATTGCATGTGCTGTTTCTGCGTCATTTCCAATTGTTAATTTTACTGGAGAATTTAACATTTTTGGTAACATTACAGGTGCAATACATATTAGTCCTAATGGTTTATTTTGCTGATGCATCGCTTGTACAAATCTTAAGAGATCTTTGTTAATTTCACAGTCACTCCCTTTTGTTGCGAAATTGCATAAATTCTTCGCCGCACCAAAACCACCAGGAATAATGACAGCATCAAAGTTTTCAGCCTTTGCCTCTGATAAAGGGGATATTTTTCCACGAGAAATACGAGAAGATTCTTCCATCATATTCCTTTTTTCTGATTTTTCTTCCCCTGTAATATGATTAATTACAGTTGGTTGTAAATCATTAGGTGAAAAATAATGAACCTCAGCATTATTTTGGCTTAAAGCAAGCATTGTGAGCACTGATTCATGGATTTCACTCCCATCGAACACACCACAGCCACTTAAAATTACCGCAATTGATTTCATATCTTTCTCCGTTTGTAGTAGATTACTAGTTACCCATTTATAGGTGTAAACACCAATCGGCATCACATATTTAAATGTTTCTTGTAACAAAAAAACTTATCTTTGCTATTTTGTTGCTTGTATGATGTATGGAATAGTTTCATCCTATTCGCCTATGTAATGAGAATCAAAAAAAGCGGATAGAAAAGTTTCCCTGGTGTTGGCGCAGTATTCGCGCACCCCAACCTTCGGTTGGGGTTATTTTTTTCTAGTGTCTGATAACCAGTTTCTTAAACTTTCCACATCCTTTCTCCAATCTCTTTCTAGCTCATCCACCCACTCTTGCACATTGTCCCACCAAGCAGGTAATTCTGATGATTGGATCTGTTTAGCGAGTTGTTGTAAATGTTTTAAACCAATAGAACCCGCTGCACCTTTAATTTTATGTCCCTCCTCAGAAATCCCCTTCTCATCACGAGCTGTTAGGTTAGATTCAAGGACTGACATATAACTTGGCATCATCTTTTCAAAAACATCTAGACCATCAGTGATTAATTGAGGTCCGACAAGTTCGATGTATTGATTCAGCATGTCTATATCTAATAATTCTTCATTTTTATTCAACAATTCCGATGACTCATTACATGGTACAGAAACCGCACCATCACCCCAGAATTTATTGATAATCGCGGTAAGTGCATCCACAGAAAGTGGTTTACTTAGCACATCATTCATTCCCGCATCCAAATACTCTTTTTTGTCTTTCAAAACATTTGCTGTTAAAGCAATAAGAGGAGGTAGTTCATTACTGTCGAATTCTTGACGTAATTTTCTTGAAATATCGAATCCTGTCATATCCGGTAATTGAATATCTAATAGCACTAAGTCATATTCATCAGGCTTAAACATCGATAACGCTTCTTGCCCTGTCATTGCTACATCAACAGTATTGCCCAGTTTTTCTAAAACAGAGCAAGCAACAATTACGTTTAGCTCAATATCTTCCACAAGCAGAATATTTAAAGCTGGTAATAAGAGCTCATCATCATTTTCGATATCGTGATGCTCTTCAATCGCAGGAGCGACGATAGAGAGAGTAAAGGTAGAACCCTTACCTAACTCACTCTCAACACGAATATCACCGCCCATATGCTGTGCTAGGCGTTTTGAGACAGCAAGTCCGATACCCGTTCCCGTTGCAGAACGACCACCTTGACTATCATTGACTTGATAGTACATGGCAAAGATCTTCTCCAGCTCACTTTTTGGAATACCAATTCCGCTATCTTTCACTTCAAAGAACAACTTATCTGGCGCTTCTTGCCAAATACGTACTTTGATTTCGCCTTCTTGGGTAAACTTCACGGCATTACCGATAAGGTTCCATAAGATCTGGCGTAATCGAGTTCCATCAGAGGTTATTTTATGCGGTAGCGTTTCTTCTGCTTCCAGTGTGAATTTCAATCCTTTTGGCTGTACTAACAGTCCAGACAGGTTTTCTAAATCAGAAATAAATTCAGTAAAGTCAATTGGCTGGTTATCTAACTGAATTTTTCTACGCTCAATTTTATCCATTTCAATCACGTCATTAAAAATATTCCCTAACGTAATCGCACTCACATGGATGGTTTTTAAGTAATTGAGTTGTTCTGGCGAAAGCTCGGTATCCAATAAAATACGGCTTAATCCAACAATACCATTTAGCGGTGTACGCAATTCGTGGCTGATTGTTGAGATAAAGGTGGTTTTATCACGGCTCGCGTTCTCTAACGCGTCTTGATAGCGCTTACGCTCTGTAATGTCACGTCCAAAGCCCATTAAGCCATGACGTTTACCAATACGATCATAAAACGGCACTTTGCGCAGTTCAAAACAAGCCTTGCGCCCATCAGGATAAACTAACCATTGCTCATAAGTGAGTGACACATTATGACGGAAGACTTTTTCATCTGTTTCCATCACTTTTATCGCAATATCTTCGTCATACACATCAAGTGGTGTTAAACCGATAAGTTGCTTCTCGCTTTTACCTGTTAGTAATTCTGTCGCGCGGTTACACCCTGAAAATTCATTATCTTCATTACGGTAATAAACTAAGTCAGGAGAGGCATCGAGGAATGATCGTAAAAGTGAGGATTGTTGTTCAAGCTCGATTTGCGTCAATTCACGACGCTTCATTTCGCTTTTTAGTTTTTCGAGTAGTTCAAGATGCGCTTTTTCAACTTTTTCACGCTCTTGAATTTCCAAGTTTAATTGCTCAATATTCTCTTTTAATTGAGAGTTAAGCTCTAAGTCGCGCTGTCGCATTACACCCAGTTTATCCACCATACGAGATAAACGGCGTCGTGACTCTTCAAGTTGTTCAACCACAACAGAAAGAAAATAGACAGCCCAAGGCGTAATAATCAGCCCAAAGAAAATAGAGCGAACAAGGTCAATACTGGTAACATCACCTGCAAGCAAGAATGTCACCGCCATTTGAACAACCATCGCTAAAACAACTAATGCAGAAGCCAACAATAATGAGAAGCGAATTAGCCCCAGCCTCATCATTAAGTCAACGTAGTATTGGGCAAGCCCTTTGAGCAATTTCATTGAAAACTCCAATATATTGAATCTATGGAATGATAACCCAAAAATGAATTGGCGCAGTGGCGAACATTCAGAAATCTTGCTAAGAGTGGTTATTTCTCATTACTTTGTTTGATTTAACCCTCTATTTTCTCTCAACAAGAACCTCTCCGATATATGTATTCATAAAAATAATACAAAACCTAATTGCATAAACGATAGCGATATCAACGATAAATAGACCTTATTAGAAAAAATTCAATTTGTCTTTTTTTATACAAATTGTATAAAAACAATAAAAAACTAAATTTGTTATAATCATTAGAATAACTAACTACTCGTTTTTATCATTAAAGGATGTGATAAAGCGAAATGGCTTAAATAAAGTGATATAACTCACACTAAAAATAGGTATCCACCTCCTAACAAAATAGGATATTTTATTTATTTATCAATAAATTAAAATAAAAAATTTCTTATTCATCTTATTCTAGTCAAATCTCCTCATACATTGACCTCATTTTTATTTATCGATAAGTTGAAAAGGCATTGCGTAGCAATATAAAAAACACTCCAAGCTAGGCAAACACAACATCACCCGATGAGCACCCATAAATTTACCTACATACTTTGAGCCAAAACGTTCCTTTTGCGCTCTGTTTTGAGGTGCCCAGTAAACTAAGTAGGAAGCAAAAAATGCTCTATCAAAAGACACAGGAAAAAGACAATTGTGGATTTGGGTTGATCGCGCATATTGAAGGGCAAGCCAGTCATAAAATTGTCAGAAACGCGATCCATGGCCTCGCCAGAATGCAACATCGAGGAGCCATTCTTTCTGATGGTAAAACGGGCGATGGTTGTGGATTACTTTTACAAAAACCCGATCGTTTCTTCCAATTGGTTGCTGAGGAAAAAGGCTGGCATTTAGCTAAAAACTACGCTGTCGGAATGCTATTTTTAAGCCAAGATCCTAATATCGCGGCACAATGTCGCCTTATTATTGAAGAAGAGCTTCAACGTGAAACACTCTCTATTGTGGGCTGGCGTAAAGTTCCTATTAACACCGATATTCTAGGCAGTATCGCCCTTTCTTCTCTTCCTTTAATTGAACAAGTCTTTGTTAATGCTCCCGCAGGTTGGCGGATAAGTGATATTGAAAGACGACTCTTTGTTGCTCGTAGACGTATTGAAAAACGTATTACTGATAGTGATTTTTATATTTGCAGTCTTTCTAATTTGGTGACGATTTATAAAGGCCTTTGTATGGCAATCGATCTGCCACGCTTTTTTACCGATCTCGCTGATCTACGCATGGAATCTTCAATTTGTTTGTTCCACCAGCGTTTTTCAACTAACACCACTCCCAGATGGCCTCTTGCACAACCTTTTCGTTATTTAGCGCATAACGGTGAAATTAATACCATTACCGGCAATCGCCAATGGGCTAGAGCTCGTGCCTATAAATTCCATACACCTCTTATTCCTGATCTACAAAGTGCCGCCCCTTTTGTGAATGAAAGTGGCTCAGATTCAAGTTCACTCGACAATATGCTAGAGCTTTTTCTCAATGGCGGAATGGATATTGTTCGTGCAATGCGGTTGTTAGTGCCACCAGCATGGCAAAATAATCCACAGATGGATGATGACTTACGAGCATTTTTTGATTTTAACTCAATGCATATGGAGCCTTGGGATGGCCCTGCGGGCATCGTGTTATCAGATGGTCGTTATGCTGCGTGTACGCTAGATAGAAACGGTTTACGTCCTGCTCGCTATGTTATTACCACAGATAACATCATAACTTGTGCTTCTGAAATTGGTATTTGGGATTATCAGCCAGATGAAGTACAAGAAAAAGGGCGCGTCGGTCCCGGCGAGCTAATGGTTATCGATACTCATCATGGACGTATTCTCCACTCTGCCGAAACCGATGAGGATTTAAAAAGACGCCATCCTTATAAACTATGGCTAGAGCGCAATGTCAAACGCTTAACACCGTTTGAAGAGTTGCCAGAGCAGCAAGCCACAGGACAACGCGCCTTTGATGACACCTTATTAGCTACTTATCAAAAACAATTTGCATATAGCCAAGAAGAGCTTGAAAGCATTTTGCATGTGCTTGCAGAAAATGGGCAAGAAGCAACAGGTTCAATGGGCGATGACACCCCATTTGCTGTACTTTCTCAACGTCCTCGCCTTATTTATGACTATTTTAGACAAAAATTTGCGCAAGTCACAAACCCTCCCATAGATCCATTAAGAGAAGCCCATGTCATGTCTTTAGCGACCTGTATTGGACGCGAGATGAATGTGTTTTGTGAAGCGGAAGGTCAAGCACATCGGCTGAGTTTTAAATCGCCTATTTTGCTTTATAGCGACTTTCAACAGCTTATTAATCAAGAAAGTCCTTATTACCGCCCCGTTCATCTTGATATCACTTATCAGCCAATAGAATGCAACTTAGAAACTGCGTTGCGCCAATTATGTGCAAAAGCGCAACAGGAAGTTCGTAATGGTGCGGTGTTATTGGTTTTATCCGATAGAAATATCACTAAAGAGCGGCTGCCTATTCCTGCCCCTATGGCAGTTGGTGCAGTACAAAAAGCGTTGGTAGATAATAATTTACGCTGTGATGCCAATATCATTGTCGAAACCGCTAGCGCCCGTGATCCACACCATTTCGCTGTATTACTTGGGTTTGGTGCTACCGCTATTTATCCTTACCTTGCTTATGAATCTTTAGCTCAACGTGTTGATAGAAAAATTCTGCAAGCAAGCTATGCCCAAGTGATGCTTAATTACCGCAATGGCATAAACAAAGGGTTGTATAAGATCATGTCCAAAATGGGCATTTCAACCGTAGCGTCTTACCGTTGCTCTCAACTTTTTGAAGCGGTCGGATTAAACGATAACGTTGTTAATCGCTGTTTTGCGGGCGTTGATAATCGGATTAATGGTGCTGATTTTAGCGATTTTGAACAGGATTTATTTAATCTATCTAAGCGAGCTTGGTTAACTCGTTATCCTTTAGAAACAGGTGGATTATTAAAATATGCCCATAAAGGGGAATACCACGCTTATAATCCTGATGTCGTTCAAGCGCTACAAAAAGCTGTAAATAGTGGGGAATATACAGACTATCAGCATTACGCAAGCCTTGTGCAACAGCGCCCAATCACCACCTTGCGCGATATGTTAGTTCTCAATAACAAAACAACACCTATCTCGATTGAAGAAGTCGAACCTGAAACCGAGTTATTTAAACGCTTTGATACTGCCGCTATGTCAATTGGGGCATTAAGCCGAGAAGCTCATGAAGCTCTTGCGCAAGCGATGAATACATTGGGAGGTTTTTCAAATTCAGGAGAAGGAGGCGAAGATCCAGCTCGTTACGGTACAGATAAAGTCTCACGCATTAAACAAATTGCCTCTGGTCGTTTTGGCGTAACACCTTCTTATTTAATGAGTGCGGATGTTTTACAAATCAAAGTCGCACAAGGGGCGAAGCCCGGTGAAGGCGGACAACTTCCCGGCGATAAAGTGACACCTTATATTGCGCAACTGCGTTATGCCGTACCCGGTGTTACCCTAATATCACCGCCTCCTCATCACGATATCTACTCTATTGAAGATTTAGCACAGCTTATTTTCGACTTAAAACAGATCAATCCAACTGCACTGATTTCTGTAAAATTAGTGTCAGAGCCTGGAGTGGGTACTATTGCTACGGGTGTTGCTAAAGCTTACGCAGACTTGATCACTATTGCGGGTTATGACGGTGGTACAGGTGCAAGCCCTTTAACTTCCGTAAAATATGCTGGCAGCCCGTGGGAATTGGGCTTAGTTGAGACTCAACAAGCATTAGTGGCAAATAATTTACGCCATAAAATTCGCTTACAAGTCGATGGTGGATTAAAAACAGGTCTAGATATTATTAAAGCGGCGATTTTAGGCGCAGAGAGCTTTGGATTTGGTACTGCGCCAATGGTGGCGTTAGGCTGTAAATATCTACGCATCTGCCATTTAAATAATTGCGCGATGGGTGTTGCAACCCAAGATGAAACACTTCGTCGTAACCATTATCATGGATTACCTGAACGTGTTATTAACTACTTCCGTTTTATTGCGCAAGAAACCCGTGAATTAATGGCACTACTCGGCGTGAAAAAAATCACCGATTTAATCGGTCGAACTGATCTGCTTTCATGCCTTGAAGGTGTTAGCAGTAAACAGCAAAAACTCTCTTTAGGTGGATTGTTAGAAACAGCAACGTCACCATCAGGTAATGCACTTTATTGTCAGGAAAATAATCATACTTATGATAAAGGCGAGTTAAATCAACAAATTGTTACTCAAACTTGCGATGCTGTTAAACAGCAAAAAAGCCAAACACACTATTTTAATATTCGTAATACAGACCGCTCTGTGGGAGCAACATTATCAGGTATTATCGCCAAGAAATATGGTGAAAGTGGCTTATCTACCACACCAATTAAACTTTATTTTACGGGAACCGCAGGTCAAAGCTTTGGTGTATGGAATGCACAAGGCGTTGAATTAACCTTAGTGGGTGATGCCAATGATTATGTTGGTAAAGGTATGGCAGGAGGTCGCATTGTAATTTCGCCTCCTGTTGGCTCTGCATTTAAAAGTCATCACGCAACCATTATGGGAAATACCTGCCTTTATGGCGCAACAGGCGGAAAACTTTATGCTTCTGGCTTGGCTGGGGAGCGCTTTGCTGTCAGAAACTCCGGTGCAATTGCTGTTGTTGAAGGCGTTGGCGATAACGGTTGTGAATATATGACCGGTGGTATTGTCTGTGTTCTGGGTAAAACAGGGATTAACTTTGGTGCAGGAATGACGGGTGGATTTGCCTATCTATTAGATGAAGATCTCACATTATCACAACGGATCAACACTTCATCAATCGAGTTGCTTCCTGTTGCATCCTTTGCCATTCTCGCTGAACATCTACGTGGCATGATCGCAGAACATGTCAGACTAACTGGTTCACAACAAGGTGAAAAATTACTGTCACAATGGGAATATTGGTCACAACATTTCAAATTGGTGAAACCAAAATCCAGTGATGTTAATGCGTTGCTTGGTCATCCTCGTCGTTCATCTGCTGAATTACGCGTTCAGGCACAATAGGAGAATATTATGAGTCAGAATGTGTATCAGTTTATCGACTTAAATCGTGTTGAGCCGACCAAAAAGCCATTAGCAATCCGCAAAATTGAATTTGTTGAAATCTATGAAGCTTTTTCACCGCAACAAGCCTCCGCACAAGCCGATCGCTGTTTAGGCTGTGGTAATCCTTATTGTGAATGGAAATGCCCTGTTCATAATTACATTCCTAATTGGCTAAAGCTGGCAAACGAAGGACGTATTATTGAGGCTGCTGAGCTTTCTCATCAAACAAACAGTTTGCCTGAAATTTGTGGCCGCGTTTGTCCTCAAGATAGGCTGTGTGAAGGCGCTTGTACGCTGAATGATGATTTTGGTGCTGTCACAATTGGCAATATTGAACGTTACATCAATGACACCGCCTTAGCACAAGGATGGCGTCCTGATCTTTCTCACGTCACAATGACCGATAAAAAGGTCGCGATTATCGGTGCAGGTCCCGCAGGTCTTGCCTGTGCAGATGTTCTTATTCGACAAGGTGTGAAACCCGTTGTTTATGATAAACATCCAGAAATTGGAGGATTACTTACGTTTGGGATACCTTCTTTTAAACTCGAAAAATCACTGATGATCCGACGCCGTGAATTATTTAGTGAAATGGGTATCGAGTTTTGCCTCAATACGGAAATAGGTAAAGATATCTCCCTAAATACCCTAATAACACAATATGACGCTGTATTTCTAGGATTGGGCACTTATCACAGTTTAAGTGGCCATTTTCCTAATGAAAATGCTAATGGAGTTTATAGCGCACTACCTTATTTAATTGGGAATACACGTTATTTAATGGGTTATGATGAAGATCCTCAAGCGCCTTATAGCGATCTTAAAGATAAAAATGTCGTGATATTAGGAGGAGGAGATACCGCAATGGACTGTGTACGCACTGCCATTCGACAAGGTGCAAATAAAGTCACTTGTGTTTATCGCCGTAATGAAAGCAATATGCCAGGTTCAAAACGTGAAGTAAAAAATGCCAAAGAAGAAGGTGGAGAATTTTTATTTAATCTTCAACCTATCGATATTGAAGTCGATAATCAAAATAAAGTGGTTGGTATTCGCGTTATTAAAACTCAAAGCGATAAAACATTAATGCCGATTGAAGGAAGTGAACATGTGTTATCTGCTGATGCGGTTATTCTGGCATTTGGTTTTAAACCTGCACATTACCCATGGTTAGATGAAAATAATATTGAATATGCCTCTTCAGGCAGAATTATTATTTCAGATAATCAAGAAATACAAAATCAAACAACAAACCCTAAAGTATTTGCAGGTGGTGATATTGTACGAGGCTCTGATCTTGTTGTTACTGCAATAGCAGAAGGAAGAGAGGCAGCTGAAGGTATATTGCGATATTTATCATGTTAAATATTTTTTATTTTCGTTATTTAAAATAACAATTTCTCTTGTTTATTATCCCATTTAATTTAAGTGGGATAATTTTTTAATATTATCTGTGAAATTAATAAATAGTATTTAAGGATCATCAAGATATCTGACTAAATAATCATTCTCATTACCATTTAATGTAATTTCTAGAATAATAGTTTGATAAAAATCGATATTCTTTTTTGTATCAAAATAACACTCTTGATCTATAGTAAATATAATTTATTTTCGTATTTTTTACTTTATCTCTTTTTATTTAACCTTTCCGTCATCTTTTAATGATAATTGTTTTACAGCATTTGTTAATAACATCACAGTCTAAAAAAATAGATTTTATTTCGGCTATTAAATTTGATAACAATCAAATATTGTCAATCTACCAACTTCATAATGGAGTCACCTAATAACTTTACAGAAAAATATAATTTATTGATGTTAGGTTCGTTTTCACAATTAATAGTATTGTCATAATTAACTAGGGGATCACTATGGTGATGCAACTTATAGCAGTAGCCGTTATTATCGTAACTGTCTATTTGCTAATAAAAAAATATGAAACCCGAATGGTGCTAATTGGTGCGGGCTTATTACTCTGTATTTTAAGCCTAAGCCCATTAGATGCGTTTGCCGCATTTAGTGAGCGCATGGTGTCTTCATCATTAATTCAAGCAATCTGTTCGAGTATGGGTTTTGCTTATGTTATGAAATACACCAAATGCGACATGCATCTGGTTCATGTTTTATCAAAAGTAATGACTCGTCTGGGCTTCTTCCTTATTCCAGCCACTGTTGTCGTAACATACTTTATTAATATCGCAATCCCATCAGCAGCAGGTTGTGCGGCTGCGGTAGGTGCAACACTCATTCCGTTATTAATCGCAGCACGTATTCACCCAGCTATCGCAGGTGGTGCAGTCTTATGTGGTACTATCGGCTCAATGCTAAGCCCTGGTATGTCGCATAACGCCTTCGTTGCTAACATGGCAAATATGGAAGTGGTTGATTTAATCGCTCGCCATAGCCCATACAGCTTAATGGCTGGTGGTATCGCAGCAGTTTCTCTTGCCGTTGTCGCTTTAGTGAAAAAAGAGTTCAAAATGGCTTCTGCTACGGGTGATGCATCATCTTCATCAGCACAAGCAACGCCAGAAGCTGTTCGTCCTAACTATTTATATGCAACAGCACCTTTCATTCCATTAATCCTGTTAATTCTACCATTCTTCGAGACTTTCAGTACATTTAAACTGTCTGTTCCTGCGGCAATGTTAATCGGTTCTATCTATGCCCTGTTCATCACATTAACTAACCCTGCTCAAATTACGAAAGAGTTCTTTAAAGGTATGGGTAATGCTTATGGTGATGTATTAGGTATCATCATTGCAGCTGCAGTATTCGCAGCAGGTCTGAAAGCATCTGGTTTAATCGACGCGTTCATCAACTTCTTAACTCATTCTCCTGAATTTGCTCGCTGGGGTGGTACTTTAGGGCCATTCTTAATGGGTATTATCACAGGTTCTGGTGACGCAGCAGCATTCGCATTCAACGAAACAGTAACACCTCATGCTGCACAATTCGGTTATGAAATCCCTGATATGGGTATGGCAGCGGCATTATCTGGCGCGTTAGGTCGTACTATGTCACCACTGGCAGGTGCAGCAATTGTTTGTGCTGGCCTTGCAAATGTTAACCCTATGGAAATCGCAAAACGTACTGCACCAGGTATGATTATCGGCGTCATCGCTGTTGCGTTATTCATGTTATAAGTGGAGAAATGAATATGTCAGCAATTACACTAGAAAAATTAATTAAATGGCGTCGTGAGTTTCACCAATATCCAGAAATTGGTTGGTCAGAATTTTTAACCACAGCAAAAATCGTCAAAGAATTACGTAGCTTAGGTTTAGAAGTTAAAGTTGGTCCTGACGTTATCAATCAAGAATTTGCTTTTGGTCGTCGTCGTCAAGTCGTTGAAAAAGGCCTCGCTGTTGCAAGAGAGCATAAAGTTGATGAAGCTCTGCTTGATGAAATGAAAGAGCTAACGGGTTGCGTGGCTATCTTCGATAGTGGCAAAGCAGGTCCAACCGTAGCACTACGTTTTGATATCGACTGTGTTGGTGTTAACGAAGCAACCGAAACTAAACACCGCCCTCATGCTGAGAACTTTGCTTCTTGTCACGCTGGCGAAATGCACGCTTGTGGTCACGATGGACACATTTCTATCGGTTTAGGTGTTGCTCACTGGTTAGTTGAGAATAAAGATAAAGTCGTTGGTAAAGTTAAAATCTTATTCCAACCAGCAGAAGAAGGTGTTCGTGGCGCTCGTGCAATGGCTGAAAGCGGTATCGCTGATGATGCAGATTACTTCTTAGGTGCACACTTAGGCTTTATCGCAAACAGTGGTGAAATTGTTATTAACCCAACACATTTCTTATGTACCACTAAATATGACTTCCGTTTTAAAGGTGCGCCATCTCACGCAGGTGCAGAGCCTGAATTAGGTCGTAATGCATTAGCAGGTGCTTGCCATGCAGCAACACAAATGCTGGGTATTTCTCGTCATGGTAAAGGGATGTCACGTATCAACATCGGTGTATTAAAAGCCGGTGAAGGCCGTAACGTCACCCCAGCTAATGCAGAGATGCAAATTGAAGTTCGCGGTGAAAACGAAGAGATCAACAGCTTTATGGCTGCAAATGCAGTACGTATGGCTGAAGGCGCAGCACATAGCTTCCAGTTAGAAATGGAAAGCGAGATCATGGGTGAAGCCGTTGACCTGACAAATGACCAAGAACTGATTGATGTTATGACCAAAGTTGTTGGTAAACATTCTGAGCTAACTGCGGTTGCAACGCGCCCATTCGGTGGTAGTGAAGATGCGACAGTATTAGCAAAACGTGTACAACGTTGTGGTGGTAAATCACTGTACTTCGTTGTTGGTGCGGACAGAACGGCTGGTCACCACCAAGCAGGCTTTGATTTCGATGAAAAACAATTAATGACTGCGGTTAATCTTTACACTGGATGTTTAGAAGAACTACTGAAATAATTTATCGGTAACATAATCCAATAAAGCGCTCTATAGCAATATAGGGCGCTTTTTTTTGTGTATAAAAAAGCCCAGTTCGGTTGAACTGGGCTTTTCATTCATACTAATAAGATAATCTCTTATTTCACAACGCGCAGTGCTGGACGACCCGTTGGGCGAGGTGGTTCTGGATCATCATCTGGTGAAGAGGTATCAGCTTCAACAGCTTCATCAGTGACGAGAGACAAACCTTCGCTAGCCGGAGCTATATCGTTCTCTTCACTATCATCTTCAGCAAACTGTAATGATGCACCAGATTCATAAGCAGGCTCTGGCTCAAACATCATTCCCGCACCGTTTTCTCTCGCATAAATAGCCATAACAGCAGCCATAGGCACTCGTACTTTACGAGGTATGCCGCCAAAGCTTGCACTAAATAAAACCTGATACGGCGTTAACTCTAAGTTATCTACTGCACGAGATGAAATATTTAGTACAATTTGACCATCGTGCGCATATTCCATTGGGACTTGGACACCAACGATATTCACATCAACAACTAAATGTGGTGTTAAATCGTTTTCGATGATCCAATCATAATGCGCACGTAATAAATGCGGACGACGCGGAGACATATCCATAATCTCCATACTTTATTACCCTCTTGAAGGTAAGCGCATCTCACGCTCTGCTTCGGTTAGTGACGCGAGGAAAGAATCACGCTCAAAAACACGTTGCATATAAATTTGTACATCTTTAGCGCCAGCGCCACTTAAATCTACACCAAGTACTGGTAAACGCCATAACAGAGGAGCTAAGTAGCAATCTACTAAGCTGAACTCTTCACTCATAAAGTATGGATATTCTTTAAACACAGGAGATACAGCCAGTAATTCTTCTGCTAACTGTTTACGAGCAGCATTTGCTTGCTGTTCTGTTCCTTTCTCGATGGTGTTCATTAAAGAATACCAATCATGCTCGATACGATGCATCATTAAACGGCTGCTACCACGAGCAACAGGATAAACTGGCATTAAAGGAGGATGAGGGAAGCGTTCATCAAGGTATTCCATGATGATGCGTGAATCATACAGAGTCAGCTCACGATCAACCAAAGTCGGTACACTTTGGTAAGGGTTTAGATCGATAAGATCCTGTGGAAGATTACCAGCTTCAACCTGTTCAATTTCAACACTGACACCTTTCTCCGCTAGGACAATTCTGACCTGATGGCTGAAAATATCAGTCGGACCGGAAAACAAAGTCATTACCGAACGTTTGTTGGCAGCGACAGCCATGAAAACCTCCAAGTTAATCAATTAAAGAAATGAATTAGCACAATGCCCCTTCCATTTCCCCATTCCTAAAAGACAAGCACACAAACGCAGTAGACCTAAATAAACATTTAAGTTATTAACTGCATTGGGTAACTACCTGTATAACAGTGTTATCGTGGGATAATCATATTTTACAGGGTTAAAAACTCACCTGTCTTTGCGGCACATATCATTATCAAGTAATACCAAAATAATCATTCAACAATCATTATTGTCATAATAATTTTGGTATGACTTTCAAACTCATTACAGGTATTACTATCGATATACCCATTAGCAACATTGTGAAGTCATAGAAAGAAAGACACCAAAGCTCGCTATTCTACCAGAATTCATGTTACTTAGGGGGGCTAATGCAAATAATTCAACACAATATGCCACACTACCTTAAAACTAAGATTATAATATCAAAAAATGAAATTATTTAGAGATAACATCTAAAAAATACGCTTTTTAATACTAGCGTTATCTTACATAAAGCCTGTTTTATGAGTAACAGCATCATGCTTTAGCAACATTATGTTTTTATTATTAATAAACACAAATAAGTCAAAAATAAAAAACCCGCCTGTGAAGACGGGTTTTCAACATCAAATTGATATCTAAAAGATAACAAATTAACGTTTAGAGAACTGTGGACGACGACGTGCTTTACGCAGACCCACTTTCTTACGTTCAACAGAACGCGCATCACGGGTTACGAAACCAGCTTTACGCAGATCAGAACGTAGAGTCTCATCATATTCCATCAGTGCACGAGTGATACCGTGACGGATCGCGCCAGCTTGACCAGAAATACCACCACCTTTAACAGTGATGTATAAATCTAATTTACCCAGCATATCAACTAATTCCAGCGGTTGACGAACAACCATACGTGCTGTTTCGCGGCCGAAGTAAACTTCTAGGCTACGTTTGTTGATTACGATATTACCGCTACCTGGCTTAATGAAGACACGTGCGGAAGAACTTTTGCGGCGACCTGTGCCGTAGTATTGATTATCAGCCATTGCCTATTATCCCGATTAAATGTCCAGAACTTGCGGTTGTTGTGCCGCGTGGTTGTGCTCAGATCCTGCGTAAACTTTCAGTTTACGATACATCGCACGACCCAGAGGCCCTTTTGGCAGCATGCCTTTTACCGCGATTTCGATTACACGCTCAGGACTACGGGCGATCATCTCTTCGAAAGTCGCTTGTTTGATACCACCTACGTGACCAGTATGACGGTAGTAAACTTTGTCAGTACGTTTATGACCAGTTACCGCTACTTTCTCAGCGTTTAAAACGATGATGTAATCACCAGTATCAACGTGCGGAGTGTATTCCGCTTTGTGCTTACCGCGTAAACGGCTAGCAATTTCAGTTGCTAAACGGCCTAAAGTTTTGCCGTCTGCATCAACAACGTACCAGTCGCGTTTTACGGTTTCTGGTTTAGCTGTAAAAGTTTTCATTATTGAAAATTACCCAATGTTTAGTTACACGTTGGTGAACGCTCGGTTCAAATACTATTGAGGTTCACACGACTCTTGTGTCCAGCAAACCTACCCCTTCGAGTAGCACTGCTGACTCTAAAATGCGAGTTTTTTGGGAAATAAAAAACTTGCTGCAACGTGGGGTCGCAAGATTATAGAGAAGTCAGAAAAAAAAATCGAGTCATAATTGAAAAACAATTGAATTCTTTTTCAATATTTCAGCGAAAAAAACGAATCTGGCACTTTTTTCTGATTTGACTGATAAATTCTTGCTACCTGAAGAGAAGAATTGTTCCTTTCCAGAGCGCTTGTAAGCTGCTTAATACTTTCTATTTTCATAGAAAAAAACATCAAGCAACTTAACCTGCGCCATCCTATCATAATGAAAGATGACTTTCTTCAAGAATTAAAAATTAAGCGAGATGAGGTTGCACTAAATATTCTTCACTTTGCATCTCTTGTAAACGAGATAGGCAACGTTGATATTCAAAACGTAAAAAATCACCTTGGTAAATCTCGTTCATTTCTACATTTGCATTAATAATAAGTTTCACCTTACGCTCATAAAACTCATCAACAAGCGCTAGGAACCGACGCGCAACATCTTCATGTAATGTCCCCATTTGCTCCATGTCATATAGCAAAACAGAGTGATAATGCTTAGAAAGCTCAATGTAATCAAGCTGACTACGCGGCTCCATACACAAGGTTGAAAAATTCACAGCGAGCACACCATTAGATGCTTTTCTTACTTTCATAGGGCGATGATTAATGGTTAATGTACAATCAATTTGCGGTTCGCTGGTTGCCAAGTGCATGAAAATTCTATCCATCTCCTGGCGATTTTCATCGTTAAGCGGAGATAAAAAAAGATGCGCTTGCGTTAATGTTCTAAGACGGTAATCAATACCTGCATCTACATTTAAAATGTCACAATGAAGTTTGATTTGTTCTATTGCAGGTAAAAAGCGGGAACGTTGTAATCCATTACGGTAAAGCTCATCAGGTGGGATATTTGATGTTGCCACTAGCGTGATACCTCTGGCAAATAACGCTTCAAGCAAAGTACCTAAAATCATTGCATCAGTAATATCAGAAACGAAAAACTCATCAAAACAGAGGACATCGGTTTGTGCTTTAAACCCATCAGCAATAATTTCTAACGGATTTTCATGCCCTTGTAAGTTTTTTAGCTCTTCTTGAACACGTAACATAAAGCGATGGAAGTGTAAGCGAAGTTTTCGCTCTGTTGGCAAACTTTGATAAAACATATCCATCAACCATGTTTTACCTCGTCCAACACCGCCCCACATATATAAACCACGTTCTGGTGCAACAATCTGTTTTTTTGTGCGAATTCGCCCGAATAATCGCTGTGTTAGCGAATTTTTTTCTGGTGGAGTCTCTTTTAATAATGCATGGTATATCTGTTGAAGGTGAAGAACAGTTTTTCTCTGAACATCATCGGGTTGATAATCACCTTGCTTCAATGCGGCTTCATAAAGTGATAACGGCGTACTAACAGTCATGAATGCCCTCTTATCCTTAATTTTCTGACATACTGATTTGTGTCTGTCGAATGCCTCTATTATAAGCATTAAGAATTGTTTTAACATCAACGTAACACACGAATTTTATATTAAGCTTAAGGATATTATTCCACCCATGCCTTTTAGCGGTTATGATGTTATAAGAATCCATCGTCCTCACTATTAGATGAAAAGGAGTTGCCATGGTTTGGGTTTATGCACTGATTGGATTAGTTGTCGGTCTTATTATCGGCGCACTTGCAATGCGTTACGGTAACAGCACCCTTCGCCAACAAGATGCTATCAAAGCAGAGTTAGACACGAAAAAAGAAGAACTTGATACTTATCGCAATGAACTTGTCAGCCACTTTGCTAGAAGTGCTGAACTATTAGATAACATGGCGAGAGATTACCGTCAGCTTTATCAACATATGGCAAAAAGCTCTAATGAGCTTATGCCTGATATGCCTGCTCAAGAAAATCCATTTAATTACCGATTAAGTGAGTCAGAAGCGGCTAATGATCAATCTCCAATAAAAATGCCACCTCGTGATTACTCCGAAGGGGCATCTGGATTGTTCAGACCCACAGAGAAAAAAGACAGTTAATATTAAAACGCCACATTTATTGTGGCGTTTTTCTTTCTACTAAATATCATAAAATGACAATTATTTGCTATGGTTTTAAAGATAGCTTTTGTCTTGTAAATCCATGTAAAAGGAAGCAAAGCACATCATGTCTTAATGAACTTTCCTTTGTCAGTACAGGTCTTAGTGACATCGAGCTCATTTTGAGCAATAACTTTTATTTTGATAACTGTATCAAGAGACTCTAATTCATGTTGACTAAAAAAAGAAAATTATTACTTAGTGCGTTAGCAATGAGTGTCGGACTTTCACTCTCTACTATTCCAGCAACCAGTATGGCGGCACTGCCAGCGGTTATGCCATCAGGCGAACAACTGCCAAGCCTTGCACCGATGTTAGAAAAAGTGTTACCTGCTGTTGTCAGTGTGCACGTTTCAGGAACACGAGTACAAAGCCAGCAAGTGCCTGAAGAGTTCAAATTCTTCTTTGGTCCAAACTTTCCATCACAACAACAAAGTATTCGCCCTTTTGAAGGCTTAGGCTCAGGTGTCATTATTGATGCACAAAAAGGCTACGTATTAACAAACAACCACGTTGTTGATGGTGCAGATAAAATTCAACTGCAAATTAATGATGGCCGTGAATTTAGTGCAAAATTAATTGGTAGCGATCCACAAACAGATATCGCATTACTGCAAATTGAAAAACCAACTAACTTAACCGCAATTAAAATGGCAGACTCTGACCAATTACGTGTTGGTGACTTTGCTGTTGCAGTAGGTAACCCATTTGGTTTAGGCCAAACAGCAACATCCGGCATTATTTCCGCATTAGGTCGTAGCGGTTTAAATCTTGAAGGTTTAGAGAACTTTATCCAGACTGATGCTTCAATCAACCGTGGTAACTCTGGTGGTGCACTCGTTAACTTAAATGGCGAATTAATCGGAATTAACACCGCTATTTTAGCACCGGGTGGTGGCAACATTGGTATCGGCTTTGCTATCCCAAGCAATATGGCGCGTGATCTTAGCCAACAACTGATTTCTCATGGTGAAGTTAAACGTGGCATCTTAGGTATTCGTGGTACAGAAATGAATTCTGATCTGGCGAAATCCTTTAATATTGATGCACAACGCGGTGCTTTTGTTAGCGAAGTCATGCCAGATTCATCCGCTGCAAAAGCAGGCATTAAACCCGGTGACGTTTTAATTTCAGTTGATGGAAAACGTATCAATAGCTTTGCTGAATTGAGAGCTAAAGTGGGTACTACACCGCCGGGTAAAGAGATCCTAATTGGCTTGATCCGTCAAGGTAAACCAATGGATGTTAAAGTGACATTAGAGAAACAATCGGCAGATGCAACTCGTGCAGATAACTTCTCTCCTGCACTACAAGGTGCCACATTAAGTAACTACTTAAACAAACAAGTTAAAGCAGTCGCTGTTGATTCTGTTGAGAAAGATTCTGCGGCTGCGGCATCTGGTTTACAGAAAGGCGACCTTATTATTGGTATCAATAATACGCCAATTACCTCATTAGGCGATTTACGTAAAGCAATTGACGCTAAACCGCCTGTTCTTGCATTGAATATTCAGCGTGGTAATGAAGAAATTTACCTGCTGTTACGTAATACACCGCGCTAAGAAGTAAGCTTTTCACCTATCTAATTTATTGATTTCTTTAGCCCTATAATTTCCATTATAGGGCTTTTTTTATCCCTATTTTTGATAAGAGTCATTGGCTTAAAAGGGGATTTTATGCGCTGAGCGATGCTTTCATAAGTTAAACTATGCTATTCTCACCGCTCCTACGCGAATAATTTTACAGTCAGACATAAATACAGGATTTTTATGTTAACTAAGTTACTGCGATCAACACTCATTGGTCTTCTCACAGCAGCAATTCTCTTGATTGCAGTCCCTTCAATTCGCCCTATTTTTATTGAACGCCTACTTAATGGTGATTTTCTCAATGCGCCTTTTAGCTATAACACTGCGGTACGACGAGCTGCCCCTGCGGTTGTTAATGTTTATAGCAGTACGATGGGAAGTTTTTCTCAAGAAGGTCGTGAACTGACATCTTTAGGTGCCGGCGTCATTATGGATGGTCGTGGTTATATTCTGACGAATCAACATGTTATTAATAATGCGGATCAGATCCTTATCGCACTCCAAAATGGTGATCTTTATGAAGGCTTACTTGTTGGCTCCGATCCGTTAACCGATCTTGCAGTATTAAAAATAGATGCCGATAAACTCCCGACGATCCCCATTAATACTAAGCGAGTTTCTCATGTTGGTGATGTTGTACTGGCTATTGGTAACCCATTTAATATTGGGCAAACTATTACGCAAGGGATCATCAGTGCTACGGGTCGCGTTGGATTAAGTCCAACACGTTACCAAAATTTCCTGCAAACAGATGCCTCGATTAATGAAGGTAACTCAGGTGGAGCACTCATTAATACAGAGGGCGAACTTGTGGGTATTAATACTATGACGTTTGACTCAGGAACCTACAATGGGTATCGCCCAAGCGCTGAAGGTCTCGGCTTCGCTATTCCGACCGAACTGGCTGTAAAAATCATGAATAAACTTATTCGTGATGGTCGTGTTATCCGTGGATTTATTGGTATTACAGCAAAAGAATTACCACGAATTCGCTCATCTAATACCGATATTAAGCAAATTCAAGGGTTGCGTATTTTTAGGATCACCCCAAATGGTCCCGCAGATAAAGCTGGGATCAAAACAGGCGATATCATCCTTAGTATTAATCATGCGCCAGCGACTTCCGCGATGGAAATGATGGACTATATTGCAGAAACGCGCCCCGGTACGGTATTACCTGTCACGGTATTACGCGAAGGCAATGAGATCAATGTTGATGTAACTATTTCTGAATACCAGCCTGAATCATAACTAACAAAAAATCTCCCTATACTTGGCTAGTAGGGAGATTTCATATAAAACGTCGCACTTTGTAAGCAATTTTCTTTAAAGCTTTCAGTGTTGCGATAGTCCTCTAATGTGCAGTGATTACAACCGCTATATTGTCCTTCTTTAGTACCATCATTTTGCCAACCACATACAGGGCAGATCTCAAAAAATGCCTCATCTTTATCTTTGAAAACAAAATAATGGCACGCAACACAACTCACTTCTAAAGGAAGATGACAACTTCGCTTTTCCATAGGATGGGCTCTCCTATCACATTATTAATGATACTATTCGCTCTTACTCTCTTTATTGGCAACTGAGTTATTTTCAACAGTATGCCAAATCTTTTCCGCTTTTCGTCCAATAAAAATCAGTGAAACCGCCAAAATAAAGAAGAAAATCGCACTGTGTAAACTATCCCAGAAATATTCAAAGAATCGGGTGTAAAGGTTGATACCAAGGAATGTTAGACCAAAACCTCTTAACATACCGTCATCGGTTTTAAGGCTAATATAAATACAGATAACTGAAACGACAGCAAATAACAGTGCCCAAGGTAACAAATTCACACTTGAAGTACGATACCAAGTATCAGGATCGTAATTACCAAAAATAGACATTATCCATAACGCAATAAACAGATAAGTCAGCCCCATTATTTTTGTCATGGTAAATAAACGACGGCGTACCAACACATTTTGTAGGAAATAACAGCCTGCTAATAACATCGCGCCAAAGAAGACAAAACGGATAGGATAGTTCATTCCTAACCAATAAGCGCCCCAACCAGAAACATAGCCTGTTTCAGCACCAAACCAATTTCCTAACATCAACAAGAAGAATAACCACACCAATGAGGAGCGACTAATAAATCCAATTGCACCATAAATGACACAGCCAATTAAAAAGAGAGGTGCAATATGGCCACTTCCTGTATCCAACAATTCTCCCAGTTGCCAAAGAAAAATAGCCGTAAACATCACACCTAAAAAGAGAATAAACTCAGTACTGTAATGCCATTGTGTTTCTTTTCGCTGACGTTTAAATCCCCAAAAATAAAGTGCTGAAGCAATAAGTGCAGGAGATATCACTCGCATAATTTCAGAAACACTAAAAATCTCAATGAGATAATAAATTAAAGCACTATCACTAAAGATACTGCCAGCAGCAATAATCAAGCACACCATTGCTATCCAAAATGCATAGCGACTCAACCGTTTCCAATCAAAGGGAATTCGGTGCAATGTACTTCCTAATTGCTGATATTCTTGTTCTGAAATCTCACCAGATTGTTGCCATTCATCCAGTGCTTGACGAACTAGGCGCTCTTGTTTCCTTGTTACCTGCATATATATTCTTTCCTTTTAGCTCATAGTGATTTTTATAACACAGGTCTGTTTTTCTTACTGTATCTTGCCACGAAAGAAATGCCTTATGAATTATCCTATTCTATTGAGAGCCCTATTAAAATAATGCGTAAAAAAAACCATAGCACAACAATGTGCTATGGTTTTAAATGGCTAAAAAAGATGACTAAAATTAATTAGTCATTAGAGCGCAAACGTTCTATTTTTGCCCCTAATCCCTGTAATTTAGCTTCAATATTTTCATAACCACGATCGATATGATAAATACGATCAACAATGGTTGTGCCTTCAGCAATACAACCTGCAAGTACTAAGCTTGCGGAAGCACGTAAATCCGTTGCCATTACTTGTGCGCCTGAAAGTTTTTCAACACCGTGGCATAACACAGTATTACTTTCGATTTCAGCGTGAGCACCCATACGAATTAACTCAGGAATGTGCATAAAACGATTTTCAAAAATAGTTTCAGTGATCATTCCTGCGCCTTCAGCAACTAAGTTTAAAAGGCTGAATTGTGCTTGCATATCGGTAGGGAAACCTGGATGTGGCGCAGTACGCAATGTCACCGCTTTAGGGCGTTTACCATGCATATCAAGGCTTATCCAATCTTCACCAACTTCAATATCAGCACCTGCTTCACGTAATTTTGCCAACACTGCATCTAATGTGTCAGGTTTAGCATTACGGCAAACAACACGACCACGAGAAATCGCAGCAGCAACTAAGAAAGTACCTGTTTCAATACGATCAGGTAGGATTTGATAAGTACCACCACCAAGACGCTCTACGCCTTCAATAGTAATACTATCTGTGCCTGCACCGCTGATTTTGGCGCCTAATGTATTAAGGAAGTTTGCAGTATCTTCAATTTCAGGCTCTCTTGCCGCATTCTCAATGATGGTTTTGCCTTCAGCTAATACCGCAGCAGTCATAATAGTGATAGTGGCGCCCACGCTCACTTTATCCATGACGATATGTGCGCCTTTTAAACGTCCATCAACGCGTGCTTTCACATAACCTTCATCCAGCGTGATCTCAGCGCCTAATTGCTCTAAACCTGTAATATGAAGATCAACAGGACGAGCACCAATAGCACAGCCACCCGGTAAAGAAACCTGACCTTGGCCAAAACGCGCCACCAGCGGACCTAAAGCCCAAATAGAAGCACGCATGGTTTTTACTAATTCGTAAGGAGCGCAAAATTCATTAATGTTACGAGCATCAACGAAAACAGAGCCATTGCGTTCAACATTAGTTCCTAAGCGATTAAGTAACTTAATCGTGGTATCGATATCTTTTAATTTAGGAACATTCGTTAATTCTACTGGCTCTTCGGCAAGGATCGCAGCGAACAGGATTGGTAGTGCGGCATTTTTTGCGCCTGAAATAGTGACCTCACCTGATAAACAGGTTGGCCCTTGTACTCTAAATTTATCCATCTGTAGAACTCTCTTTTTTATTTTGCTGTACGCTGTATACCTACTGAATCAAAGCCCGTTAAGTTTACGATCTCTCTTCCACTCTTCAGGTGTGTAGGCTTTAATAGACAAAGCGTGAATACGGTTATCTGCGATATATTCCATCAAAGGGGCATAAATGGTTTGTTGTTGTTTTACTCTGCTCATTCCCTCAAACATTGCGCCAACAACGACAACTTGAAAGTGACTACCATCACCATTGACGATGACTTCATCTAAAGACAGGCTGTCCATTAATACTTGTTTGATTTCATTTGTATCCATAATTGCTCAATCTCAACGTTAAAATAATAATCAGTCGTCTATCCTAATGGAATCCGCTCTACTCTTAAACCATCAAAAACCCCCTTAATGATAAAAGTATCACGAAGGGGGCTTTTTAATACCTTTACTCAAAATCTGTATTAGGCAATATTCATAATTTCATCAAGATCATAGAGTGTAATTAAGGTCTGAAAACGCTCACTTACACCTTGAATAATAAATTGACGATTTTGCTCTTCCATTTCTGCTTTTAAGTGAACAAAAAGTGCCAACCCAGTTGAATCAATATGTCCTAAGGCAGAAATATCAATGATATTAATATCAGCTAATAATGTTTTACGTTTCTGCCAAACAGGCAATAACGTTTCACGATCTAGCGTTCCTTGGAAATAGAGGACACCCTCCTTTTTTTCCCAATTTAACGAAGCTGACATGTTATTTTTTCTCATCCAGTGTAATTGGTGTTTTAGCACTGATTTCTAACTGTTTTGTTAAACCATCAACACCTTTAGAATTTAAAATATCTGACCATTCATTCTGTTTTGTTGTGATCATGCTGACACCTTCAGCAATCATATCATAAGCTTGCCATTCGCCTGTTTTGCTGTTTTTACGCCATTGGAAATCAAGGCGAACTGGTGGGCGACCATTTGTATCAATGATAGTGACACGAATAGTTAGCGTTGATTTATCTGCGAAAGGTTTTGCAGGTTCAATACGGTACTCTTGGCCTTCATACATCGCTAATGCTTGACCATATACTTGAGCTAGATACGCTTCAAATGCAGTGAAATAAGCATCACGTTGTGCAGGTGTTGCATTACGATAATGCGGTCCTAACACTAATGCACCCGCATATTTAATATGCACATAAGGCAATAATTCTTGCTGAACAATTTGACGTAAAACTTCAGGGTTTTTACGAATTTCAGGTTGTTCATTTTTTAATTTACTAAAGGTCTTTTGCGCAGCATCTTCCATCAATGCGTAAGGATTAGTTTTATCTACTGCCATTGCAAAAGGCGTTATCACTAATAGTGCGACCATCAATAAGCGTTTAAACATACGTTCGCTTCTCCTCAAATAGGGTTTTAATAATACGATGCATTTATGACGCTAGATCTAGCTAAATGTATAAGTGCATCGTATAGGAATTAATGATTAAGGTAATGCAGAGTGTTCTTGCGTTGGTTGAGTTTCAGATTTTGCTGAATCATCACCATCACCCGTTTTATAAAGGAATTGACCAATAAGATCTTCTAGTACCATTGCTGAATTGGTGTTTGTGATCCGTCCTCCGTCTTTGAGCAGAGTAGAATCTAATGCTTCATCATAAAAACCTAAATTCAATGCAAGGAACTGTTCACCTAATAAACCCGATGTACGAATAGACAGTGAGCTACTTTCTGGAATGTGGTCATAAATGCTCAGAATATCGAGCGCGACTTCAGGTCGATAGTTCCCTTCATCTTCTTCTTTTAAAGTGATAGAAGAAACACGACCAATCACCACACCACCAATCTTAACTGGGGAACGTTCTTTTAACCCACCAATATTACCGAAGCTGGCATAAACACGATAAGTTGGTTGATTACCCATTTCTTTAATATCAGCTACTTTAAGGCATAAGAA
Organism: Proteus sp. STS61-E; assembly: GCF_040932335.1. Classification (NCBI taxonomy): domain Bacteria; kingdom Pseudomonadati; phylum Pseudomonadota; class Gammaproteobacteria; order Enterobacterales; family Morganellaceae; genus Proteus; species Proteus sp. STS61-E. The sequence continues at coordinate 122,776 of NZ_JBFQGE010000006.1, read as the reverse complement.
AATCACGGCAGCTAACGCAATCAGAACAAATAGACCAACCCAAACTTCAATTTTTTTACTTTGCATGACTTAGTTCCCAAACATCAGTGCTGTTAGCACAAAATCTAAACCCAATACGGCTAACGATGAATGAACAACGGTACGTGTTGTTGCTCTGCTAATCCCTTCTGATGTTGGGATTGCGTCATACCCGTTAAAGAGCGCTATCCAAGTGACGGTAATGGCAAAAACGACACTTTTAATAAAGCAGTTTACTAAATCGAGTCGCCATTCAACGGCACCTTGCATAGATGCCCAGAAAAAGCCTTCATCGATCCCTTTCCAATCCACACCCACAATTGCACCACCCCAAATACCGATGGCAACAAAAATAAGTGAAAGCAATGGCATACTAATAAGACCTGCCCAAAAACGAGGCGCAACGACACGTCTTAAAGGATCGACTGCCATCATTTCTAAACTAGAAATTTGTTCTGTGGCTTTCATCAAGCCGATTTCAGCTGTTAAAGCAGAGCCCGCACGACCCGCAAATAATAATGCCGTCACGACTGGGCCTAATTCTCTTAACAATGAAAGTGCGACCATCATGCCAAGACTCGCTTCAGCACTAAAGGTTGTTAAAACAAGATAGCCTTGTAATCCCAACACCATGCCAATAAATAAGCCAGACACCATGATAATTAATAAGGATTGAACGCCGACGTTATACAGTTGCTTCAATAATAGAGGCCACTGTTTACGAAATTCAGGCTTACCGACTAATGCTCGAAAGAGCATAATGCCTGCTCTACCGAAGGTTGCAAAAATCGCTAACGCTCTAACGCCAATGCGAGATAATAAATTTACCACGTACTAATTTCCTCGTCCTAATAGGTCGTCCTGATAATCTCCCGCAGGAAAACGGAATGGTACAGGGCCATCAGCAATACCATCTAAAAACTGTCTTACTTGCCTATTTGGATTGTCCTGTAATTCTTGTGCGCTACCTTGAGCAATGACTTTCTGCTCTGCAACAATATAGGCATAATCGGCAATACTTAACACTTCAGGCACATCATGGGAAACCACAACACAAGTTACGCCAAGCGCATGATTTAATTCATCAATTAATTTAACAAGTACACCCATGGTGATAGGATCTTGCCCAACAAATGGCTCATCAAACATAATCAGTTCAGGATCAAGCGCAATAGCTCTTGCTAATGCCGCCCTTCTCGCCATGCCTCCTGATAATTCAGAAGGCATTAAACTTGCTGCACCACGTAAACCCACGGCTTCAAGTTTCATCATCACCGTTGTACGGATCAATGCTTCAGGTAAATTTGTATGCTCTCTTAGTGGAAATGCCACATTTTCAAATACATTCATGTCTGTAAACAGTGCGCCTGATTGAAAAAGCATACTCATTTTCTTTCTTGCCTGATACAACGCAGAGCGTGATAGCGCAGGAATATTGTCGCCATCAAACCAAATTTCACCACTATCTGGAAGGATTTGTCCTCCCATTAGGCGTAACAAGGTTGTTTTACCAATCCCTGAAGGGCCCATAATCGCAGTCACTTTTCCTCTTGGTACAACAAGATTGATCTCAGAGAAAATCTTTCTGCTACCGCGAGTGAAGTTCATATTGCGCACTTCAATTAGATTGTCAGATTGTGCGTTCATGAATAAAACATCCTCAAGCCTGTCTGCATAAACGAATTTTTACGCTATTTTGGCAGGTCATTCGTTATGTTACAAAGAAATCACCACTATTTAGCAATTTATTGCACGGTTAATTTTACTTTTCGTGCTTGGCTAGTCAAAATATGGTTAATTAGCAAAACCTTTTGACAATATGTTTTTTTATCAGCCCTGTCTTATTGGTTTTTTCTTTATTCGCTCATTGTTGGAAAACTGATGGCATGTTGATTACTTTGTCTCTTTTAATTTTTGGGTTGATGTTACTCGTTTATGCATCAGACCGATTAGTTTATGGTGCGAGCGTTTTTGCGCAATCGTTAAAAATCCCACCTGCCGTTATTGGTATCTTAATTGTAGGCACAGGTACTTCACTGCCTGAGCTTTTTGTTTCAACCGATGCTGCTGTTCATAATTTACCTGATATTGCTATCGGGACAGCCATTGGCTCTACACTCACCAACCTTCTCCTCATCGCTGGTATTGGCGCGATGATTTATCCTATGAACATTCAATCCGCAGTGCTAAAAAAAGAGCTTCCCTTGATGATTATAGTCATCATGCTTGTTGGCATTATCGTTTCTAGCGGAAACTTAGGGCTTAGAGAAGGCACTCTGCTCTTTTTTATTGGTTTTGCATCCATATTTCTAATGATAAAAACGATGCATAAAACACTAACACAAGAGCGTCATGTATTACCTTTAGAAACCTTAACGCGTTTTGAATTACAGACAAATCCCCGTAATTCTGTTGCACTTTTTTGGGTTGTTATTGCTTTACTTATTATTCCAGTTGCAACCCAAATGATATTGGATAATGTCTTTATTTTAATGCAACAGTATCATCTTAGTGGCTTTTTTGTTGGTTTAACCTTGCTATCGATTGGAACAAGCCTACCTGAATTAGCAACAACCATTGTGGCAGCACTAAGACGCGAGAATGAATTAGCATTAGGGAATATTATAGGTGCTAATATTTTCAATCTCACTTTTGTGTTAGGAATGCCAGCATTACTCTCACCAAGCACATTTAATATCAACGCATTTTATTTTAGCTTTGCTGTACTTGGTGTCGCCAGTTTACTGTTTTCTCTCTTTTCATTAGGGCGTAAACGACGTCTTAATCGAGGAAAAGGGATATTCTTGTTAGTTTGCTTTATTGTTTATATTACGGTGTTGTGCGTCGCACATTCTCTCTTAACCTAAAATAAATGGTACAAAAAAATGACCGAGTTTGATTTTCAGCAAGCGGGTAAAAAAGTCCTTCATATTGAACGTGATGGGTTAGCTGAACTAGAACAATACATCAATGATGACTTCACTCTAGCCTGTGAAAAAATTTTCCACTGCCAAGGTAGAGTCATTGTTATGGGTATGGGTAAATCTGGCCATATTGGACATAAAATTGCGGCTACATTCGCCAGCACAGGAACACCTTCTTTCTTCGTTCATCCCGGTGAAGCAAGCCATGGCGACTTAGGCATGGTGACAGAAAAAGATATTGTTTTGGCGATTTCAAACTCAGGTGAAGCCAGCGAAATCCTTGCGCTGATCCCAGTACTTAAACGTAAACAGATAACACTGATTTGTATGACACGCACTCCTCAAAGTACAATGGGGAAAGCGTCTGATATTCATCTTTGTATCAAAGTACCTAAAGAAGCCTGTCCTTTAGGTCTTGCACCAACAACCAGTACAACGGCAACCTTGGTAATGGGGGATGCACTAGCAATAGCACTGTTACGTGCCCGTGGTTTTACTGCTGAAGATTTCGCTCTCTCTCATCCCGGAGGGGCATTAGGTCGTAAATTACTCCTTCATGTCAGTGATTTAATGAATAAAGAGGCAGATATCCCTCGCGTCACTAAAGATGCCACTTTACGTGAAGCACTTGTCGAGATAACCCGTAAAAAATTAGGTATGACCGTCATTTGCGATGATAGTATGCTGATCAACGGTATCTTTACTGATGGTGACTTACGAAGAATATTTGATTTAGGGATAGATCTGAACAATGCCAAAATTTCAGATGTTATGACAAAAGGCGGTATTCGTATTCGCCCAGATTGTTTGGCAGTTGAAGCACTGAATTTAATGCAAGCAAAACATATCACCTCGCTATTAGTAACAGAACAAGATAGTGATATCCTGTTAGGTGTTTTACATATGCATGATTTATTACAGGCTGGTGTTGTATAAGATAGTCATAACGTTCGAAGGATAAAAATGAATACAATGATAGAAACTTGTTATGGTGCAGTAAGCGAGCAAATCATCAAAAAAGCAGAAAAAATCCAATTGCTGATTTGTGATGTTGATGGTGTGATGTCGGACGGACTCATTTACATGGGCAATAATGGCGAAGAATTAAAAGCCTTTAACGTTCGTGATGGGTATGGCATCCGTTGTTTGCTTACATCCGGCATTGAGGTTGCTATCATTACAGGTCGTCAGTCTAAACTGTTAGAAGATCGTGCTAAAACCCTTGGCATTACATATCTTTACCAAGGTCAGCATAATAAGCTTTTGGCGTATCAACAACTGTTAGATACACTAAACCTTAAACCTGAACAAACAGCCTATATTGGTGACGACCTGATTGATTTACCTGTAATGGAAAAAGTAGGACTTTCTGTCGCCGTGGCTGATGCTCATCCATTACTTACACCTCGTGCTAATTATGTAACCCGCATTTCGGGTGGTCGTGGTGCAGTACGAGAATTGTGTGATTTAATCCTTTTAGCGCAAGGTCGGCTTGAAGAAGCTAAAGGTCTTTCGATATAACGTATAACGATACAGAATGAATAAATTAAAATCCTGGTTTACCTTAATTCTTGCCATTATCGCCCTTGGGCTGATTGGCTGGAACTATACTAATAACACTGAATTCGGTGATGGTGAGATTGTTGATGATGGTCAGCCAACCTATCAATCCAAATCATCGATATCTTTTGTTTATGAACCAACGGGTATACTCGGATATAAACTTGTTGCTGATGATGTTAAAAACTATGCTCAGCAAAAGTTTACATGGTTTACTAACCCTGTCTTAACTACCTATTCACCGACAGGGGATGCAACATGGACAGTACGCGCAAATAAAGCCAAGCTAACAAACAGTAAAATGCTCTATCTTTATGGCGATGTTCAAATTGATAGCTTAACGGATGATTCTCAACTACAGAGAATAAGCACAGACAATGCTATCGCAAATTTGGATACACAGGATGTTTCCTCTGATGATGAAGTGACTATTATCGGCGTCGGACTGAAATCAGTCGGCTTAAAAATGCGAGGCAATCTGCGCGAGAAACGTGCAGAGCTGATTGAAAAGGTAAACACCTATTATGAGATCCCTAATGAATCAAAAAATCCGTAATACACTGATTATCGGTACACTTTTAGCGATAAGTGTACCTGCGATGGCGCTTAAAGATGACACGCAACAGCCTATTGTTGTGAATTCAGAGAAACAGTCGCTTGATCTAGAAAAAAACGTTACAACCTTTACACAAAATGTTGTGATCAAACAAGGTTCTATCGATATTCGTGCTGATAAAGTTGTTGTCACACGCCCGGGTGGTGACTCAAAAAGGATCGTAATAGAAGCGTTTGGTAACCCTGTGACTTTTTATCAGTTACAAGATGATGGCAAACCAATCAAAGGTCGTGGCGAGAAAATGACCTATGAAATGGATAAAGAGTTAATGACCTTAACGGGTAAAGCCTATCTTGAACAATTAGACAGTAATATCACCGGTGATAAGATCACTTATCTCGTCCCAACTCAGCAAATGGAAGCGTTTAGCGGTAAAGGTAAACAAGTGACTACTGTTTTACTGCCTTCCCAGTTGCAAGAGAAAGGCCCTGGTGTTAACAACAAAGGTAAGTAACACTTTATGGCGCTGTTAAAAGCTGAAAATTTAGCGAAAGCATACAAAGGGCGCACCGTTGTCGGTGATGTGAGCCTGAACGTTAATTCAGGTGAGATTGTCGGCTTACTTGGACCTAATGGTGCAGGTAAAACAACCACATTCTATATGGTTGTTGGCATTGTAGCTCGTGATGCAGGTAGTATTACAATTGATGATGAAGACATTACGCTGTTACCGTTACATGAACGAGCACGTAAAGGCATTGGCTATCTTCCTCAAGAAGCGTCTATTTTTAGACGCTTAAGCGTTTATGACAATATTATGGGGATCTTAGAAATTCGCCATGATCTAACGCCTGAAGAACGAAAAGACCGTGCAGAAGAGCTACTAGAAGAGTTTAATGTCAGCCACTTGCGTAACAGCTTAGGGCAATCATTATCAGGGGGTGAACGCCGCCGTGTTGAAATCGCGCGGGCATTGGCAGCAAACCCCAAATTCATTTTATTAGATGAACCTTTTGCGGGTGTTGACCCTATTTCGGTATTAGATATTAAAAAAATTATCCAGCATCTACGTGATTATGGATTAGGTGTACTGATTACTGACCATAACGTTCGTGAAACATTAGATGTATGTGAACGTGCTTATATCGTCAGCCAAGGTCACCTTATCGCTCATGGTTCACCAGAAGAAATTCTTGAAAATGAGCAAGTTAAACGTGTTTACTTAGGTGAAGGCTTCCGCCTGTAATCTTTGATTCACTTTTACTCTGTCATGGATGACAACAGCAAAGGACTCATCGCATTATTATGAAACAAAGTCTGCAACTTCGTCTTAGTCAGCAACTGGCAATGACGCCACAGCTACAACAGGCTATTCGTTTGTTGCAACTTTCGACGCTTGAATTGCAACAAGAAATTCAGCAAGCGCTTGAGTCTAATCCACTTCTAGAACAAGACGAGGATCAACAAGATCCCGTTTCAGATGATATCTCTCATACAGAAAATCAGTCAGACTCTACAACAGAAACAACAACTGAAAACGAAGTTGAAGAGTTCGACACGCTGGATGCTTTAGAGCAAAAAGAGATGCCTGATGATCTTCCTTTAGATACCCAATGGGAAGAGATCTACACCGCAGGCACACCTTCTGGCACCAGCAATGACTATACTGATGATGAACTTCCACTGTATCAAGGCGAAACAACTGCTTCATTGCAAGATTACCTGACATGGCAGGCTGATCTCACTCCATTTTCAGAAACAGACAGAGCAATAGCGATAAGTATTATCGATGCGATTGATGAAACAGGATATTTAACTGTCACAACAGATGACATCCTTACTGGAATGGGCGATGATGAGTTAGAGCTTGATGAAGTCGAAGCCGTATTAAAACGTATTCAACGCTTTGATCCTATTGGTGTTGCTGCGCGTGATTTAAAAGAGTGTCTTTTGATTCAGCTATCCGCTTTTTCAACAGAAACACCTTATCTTAAAGAAACGCAGTTAGTGATCAGCCAATATTTAGAGTTGCTAGGTAACCGTGACTTTCGCCAATTGATGCGTCAAACGAAGTTACGAGAAGAAACACTTAAATCGGTTATTGAGATGATCCAGTCTCTTGATCCTAAGCCCGGATTAAGTATTGATACAGGCGAATCAGAGTATGTTATTCCAGATATACTGGTAAAAAAATCAGGTGAACGCTGGCAAGTTGAGTTAAATACAGATAGCATTCCTCGCCTACGAATAAATGAGACCTATGCGGCATTGGGTCAATCGACTCAAAATGAGAGCGATGGAAAATTTATTCGTGACAATTTACAAGAAGCCAAATGGCTGATAAAAAGTTTAGAAAGCCGTAATGAGACATTATTAAAAGTCGCTCATTGCATTGTTGACACACAGCAGGCATTTTTCGAATTGGGTGAAGAGCATATGAAACCCCTTGTGTTAGCAGATATTGCTGAACAGGTTGAAATGCACGAATCCACCATTTCTCGAGTGACAACGCAAAAATTTTTGCATTGCCCAAGAGGAATTTTCGAATTGAAGTATTTTTTCTCTAGCCATGTGAATACTGATAGCGGAGGCGAAGCCTCTTCAACAGCAATCAGGGCTTTAGTGAAGAAACTAATCGCAGCAGAAAATCCAGCGAAACCACTTAGTGATAGTAAACTGGCTGATATGCTCGGAGAACTTGGAATACAGGTTGCTCGACGCACTGTTGCGAAGTATAGAGAGTCATTATCCATCCCGCCTTCAAATCAACGCAAAGAGTTGGTTTGAGCATAATTGAGAAGGAAGACACTATGGAACTTCAAATCACTGGTCATAATATTGAATTAACCGATGCTCTGCGTGATACCGTCAAAGCAAAAAGCGCGAAATTACCTCAGTTCTTTGACAAAATTAATAACGTTCAGGTGATCCTGAAAGTCGAGAAAGTTAATAAAATCGCGGAAGCGACCATTCAAGTTAACGGCGGTGAATTGCATGCCTCTGCAGAAGCAGAAGATATGTACGCAGCAATTGATGGATTAATGGATAAACTGGCTCGTCAATTAACCAAACACAAAGATAAACTGAGACAACATTAATTCATTTCCCATTGTAAAATGGGGATACAATCGGCGAAGTTACTGCGTTGTTTATGACTCGGTTTAAGCCAACGCCTAATCAATATCAGTAACAAAAAACCAGATGTCACCTTGTGGCATCTGGTTTGCTGGTCTAAGTGAATAAGACAATGAACAACGATACAAAGATGAATATTAGCGACGTACTTTCTCTGGCATGTACGCATAATGATGTACATTGCACGAGTAAAAAGCGCGCGTTAGAAATTATCAGTGAAAATGCAGCTAAAGCACTTAATTTACCCGAAACACTGATATTTGAAGCTTTATTAACGCGTGAAAAAGTCGGTACAACAGGGATTGGGGGGGGGTTAGCTATCCCTCATGGACGTATTGAAAGTGATGAAACAGAAAAAGTAGTTGGTGTGTTTCTTCACCTAAGCGAACCTATTGCCTTCGACGCTATTGATAATCAACCTGTCGACTTGTTGTTCGCATTACTCGTTCCTGCGACACAATGTAAGGAACATTTACACACACTGTCTTTGATTGCAAAACAGTTGGCAGACAAAAATTTATGTCGCCGACTACGCTCCGCACAAAGTGATGAAGAGCTTTATCAGATTATCACAGAATAACCCCTACGGGTTTAGTAGGACGCGAATAGCATACAGTGGAATGATATTCATCACTGGGAAATTATAGGGGAGCTACCTCATGGTGCTGATGATAGTCAGCGGACGCTCTGGTTCAGGTAAGTCAGTCGCTTTGCGTGCGCTTGAAGATATGGGATTTTATTGTGTTGATAACTTACCTGTTGATCTTTTACCTGAGCTCGCAAAAACACTGGCTGAACGTGATGCTTCTGCTGCCGCAGTCAGTATTGATGTCCGAAATATGCCAGAGTCGCCGGAGATCTTCGAAAAAGCGCTGGAAAGTTTACCCGCTGAATATTCTCCACAACTCTTATTTTTAGACGCTGATAGAAATACCTTAATTCGTCGTTATAGTGATACTCGACGTCTTCACCCTCTTTCGACCAAGAACCTTTCGTTAGAAATGGCAATTGATACCGAAAGTGATCTGCTTGAGCCATTGCGATCACGCGCTGATCTCATCATTGATACTTCTGAGATGTCAGTTCATGAGCTCGCAGAAATGCTGCGTACTCGCTTATTAGGTAAGCGCGAACGTGAGCTGACAATGGTCTTTGAATCATTTGGCTTTAAACATGGTATTCCTATTGATGCAGACTATGTTTTTGACGTGCGATTCTTACCAAATCCACATTGGGATCCTAAACTGCGTCCAATGACAGGTCTTGATCGCCCTGTCGCGGCATTTTTAGATAGACACACTGAAGTTCATAACTTTATTTATCAAACTAGAAGCTACCTTGAACTTTGGTTGCCGATGTTAGAAACCAATAACCGTAGTTATTTGACGGTTGCGATTGGTTGTACCGGTGGTAAACACCGTTCTGTTTATGTTGCAGAGCAACTCGCAGATTATTTCCGCTCTAGAGGGAAAAACGTACAATCACGTCACAGAACACTAGAAAAACGCAAATGACCCAATATCGACAAGTTGCGATTAAAAATCGACTCGGTATGCATGCAAGACCTGCAATGAAGTTGTTTGATTTAGTAAAAACATTTCAATCAACCGTCATTTTACGCAACAACGAAGGGGTTGAAGCACAAGCGGATAGTGTGATTGCTATGCTGATGTTAGATTCAGAGCAAGGCAGTCAAATTGATATAGAAGTTACTGGTAGTGATGAAAATGAAGCTATTGATGCTATTATCGCATTATTTGAATCGGGGTTTGATGAAGAATAATCGTAATAGAAAACAATAGATTAGCATTTCTTAACTAAATAACCCGAAAGAGACTGTGATCACTGTCTCTTTCTTTTTTATACAGAACCGCCTATTATCTCTTATATGAGTTTAACAACACCCCCACCTCACCCGTGGGGGTGTTGTTTTGCATTGGAATAAATTGGAGTGTGGTATGACAAAGCCAACAATTATCATCAACGAACTTGATGCAGAACGTTTAGATTCATTACTTGAACAACCGGCATTTGCAGATAGCCCGATTGCTGAAGCATTGAATGAAGAGTTAGATCGTGCTGACATTGTTACACCAGCTGATATCCCTGCTAATATTGTCACAATGAACAGCAAAGTCCGTTTTATGGACTTAAAAAATAATGAAGAGCGTACTCGTACATTAGTGTATCCTGCTTCATTAAAAGACAGCACTACTGAACTTTCCGTTATGGCACCAATGGGTGCTGCGCTACTGGGTTTAGCGATTGATGATGAGATCAGTTGGAAGCTGCCAAATGGCCTTGAAACTAAGGTTAAAGTATTAGAAATTCTATACCAACCTGAAGCTGCGGGTGAATTACACCGTTAAGCAGAGCTGAAGGTTCGCGTCTTATTTTTATCTTCTCAAATTGAAAAGCACACTGATAAACGCGATATCTCAGCCCATTACGGGCTGAGATTAAAGGTTGCGATCAGTATCTAAAATTTACTCACCTGCAATACTCATTTCTGGTAATAACAACGATCCACACTGAACATTACTGCGCATCTCGATATCATCACCCATAGTGGCAATATTTGCCCACATATCTTTTAAGTTACCCGCAATAGTGACTTCACTTACAGGATATTGAATTTCACCGTTTTCAACCCAAAAACCGCTCGCGCCACGAGAATAATCACCTGTTACTGTGCTGACGCCTTGTCCCATCAATTCTGTAACAACTAGCCCTGTTCCCATCTCTTTTAACAGTGCATCAAACGATAAACCTTGCCCTGGGATATACCAGTTATGAATACCACCAGCATGACCATTACTTTTTAAGCCCAGTTTTCTTGCTGAATAAGTGGTTAATAGCCACTCTTGTAACACGCCATCTTTAATGATTTCGGCATCGGTTGTGCGCACACCCTCGCTATCAAACGGTGTTGATGCTAGGCCTCTCATTAAGTGAGGACGCTCTTGAATATTTAGCCATTGAGGGAAAATTTGCTTACCTAAGCTATCGAGTAAACAAGAAGATTCACGATAAATCATGCTACCACTGATTGCCGCCACCAAATGACCAAAAATACCTGTCGCAACATCGGCTGCAAAAATAACGGGAGCTTTCATGGTTGGGAGTTTACGAGGTGCAAGGCGAGATAAAGTACGACGAGCACACTCTTGACCTACCCATTCAGGTGATTCTAGATCATCAAAACGACGACTAATGGTGTAGGCATAATCGCGCTCCATATCGTCACCATCACGAGCAATAACACAACTCGACATAGAATAGCGTGAAGATGAATAGCTTTTTAATAAGCCAAGGCTATTACCAAATACACGGGTTCCACTGTGGCTATTAAAGCTACCCCCTTCTGTATTAATAATACGGCTATCGCTATCTAAAGCGGCTTTTTCTGCTCTTGATGCTAATTCAATCGCTTTATCTGCTGTTACCTCGGTAGGATGGTAAAGATCAAGGAAAGGCGCATCAAAGGCTAATAGCTCTTGATCAGCAGGCCCTGCATAGGGGTCAACTGAAGTATAGCGTGCAATATCCACAGCGGCCTGTACAGCACGCTTAATTGCATCAGGACTTAAATCTGTTGAAGATGCACTACCTTTACGTTGTTGTTGGTAAACCGTAATGCCTAAAGCACCATCACTGTTAAATTCAACATTTTCAACTTCACCGTAACGCGTACTCACACTAATGCCCGTCGATTTATTAATAGCGACTTCAGCACTATCACACTGTTTAGCAGCCAGCTCTAATGCAAGCGAGACGGCGTCTTCAAGCTGTTTTACCTGATCTGAATTATTCATTGAGAACCATTTTTCCTAAGGAGAACACCACTTTTTACTTATTTTTAGCAAAGTAAATCAATTGACAGGTGGTCAACAAGCGATTTTCCCAGTTACAATAGAAGATATATGAATGTTATCACCCGTCGGGCTTTTGGTCATTCACCAAATCACACTCCCGGCTTACTCTGCAACAGGAATTTTTATTATGGCAAAGCAGCCTGAAGAGTGGCATTACCTCAACCCTGAATTTGACGATACATCGTCAGAAGAGGAAGAAGAGGACGAAATCATCTGGGTCAGCAAAAGCGAAATTAAACGTGATGCTGAAGCACTCAAAAAACTGGGTACTGAATTAGTTGAATTAAGTGCACAAGAATTAGAGCGCGTGCCATTAGATGAGAAATTATTAGCCTCTATTCAATTAGCACAAAAAGTACAGCGTGAAGCACGCCGTCGCCAAATTCAATATATTGGAAAACTACTGCGCAATGTGGACGAAGATCCGATCCGCCAAGCGCTTGATAAACTGAAAAACCGCCATAACCAACAGATCTTAGTGTTACATAAACTTGAAGATCTGCGAATTCGCCTTGTCGAAGGTGGTAATGAAGTGATTGAAGAAGTCGTGGCGCTTTATCCAATGGCAGATCGCCAACAATTACGCACACTTATCCGTAATGCGAAAAAAGAAAAAGAAGCGAATAAGCCACCAAAATCATTCCGCTTACTATTTCAATATCTAAAAGATTTATCAGAATCAGCATAAAACCTGATCATCCTGAAAACGCAGTGTAAATTCAGTATCACTGCGATTTTCAGGGCGTACTTTTTGCGCTTAATTACTTTTTCGCTTTGTGCTCACAATGAAAGCTCAATGCCTCTTTACCAAGTTCATTCTGTGCTTCTTGCATCACTTCCACTAAAGGCTGAAAATCACGGGAATGATGAGGTAGATGCTTAAAAACAATACTGACAGGCAATTCTATTTCTCCTACTAACGCATCCCACAATGCATCTAGGTTATCGCCAAAATTATCATCTAACTGAAATTGCAGTGCAAAATCCTGATAAAAAGCATCTCTATCTACTAGCGTCTTAAAATCGAAGATAACCTGTTTCATTAAGGAGCAACCTTTGTCATTGTGCGGTAATGATCAGTGGTGACATAAATCAACCCATCATTCGAATAGAGCAATCTGTCGCTACCACGATGACCACAGTGATAATTCACATCAGCTTCATACCACTGGCGTCCTGCTTCTTCTGGTAGCTGTTTTTCACGGTTCATAAAGCGATCACCACCAATTGCTCTTCCCGGCAAAACTTCACATAAGTTACCTTCTTTCGCATTCCAACCTTGTTCTCTTGCCTGTTTTTTAGTGAGATAAAAACTTGGTAGCTGTTGATGACGTTGTAAATAATTAGCCACTGCATTGGCTTGTGTTTTTTCATCAATAGAAAGAGGAAGTTGTGCTGGTTTATTGCTGCTATTACTTGATGATGTTGGAACAGAAACTGGCGATGAAGAGGACGATACATTCGCTTCAGGAAGTAAACCTTTATAGAGAACACCAAATAAAACAGCAATAACAATAATAACTGGTAATAAACGTTTACCCATAAATTAGCACCTTCACTGTCGCTGAGATAAAAAACTCCATCAAAAGATGGAGTTTAATTAATACGTATAAATAACTATAACAAAGATTAAGCAGTACCGCCTACGGTGATCTTATCAAGCTTCAACGTAGGTTGACCCACACCAACAGGGAGGCTTTGTCCTTCTTTACCACAAACGCCAACTCCTTTATCTAAAGCGAGATCATTACCCACCATAGAGACCTGTTGCATAGCTTCAATACCTGAACCAATTAGAGTTGCCCCTTTAATTGGTTTTGTTATTTTTCCATTCTCGATTAAATAAGCTTCTGAGGTTGAGAAAACAAATTTACCCGATGTAATATCAACCTGACCGCCACCAAAGTTTGGTGCATAAATACCGCGATCAACGCTGGCAATAATCTCTTCAGGTGAAGATTTCCCTGCTAGCATATAGGTGTTTGTCATACGAGGCATAGGAAGATGCGCATAAGACTCACGACGTCCATTTCCTGTTGGTGCACCCCCCATTAAACGAGCATTCATCTTATCTTGCATATAGCCTTTTAAGATGCCGTTTTCGATTAAGACATTGTATTGACCCGGAACACCTTCATCGTCAATAGCAACAGAGCCTCGACGACCTTCAAGAGTGCCATCATCAACAATAGTACAAAGCTCGGAAGTGACTTTCTCACCAAGGCGACCAGAAAATACAGAGGTTTCACGACGGTTGAAATCACCTTCTAAACCATGACCCACAGCTTCATGCAATAATACACCTGGCCATCCTGCGCCTAATACTACAGGCATTGTTCCCGCTGGCGCTGCAATCGCTGATAAATTCACTAATGCCATACGTACCGCTTCACGAGCATAAGTAACTGCATGGCTTTCACCATCTGCTTTAGTTAAGAAATAGTCATAACCAAAGCGACCACCGCCACCACTTGCGCCACGCTCACGTTTGCCATCTTCTTCCACCAGCACACTGACAGAAAGGCGAACTAAAGGACGTACATCAGCGGCTAACGTACCATCGGTTGCTGCAACCAACACATGCTCATAAACACCCGTTAATGACGCATTAACTTGTTTAACGCGTTTATCTTCAGCACGAGCGGCTTTATCTACCTCATGCAATAATGCAATTTTCTCTTCACGAGAGAGGCTTTGCAGAGGATCATTTAAGCTGTATAGCGGAGAATGTTGAATAGCACCTAAAGTATGGATACGACCATTACCTTTAGCCTGAACAATACTTCGTGCAGCATGAGCACTTTGGTTAAGTGCGTTAAGCGTTAGTTGGTCAGCATAAGCAAAACCGGTTTTTTCACCATAAATTGCTCTAACGCCAACACCTTGATCAATATTGTAAGAGCCATCTTTAATGATCTGGTCATCGAGGATCCAAGCCTCGTGATAACTTGACTGAAAATAAAGATCACCATAATCAATTTGACGCTGTGCAAGCTGCTCTAGTGTTGATGCTAAATCATCTAAACTAAGTTTGTTTGCTTCCAACAGACTTTCGCTGACAACAGCTAAACTCATAATTCTTCTTTATCCTTAACTTTTTTGATTAAGTGGGTCAGTTTCGGGCGAAAACGGTTATGTTTTACAACTCGGATCTGTTCACGCATACCGTGTAAACTTTCGACGCCAACATTCAGCGTTAGCGCACTGACAGCATCTGGGTTCTTTTTCAAGACTTTACCCCAACCATCAATCGCCATGGTATGGCCCCAAGTCCGGCGCGTATCATGTGTACCCACTTGTGCTGGCGCTAAGATAATACACTGATTTTCAATGGCACGAGCACGTAATAAAGGTTCCCAGTGTGCTTTTCCTGTTAAACGGGTAAAAGCAGCTGGCACAGAGATTATCTCTGCTCCTTTTTCTCTTAATGCTTGGAAAATACCTGGGAAGCGTAAGTCATAACAAATAGTTAAGCCTAATTTTCCAACGGGAGTATCAACGACGGTTAGGCGCTCACCACGTTGATAAATAGAAGACTCGTTATATTCGCCTTGCTCATCATCAATACTGACATCAAACATATGGATTTTGTCATAACGAGCGCGAATAACACCTTCATCATCAAACACCAAGCTACTGCTGGTAATTTGATCTGGAGAGTCTCGACTAATCAATGGCATAGAACCGACTAAGATCCATACTTTGTAACGCTGAGCCATTTTAGCGATAGCATTTTGTAAAGGCCCATCGCCCTGAATTTCAGCGTGTTTATGGTAATCTTTAGAGTTTGAAAAAAGTAACGCATTCTCAGGTGTTAATACAAGCTTCACTGAATCGGGTAATTGCTTAATCTGTTGCTCAATTTGCGCCAGATTATTTTTTGTGTTTTTACCGCTACAAAGTTGCAAAAGTGCGACATTAACTTTTTTCATAACGCCTGATTCTCCTTAAGCTGACGCAGTACTTCGTCAATTTTGGGTTGTTCCATAGTTCCGGTCACATGATAACGGATAACTGAAATCTTACTCCAAAGTGGCCCCAGAACCTTTGATGCCGCAAACACTGCGGCGCCTGCAATTGGGTTTATAGCGAATGCAGTAGCAACACCGACTGTTGCTGAAATCTCTGGCGTTACCACAACTTGTAGGTCCATTTTACGTTCAAGTAAATCAACTTTCCCACTGATTGCAATATCGGCAATAACACCATCAACTCGGACACTATCAGCATTCATAATACCTTGATTAATCGTAATTTCACTCTTAATCGAGTCATACTCAAAATGCTCGCTGAAAGTATCTCTAAAATCAAACTGTAATTTACGTAAAAGTGCATCGAAACTCACAAGGCGAAGTAACTTACCGGCTTGTCCGACATTCACTTCTTCTATCCGCCCTTTACCTAAAGTAGATTTGATATCGCCATTTAAGGTCGCAAGATCAAAATTCCACGGTGTATTATGCCATTGTAATGAAAAATCAGCAGAAAGAGGAGATTGCAAAATAGGAACGATATAACCAAAGTAAGCTGCCATTTCATCAATTTCATCTGCTTTTAGCTTACCCTGTAGCTTTGTGGTGTTGTTTCCTGCGATATCGTCCGACCATTCGCCATTAACATGTAGCTCACCGCTACTATTTACTAATTTACCGTTAGTTAAAAGCAATGTGCCATTACTTTGCTTTAATGAACCTTGAATTTGTCCTAAAAGCAGACCATTTACCCAACATTCTCGACATTCAAAATCAATAGAAGGGATGTTTTTTACAGAAAATTTCAATGCATTAGGATCAGTAGTGTTCGCCATTTTTAACGTTTTTTCTTCTTGGGTAGAAGAGACACCATTAAAATAGAGATAATTAATATTCACTTGCCAAGGTGTTGATGCTTCAGGAATAAACACATCGCCTCGTAATTCATTTCCTGAAAATGCAAATTTTACACCTTCACTAATGCGCATAATTTCAGTTTGAGGATCACGCCATTTTTGCCCTGCAAAATTTAAATCAGGCAAACTAATATGCACATTATCAGGAAAAGTGACTTCATTTTCAGACGGCGTTAAAGACGAAAAAGCCATTAATGTTGGCAACCATTTATCACCTTCTAATCCTTTAAGGGCAATAGTTAAGCGTTGTTGTGAACTCAATTCTGGCAATTTAAGAGAAGAAGAAACAAGGTTACCTTGTAATAATCGTAACTGTTTTCCTAATGCCCACTGACTATTAAGCTTCCACTGTTTCTCAGCACTTGCATTCACGCTTAAGGTTTCACTGTTACCCTTTGCAGAAATAACAATAGGCGGTGAATTTTTTAAATCTAGTGTTTCAGGCGCGGTTAATTTGCTACTTAATGCATTGATATTCCCGGTTAAATCAACTTGATAATCAACATCGCCTTTTTCGGGGATCTTAACATTAACGTTGCCACTCCAAGGAAATACACCCCTAAATTTCTGTTGAATATCGCTAGGCAATCCTTGAATTTTTTGAATATCCCATTGACCTTTCAAGCCGACATCGACCTGATAATTATCCGTATCATTGTGACTTGTAAATGAGAAAGCGAGAGGCTGCCCGAACCAATTAGCCGTTAATGTATCACTCTCAAGTTTGTCATTGTGATAACGAAATTGTCCACTAACGTCTTTTAAGGTGGTATCCATAAAATTCAATGTGACATCATTATTTTTTAAATTAATATCACCTGAAGCAACCACATCTTCACCACCCAAAGGAATATCTAATTTCAATGTACCATTGATTTTCCCTGCGACTTTAAGCTCTTCAAGTGTATGACCAATACTCGCCATTTGAGAATCTAAGAAATACTCTTTCAGCTCGTCGCCTGTGGCTTGAATATCCGCATTAATTAAGATCTTCTCTTGTCGATAGCTCTCAATCACCGCACTTAAATTTGTGGCAGTAGCTTTACCCACTTTCGCTTGTGCAGAAGACATCCATAGCCCATCATTTTTAAAATCTAAATTAATATCTAGATCGAATAATGCAGGCCATTCGCTATCAAATTTAAAGGTGGCGTGTTTGACAGGAGCATAAACTTGGAACCACCCTTTGTGATTATCAAAAGGAAAATCGGCGGGATCGCCATGGAAAATAAAGGTACCATTATCGATATTACCCGCAATAATCGCCTCTGAGAGGTATTGTGTCAGCTCTTTACCAACATACTCTTCTGGCAGATAGCGCCATGCATCTCCTGCATTTGTAACTCTTACACCTGAGAGTATAGAAAGGCGCTGATCTTCACCTTGTTTCTCATAACGAAAATCACCCGCAACCCATGCTGATGTAGCTTGAACATCTAATCCTTCACTCCAAAGAGATAAGTCATCTCCAGAATGAGTCCAATAAACTGCTCCTTTCCCTTTCTCAATATTCAGCGGCGCTTTAAACAATTCGCCAGTATCTATTTCACTGTTTGCTAGAGTGAAATTAAGCTCACCGCGTTGCATACTGCCTTTTAATTGCCCACTGAAATGTTGTACGGAAGGGATCTCTTGCCAACGCTTCCAACCCACATTTTCCCAAGAGAGATTAATCGCGCTTTGCTCGAAATGCTCAGGTGTGAGATCTAATGCAAAATCATTAACTACCCCAGAGAATTGGCGATACTGCCATTGACGAACAAAATCAGGTGTTAAAAAAGAGAATAATGGCAATACAGCATATAGCCTATCTAACTCAATATTTTTGGCACGAATACGCCATGCTTCGTCATGTTGTTTTTCTTTTGGTTGATAAAGAACAGCTAAATAACCATCAGGCCACTCTTCACCATCCATTACAATTTTTCGAGTATAAGGAATATCTGCAAGCCAACCATTTTCTTGCCTTCTCATCCGCAATATTAAGTCTTCAACTTTTAATGCATGCGAGGTTCCATCACTACTCCAGTCCATTTCACCTTGATGAATTTGCAACTGACTTCCGGTAATACGCCCTTGCGTAATTTCAATCCAGTTAGATAAACTCGCTTTGGCTTCGCCTACCCCACTATTATTTTTTACCCACTGACTAAGCCAAGGAGAGATATCAATATCATCTGCGGTAAGAAATACCTTACCGTTATCGATTAAACCGTTCTCTGAGGTATAGAGATCAAGACGTACCTTTAAGCCACCATAATGATTAATCGGTGTATCAAGAGTGACTTCGCCTTGAGCACGATGACGATTTTTTTGATTTAACCACATCAATTCAGGCACATGTAATGTACTGGTGTCTCCTGAAGGGGTTAAAAAAACAAAACGGCTTTCAATCAGTTTAAAGCGATCAAACTGTTCAAGGAAAATGGAAGAAATATCATCAGGTTTAGTTAACGTTATATCCCCACTTTGCCCAGTAAAAATAGGGCTATGGTAATTAACATATAACTGTTCAAAGGTCAGTTCACGAAAATGAAGGCGAAAAGCGAATAATGAACGCCAAACGTCAAAAGAAAAAGTCACTTTTTCTGCCGTAACGTTCACATCTTTATTGGTAATATTCAGTCCTTCAACTTGAATATCAGGACCAAAATTCTGCCACTCCCCCATGATTTTTGTCATGGAAACAGGGCTATTGAGTTGCTTCGTAAGATACGATTCTATTTCAGGACGATAACTATCTAAGCGAGGCAGAAAGTAACGAAATCCGCTTAATACCAAGGCAAAAACGATGAGGCAAAAAACTGTTATCACTAACAGGTATTTAGGCAGCCGCTTCATTTTTGTCTCCTTTCTGCCATCATATTCATTAGGAAGGCGAATCCATTACATCATCACCACATCAAATTGCTCCTGACTATAGAGTAGCTCAGTTTGCACTTTCACTTGTTTACCGACAAAAATTTCAACCTCTGCTAATGCATGTGATTCATCGCCTTTTAATGTGTCTGCCACTGCTGAAGAGGCGTAAACCAAGAAGCGATCTGCATCAATCGTTTTATGCACGCGCACTATTTCACGTAAAATCTCATAACAAACCGTTTCAACTGATTTTACCGTACCTCGCCCTTGGCAAGTTGGGCAGTCATCACAAAGAACATGTTCGAGACTTTCTCGAGTTCTTTTACGAGTCATTTCCACTAAGCCAAGTTGAGAGAAGCCATTAATCGTTGTTTTCACTCTATCTTTACTTAGTGCTTGTTCAAGTGATGCCAATACTCTGCGTTTATGTTCATCATTATTCATATCAATAAAGTCAATAATGATGATACCGCCTAAATTACGTAACCGTAATTGACGAGCAATGGCTTGGCTTGCTTCAATATTAGTATTAAAAATCGTTTCTTCTAAATTTCTATGACCAACAAATGCCCCTGTATTGATATCAATAGTGGTCATTGCTTCAGTTTGATCGATAATTAGATAACCACCTGATTTCAATTCAACTTTACGCTCTAAAGCCCGTTGAATTTCACTTTCTACACCATAGAGATCAAAAATAGGCTGATTGCCTTGGTGTAATTCAAGTTTAGCGGTTAATTCAGGAATATATTCACCAATAAATTCCTGCAATTGATTGTAGGTTAATTTAGAATCAACTCGTATGCTATCTAACTCAGAACCCGCAAAATCACGTAAAATACGCTGTGCTAAAGCCAGTTCGCCATAAATTTGAATGCGAGTTTTATTTCTTTTCTTACGCTCGATGATTTTATTCCATAGGCGTTTAAGAAAAGCGGCATCTTGCTTAATTTCATTCTCGCCAACACCTTCAGCGGCTGTACGAATAATAAAACCGCCATTTTCATCGCAATACTCTTCAACGAGTTGTTTTAAACGCTCACGCTCTTCTTCACTGTCAATTCGCTGAGAAACGCCCACATGAGATGCACCAGGCATAAACACTAAATAACGAGAAGGCAATGTAATATCAGTGGTAAGGCGAGCGCCTTTAGTTCCTAAAGGATCTTTAACCACTTGTACAATTAAGTCTTGTCCTTGATGCACCAATTGCGCAATATCACGAACATTAAATTTTTTCTGCTCTTCACCCGCAATGCATTCAGTGTGAGGCATAATATCAGAAGCATGTAGAAAAGCGGCTTTATCCAGCCCGATGTCAATAAATGCAGCTTGCATCCCGGGTAATACGCGACTTACCCGACCTTTGTAGATGTTTCCGACGATACCTCGTTTCGCTTCTCTTTCGACATGAATTTCTTGAAGTATGCCGCCACGAATATAGGCAACACGAGTTTCAGATGGCGTCACATTCACTAATAACTCAGCTGTCATGAAATCTCCTTCTCATTAGCTAGAGACGAAAATTGAGCTATCAACGCTTCGGTTTCAACAAGAGGCAATCCGACAACAGCATGATAACTCCCCTCAATCCGTTGAACAAAACGGCCTCCTTTTCCTTGAATACCGTAAGCGCCAGCTTTATCCATTGGCTCTCCTGACTCAATATACGCGCTAATCTCACTCTCTGTCATCTCTCTAAAAGTGACGTGTGTGACGACTAATTGACTCAATGTACGTGTTCTATTAGAGATAGCAATTGCCGTCATCACTTGATGTGTTGCGCCTGAAAGTGAACGTAGGATTTGCGCGGCATGAGTTTTATCACGGGGCTTTTCAAGAATATGACCATCATGAACCACAATCGTATCAGAGCCCAAAACGGGATAATCATGAGGTGCTTGTCTTACACCTTCTTGTGATTTTTCTTTTGCCAAACGAAGAACATACTCTTCTGGCTTTTCACCTTGTTGCCAAATTTCATCAATTGCTGGCGTGATAATACTAAATTCAATATCTAATAACGCGAGAAGTTCACGTCTTCTTGGTGAGCTGGAAGCAAGGTAAAGCGTGGTCACAAATAATGTCCTCATGACGGTAACGCAAAAGTGACCGCCATGATCCAATAACTTAGTGAACTAAAAACTGGTGACGGATTTTGCGAAGCAAAAAATAAAGCCATGGCCAAAGAATACCACTGACTGGGCTATTCCAGAATACTTGAGGGTGAAAAGTCACAGGTGAAAGTAAAAATTCCGCCCAGAATACAGTAAGATCAACAACGACAACACTTAACATCACCACTAAGGCTTGTTGCCATAACGCTAAATTACAAAAAAGCTGATATTTAAAGGCGATGACATAACTCACTAAAGTATAAGCCAGTGCATTGACACCCAAGGTCGTTCCTTGGACTAAGTCCATAATCATCCCCAAGACAAATGCAGTTCCGACACTGACACGATGAGGAATAGCTGTTATCCAATAAATAAGAAACAGCATAGGCCAAATAGGTCGATACACTGCTAACTGTTCTGGCCACGGCATAATTTGTAAAACTAATGCGACAAGAAAAGAGAGCCAAACTACCCAACGCCCACGACTTTGATATGGATTCATCGTGTCTACCTACTTCTATTGGTATTTGCAGGTGTATTTGTTGTAGCAGGCGTTGTCGCTGGTGTCTCAGTTCCGTTAGTTCCTTCAGCCGTATTATCTAACGGCTCTTGAGACATAGAACGAGGAAGCGGTGGCCCTGCTTGTTCATAATTAGGTAAAACTTGAGGCATCAGTTGCATTAAACGCTCATTGGCGGCGTGATAAACCTCTGAAGGCAGAGGGGGCTCTCCCGTTTTATCTGATGCATTCCATAATAAAAGCAAATAGCGTAAACGTTGTAGCTCAGCTGATGGACGAACATTAATCACGGAATAAGCCCGTTGATTATCCACTTTGATGGAAGACACCACACCAACCGGATAACCTTCAGGAAAACGACCGCCCAATCCTGATGTCACTAAAACATCGCCTACACGAATATCAATATTGGCAGGTAATGCTTCTAACAATAAATCATCGGCACAACCCGCACCAGAAGCTATAACACGAATATCGTTACGTAAAACTTGTACTGGTAATGCATGAGAAGTGTCACATATTAATAGAACACGACTCGTAAGCTCACTTACGGCAATAACTTGTCCTACAACACCTTTATCACTAATAACAGGTTGTCCTTCATAGACGCCATCATTGGTTCCTTTATCAATAACCACTTGATCTCGATAAGGCGTACTATTACCAGACAGCACTTGTGTCACTGTCATTTGTTCATTTTGGCGCAGTGGTGAACCAAGTAATTCTCGTAAACGGGCATTCTCTTGCTTAAATTGTTCAAGTAATTGGCTTTCTCCGCTGCGAACTAACAACTCTTTTCTTAACGCTTGATTCTCAAATTGTAAACGCTCACGCGTGGCAAATGTTTCTGAAATTTGATCAAGGAAACGGCGTGGACCATTTGCAAGAAAATAGAAGGGGCTAACAGCAGTATCAAGATACTGGCGGACTTTAGAAAATGCGCCAATACGGTTATCTGCAATCAATAAAGAGATAGCGACAACCACGGCGATTATTAATCTTAGTTGCAGGGAAGGGCCCCGGCTAAAAATTGGCTTCATAAACTCTAAGATCACTCACACGGAGAAGTAAAAGAACAGGTGTTAATATTCTCACCAAGGGGGAATCCATTCTCCCTTGTTAGAATTAATCTCAATCTTCGCTAAACAGATCGCCACCGTGCATATCGATCATTTCTAATGCTTTACCACCACCACGTGCAACACAAGTCAGTGGATCTTCAGCCACAATCACCGGAATACCTGTTTCTTCCATTAATAAACGGTCTAGGTTACGTAATAACGCACCACCGCCGGTTAATACCATGCCGCGCTCTGAAATATCAGAAGCCAACTCTGGCGGGCATTGTTCTAATGCAACCATGACCGCACTTACAATACCTGTTAATGGTTCCTGTAAGGCTTCAAGAATTTCATTAGAGTTTAATGTAAAGCTACGAGGTACACCTTCTGCAAGGTTACGACCGCGAACTTCAATCTCATTGACTTCATCAGAAGGGTAAGCTGAACCGATATCGTGTTTGATACGTTCTGCGGTTGCTTCACCAATCAGTGAGCCGTAGTTACGACGCACATAGTTAATGATAGCTTCATCAAAACGGTCACCGCCGATACGAACAGAAGAAGAGTAAACGACACCGTTTAATGAGATCACGGCAACTTCTGTTGTACCACCACCAATATCAACCACCATTGAGCCTGTTGCTTCAGAAACAGGTAGACCTGCACCGATTGCCGCAGACATAGGTTCTTCAATTAAGAACACCTCGCGAGCACCTGCACTTAATGCTGATTCACGGATAGCTCTGCGTTCTACTTGAGTTGCCCCTACTGGTACACAGACTAATACACGAGGGCTTGGACGCATAAAGCTATTGTTATGAACCTGTTTTATGAAGTGCTGAAGCATTTTTTCGGTTACATAAAAATCAGCAATCACACCGTCTTTCATTGGACGGATAGCAGCGATATTCCCAGGTGTACGCCCTAACATCTGTTTGGCTTCATGCCCTACAGCTGCAACACTTTTTGATGTGCCAGCGCGATCTTGACGAATAGCGACAACGGAGGGTTCATCGAGAACAATACCCTGTCCTTTGACATAAATAAGGGTATTGGCGGTACCCAAGTCAATAGACAAATCGTTGGAAAACATGCCACGAAATTTTTTAAACATACGAAAGGATAATCCTGCAAGCCGGGACGGAAAAATCCGTCTACTCTATCAACCACAATAAGCAGCGACAAGGCGCGATTCACTACTTAAATTAAAGTGGACACGTAAATAATCATAAAGGCACAATATTCTACGTTACTTTTCCCAATTGGAGCAGAAAAAAACTGCATAAAAATGGGCTAATTAGAACGATTAACGCATAATTTCGATCCTACGCTGTTCATATTTAAGTTATGTAACAATACAAACAACGTTCACATCAATAAAGAAAAATCTCACTTCGTTGCCAAACTGTGACTCAAAAGTCTCGTTGCAAGTTCAAATAAAATTTATTCATTTGAATAAGCACAATCACTCTATTGATATTAAATGGTGTTTCACCGGCAGAATTTGACTGAGATAACAACCAGAGTACCCACCTCGAATACTTCTAAGGCAACACATTATCTTTATTTCGAGCAATAAAGAGAAATGCTAATTTTTATCCAATCGTAAACCATTAACGGTGTTATCTAATAACCAAGATATAAAACTCAGAATAATCTCTGCACCAATAAACGTAGAACCCCCGTTTATACACTAAAAAAGGATTATTTGTCTCATTATTACAATAGATATTGTGCACAATCACGACGAGATCTAAAAAATCACCTATCATGACACAAATAGAAATCGATGAGGGGTCAAGATGAAAGCATTATTAGTAGAACAAAATGACAATAAACTCAGTGCCAGCGTACAAAGTGTTGATGAGAAAACACTGCCTATTCATGAGGTTATTGTCGACATCCATTACTCAACGCTTAACTATAAAGATGGACTCGCGATCACAGGTAAAGGAAAAATCCTGCGCCAATTCCCAATGGTGCCGGGTATTGATTTTTCTGGTGTTGTTCATCACACCGAAGATCCTCGCTTCCATATTGGTCAACATGTTTTATTAACTGGCTGGGGTGTAGGTGAAAACCACTGGGGTGGTCTTGCACAAAAAGCGGGTGTAAAAGGTGATTGGCTAACTGTAGTGCCAGAAGGGCTCTCTTTAAAAAATGCCATGACAATTGGGACTGCCGGTTTTACTGCCATGCTTTGTGTAATGGCATTAGAACAAGGCAGTATCACTCCTGAAAGCGGTGATATTTTAGTCACAGGAGCCAGTGGTGGTGTCGGAAGTACCGCTATTAGTTTACTAACGGCATTAGGCTACCAAGTTACCGCATTAAGTGGCAGAGCAAGTAACCATGATTATTTACGCAAACTCGGTGCCAAAAATATTATCACTCGTGAAGAGTTTGAACCTGCGGGTAGAGCTTTAGATAAACAACGCTGGGCGGGTGCAATTGATACCGTAGGTGGGCAAATTCTTGCCAATATTCTGTCACAAACAAACTATAACGGAACCGTAGCGGCTTGTGGATTAGCAGGTGGTTTCTCTTTACCAACGACAGTCATGCCTTTTATTTTACGTAATGTTCGCTTACAGGGTGTCGATTCTGTTTATTTTCCAGCAGAAAAACGCGCTCAAGTTTGGCAACGTTTATTAAAATTACTGCCAGAAACGTTCTATCAACAAGCGACAACAGAAATTACCCTTGATGAGGTTCCTCGTTATGCCCAAATGATTATGGATAATCAGGTAACAGGCAGAACCTTAGTAAAACTCTAAATTTCGGTTTTTATCTGCTTATTTCTGGCATTAACTCACCTTATTTAGTGCCAGAATAAGCTTCTTTGTGTGTGAAAGTGATATTGAATTGTGATGCAGATCACATTTATGATATATATTGATGATTAGTCTCAAAGAAGCTCAGATTTCCAGTGACATCAATAAATAACGTAGTGTTATGATTATTTTTTAGACACCTGTTTATTTTGCTTTCTCGCGTTTACAATCTTGTAAAAACTTTTAACTTTTCATCAAAATAAACCCTTCATTCCCTGATTAGACCAGTATTTTGCTGTTATCTTCTGTGAAATGTCTATAATGTCGGACTTTGTGATATGTATCGTAGCATTGGATACAATAAAAGATGACAAAACGAAAAGCACAGGTTATTTTGTCATTTCGTTGACGAATTGACGGAGATAGAAGCATAATGTCGGAAAATTTTCATATTTTGCTCCTGAATGGTCCGAATCTAAACCTGCTTGGAACAAGAGAGCCGGAAACCTACGGACACTTAACTCTGGATGATATCGTTCAAAGTTTGTCAGCAGATGCTCAGGCATTAAATGTGAAACTCAGTCATTTTCAGTCTAACGCTGAATTTGAGCTGATAAATAAAATTCATGCAGCTCGGGGTAATGTCGATTATATATTAATCAACCCTGCAGCTTTCACGCATACCAGTGTTGCACTGCGTGATGCATTATTAGGGGTGAATATTCCATTTATTGAAATTCACCTGTCCAATGTCTACAGTCGGGAGCCTTTCCGTCACCATTCATATCTCTCTGATATCGCAACAGGCGTAATCTGTGGATTAGGTGCAGAAGGTTATCGGTTTGCTTTACAGGCAGCGGTCAGCCGCTTGTCTTAATAAAAAACATCAAAAAGAGTACGGAATCAACTCATGGATATTCGTAAAATTAAAAAACTGATCGAGCTAGTCGAAGAGTCTGGCATTTCTGAACTGGAAATCTCTGAAGGTGAAGAGTCAGTACGTATTAGTCGTAACTCTGGTCTTCAGGGTCAAATGGCTCCTCAGCAATATTTTGCGGCACCAGTGGCACCTCAACCTGCATTAGCAAATGCAGTTGCGCCTGTAGCGCCAGAAACACCAGCAGCTACACCAGCGCAAGAAATCAGCGGTCATGTTGTTCGTTCACCAATGGTCGGAACGTTCTACCGCTCACCAAGCCCTGAAGCTAAGAAATTTGTTGAAGTCGGTCAGCAAGTCAATGTAGGCGATACTCTGTGCATCGTTGAAGCAATGAAAATGATGAACCAGATTGAATCTGACAAAGCGGGTGTTGTTAAATCTATCCTTTGCCAAGACGGCGACAACGTTGAGTTTGACGCTCCACTCTTTGTTATCGAATAACGAGGCAGGTCCATGCTAGAAAAAATCCTCATTGCCAACCGTGGTGAGATAGCACTGCGTATCCTAAGAGCATGTAAAGAGCTTGGGATTAAAGCAGTCGCTGTTCACTCCACGGCAGACCGTGATTTAAAACACGTTCTGCTGGCAGACGAGACTATCTGTATTGGTCCCGCTGCTTCAGCAAAAAGTTACCTAAATATCCCTGCAATTATTGCAGCGGCTGAGATCAGTGGCGCACAAGCCATTCATCCAGGATACGGTTTCCTGTCTGAAAATGCTGATTTCGCAGAGCAAGTTGAACGCTCAGGCTTTATTTTTATCGGCCCAAAAGCTGAAACCATCCGCCTAATGGGTGACAAAGTTTCTGCTATTGAAGCGATGAAAAAAGCAGGTGTTCCTTGTGTACCAGGATCAGACGGTCCTTTAGGTAACGATACTGCGAAAAATATTGAAATTGCTAAACGTATTGGCTACCCAGTTATCATCAAAGCCTCTGGTGGCGGTGGTGGACGCGGTATGCGAGTTGTTCGTTCTGAAAAAGATCTAGAACAATCCATTACAATGACGCGTGCGGAAGCAAAAGCGGCATTTAGCAACGACATGGTATACATGGAAAAATACCTTGAAAACCCACGCCATGTTGAAATTCAAGTCATGGCTGATGGTCAAGGTAATGCAATCTATTTGGCTGAACGTGATTGCTCAATGCAACGTCGTCACCAAAAAGTGGTTGAAGAAGCACCAGCACCGGGTATTACCCCTGAGATCCGTAAAAATATCGGCGAACGCTGTGCGAACGCATGTATTGAAATCGGCTATCGTGGTGCAGGTACATTCGAATTCCTGTATGAAAATGGTGAATTCTACTTTATTGAGATGAACACCCGTATTCAGGTTGAACATCCAGTAACAGAAATGATCACTGGCATCGACTTAATCAAAGAACAGTTACGCATTGCATCTGGCTTACCTTTATCAGTAACGCAAGATCAAGTTAACGTTCATGGTCATGCAATTGAATGTCGTATCAACGCAGAAGATCCAAAAACCTTCATGCCAAGCCCGGGTACAATCACTCGCTTCCACTCACCAGGTGGATTTGGTGTACGTTGGGAATCGCATATTTACGCTGGTTATACTGTTCCACCTCACTATGATTCAATGATTGGTAAATTGATCACTTACGGTGAAACACGCGAAATCGCGATCTCTCGCATGAAAAATGCGTTGGCGGAACTTATCATTGATGGTATTAAAACCAATATTGAACTGCACCAGTTCATTATGAATGATGAGAATTTCCAAAAAGGTGGTACAAACATTCACTACCTTGAAAAACGTTTAGGTTTAGCTGAGAAATAATCGTTCTCGCTTAACAAGAAAAGGCATAGTTTATTCACTATGCCTTTTTTATTGCAGATTTTCTGATGGGTATTTATTTAATAGGAAACCCTTTAAAAGGTTTTATTTCTCGAATACTAAAACTGGTGTTCATCTCTTTAATATTGCCAATGGCTCGCACTTTCATCATTGAAACGTTATGAAAATCTTCCATATCTTTAACGACCAGTTGCAGTATATAGTCATATCGTCCTGAGATATTATGACAAGAAATCACATTATCAATTTTCATTATTTCTTGTTCAAAATGCGCCATATTATCTTCAGAATGCAGATCTAACGTGATATTCATAAATGCATAAAAATTAAACCCTAAATGCTTAGGTTCAATTATTGCTCGATAATTCTTTATCACTCCCTTTTCTAATGCCTTAAGTCGCTTCCAGCAAGCCGGTGGGGATAAAAAAACACGCTTAGCAATTTCCGCATTATTTAATCGCCCTTCTTCTTGTAACAACTTAAGTATCCCCATATCCGTTTTGTCAAGATCCATCCTATTTGCACCTCTGTGACATTAATCAAAATAACGTTTTTATCAAAGATAATTAATTTATAGCTCAATTTTAGCGAATTTTATTAATAAATAAGTCTGTATTGCTTCCAATATGAAGAAATAATTAATCACACTAATTGCTAAAATCATCCTCGAAGTATCGTTATTCAGCTAATACAAAATGATTAGAAATCATGTTCCAAAAATAAACTTAACAAAACAAATACTATAAATTTTACTTTCACATGGGATTACATGTATGACCTTATTAGAACAAAAAGTTGATAGGGCCTCTCTCTCAAAAGAAGAATGGAAAAAATTAACTCGATTTGATAATACCGATATGGGGTGGATTATTATCAGTATCGGTATGGCAATTGGTGCAGGTATTGTTTTTTTACCCGTACAAGTTGGCTTAATTGGGTTATGGGTATTTTTACTCTCTTCTATTATTGGCTACCCTGCCATGTACCTCTTTCAACGCCTATTTATCAATACCCTTGCCGACTCTAAAGAATGTAAAGACTACCCAAGTGTTATCGAAGGCTATCTTGGTAAAAACTGGGGAATGTTTTTAGGTTTACTTTATTTCTTAATGTTGGTGATATGGATTTTTGCTTATCCGACTGCACTTACCAATGATACTGCCTCTTATCTACACACCTTTGGTGTCACAGAAGGATTACTGTCAGAAAATCCATTCTATGGCCTAATTCTTATCTCATTTCTCGTATTAATTGCATCGCGAAGCGAAGAGCTGTTATTTAAAATCTCAAGCTTTATGGTGTTATCTAAATTATTGGTTGTGTTTGCGCTGGGTGTCATGATGATCAGCATGTGGGATCTGTCGAAAAATATCGATACCTTCCCGCCTTTTAGCCTATTAATTAAAAACGCTATTATTACCCTACCTTTTACACTCACTTCTATACTCTTTATTCAATCCCTTAGCCCAATGGTAATTTCTTATCGTGCTAAAAATAAGTCGATTGAAGTCGCTCGCTACAAAGCCCTAAGAGCCATGAATATCTCTTTTGGTACACTATTTTGTGTTGTCTTCTTCTATGCTATTTCTTTTACTTTTGCCATTGGACATGATGAAGCAGTTAAAGCCTATGAGCAGAATATTTCTGCACTAGCGATCGCGGCACAATTTATTGAAGGTGATGCGGCTAAATACGTGACTCCCGTCGGTGTGGCACTCAATATATTTGCATTAATGACCGCATTCTTTGGTGTCTATCTTGGCTTTAAAGAAGCAGTACAAGGCTTAGTCATGAATGCTCTTACTCGTATTATTCCTGCAGAAAAAATCAATCAGAAAGTCCTCTCGCTCTGTATTGTCATTTTCACTGTCGTTATTGCGTGGGGAGCTATTGTTCTTAATCTTCCAGTATTGATGTTCACTTCAATATGTAGCCCTATTTTCGGGATTGTAGGTTGTCTTATTCCCGCTTATTTAGTTTACAAAGTACCTTCATTGCACCGCTATAAAGGTGGATCACTGTATTTAATTATTTTTACGGGCATCCTGCTTTGTATTTCTCCTTTCTTAAAATTTATTTAATTAAATTAGATGTATTAAAGGCTTAACCATGAAATATAACTTTGATGAAATTATAGATAGAAAAGATACCGATGCGTTAAATTATGATGGTTGGCGTCAGTATATTTTTAAAGCAGAGAAAGACGCTCAATTTGCCTTCGCTGATAATGAGTTTATTAGAATGTGGGTTGCAGATATGGATTTCTCTACTCCACCTGAAGTGCTTGATGCCATTAAAGCGCGCCTTGATAGAAAAATATTAGGTTATACCAAAGTGTATGATGACGAGTATTACCAAATATTTAAAGATTGGTGCCAAAGACATTATGATTGGGAAATTAATCCACATGAAATCGTATTATCACCGGGTATTATTCCTGCATTAAATCGCCTAGTGCCTTTATTAATAAAAGAAGATGAAAGTATTCTTATTCAAACACCTTCTTATACCCCCTTTAAACAAGCAGGAGATTATAACTCTCGCCAAGTGATCTACTCTGATTTATTAGAAAAAGACGGTGATTACGCTGTTGATTTTGCCGATATGGAACGCAAAATTAAAGATAACTCACTTAATATTAAGCTCTTTATTTTATGTAATCCTCAAAATCCAACCGGTAAAGTATGGACTGAAGAAGAGCTAATTAAGATGGGGAAACTCTGTGTTGAAAATGATATTTGGATGATATCAGATGAAATACATTGCGATTTATTACGTAACGGAGTGACGCACACCCCTATCGCTAAACTCTTTCCTCATTATGAGAAAATTGTTACCTGCATGGCTCCAAGCAAGACATTTAATCTTGCAGGTAATCTGATGTCTCATATTTTTATTAAAGATGCAGAAGTAAAAAAAGAGTGGCTTCGTCTTTATGATGACTTTATTTCACCATTAAGTTTAGTTGCAACAAAAGCGGCTTATTCTCAATGTGATGAATGGTTAAAAGAGCTAAGAAACTATCTCGATGATAACTTTAAATTAGTACAAGAGTTTACTCAGACTCATTTTCCAAAAGCAAACTTTAAAATACCTGATTCAACCTATTTAGCATGGATTAATTTGGTAGATTATTTACCTGAAGATGTCGATAACCAACAACTTTCACTCTATTTTGCTAATAAAACGGGCATTTTATTAGAAGGTGGAAATATGTTTGTAAGTAATGGCGATAACTATATTCGTATTAACCTTGCTTGCCCTCGCGCCATTATCAAAGAGGGCTTAGAAAGAATAAAGAATGCACTTTAATTTTTAATTTATGAGATGAGTAAAACAAAGAAGAGCACCACTTTTGATTAATTTATTTCAGTGTCTGCTCTTCTTTTTTCCTATTTCCATTACCTTAAGCATCCTATTTGTGGCGATTATTTCAACAGTTTATTGGTTGAATAATATAAAATTTCATCTCTATTTTTATTATTCCATTAAATAGAAACCCATCACTAATCCTTTTAAAACAATAAGATAATCTATTTTTAATACTCCCTTATGACTTTGTGATTAATTTTCACTGAATCAATACTCACTTTCCCGTACAATCCTCCCATTCATTTTTAACCCTATTAAGATTGGGAGAACAGATGGACAAACGTTTTGTTCAGGCCCACAAAGAAGCCCTTTGGGCCCTAATTTTAACTTTTATGTATTTGTTAGGTTGGTTAATGACCGCCTATTTACCTGATAACACACTGGGCATTACTGGTTTACCTCTTTGGTTTGAGCTTTCATGCTTATTCCTACCTGTTTTGTTTTTTCTGTTGTGCTATCTGATGGTGCGCTACTTTTTCAAAGATATGCCGTTAGGAGATGAGCATGACGATGCAAACTGAGGTCATAGTGCCATTGATTGGCTACCTTCTTCTGGTCTTTCTGCTATCGGCTTATGCTTATCGTAAGCGCGAAAAAGGCGAGTTTCTTAACGAATATTTTCTTGGTAACCGCTCAATGGGTGGTTTCGTGCTAGCCATGACTATCACTGCCACTTATGTCAGCGCTAGCTCCTTTATTGGCGGACCGGGTGCTGCCTATAAATACGGTATTGGTTGGGTATTACTTTCGATGATCCAACTTCCCGCTATTTGGCTCTCTCTGGGTGTTTTAGGGAAAAAATTTGCCATTTTAGCGCGCCGTTATAATGCTGTTACCTTAAACGATATGCTTTATGCGCGTTACAAAAGCCGTTTTCTGGTCTGGTTTGCCAGTTTAAGCCTGTTAGTCGCTTTTGTCGGCGCTATGACAGTGCAATTTATTGGTGGAGCGCGTTTATTAGAAACCGCGGCAGGCATTCCCTATGAATTCGGCTTACTGATCTTTGGGATCTCTATTGCACTGTACACTGCAATTGGTGGATTTAGAGCCAGCGTGTTAAACGATGCCTTACAAGGCCTTGTCATGCTACTTGGGACATTTATTCTCTTGTTTGCCATTATCTATAAAGCAGGCGGATTAGATGTTGCAATACAAAAACTCAATGCTATCGATCCTGCATTAACATCCTCACAGGGGGCAGATGGTATTTTAAGTGGTCCATTTATGGCTTCATTTTGGGTACTGGTCTGTTTTGGTGTTATCGGCTTGCCACATACTGCGGTACGTTGCATCTCTTACAAAGACAGTAAAGCCATGCATAAAGGGATCATCATTGGCACCATTGTGATGTCATTATTGATGTTTGGTATGCACTTTGCTGGCGCATTAGGTCGGGCGATCATTCCTGATCTGACTGTTCCTGATCAGGTTATTCCAACACTGATGGTTGAAGTATTACCGCCTATTGCAGCAGGTATTTTTCTTGCGGCACCTATGGCTGCCATTATGTCAACGATTAATGCGCAGCTGTTACAATCGTCAGCAACGTTGGTCAAAGATCTCTATCTCAATATCGTCCCACATGCGATCACAAATGAGAAACGTATCTCTCGTTTATCGAGCCTTTCGACTTTGATTTTAGGTGTGTTACTGCTGTTTGCAGCATGGAACCCACCATCAATGATTATTTGGCTTAACTTACTGGCTTTTGGTGGCTTACAAGCGGTTTTCTTATGGCCTTTAGTTCTTGGGCTTTATTGGGAAAAAGCCAACCGTTATGGCGCGATTGCGGGCATGATCACTGGTGCCACACTCTATGCCACCCTTGCGACATTTAATATCCAGATAGCTGGATTCCACCCCATTGTTCCATCACTGTTATTGAGCTTAGTTGCGTTTCTTGTGGCTAATCGATTTGGAGAGCATACTCTGCCCCAATCAGCATCATTACAGTGAATTCGTTTTTAAAGAGACTAATTATGCCTTGGATACAATTAAGACTTAATGCAACCGCCGCTAATGCAGAAGCTATTGGTGATGAATTGGTTGAAAGCGGTGCCGTTTCAGTGACTTTCCAAGATAGTCACGATACCCCTATTTTTGAACCTTTACCGGGTGAAACTCGTCTTTGGGGTGATACTGACGTTATCGGTTTATATGATGCAGAAACTGACATGAAAATCGTTGTGGCGATGTTAGAAAATACGCCATTACTCGGTCAAGGTTTCCTGCACAAAATTGAACAACTCGAAGATAAAGATTGGGAACGTGAATGGATGGATAACTTCCACCCGATGCGTTTTGGCGAGCGTTTATGGATTTGCCCAAGCTGGCGTGAAGTACCTGATCCTAACGCTGTTAACGTCATGCTAGACCCTGGCCTTGCATTTGGTACAGGTACCCACCCTACCACCTCATTATGCCTTCAGTGGCTTGATGGTTTAGATTTAGTGGGTAAAACGGTTATCGACTTCGGTTGTGGCTCTGGCATTTTAGCTATTGCGGCATTAAAACTGGGTGCAGCAAAAGCGATTGGTATTGATATCGATCCTCAAGCTATCCAAGCAAGTCGTGATAATGCACAGCGTAATGGTGTTTCTGACGCACTCACACTGTATCTTGCAAAAGACCAGCCTGATAACCTCAGTGCTGATGTTGTAGTCGCCAATATTTTAGCGGGTCCATTACGTGAACTAGCACCTGTTATCAGCACACTGCCTCGCCAAGGTGGACATCTGGGTCTTTCAGGTGTGTTGGCGACACAAGCAGAAGGTGTAGCAGCCGCCTATGAAGGATTATTTAACTTAGATCCTGTTGCTGAAAAAGAAGAGTGGTGTCGTATTACCGGTGTGAAAAAATAACACTGAACAAATATTAACCAAAATGAGATGATCTCATTGCGTTAAAATTTCACTTAATTATTGTTTATCAGGCATTAATCACATTTTTGCCTGATAAACTCTACTTAGTTTCACTTGTTTATCAATTCTATATCATCAATTTTTATTTTTTTAAAAACACATAACATTATGTTTTTATTGATTAAATAATGAATTTATAAAAAATCAAGTGTAAAAAAGTAACTTTTTTTCGCAATTTGGTTAAACTTTGTCCTTTCATATCTGGCAAAAAATGCGTAATATACGCGCCCTTGCAGTCACAGTTTGGCCCTCTTTTCATCTATGCGAATCGGACAGTATCAGTTAAAAAATTGCCTTATCGCGGCTCCCATGGCTGGCGTTACAGACCGACCTTTTCGGTCGCTTTGCTATGATATGGGTGCGGGTATGACAGTTTCTGAAATGCTTTCTTCCAACCCTCAGGTTTGGCAGACAGACAAGTCTCGGTTACGAATGGTACATAGTGATGAATTGGGGATCCGCTCCGTACAAATTGCAGGAAGTGATCCCGTTGATATGGCGGCAGCTGCGAAAATAAACGCAGATAGTGGCGCTCAAATTATCGACATTAACATGGGTTGCCCTGCAAAAAAGGTGAATAAAAAGCTAGCCGGTTCAGCACTACTTCGTCATCCCGACCTTGTCGCAGAGATCCTCTCTGCTGTGGTTAACGCGGTAGATGTTCCTGTTACTCTCAAGATCCGTACTGGCTGGTCACCTGATGAACGTAACTGTGTAGAGATTGCCAAATTGGCTGAACGTTGTGGTATTCAGGCTCTTACTATTCATGGGCGTACACGCGAGTGTTTGTTCAAAGGGGAAGCCGAATACGACAGCATTCGGACAGTTAAGCAGAGTGTTTCTATTCCCATTATTGCGAATGGAGACATAACAGACCCGCTAAAAGCCAGAGCAGTATTAGACTACACTGGAGCCGATGCTTTGATGATCGGTCGCGCTGCTCAGGGAAGACCCTGGATCTTTCGGGAAATCCAGCACTATCTGGACACAGGTGAACTGTTGCCCCCTCTGCCGATTGCAGAGGTACAACAAATAATGCAAAAGCATGTGCGTGAGTTGCACGACTTTTACGGTCAAGGCAAAGGAACTCGCATTGCACGCAAGCATGTCTCTTGGTATCTCAAGGAACATGCCCCTGATGACCAGTTTCGGCGCTCCTTCAACGCCATAGAGGATGCCAGCGAACAGCTGGAGGCGTTGGAAGCATATTTCGAAAATTTTTTGCGTAAATAAATAAAAGAGCTGACAGAACTATGTTCGAACAACGCGTAAATTCAGACGTACTAACAGTTGCCACCGTAAATTCACAAGATCAGGTGACCCAAAAACCTTTACGTGACTCAGTTAAACAAGCACTGAAGAACTATTTTGCTCAATTAAACGGTCAAGATGTTAATGACTTATATGAGCTAGTATTGGCTGAAGTTGAACAGCCATTGTTGGACATGGTAATGCAGTACACCCGTGGCAACCAAACGCGTGCAGCGCAAATGATGGGCATTAACCGCGGCACACTGCGTAAGAAACTGAAAAAATACGGCATGAACTGATCCTAGTCAGTTAAGTCTATTTTTATAAAAAGCCTTTTCTGGTTTTCCAGAAAAGGCTTTTTTGTTGCTTATTTTTCATACTTTCTCTATAAAGTTAATGTGCATGTTACCAAATTTGGTAACATAGTGATATGTTACCAAATTTGGTAACATGATACTCCTCCCATAAAACCATAAGAGCCAAAAGATGAATAAAGACATCGTAAGTGTCATTACAGGCGATATTATCGATTCTAAAAATATCCCCGTCCCAAACTATGACCTTATGCTCTACACTTTGGAGCAGACAGTTCAATTACTCTCAGAACAGTTACCCATTAAATATGATCGATACCGCGGTGATTCTTTCCAGATTGTTTGCTTACAAGCAGGGGATGCTATCAAAGTCGCTATCGTCATCCAATTAGCACTAAAAACGTCAAATCTAGAAATCAGTGCTCGTCAAAGTATTGGCATCGGCAAAATTGACTCATTGCGTAATGATGTAAGAACCTCAATTGGCGAGGCCTTTATTTTATCTGGCGAAGGACTCGATAAAATGAAAGGTGAAATTTTGACAATATCGGCATCTAGCTCAGACTTTCAACAAAATATTACCTTAGTCACTAAGTATTTAAATATACAACTCAAAGAAATTACTCGAGCACAAGCGCAAGTTTTACTTAAATACATGGTCAATAAAGATAAATCTCACTATGCTATCGCTGATGAATTAAAAAAATCGAGAAGTAATATTACTAGATTATTAAATGCTAGCCACTACCAGTTAATAGATGAATATATTCAATACTTTAATTATTTAATTAACAAGGCTTATTTATATGTATAATTTCACACTTCTTATTTCTCTCTATATTGCTCATATTGCTTTTGATTTTTATTTACAACCTAAAGCATGGATAGAAGCGCGAAATACTCTACATTACAAATCTAAAGAGCTTTACTTGCACTCGCTACTGCAAGGTGGGATAACCTTTATTATTCTAGTTTTAATGACGGAGCTAAGTTTTGGTTCTATTTTTATTTACAGTGTAACTGTATTAATAACACACTATCTTTTTGATCTTGGAAAATCCTATACTGATAACTCTTTAAGATGGTTTATTACTGATCAAGCTCTTCATTTATTCGTAATTACCTTTTTATGGATAATATTGATTGATCAAAATACTCAGATATTCCATGATCTTAGTTTTAAAAACATTAACTATAAATATTTGATTGTTATTCTTTCCTACATCATTATTTTAAAGCCGATTTCCATCCTTATTTATATGTTACTCAAAAAATGGACACCTGTCGCAGAAGAAGGCTCAACACTCGTTTCTGCTGGTCAATCTATTGGTTATTTGGAAAGAATGCTTATTTTAACTTTCATTCTTTTAAACCAATTTGCAGCAATTGGTTTTTTATTAGCAGCCAAATCTATATTTAGATTTGGTGAGTTACAAAATGACCAAGATAAAAAACTAACAGAATATGTTATGTTGGGTACACTTATTAGCTTTAGCATCTCCATCCTTACTGGGCTTGCCATAACATACCTGGTAACTCAATTACCCATAGGCAAATAACCCATCAACTGTCTGAAATAAACGTTATATTCTCTGATGGAAACCCTGCTGGAAATGACTGACAACGGATTCGTTTTGATAGCACTCCTTCTAAAAACCCTGTCAGATTTTCTGCAATAAATTCTACTTCAGAGGCTCTGGATGGAATAATTGCTATTGTCCATAAACTGCTATCATTGGATGAAACAACCCAAAACAGAGTATCTCCATTATCTGTCACTCCAATAGGCAAAAGTCCATTATCTTTAGGGTACAGATGAAAAGTATAATAATCAGGATCGTCCTGTATTAACGAATCAAAATCCTTAAGGATTGCCTCTTTTTGCTGAAAGAAATTAAGATATTCATTCTCACTAAATGGATTAAATAACGTAATAAAATTGGCTATGTGCCCTGAACCATATTGCGTGACAAATT
Organism: Proteus sp. STS61-E; assembly: GCF_040932335.1. Lineage (NCBI taxonomy): Bacteria > Pseudomonadati > Pseudomonadota > Gammaproteobacteria > Enterobacterales > Morganellaceae > Proteus > Proteus sp. STS61-E. Next base: position 83,891 of record NZ_JBFQGE010000006.1, on the reverse strand, counting down.
CAATATAGTCTTGAGGAAAGGTGTATCGATTATCAATAAGCAGCCATTCCTTATCTTCTCCTCGTTCTATCTGACATAAAGGTATTGGTAGCCACTGATTTAATGTTGTTAACATTCTATCCTCTCTGATTTGATTTCCATTTTATCGCTCAATTTATGGTATTTTATCTTTACCTTATTTTTATCATAACTTCGCTAATTTCTATCACTCTAGATACGTGATAAAAATCCGATACCAACAAGACGATAATCATGACAACACCTTCACATACCATTACATTTATTGATAGCGCTTACCCTAAACCTCATAACATTGAAGAATTTGTCTGGTCTGGGCGATTAGATAAACATGGCCAACTTTGGTTTGATCTGCATCTTAGAAGTGCCAGCTACTATTTAAGTGAAGGTAAGGATTATCCTGATGATATAGATGAAGATGAGCTAGATGATGAGGAAGAATATACCAGTCTTGTTGATTGGCAATCTAGGATTGTCTGGGATAATTATCATCGTTGCACTCTCTCTTCAACATTTTGGTCAGATGAAAAAGGTATTTTACTGAGTACAGGCGAAGTTCCTTTTGATTTTGACAATTTTATCACGCACCAATTTAATCTTGATACTGCACCACAAATAAATCATTCTGAGGATGAGGATGAGCCAACAGAAATCTCCGCATTCAGTATTTATTTATTAGGACATGATGAGTGTAAAAATCATCAAATTCACTTCCAGCGTCAACAAAATAACACTTATCACATTAATTGGAGTGGAAAAATCGCACTAACTTATGGTGGATTTGATGAGTTTATCCATCAATTTATTGCAAGATTAGAAAATATTTCTTTTGATGGTTTTTATTTCCCTAAAACATGGGATTTAGATAAAGCGACGGTTGAATTTAAAAAAGTGCTTTCTCATTTTGAACACTATGAATTCACATTAATTAACCCCCAAAGCCAAATAAAACAGTGGAAATTGAGTTATATAGGTGAGACTCAACCGTAAAATCACCTAAGCCTAACACTGGCATCAATATTCTATTTAGATAAACATTCCTTTAATAACAGGCAATGTTTATCTTTATCAATTAGTTATAATTAGCATTATCTTTTATAAGATATACAGAGAATAATCAGTGATATAAAGTCATGACTCACATTTTATCTCTGTTATGTTATTAAAAATATTTATCACCTATAATTTTCAAATAATAAAAATTATATTTTATTTATATTAGATATTTATTACTTAAATCATGGTTTAAAAAATACGTAATTAAACAGTATCTATTAAAAGCCAATATCATGTATTATCTTTGCCATTATTATCCTCCCCTTAGGTACTATAATGTCTAGCAATTCAGAAATTGACTATTCCAATAATGAATCAAAAAATATCTGTTTTTATATCATGCTATTAATAGGGGCACCTAGCTTTATCGCGCCAGAGTTTTCATTTATTACTCTACCTATTATCATGTTTTCGTCCGCTGCCTATTTTATCTATTTTCTTATTTCTGAAGGTCATGCATCAGAGATAGTATGGGGAATATTAAAAGGCTTTTTGATCATTATTATTGCCAGCATTATTCCTTTTATTGGCCCGATTATCCTGATTGGCTGGATAATCTATAATATTGCTAAAGCAGTAGACAGTATAAAAAGTCTTTTCCCTGAAGCTATTTTTAGCATCATTCTCTATGCTTGCTTGGCTTATCCCTTAATTGATTTCTTAGCAACTCGCCATGAAGTTAATTATATTCCTCGTATAATCGCGGGGCTTATTTATGTTGTTGTCGCATTTAACTACAATAATCGATTAAAAAAACAAGCTTCATCAACCAAAGACCAACTCTTTAAACTTTCATTAATGTGGATCTCTGCGCCTCTTATCGCCATATTAATTATCACCATTGTTTCTGCGGTACGTTCAGCCTTTAGAACCGTGATCAGCACAACGACATCACCTATCCGAGTTACCCAAAACGTCTCAGGCTATGTACGTGGTGACACTATTGTCAGTAATTACACTCGTGAAGTCTCCAGAACAATTACCACTACCACAACCTCGATATTGCCGGGGGCTGGCGCGATGACTGCATCTGTTGCAGGCAATCTCACACCTAAACAGCAAAACACCACATCACCAGAGTTACCTGAAGTGACCTATATGTCTCTTGCTAAAGTCACTGAATTTGAAACTAATAAAGACCAGCATTTTTATCATCATAGTGATTTAGATAATAAAAAAATCACCCACTTCTTTCAAAAAGCCATGAATGTATTGGGTGAGCCTTTATTCAATAAAAATGATATTCGTTACTATTTTGATGAAACGGTTTTTGGTAAAGGTGATCACGGCGTTGTCTTAACTGAAGATGGCGTTTACTGCGTTTTAAGTAAATTATATGACTCCTTTTACCTTCCTTATGATGATATTGAGAATGTAATTGTAAAAGGAAAAATTTCTAAAGAGATTGTTATTACTGATAAAAATAACGAAATTTATACCATTACACTGACTCAATCGAATAAAGGCGCAGAAAAAATAGCGCAACTTATTCGTGAATTTAGCTGTCTTTCATAACCATCGTTATTTTCTCGTTTTCTTATTAAGGCAGTGCACATATTTTAAATCTGTGCATTGCCTTATTTTATGATTGAGCCTCTTTATCTTCGATTAGATACGCTACCAATATTCTGAGTTGATGTTCCTAACAATGCATCTAGCCCACATTCAATTGCAGTAAATAAAACCTAAATTATTAATATAGCCATTTGTTTATACAGATATTGTCTATACAATAGACAATATTTATGTTTATCAGGGAATTACAATGACTGCCTTACCAAGAAAAAAAACATGGCAGATTGTCCTCACTATTATTTTAGTTGGGATAAATTTACGCCCTTTCTTAACGGGTCCCGGTCCTGTTATTGACAATATTATTGCTTCAACAGGAATGAGTTATAGCCAAGTCTCATTACTCACACTATTACCCATGCTTTTAATGGGAATAGGCGCATTAATCGTTCCCTTCTTACAGCCTTATATTCAAGTACGTAAAGGGCTTTTAGTCGCAATGCTAATGCTTCTGATGGGCTCTTTTTCTCGAGCTTATGTTTCTGATGGCAACCAGCTATTACTGACAGCACTCTTTTGTGGTTTAAGCGTCGCCTATATTCAAGCAGTATTTCCCGGCATTATTAAAGGGTGGTTTGGAAATCGAACGCCTATCATGATGGGTTTATATTCCGCTATGCTAATGGGTGGAGGCGCACTCGGGGCGCAATTATCCCCTCTTCTTACTGCGAATTATGGACATTGGCAAAGCGCTTTAGCGTGGTTTGCTCTCCCCGCAGGCTTTGCATTTATCGCTATTCTTTTTTCAATTCAAAACAGTGCCTCATCTGCAAATAAAATATCACTAAATGCCTTAATTTGGCGTCCTAGAACAGGATTGCTTATCTTAGGATTTGGTTGCGTTAATGCAGGTTATGCCTCTGTTGTGACATGGTTAGCGCCATTCTACCAATCTTTAGGAATGCCAAGCGCCCAAAGTGGCTCACTTGTCGCTATTCTTTCTCTTTTCCAAGCTTCTGCCGCTTTAATTATTCCTTTCTTAGCAGCTAAAAATCACGACAGGCGTTTTTGGCTTACGATAACATTAATAAGCCAATTTATCGGTTTCGGCGCAATCATGACTATTCCGATGAGTGCCCCTTATCTTTGGAGTATTTTCTTAGGCTGTGGTTTGGGGGGATGTTTTTCCATGATGATGATTGTCGCTCTCGATCATATTCCTGATCCAGCACAAGCTGGTGCTCTGTCAGCATTAATGCAAGGCGGTGGCTTTATTATTGCTGCTTTCGGCCCATTAATTGCAGTGCTATTACGCCAGCCTGATGGAAGTTTTACTTATGCATGGGCATTTCATGCCATTTTAGTAATTGTGACTATAGGATTATTTGCACGATTAAATCCTCGTCATTATGCGAAAGCCTATCCCGCAAATCATCCTACGCAATAACGCCCTATATTTAAGACTCATATAAAATAAGCGCCTTACTTTTTACAGATAAGGCGCTTATTAAAGAGATAATCGAATATTACTGATGGAGATAATTAAGCAACGATATGTGTTCCGGTTTCACCTTTTAAGGCTGAAGCCAATTTTTCTGGCGTTGTGATAATCACTCTTTTTCCACCAGCAGCTAAAAATGAGAGACTAGCTTCAATTTTAGGAAGCATGCTGCCCGGAGGGAAATGCCCTTCATGCATATATTGTGTCATTTCTTCAACCGACGTTTCACCTAATGCTTTTTGTTCTGGTTTACCGAAATGAATACAGACTTTTTCAACACCCGTTGTGATAATAAGAATATCTGCATGTAATTCTTTTGCGAGCAATGTCGATGACAGATCTTTATCAATAACTGCATCAACACTTTGGTAATTGCCATGTTCATTTTTGATAACTGGAATACCGCCACCGCCTACCGCAATCACAACATAGCCACATTCTGATAGTGATTTAATTGCCTTAGATTCAATAACATGTTGTGGGATTGGAGAGGCAACAACACGGCGATAACCACGACCTGAGTCTTCAACAAAATGCCATTGAGGATTTTCTTGCTTTAATTGCAGCATCTCTTGTTCTGAGAAAAATGCACCAATAGGTTTTGTTGGAGAAACAAAATTTGGATCGTTTTTATCGACTTCAACTTGTGTAATAAGGGTGATTGCTTGTTTATTATGTTGAACACGAAGCTTATTCGTTAACGCTTGTTGTATTAAATAACCAATACCGCCTTGTGTATCTGCAACACAATTGGCTAATGGTGTTAACGGTAAACCTTCTTGCACATGTGCCACTTCAGCGCGACGTAAATCAAGCCCTACTTGTGGCCCATTACCATGTGTTAAAACAATATTATACCCTTCAGCCACCATATCACTAATATGGGCTGCAACCTCTTGTACTGCTTGTTCTTGATGAGCGATAGACTGGCTAGCATTGTCTTTAATAATACTGTTGCCTCCAATGGCAACAACAACGAGTTCTTTCATATTTCACTCTCAATTATATTATTGGCAATTAAAGTAGAAATAACACGCCTCTACTCTTAGAGGTTGGGTTGATAAGGTCGCCATATTCGCTAACCATTTTCCCCATTTTTATTTTTAATGAGATAAACATTATTGTGTTGAACAATATCTATTCATTAATTGCGCAGGATAATAGCAGAGAATGTAAATAAAACACCTATTACTCAACGATCCTCTTATTTAATTTCTGTAAATGGAATAAGGAAGAAAGGAGATGAGAGGCGTCATCAAACACATCAATAACGCCTTATTCAGTACAAATAAGTGGGATAGTTAGTACTTTTTCATTTTGCTATTTGATAAACATCCGGTTGATAAACATCAGGCATATCAGTAATTAGCATATCAACACCCCATTGCTCAAAATCTTTCACCTCTTCAGGATCATTCGGGGTATAACAATAAATTTCATAGCCTGCTTGTTTTAACCATTGCGCTTGTTCTTGCGTAAGGTACTTATAATTACAATGCACGCTAAAACCATCAATTGCTTTTAGCGTTTCTAGCGCATTATCAGGGATCTCATCCCATAATTGCCCTCTACGAATAAAAGGCAAATATCGTTTCATAACGATAAGAGCATGTGTATCAAAAGAAGAAAATAGAATTTGCTCATTCGGAATATCTGCACTTTTTATCATGTCAGAAACCGCTAAACATAAACGCTCAACATCATCATCGGGCCACGTTTTCAGCTCAATATTAAGCTTTGTTCCTGAACGCTTAATGAGCTGCAATCCTTGTCTTAAAGAAGGAATTTTCTCACCTTGATAGAGTGAACTAAACCAACTTCCTGCATCAAGGCGATGTAAATCGTCTAAGGTATGAAAACGCACAGCACCTTGCCCATTCGTGCAACGATTAACTGTTTTATCATGAATAAGCACAGGAACATGATCCGCGGTTAATTGCACATCCGTTTCAATCCATTCGCATCCGAAATCAATCGCCATTTTAAACGCAGCCAGTGTATTTTCAGGGGCTTTTCCAGAAAAACCTCGGTGAGCAGCTATCTTCATTTCTCTCTCCTTTTCATTTGTGCCGACATCATGACAACCATTTATGACAGCAATTTGACAGTCATGCCATCAATATATCTTCATTTAATTGTCACCCATTTGTCATAAATAACATCTAGGGTAATTCACAGATTAGATTGCACCTTTAACTTTCGATTAAAAAGGAAATTCTGCATGTCGATAAAATCAATAACAGGTCTTGCTGTTGCGATGGCGTTATTTACTTCTCCTACACACGCAAAAACACAAATTGAATGGTGGCATGCAATGGGAGGCGCGCTTGGTCAGAAAGTCAATCAAATCGCCTCTGATTTTAACGCCAGTCAATCTGAATATGAGATAAAACCTGTTTATAAAGGCACTTACGCTGAAACGATGACCAGTGCTGTGGCTTCATTTCGTGCTAAAAACCAACCCGCTATCGTGCAAGTATTTGAAGTGGGTACAGCCAGTATGATGGGGGCTAAAAAAGCTGTTTTTCCTGTTTATCAATTAATGGAAAAAACTAACGAGCCTTTTGATCCTAATAGTTATTTATCAACTGTCACGGGTTATTACACCACCAGCGACGGCAAAATGATGTCGTTGCCATTTAATAGTTCGACTCCGGTGCTTTACTACAACAAAACACTCTTTAAAAAAGCAGGCATAGAACAACCACCAAAGACATGGAAAGAGATGGAAACCGTGTCTCAAAAGCTGCTCGATTCTGGTGTTAAATGTGGATTTACCACTACATGGCAATCGTGGACACAAATCGAAAACTTTGGCGCACGCAATAATTTACCTATAGCGACAAAAAATAACGGTTTCGATGGTTTTGATACCACCTTCTTATTTAATAAGGCACCTTTCGTCGCGCATATTCAACAAATGGCAGATTGGTCGAAATCCGGTATTTTCAAATATGGTGGACGCCAATCAGATGCAATGCCTCTATTTTATACCCAAGAGTGTGCCATGGTGATGGAATCATCCGCGGGCTTTGCGGGTATTAAAGAGAACATGAAAGGTCTTGATATTGGCGTTAGCCAATTGCCTTACGACGATACTCTTGTACAAAAACCAGCAAATACCATTATTGGCGGGGCATCATTATGGGTTATGTCTGGGCGACCAGATGCCGAATATAACGGTGTTGCCAAATTTTTCACCTATCTTTCAAGTCCTGAAGTTCAAGCCGATTGGCACCAAGCAACGGGTTATTTGCCAGTTACTAAAGCGGCTTATGCATTAACACAGCAACAGGGTTTTTATCAGCAAAATCCGGGGGCTGACACTGCAATATTACAAATGACAACCTCAGAGCCTACTGCAAACTCAAAAGGATTACGCTTTGGTAATTTCCTACAAACTCGAGAAATCGTTGATGAAGAGTTAGAGAAAGTGTGGTCAGGAAAACAGAGTGCTCAAGTTGCGTTAGATAATGCGGTTACACGAGGAAATGAGCAGTTACGCCGTTTTGAACGTACTCAACAATAGTCACTTGTATTAGGCGAGCAAAATAGCTCGCCTTCTATTTTTATCGATTTACTGGATATTGTATGGCTTCTCAATCCATTTATTTCAAACAAAAATGGTTACCTCTAGCGCTGATTTTTCCTCAATTGGCTATCACACTTATCTTTTTTATTTGGCCAGCTGGGCAAGCTTTTTTTCAGTCATTTCAATTAGAAGATGCATTTGGACTGAGTCGAGAATTTGTTGGCTTTGAAAATTTTCAGCGACTTTTTAGCAATCGTTATTATTTTGATAGTTTGATCACGACGCTTATTTTCAGTACCAGCGTTGTATTTTTATCTATGTTATCAGCGCTGGTTTTGGCTGGCATTGCCGAACAAATTTTGCGAGGTAAACTTTTTTATCGCACCATTTTAATTTCACCCTATGCCATTGCGCCAGTTATTGCAGGCTTTCTTTGGTTATTTATGCTTGATCCCACGATTGGCGTATTAAGCCAACAATTAAAGAAAATAGGCATTAATTGGGACCCTGTACTTAATACACATCATGCTATGTGGATGGTGATTTTAACGGCAACATGGAAACAAGTGAGTTATAACTTTCTGTTTTTTCTCGCCGCCTTACAATCTGTACCTAAATCGCTTTTAGAAGCGGCGGCTATCGATGGTAGTGGTCCGATTAAGCGCTTTATAACGATCAGTTTTCCTTTAATTTCTCCTACCACCTTTTTCTTACTCGTGGTTAATTTTGCTTATGCCTTCTTTGATACTTTCGCCATTATTCACGCGATGACACAAGGTGGCCCCGGAAGTAGCACATCAACACTGGTTTATAAGGTCTATAACGATGGTTTTGTGGGATTAGATTTAGGCTCTTCCGCCGCACAATCCGTTATTTTGATGTTTATTGTCGCGATCTTAACCATTATTCAATTTCGCTATGTTGAGAAAAAGGTGGCTTACTGATGGTTGAACATAGACCTTTATTTCATGCTTTTTGCCACTTTGTTCTTATTGTCGGCATTCTCTCTGTTGCATTCCCTGTCTGGATTGCACTTGTGGCAACAACACATCAAAACACTGAATTTGCTACTGGCTCTCCTCTTTGGTTCGGCACTGAAGGCTTCAATATTTTTAAATCGATATTTTCACAGGCAGGAACCACACAAAATAGCGCCATATCAATTAACAGCATGTTATTGAATTCATTGATTATGGCGTTAGTTATCACCATAGGGAAATTAACAATCTCGATTTTATCGGCATACGCCGTCGTTTTTTTTCGTTTTCCGGGAAGAATGCTCGCCTTTTGGACTATCTTTTTTACGTTAATGCTACCTGTTGAAGTTCGCATTATGCCTACATTTGAGGTTGTCACTAATCTCAATATGTTGAACTCTTATGCAGGTTTAACTATTCCATTAATTGCTAGCGCCACAGCCACTTTTTTATTCCGCCAATTTTTTCTTACTATCACTCCTGAATTAATTGAAGCCGCTAAAATTGATGGAGCAGGCCCTATTAAATTCTTTTTCACCATCTTACTTCCTCTTTCTCGCACCAATATAGCCGCCTTATTTGTTATCACTTTTATTTATGGCTGGAACCAATATCTTTGGCCAATGTTGATCACAACCGATACTCACTACTACACCATTGTCATGGGCATTAAACAGATGGTTGCGGTTTCTGATGGTGTTGTTGAGTGGAATAAGATCATGGCAACCACGTTAATTGCAATGTTGCCTCCCGTCCTTATTGTCATTTTGATGCAAAGAGCCTTTGTAAAAGGCTTTATTGATACGGAGAAATAACATGACAACCGTCACTCTCACAAATTTAGAAAAGTGTTATCCAAATGGTCATCAAGCTATTTCAAAATTAAATCTTTCTATTGAGCAAGGTGAAATGGTGGTGTTAGTCGGCCCAAGTGGTTGTGGTAAATCGACTTTACTGCGAATGATTGCAGGGTTAGAAACCATTACACAAGGTGATTTATTTATTGATAATTTACGGGTTAATGAGCATGAACCTAGTGAACGTGATATTGCCATGGTGTTTCAAAACTATGCTCTTTACCCTCATATGTCGGTCTATAACAATATGGCATATGGTTTACGTAATCGAAAAACACCCAAAGCAAAGATTGAAGAACTCGTTACCAATGCCGCCCAAATGCTAGAAATCAGCCATTTGCTTAATAGAAAACCTAAAGAGCTTTCAGGTGGGCAACGCCAACGTGTCGCAATGGGAAGAGCCATCGTTCGTGATCCTAAAGTCTTTTTATTTGATGAACCTCTATCTAACCTTGATGCTAAATTACGGGTACAGATGCGTCTGGAGATCAAAAAATTACAGCGAAAACTCTCCACAACCTCTATTTATGTAACACACGATCAAGTGGAAGCAATGACATTAGCCGATAAGCTGGTGGTTTTAAATCAAGGAAATATAGAGCAAGTAGGCACACCCTTAGATATTTATGAAAGCCCAGCCTCTGTGTTTGTAGCTACATTTATGGGCTCGCCAGCAATGAATATCTTAGATACTCCGATTAATCATGGTGTGATTGAAGTCGCTGATGGGCATATTGCCGTTTCATCTCAGCATTTTTCTTATCAAGCTATTAAATTGGGTTTACGTCCTGAACATTTGATTATTAGTCATCAACATCCTCTTTTTCATGTTGATGTGGAATTTATTGAAGCACTTGGTGCAGATGTTTTGATTTATGCCACTACTTGCGATAAACAGAAACAACCACTCGTTATTCGTGCACCAAACGATCATGGTGTGAAAGTTGGTAATAGAATAGGTCTTACCATTCACCCAGAAAATCTTCATTTCTTTAATCAACAATCAGGGAAGCGTATTAATCGCCCTTTTATGCTCATCAGTGAATTAATGGTGTCATAACGTGCTGATATCGCTTGATTCATTTTCGGTTTAATCTGAATAGCGATGTTTTAAACGTCGCTATTTATTTACCATTAAGCAATAAATATTAAAAATATAAAATTTGTCAGAATTAAACAAATAAAAACTATATCTAAACAGACTGTTGCTTTTATATTATTCCAAATAAATTAAAAACAAGATCACTCACTCTTAAAGTAAGTACAATTAAATGATGTATATAATATTTATATCAAGAAAACTTACCTTTCCAAGTTTAACTTATCAATTAATTCTCTTAAATTTAAAGAAGTTAAAATTATTAATTCATTTTTTATTTTCTATTAAGGAGATAAAAAATAATTCAATTCTACTGAAAACCGAAGAATATATATTGAGATAATATTTCTCACATAAAATGCTTATATTGCACCGATAGATAAGCGCTGTTATTCTTCTGCTCGAATTTAATCTGCAATTATATAAACTGCAAAGCAGAAAAGGACTTAATTAAAAATGAAAATTAAATTACTTGCTACGGTGATGGTATCAGCAGCGCTACTTTCTGGTTGCCAAAACATGAATACGGATATGCTGACCAAATCAGGAACTCAACTTTTCCAAGCAGCGACATTAAGTGATGACGATATCAAAGCGTTAACGAATGATGCTTGTAAAGAAATGGATGCACAAAATAAAGTTGCTCCTGCAAATAGCAACTACACCAAACGCTTAAATAACATCGCTAAAGCATTAGGTAATGAAGTTAATGGTACACCTGTAAACTATAAAGTTTATATGGATAAAGAAGTGAATGCATGGGCAATGGCTAACGGTTGTGTGCGTGTTTACAGTGGCTTAATGGATCTGATGACAGATAACGAAGTAGAAGGCGTTTTAGGTCATGAAATGGGTCACGTTGCCTTAGGTCATACTCGTAAAGCAATCCAAGTTGCTCACGCAACAGTTGCTGCACGTACAGCAGCGGCATCAGCAGGTGGCGTAGCGGCACAATTAAGTAGCTCTCAATTAGCAGAAATGGGTCAAAAATTAATTAACGCCCAGTTCTCTCAACATCAAGAATCAGAAGCTGATAATTTCTCTTACGATCTGCTGAAAAAACGCGGTGTGAATACTGCTGGTTTAGTCACAGCTTTTGATAAGCTCGCTAAATTAGGTGGCGGAGAATCAAGTATGTTCTCTTCTCACCCACCATCAAAAGAGCGTGCGGATAATATGCGTAATCGCATCGCTGAAGATAAGAAATAATTATCTTGCCCCTATATCTCATGGTATGGGGGTTTTCTTTTCAGGTTTATTTATTGCGACTGACGAAAACTATCCACAACATCGCTAAAAAAGCGTTTAATTGCCTGTTTTTCTTGCTGATCATATTGCTCAAATAGTGCAGACCATTTTGCTTGAGATTGTTGATGCAACACCTCATGAGCATGAAAAAGACGCTCTCCCTCAGCAGTTAAGATAAAAAATATTTCTTTTTGATTATCTGCTAACTTTATTTTTTCAATAGCTCCTTTCTTTTGTAGGCGACTACAAATTTTTGAGACAGCCCCTCGTGTCATAGACATATATTCACTGATGGTTGTGAGATTTCTCATACTCTCTTCACCAATACAATGGATCACATGCAGTTCAGTAAGTGAATAATTATCTAACCCATTCTCTTCTAATACTTTTTTATGGCTGCTATCTGTGCGCTCATCTTTAAGATGCAAAAAATCACTTAACCCTTTTAGTAAATCTTGTGTTGTTACACTCTCTTTTGCCATTTTGTTTCCTTGGAAAAAATATTTTATAAAATAGTACCAAAAGTATTTACAACAATCAAAATATCGCTATTATCTATTTTGTTTCCATGGAAACAAAAATAATGAGAGGCAATATAATGAAATTATCAATCCGCAGTCTGTTTTATCTTATTTGCTTTAGCGCACTATTAGGCTCTTTGGCACAAAATATCTATACCCCTGTACTTCCCTTGGTCCAGCAGCAATTTAATACCACGTTATCATTGGTTAATTTAACGGTATCTGCATTTACTTTTGCGATGGCTGTTATGCAACTATTTTATGGTTCATTGATTGATAAATGGGGAAGAAAACCGATTTTACTCAGTGGATTAGCTGTTTCTATTGTGGGTGCATTGGGTTGTGTTTGGTCTGATTCTATAAATTTATTAATTTTTTGGCGTGTGATCCAAGCTATAGGTATCGCCGCTATCCCTGTGGTTGCCGCCACTATTCTTGGCGATCTTTATCAAGGAAACGATCGTGCTAAAGCAATGGGATCGTATCAAATGCTATTAGCGCTAGCGCCGGCTTGTGGTCCTTTATTAGGGGGATATTTAGCGCAACACTACCAATATCAAGGCATCTTTATTTTCTTGGCGGTTATAGGTGTCATATTGCTTATTACCCATCTCTTTTATTTACCAGAAACACGTCCTGAGCAAAAAGATCCCTTTAAAAGCTTATCTGCAATGCAACAAGTGCTCACTGCACCTGCGGGTAAATCCGTTTTTGTAATAAGTTTTATGGTGTTTTATAACTATTTTTGCCTCTTGGTATTTTTACCCTTGATTGCCTTTCACCTCTATCAATTAAACAGTACTGAAATTGGCGGATTATATGTACCAATGTCGATTGCACTTATTTTAGGTAGCTATTTCTATCGTAAAGTTTGCCATCTATTTAGTGTTGAATATGGAGTGATATTCACCTCTTGTATCAATTTGATTATGTTGATGTTATTTGCACTACTTTGGCAAATCTCACTACCGATAATGCTTGGTTTAACCGTGTTATATGGGTTTTCTTTAGGTTTAACCATGCCAACGCACACGACATTATTGGCAAGTTATTTTGGCTCGATGAGAGCAACGGCAATGGGGATTTATAACTTTATTCGTTATTGTGGAATGGCTGCGGGACCTATGATTTCAGTCTATTTTGTGACTGGCAATAATTATGAATATGTCTTTTATTCTTGTGTGATCTTAACGAGTTTGGCATTGTGTTTCACCATTAAGACCTTAATGTCTTCATTAAAAGAAAAAAAACAAACTGCAAACTAACAGGATATTTAATGAAACTGACCATTGAAAAACTGACACAGCCCTCTGAACAAGACCGTATTGATTTAGGCAAAATTTGGCAAGATGCACGTTATCAATCAGCCCTAAAAAATGAGATCAGCAACGAGAATGTACTCTTTGTGGCAAGATTTAACGAACGATTGTTAGCCGCTTGCTGGGTGAAATTATCGAATGAGAAAGCTGTTATCTCTGATTTTATGGTAAGAGAAGTAACACGCCGTCGCGGTGTTGGACATTATTTACTGACACAATGCTTATCTGCCTATCCTGATATTCACCATTGGCAGGCAATAAGCTTATCAGCGGAAGAAAGCGGGTATGATATTGCTCATGCTTTTTTAGCACACCATCAATTTAGTGCATCACCACTGTCAAATATTTATACCCTAAATATTTGACAGTGTTCTTACTCTAAATAATTCAACAACAAGCGAATAAATCGCTATGTTGGTATCACGCCTGCCGATCTGCAACTCGCAAACTTGTTTGTGGCTTCTCCTGAGAACAAAAAACGCTCTCAGAGGAGCGTTAATAATTACTAAAAATGTCTTGATGCGTACCAGTTCTGGCAAGCCTTAATTCATCACCATCAACCTTATAAATCAGTAACCAGTCACCTTCAATATGAGCATCACGGTACCCCCGCCAGTTCCCTGACAAAGGATGGTCAACATACTCCGGTGGTATATTGTCCTCATTAACCAGTAATTCAATAAGTGTTTTTAACTTCCCCATATCCTTACCGCGTTTCTTTTGTCTCTTTACATCCGACTTAAAGGCACTGGACTGTACAGGGATAAGCATCAGATACCCAAATCATCAAAAAGATCATCAACAGAATCAAAATGCTGACCTTTTCCTGAATCTAATTCAGACATGGCGATTTGCGTTTTTTTATTCGGTGTTTTTACCTCAAAAGGAAGTTTACCCTCGTCAGCAACACGTATCATGACCATACGGATCACATCCGAAGTATTCAGTCCCATCTTTTCAAGTGCCTGTACCGCACGGTCTTTAACATCCTGCGGGATCCGGGCTTTAACTGTGGCATCAGCTATCATAGTAATAACCTCCCAAATAATCAGGAGTTAATACCGAAACTCCTGTTAAATTACAGTTATTGTGCACCCATTGTGGTCACAAATCAACATTCTTAACATTAGAAACCGATACAGAAATCCCGACTTCGATTCTGCTCCTGTCGCTGAATCTAGTGTGTCAGCCGTTCTGCTAGGAGCATACATAAGTATGTGACTAGTGCGAGTGAATATTAGTCAACAACGCTACAACTTGAAGTATGACGAGAACGAATAGTATAAAGTCTAGCCACATTATAAGCCGTCTCACTAAGATTCTTTTGCGCATTATGAAGAGCATCAGCCAGTGTAGAAACACCCGGCACAATAGAGAAAACAGCATCAATACCCTGCTGATGAACTACATCATAATCAGGTAAATAACCACCAACCAAAGCAATGACAGGAAGATGGTATTTTTTTGCGAGCAAGGCTACGCCCGTTGGAGTTTTACCTTGTGCCGATTGGCTATCCATTCGACCTTCACCAGTTATTACCAAATCCGCATCAATTAACTGTTTTTCTAATTCAACAGCATTAGCCACCAATTCAACACCTTGAGAAAGTGTTGCTTGCGTAAATGCAAGCAAAGGTAAAGCCAATCCACCTGCAGCACCACTTCCTACAATATTGATAAGACTACGTTGCGTCATTTTCTCAAGATAAGTACCAAAATGATGTAATGCGTTATCAAGTTGCGTAATATCGTCTTTAGTCGCTCCTTTTTGAGGACCAAAAATAGTGGATGCCCCTCTTTCTCCACACAACGGATTTGTTACATCGCAGGCAATCTCAATTTCAACATTTTTTAGTTTAGGATTAAGGGCTGTCATATCGATAGAGTGAAGTTGTGCTAAGGCAAGTCCCCCAAAAGGCAGAGATGTACCAAACTTATCTTTAAGACCTAGACCAAGCGCTTGCATCATTCCTGCACCCGCGTCATTTGTAGCACTTCCACCTAATCCCAATATGATTTTTTTAACGCCCATTTCTAGTGCAGCATTAATTAATTCACCCGTACCATAACTGGTCGTTAAATTGGGATTGCGTTGAGATGAAGGAATAAGATGAAGACCAGAAGCTTGTGCCATTTCAATCACGGCAGTGGTGTTATCCCCTAAAAGCCCCCAAGTTGCAGTCACTTGTTTACCTAAAGGTGAACACACTTGTGTCGATATAAAACGGCCTTGCGTTGCATCCACCAGCGATGTCACCGTTCCTTCGCCACCATCAGCCATAGGAATACAACAATATTGCGCATTGGGTAAATAACGTGAAAAACCCTGTTTTATTGCCATCGCAACATCTTTTGCACTTAAACTTTCTTTAAAAGAATCAGGGGCGATAACTATTTTCACATTCTTTTCTCCAAGCAATAAAAAAGCGATATTTTCATATCGCTTTTATAACATACTCTACTTTATGAGAGAGTGTGCTTGGTCTGAAATGTGATTAATCTTCAATCGCTAAACGCAATTTCTTCATCGCATTTTTTTCTAATTGGCGAACACGTTCAGCAGAAACACCGTATTTTGTCGCCAAGTCTTGCAATGTCGATTTGTTATCATCATCTAACCAACGAGCACGAATAATATCTTGGCTACGTTCATCAAGGGTTTCAATTGCTGATGTTAGTTTATCCGTTGCATGATTATCCCAGTTATCTTCTTCGATGCCGTCGGCAAAGTCAGAAGATTTATCTTCTAAGAAGAGTACAGGGGCGATAGGATGTGAATCATCACTATCATCAGCCGTCATATCAAATGCCATATCTTGTGCTGACATTCGTGACTCCATTTCTCGGACATCACTTTCTGATACGCCTAATTCTCTTGCAACAAGTTCCACTTCATCTTGATTAAACCAACCTAAACGCTTTTTATTTTTTCGCAGGTTAAAAAACAGTTTACGTTGTGATTTTGTGGTCGCCACTTTCACGATACGCCAGTTACGTAGCACATATTCGTGAATTTCAGCTTTGATCCAATGCACAGCAAAAGAGACTAGTCGAACACCCACTTCTGGGTTAAAACGACGAACCGCTTTCATCAAACCAATATTACCTTCTTGGATAAGATCTGCTTGTGGTAAGCCATAACCTGAATAGCTGCGAGCAACATGAATAACGAAGCGCAGATGTGAAAGGATAAGCGTTCTTGCCGCATCCAAGTCACCATCGTAATGCAGCCGTTCAGCGAGTTCCTTTTCTTCCTCTGCGGTTAACATCGGATAGGAATTGGCTGCACGTATATACGCTTCGATGCTGCCTTGCGGAACCAATGCTAAGGATTGCATTTCTTTTGTCATTCAAATCCTCATGAAAATCAAATAAATAATTAAAATTATCGCTGTAAGGGAAAGTAGATGAGCCTTCTAAATATAGCTTAAATAGGAAGTCAGTGAAGGTTTTTTACGATGTATTTTTATCATAACGACTATTCGACCAGCATAAAGACTAAAGGTTCATCTCGCATCTATGTTTACATATCTTTGTACTTTTCTATCACTGAAGCAAATATGACAGTTGCCTTACCGTAGAAAAGAGTGCGCGCATTATTATGCCAGAGACGGGGCGTTGATAAAATGGCTGGGTGACGATATTAACGTAACCCAGCCTGATAAAAAATATCTTCTCATTATTTAGAGGATAAGTACAAAAGTGCTCTAATTGATTATTCTGGTGTGAATTGACGTAAATGTTGCATTGTCGTCAACCATGCAGCAAGCCAACCAATTGTCATAGCAACAAGAATAAGAATGATAGATTCATCAAAACCTAATCCTGAAATAGAAAATGAAGTCCCAAACACGGTCGCGGCTTGAGTAACTACATCAGAGAGTTTCCACACCAGTAAAGCTGAAAAAATCAGAGCAAATACAGCGCCAATAAAGCCTAGAATTAATCCCCAATTAAGGAAAGGACGCATAATAAAGCCGTCAGTTGCACCAATTAGCTTCATCACATTAATGGTGTCACGGCGACTGAAAATATTGAGACGCACACTGTTACCAATCACCAGTAACAAAGCAACAACCATCAATGTACCAATCACCAAGGCAATTTGCCCAACTAATGACGTTAACGTTGAAAGCCGAGAAAACCAGCTATCATCCATTCTGACTTCATCAACACCAGGTATTTTCGCTACTGTATCACGCAGATTTACCATTAATTGTTGATCGCTAGGCTCCATAACGGGTGTCACAATCGCCACAGCAGGTAATGGATTTTCTTCTAACATATCTAACGCACTACTAAAGCCAGCCCAAGAACGAAATTCCACCAGCGAATCTTGTCGTGAAAGGTAGTTAACACCTTCGACTTTTTCTAAGGCTTCAATTTTTTTGATTGTGGCTTCAGCTAATGAATCATCAAGTGATTTATCGAGATAAACAGTTAATTGTGGTGTTGGATACCATTGTTCTGCCGCTGTTGAGACATTCTTCCACACAATATAAAAGATGCTAGGCAAGGTAAGAGATATCGCGACAACCATTACCGTTAAAAAAGAGGAGAGCGGTTGGCGTAAAAAATCTGCCATCGTGTTACGCCATGCATAACGCCACTGTTCGCGTCTTCCCCCTTTTAGCGCCTTGGTTTTTGCACCCGGCGTTGGCATTGATTTACGGGAACTTTTTGCTTTAGCCATTTTGTCCTCCCACCATTCTGCCTTGCCCTAATGTAAGAATGCGATAATTTCTACGTTCTATCAGCGACATATCGTGCGTCGCCATTAACACGGTTACGCCAACACGGTTGAACTCTTCAAAAAGGCGCATAATACCTTCTGAAAGCTCGCCATCAAGGTTACCTGTTGGTTCATCTGCGAGTAAAACAGTCGGTTTATTCACAACAGCGCGCGCAATACCGACACGCTGTTGTTCACCACCAGAGAGTTGAATAGGATAATTTTTAGCTTTATCCAATAGCCCCACTTTATCTAAAGCAGCGGAAACTCTTCGCCGAATATCCTCTTCACTCGCGCCAGCAATAATCAGGGGAAGAGAAACGTTGTCATAAACCGTTCTGTCCATCAATAAGTGGTGATCTTGGAAGATCATCCCAATTTGACGACGCAGAAAAGGGATCTCACTATTTTTTAGTCTACTGATATCGTGACCAGCAAACCAAATAGCACCATCACTTGGGCGTTCTATTCCACAAATTAACTTAAGCAATGTACTTTTACCGGCACCAGAGTGACCCGTTAAAAAAGCCATTTCACCAGGGCGAAGATGAAAATCAACCCCCTGTAATGCTTGTCTTCCACCTAAATAAGCCTTGCTGACGTGTTCGAAGCGGATCATTAAAACTACTCCTCGCGGGCAAACAGAGCCTCAATAAAATCGTCGGCCTTAAACGGACGTAGATCTTCAATACCTTCACCTATCCCGATATAACGGATAGGAATACTAAACTGATCAGCAATGGAGAAGATAACGCCCCCTTTTGCTGTACCATCGAGTTTAGTCAATGTTAATCCAGTTAGCCCAACTGTTTCATTAAAGAGTTTTGCCTGACTAACTGCATTTTGTCCGGTACTTGCATCTAACGTCAGCATCACTTCATGTGGTGCTTCTTCGTCTAATTTCTTCATAACACGAACGATTTTTTTCAGCTCTTCCATTAAATGGGATTTATTCTGCAATCGTCCTGCGGTATCAGCAATAAGAACATCGACACCTTTTGCTTGGGCTGATTGAATCGCATCAAAAATAACAGATGCAGGATCAGCGCCAGTATGTTGTGCCACAACAGGGATATTATTACGCTCACCCCAAACTTGTAACTGTTCAACCGCTGCCGCACGGAATGTATCACCCGCAGCTAACATGACAGATTTACCTTCAGCTTGGTATTGTCGCGCTAATTTTCCGATTGTGGTTGTTTTACCAACACCGTTAACACCAACCATTAAAATAACAAAAGGTTTTTTACCTTCAATATTTAATGGTTTATCAACTTTACTTAAAATATCGCCCATCTCTTCACGTAATTTACCGTAAAGGGCTTCAGCATCTTTAAGATCTTTATGAGTAGCGTGTTTAGTCAGACTAGTGATGATTTTAGTTGTGGTTTCCATGCCCACATCAGCAATTAAGAGTTGCTCTTCTAACTCTTCAAACAGCTCATCATCAATTTTCTTACCACGAAATAGACCAAGGAATCCTGAACCTAAGTTTTGGCGAGTTTTCAGTAAGCCTTTTTTCAGTCGGCTAAAGAAACCTTCTTTTTTAGGTTTCTCTTGTTCAACAACTTTATCTGCCAGCACTTCTTCGCGTAAAGATTCAATATCTTCAGCTTCTGCTTGCGCAATAGCGAGACGTTCGTTTTCCTCTTCTTGCGCTAAACGTTGAGCTTCGGCCTCTTGAGCCAAGCGTTCTTGCTCTAGGCGCTCTGCTTCTAAACGTTCTTGCTCCGCTTGAAGTTCAGCTTGGCGCTGAGCTTCTTCTTGCGCAAGGCGTTGGGCTTCGGCTTCTTGAGCTAAACGTTCTTGCTCCGCTTGAAGTTCAGCTTGACGCTGAGCTTCTTCTTGCGCAAGGCGTTGGGCTTGTGCTTCTTGAGCTAAACGAGCTTGTTCTGCATGTTCTGCCTCTAGACGCGCTTGCTCTGCATCTATTTCTGCTTGTCGCTGGGCTTGTTCTTGCTCTAAACGTTGTTTTTCAGCCTCTTGTGCCAATCTATCTTGCACAACACGTTGCGCTTCTTGGCGCTCTGCTTCTAAACGTTCTTGCTCTGCTTGTAATTGCGCTTGGCGAGCCGCATCTTCTTGGGCTTCTTTTGCCAAACGTTCTTGTTCTAAACGCTCTTCTTCTAAGCGTTGCTGTTCTTTCTCTTGCTCAATATTTTCTTCTTTGTTACGCCCAAAACCGAGCCACGAGAAAAAACCTTTTTTTTCTTTTGCCATTAGCTACTAAACTCCTCGCACTAAATCATGGCGCGATTACATTGACGATATTGAAAATAATAATGAAGTCTATCATTTGATCATGGATAAACGCATCTTTTATACGAATTTTATGGTAAATTATTCCGGATTAAATCAAGGGAAGTCATCAAGATAACAACAGACACGAATTCCTTATTCCAAAAGACACTCCAAAACTCACGTTTAAACGATATAAATCAAAATAATATGGCCAAAAAACCACAAAAAGCCCCAATGGGACAAATCAGAATAATTGGGGGAAAATGGCGTGGTCGTAAACTTCCGGTTCTCGATAGCCAAGGATTACGACCAACAACGGATAGAGTAAAAGAAACGCTCTTTAATTGGCTAATGCCCGTTATCCAAAATGCCCGTTGCCTTGACTGTTTTGCAGGAAGCGGTGGTTTAGGCATTGAAGCCCTTTCTCGCTATGCTCTTGAAACCACGTTTATCGAATATGAACGTGCAGTTGCCCAACAAATTACCGCAAATTTAACCTTACTTAATGCCGAGAATGGGCATGTCATTCAAGACAGTGCATTGTCATATCTTGTTAAACAAGGTTCGCCTTATAATGTCGTTTTTTTAGATCCTCCTTTTCATAAAGGCATGTTGTCAGACACTATCCAATTATTAGAAAATAACGGTTGGTTAGCGCAAGATTGCTATATTTATATTGAGGAAGAAGTTAAAGCACAGACTTATACAATTCCGACTCATTGGACATTACATAGAGAAAAGATCGCAGGGCAAGTCGCGTATCGTCTTTATATTCGCAGTTTATCTGCTTAATTTTTTATGGAGCTGCTATGTTAATCTTTTTTGGCCGATTTTTAATGGTCGGTGTTTGGGGCTTTCTGTTTTTAAATATTATTTCCCCATTTCCTAAGCCTCTAAAATATTTTATGGATATTGCATTGATTTTTATGGTGATTATGCATGGATTACAAATTGTTATGTATAAAGCAGGACAACCTAAAGATCAAAAACCATCAACGGCATTACAATTTCGTATTTTCTTCTTTGGGATCTTTGAGCTGTTAAAAATACAAAAAGAATTGCGCAAAGAATACGAAGAAAAACAGAAGAATAAAACTAAACCACAGCCGTAAATATTGTTATATCCTCGCAATTATCTGGGGTCGATAATCAACCCCAGAGGTTGCCAAATAATAAATATTCGGTCTTATTTATTACTTGGCTCATCACTTGGCATATCGGTTTCAAACTTTACAAAACGACTACCCTGCATAAACAAACGCCCTTTCATTTCAGGTTCGATATCTTGATAAGCTGATTTATCCATTCTTAACACTAAGTCTTTACGATCATCAGTGGTTAAACGAAAGGTCACTTGATAATAATGTATTGTTTCTGGGCCATTTACATCATTTTCTCTTGAACGCCGTTCATTTGCTGCAACTTCTTTTTTGTCAATTACTTCAACCATATAGAGTATAACAGGTGAATTATCGTCACTTATCCGCTGTTTTCTTTGTTCGAAGAAACGATAAGTTGCTGACGCTATAATAATCACCAGTACCGCAATTCCTAAAATAGCCGCTTTATTCATTACATTAATTCCTATCGTTATATGGATTAAAAAACAGTGTGCTTTATATTATTTTAATAAGTCCATCAGTTTCGTCATTAACCGCTATTCTTAAATTAATCTTTCTGTTATGAATAATAAAACAGTTCTGAATATAAGGAAGATATTATGAGTTGGCCTTTTCTCGCCGTATTATTCTCCGGATGGCTTTATATCGACGCCGCATATCGAGGTCCTAATTGGCAACGATGGCTATTCCGTCCTATCACGCTACTACTTTTATTACTCTGGGCATGGCAAGTTCCCGAGCACAATATTAATAGTTACCTAATTGTAGGTGCATTATTAGCGACTTTGCTTTCTGATATTTTAAGAATGTTTGATGGTAAGTATTTACTACCTTCTCTTGCCTTAGTTTTTCTAAGCTACATACTTTATATGGTGAGCTTTTTATTACCACTCCAACTCTCTTTCTATCTTCCTTTACTTGGGTTCGTGATTCTTGCTTTTATCATCATTCTAGCCATTGTTTGGACTAAGCTCGATAAATTAGCCATTCCAGCTTCTTTAACTTTACTAGCCGCATTTGCTATGTTTTGGATTGCTGGTGAAAAATTCTTCTACTTAAGTAATGATTACAACTTATCAGTGATGATTGGCTCATTATTGTTAGTGATTGCTTACTCAGTATGGCTAATCAACCGCTTCCGCTTCTCATTTTCAGCGTCTAAAGGACTTGTCAGCGCCTGTTATTTTATTGGCCATTTCTTTATTGTCAGAGCTCTGTTCCTTTAGTTTAAATCCAGCCCCTTGTTTTAAACATTTAAATCAAGGGGTTAATTTTTTGACCTAATTCGCACTTTTTGCCAATGAATATGCCTTCGGTATCTTGACTCTGGACTCTACTCCAAGCTGTAAAGTACTTATCAGATAGATAAATTTAGACTTTACTTTGTTGAACAAGGAGAGCCAGTTATGACTAAACATGCTCATCAACACGATAATCATAAACATACCGATGCTTGCTGCTCAAGCTCTCAATGCTGTTCAGGTCACTCAGAGAATAGTACGCACTCACATACTGAAAGTGGACATTCTCACACCAAAATAGATAAAAGTGATCCTGAATGCGAGGATGAGCACCACCACGGACACTCCCACGAACATGATCACCAACATGATCATGATGACCACGACCATAGCCATGATGGGCACAATCACGCTCATGGAAGCTGTGATATCAACGCCCCTGTCTCTAATATTGAGCCAGAAAAGATTGCACAACAGCGCTTTAGCTGGAAAGTGCAAGGTATGGATTGTCCAAGTTGCGCTCAAAAAATTGAAACAGCAGCACTCAAAGTTACAGGTGTAAAACAAGCAAAAGTCCTTTTTGCCACCGAAAAATTAGTCGTTGATGCTGATAGCGATCTACGTGCTGATGTGATTGCAGCCATTAACAGTGCTGGTTTTGAGCTTTTTGATCTCTCATCCCCCCAATCCCAAAAAGTGGTGAAGCAGAGCTTCTTAAAAGAAAGCTCATTTGTGATTGTTCTGGCGCTTTTAATGGCGATTAGCTGGGGTGCTGAGTTTATTGATCCCCAAGCAGGTCGAGCCGCCTTTCTTGCAACAACCTTAATTGGTCTATTCCCCATTGTGAAAAAGTCCTTACAACTTATTCGCAGTGGTACGCCGTTTGCTATTGAAACATTGATGAGTGTTGCTGCAATTGGCGCACTATTTATTAATGCAACCGAAGAAGCAGCAATGGTTATCTTGCTGTTTATGATTGGTGAAATGCTGGAGTCTTATGCCGCAGGACGTGCTCGTCGAGGTGTGAGCGCATTAATGGCATTAGTGCCGGAAGAAGCAACATTAGTCAAAGACGGTAAAAAACAAATAGTTCCTGTTGCGCAATTACGTCCGGGCGACATTATTGAAATTGCGCCGGGTTCGCGTTTACCAACAGACGCCGAACTAGTTAGTGCATTTGCAAGCTTTGATGAAAGTGCATTAACGGGTGAATCCGTACCCGTAGAGCGTTTACAAGGCGAAAAGGTCGCTGCTGGTTGTTTATCTGTCGATAGATCTGTACAGATGAAAGTGGTATCTGAACAAGGGCAAAACGCTATCGACCGTATTTTGCAATTGATTGAAGAGGCTGAAGAGCGTAGAGCCCCAATTGAACGCTTTATTGACCGCTTTAGTCGTTACTATACACCTGCGATTATGCTGTTCTCTGCACTGGTTATCATTGTTCCACCACTGTTGTTCTCACAACCTTGGGAAACATGGATTTATCGCGGCTTGACTCTATTACTGATTGGTTGTCCTTGTGCTTTGGTTATCTCAACACCAGCCGCCATTACGTCAGCATTAGCGGCTGCAACTAAACGCGGAGCGCTTATCAAAGGTGGCGCAGCATTAGAGCAATTAGGCACAGTTAATACTATTGCATTAGATAAAACAGGCACATTAACAGAAGGGAAACCTCAAGTTACTGATGTTGTGGCTGAAACCGGATTTAATGAAAAAGAGGTACTGACTTTTGCTTCATCCGTAGAAATTGGCTCTCATCACCCATTAGCAAAAGCCATTATCAATAAAGCACAAGATGAAGGTGTACTTGTTGTTGAAGCGGAAGATCGTAAAGCGCTAGCAGGTAAAGGAATTGAAGGTTATTTAAATAGCCAACATATTCTGGTAAGTGCGCCTACTCAATTATCAGAAGCCACATCACTCTCTTCTCAGTGGCAACAAGAAGTTGCGCGCCTTGAAGATGAAGGTAAAACCGTGGTTGTCGTATTAAAAGAGAGTCAGCTTATCGGTGTTATTGCTATGCAAGATACCTTACGCAGTGATGCTGTCGAATCAATGAAGTTATTGAAAAAGATGAACATCAATGCCGTTATGCTAACAGGTGATAATCCAAGAGCAGCCGCGGCTATTGCGAAAAAATTAGGTATGGATTTCCG
This sequence comes from Proteus sp. STS61-E, assembly GCF_040932335.1. Taxonomy (NCBI): domain Bacteria; kingdom Pseudomonadati; phylum Pseudomonadota; class Gammaproteobacteria; order Enterobacterales; family Morganellaceae; genus Proteus; species Proteus sp. STS61-E. The sequence goes on along the minus strand of NZ_JBFQGE010000006.1, from coordinate 58,754 downwards.
AGCAGGATTACTGCCTGAAGATAAAGTAACTTCAGTAATGGAAATCAGTAAAACACATAACACAATGATGGTGGGTGATGGTATCAATGATGCACCAGCAATGAAGGCAGCAACCATTGGCGTCGCGATGGGAAGCGGTACTGACGTTGCACTTGAAACAGCTGATGCAGCATTAACGCATAACCGTTTAACTGGCTTACCTGAAATTATTAAGTTATCTCGTGCAACACGTAAAATTATCCGTGAAAACATCACGATAGCACTTGGTTTAAAAGCGATATTTTTAGTAACAAGCTTATTAGGAATTACTGGGCTTTGGGTTGCTGTTCTTGCTGACTCTGGAGCGACAGCACTGGTAACAGCCAATGCCGTAAGACTGTTAAGAGTAAAAATTAGCGCCTCAAACAAAGAGTAAGCACACTAAAATAACAAAACCCAAACCTCAGTATGTGGGGTTTGGGTTATTTTTTAGTGCGATGATAAGCAATATTTACAGTATAAATTACAGATTGCTCTCTTTTTTACGGATAAGATAACGATAAGGTGCAGATTGCGTCTCTTGATTTAATAAATCATGTTCCATAAATCGGCAAAAGCCAGGAATATCACGCACTGTGGCAGGATCATCAGCAATCACTAACAACGTCTCACCTAATGCCATATTTCTTATGGTTTTACGTACTAACATCACAGGTTCAGGGCAACGTAGTCCTAGCGTATCTAATGTCTTGGTTGCATCATCAAATTGAGCATTCATTCTATTAACCATTCTTCTTACACTGACAGATTTCGTTATTATATCTCGCTTTCGTGTTCACATCACGGCACATTAAGCACAAAGGTATTCCCCCTAACCTTTGCTTTTGTTGCGCAACAGGCGTATTATGCGCATCCTCTCATTTAAGAGAGAAATCACTGTTTTATTGGGTTCCCTCACCCCAATCACTAAAAAGGTACAATTTATGTATACGTTTACTCCCCGCCAAAAAGCGGTGGCGCTGTTATGGCTTTCTTTGTTCCACATCCTGATAATTACCTCTAGTAACTATCTTGTGCAATTACCTATTTCCATTTTTGGTTTCCATACCACTTGGGGTGCCTTTACCTTTCCGTTTATTTTTCTGGCAACAGATTTAACGGTTCGTATTTATGGCGCACCACTTGCCAGACGCATTATTACCGCCGTTATGCTACCTGCATTAGCGATTTCTTACCTGATCTCAACGCTTTTTTTCCAAGGCAGTTGGCAGGGTTTTGCCTCATTAGCTGATTTTAATATCATGGTGGCAAGAATTGCGACAGCGAGCTTTATGGCTTATGTGTTAGGTCAAATCATGGATGTGTCTGTCTTTAATCGTTTAAGACAACAACAAAAATGGTGGGTAGCGCCAAGTGCAGCAATGTTCTTCGGTAATTTACTCGACACACTCGCATTCTTCTTTATTGCATTTTATCGTAGTACTGACGCATTTATGGCGGAGAATTGGGTTGAAATTGCATTAGTTGACTATGTGTTTAAATTAACCATTTGTATGCTGTTCTTCTTACCTGCTTATGGTGTCTTATTGAATTTTATTTTGCGTCACTTTTTCGCACAAGAAAACAAAAAACAAGATTATGCTGAAATTCGCTCATAATCTGGCACACCTCGCAAAAAAACAATGACATAAATGTCATAATTCAAACAATAAAGCTTCATAAGCCAATTTTATGAAGCTTTATTCTGATTCGAATAATTTATTATTTTACGTAGATATTTCGCATGGTAATTAATTAGCATGATTAGTTAAACAACTCACGAAATATTGCTTAAATATCATTATTAGGATGTTTTTCACATGCTAATATAAAAAGTCTTAATTATTTACAATAAATTATTTTATTCACCCATTAAACTGTTAATGTATTCTTAGAACGTCTCCATATTGTTATATGTCAGTTGGGATGACGAGTCTCACCATAAGGATTTTTTACTCTCTTTTGCGAATAGTAGGAGTCTATTATGTTAAAAGTTATTCAATCCCCCGCTAAGTATATTCAAGGGCCAGACGCGCTATATCATATTGGTAAATACGCGAAGCCGTTTGGTGATAGAGCACTGATTATTGCCGACAAATTTGTGATGGAACTCGTCGGTAGTACCGTTAAAGATAGTATGTCTCAATATGAAGTTAATGGGCACTTCGAACTTTTTAATGGTGAATGCACACACAACGAAATCAATCGACTATCTGAACTTGCAAAAGCACAAGCCTCTCTTGTGATCATCGGCGTTGGTGGTGGTAAAACACTTGATACTGCCAAAGCTGTTGCTTATAAATGCCAACTTCCTGTCGTTATTTCCCCAACCATTGCTTCCACTGATGCACCAACAAGCGCACTTTCTGTGATTTATACTGAATTAGGCGCATTTGATAGTTATCTTTTCTACCCAACAAATCCTGACGTTGTCGTGATGGATACCAACATCATCGCTTCTGCACCAGCTCGTTTATTAGTGGCAGGAATGGGAGATGCTTTAGCAACCTACTTTGAAGCAAGAGCGTGTAGCCATGCGCAAAAACAGACCATGGCAGGAGGTAAATCGACACTTGCCGCCCTAGCTTTGGCTGAACTTTGCTATAACACCCTTTTAGAAGATGGCTATAAAGCAAAACTCGCAGTAAGCCGAGGTGTTTGTACAACTGCGGTAGAAAATATTATTGAAGCAAATACCTTCTTAAGTGGTATTGGTTTTGAAAGTGCAGGTCTTGCGGCAGCTCATGCCATTCATAATGGATTTACGGCATTAGAAGAGTGTCACAACATGTATCATGGTGAAAAAGTTGCCTTTGGTACATTAGTCCAATTAGTACTAGAAAACAGCCCATTAGAAGAGTTAGAAGAGTTCCTTGATTTCTGTATTTTAGTCGGGCTACCTGTCACTTTAGAAGAGTTGGGTATCAATGCAACAGGCGATGAATTAAATGAAAAAATCATGGCAGTTGCTGAGTTAAGTTGTGCTGAAGGTGAGACAATTTACAACATGCCATTTGATATCGATTCCGATAAGGTTTATGCCGCGATTTTAACTGCCGACCAATTAGGACGGGAATGGCTTTATTAAAGCCTGAGTAAACAGGGAGTGCCTATCTCCCTGTTTGCATTTACAAAAAAGGGTGTTTTATGGTCAGTATCGTATTAGTTTCAAAGAGCCTTACGCTCGCCAATGGTATCAAAGAGCTCGTTAATCAGACTGTAGATCGCCAAGTAAAAATTGCCATTGCGACCAACTATCAAACACCTTCTGATCTTGCTAATGAAGTGTCACCAGAAACCATACTTTCAGCAATTAAAAAGTGTTATAGCAAGCAAGGTGTACTCGTTTTACTCGATACTTATCATTCAGCACAAAATGCAGCACTCGCCATCGCTAATCTTGAGCATAACGTTGCCACAAATGTCGCGTTAAGTTCGGCTCCGATTGTTGAAGGTACCTTGGCTGCCGCCAATAGTATTGCACTAGGCGCTTCACTTGAAGAAGCAGAAAAAGCAGCACATAAAACCATTACAATTAAAAAACTGCAATTAGGCGAAAATCTTCCTAATTTTAATATTCACCCTAAAAATACAAATTACGAACCCGTCCGAATTATCACCGCACCTGTTTGGCTATACCCTTATCATCGTTTCGTGATCCCTCGTAAAAAAATATCCTCTCATTTATTGCTTGAAGAGCAAAAACGCCTCATTAAAGCGATTGAGCGATCCAAAAAGGACATAGACTGGTTAACTGAAGAAGCCTATCGCAAGATTGGAGAGCAATATGCCCATATTTTTTCGAGTCATCGCTTCTTATTAGAAAATACCGAATTACAACTGACCGTATGTAGCATGATAAGTAAACATCACTGCAATGCAGAATTTGCCTTACAGCAGACATTTATTGATTTAATAGATACTTACGCGCAAATGGATGATGATAATATGCGTGCTCGTGAAAGTGATTTAGATGATATTTTATCTCGATTACTACGCTATTTAACTTCTGCCCCCCCTCCAATCACACATCCTCCTTATGCAAATGCAATTCTAGTGACAAAACAGCTTCACCCTTCAACATTAATGGCTCTCGATACCAACAAGATCAAAGGGATTTTATTAAGTCATGGAAACCCATTATCTAATACCACCGTATTAGCTAATGCATTAGATATTCCAATTATTAACGAGGCGGGAAGACAAGCTCTTTCGCTGACTGATGGGCAAAATATCACACTTAAAAAAGTCCAAAATATTTGGCTTTATCAAAATACCTATATCTCTCATTAAAAATAAGAGTATTTAAATAACCTGTAAACCACAGTGTCAGGTTATTTAATTTCCTTATTATCTTATATTTCATCCCTTTTTTACTAAAAATAAAAAAAGGGAATAAAAGATCCTCTTTTATTCCCTAGCTGCTTGTTATCTTAGTAATCAATTACTTTTTTATTATCTAATAGGCAATACTTATAATGCTCTTGCCAATAAACTAATGGGGTGTTCACATTTTTTCGTCGTTGACATCTCAATTTGCCATTTACAGGTTTCACAGTCTGTAATCACCAAATCACAGCCACTCTCTTCAATTTGACGGAATAAGCCTGCGCCAATACCTTGAGCAACATCGTAATTTTCAGATTTAAAACCGTAAGTTCCGGCAATACCACAGCATTGAGAATCTAAAACAATGACCTCAACACCAGGGATACGTTTAATTAAATCAATGGAATAGGCTGTCCATCCCATTTTTTCCATATGACAAGGTGTGTGATATGCCACTTTTAACGGAGTATGTTTCAGTGGTAACTCACGACCTTCTTCTAATAAACGATAAATATAGCGTGTCGCTAATTCAATATTTTCACGTACTTTTGATGTATCAACATCAAGAATATGTTCATACTCATCACGAATAGTGAAAGTACAAGTTGATGATGTTGCAACGACTGGAATATTGTTTTCAACAATTTTTTCTGTCAGCGATTCAAGGTTTACTGCGGCTTGTTTTTTGGCTTGTTTAACAAAACCATTCGCAATTAATGCAACACCACAGCATTTTTCGCGTTTTAATAACTGAACACCAATCTCCATTTTATTGAATACTTTAACTAAATCTTTCCCTAATTGTGGGTGGTTATAGTTAGCGTAACAACCGTGGAAGAAGGCAACTTGATCTTTAAAACGCGCTTGCTCTTCAACTTGTTTTTTCATCCATGTTCTAAATGTACCAAAAGAGTATTTTGGTAATTCGCGACGATGGTCGATTTTAAGTGCTTTATCCAAGATCTTACGTACAGGTTTTAATCCTGTAATAGTATTTACTATCGGCGCCATCGGCGTTGATAATGTTCCCATTAAATCCGTATGACTTAAAATAGCATCACGAAGTTTTGGTGTTTTCGTATTGTAGTTCAGTTTCGCACGCGAAATGATGTCACCGATCTTCACATCTGACGGACAAGCAACTTCACAACGCTTACAGTTAGTGCAATATTTCAATGCTTCATCATAAAGCATCGGATCTTTTAGACGTAAACGCTCACCATCAGGCCCCGCTTGTTTAGGGCCAGGATAAAGTGGATTTACTTTTGCAACTGGGCAGTAAGTAGTACAAACAGTACACTTAATGCACGCTTCAAAACTGTTATCATGTAAACTCATTGTGCTGCCTCCACAACCGCAGATGTGGTCTGTTCTGATGTATTGTGCTGTAAAATTTGTTGCGCTGCATAAAGTGCGCTGAGCATTGAAACACCTGCGCCACAACCTTCATTAAGCGGGTCAAATCCACCTAATACAGCACCTACGGCGTAAACATTCTCTAAGACTTCACCATATTTCATCGGTCTTAATTGGCTATCTGTATCAACACCAAATCGCATATAAGGCTGTTTTGCAAAGACATTTACTTGTGTCCACTCATTGCGTGGTAACATCTCTAGCAAATCAAGTTCCATCAAAGGTTCATAGACACGATCAAACTCTGCGATTAAACCATTATTGAAGAAACTCCCTGTTGCCAATACAACATGTTCGCTACGAATAGGAATATCAGTATGGTTTCGAGTGTGAATACCTGTAACTTTATTACCAATTAAATCAACTTGTTCTGCACGATCGCCCGGCATAATTAAACCGCCAGCTTTTTGGAAACGCAGTTTTAATGCTTGATGTAAGCGAATACCTAATAGTGATGGTGGCAATGTCGGTAATAAACAGATAGGTTTGCCTACAAGTTGTTGAAGTAGCGTCACAGGCTCTTCTGCATCTAGCCCGATACATGCAGGTAAAATAATTGCTTCAACACTGTCATCAATATGTTTTTTCAGCTCTTCTGCTAACGCTTTGGTGTTTTCAGGCTTATCTAGATAGCGCGCAATATTGACTGCTCTAAATTCACTAGGGTTATCACGCAATCTATCTAATAACGGTAAGTGAATATGATAAGGAATAGACTCAACACCTTGCTCATTCAGCGTATTGCTTGCAAATTGTGGCTGAAAATCTAAGAAGCCTTCAATTCCAACAACCGCCAGCTTTTTCCACGGCAGTGCTTGATTAACACCATGAATTGGCACACGTTTTGGACTCATCCAGCTCATACGTGAACGCCCAACAGGTGTAATACGATAATGGTTTTCATCACCATTACCTTGATATTCAAGGCCTTTTGTACTAGTCAGTAATGCTTGAGCCTGCTCAATTAAAGTTGAAACCTGCGTTTCACCCATACGGCTATAAGGATGTTTAGGGGCAAGTTCAGCCAATGTTGCTAAAGCTTTCTTAGGCTGAGTCACTAATGAACCATCAGGAAGATGAGTTAATAGATCCAGAGAACCTGATGAGAAATGTAGTGCGCTTTGACCATTGCTGATAATTGCGCAAGACTTACCGGCTTCAGCAAGACGAATACCTGCGGTTAAACCTGCAAGTCCGCTACCTATAATGATGACGTCAAATTTCATTATCTGCCTCCGCTGAAGCTGTTTTTTCAATCATATCAGCATCTAAACCACATAAACCTTGGTAAACCCAACTGGTGAATTCACTTTCACGTAATGCATTACCCCAAGCGATTGGTCGAATACCTTTCCAACGCTCATTTAAGAAATGGGCAAGCTGTTGTTCTGACTCGTGAGGAGTAGTGACTTGTAAACGGTTCAATAAACCCGCTGCACGACAAGCACAAAGTTCACCTTGGCATGTTCCCATACCCACGCGAGTACGGCGACGTAAATCAAGTAAGTTATTGACTGTTAAAGAGTTAACAGCATAGCGAACTTCCCCCGCAGTAACGGCTTCACATTCACAAACTAAACTCTTATCGCTACGCTCATTGCTCAATAATTTATTGGCTAAATCACCATGACGATAAACCGCAGAACCACGAATTGGCGCAGGTAATGAAACAACGCTACGTAATGCTTGTTCTGCTGACTGACGAGAGCCAGGTAAGGCTTCTTCTGCTGTTGTACATTTTGCAGAGACATTTAATTTTTCGCAGATTTTATCTGTTGCCCATTCAGCCATTAAACGGTAAGTCATTAATTTACCGCCAGTAATGGTAATAAAGCCTTCTAATCCATCACGTTGCGCATGGTCGAGTAAAACAATACCACGGCTAACATTACGACCAGATGGATCATCATCACTGGCAACTAAAGGACGCACACCTGCATAAGCACGTAAAATTCGAGTTTGAGCCAGTTTTGGCGCTAACATTGAACCTTCGCGGATAAGAATATCGACTTCTTCAGGGGTCACATACATATTGTCGATTTCATCGTAAGGTACACGTGTTGATGTTGTACCAATCAATGAAATTGTATCGCCAGGAACTAAAATATCGGCATCCGCAGGTTTACGACAACGGTTGATCACCATATTGTTAATACGATGACCTAAAATCAACAATGCACCTTTGGCTGGGAACATACGCACTTTTAACTCGCCATACTCAGCGATTTTTTGTCCCCAAATTCCCCCTGCATTCGCCACTATTTGTGCACGAATTTCATACAGTTTTTTCGCTTGATGATCGTAAACTTTCACGCCTTTAACACGGTCACCTTCACGAATAAGTCCAACGACTTCATGATAAGTCAGTACTTGAGCGCCATGTTCGCGGGCATCTAACATATTTGCGGCAGTTAAACGGAAAGGATCGACAGTACCATCTGGCACTTTAACTGCACCGATTAAATTAGGGTTAACAGAAGGCTCTAAGCGAATAGCTTCTTCGGGTGAAATCGCTTGAGCATCAATACCTGCCGCTTGGCAAGATTGAATAAAGGTCTGTTGAAACTCTAAAGAATCTTCAGGTAGGGTAATAAAAAGGCCATCCGTTTTTTCAACACAATGACGAGCGACCCTTTTTAAAATCATGTTCTCTTCAATACACTCACGCGCTGACTCAGGATCTGTTACTGCATAACGCGCACCACTGTGTAACAATCCATGATTTCGACCGGTTGCACCGGTTGCAATATCATGTCTTTCTAGCAGGACGCAACGTAACCCACGGCGTGCACAGTCTCTTGCCATGCCAGCACCGGTTGCTCCCCCGCCAATAATAATGACATCAGTTTCTGTCACTGGTGAACCGCTCATCATAGAGATGCCCTCTCACATTACATTCAGCAAACGCTTATTTATTCTTTAGCGTTAATTATAGTGTATAAGATACACAAAAAATGTGGTTAATGTTTGATAATGAGCAAAAACGAAAGAGAAACGCTCACGAGTGAAAAATTAAAACCACATCTGTGATACTAATCACAAATTATTTAACAAAAAGTATTTGATAAAGTTAACATATCACTCAAAATTGCACATCTTGAAAAATTATTCGACAACTGAGTAATACCTCACAGTAAATTTGATTGTATAAGTTTACTATTAAGTTCGTTAAAGAAAATTTTTTGATAACTTCACTGTTCGTTTTGTCATTATTTAATATCAACATATTAAAATAAAAGCCATCGGAGGCTAATATGTTAAGTCTGTTTAGACCTGCGCCACATAAAGCGCGTTTGCCAAAAGAGCAGATAGATCCTGTCTATCGTCGTCTGCGTTGGCAGATCTTTATGGGGATTTTCTTCGGTTACGCTGCTTATTATTTAGTAAGAAAAAACTTTGCGTTAGCAATGCCTTACCTTGTAGAAGAAGGGTTTTCTAAAGGTGACCTAGGTTTTGCTTTATCAGGGATCTCGATTGCTTACGGTTTCTCTAAGTTTATCATGGGCTCGTTCTCTGACCGCGCTAACCCTCGTTATTTCTTACCCGCAGGTCTTATTTTAGCGTCTTTAGTGATGCTATTTATGGGCTTTGTACCATGGGCAACTTCGAGCATTATGGTAATGTTCGTTCTGTTGTTCCTTTGTGGTTGGTTCCAAGGTATGGGTTGGCCTCCTTGTGGACGTACCATGGTGCACTGGTGGTCACAGAAAGAACGTGGCGGTATCGTTTCTATCTGGAACTGTGCGCATAACGTCGGTGGTGGTTTACCTCCATTACTATTCTTATTAGGTATGGCGTGGTTTAACGACTGGAAAGCAGCGTTATATATGCCAGCATTTGCGGCAATCTTAGTTGCAATGATTGCATTCGCATTAATGCGCGATACCCCTCAATCATGTGGTTTACCTTCAATTGAAGAGTACAAAAACGACTATCCACCTGATTATAAAGAAACTGACGAACAAGAACTGACTGCAAAAGAAATCTTTATGAAGTATGTGTTCCCTAACAAACTTCTGTGGATGATTGCAATCGCGAACGTGTTCGTTTACTTACTGCGCTACGGCGTACTGGACTGGTCACCGACTTATCTGCGTGAAGTAAAACACTTCGCAATGGATAAATCATCATGGGCTTACTTCTTATACGAATACGCAGGTATTCCGGGCACACTGCTGTGTGGTTGGATGTCGGATAAAGTGTTCAAAGGTAACCGTGGTGCAACAGGTGTGTTCTTCATGACCTTAGTAACTATCGCAACTATCGTATTCTGGATGAACCCAGCGGGTAACCCGAATGTTGATATGGCGTGTATGTTAATCATCGGTTTCTTAATCTACGGTCCTGTTATGCTGATCGGTCTGCATGCTCTTGAGCTTGCACCGAAAAAAGCAGCGGGTACAGCAGCGGGCTTTACCGGTCTATTCGGTTACTTAGGTGGTTCTGTTGCGGCGAGTGCTATCGTAGGTTACACCGTTGACTACTTCGGCTGGGATGGTGGCTTTATGGTCATGATCGGCGGTAGTGCACTGTCTGTTGTGTTATTACTTATCGTGATGGTTACTGAAACCAAACACAAACGTGAAATGCTTCAGAAGTACGAATAATCGCTAACTGATTATTTATGAAATTAGTTAAATCTCATCTCTAAAAACCAAGCCACATCAACTGTTTTGATGTGGCTTTTTTATTGCCAACTGTACATAACTTTGTTGTACGTAGAATTAAAATGGAGCAGCTTTATGAGTACATCTTTTAGAATAAAACCGTTAGTTGCAGGCGTTCTTTTAACTCTATCTTTAAGTGCAATCGCACAAGCGGCAAGTGATAAGGTCGTTATCGCTCACCGTGGTGCAAGTGGTTATTTGCCTGAACATACGCTTCCTGCCAAAGCATTAGCTTATGCCCAAGGCGCAGATTATCTAGAACAAGATTTGGTGATGACCAAAGACAACGAATTAGTCGTTTTACATGACCACTATCTTGATCGTGTAACAGATGTGGCCGATCGTTACCCTGATAGAGCAAGAAAAGATGGCCGTTACTACGCTATCGACTTTACCCTTGAGGAAATTAAGGGACTGAAATTTACCGAAGGTTTTGACATTGTCGACGGTAAAAAAGTCCAAAGTTATCCAAACCGTTTCCCTATGGGTAAATCGGATTTCCGTGTACATACTTTCCAAGAAGAAATTGAATTTATCCAAGGTCTAAACAAATCAACAGGCCAAGATATTGGTATTTACCCTGAAATCAAAGCACCTTGGTTCCATGAACAAGAAGGTAAAGACATTACCACCAAAGTACTGGAAGTGCTTAAACAGTACGGTTATACGAAAAAAACCGACAATGTTTATCTACAATCATTTGATGCTAACGACCTAAAACGCATCAAAACAGAATTGATGCCAAAAATGGGCATGGATCTAAAACTTGTTCAGTTAATTGCTTATACCGACTGGAATGAGACGTATGAGAAACAGCCTGATGGTACATGGACAAACTACAGCTATGAGTGGATGTTTAAGCCGGGTGCAATGAAAGAAATTGCAACTTATGCTGATGCTATCGGCCCTGATTACCATATGTTAGTTGAAAAAGATTCAACACCAGAAAAAATCACCTTAACAGGTATGTCTGCTGATGCTCATGCTAATAAACTGACCATTCATCCGTTTACTGTTCGTATTGATAAACTACCTAAATACGCAAAAGATGGTGATCAGCTTTACGACATTATTTATAACCAAGCAGGTGCTGAAGGTGTCTTTACAGACTTCCCTGATTTAGGGGTTAAGTTCTTACAAAAACAGGCTAAATAATTCATAACATTTTATTTATGCTCTAAATAATTCAAGGTGCAGCTAGGCGACAAATGAATGAGACTCTAGAAACATACATAAGTATGTGACGAGAGCGAATGAATACAGTCAACAACGCTGCAACTTGAAATATGACAAGTATCCTGCTCTTTCTTGTAAAAGAGTAGGATAATTGCGCCCTTTCTGATTGTATATTTCTTCATCTTTCTCTAACTTATCCTGATAATTTAATTAAAAATCATAATTACTTTTTAATTTAGCTATCATTATTTATTAAATATTTAGAGGAAGGGATCGCTATGACAATAATGGCTATTATTTTACTTATTCTTATCGTTCTTTTTATTGGTTGGGGAATTTCAATTTACAACCGTCTTATTGCGACACGTAATCAAGTAAGTAATCAGTTTGCGAATATTGACGTTATTTTAAAACAGAGAGCTGACCAAATTCCTCAATTAATGGCGGTAGCTGAAAAAGCAATGGAGCACGAAAAAAGTGTATTTATTGCATTAAGTGACGCAAGACAACGCTATTTTAAAGCACAAAATATTAATGAAAAAATTAGCGCTACAAATGAGATGAATACGGCACTACGAGGCATGATTGCCCTTGCTGAAAATTATCCGACGTTAATTTCAGGTGAACAACTCGCATTACTTCAAACAGCCGTTAGTGACGTAGAAAATAAAATTGCTCAACGTCGTGAAGGTTTTAATGATGCAACAACTCACTACAACACTGCGATAGAGATGTTTCCTGATAGCTTAATTGCCGGTCTTTTCCGCTTTGAACGTATGCAATTACTCGAAATACCAAAAGAAGAAATGAAATTTGAAGGCATCAAATTTAAATAACAATAAGTTAAATAACCGCATTAAGGATAAATTGCAGTGTTAATTTATTTTTTTATCGGCTGTGCTGTGGGCGCATTAATCTATTTTTTACGCAGTAAACGCTCTCAAGAAAAGAAGAACAATTTGGGTATTGTTCCCTTTTTAGGGATTGCTTTTGCTGCTGGAAATTATCTGTTTTTTTCGCGAGGAAATGACCTTTATCCTAGCGGTGAAGACTCTGTTGTTAATCTTATCTCCTGCATTGCATTCGCTGTCATTTTGATATTTTCCTATGGTATTTCAAATCATATTGGAAATATTGGTGAAAAGGCGATAAAAAATTATCATCAATTACAAATGGAAGGTGAGTCTAAGTTTTCGGCACTTGTTAACACCGTATTTATTAGCCTTTTGCTACTCTTTTTAAGCTTTGGCTTTTTTATTGACCATAGATTGTTCTTTTTAAGTTTCGTTTTAATGTTCGTTTATCAAATTGCCAAAAAAACACCTGAAAAGCGTTTTTTACGTTTTCAAAAAATTCTAGCGACATCTAAAATTCGTTCTTTAGCCATTGGGCTTGTTGAAATTGAAGGCAAGATAACTGCGGGCAAAAAACTAACAAGTCGCCTAGGCAAAAAAGAGTGCTATGGCTACTGCTATTATGAATATGACATATCCACAAATAAAGAAGGTAAGAAAAGCTATCGCCAAACACTCTGTGACAAAAAGATCAACAATTTCACGATGACAGATGATACCGGTTCGGTTCAAATTCTTGCAGCTGACAAACCTTTAATTCATCTTGGTATCGATCCTCACCAAGATCTGGAATATAACAATAAACGTTTTAAGGAGTACATCTTAGAAGCTGATACCACTTATTTATTAATTGGGAATGCAGAACCTATCAATGATGAAGTTGTTATCACACACAGTCCTCCTCACTATCTATTAGGTTTATCACCACAAGATTATGTTGTTAGTTGGAACAAAGCACGCCCCTTTCGTCGTAACTCGGCCATCATCGTTATTATTGCTCTTTTTGTTATCTTATCCATTCTCGTGATACCAATGGATTACCAAAACGGCATACTAACACTTTATTTTAATAGCACCTCTTCATCTTGGTAATTGATTAATATGGAATGGCTTATTTTCATCATTTTTATTCTCGCTTTGGTTTATTTTTTAATACGCCAATTAGTGATGATTTATAACAACATGGTGATGCTAAAGAACAATTGCTATAAAGCCTTTGCAAATATTGATGTTTTATTAAAAAAACAAGCCGACTTGATCCCCATGTTGATAGTGATTACACAAAAAGCGATGGATCATGAGAAAGTCTTATTTGAAAAATTAGCTGAAAATAGAGAACACTATTTATGCGCAGATGTATTAGACCAAAAAGTTGATTTAGCTAATCAGTTGTTACCTCAAATAAAAAAATCACTTATCATTGCTGAAAAATACCCAGAACTTATCAGCGGAAAAAACTTACACGTATTACAAGCACAAGCTAAAGAATTAGAAGAGTGTATTGCAGATAGACGAGAGTTTTTTAATCAATCCGTCACACTCTATAATACTGAAATACATATTTTTCCTAATGTATTGTTTAAATTGATTTTTAATTTTAAAGACATCCCTCTTTTCTATCCAAGTAGGGAGGCAACTTTATGATAGAAATTCCTTTTTCATTTTTTGGTATCACCGATTGGATATTAGGTCTTGGTGATCCCATCATGATTATTATGCTTGCCACATTTGGTACGTTATTTTCAATGGCGATTATTTTGCCATTAATAAGTATCACTCCTTTAAAAAAATATATGCCACAAATTGCAGGCGGGTTATTTAGCTCGGTATTTGTCAGCTTAATGGTCTTGATTAGTTTTAATTTAATACTCGGTGTTAATTCTGCATTAAAACTACTCTTAATCTGGTGGGTTATTTTATTTTCATGTATTACATATTGGTTTATTAATTATCGCTATATGAAAGACGTAACAGGGAATAAATTTGCGAAGTTTCAAGAAAAAGCGCTTGAAGCAGAAGAAAAGCGAAGACAAAACCGAAAATCAAAAAAATAAAAGAGAGCCTAGGCTCTCTTTTTTAATTCTCATCGATAGATGAACTTATGCCCTGTAAACAGGAAACGCAATTATATCGCTAATATGCTCTAAACCAAGCGCCAACATAATGAGACGATCAACCCCTAAAGCCACACCAGAACACTCTGGTAATCCGGCTTCAAGCGCCGCTAAAAAGCGCTCATCAATAGGTTGCTCTGGTAATCCCATTGCCACTCGCTGACGATTATCGCGTTCAAAACGATGGCGTTGTTCTTGTGCATCCGTCAGCTCACGAAATCCGTTCGCTAACTCAACACCTTTAAAATAAACTTCAAAACGCTCTGCTACACGATGATCTTCAGAGCTAATTTCAGCTAATGAAGCTTGTGATGCAGGGAAATGATAGATAAAGGTTGGCTTTTCTAAACCGATATGAGGTTCAACCCCAGAAACAAATAGCAACTGAAGTAACGTATCTTTATCTTCTTCAGTATCTGCAATATTTGATAAATCCAGTTTTGCAGCCACTTCACGTAATTTTTCTTTATCAACAGATAAAGGGTCGATATCGAGATAACGCAGGAATGCTTGTTGATAAGAGAGTGACTCTGATGCATCACAATCTAAGACTTCTTGCAGTAGATCATCGACTTCATTCATCAACCGGTACATATCAAAACAAGGGCGATACCACTCTAGCATCGTAAATTCCGGATTATGATATCTACCGGCTTCCTCATTACGGAAGCAACGCCCCATTTGATAAATTGGCCCACTGTTTGCAGCTAATAAACGCTTCATGTGGTATTCAGGGCTTGTCATCAAATAAAGTTTTAGCCCTTGAGAAGCGCCAGGCCCCACAAATTGGGTTTCAAATGGGTAAAGATGAACATCGGTAACGGTAGCCTGACTCATCATAGGTGTTTCAACTTCTAACACACCACGATCAGCGAAAAAACGCCTAATATTACTGACTATTTTCGCCTTTTTTAGCAAGTTGGCGATTGAGGCGCTTGGCTGCCAATCCGCGATTTCACTCATGAACGAAAAACTCCAACAGAAAACAAAGCATGCAGTTTACTCGCATCCTCTTCAACAGACAAATTTCCCCTAATAAAGAGAGGTTTTATTTTATATTTTTTCACCAATCTTTTCTTTTTTTAAGTAAAAACACATAAGACAAATAAATGTAATTCTACAAAACATCTATTTTTTGGCACTTTTTATCGTTTAAATAAACATCAATTCAAAGTAAGAAACTCAGTGATTTTTCGCTATTTTTATAATAAGAGTTAATTGGAATAATTCTTTTTCTCAATTACAAATAACAATAAACTAACACTATGCTTATATTTAAATAGCCAAATTCATCTAAACTTCAAAGTTAACTTTCTATTTAAATCTACGTATTTTGATTAGTATTAAAAACCTTTAGAAATATTATTAATATTTTATTAACAATTAACAAGACAAACCGATTTGTTTTAGATAAATAGTAAAAAATTTATTTTAAAATTTGGAATGTGTTTTTATTAATTTAAATTAGACTTAAGAAAGATAAAAACATTTACCCTTTAAAATCAACATTTAATAAAAAATCATTGTCATTTTCAATTAAAGTTATCTATACTTTCAAAACAGGTTATTCATTACTATTTATAATTTTCAATTTAGAAAAATATATTCTATTTGATCTTCAAGTTTCTCTGGCAGCTTATTATCAAAACCCAGAATTCTTGGTGTGGATCACACTTTTTTTGCGAAATACGGGAAAACCATCATTCATATCAAATTTCGGTGCCCTACATTTCGTTATACTAAAATTACAGTCAATGATAATAAAGATGTTATCAAGCGCAGTCACAAGGCAGTGAAACAATTTCGTTACGGATAGCTTAAAAAAATAGCATTACAAATTAATAATGTCAGTGAATTGAATTCTAGACAATTATTCCAATTTTCACTTGAACAATGGAGAAGCGCAGTGCAAACCTTTAATGCCGATATAGCGATAATCGGAGCCGGGGGCGCAGGCTTACGAGCAGCAATAGCTGCAGCGGAAGCGAATCCTCAACTGAAAATTGCTCTGATCTCAAAAGTTTACCCAATGCGTAGCCACACCGTGGCAGCAGAAGGCGGATCAGCAGCAGTGACTCAGGCTCACGACTCCTATGATTTCCACTTCAATGATACCGTTTCAGGCGGTGACTGGTTGTGTGAACAGGATGTCGTAGATTACTTCGTTGAGCATTGTCCAACAGAGATGACTCAACTAGAACTCTGGGGCTGTCCTTGGAGCCGTAAAGAAGACGGGTCAGTCAACGTCCGACGTTTTGGTGGGATGAAGATCGAACGGACCTGGTTCGCAGCCGATAAAACCGGCTTCCATATGCTACATACCCTGTTCCAAACATCCTTAAAATATCCACAAATTCAACGTTTCGACGAACATTTCGTTCTCGATATTCTTGTTGATGAAGGTCACGCTCGTGGTCTTGTTGCGATTAATATGATGGAAGGTACGAAAGTTCAAATTCGTGCTAACGCTGTCATTATGGCAACAGGTGGTGCAGGACGCGTTTATCGTTTCAATACCAATGGCGGTATTGTTACTGGTGATGGTATGGGTATCGCTTTACGTCATGGCGTTCCACTGCGTGATATGGAATTTGTTCAATATCACCCAACTGGCCTACCAGGTTCAGGTATCCTGATGACCGAAGGTTGTCGTGGTGAAGGTGGTATTCTGGTTAATAAAGATGGCTATCGTTATCTGCAAGATTACGGCCTAGGACCAGAAACCCCATTAGGTAAACCAGAAAATAAATACATGGAATTAGGTCCTCGCGATAAAGTTTCTCAAGCTTTCTGGCATGAGTGGCGCGCAGGCCGTACCATCAAAACACACCGTGGTGACGTTGTTTATCTTGATTTACGTCATCTGGGTGCGAAAAAACTTCATGAACGTCTGCCATTTATTTGTGAACTGGCAAAAGCGTATGTGGGTGTTGACCCAGTTAATGAACCAATCCCTGTTCGTCCTACTGCTCACTACACGATGGGTGGTATCGAAACTAACCAACAAACTGAGACTCGTATTAAAGGTCTGTTTGCGGTGGGTGAATGTTCATCTGTTGGCTTACACGGCGCTAACCGTTTAGGTTCTAACTCACTGGCAGAACTGGTTGTATTCGGTCGTCTTGCAGGTGAAGAAGCGGTTCGTTGTGCACAAGAAGCAGCGCCTGCTAACGCATCAGCATTAGATGCTCGTACTCGTGATATCGAAGATGGCCTGAAAAAACTGATGAACCAAAAAGGTTCTGAAAGCTGGTCACAAATTCGCGATGAAATGGGTGAATCAATGGAAGAAGGTTGCGGTATCTATCGTACACCTGAATTAATGCAAAAAACCGTTGATAAACTGGCTGAATTAAAAGAACGTTTCAAACGCGTTGAAATTAAAGACACCAGTAGCGTCTTTAATACAGATTTACTGTACAAAATTGAGCTTGGCTTTGGTTTAGATGTCGCTGAATGTATGGCTCATTCCGCAATCAATCGTAAAGAGTCTCGTGGTGCACACCAACGTCTTGACGAAGGTTGTACTGAGCGTGATGACGTGAACTTCCTGAAGCATACTCTGGCGTTCTATAACCCAGAAGGTGCCCCTCGTTTAGAATATAGCGATGTGAAGATCACGAAATCTGCTCCTGCTAAACGTGTCTATGGTGGTGAAGCGACTGCACAAGACAAGCAGAATAAGGAGAAAGCGAATGGCTGATGACATGAAGCACATTAAAATGGAAGTCATGCGCTATAACCCAGAAACGGACGAAGCGCCTCATTTCGTCACTTATGATGTTCCTTATGATGAGCAAACCTCATTACTGGACGCATTGGGTTATATTAAAGACAATTTAGCGCCTGATCTTTCTTACCGTTGGTCTTGCCGTATGGCGATTTGTGGCTCTTGCGGCATGATGGTCAACAAAGTGCCTAAATTAGCTTGTAAAACGTTTATTCGTGAATATCCAGACGGTGTAAGAGTTGAAGCACTGGGTAACTTCCCAGTTGAGCGTGACCTTGTTGTCGATATGACTCACTTTATTGAAAGCTTAGAAGCGATCAAACCTTATATCATTGGTAATGATCGTAAGCCTTCAGAAGGGACGAATAAACAGACTCCTGCTCAAATGGCGAAATACCACCAATTCTCTGGTTGTATCAACTGTGGTCTTTGCTATGCAGCATGTCCGCAGTTTGGTCTAAACCCAGAGTTTATTGGCCCAGCAGCGATTACATTAGCTCAACGTTACAACACAGATAGTCGCGACCATGGGGCAAAAGAGCGTATGCCTCAGTTAAATGGTGAGAACGGTGTCTGGTCTTGTACCTTTGTTGGCTACTGTTCTGAAGTCTGTCCAAAACATGTGGACCCTGCTGCCGCTATTCAGCAAGGTAAAGCAGCCAGTGCGCAAGACTTTGTCATTGCGATGCTGAAACCACGTTAAGGAGGAAACAAGACATGACAACAAAACGTAAGCCTTATGTTCGTGGCATGCAACCAAACTGGTGGACGAAACTTGGATTCTATCGTTTCTACATCACCCGTGAAGGGACTTGTCTTCCACAACTTTGGTTCAGTCTGGTTGTACTGTTTGGTGTATTCGCACTGAAAAATGGACCAGAAAGTTGGGCAGGTTTCGTTGGATTCCTGAGCAACCCAATTGTAATGCTGATTAACATTGTGACCCTTATTGCAACGGTCTTCCACTCTGCGACTTGGTTCAAACTTGCACCAAAAGCAGTGGTTATCGTTGTTAAAGATGAAAAAATGCCACAAGAACCTATCGTTCGTGGTTTCTGGGGTGTCACTATCGTTGTTACTGCCGCTATTCTGGCAGTGGCGTTAATTTAACCCAGGAGGAAATAATGAATCAGAATCAACTTCCTAAGCGCTCTGATGAACCTATTTTCTGGGGATTATTTGGTGCAGGTGGTATGTGGAGTGCGATTGTTTCTCCAGCAATCATCATCCTGCTCGGTATCCTAATCCCTATGGGTATTGCGCCAGAAGCATTTACTTACGAACGTATTATGGCATTTAGCCAAAGCATCATTGGTCGTCTGTTCTTACTGCTAATGATTGTTCTACCAGTTTGGTGTGCATTACACCGTATTCACCATACTCTGCACGATTTTAAAGTGCATGTACCTGCAAGCAAATGGGTATTTTATGGTGGAGCAGCAATTATCAGCGTTATCGCTATCATTGGTGTATTTACACTGTAATTGATTAATACGTAAGATAAAAAGCCACTCAATTTTTAAATTGAGTGGCTTTTTTATAGGTAAAATTCAGGTTTAACTGGCTAGAGCTAATTTTATATTTACTAGGATTTGGTCTTTTTAACTTAGTCTTAATTCGTTAGGTATTGTAATACATTATAAATTCTTCTATCCCTTCGAAATCCTTAGCCACACAATAGGCTATATCACAGTTATATCACCACAATACCGTAGGCAACAATTTTTTTAATTACATCTATCTTATTAAAAAATTCTTTAATAAAGCAAGCATCCGAATCATTTGTCCTAAGTTTAGTAGATTCCGCTCTCAAAATAGGTCATTGCATTTAAATTAATGAGCTCATAATTAAAGATTATAAAATAATTATTTATTATCAACTTATTACTTACACTAATTTTATTTTTATGCCGCATTTATTATTTAAAAAATGCCGCATTTCTTCCCATAGAGTTTTCTCTAGTGTATGCTTTCTGTACATAAAAGGAGGTTCTATGACAGCCGCAAATCAGATTAACCAAAAATTAAAACGTTCAAGGCGCTATGTCTTTGAACGTAAAGATTTTGAAGATATTGCCAGCTATGACCAAATTGGTCGCGCGCTTAATCAATTGATCAAACAAGGTAACCTGATGAAAATCGGGTATGGTCTCTATACCAAAGCGCAGAAAAACAGCCTCACTGGTCGTCTAATGCCCACTAATCCTGGTGGTACAGATGCACTCTTACGTGAAATTCTTAAGATGAGAGGTGTCAACTTTGAAATAGATGCCCTATCTTTGCAAAGTCTTGCTGGTAATAGTACACAAATCCCTTCATCTATAAGGTATTCGTGGGACCCAAAACAATTTAATCGTAAGCTAGTTATTGGTAATCGAGTACTTACTTCATCAAGTCATAAATGAAAAAACTAAAAAATCAATTTTTAGAGGTTTCCGATGCTTTATCACTCGGAAACCCAGCTATTCCTGAAAAGGATTACTGGGTAGTAGCTTTATTAGCTCAATTAGTCACACTTAATTTTGACACACACCAAATGGTCTTTTCTGGCGGAACAGCTCTCGCTAAATCCAATGTGAGAATATTTAGGATGTCGGAAGATGTTGACATCAAACTTATTCCAACGACTATCTTTAATTCTCTTGCCCATGATAAACGCAAAGCGAAACGTAAAGCTTTATCAGAAGAAATTGAAAATCTCCTTACCCATCAATCAAGCAATTTTTCTATTGAAGAAAAAATAGTTCGCGATGAATATCGCTACATTGAATATCAATTAAGATACCCACAACAATTTAACCAAGCCCCCTGTTTACGTCCGATAATCAAACTAGAGCTAATAGAAACTATTCTTCCACTTCAAGCTGAATATCGTAGTATTCAATCACTCGTTTCACAGTTATATCGCCAGACTCAAGAAGTCCACAAATTTGCCTGCGTCACAGTACAATCTACATTAGTTGAAAAAGTTATTTCTATGTTACGACGTACCATGCAAATTAAACGCGACCCTAAACGTAAAGACGATCCGACGCTAGTACGCCATATTTACGATATACATTGTATTAATATAGACCAACATCTTGATTTTGAAGACCTAGTTCCTCTTTTTCAAATTGTGTTACAAGAAGATGTGAGGCGTTTTGGCAATCAACATTCAGAATTTGTTATTAACCCAATTCAAGAATTACAACTAGGTTTGAAAGAGTTAGAATTTAATCCACTACATTATCAAAGGTTTACAAATTTCGTCATACCAATGGTGTTTAATACCGAAAGGCCTAATTTCGATACCTGCTTTGCCTCATTTAAGAATGTAGCTCAGTCATTAATGATTAATAACTAAAAGAAAGGATAAGCAAAATTCCCCCAACGCTAAACACCACATTGAGGGTTTTTTTATGAAAAACTAATTACAATCAACTCGCTAATTTCAGCCCAATAATACCGAAAATAATCATGGCTAAACTGAGTAAACGATAGATATTCGCAGACTCACCAAAGACCAAAATACCAAAGATTGCGGTACCCACTGCACCAATACCCGTCCAAATTGCGTAAGCTGTACCCGCAGGTAAGCCTTTCATGGCATAAGACAACATCCCCATGCTCACAACCATAGCACTAATAGTAATAATACTGGGTGTTAGACGCGTAAAACCGTGTGTGTACTTAAGACCAACAGCCCAAACGATCTCTAATAAACCCGCGATAAAAAGAATAATCCAAGACATAACTTCCCCTACTCGATAAGTTGGGGTCGTCCCCTGAATACAAAGACAAAAAGCTGGGTCGTCCCAGCTTTCGAAAGATGAAGGTCAAGTATAAGAAAAAGAAATTAATCGTGCAATAGTACAAAACTAACTCAGTTTTTCTTCGGTGCGCCCTCTTCACCATAAAGAAAAGCAGAGACATCATCTTCCACTTCGCCCATTGCCATCAAAGCATCCAGAGTCTCTTTTGCTTCTTCCTCGTTGACAATACTCATGGCAAAACCAACATGCACCAGCACCCATTTGCCAATCATCGTATGAGGCTCACCTTCGCAGACTAGCGCAATATTCACTTCTCGTTTAACGCCACAAACATCGACCATCGCATTTTCAGTGATTGTTTTTCCAACTTCAACAACCTGACCTGGAATACCAAGACACATAACAACCCCTATTCGATCTCTATTTGCTTTATTCGCATTGCATCGTCATTTTCAACGCGCATATTCTGGCTACCACAAGATGGGCAACCTGCATTAAAGGTTGAAACAGTGACAACTTGATGACAATCCCAACACCATGCTTTTGCGGGGATAACCTCAATATGTAATTCACAGCCTTGGGCAAGGGTGTCTCTGCAAACAATATCAAAGCAAAATTCAAGTGCGCTGACTTCAACACAAGATAATGCGCCAATTTCCATCCATACGCTTTTTACTTTTTTTGCATTATTTAATTTAGCTTGAGAATCTATTATCTCAAATGCGCTCTGGCAAAGCGTGATTTCATGCATGTCGATACCTTATTGAAGCAGGATAAATAATAGCAACTATAGTATCAGTACATAGTTGCTTTATTATTGATCTTAGAACAACAATTCAGCACCGGTGTCAAAAGCAGCTTTACGACGACGCTCTTTAACCATTTCTTCAAGTGCATCTCTATCAATACACACTAAAGCGTGAGTTGGGCAGACTTCAATACATGCAGGGCCCGCTTCACGGTGGTGACATAAATCACATTTGTTTGCTTCTGCTTTAAATGCTTCAATCGCATTAAGTGCAGTTGATTTGCGCATAACAGGACGAGAAACCACTTCCATCGTGCCATAAGGACAAGCCAGTACACAGGTTTTACAGCCGATACATTTTTCCTGATCGACATAGTAATAATCTTTGTTATGAATAATAGCGCCATTTGGGCACACATTGGCACAAGGGGCATCTTCACATTGGTGACAAACAACTGCTGTACTGATTGAGAACCCTTTGATCACATGAATTCTAGGTTGGAAATTTTGCTCACTAATTTGGTCAATGGCTAAATTATCTTGGTCTGCTTGCTGATGTGATACGACACAAGCCACTTCACATGTATGGCAACCAATACATTTTTTAGGGTCTGCAATGATGAAACGGTTCATCATATTCTCCTGCTTTTTGTTATATATAGCTGTTATATATAGCCGTTATATATGGCGATAAATGCAACGAGTTATTCTAATTAAGAGTAATAATTAGAGTATCAATAGAATGAATCTAGCACGGTTCATGCCAATATATTTTTGATGTAACTATTCCTTATTTTTCAATTAAATAATTTTCAAATAAAAATGATTATTAATTAATAAATAAGTCACTTCGTCAAATTATTCGACAATTTTGACGATAAAATAAATCGCTATATATTTGATTATATAGTGATTTGATACGTTTATATTCTTAAGTTTCATTACATATACAAAAATAGCGGGTTGGATCAAAAATGATTCAGTCATTGATATAAATTTATTATAAACCTACTACAATATAGCTAATTTTTTAGGGCAATCGGTGGTGTCATGAAATTAAGCAGTAACAATGCTGAAACTATGGAGAGCCTTCGTAATGAGCGTAACCAATATCGAATATTGGTTGATATCACAAATTCTGTATTAGCTCATCTAGACATGGATGGTCTTATTTCTGAAGTCTCTAAAGAAATACATCGTTTTTTTGGACTGAACCATATTAGTCTTATGTTATGCCGTACCTCATCACAAAATAGTAATGAAGGTATTCTTTATTCTAGTCGTTATCAGACTGGGAAATCTGTCATTCGCCAACAACGTAAATTTAGTAGCGCGAATAACAAAGCCGAAGAAATTATTAATCAGAATAAACCTGTCTTAATTGATATTAATAAAGAAGATCAGGAAGATGTTTTGATTAAGCGTCTAGTTAAGCAAAATATGCAGACGGCTTTGTTATTGCCACTGGCTTTTAATCATAAACCTCTCGGTTTATTAATTTTAGCGCATGAAATAGGAAGCGTTTTTACTAACGATACTTGTCAATTGCTTCAACAAATTGCGGCACGTATTGGTATTGCCATTGAAAATGCCGCCGCTTATGAAGAGATAACGCATTTAAAAGATAGTTTAAAGAATGAAAATATTTGGCTTAATGAACAGATAGATAATAATGCATGCTTTAGTGAGATTATTTATCAAAGCGATGCTATGCATAATGTGCTCGAACAAATTGAGTTAGTAGCACAAAGTGATAGTACCGTTCTTATATTAGGTGAAACGGGTACTGGTAAAGAATTAATTGCACGCGCTATTCATCGTCTAAGTCAGCGAAAAAATAAGACGATGATAAAAATGAACTGTGCAGCAGTACCTTCTGGTCTTTTAGAAAGCGATCTCTTTGGTCACGATAAAGGTGCATTTACAGGTGCAACAAATACGCATATTGGTCGATTTGAAATGGCGGATAAAAGTACGCTATTTTTAGATGAAATTGGTGATATGCCCATTGAATTACAACCTAAATTGCTTCGTGTACTTCAAGAGCGTGAAATAGAAAGATTAGGTGGTAATAAAGTTATTCCTGTGGATGTTAGACTTATCGCGGCAACCAATAAAGATCTCCATGATTTAACGGATGAAGGTGAATTTAGAGAAGATCTTTATTATCGCCTTAATGTTTTTCCTATTATTATTCCTCCCCTAAGAGAGCGACCTGAAGATATTCCGCTTTTAGCAAAACATTTCACGCAAAAAATTGCGCGAAGAATGGATAGAAAAATAGATTGTATTCCAGCTAATGCATTGGAACAATTAACACTTTATCCATGGCCGGGTAATGTTCGTGAACTTGAAAATATTATTGAACGCGCAGTTATCTTAACGCGAGGATCAACATTAAATCTTCAGTTAAAAGAGCTTCATATTAATAAGCCCTCTCGTTTAAAACAGGTGCTATCTCAACCTTCATCTATTGAAAAGCGTATGCAAACTAGTGCGCCAGAAAGTGATGATGAGGAGCGAGAAAGGATAATTCAAGCATTGAGAGAAACCAATGGTGTGGTTGCTGGTGCTAGAGGCGCTGCTTTAAAATTAGGATTAAAAAGAACAACGTTATTATCACGGATGCAACGTTTAGGCATTTCAATTCCAGAAATACTTTAATTCTGAAATAATTACTTATTTAAAAAGAGTGTAATAAATTAATTACACTCTTTTTTTTATCCATTTGAAACTTATTAATCTCTATCTATAATCTAGTTGATTATATTTTATTAGTTATCCCTCTAATTAATTATTAATAATATAAACCATCAATGGAGCATATTATATGAATAGCCTGCTTATAAATAAAATTAGTGAAATAAGAAAAGAATACAAAAATAATAAATATGTTTTTATCCCTCAAGATATTGTCATTGATTTAATAAAACAATTAGGTGCTGAAGAAAAAGATATTAATGCACTAATGGAATATGGTGACTATTTAGCACAAGATCCAACGCTTTCATTTCGTCATTCTCGAACTGGACGCTACCTTTTTGATAATGATATAGCAACGATCTCCAGACTAGAGTATCAACCTTTTGTTCTCACTGAAGAAGATGGATTTATTCGTGAAGATAGTGGCGCTCAACGGCATTTTAGAGCACTTGATGATCGCTGGCAGAGCAATACAGCTTATCAAGCGTTATTAAAATTAAAAATGCTATTAATTCAGGGTAATACATTTACACCACGTCACTTAACAGATCAAAATTCGCCTAAATCAATATCTACTGTTTTCCATTTAAGGTTAATTGCCCAACCAGATTCTTTAAGTGAACTTTCAATTGAAGGAGTTCATAAAGATGGCGTTGATCACACCATGATTGTGATGATGAATAAGAATAACGTTAAAGATAATACAGGTGCTTTGCGTGTTCATTCACCGAAAGAAGCCATAGGAACACCTTGGCAAGAAATTAACCCTAAAAATGTGCTTTATGAACACAATAATGCGCAATATCTTGATGTTCTATTAATTGCAGATAATGAATTAAATCATAGCGGTACACCTATTTTTACTCATGATAATAAAAATCAGGCTTACCAAGATTTTATCGTTTTGTTATCTCGCTATCCAACCGTTGATTCTCACCCATCACATAAATTTGATTCGATGAATTCACATCCTGACTTACCTTTAACGCTTTATTTAAATCAGTCAGTCGCTTAGTTAAAGCATCATCGCATAAATTAAAATCGTTGAGCTCGGCTGAGTAATAAATCAATCATCAAGACAAGGTTTGATTCAAAAGACGAGCTCTCGATAGTGTCACAATGATAATTCACTGCATCGTCATAAATGGGGAAATGAATATCAGCAAGTTCAGCCAACGGATTGGCACTTGCTCGAGTAAAGGCAACAATCTTCATACCAATACTTTTGGCTATTCTCGCCTTTTCAACAACTTGTTCTGTCTCTCCGCTACGAGATATCGCAATAAAAACCGTATAGCGTGACGCATTATTAATAAAGATATTCTTACTGTCACTCAGTCCAGAAAGAAAAGCATCTTTACCAATCAACTGTAACCGCTTACTGATATATTCTGAAAATATATGAGAAAAACCTGCACCATAAATAAAAAATGAGTTCTTACTGTTAATTAAATCAGCAAAAGCTTGTCTTCGTTCATCTGAAATTAAGGTGAAAGTTTTTAAATAGTTCGCCAAAAACTGATCAAAAAGAGGCTCTGCTACCTCATTTTCATCACTTTTCAGTTGATGGGATTTTTCAGCCGTAGATAACAACTGTTTGCAGTAATACACCAGCTCACTATAACCAGAAAAACCTAATTTCTGGCAAAGACGCATAATGGTGGTTGTCGAAACAAAATTGGCTTGTGCAAGTTCTCTAATGGTAAGCTTGCCGACTTGTGTCGGATTATCAATTAGATAGGAAAGGATGCGATATTCTGCACGGGTTAATTCTGCTGCTCTTGATAGTAAAGATGATAATCGTGCCGACATACCTGTTACCTTAATTGATACATCGTCCTTACCAACATAAAAGGAAAATGCTGTTCTGGTGATAGAACAGCATTCTTATTCAATTACTCATTAACAGCAAGTCTTGAGATCAAACACGCTTACCATTTACATAAGCTTTACGTAATTCAGGCCAATACTCTCGATTTGCTTCAATCATATCATCGAGGATCTTCTTAGCGTGGATCACACTTGGCACTGTTTTATTCAGTGTGAACGCCTCAAGTGCTTTCTCGTAGCTACCTTCAAGGGTTGCTTCCACTAACAATTGCTCTGATGCCAATTGTTGCTCTAACAAAGTACGATGGAAACGCGGGATGTCGCCAACACGAATAGGCTCTGGTCCGTGAGAAGTGATATATGCTGGCACTTCGACCATTGCATCATAAGGTAAATCTGCAATCGCACCTTTATTTTCAACAATCACTAAATGGCGCTGACGTAAATCAAAGGCTAAAGAACATGCTACATCAACAATAAAGGCACCATGAACGCCAACGTGGAAAGCATCAGGTAAAATACCGGTCTCTTTGTATTCACGCGCAGCTTCAAATAAGCGTTTTTCACGACCATCCATCACTTCATTCGCACGGGTGTAATCTGGATCTTGATGCTCAACGATATAATTTGGCATCAAGTAATACTGCAAATATGGGTTTGGAATATATTCAGGGAATGCTTCCATTAATGGCTGAATATGACGCCATGTTTTCACCCATGATGGATCAGAGTGTTGTGGATCAGTTTGAGCTGCATCTTCAGTTAAAAGACCAAATTTAGCGATATGTTCACGTAATTCAGGCAGTTTCTCTTCACCTTTTACACGTACAGAAGTAAACCAACCAAAGTGATTTAGACCAAAATAATCCACATCTAAATCATGGCGATCAACGTTTAATACGGCTGCCATATTACGCATCGCCGCAACAGGCATATCACAGATATTCAATACTCGAGCATTAGGACGTAAACGACGTACACCTTCAGCAACAATCGCCGCTGGGTTTGAATAGTTTACAATCCATGCTTTAGGAGAGGCATATTCCTCAACTAAATCAATTAATTCAACCATAGGTAAAATAGTACGTAAACCGTAAGCAAGCCCGCCAGGTCCACAGGTTTCTTGCCCTACAACACCATGACGTAATGGAATTTTTTCATCCTGCTCACGCATTTTGTATTGACCCACACGCATTTGAGCAAACACAAAATGAGCACCATCAAATGCGGTTTTTGCATCCGTTGTCACTGTAAATTTAATGGTATCACTATGATCACGGATCACTTTTTCAACGACAGGGGCGATGGTATCTTGGCGCTCTTGATCGATGTCGTATAAACGAATTTCACTTAGTGGGAAATCCTCTAAACGTACCATTAAGCTTTTAACAATTCCCGGTGTATAGGTGCTTCCGCCGCCTGCAATACTTAAGATAAAGGGTGATTTAGTCATCTTTCTTTCTCCTATTAAAGTGCGGCTTCGACCGCTTCACGCATTTTTTTCACATGTAATCCATAAACCACTTGAACATTATTACCGTGGCGCACAACGCCTTTAGCACCGGTTTTCTTCAAGATATCTTCATGAATTGCATCGACATTTTTAACAATGACTCTTAAGCGGGTATAACAATTATCAACCACTTCAATATTGTCACGTCCACCGAGTCCTTCAATAATCTCTTCACCTAACTCATTGATAGTTTGAGTAGTTTCTTCAGAGGCAGTAACTGCTTCTGCTTTTTTCTTGTAATCTTCTTTGCTGTATAAACGCGTCTCTTCATCATCATCTTCACGGCCTGGTGTTTTAAGATTAAGTTTTAAAATCAAGGTTCTAAAGATAACGAAATAGAGAACTGACATAATCAAACCCACTACGATATACATAGGCCAATTTGATTTTTCAGTGCCTAACGGCAAGTTATATAGAATGAAATCAATGACACCGTTCGCACCAATCGCATGAACACCTAATAGGTAGAACAACATCATGCCAATACCGGTTAATACGGCGTGAACTAAAAACAAAACAGGGGCAACAAATAGGAAGGAAAACTCAAGAGGCTCTGTTACACCAAGTAAGAAAGAGGTCGCAGCCGCAGGAATTAAAATCGCCTTCGCCATCTGCTTTTTCTCTTTTTTAGCCACAGAGATCATGGCAGCTGCTGCGGCAGTTAAGCCGAACATTTTAGCAATACCGCGCGCATCCCAAATCACAGTGCTGCTGAGTTGTTTAACCTCAGGGCACGCCATTTCAGCAAAGTAGATATTTCTTGCACCTTGATAAGTTGTGCCGCAAACATCAGCAACACCGCCTAGTTCGGTATACAAAAATGGGGTATAGACTAAATGGTGTAATCCAGTTGGGATAAGAATACGTTCTAAGAATCCATAAATCAGTGCACCAAAAGCACCAGAATCATGAATAACAAGCGCCATCTTAGTAATACCTGCCTGAGCAAAAGGCCAGACTTCACACATTAAAACAGCAAGTGCAATGGTGAATGGAATAGCAATAATGGCGACAAAGCAGTGACCAGAGTAGATAGCCATAATGCCGTTAAACTGACGACCTGAGTAACGATTATAAAGCCACCCTGATATTGCCCCAGTTAAAATACCGGCAAATACGCCCATCTCTAGGACTTGGACGCCTAATACCATGCCTTGACCAGCAGCTCGCATCTCTTCTGCGCTAACCAGTTTACCTTGTAGCGTTAGCGTAATATTCATGGCATTCGTGAAAATAACAAACACCACTAGGCCAATTAAACCAGCGTAACCTTTGTCTTTTTTCGCTAAACCAACGGGAATACCCACAGCAAAAATCAGTGCCAGATTGATTAAAATAGCAACAGATGATTTTGCGAGCAATTGCCCAATACTTTGAATAACCGGGTGATTTAAAAACGGAATATATTCCGCAAGATTGCCATTGCCAAAGACATTACCTAAAGCGATATATAAACCGACAATAGGCAATATCAAGACTGGCCCATATAAGGATTTACCAAACGCTTGTAGGGCATTAATGAGTTTTTTCATACGGTATCTCGTTGTTGTTTTCTTACACTCATTTCCATGACAGCATCCTGCGCTGGCATTAAATAAAAAGCAATTTATCCACTTGATTTAGAAACGGATTACGTTAAAAGTAACATGTTACTTTTTTTATTGTGAGCCAACGCATGGTGAATATTCAGACAAAAGTTTAGTGATTTTTCGACGATAAGCAGAAGAGAAAAAGTCCAGACAACAATAAAAAATCATAAAAAAACCGAGCTTACTAACACAAGGTTAATAAACTCGGTCTTAAGGCAGAAAAACAATACTAATTAGGTTAGATTAGCCCTCGGCGGCTTCTCTTAAACGACGTTTAATATTGCTATATTCCGTTTTCACATAGTGTTCTGCCTGAGCCTGCTCCTTGATTGGCTCAACACATACTGCACAATATTTATACTCAGGTGTTTTAGTAATTGGGCTTAAGTTTTCTGCAACGAGTTCGTTACAAGCACCAATCCACCACTGGTAAGTCATATATACCGCGCCTTTATTTGGTCTATCACTGACCGCAGCACGCGTAATAACTTTACCTTGACGAGAGCGTATCCAAACTAACTCTTGATCTTTAATACCCAGTCGTTTGGCATCTTCAGTATTTAACTGAACATAACCTGGCTCATCTGCTAATGCTGCCAATGCTTTACAGTTACCTGTCATTGAACGGCAAGAGTAGTGCCCAACTTCACGGACTGTTGCCAGTACCATTGGGAATTCATCAGACAGTTTGTCAATTGGTGGTGCCCACTCACAAGTAAAGAATTGACCTTTACCGTTAGGGGTATCAAATTTACTGCCTTCGTACAGATATTGTGTACCTGGGCTATCTTCTGTTGGGCAAGGCCATTGAATATAAGCCAAGTCCGCCATTTTTTCGTAAGTCGCACCATAATAAATTGGGCATAACTCACGCAACTCATCCCAAATTTCTTTGGTATTGTTGTAATGCATTGGATAACCCATTGCTGTTGCCATCAGACTGATGATTTGCCAGTCTGTTTTCACATCACCAACAGGTTCAACCGCTTTATAGAAACGTTGGAAGCCACGGTCTGCCGCAGTATAAACACCTTCATGCTCACCCCATGATGTTGCAGGGAAAATAACGTCAGCAATCGCTGCTGTTTTGGTCATAAAGATATCTTGTACTATCAGTAGATCCAGTTTTTCAAACGTTCTACGGATGGTTGCTAAATCAGGCTCAGTTTGCAGTGGATCTTCACCCATTACATAGTGAGCTTTTAATAAGCCGTGATCGATATTATGAGGGACTTCACTTAACGCATAGCCCACTTCATCAGGCATGGATTCAATGCCCCAGAATTTAGCAAATTTCTCACGCGCTTTTTCGTCAGTAACGTACTGATAACCCGGCAGTGTATTAGGTAATGCACCCATATCACACGCACCTTGTACGTTATTTTGACCACGAACAGGGCCAACACCGACATATTTTTTACCTAAATTACCGGTTAATAATGCCAAGCTAGTCAGTGAACGAACTGTTTCAACACCTTGGTAGAACTGAGTGACACCCATTCCCCAAAGAATTGTTGCTGTTTCTGCTTTTGCGTACATACGCGCAGCTTCACGAATAATTTGAGCACTTAAACCTGTTGTTTCTTCAACTGATTCAGGTGTATAGCTTTCAACTAATTTACAATATTCTTCAAATTGCTCGGTGTGATTTTCAATAAAGGATTTATCATGCAATCCTTCTTCAATAATCACATGCGCAATTGCATTTAATAGCGCAATGTTAGAGCCATTTTTTAAGCCTAAGTGTAAATCGGCTAAACGTGCTGTTTCGATGTAACGAGGGTCACATACAATAATTTTGGCACCCTTTTCTTTCGCCTTAACAATACGGCGAGCAACAATAGGATGCGAGTCTGCGGCGTTATAACCGAAGACAAATAGACATTTGGTATCCTCAATCTCAACGATTGAGTTGCTCATAGCACCATTACCGACCGAACGCTGCAGACCTGCAACCGAAGGGCCGTGTCAGACACGAGCACAGCAATCTATATTATTATTTCCGATAACCGCACGAGCAAATTTCTGCATAACGAAGTTAGCTTCGTTACCTGGGCCTCGTGAAGAGCCGGTTGTCATAATAGATTTAGCACCGTATTTCTCTTTGATAGCAAGAAGTTTGCTACTCGCAAACTCAATCGCTTCTTCCCAAGAAACCGATTCTAATTTTCCGCCTCTTTCACGACGGATCATAGGTGTTTTAAGACGTGGAGTCAGTATCTTAGTATCATGGATAAAATCCCATCCATAATACCCTTTCAGACACAGCTCACCTTGGTTTGTTAAACCATTGGCTCCTTCAGCGCCAATGATTTTACCGTTTTCCACCTTCAGGTAGATTTTGCATCCTGAGGCGCAATACGGACAGACCGTGATGACTTTTTTCATCAACATTGCTCCTGTGTTCATCAACTTTCAGGTTATTACCTGATTCTCTCCTCTATCTATGCAGAGAGTGTGCCAAATAAGCACGCTTTTTTACTTTTCTACAACGCAATGAAAAATAAAGAAAAATAAAAAACATTGAGTGAGTAAGAAAACAATGAAAACTAAAACAATAGGAAGTGCTCGACACTAATGACGATATTTATGTCGATTTGTGTTTCTATCAAAATTCGTTATAAATTAAGACTTATAACGTAATTATACTTATTCATTTCATCTGAGAAATCAAAATAATAAATACGCTTTCTTATCTGCCTTTATCAGAGTCTTACCGTATATAATGATGACAACCTGCTAATATTTCTATCAATATTCCTATCTACTAGAACTATTTAAAATTAATAATTTTGATATTAATGCAATTCAAATAAAAAATTTTTAAACTTCAATAAAAAAAAGCACATAATACTGAACCTGAAAATAACTTCGTGGTCTTAAAGACCTCTACACCATACATTTTGATAATAATTGAACATGCAAAAATTAAAGTTTTTAAGGTTTTCGAAAGAAAATATTGCCCTTTTTTTAGCTGTCTACCTTGGTTTTTTTCTTAATCTTTCCGTTTACATTGGTCGATACGGCACACAGAATACAAACAACCCCCTCATTGATGCATTATATATTCTAGGTGAAATTGCCGTTAATATTGCCTTTACCTTCTTTCTATTACGACTACTCTCTTTCTTCGGCACTCTCTTCTTTAAAATAGTAGCCTCCTTTATTCTCGTCGTGAGTGTTTGTGCTAGTTACTATATTTCTTTTTATGACGTTGTCATTGGATACGGCATTATCATTTCAACACTCACTACAGATACGGATTTATCTAAAGAGCTAGTTAGCCCAAATGTCATTCTTTGGATTATTGGTTTGTCTATTTTGCCATTGGCGCTTATTTGGCTATGTAAAAAACCAGAGAAAAATCTAACGACTCAACAAAAGAAAAAAATCTGGATAAAAAACACTGCCAAAATGCTGGTGATTGCGCTGGCTGTTTTTACCTATTTGAAAACACTCGATTCAAGACAAAAAGCCTATGAAATAAAAAATAATTTGGATTTGCCAAGTTATAGTGGTGGCTTAAGTTATGCTTATTTACCTACAAATTGGATTATTCCATTATTCCAATATGCAATAACGCAATATGACGATACGTTTAATAACCAGAATATTTTTAATCCTGCCGATCACTTCACTTATCAGCCCTCAAAGGCTAATGAAGATGTATATGTCGTCTTTATTATTGGTGAAACAGCAAGATGGGATCATATGGGATTGTTAGGATATGAACGTCAAACGAATCCTCTTTTAAGCCAAGAGAAAAACCTCGTAGCCTTTAAAGGTATTTCTTGCGATACCGCAACAAAGCTCTCTTTAAAATGTATGTTTGTACGAGAAGACGGAACAGAAAGTAACGATCAGCGGACATTAAAAGAGAACAATATTTTCTCAGTATTAAGCCAACTAGGTATGTCATCAGAACTCTTTTCAATGCAAAGCGAATTGTGGTTTTACAATAAGCTTGATTTAGATAACTACGCAATGAAAGAGATGATGACCGCCAAAAACAGCAACTTTGGTAAAGAGCTTGATGATACTTTATTAATTTCTGAAACAGCGAATGCGGTTTCTCAGCATCCAAAGGGAAATCATTTAGTGATTTTACATACTAAAGGCTCACACTTTATGTATTCACAGCGTTACCCGGAATCCTTCAAAAAATACCAACCTGAATGTTTAAATGTGGATGATGAGTGTACTAAAGAGCAGTTAGTAAATGCTTATGACAACTCTATTCTTTATACCGACTATTTTATTGATGGCATACTCGACACATTACGCGATAAAAAAGCCATTGTGTTTTATACCTCCGACCATGGTGAATCTATTTCAGAGAAAGGTGGTTTACACGGAACACCAAAAGAAATTGCACCACCAGAACAATTTAAAGTGCCTTTCTTAGTTTGGATGTCAGATAGCTATTTAGCAGAGCCTGAAAATAAGCAATTATTTGATAACCTAAAACGTAATCAAGATGCAGAGCGCACGTTCTATCATCATAATATTTTTGATTCGATGTTAGGTTGCTTGGGTTATTCCTCTCCAGATGGCGGTATTAATAATCAAAATAACCTCTGTTTTGGTGATATGCCATCAACCCAAAATTAAATTTTCGTAATAACCAATAGACAAAACCCCATGCTCAATATCAAGCATGGGGTTTTTTATTATTTTTAACTTAAATAAACTAATTATTGATTAAAACTGGCATCAGTATAAAGTTGAGTGGCTTGAATATCTTTTACTGTTTTCGCCCCGCCTAACATCATATTAATTTTTAATTCTTTATTTAAATGTTGGATAACTGAATTTACACCTTCAGCGCCCCCTAAATTTAATCCATAAAGAATTGGACGACCAACAGCGACAACATCTGCACCACTGGCTAATGCTTTAAAGACATGTGAGCCACGACGTACACCACTATCAAAAACGATAGGAACACGTTTATTTACCACTTTAGCAATTGCAGGTAAGACATCAATCGTTGCTGGCGCACTGTCTAATTGACGACCACCGTGGTTAGAAACCCAAATAGCATCTGCGCCTGCTTTAATTGCCATATCTGCATCTTCAGGTGATTCGATACCTTTTACAATCACAGGTAAACCAGACATTTTTTTCACATACTGAATATCTGCTGGTGTGAAGGCTTGTTTAGCTTGAGCATAAATTTCGCTAATACCCGCACCTTTACCTGTCTTAGATTTATCATCGCTAATTTTTGCAAATGCTTCTAAGTTGGCAAAACCTAGTGGGAACTGGAAGCTATTTTTAATATCATCTTCACGATAACCACCGACAGGTGAATCAACAGTTAAAATGATACCTTTAGCGCCATACTGTTTTGCTTGAGATAAAATATACTCGTTAAAGGCATCATTTTTACTCATATACAACTGGAAGAAAAAAGGATAACCCGGTTGAGCATCTGCCACTTCTTTAATGGTTTTATTACCATAAGTACTTAATGAAAAAATAGAGCCTGCTTTTGCCATACCTTTTGCTGTGGCGACTTCGCCTTGTTGATGTGCAAGCCCTTGAGCTGCCATCGGTGCCTGAATAATAGGCGTATCTAATTTAATACCCAAAAATTCTGTTTTTAAATCTAAGTCAGAAAATTCGATGCCTTGTAATGAACGAGGCATAATATATTTTTTATCAAATGCCGTTGTGTTTGAACGTAAATTATTTTCGTCTTCAGCACCACCTCGAATATAACCGAAAGCCCCTTTATCCATATTCGCTTGAACTTGTGCTTCCATCGCCTTTAAGTTAACTATTTTTATTGGGCCTTCTGCGGTACTTGCTTTATATTCAGCTGCTTGTGCAACACCCACACTTAATGCCATCGCAATAGCAGTGGTTTTTAATATTTTACTTTTCATTTTAGATCCATTTATTAATTAAGGGCTTATATCTATAATTTAATAAATTCAAAATTCAATTAAACTATATTTATCAAAAAATAATATAAGCCCTATTTTTAGATAAAACTTAAATTAACCGCTTACTTTTTTGTTAAAGTATTATAGCTTGTCATAAGATTACGATAATCTGGAATATGATTTGCAAAGAGCGTACCTAATCCTTCGACATCATTACGCCAATCACGGTGTAATTCACAAGCTAAACCAAACCAGTTAATTAATTGTGCCCCTGCTTTTGACATTCTATCCCATGCAGAGTCACGAGAAATGGCATTGAAAGTTCCTGAAGCATCGGTTACCACGAAGACTTCAAAACCTTCTTCAAGTGCAGATAATGCAGGGAATGCGACACAAACCTCAGTCACAACACCCGCAATAATCAGTTGTTTTTTACCTGTTGCTTTAACCGCTTTGACGAAGTCTTCATTATCCCACGCGTTGATTTGACCAGGACGTGCAATATAAGGCGCATCTGGAAACATTTCAACAAGTTGAGGCATTAGAGGACCATTAGGACCATCTTCAAAAGAAGTCGTTAAAATGGTAGGTAAATTAAAGTATTTAGCGGCGTTAGCTAATGCTAATACATTATTATTGAATTTATCAGGCTCGATATCTCTGACTAAAGAAAGTAACCCAGCTTGATGGTCTACCAACAGAACAGCAGCATTATTTTTATCGATACGATGATATTTAAAGCTCATAATAATCTCCGATAGTATAATAGAGGTAAGACTCAATTAAATCATAGCACCAAATTTATATGACAATACGCAGAACCTTTTAAATTTACATTTGAATGTATTTATTAATAATAAATAATCGATTGTAAACCTTTAAATTTAATTAAATATCACGATATTTAATTAACTGCTTATTTGTTTATATAAATTTATTCATTTTGTTGAAAAGAATTATAAGTACAATCTTGCTTAAATGAATCTAAAGATTATTGTTTTAACCATTCAAAAATTTTGTTGATGTTTTAGGAGAGGAAAAAGAGATAAAAAAACCCCCGCGGGCGGGGGTGAGATAAGCGCAACTAAAAGGTCTCTAAGTTACTATCAGGAGATCGAGCAGTCATTAATGACGATTACGCACAATTTGATAGCGACGAGTTAAATACTCAATTGGCACACTCCAAATATGAACTAAGCGACAGAATGGGAATAATAAGAAAATCGTCATTCCTAAGAAGATGTGCAATTTAAATACCCATGCAACACCTTCAAGGTTTGCTGAAGCGCCACCGTGGAATGTCACAATAGATTGTGCCCAAGCCACCAGCTTCATCATTTCACTACCGTCCATATGTTGGGCCGAGAAAGGAATAGTCAGCAGACCTAACGCGACTTGAATAACCAGCAGCGTTAAAATCATGATGTCACCAAATGAAGATGTGGCTCTTACTCGTGGGTTGGTTAAACGGCGTTTTAATAGCATTACACCTCCCACCAGCATTAACACACCACAAGTACCACCACCGACCATCGCCATAATTTGCTTATATTCAATCGGCAAGAAAGATTCATACATCCAATGCGGTGTTAACATCCCCAGAAAGTGGCCAGCAAAAATACCGAGGATCCCCACATGGAATAAGTTAGAGGCAAGGCGCATGTTTTTCTTGTCTAACATCTGGCTAGAGCCAGCACGCCATGTATATTGACCATAGTCATAACGTAACCAGCTACCAATAATAAAAACGGCACCAGCAATATAGGGATAGATATCAAAAAATAACATATTGATGTAATTCATTTTTGTGCTCCCGTATCCAACGAATTCCCCACGTTGAGATATTGAACTGCGGTCTCTTGTGCAAAACGACGCTGATGTTGGCTGATCTTGCCACTACCACATTGCGTACCTTCTCCAAGAAACGTCACTTGTTCTTCTTCCCACACAGCATCTAATGCAGCAGGTGTATCATCTAAAGGCTCTTTCTCTACTTGAGCAGTCAGTTGTGATGCTTCTAATTCACTTTGTGAGAGACAAAGCAACACATCAAAGAGAGCGTGATAATCGCTGCCTCGCTGTTTTAAACGCTCACCTAACAGAGCCAAAATAGGCGCAATGTTATTTAGCCCTTCAATACACTCGGTTGTAGGTAAAAGTGTTAAGTACTCGAGGTAAGTAGGCAAATAGTCAGGAAGTTCACGACTACTTAATGTGATCCCTGCTTGTTGATATTGATTGAGTAGATCAACCATTGCCTGACCACGATCGCGAGACTCACCATGAACGTGTTCAAATAACAACAGTGATCGCGCCCGACCTCGATCAAAAAGTTCGCTGTAATTGGATTGTGCATCTAACAACTCTTGCTGCGTTAAGGCATGAATAAATGCCATTAATTTAGCAACTTGAGTCACAGGAAGCTCATCGGCTTCCTGTAATGCATTGAGCAGTTCGCCTCGGTTATCCCACAATTCTTGTGTGGGATAATCTAAGAGATGGGAAATGATTTTCAGAGAGATCATTATATTTTCTCCTCTGAACGACGCTCATCCTGAGGTGTTCTTGATGTGATATCAATCGCATCAATACGATGACTATTAAACAAATTAAATTTGCTATCACTACCATGACAACCGTCACCAAAGCTAAAACCACAACCATTACGTTCTGGGAAAGCTTCTCTTGCGAGTTCGCGATGACTTGATGGAATAACAAAGCGATCTTCGTAATTTGCAATAGCCAGATAGCGATACATCTCTTGTGCTTGTGCTTCAGTCAAACCGACTTGCTCTAATGCACTTAAGTCTGTTTTTCCTTCTACGGTTTCAGCGCGTTTGTAATGACGCATCGCAAGCATTCGTTTTAATGCTAATAACACGGGTGCTGTATCGCCCGCTGTCAGTAAGTTAGCTAAATATTGAACAGGAATACGTAAGCTTTCTACATCAGGCAATACACCGGTATGCGGTAACACGCCCGCATCGGCAGCTGACTGAATAGGTGACAAAGGTGGCACATACCAAACCATTGGTAAGGTGCGATATTCAGGGTGCAGTGGTAATGCCAGCTTCCAATCCACCGCCATTTTGTAGACAGGTGAACGTTGTGCTGCATCAATCACACTTAACGGAATACCTTGCTCTTCAGCGGCTTTGATCACTTCAGGATCGAATGGATCTAAGAAGATATCTAACTGGCTTTGGTATAAATCTTTTTCATTATCCGCACTGGCGGCTTGTGAGATTTTATCTGCGTCATATAACATCACACCCAGATAGCGAATACGTCCTACACAAGTTTCTGAGCACAGTGTTGGCTGACCTGCTTCAATACGTGGATAACAGAAAATACATTTTTCCGACTTACCGCTTTTCCAGTTGAAGTAGATTTTTTTGTATGGACATCCTGTTAAACACATACGCCATCCACGGCATTTATCTTGGTCGATAAGCACAATACCGTCTTCAGCACGTTTATAAATTGCACCACTTGGGCATGTCGCAACACAAGCAGGATTTAAGCAGTGTTCACATAAACGAGGTAAATACATCATGAATGTATTTTCAAACTGCCCATACATCTCTTTTTGCATGTTGGCGAAGTTTTTGTCCGCTGCACGTTTACTAAATTCGCCCCCTAAATCGTCTTCCCAGTTTGGGCCTTTTTCGATTTTGGTCATGCGCTGACCTGTGATCAACGAACGAGGACGTGCAGTCGGTAACGAGCCTTCTGGAGCATTTTTTAAATGCTCGTAGTCATAATCAAAGGGCTCATAGTAATCGTCTAATGCAGGAACATCAGGGTTGGCAAAAATTTTCGATAATAGACCAACACGGTTACCCATTCTTGGCACTAATTTACCTTTGATATTTTTGATCCAACCACCTTTCCACTTCTCTTGGTCTTCCCAATTTTGTGGATACCCTGTACCCGGTTTTGTTTCAACGTTATTGAACCATGCGTATTCAACACCTTCGCGACTAGTCCAAACATTTTTACAGGTTACTGAACAGGTATGGCAACCGATACATTTGTCGAGGTTCAGTACCATACCGACTTGTGAACGAATTTTCATTATGCCTTCTCCTGTCCATTCAGGGTCTGTTGATAAGCATCACCTTCACCATCAAGCCAATCAATCTGTTTCATTTTACGCACCACAACAAACTCATCACGGTTAGAGCCCACTGTGCCGTAATAGTTAAAGCTATAAGCCAATTGAGCGTATCCACCAATCATATGCGTTGGTTTAGGGCAAACACGCGTCACTGAGTTGTGAATACCACCACGCATTCCTGTTATTTCCGATCCCGGCAGATTTATTTGGCGCTCTTGTGCGTGATACATATAAATCATGCCATCAGGAATACGTTGACTGACAATGGCTCTTGCTGTTAACGCACCATTACTGTTGTACGCTTCAACCCAATCGTTATCGCTAATTCCCATCTCTTTAGCATCATCTTCACTCAGCCAAACCACAGGGCCACCGCGACCTAGCGTTAACATCAGTAAGTTATCGCTATACGTTGAGTGAATACCCCATTTTTGGTGAGGAGTCAGGAAGTTCAGTGCTTTCTCAGGGAAACCATTTGGTTTTTTACCTTTAACGGCATCAATAGCTTTGGTATCAATCGGTGGACGATAGACCACTAAACTTTCACCATAAGCACGCATCCACTCGTGATCTTGATACAACTGCTGGCGACCACTTAAAGTGCGCCAAGGGATCATCTCGTGAACGTTGGTATAACAGGCGTTATAAGAGACATGCTCATCTTCAAGACCAGACCATGTTGGGCTTGAAATGATCTTACGAGGTTGAGCAACGATATCGCGGAAACGAATTTTTTCGTCTTCTTTCACTTTGGCTAAGTGAGTGTGATCGCGTCCTGTCACTTTACTGAGTGCATCCCACGCTTTTACAGCAACCTGACCATTAGTTTCAGGTGCTAAAGAGAGAATAACTTCGGCTGCATCAATCGCCGTTTCAATAGCAGGGCGACCTTTTGCCACACCATCATGACGGACACGGTTGAGTTTTTTCAGAAAATCGACTTCTGTCTGTGTATTCCAGCTGATCCCTTTACCGCCATTACCTAATTTGTCCATCAGAGGGCCAAGTGAGGTAAAGCGAGCATAGGTATTTGGATAATCACGCTCAACAGGAATAAGGTGTGGTGCTGTTTTACCCGGAATAAGGTCACATTCACCTTTTTTCCAATCTTTCACATCAAAAGGCTGTGCCATTTCAGCGGCAGAGTCATGCTGAATAGGCAATGTAACTAAATCCGTTTCAACCCCTAAATGACCAACACACAATTTAGAGAAGGTTTTAGCAATACCTTTATAGATTTCCCAGTCTGTTTTAGATTCCCAAGCAGGATCAACCGCGGCAGTTAATGGATGAATAAATGGATGCATATCCGAAGTATTCATATCATCTTTCTCATACCATGTAGCGGTTGGTAAAACGATGTCGGAGAAGAGACAGGTACTTGACATACGGAAGTCTAAAGTCACCACTAAATCAACTTTACCTTCGCCGCCTTTATCTTGCCATTCCACTTCTTGTGGCTTAACTTGGCCTTGCTCACCTAAGTCTTTACCTTGTAAACCGTTTTCAGTTCCCAGCAAGTATTTCAGTAAATATTCATGCCCTTTACCCGCAGAGCCTAATAAGTTAGAACGCCAAATAAATAAATTACGTGGGAAGTTCTGTGGATTATCCGGTTGCTCAGCTGCAAAGCGAATTTCACCTGATTTCAATGCATTAACCGTGTAATCAGCGGCACTAATACCCGCTTCTTGCGCTTTTTTCGCAATAGATAGAGGATTTAGATTTAATTGAGGCGCTGATGGTAACCATCCCATACGCTCTGAACGCACATTCATATCGACCAAACTACCGCTAAAGCGAGATTTATCGGCTAATGGTGATAACAGCTCTGTTGGTGATACGGTTTCATAACGCCACTGACTTGAGTGGTTATAGAAAAATGATGTGCTGTTCATATGGCGAGGCGGACGTTGCCAGTCAAGACCAAAGGCTAATGGCAACCAACCAGTTTGTGGACGCAGTTTTTCTTGTCCAACATAGTGTGCCCAGCCACCACCACTTTGACCGACGCAACCACAGAAAATCAGCATATTGATAATGCCACGATAAGTCATATCCATGTGGTACCAGTGGTTAATACCGGCTCCCACAATCACCATCGAACGACCGTGTGTTTTTTCTGCGTTATCCGCAAATTCACGTGCAATACGAGCGATATCTTGGCGACCTACACCTGTCACTTTTTCAGCCCATGCTGGTGAGTATGCTTTGATTTCATCGTAGTTTGATGCACAGTTTTCATCATTTAAACCACGATCTACACCGTAGTTAGCTAACAATAAATCATAAACAGTTGTGATGTATTTCTCTTCGCCATTCGCAAGTGTAATACGCTTAGCAGGCAGTTTATGAACAATCACATCATCAAGGGCAACACCTTCAAAGTATTCACTCTTGATCCCACCAAAGTAAGGGAATGCTACATCAACAATATCATCGTGGTTATCTAAAAGACCTAATTGTAAAGTGACATCTGCGCCACTTTTGCCGTCTTTAGGCTCAAGGTTCCATTTAGCTGCACCTTCCCAACGAAAGCCCATAGAACCTTGAGGAGCAACCAATTGCTGTGTTTTTTCATCAATAGCAACAGTTTTCCACTCTGGATTTTTCTCTTGATCCAGATTGTTCACTAAATCAGAAGCACGCAACATACGACCTGCAACTAGCTTGCCTGAGTCGTGTTTATCTAACATCACCAACATTGGCATGTCAGTGTAAGTGCGCACGTAGTTACTAAAGTATTCAGTTTGGCGTTTAACGTGGAATTCGTTAAGAATAACGTGTCCCATCGCCATTGCCATTGCGCTATCAGTACCCTGTTTTGGATTTAACCATTGGTCACAGAGTTTTGCGATTTCAGCGTAATCAGGTGTTACCGCAACTGTTTTAGTCCCTTTATAACGAACTTCTGTAAAGAAGTGGGCATCTGGTGTACGTGTTTGCGGTACGTTAGAACCCCATGCAATCAGGTAAGAAGAGTTATACCAGTCTGCTGATTCAGGAACGTCGGTTTGCTCACCCCAAGTCATTGGCGATGCAGGTGGTAAATCACAATACCAATCGTAGAAGCTTAAACATGCGCCACCAATCAGAGATAAATAACGCGCACCCGCAGCATATGAGACCATCGACATAGCCGGAATTGGCGAGAACCCGATAATACGATCAGGGCCAAACTCTTTTGCTGTAAACACGTTAGAAGCAGCAATGATTTCATTCACTTCTGACCATGACGAGCGAACAAAACCACCACGCCCACGTGCTTGCTTATAGCTTTTAGTTTTTTCTGGTGAACTAACAATAGAAGCCCATGCATCAACAGGATCGCTATGTTGTGCTTTTGCTTCACGCCATAATTTAATTAGGCGTTTACGTACCATTGGGTATTTAACGCGGTTCGCGCTATATAAATA
Organism: Proteus sp. STS61-E; assembly: GCF_040932335.1. NCBI lineage: Bacteria > Pseudomonadati > Pseudomonadota > Gammaproteobacteria > Enterobacterales > Morganellaceae > Proteus > Proteus sp. STS61-E. Next base: position 14,885 of record NZ_JBFQGE010000006.1, on the reverse strand, counting down.
CCATGAATAGCTTGCACCACGAGGACAGCCACGAGGCTCATGATCTGGTAAATCAGGACGTGTACGTGGGTAATCCGTTTGTTGGGTTTCCCATGTCACTAACCCATTTTTGACGTAAATTTTCCAGCTACAAGAGCCGGTACAGTTTACACCGTGAGTAGAACGAACAATTTTGTCGTGTTGCCAACGACTACGGTAACCATCTTCCCAATCACGGTTAACATTTAGCTCTTGGCCATGATCCTTTGAAAAGGTATCACCAAGTTGCTTAAAATAGCGGAATCTATCGAGAAACTTACTCATCAGATACTCTCCCAATGCGCGCGAGCGCTCTCACATTGCGTATAATTCGTCATTATTGTTTATTGTGTTTACGTCCATAGACCAACCAAGTGATCAAGACGCAGGCGATATAAAATAGAACAAAGATTTTCATGGCACCGGCAGGAGAGCCAGTCATAGCCAATGATGTACCGAAGGCTTTAGGAATAAAGAAGCCGCCAATTGCACCAATAGCAGAGATAAAGCCAAGCGCCGCTGCACTTTCAGTCACCGCTTCTTTTTGAGCGGCTTCGTCTGTGGCACCTTGTGCTTTCATGCGATCAATCGTGATTTTTCTAAACACCACCGCAATCATTTGGAATGTAGAACCACTTCCTAAACCGGCAGTTAAAAACAACACCATAAAGACACCGAAGAAGGCAATAAATGAGCCACCAGCACCATTGACAGGCAGTGTTAAGAAAAGCAGAGCAGAGAAAATTGCCATGATGATAAAGTTGATCAGTGTGACTCTAATACCACCAAATTTATCCGATAAAGCACCACCTACAGGGCGAGCTAATGCACCTAATAAAGGTCCAAAGAACGCATAATGTAGAATGACGATATCTGGAAATTGGGTTTTAGAAAGCATTGCAAAACCCGCAGAGAAACCAATAAATGAACCAAAAGAGCACAGATATAAAATACTTAATAACCAAAGGTGACCCCGTTTTAATACGGGTAATTGCTGGCTTAAAGAGGCTTTGTTAGCCGCCAGATCGTTCATGCCAAACCAAGCAGCAAAGGTCAGAATAAGTAAGAAAGGAACCCAAACCCATGCCGCATTTTCTAGCCATAAACGTGAACCATCAGGCTGAACAACACCGGGGCCACTAAACATAGCAAACACGCCAACACCAATCACTAATGGCGCAACCAATTGCATAACGCTAACACCCAGGTTGCCTAATCCGCCATTTAATCCTAATGCACCACCTTGACGTGCTTTAGGGAAGAAAAAGCTAATATTTGCCATACTGGATGCAAAGTTTGCACCTGCAAAACCACATAGCAGTGAAATCACAATAAAGGTTGAGTAAGACGTTGTGGTGTCTTGCACTGCAAAACCAAGCCAGATACAAGGAATGATAAGAAAGACAGTACTGATTGCTGTCCAGCGACGACCGCCAAAAATAGGAATAACAAAAGAATAAGGAACGCGTAAAATAGCACCTGAGACTGAAGGCAGTGCAGTCAGCATAAACAGCTGATCTGTGGTAAAGTTAAAACCTACTTTGTTCAAATTTACTGCAACGGCACTAAAAAGCATCCATACACAGAACGATAAAAGTAAACAAGGAACAGAAATCCATAAATTGCGTGAAGCGATCTTTTGACCAGTCTTTTCCCAAAAAGCTTTATCTTCAGGATGCCAATCTTCGATCACCCCTTTTCTCATTTTTTCTGGGTGTTGAGTGAGTGCCATAACAACCTCGATTAACGGTTAGATTGGCACCTTTGTACGATTAGAATTGTTAATTAGTCATGATCTGCATCAAGCAAAGATTTGTTTGATTTTTAAGCTAAAGTCACTCTTTATACCTAAGTGTTAATAGGATTATCCTTAATTTTTCATTTTAAATTAATGAGTTAAATTAAAAACGCTATAATTTAGAAGTGAAATTACCTCCGTCAGATATTTGGAGGTAATACTTTAGTGGTATATGACATTTGGTGTCTTTTTAAGGCAATATAGCGCCAGAATAAATTTGGAAAAATAACGATGAGTACAAATAAAATCCAATGGCACTACCGTTTTTCAATTATTAATCAGATAGCGATATTAATGTTACTTTTCACTCTATTGGGTGTGGTAGGAATGGCGATTTCTAACCATATTATTTTGAGTGTACAAGGTAATGCTCATGCGATTAATAAGTCTGGATCGCTACGGATGCAAAGCTATCGCTTGTTATCTGCTTTACCCCTAGATGAGCAACATCGTTATTATCTTCACGAGTTAGAAACCGACTTAGACAGTGGTGAGTTACTTCAAGTCCTAAGCAATGAATCACTGCAATCACAATATGCTCAATTAAATACTTATTGGAAGGATACTTTAAAGCCAACTTTACTTTATGCGCAACAACGCGATGAAGCCAAACAAGAAGTTGCCTTTTTTGTTTCACAGCTAGATAAATTAGTATTAAGTATCGATCAACTTACAGAGCAAAAAATCAGGCTGGTGGCTTATACCCAGCTTATTTTTACGGCACTGACACTGTTATTGCTGTTTGGCTCTGTTTGGCATTTCCGTCGCCGTTTATTACATCCTTGGCAACAACTTATGGCAATGGCAAATTCGATTGGTCATGGTAATTTTTCAGCCCGTTTCCACCAGCGTACACACCATGATGAAATTGCCACATTGGGTATTGCACTCAATACCATGTCAGAAGAGCTTTCTACGCTGTATAGCGAATTAGAAAAAAGAGTGGTTGAAAAAACACACGACTTACAACAGAAAAATAAAGTGCTCTCTTACCTCTATCATTCAAGCCAACAATTACACTCTCCTGCGCCACTTTGTGCCCGATTAAGACAAATATTATTTGAGCTTCAACAAATCATTCCTGATGCCTATTTGCAGATACGTTTATATGAAGATAATCATCACACACTCTTTAATGAGATCAGTTTAGAACCTCAACCACGCCCTGAACATTGTCCTGATCCACAATGTGAACGTTGTGATGAAACCGCTTCAGCCACTATTCCACTACGCAGTGAACTATTGCATTGGGAATTAGCCGATCAGATCCATCGCTATGGATTATTTGTTATGCAATTACCTGAACATACCGCCCTAACGGATGAACAGAATAATTTAATGCTATTACTGACAAAACAGATTTCAGCAATGCTGGCAATGGAACAGCAAAACGAACAACAACAGCAACTTTTGTTAATGGATGAGCGTTCGGCGATTGCACGCGAATTACATGACTCTATTGCTCAATCGCTCTCTTGTTTAAAAATGCAAGTTAGCTATTTACAGATGCAGTCAGAAACCTTACCGGATAATTGCCAAAAGCTACTAAAAGAGATGCGAGAAGAGCTGAATGTCGCTTATCGCCAATTAAGAGAACTGTTAACCACATTTCGCTTAAAACTCACTGAGCCAGGTTTACTTGCCGCGTTAGAAAGTACACTGACTGAATTTAATCAACGCCTTGGTTTCTCTATTAATTTTGACTATCAATTACCCGCAAAATGTGTAAATTCACATCAAAGCATTCACGTTGTTCAAATTGTCCGTGAAGCATTAAATAATATTTTGCAACATGCCAATGCCAATTGGGCTGAAGTCTCTTTATCTCTAAATAATGGCATGGTCGAACTAAAAATTAATGATAATGGTGAAGGAATTAGCCCTAATCCTGAAAAATTAAATCATTATGGCCTTATTATTATGCGTGAACGCGCAAATAGCTTAAATGGTTCTTATACTATAAAAGTACGCGAACAGGGCGGTACTCAAGTGTTTGTTAAATTTCCATTAATAACTACTCATAAAGACCCTGTCTAAATTGGAGCAAGTCGTAATGAATAATATGGGTTCCCCCACAGAAAAAGCGACAATTTTACTCATTGATGATCACCCGATGCTACGCAATGGTGTAAAACAACTTTTAAGTCTTGATACAACACTAACTGTCGTTGGGGAAGCGGGAGATGGTATTCAAGGTGTGAAGCTAGCTGAAGAATTAGATCCTGATTTAATTTTGCTGGATCTGAATATGCCAGGAATGAATGGTTTTGAAACACTCGATCAACTGCGATTAAAGTCATTATCAGGTCGGATCGTTGTTTTCAGTGTATCAAATTATAGTGATGATTTAGTCACAGCATTAAAACGTGGTGCAGATGGTTATCTTCTAAAAGATATGGAGCCTGAAGAATTACTTGCGGCTCTAAAACAGGCAGCTGCCGGAAAAATGGTCGTCAGCCCTGCGTTAACCCCTATTTTAGCCGAATCCTTACGTGAAGATCGTTCTGAAGGTGAGCGTGATATTGAACAACTCACCCCGCGTGAACGCGATATTTTAAAACTGATAGCGCAAGGATTATCAAATAAAATGATCGCCCGTAAGCTTGATATCACAGAAAGTACAGTCAAAGTGCATGTAAAACATCTACTGAAAAAGATGAAGCTAAAATCTCGTGTTGAAGTTGCTGTTTGGGTTCATCAACAACGTGTCGATTAATTAAAGTTAGGTACGATGGGCTGGTGGGTACTCATCAGCTCAACTAACTCTTTTGCTCCTTTCTGTAACGACTCCCCTTTTAGCCACATGGCATGAATAGGCAATCGTAATTCATTTTTCGTATTCTTAAACTGAAGCTGTTTTAATTTACCTTTTTGCAATTGAGTATAAATCAACGAATACGGTAAATTACCCCATCCCATCCCTGCTTCAACCATACCCAACGCCATTTGAAAGCTATCTGTTTGCCAATAATTCGTCGCCACTAATGAGCGTTCATCTCTTAGCTCTTTAGTGTGGCTTGCGATCATAATTTGGCGAACATTCACAAGATCTTCAATAAACACACTTGCAGGATGTGCCAATGCAATATGACTTGCTGATATTGTTGCGACCAATGACTCAGAGCCTAGATATTGAAATTGCTCATCGCCATTCACATACAAGCCACCATAAACTAGGCTTAATTGAATTTTATGTGAATGCAACATCTCAATAATGTCATCTTGTGCCGCGGTTATCACATTCACATTAAGTAATGGATAACGTTGCGTTAATTCAGATAGCGCAGGTAATAGATAATCAGGATTAATATCAGCCGCAACACCAATATTTAAGACACTTTCGAGATCCATTGAAAGCTCTTGTGCATGCACTTGTAATAATTTTAATTGCTCTGCGATCATTCTGGCATGAGGCTCAAGTGCTTTGGCTTTTTCAGTTGGCTGAGGCTCTCGTGATGAACGTTCAAAAAGTGCATAACCTAATTCAGCTTCCATATTAGCAATCGCCATGCTGACTGCTGATGGAACGCGTTTTAATGAACGTGCAGCCGCAGAGAAAGATCCCTTATCCATCACTGCTAAAAATATCGCAATATGTTCACTTGAGAACTGCATGTTCACTCCTGATGTTTCAATAAAATTGATACTAGCTAACTTTTTCTATCATTCTTGCTGATTTATCTTACGATGCTTAACGACACAGATCCACAGAAAAAGAGAGCACAATGCAAGGTATCAAACGAAAAATTGTCTACGTGACAGCTTATGAAATTTTTGGCTGGGTTATTTCATCAGTCGGGCTTGCACTTTTGGCTGATAGCTCAACAGCAGTAACAGGTCCATTAGCTCTGGTGATCACAACAATCGCAGTAAGTTGGAATTTTATTTATAACTGTATATTTGAATTTTGGGAGAGTAGGCAGGTTTCAAGAATTCGAACGTTTAGACGCCGTCTAGTCCATGCAATTGGATTTCAGCTAACACTGGTGCTCTATTTAATTCCACTGATTGCATGGTGGCTTAATGTTTCATTGTGGCAAGCATTAGTTATGGACTTTGCGCTGATCATCATCATCCCTTGTTATACCTTCGTTTATAACTGGGTATTTGACAAAATTTTTGGCTTACCAAAATCTGCATTACCTGAGAATGCACCCGCAGCCTAAGCAACAAATAAAGTAAGGAGAGTGATCCCAATAATGGATCACTCTTTAACAGGATAGATATCTTCTAACGCAAATTGCTCAATACCACCTTCTAGCTCGCAACGACCTAATCCAATATTTTTGTCATCAGCCGTTGTTCTTCTTAGTAATTTACCCGTCACTTGAGAAAGTGTTGAATCAATTTCAATCACACGGTAATACTCTTTCATATAGCTCTCTTCACCCAGCGCCATATAAACCAAAAACTCATCACCTGTTTTAATATTCATCTCGTTATACTTACTCTTAGTAGTTAATCTAATGATGATAGAATAAGTTTAGTCTAACCAAAGGCAATAAGAGAAAGATTGACTCACTCGATATTCCATTACGTTAATTTATTAACTTCCAACTCATCATAATGATGCTGATCAGAATAAAAGACAGTGTTAAATATTGGAAAAAACGCTCTGATAAATACACAAGTAAATAGCGAGCTAATGGAATGGAAAGTAATGAGCCTAAGCAGAGAATAAGTGCTGTGTGAACATCGGTATAACCACCAGCACTATAAGCAATAGCAGAGCCACCAGAAAGGATCGTGGTAATAAAAATAGATGTGCCGATTGCCTCTTTAATACCCATTTGTGCAAAACGCATTAACACAGGCAACACCACTAACCCCCCTCCAACACCCGTCGCACCAAGTACAAAACCTGCACTGACTCCCGGTACAAATAGGGAAGAAAAAGTCACTGAAGAAGGCGGAGGTAAAGAAATTAAGGGATCTGAAATTGCTGATCTTCTTACCATTCGCTGTAAAAACAAGATCAATGAAAACACGATAGCAACGATCATTAAAATATTAATCGCCGATTCAACACGATCGTAATATTGAGGTTGCGATCCCAACCATGTCACACCATAACTCGCTAAAAATGTTGCCGGAAACATTATCCCTAAGATCAATAGTGCGGGTTTTAATGGGATATTACCTAACCGAAAATGAATATAAGAAGATGAGAGCTTCATTAGCATCGAGAGTAAATTTGCTGTCGCAACCGCAGCTAATGCATTCATACCAAAAAGATAAATAAGAACAGGTAATAAAATAACACCACCACCTACACCGGTCGTTGTAATAACTAACCCGATTGCAGCGCCGATAAGTAGTTGTGTTACAAGCAACATCTTATTTCCTTTTGGGTTAAAATTTAACAAGCTTCGATTATAGGCAAAATAACTTATAACCAAAAGGAATTAGATATAACAAATAGGAATATAAATAAAGTTATTATAAAAAAGCCCCTTAATATGAAATTACCTCATATTAAAGGGCCGATATTAATGATAGATATTATTTTTATTAATCAATATGATACTTTTAATATATTTAATTTATTTCAGCTAAGACCGATTCTGCTGAAAAATAATCACCTGTTTTCGCTTTTTGCAGTAGTACTCCATCACAAGAAGCTATTACCTGAACTTCCATCTTCATCGCTTCCATAATAGCAATAACATCACCTTCTTTGACTTTATCGCCATCAGCTAAGATCCAGCTATGTAATACGCCAGAGATGGGTGCCGTGACGGCTTTTTCATTCTCTTCTTTCTCATGACTGGCATTAATTGCTGTTGGTATTACCGCGGAGAGTGACAGTAATTGAGCTGGTAAAGCAAGTTCATGACGACGACCATCAATTTCAATAAAAGTACGAACAAGCTCTTCATTTTTTGCAGGCGTGCTACGAGGAAAATGTGTATTTTTTGCCTGAAAATCTGTTTCAATCCAACGGGTATGCACTTTGAAATCTTCAGTAAAATCGGCATGCTCCATCATTTCACAATGGAAAGGTAATACACTTGCTACCCCTTCAATTTTAAATTCAGATAATGCTCGACGAGCTCGGGCAATAGCTTGTTCACGAGTTGCACCTGTCACTATCAATTTTGCCATCATAGAATCGAATTGGCGTGAAACCTGGTTATTTTCGGCAACACCACTATCTACACGAACTCCAGGGCCTGAAGGCTGAGAGAAATGTGTAATTAAACCTGGTGTAGGTAAAAAACCTTTAGCAGGATCTTCTGCATTGATCCTAAATTCAAAAGAATGTCCCCGAGGAACAGGTGTTTTATCAATACTTAGCGGTAAACCTTCAGCAATACGTAACTGCTCGATCACTAAATCAATACCTGCCGTCTCTTCAGTAACAGGGTGCTCTACTTGTAAGCGTGTATTCACTTCTAGAAATGAAATAGTGCCATTTGCACTTAATAAAAACTCGACGGTGCCTGCACCCACATAACCCGCTTTCGCACAAATATCTTTAGCTGATTGGTGAATACGTTCACGTTGTTCGTCTGTCAAATAAGGTGCCGGCGCTTCTTCAATAAGCTTTTGATTACGTCGCTGTAACGAACAATCTCGTGTTCCGACAACAACAACATTGCCCAGTTTGTCTGCGATAATTTGCGCTTCGATATGGCGAGGTTTATCTAGGAATTGCTCAACATAACATTCACCACGACCAAATGCAGTTACGGCTTCTCGTACAGCAGAATGGTAGAGCTCTTCAATTTCTTCCATTTTATGTGCGATCTTCAAACCCCGCCCACCACCACCAAAAGCGGCTTTAATGGCAACAGGTAGACCATGCTGTTTAGCAAAATCGATAACCTCTTTGGCGTCATTAACGGGATCAGACGTACCATTTACAAGAGGTGCACCAACAGATTGTGCAATTTTACGTGCTTTCACTTTGTCACCAAGCACTTCAATCGTTTCTGGGTTAGGGCCGATCCAAATAAATCCTGCGTCTTGTACCGCTTTTGCAAAATCAGCTCGCTCGGAAAGAAAACCGTAGCCGGGATGGATCATTGTGGCATTAGCTTTATGGGCAATATCAATAATTTTCTTAATATCTAGATAGCTTTCTTTCGGCAAATTACCATTGAGTCCATAAGCTTCATCAGCAAGACGGACGTGTAGCGCATCAATATCATCATTAGCGTAAATGGCAATCGAAGTCGCACCATGATCCTGACAAGCACGAATAATACGAACCGCAATTTCACCTCGGTTTGCAATAAGTACTCTATGCTTCACTCGTTGTTTTTGGTTAATTGTTGTCATGAGTGGCATTCTCCTATCAATATTCTTGAAATTCGGTAATTGGATTAAAACGAATTCTAGCGTTAACAGGGATCTGCCCTGCAAGTGGTAAGTGATATTCAGCAACAGCGCCGATAACAGGATATCCTCCTGTTAATGGGTGATCGTTAAGAAACAAAACAGGTTGCCCATTAATCGGAACTTGTATTGCACCGATGCAAGTGCCTTCACTCGATAGCTCTTGTTGTTGTTCTCGAGCAAGAGGGGTTTCGCCCAGTAAACGCAACCCAATACGGTTAGATTGTGGTGTCACCTGCCATAATTGAGAGGCTAATGTCTTTATAGCTTCAGTAGTAAACCAGTCAGTGCGGGGACCTAAAACAACATCAAGAGTGACGATATCACCTTGTTTTGGCAGTGTTGATGTCGGCAGTTCATCCGCAAGAATACCGTTTGAGGTGCTTTCATTATTTAAATGAAGTACATCTCCTTCTTGCAAAGCATTAGGGCCAATTTGTGCCAAGGTATCAAATGCATAACTCCCTAACACCTTTGGTAATTCAAACCCACCTCTCACGGCAAGATAGCTACGTACACCTGTTTTTGGCATACCTAAAATAATTTCATCGCCACAGCGAACATCGATAGGTTGATAACCAGATAAGAATTCAGTCTCACCCGACTCATGTCTTAGCGTAATGGAACAATCCGCCCCAGTTAAAGCGATCACACAATCTTGTCGTGCTTTAAGTGTCAGTCCACCTTGGGTTATCTCAAGTGCAACAAAGGTTGCAGGATTACCCACTAAACGATTAGCCGCATGTAAAGCGGGTTTATCAAGTGCGCCAGAAGCAGATACTCCCATTGATGCAGCACCAATACGCCCTTCATCTTGAAATAAAGTTTGTAGTCCTGCTGAAATAACATATAGCCCTTTATCATTCAATGAGAGCGAGGAAGCGACTACGGCTTTTTTCTCCGGTAGTGAAACAGTTATCGGTGACTTTTGTGCATCAACAAAATGCACTTCATTACCCGGTAATAAAAAAGCAGGTTGTTCACGTGAGAGATCCCACATCTTTATTTCAGTGGTACCAATAAGTTGCCAACCACCGGGGCTTTGTTGCGGATAAACACCACTAAACTCGCCAGCTAATCCGACCGAACCTGCGGGGATACGTGTACGAGGCGTTTTACGACGAGGCACATAAAGCTGGGTTTCATCTGCAATCAAATAAGCAAAGCCTGGGGCGAAACCAGTAAATGCAACTTGATAGGTTTGTTCTGTGTGTCTGCGGATCACTTCACTGGTAGCGATCCCTAATAATTCAGCGACCTCATTAAGATCCTCACCTTGATAATGAACGGGGATCGTTAATGATTGTATTTGACGTGCTGATACCGCTTTAACTTCTAACTGTCGAAGCTGAAGCACAAGCTCTTCAGCTGTGATTAGCCACGGCGTATAATGAATTAAGAGTGTTTTCGCCGCAGGTACAATATCTTGAATAGCAGCAATATCCGCTTGTTTAACGGATTCATACAATGCGAGCGTCTCTTTTAAAGAGGAAAGCTCAACAAGTAAATGAGATAGGTTAACGGGTAAAAAGCGCAAAGTATCTTCCTCCCTTATACGTGATAAGCTTCATCAGGCACATCGGTAATAAACATATGCCCCGGAGCATGGCTAAGTGCGAAAGGAACACCTGAACGCATCACTGCCGCTTGAGGCGTCACACCACAAGCCCAAAAGACGGGGATCTCGCCTTTTTCAATTCTCACTGGTGAGCCAAAATCTGGCGACATAATATCTTTAATACCCAAAGTGTCGGGCGAGCCAATATGTACGGGAGCACCATGTACAGAAGGGAAACGACCACTGATCATCACCGCATCAGCGACTCTATCAGCTGGAATAGGGCGCATTGAAACCACTAATTCACCTTCTAATCGTCCTGCTGGGCGACATAAACGATTGGTTTTATACATCGGAACATTGCAGTTATCTGTGATATGGCGAATTTCAATACCCGCTTCTAACATGGGTGTTTCGAAAGTAAAACTACAACCAATAAGAAACGTAACAAGATCGGGATGTTGTGCCCAAATTTTGGTGGCATCCGTAATTTCACCCGTTAATTTGCCATTTTCCCAAACACGATAAAGAGGAATGTCAGTACGCAGATCGGCGTCTTTCGCTAAAACAGTGTGATAACTACCTGATTCGCAAACATCTAATATTGGGCAACTTTTCGGGTTACGTTGAGCATAGAGCAGAAAATCAAATGCCCAATCACGAGGTAAACTAATCATATTAGCTTGCGTCATACCTTTAGCCATACCGGCGGTTGGTATGGCTAAACCATTGCGAATAGCTAATCGAGCTTCTTGTGCATTAGCAATTGCATCCGCGGTTGCTTGCATTAAATTAGTCATTTTTGAACCTCCTTTTTAAGAGGCAGAGGTGCAAAAGGCTTAATGCTAACACCATGATTAATTAAAATTTCTTTTACACTTTTAGCGAGGGCTACGGCATCTGGACTGTCACCATGAACACAAATAGAATCGGCTTGTATCGTAGTAAAAATGCCTTCTATGGACTCAACACCACCTTCTTGCACAAGCTGCAACATGCGTTGAGCAACACGTTCAGGATCATGTAAAACAGCTCCCTCTTTTTTACGAGAAACTAGCGTACCATCAGCATGATAAGCTCTGTCAGCAAAGGCTTCTGCGATTACTCGAAGACCTTTTTCTTTCGCAAATGTAATCAAAGGTGATCCCGCTAAAGCAACTAATGTCAGTTGAGGATCTACAGCAAGTATCGCCTCAATAACAGCAAGTGCTTGACGTTTATCATGAGCAATTGTGTTGTAAAGCGCACCATGAGGCTTAACATAGGTCACACTTAAACCCACTGCTTTAGCCAATCCTTGTAAAGCACCTATTTGATAAATTACATCTGCGGTTAATTCATCACTGGCAATATCCATATTACGACGACCAAAACCGACTAAGTCAGGATAAGCAACATGCGCACCTATCGCGACATTACGCTGTTTCGCCGCTTTTAATGTTTTTAAAATTCCATCCGGTGAACCTGCATGAAAACCGCAAGCGATATTAGCGCTACTGACAATTTCAAGCACCGCATCATCATTGCCCATCGTCCATTGACCGAAGCTCTCACCTAAATCACTATTTAAATCGACTGCTTTTATCATCATTATTGTTCTCTTAAGCAATGTTGAGGTAGTTGAAAATAGCACCCACGGACATAATGCCCATATACCAAGTCAGCGCACAGACCAAAATACCTGACCACAGTAACCATGCAGGATATTTATAGCCATTCATGAGATCTTGGCGACGCCATGCAACAAAAATAAATAGTGTCATACCAATAGGTAAAATCAGACCGTTAAAACCACCGGCGAAGACTAATAATGCAGCCGGCGCTGTTCCCATAACCATATAAATGACAAGTGAAATAGCGATGAAAATAATGGTTGCGATATTACGTTGACGCTCAGTAACACCTTTTTTAAATACTGTAATAAATGACATTGAGGTATAAGCAGCACCAATTACACTTGTTAATGCAGCTGCCCATAAAATAAGACCAAAGATGCGTAATCCAGTTAAACCTGCCGCGTGTTGAAATGCTTGAGATGCAGGGTTAGCCGCGCGACTAGAAATATCTAATGTTACGCCACTGGCAACTACGCCCAAAATGGCAAGGAACAGGATATAGCGCATTAATCCAACCACTAAAATTCCTTTGGTTGCAGCGCTTGATACAGCATCAATGTTCTCAATGCCCGTAGTTCCTTTATCGAGAAGACGGTGAGCTCCGGCATAACAGATATAGCCGCCCACAGTACCACCGACAATTGTAGTGATCGTTGCGAAGTTAATCGCATCAGGTAAAACAGTTTGTCTTAATGCTTCACCTACTGGAGGATTAGAGGCAAACATCACAAAAACAGTCAGTAAGATCATGACAATGCCAAGAACGATAATCATACGATCGATAAAGTTACTGGCTTTGCGTGATGAGAAAATATAGATCGCAAGTAAAGCACTTAAGATCCCACCCCATTTAGGATCAAGCCCCACCATTGCATTAAGCCCCAAACCAGCACCGGCAATGTTACCCACGTTAAACACTAAACCGCCAAAAATAACTAATACCGCAAGTAAGTAACCGCTACCGGGTATTGCTTTGTTAGCAATGTCTGAAGCTCGCATATTGGTAACTGTGATCACTCGCCAAATACTTTGCTGAACAACATAGTCGATGATGATTGATGCCAAAATACCGAATGCAAATGCTGCCCCCATAGTGGCAGTAAAGGTTGCAGTTTGAGTAATAAAACCCGGACCAATAGCTGATGTCGCCATTAAAAAAATGGCAGCTATCAATGAAGAGCGTCTATTTTTTATAAACGAACTTGATGTTGTGTTTGCAGAATCTTGTGTAGCCATGAGCTACCCCCTTTATCATCATTATTTTAATTATTATTACTAAGGCAATTAGCATGCCATTGTTGAGCATGAATACGTAATTGTTAATCACCTGATATTAGATTGTTGAACAATTAATAATAATAGATGAATAAATAAGCAAATAGATTTAAATATGGGATGATAAAAGTGCAGTGAAGATCGCATTTTTAACATTTTATTGACAATTATTATTAATTAGTAAGTAATGAATATGCACCTAAATGCAGCATAAAAAGATGAGATGCACAAAAATAGTGCACAAGATCGAAGGAAAAATAAGTTTAATCACTAAAATATCGTGATAAAAAATTAAGTTTTTTTGATGGAAATAAACAGAAAGTCATACTTTATACAGTGAGAAGTACGACAGAGTGACACAATAGAGGTTATATATTACAAAACACACTGATAGAATAGGCGCTTCTATTAAGCTAATAGCAGAAGATAATGCAGAAAAAAACATCTCCACAAATTCTTTCTCAAAAAGTCGCAAATGTTATTCGGCAAAAAATCACTATTGGAGAATTACCTCCTGGTGAAAGATTGTCAGAAACTGCATTAAGCGAAACGCTAGAGATATCGCGTAATACTTTAAGAGAGGTTTTTCGCGTTCTTACCCAAGAAGGGCTTTTAACTTATAAACCTAATCGTGGTGTTTTTGTTTCTGTGCCAGATATGGCAAGTATTATGGATATTTATCGTGTAAGACGATTAATTGAATGTGATGCTCTGCGACATTCTTATCCTATGCATCCAGCTATTGTTAGAATGCAAGATAGTGTTAACCAAGCAAAAGTCTTTCAAGAACAACAAGATTGGAGTGGTGTAGGAACCTGTAATATGCATTTTCATACCGCGATTGTTGAGCTTTCAGATAGTCCTAGATTGTTTAAACAATACCAACTTATTTTAGCAGAGTTACGTTTAGCCTTCGGTTTATTAAACGATCCTCAATTACTACATGCACCGTATATTGAGAAGAATGAACAGATTTTAACACTTTTAATGGATGGAAAAGCCCAAGAAGCAGCAACAGCAATGGAGGACTATTTAGAAATATCAGAAAGAACAGTCCTTGCTGCATTTTCTCGTCATAATTTTTGCTAAAAGATCATAAAAGATGCCCTAAATTAGGGCATTTTTATATTTAGAATTTAGTATAGTACTTAAAATTCACTAAACTCTAAATGCAAAAAAGCCAACCCATTGGGTTGGCTTTCTCGTCTTATTTAATGCCTGGCAGTTCCCTACTCTCACATGGGGAGACCCCACACTACCATCGGCGCTACAACGTTTC
>NZ_JBFQGE010000005.1:0-314326 GCF_040932335.1 Proteus sp. STS61-E | reverse complement strand
TTACTTTTGTTGTTCACTCTTCAAGACTTGATACATCTAATATTTTAGAAGATATCGTCTCTGCGAGTGCCCACACAGATTGTCTGATAATTTGTTAAAGAGCAGTGCAACAGTCGCTGCCGTTTCCGGTCTTCTGCGTTGTTGCGAGGAGGTGCATTCTACATCTTCCTCATTCAGTGTCAAGCGTTTATTTTCAAGGCTTTTCACTTTTTTCTTCGTTCTCTCGGCTAACTCACTTAGCGTGGTTTGCCGTGACAACGAGGGCGCATTATAGGGAGTTTTCTGAATGTGACAAGTATTATTTTAAAAAAACTTTCCGACAGCGCACTTAATAATCAAATTGGTCTTTTTGGTGTAAATAATAGACAACCACTGTCTAAAAAAGTTTCAAATATAAAAAAACACTATTGCAGATTATCTTTATTCTCCTCCATTAAGACATAAACCATAAAAAAGAGGCTTATATAAGCCTCTTTTTCAGTTTAATGGCATCTCTTCTTTATCAGAATCAATAGAGAAGAGGCTCTATTACTGTTTTGCAATTATCTTATTGTCATCTAAATCTAAGATAATCTCTTTACCCGGTAATAATTTGCCAGACAAGATATCTTGAGCTAATGGGTTTTCAACCTCTTGCTGGATAGCCCGTTTCAATGGGCGGGCACCATAAATTGGGTCGAATCCAACTTCGCTCAATTTCTCTAATGCAGCGCCTGTGATGGTAACGTGATAACCACGCTCTTCTAAACGCTGGTATAAACGACGCAACTGAATTTGTGCAATCGCTGCAATGTTTTCTTTACCTAGTGGGTGGAATACCACAACTTCATCAATACGGTTGATAAACTCTGGTCTGAAATGATGACCAACAACATCCATCACGATATTCTTCATTTCAGGATAATCAATTGTCCCGAAACGTTCTTGAATTAAATCAGACCCTAAGTTTGATGTCATAATCACAACTGTATTGCGAAAATCGACGGTTCTACCTTGTCCATCCGTTAAACGACCATCATCCAATACTTGTAATAAGATATTGAATACATCTGGATGCGCTTTTTCAACTTCATCTAATAAGATAACTGAATAAGGACGACGGCGAACTGCTTCTGTTAAATATCCACCTTCTTCGTAACCAACATATCCTGGAGGCGCACCCACTAAACGAGAAACAGAGTGTTTTTCCATAAATTCAGACATATCGATACGAACCATTGCATCATCACTATCAAACAAGAAGTTCGCTAGTGCTTTACACAACTCAGTTTTACCAACCCCAGTTGGTCCTAAGAATAAGAACGAGCCAATTGGGCGATTAGGATCAGATAATCCAGCACGGCTACGGCGGATAGCATTAGAGACTGCACTTACAGCCTCAGCCTGACCAATAACACGTCTATGTAATTCTTGTTCCATTCTTAGCAGTTTTTCACGTTCCCCTTCTAGCATTCTAGATACAGGAATACCTGTCCAACGCGCTAAGATTTCAGCAATTTCAGCATCAGTGACTTTATTACGTAACAGCTTCATATGCTTATCTTCAGCTTTATTAGCTTCGGCAAGCTGTTTTTCTAACGTCGGAATTTGTCCATATTGGATCTCTGACATTTTCGCCAAATCACCACTACGGCGAGCTTGCTCTAATGCGATACGTGCTTGCTCTAATTCAGACTTAATATGCTGAGTACCTGTAAGCTCTGCTTTTTCTGCTTTCCACTCTTCTTCTAAAACAGAATACTCTTTCTCTTTTTCAGCAAGTTCTTCATTTAGCATTTCTAAACGTTTTTTACTTGCGTCATCAGACTCTTTTTGCAGTGCTTGTTGTTCAAGTTTAAGCTGAATAATACGTCTATCAAGTCTATCTAATGCCTCTGGTTTTGAATCCATTTGCATACGTAGGCTTGCACCCGCTTCATCAATCAAGTCAATCGCTTTATCTGGCAGCATACGGTCAGAAATATAGCGATGAGATAAAGTCGCCGCGGCAACAATCGCGGGATCAGTAATTTGAACATGATGATGAAGTTCATAACGTTCTTTCAGACCACGCAAAATAGCGATAGTGTCTTCAACTGTTGGCTCTGCCACATACACTTTTTGGAAACGACGTTCTAATGCCGCATCTTTTTCAATATATTGACGATATTCATCAAGTGTTGTTGCACCTACACAGTGTAATTCACCACGAGCTAATGCAGGTTTCAACATATTTCCCGCATCCATAGCACCGTCGGCTTTACCTGCGCCAACCATTGTGTGTAATTCATCAATAAACAGAATGACGCTGCCTTCCTGTTTAGATAAATCATTTAAAACAGCTTTTAAACGTTCTTCAAATTCACCACGATATTTAGCACCTGCTAATAACGAGCCCATATCCAAAGAAAGCACACGTTTATTCTTTAAACCCTCTGGGACTTCACCATTAACAATACGTTGAGCTAAACCTTCAACTATTGCCGTTTTACCTACACCCGGTTCACCAATAAGTACGGGGTTATTTTTAGTACGGCGTTGTAGAACTTGAATGGTTCTTCTTATTTCTTCATCACGACCAATGACAGGATCGAGTTTGCCTTGTTCTGCTCTTTCCGTTAAATCCACAGTATATTTTTTCAATGCCTGACGTTGGTCTTCTGCATTTTGATCGTTCACTGTTTCTCCACCACGTATTTTTTCAATCGCTATCTCAAGACTTGCTTTATTCGCTCCGGCTGCTTTTAGCATGTCAGCAACTTGACCACCGGTTTCCATCGCAGCTAAAAGAAAGAGCTCTGATGAAATAAATTCATCACCTTTTTTCTGTGCCAATTTATCACACAAGTTAAGGTGCTTAATTAAATCATTTGAGGGATGAACCTCTCCACCAGCACCTTCGACTTTAGGTAATCGAGACAAAGCATCATTAATTCGCTCATTAAATTGTGATGCATTAACACCTACGGATGTTAATAGAGGGCGAATTGAGCCACCTTGTTGATTAAATAACGCACTCAGTAAATGTATGGGTTCTATAAATTGATTATCGTTCCCAAGTGCCAATGACTGGGCGTCTGCGAGAGCTTGCTGGAATTTATTGGTTAATTTATCCAGACGCATAACACCTCCAAGTAAAATTTAAAGTAAAATTCGTAACTGGAGAATAGATGAGGTCATTTTGACAATATTCAAGCTCAAAATAAAAATTTTGAGCAAAAATATTTATCAATATTTGAGATAAGTGAGAAAAAATGCTGAGAGGAAGTTTATTTAATCCAGATTAATGATGCCATTCGCCCTGTTGTATGCTCTCGTCTATAAGAGAAAAAGCGTGATGGATCAGTTACAGTACAAAAATCACCACCATAAATCTGAGTTACTCCACTTTCCTGTAAGATTATTCTCGCTAACATATAAATATTAGCTAAGTATTTACCATTATGGGGAATAAATGCAGGCTCGAAGGCAATATTTTTTTCGATAAATGCCAACCGGACTTCTGCACCGACCTCAAAAGCGGTTGGTCCAATTGCGGGTCCTAACCATGCCATAATTTGATCTTTAGGTGCTTTAAAATGCGCAAGTGTATTTTGTAATACACCGTGGCAAAGCCCTCTCCATCCACCATGAGCAGCGCCAACTTCTGTTCCATCAACCGTTGTAAAAAGGACAGGCAAACAATCTGCCGTCATAATTGCGCAAACTTTTTTCTCAGTAGAGGTGTAAAGGGCATCACCTTGTAATTCATTATTTTTCTCAGTATTTAGTGTAACAACATGAGTGCCATGAACTTGTTCAAGCCATAATGGCATTTCAGGCAATTGAGCTTGTTGACAAAGTCTGCGTCTATTTTCTTCGACATCAGACAATTTATCACCAACATGAGTACCTAAGTTGAGGCTATTATAAGGTGGCAGACTAATCCCCCCTTCTCTCAAGGTACTGCAAGACCCAATATTTTCAGGTTGTGGCCAATCTGGAAAAATCAATGAAGTCATTTACCAATCCATTTCATCTTTAAACTGTTCAACGTCAGCTTTTAGCACATCGATAAGCTTAACCATATCATCAGGTAATGGTGCATGCCATTCCATTTCAATACCTGTTATTGGATGATAAAGACGTAGCATCGTTGCGTGTAGAGCTTGTCTATCAAATAAACGTAACGTTTCACGTAATTCATCTGAAGCCCCTTTTAAAGGACGAGGTCTTCCTGCATAAAGCTGGTCACCAATTAACGCATGGTGAATATGAGCCATATGAACACGAATTTGGTGAGTACGACCAGTTTCTAAACGCAAACGCAAACGTGTATGAGCACGGAAATGCTCCATAACACGATAATGTGTTACTGCTGGTTTACCCATTGGGTGCACTGCCATATGAGTACGTTTAGTTGGATGTCGAGAAATAGGTTCATTCACTAATCCACCTGCCGTCATTCTTCCTGTTGCAACCGCTTCATACTCACGGGTGATTTCACGACGTTGTAAAGCTTCTACTAAATGCGTTTGTGCAGGAACTGTTTTTGCAACAACCATTAAACCTGTTGTATCTTTATCCAATCGGTGGACAATACCCGCACGAGGTACATTAGCAATCTCTGGATAGCGATAAAGTAATGCGTTTAGTACGGTGCCATCTGGGTTACCAGCACCAGGATGTACAACGAGATCTCTTGGTTTATTGATAACTAAAATATCATCATCTTCATAGACGATATTTAACGGAATATTCTGAGGCTCCCAGCGAACTTCCTCTTCAATTAAGGCATCGACTTCAATTTTTTCACCGCCAAGCATTTTTTCTTTTGGCTTATTGATGATTTTATCGTTAACCTGCACTCTATTGTCTAAGATCCACTCTTTTATACGAGATCTTGAATAATCAGGGAACATTTCGGCCAAAGCCTGATCTAAGCGTTGACCCAGCTGTGAATCTGCGACTGTAGCATTAAGTCGTATTTGTTGAGACATAAATAATTTTCTATTAATTAAGTTAGTGTTTTGACGGCACAGCCGTTTCATTTAAAATGAGTTATAGTGTAACCGATTTCAGGGGAGCTTCACGGAGAGACTCCCCAAACCTATTCAGAGGATAATCAATACGTGATGAGACGCATTAAATACCTGGTGGCAGCGGCCACTGTAAGCCTGTTACTTGCTGGCTGTTCGAGTTCAGACAAAGACGCTACTGCCGATATGTCGCCTTCTGAGCTTTACTCAACCAGTCAGGAAAAATTGCTAGATGGCAATTATGGAGCGGCTATCAAACAATTAGAGTCTCTCGATAATCGCTATCCTTTTGGCCCTTACTCGCAACAAGTTCAACTCGATCTGATTTATGCTTATTATAAATCAGCAGAACTACCAATGGCGATTTCTGCAATCGACCGTTTTATGCGATTAAATCCAACCCATCCTAATATCGACTATGTTCTTTATATGCGTGGCTTAACAGCTCAAGCATTAGATGATAGTGCATTACAAGGATTCTTTGGTATTGATCGTTCAGACCGTGATCCTCAACATGCAATCGTGGCATTTAAAGATTTTAGTCAATTAGTTCGTTACTATCCAGACAGCCTTTATGTCGCCGATGCAACCAAACGCCTAGTCTTTCTTAAAAACCGTTTAGCGAAGTATGAGCTTTCTGTTGCGA
Source organism: Proteus sp. STS61-E (assembly GCF_040932335.1). Lineage (NCBI taxonomy): Bacteria > Pseudomonadati > Pseudomonadota > Gammaproteobacteria > Enterobacterales > Morganellaceae > Proteus > Proteus sp. STS61-E. Next base: position 308,683 of record NZ_JBFQGE010000005.1, on the reverse strand, counting down.
AATTCTATACTAAACGAGGGGCTTATGTCGCGGTTATTAATAGAGTAGAGCAAATGATGCGTGATTATCCTGATACACAAGCCACTCGTGATGCGCTTGTCTACATGGAAAACGCTTATAAAGAATTAGGTCTGACACTAGAAGCTGAAAAAGTAGCTTCACTGATTGCAGCAAATCCAGCCTAACTAAAAACATCACCATCAAAAACAGCAGCTTATCGCTGCTGTTTTTTTATTCTTTTCTAGCTAAATTGTCTTTACTTTTCATCAGCCCAACCTTCCTAATATGACTGAATAAATGCAACTTAACAAGCGGTCTTTTTCAGCTATTTATCATTTGTCACGTTTCTATTACTAGTTACACATACATCTAACAAAAAGTGATTTTGATCATGTTTTAAATTGTGTATCACGATATTCTGAAGTTATCGAAGACGGAGTAATAAAGAGGTAACTATATGATTATAAATATTACTAGCAAACAAATGGAAATTACCCCAGCACTACGTGAACACATTGAAAGCCGTCTAACTAAACTCAATAAATGGCAGGTGAATTTAATCAATCCTCATATTATTCTTACGAAAGATCCTAAAGGTTTTAGTGTTGATGCCAGCATTCATACACCAAATGGGCAACTGGTCGCTAATGCACAACACGCCGATATGTATGTTGCAATTAATGACTTACTGGCAAAACTTGAACGCCAATTAAACAAAGTTCAGCATAAAAATGAATCTCGTCGGGCTGATAACAGCCTGAAAGAAGAGAATTTACTTGTCGATGAAATGTAAATAGTAAAGCAAGATTAAAAATTAGAATAAATCACTGACTCAAAACGCCTCTGCGCATCCTCGTGATGCGCTTTTTATTGTATTTTTCTTGACTCCTTTCACGTCATCATGTTTGATAGCTATATGTTAAATAATTTACCAATCAATATAATGAACAAACATTCACATTTGCCTTTCTTCTTTTTCTTTCTACTCTTTCATTAAGAGGCTTTGTCATTTCAGAAAGAAAAATAAGAACGACAATAGCCTCCAACTGGAGGCTTTTTTATTTATGATGGTATGACATAACGGTATAGGGCTTAAACATGGAAAAACTCGATTTATTAGCAATCAGAGATAAAATCACAACGTTAGATTCAGAATTACTAACGTTGTTAGCAAACAGACGCCAATTATCTGCTGATGTCGCTCAATTTAAATTGAATACACATCGCCCTATTAGAGATAAAAATCGTGAGCGTGAATTACTTGATTTATTAATTGAGAAAGGAAAAAACGTTGGGCTAGATGGTTTTTATATTAGCCGTATTTTTCAAATGATCATCGAAGACTCTGTCTTAACGCAACAAGCCATCCTACAACAACACCTTAATGCAACACCTAATGAGTCAGCTAGAATTGCTTATTTAGGACCTAAAGGCTCTTATTCACATATTGCCGCTCGTCAATATGCAGCTCGCCATTTTGATACCTTCGTTGATTGTACTTGTCAGAAATTTGACGATATTTTTACACTTGTCGATACTGGTCAAGCAGATTACGGTTTACTGCCAATTGAAAATACCAGCTCCGGTGCAATTAATGATGTTTACGATTTACTGCAAACAACATCAATCTCTATTGTTGGGGAAATTCGCATCCCTATTAATCATGCACTTTTAACAAGTGTTGATAGCAGCCCAGAAGAATTGCAAACTATTTATAGTCACCCTCAACCCTTCCAACAATGCAGTCATTATTTAAATCAGTATCCAAACTGGAAAATTGAATATTGCGAAAGTACAGCAGCGGCGATGGAAAAAGTGGCTCTTGCACAATCGCCATACGTTGCCGCTATTGGTAGTGAAGCCGGTGGATCTCTTTATGGTTTAAAACCCTTAGCCAATAATTTAGCAAACCAGCAAATAAACGTAACTCGCTTTATTGTTATTGCGCGAAAAGCGATTGATGTTTCAGACCAAGTCCCAGCTAAAACAACCTTCTTAATGGCAACAGGGCAACAAGCGGGTGCATTAGTTGATGCATTAATGATTTTAAAAAAATACGACATTATTATGACAAAACTCGAGTCGCGTCCTATTAATGGTACGCCTTGGGAAGAGATGTTTTATATTGATGTTCAAGCAAATTTACGTGATATCAATATGCAAAAAGCCTTACACGATTTATCACAAACAACACGCTCATTAAAAATATTAGGCTGTTACCCTTCAGAAAATGTTGTTCCTGTTGAAGTGAAATAACCTCATACAAAGATAAAAGCCAGATAGCGTATAACTATCTGGCTTTTCTTTTACGTTCTTATTTAACGTTAATTATAAGAAACCATACATCGCAGCAAATATCCAACCAAAGACACAGGAAACGGTTACACCAATTAATCCCGGTAGAATAAAGCTGTGGTTAATAACAAAACGCCCTATTCGAGTTGTACCAGAACGGTCAAATTGAATTGCCGCTAAGTCACTAGGATAAGTAGGCAGAATATAATAACCATAACAAGCTGGTGCCGATGCAATGATATATGCGGGATCAACACCAATACCCAATGCTAAAGGAACAATTGCAGCCAAAGCCGCCGCTTGAGAGTTAACAAACTTAGATACTAATAATAAGACAACTGCATAAGCCCAAGGATATTCTCGTACTAATTGTCCCAATGCCGCTTCTATTTCTTTCATATGCGCAGAGAACATGGTCTCTGCCATCCAAGCAATACCATACACGGCAACAATTGCTATCATCCCTGAACGGAATACTTCATTTTTAGAAATAAGAGAAGGGTTGGTTTTACAGATAATAATAATTGATGCGCCAGCTAATAACATAAACATCTGAATAACGAGCACCATAGATAATGGTTTACCATTAAATACAGGACGTATTTCAGAGAAAGCACCTAATATTGCAACAACAGCAATTGCACCTAAGAATATCCACATTGCTACCCAGTTTTTCATAGGGAGCTTTTTATCTAGAAGTGTTGCTGTATCACCATAAACATAATCATGGTTTTCAGGTACTGAAACAAATTCTTGGAAGCGTTGGTCTTTATCTAAGTCTTTTCCTCTAAACCAGCTAAAGATACCAATGGCTAAAATACCAATAAAAGTTGAAGGAATGGTAATTGCTAATAAATCTAAAAACTCAAGGTGTTTACCATTAAAAGTTACATCACCGAGCATTGCGACTAATGTAACAACGGCAACGGAAACAGGGCTGGCAATAATCCCCATTTGAGAGCCAATTGTACTTGCCGCCATTGGTCTTTCAGGGCGAATATTATTTTTAATCGACACATCATAAATAATTGGCAATATGGTATAAACAACGTGTCCAGTACCACATAATATTGTAAGAGTACAAGTTACGAGTGGTGCAACAATAGAAATATATTTGGGATTTTTACGTAATAACTTTTCTGCTATTTGCAACATAACATCTAACCCACCAGATGCTTGTAATGTTGCTGATGCAGAGACAACGGCAATAATAACTAGCATTACATCAACAGGTGGTTTTCCCGGAGGAAGTTTAAAAATGAAAACTAAAATAACCAGACCGACACCACCTAATAGACCTAATGCAATTCCCCCTTTCCTAGCCCCATAAAATAGACACACTAATATAATGGCGAGTTGTATTAAAAAATCCATAAATTACCCCTTGAAAAACACGTCGGAATATAAATAAAAAATAATACAATTGAATTTTTAGCACTTCTTGCAAAAAAAAGAGTTTATAAAATATAATTTACGATAATTGTTATAACCATTTTTTTGATCATTGTTATAGTTTTTATAATGCCTTTTAATTTCATTCAGTTTTAAGATCTCATCAACAAATAACTTTTAATAAAAAGACAATATCGAACATTAATTATTCTTTAATTAAACCCAACAATAACAATTAAATAACAATAAACATAAGATAGATTAGTCTTTTAATAAAATTAGATATTTATCCCATTGTTTTTAAATGTATATTTATATTTCTCTATTTTTATTTTCTGAATAAAAATAGGTGATTTATATCTATTATTAAATTTTTGAAATGACAGGGAGATAATATGAATACTTTTATCATACTGATTTTAAGTCTATTTTTTACTAATAACGTAGATGAAGTTCAATTACAAGAGAGCTATAACGCTTATTCATTAACGTCTCAATCGGATTTGAGTCGTTGCACAGTAAGCCCTTGTCCTGACCCCAAAGACTATTGAGTTATAGCATATTGTTTGAATAGGAATTTTTATGAATAAAAAATATATATTAATACTCTCATTTTTCTTCGCTAGTTATGCAAGCGCTCATTTTTATGAAGAAGCAAAAGAAAATAGAGCATCAATAAATGAGTATTCTCAAAATAATAGCAATACGTCTGATCCTAGTGGTTGTGTTTGGCCACCTTGTGATGATGAGTGGTGATAAGCGAAACATAAAATAATTAATAAAATAAAAAGGCCGAACAATTTATTTATTGCTCGGCCTTTTATATAACAAATAATTTAACTAGATTCGACTATCATTCGCTTTTTGTAATAATACACCACTCTCTTTCATAAATTGAGAAGCATAATCACCAAACCAATCACTCACGTTATTAAATGAATGGATAAACTCACTCTTTGCATTTATATCTAATAGATCGATAGCTTGACCTAATGAGTGATGATATCTACGAATTAATTCAATATTCTCTTTCGATGACAAAATAATATCAGCATAAAGTTGTGGATCTTGAGCAAATAAGCGCCCTATCATTGCCAATTCTAAGCGATAAATAGGTGATGAGAGTCTCAGTAAACTAGCTAAATCAATTTTTTCTTTTGCTAAATGCTGACCATAAGCAAAAGTAGTAAAATGTCGAAGTGCTTGAATAAAACTCATGTTTTTATCATGCTCTTCTGGCGCAATTGCCTCAATTCTTGCACCCCATACCATTAACTGCTCTAGCAACCATTCAAATTCTGTATGGTTTCGTCCTTCACAGTACGCCACAACTTGTTTTGCTAAGCTAGGTACATCAGGGCCAAACATTGGATGAAGACCTAAAACTGGCCCACTATGTGCTTTTAACATTGCTTCTAAAGGGGCTTTTTTAATAGAAGCAAGATCCACAAGTAAACAGTTTTTAGGTAACGCAGGAAGTTTTTCAATAACCTCAACAGTTAAATGAATAGGTACACTGATAATTACCATTCCGGCATTATCAAAAATAGCAGGCGATTTAGTTTGCCATTCATCCGCTTCTAAGCTTTCAACGTGATAGCCAGAGAGTGTAAACAAACGAGAAAATAGTTTACCCATTTTCCCATTTCCTCCGACAATAACGATTTTACCAAGTTGAGGATTGAGAGTTTTAAATCCTTTATCATTCTCTTTAGTATAGGATTCTCGCATCACTCGGCGTAATACATCTTCAATTAAATCTGGGGAAATTCCCATCTTTTGTGCATCATTACGACGAGAAGCAAGCATGGAGGCTTCTCTATCAGGTGCATAAATCGGTAAGCCATGGCGGTTTTTAACTTCTCCCACTTCAGCTACCAGTTGCATTCTTTTTGCGAGTAAAGAAAGCAGTGATTTATCTACCTGATCAATTTGCTCACGCAAACCTTGTAATTCTTCAGCCATCTATGCTTGCCTCTTTTTTTTATGATTATCTAACTTAGCTAACTTTTTTTAACTGCGCTTCACGCTGAGCCAAAATCGGGGAAAGTTGAGCATGTAAATTTCTTAACACAGACTCCGTTGTTTCCCAACTAATACATGCATCTGTTACTGAGACACCGTATTTCATTTCACTACGCGATTGCTCTGACGATTGGTTGCCTTCATTAATATGACTTTCTAACATAATACCAGTGATAGATTCATTACCTTTAGTGATTTGCTCAATCACTGAATCAACCACTGCCGTTTGACGACGGAAATCTTTGTTAGAGTTACCGTGGCTACAATCAATCATTAATGATGGTTTTAATCCTGCTTTTACCATTTGAGCTTCGCATTGAGCAACATCTTCTGCATGGTAGTTTGGTGTTTTACCGCCACGTAAAATCACATGACCATCAGGGTTACCTTGTGTTTGCAATAAGCAGACCTGTCCTGATTGATTAATTCCCATAAAACGGTGTGGCATAGAAGCCGCCTTCATCGCGTTAATGGCGGTATCTAAATTACCATCTGTTCCGTTTTTAAATCCAACTGGCATTGAAAGCCCAGATGCCATTTCACGGTGAGTTTGAGATTCAGTTGTCCTAGCACCAATTGCAGACCAACTAAACAAATCACCTAGGTATTGTGGGTTATTAGGATCTAACGCTTCAGTTGCCAGAGGCAGACCTAATTGTACAAGTTCGGTCAGTAGCTTACGGGCAATGTGTAACCCTTTTTCCATTTCAAAGCTACCATCCATAAATGGATCGCTAATTAAACCTTTCCAGCCAACGGTTGTACGAGGTTTTTCAAAGTAGACACGCATCACAATGTACAGACTATCACTTAATTCAGACGCTAAGACTTTCAGGCGTTTTGCGTAATCTAACGCAACATCGACATCATGAATGGAACAAGGCCCACATACCACGAGTAAGCGAGGATCACGACGTTGGACAATTTCAGAAATTGTTTGACGTGACTGAGCAATGGCATGCAGATCATTGCGACTCAATGGGTATTTTTGTTTTAACTCTTCTGGAGTAATTAAAACCAGCTCTTCGCTGATATTCACATTATTGAGTGCGTCTTTTTGCATGATCATAATCTTTACCTTTTTTATATCTGTCATTGTGATTTTTTGTGTGTCTGAAAGATAAGATAACATGCAATGTAAAGAAATCAATCCGTATTTTTAATAAATTTGACATATTTGTAATTTAATCTTTACACTGATTATTTTTATTATAAATAAACAATAAATAACAATCAGTTATAAATATAAAGAAAGATAAAAATAACGTGATGAAGATTAAATTAAAACACAATGGTGTAAATTAAAATTTACACTTTATCTTTTAATGAATCTCGACATAAGAAGAATAGATAAAATAGGAATATAAGAAGTAAAAGAGAGAAAAAACTAATAAATAATATTTTCAATATAAGAGATATAAAAAAAGGTCAGCAAATGCTGACCTTTTAACAATAACTTTCGGATGTGCGAAAGCGTATTATTTAGCGTTAAGACGCTCTTTGATACGAGCAGCCTTACCTGAACGCTCACGCAGGTAGTACAGTTTAGCTTGACGAACCGCACCACGACGTTTAACAGTGATGCTATCTACGACTGGAGAGTGAGTTTGGAATACACGCTCAACACCTTCGCCATTAGAAATTTTACGAACAGTGAATGCAGAGTGCAGACCGCGGTTACGAATAGCGATAACCACGCCCTCGAATGCCTGCAGACGTTTTTTAGAACCTTCAACAACCCATACTTTAACTTCTAAAGTGTCACCAGGACGGAATGAAGGAACATCTTGCTTCATCTGTTCTTGTTCGATTTGTTTAATAATATTGCTCATAATAACTCTCTTACCCTAGGTAAACTGATATTAATGACATCTTGTGTCAGACTTACTCTGCTGTTCCTGACAGATGTTCCCGTTGGAACTCTGTTAACAGCACTCTTTGCTCGTCAGTCAGAGCTAGGCTTTCCAGAAGCTCAGGTCTTCTTAGCCAGGTTCGACCCAGTGATTGTTTCATGCGCCAGCGATTAATATGAGCATGGTTGCCTGACAGTAAAACTGCCGGAACTTCCATACCATCTAAAACCTCTGGGCGAGTATAGTGAGGATGATCCAGTAAACCTTCAGCAAAAGAATCTTCTTTCGCAGAGGCTGCGTGTCCGAGAACACCCGGTACAAAGCGCGCTACTGCATCTATCATTATCATGGCAGGTAATTCCCCACCACTTAATACGTAATCACCAACAGACCACTCTTCATCGATTTCAGTCTGAATGACACGCTCATCTATACCTTCATACCGACCACAAACTAGAATTAGCTTCTCATTTGTTGCCAGTTCACAAACTCCTTGTTGATCGAGTTTGCGTCCCTGAGGTGATAAATAAATCACCTTTGCTCCATCACCTGCCGCAGCTTTCGCTTGATGAATGGCTTCCCTTAAAGGTTGAACCATCATCAACATACCGGGACCACCGCCATAAGGACGATCATCAACGGTATTGTGTCTGTCGTATGTAAAATCTCGGGGATTCCAACATTCTACATTGAGCAGACCATGCTTCACTGCCCGACCAGTCACCCCGTACTCGGTTATAGAGCGGAACATTTCTGGAAATAGGCTAATTACCCCAATCCACATTTTTGTGTCCCACTATTGAGAACCGTTAACCGGATAATCTAAAAACCAGGATCCCAATCAACGATAATTTTTTTCGCTGAGAGATCGACTTTCTTGATAACCTGCCCATCAAGAAACGGAACTAGCCGTTCCCCGATACCGAACGCATCTTTCAGATTCGCTTTAATTACCATGACATCATTTGAGCCCGTTTCCATCATGTCTGTAACGACACCTAGATCGTAGCCTTTATCAGTTTCTACATGGCAACCCATCAGATCTTTCCAGTAATATTCACCTTCAAGTTCTGGAAGTTGCGAAGTATTCACGACAATTTCAAAATTAGTCAGGAAATTGGCCGCATCTCTGTCATCAATACCTTTTAGCTTGACGATAATATCTTGGTTGTGATGTTTCCAACTTTCAATTTCAATGGTTTCCCACTGTCCATGACGCTGAATAAACCACGGTTGATATTCAAAAATGTTTTCGGCGTGTTCGGTGGAGGAAAAAACTCTGAGCCAACCACGGATCCCGTAAGGTGAGCCCAACTTACCCATAACAATAGGTTCTACAGGCTCTTTTAAGGTTTTTTGTTCGCTCATTGTTACCACCGCGACAGATTAAGCGCTTTTCTTCGCTGATTTGATCAGGCCAGCAACACGTTCTGAAACTGTTGCGCCTTGAGCAACCCAGTGTTCAACACGGTCTACGTCTAAACGTAATTCTTCTGCATTACCGGTTGCCAGTGGGTTATAAAAGCCTACACGCTCAATGAAACGACCATCACGCGCATTGCGGCTATCGGTTACTACTACTTGGTAAAACGGACGCTTTTTTGCGCCGCCACGAGCTAAACGAATTGTTACCATAACATCCTCATTAGTTAATAAAACAACCAGACGCCATCGAGGAACGGAGTCCGGTTGTCATATAAAAAGCCCGAAAAGTTTACTCACTTTGGCGAAAAAAGCAATCCAAAGCACGTTTTTTTTCAGGCTTTTTGATTTTATCGGCCTGGGAATCCAGGTGGCATCATACCTTTCATGCTACGCATCATCTTAGCCATGCCACCTTTTTTCATTTTTTTCATCATACGTTGCATATCATCAAACTGTTTTAACAAACGGTTGACGTCTTGCACTTGTGTTCCTGAACCCGCTGCAATACGGCGTTTTCTGGAACCTTTGATGATTTCCGGTTTTTGACGTTCTTTTTTAGTCATGGAATTAATAATCGCTTCCATTTTTACTAAAATTGAATCATCCATTTGTGATTTTACTGCATCTGGTACCTGAGACATACCCGGCATTTTGCTTAACATACTCGCCATGCCGCCCATGTTCTTCATTTGCTTTAATTGATCTAAGAAATCATTTAGATCAAAGCCATCACCTTTTTTAAGTTTTGTCGCTAGCTTTTCAGCTTGAGCTCTATCAACTTTGCTTTCAATGTCTTCAATCAAAGACAGAACATCACCCATGCCTAAAATACGAGAGGCAATACGATCTGGGTGGAAAGGTTCTAAGGCTTCTGTTTTTTCCCCAACACCGAGGAATTTAATTGGCTTACCAGTGATATGGCGAATTGATAATGCCGCACCACCGCGCGCATCACCATCAACCTTGGTTAATACAACCCCTGTTAATGGCAGTGCTTCATTAAATGCTTTTGCTGTATTTGCCGCATCTTGACCCGTCATGGCGTCAACAACAAACAGGGTTTCAACTGGATTAATGGCTTTATGGAGAAGTTGGATCTCTTCCATCATGCCTTCATCTACGTGTAAACGACCTGCTGTATCCACCAGCAATACATCATAGAATTGAAGTTGTGCATGTTTTAATGCATTACTTGCAATTGTGACTGGATTTTCTTGAACAGTCGAAGGGAAGAAATCAATGCCAACCGTTTCGGCTAACGTTTCAAGCTGTTTAATCGCTGCTGGGCGATAAACGTCAGCAGAAACAACAAGAACTTTTTTCTTCTTTTTCTCTTTTAAGAATTTACCTAATTTTGCGACACTGGTCGTTTTACCGGCACCTTGTAAACCAGCCATTAACACAACAGCTGGCGGTTGTGCTGATAGATCAAGGTCAGTATTCACTTCCCCCATCGCATTGACGAGTTCATTTTGAACAATTTTTACAAATTCCTGACCCGGTGTCAGGCTTTTGTTAACTTCATGCCCTACTGCGCTCTCTTTGACGCGCGCAATAAAATCACGAACCACAGGTAAGGCAACGTCGGCTTCTAATAAAGCCATACGCACTTCACGCAGTGTCTCTTTAATGTTTTCTTCGGTCAGTCTTCCTCGACCGCTTATATTGCGCAATGTGCGCGATAGTCTGTCACTTAAATTCTCAAACATTATCTTAGCTCAGTGTTAAAGTTGGGCTTATCGGTCATGTATGCCACCGATTATATCACGATGACTCGCGGATCTCTGCATAGAGATTTAAGCTTAATGACTTCAATAGTTGGAGCCGTATGCTCCTAGCGCTATACTAGGAAGTTATTCAAACAATATATGTAAGCGAAACTATGCCCGTTATATCAATCTCTATCGTCGCTGTCTGCGCTTATTTACTCAGTCTGGTGCTGTTTTTGCCCGGTCTGTTACGAAAAGAGCAGAATGGATACCGCGGATTAGCTCTACTATTTGCGGTAATTGCACTTGTTGCACATGCCATTTCATTAAAATTTTTAATTTTCCGTCCTCACAGCGGACAGAATCTTTCACTCACCAATCTAGGTGCGATTGTTAGTCTGATGGTCTGCGTTATTATGACGATTGTGGCTTCTCGTGGCCGAGCATGGTTCTTACTGCCTATTGTTTATTGTTTCGCAATAGTCAATCTTGTTATTGCAGCACTTATGCCGGGCGAATTTGTTACACATCTTGAAAGTAGCACATCACTCTTTATTCATATTGGGCTGGCTTTATTAAGCTATGCCACACTGTTAATTGCCGCTTTATATGCGTTACAACTTAGTTGGCTCGACTATCAACTAAAAAATAAGAAACTAAAATTCTCACCTCAAATGCCACCATTAATGTCAATTGAGCGTAAAATGTTTCATATCACACAAGTGGGTGTGGTATTACTGACACTGACCTTATGTACAGGTTTGGTGTATATGGATAATATTTTTGGTAAAGAAAATATCCATAAATCTATTTTCTCTATCATTGCTTGGTTTGTTTACATCATTTTATTATGGGGACATTTCCGAGAAGGATGGAGAGGAAAGAAAGTCATTATCTTTAATTTGATTGGCGCTATTATTTTAACATTAGCTTTTTTTGGTAATCGTTTATTACAAGAGTTAGTGCTTAATTAATTTTCTATTTTAGGGTAGCAAAAGGATCTCAATTTTGGAGCATGTGTCGACAACTACGCTCATTATCATACTTGTATGTATGATTATTGCCTCAGCTTATTTTTCTGGGACTGAAACCAGTATGATGACGATTAATCGCTATCGTCTTCGTCATGCTGCAAAACAAGGAAATCGCTCTGCAAAACGTGTAGAAAAATTATTACAACGTCCTGACAGATTGATTAGTTTAGTATTGATTGGCAATAATCTGATTAATATTGTTGCGTCTGCACTAGCTACTATTGTTGGTATGCGTTTATATGGTGATGCTGGTGTAGCAATAGCCACTGGTGTGCTGACCTTTATTATCCTTATTTTTGCTGAAGTGCTTCCAAAATCAATTGCGGCACTTTATCCAGAGCACGTTGCTTATCCAAGTAGTGTTATTCTCTCTCCTTTGCAAAAATTGATGCTGCCTATTGTTTGGTTTTTTAATAAAATCACATTAATACTGATGCGTATTTTTGGTATTAAATCCCCAGTAATACAGGGAAATGCGGTATCAAAAGAAGAGTTAAGAACTATCGTTAATGAATCTAAATCAAAGCTTTCACAAAGAAATCAGAATATGTTGCTGTCGATTTTAGATTTAGAAAAAGTGACGATTGGCGATATTATGGTGCCAAGAAATGAGATTTTTGGTATCGATGTCAATGACGAATGGAAATCTATCGTAAGACAGTTAACTCATTCTCCTCACGGTCGAATTGTGCTTTATCGTGATACGCTTGACGATGCAATTGGCATGTTACGTGTACGAGAAGCTTATCGATTAATGACTGAGAAAAAAGAGTTTACCAAACAAATTCTGATGAAAGCTGCCGATAAAATCTACTTTATCCCAGAAAGCACACCGTTAAATCTACAACTCGTCAACTTCCAACGTAATAATGAAAAAGCAGGTGTTGTGGTTGATGAATATGGTGAAATTCAAGGTTTAGTAACCGTTGAAGATATTCTTGAAGAGATCGTAGGTGACTTTACTACTTCGATGTCTCCTTCTTTAGCAGAAGAAGTTATTCCTCAAAAAGACGGTTCATTGTTAGTTGATGGCACAACAAATATTCGAGATATCAATAAAGCTTTTGGCTGGCATTTACCTGAAGATGAAGCTCGAACAATCAATGGTGTCATTATTGAAGAGCTAGGTGATTTACCTGTTGTCGGTAATAAAATAAAAGTAAGTGACTACGAATTTGAAATACTTGAAGTTCAGGATAACGTCATCAAAAAGGCGTTAATTCGCCACCTTTCAATCCCACATCATTAGTGAATACAAAATAAGCGCCTTTTAAGGCGCTTATTTTTTGCAGTTTACCCTAGTTCAAACCGTAATTTACTATTACGAAAATCAAACGCTCTGGCGGGTTTCATATAGAAAGGCTCTATTGCTTGCTCTTGTATTAGTTTTGTAGGCTTTAATTGTTGATAATCAGAATAAAAACCATGATTCTTGACCCACATAACTAAGTTTAATGCAGGTTGATAAGAATAATCAGCGCCATACTCTTCACGCCTACAAATAAAACATGCCGTCTCTCCTTTATTTAAAGTAAGAGAAAGGGACTTGCGCGGAAAATTAGTAATAAGTGCTCCCTCATCGTTTATCGCTTCAATATTAAAATGATGAGGCGCTAAGCTACGAATATTTTCATATTTTAGCTGCGAATTCTCGCCGCTATAACTGTTTGTTTTAATTTCATCTTGTTGAAAATACCAACGATATTGCTCTTCATCTTTTTCTTTATAAAGATAATCACCACATATTTTCATTATGGTGTTTGTTTGTGGTTTAGTGATCTTAGCAAATAATTCAGGATTGAGTTCTGACGAGAGCAGTAACGAATCAGGCTTGATAATAAGCTCTGGTTCGCACTGAGTGCGTTTAACATACTTTTTGTGAACTCGTTCTAAGTAACGATATTCAAGTGCTTTAGAACGCCCCTGATAGAAAAAGGCATCTTTAGGAAATTGAGTTCGTAATGTGCCTTTACCTACAAAATAAAATTCTCGAACAAAAAACTCTAACACTAATTTAGGTGATGAGAATTTGTGATTTTCCATAACAGAAGTGTACTCCGTGTATTAAGCATAAATTTAATCCATTACTGTGCTAACAATATAAGAAGATAAGAAAATAAAACAATGGAGCAGAGAAAAGAAAAATAATGAGGAGATAAAAACAAAAAAGAGACAATAAATCAGAATGCGAATTTCCTGATCTATTATCCCCTAACGTCATAAATTGGCTATCGCTTAGATATGCAGCTCTTTTAAAGTCTTTTCAGGCAGGGCTAATTCATCGTTATGATTAATGCCAATGCTATGAGATAAAATATCGCGTGCAATATCTTGAGCTTCTGTCAGTGAATGCATTTCATAGGTACCACATTGGTACACGTTCAGCTCTGGGATATGGTTTTGATCTTTTACTTTCAAAACATCTTCCATTGCTGCTTTCCATGCATTAGCTACACGTTGCTCTTCAGGTTGCCCAATTAAGCTCATGTAGAAGCCTGTACGGCATCCCATTGGAGAAATATCGATTATCTCAACACCATTACCATTAAGATGGTTACGCATAAATCCAGCGAACAGATGCTCTAATGTATGAATTCCTTTCTCAGGCATGGCTTTTTTATTTGGCACAGTAAAACGTAAATCAAATACCGTGATGGTATCACCTGATGGCGTTTTCATTGTTTTAGCAACGCGTACAGCAGGTGCTGACATACGTGTATGGTCAACAGTAAAGCTATCCAATAAAGGCATAAAAAACCTCCTAAGAAAAATTTAAATATTTTTAAGAAAAAATGAAACTTTCTACGAGTAGCCCGGTCTTAGTAATGAATACGCGCAAATTGTTATCATCCCTATTTCTCTATAGAATTTTTTAGCCACACAAATCTTAGTGTGGCTTTTTTCTATCTAAGTTTAGGAAGCCACGTTATCGGTGTTTGTCCCCGCATGGATCTTCAAATACTCATCAAAAGAAATGGTATCACTCTTTTCTAACTCTTCTTGACGTTTTATGGATGAAATTCTCTCATGATCAAAAGCTTCATCAGTTAACGTTTCATAAGGTGTTTTAATTAATTCTTGGTAATATTCTTCAGCTAAAGATAAACCGAAACCACCAATACCTTGTGTTTTAATTTTGTCTAAAAGTCTGCCAGAGAAGGTTAATTCAGGATTATCGAACATTTCCTCTAACTTAACGCAAACTTCCATATATTTAGTGCCTGAACAGCAATCAAGAACATTAGCAACACGTTCTAAATCAGCAAATAAGGCTTTACCTACTTGCGCTAGTGGCTCTTTTCTTTCGCCACAACCCATTCCAATAACTTGACCTGGCTTACGCCCTTCTAGAATAACGTTATTCCAATTTGAACGGCAGCACGCTAATTCAGAGGCACTCATCTCTGGAGCATCAGCTAATACACACCAGATCAGGAATAAATCAAGGAAACGAATTTGTGTTTCATCAACACCAATTGGCGTAAATGGATTGATATCAAGTGAGCGAACTTCGATATATTCAATACCACCACGTAATAACGCATCAGAAGGTGATTCATCACCTTTAACTACACGCTTAGGACGAATAGGTGCATAAAGTTCATTTTCAATCTGCAACACATTGGTGTTTAACTGAATATACTCACCGTCTTTCTTAACACCTAATTTAGCAAACTCTTCAGAAGGCTTATGAATCGCTTTTTTCAGCCCTTTAACATACGTTTCAAGATGATTAAAGGTGATATCTAAATCGCTTTGAGATTTATTGGTATACCCTAAATCACTTAAACGTAATGAAGTTGCATAAGGTAAATACTTCGCCCCTTTAGGCGTACTTTCAAATGGTAAGTTTGTTTCTCTTCCTTTTAAGAAAGATCCACAAATTGCGGGTGATGCACCAAAGAAGAATGGAATGATCCAGCCAAAGCGATAGTAGTTACGAATAAGACGTAAGTAACCGTCAGAAATCGCCTCTTTCCCACTCTCTTCGTCTTTTACATTTGCCCATGCTTGCCAAAACTCGATAGGCAGTGAGAAGTTGTAATGCACACCTGAAATAGTTTGCATTAACGCGCCATAACGATTTTTAAGCCCTTCACGGTAGAGTGTTTTAAAACGCCCAACATTAGAGGTGCCAAATTGAGCCAGCGTAATCTTATCTTCTGCTTCAATAAAGCAAGGCATACTCATAGGCCACATACGTTCATTATCTAAGTGACGTGCTGTGTAGCGATGTAAATCACCTAAAAAATGCAAGGTATGTGCAATGTTATCATCAACAGGTGTAATAAACTCTAATAGAGACTCAGCAAAATCAGTCGTGATCCATTTATGAGTTAATGATTTACCTAATGAAATAGGATGCTCTGTTGATGCTAAATTGCCTTCTGGCGTAACTCTTAAGGTTTCACGCTCTATACCACGGTGGATTCCACATAAAACTTTAGGGTGTGCTTCCAACCAAGAAAGCGCTTTTGATACGTCCGGGATCAAAGGTGACCTCCCGCGTTGATTGATGTTAGTAAATAGATAGGAGTTACTTTATCGCAAAGTCACTAAATTGTCGCTGATTAGATGATGTTAGCATTGTTAGTTGATGCTAAACAAAGACGTTATATGATGAGAAATAAGAGAATGCTAAAAAGCAAAAAGCCCCGCAATTAGCGAGGCTTTTAAGATGGTGCATCCTGGAGGATTCGAACCTCCGACCGCTCGGTTCGTAGCCGAGTACTCTATCCAGCTGAGCTAAGGATGCGGGTCTGACGTTTTTGCTAGAAATAATTAAACTAAGATATCTAATAAAAGATGGTGCATCCTGGAGGATTCGAACCTCCGACCGCTCGGTTCGTAGCCGAGTACTCTATCCAGCTGAGCTAAGGATGCGTCGTAATTATCTTTCTAGCTGCTCATATTGCAATTGGCAATCTGAGTAATGAGATGGTGCATCCTGGAGGATTCGAACCTCCGACCGCTCGGTTCGTAGCCGAGTACTCTATCCAGCTGAGCTAAGGATGCGCCGTTTTAATACTTTACGCTTTTAATGCAAATTATTCACCATTTGCACCAAAATAAAAACCCCATACATTAATCATGGGGTTGGAATATGGTGCATCCTGGAGGATTCGAACCTCCGACCGCTCGGTTCGTAGCCGAGTACTCTATCCAGCTGAGCTAAGGATGCAAATCTAAATGGCGGTGAGAGAGGGATTCGAACCCTCGATGCAGCTTTTGACCGCATACTCCCTTAGCAGGGGAGCGCCTTCAGCCTCTCGGCCATCTCACCATATTTAGAACCACTCGAAGAAGTTCTTACTGAACATCTCGTCTCTGTGTGGCGCACATATTACTTTCTCAGCCTAAGAAGTCAAACAATTTTTCTCAACTTTTTACGAATATACGTTTGTTTGAACACTTCACAAACAAACTGATGCGTTTATCATCAAGATTGGCTAAAAAAGTTCTAAACACAATGATATCGCTGATGAAAAATCATTCAAGTATTTTATTCTCTTAGTAAATAAATTTATTCATACAGCAAATAATTGTGAAGCGAATGATTAGAGGTAAAAAGACTTTCAATTCTGTCAATCAGAATAAACGGATAGTGCAATAATAAATACAGCTCAAGGAGAGCAAAGATAGGAACAAAGAAGGGAATCAAAAGTCTTATAAAGAGAAAAGCGCCCAAACCCGGCAAAAGTGTGGACGCTTACGAATGAATTGTAACTAACTAAAAATGGGAATTGATTTAGTAGTTATCAGTAGGCTGAGTTTTCTCGGCCTGAATTCGTTGATAGATCTCTTCACGATGGACAGATACTTCTTTGGGTGCGTTTACGCCAATCCGTACCTGATTACCTTTAACCCCTAAAACGGTTACGGTCACATCATCGCCTATCATAAGCGTTTCACCAACTCGACGAGTTAGAATAAGCATTCTTTGCTCCTTGAAAATTTACAAGAGTCGGGTCTCTAGAATTTCCCGGCCATTATCCATCATACATTGTCAATTCGTATAATCATTATTTATCACAAGTAACTCACACTTCATAACAAAATATAAATTTAGTGATTGATTATTTAACGGATTACCAATATCTCTATAAGGCGTTATCCCTACACTAACAGGGATAGCGCCTTTTTTCAGGTTGCTATCGCTTACAGATGCGATTCAACCCACTCGTCAACACTTGCCAAAGCTGCAGGTAAGGCTTCAACGTCAGTACCACCAGCTTGAGCCATATCAGGGCGACCGCCACCTTTACCGCCAATTTGCTGTGCTACAAAACTAATTAACTCACCAGCTTTAACTTTAGCAGTTAAATCTTTAGTGACCCCAACAATTAAGCTCACTTTACCATCAGAAATAGTAGAAAGCACAATAATTGCAGAACCTAATTGATTTTTTAAATCATCAACCATTGTTCTTAACATTTTTGGCTCAACACCATTAAGCTCACGAACTAAAAGTTTGATACCTTTCACGTTTTTAGCTTGGCTACCTAAAGAGGAACTCTCTTGAGCAGCTTGCTGATCTTTTAGTTGTTGAAGTTCTTTTTCTAATAAACGATGTTTTTCTTGGACTGTTTTGATTCTTTCGACCAAGTTTGTACCATCGCTTTTTAGAACTTGTGCAACAAGAGAGATAAGATCTGATTGTTCATGAATACTCTCAATTGCTGCAATACCAGTAATCGCCTCAATACGACGAATACCAGCTGCCGTACCTGACTCACTGACAATGCGGAATAAACCAATATCACCCGTTCTAGAAGCGTGAGTACCGCCGCAAAGCTCAGTAGAGAAGTCACCCATGGTTAAAACACGAACTCGTTCGTCGTATTTTTCACCAAAGAGCGCCATCGCACCTTTTTCTTTTGCATCTTCAAGATCCATTAACTCAGTGACAACTGGTGAGTTAAGACGGATTTGCGCATTTACAATATCTTCAATTTGTCGTAATTGTTCTGGTTTAACCGCTTCAAAATGAGAAAAGTCAAAACGCAGATACTTATCGTTAACTAAAGAACCTTTTTGAGTAACATGCGTACCCAGAACTTGGCGCAATGCTGCATGCAATAAGTGTGTAGCAGAGTGATTTAAACGAATAGCATCACGACGAGCAATATCGATAGTGGCATTGATTTTATGGTTAACAATAAATGACCCTACGTTAACTTTACCAATATGACCAATAGCTTTACCGTATTTTTGCGTATCTGTGACTTCAAACAGGCTATCTTTACCTGTTAGAACACCTTTATCACCAACCTGACCACCAGACTCTGCATAAAATGCGGTTTTATTTAAGAAGATAATACCTTCTTCACCTGCTTTTAATTCAGTGACTGATTGCCCGTTATGGAAAATAGCGGTAATTGTGCCCTGCTGTTCATCATGATCATAACCAGAGAACTCACTGCGGCTATCCACTTTGATTAAACTATTATAGTCAGTACCGAAACCGCTGGATTCACGAGCACGTTTACGTTGCTCTTCCATTGCGATTTCAAAGCCTTTTTCATCAACTTTGATATTTCTTTCACGACAAACATCAGCGGTTAAATCGATAGGGAAACCATAAGTATCGTAAAGGCGGAAAGCAGTTTCACCTGGAAGAACGTCATCTGTTAATTGAGCAAGCTCTTCATCTAATAGTTGAAGACCACGTTCTAATGTACGAGCAAACTGCTCTTCTTCCGTTTTTAATACTTTTTCAACGATAGCTTGTTGACGTTTTAACTCTTCACCAGCTTCTGCCATAACTTCAATTAATGGAGCTACTAACTTATAGAAGAAGGTATCTTTTGCGCCAAGCATATAACCATGACGTACTGCACGACGAATAATACGACGCAATACATAGCCACGACCTTCGTTAGAAGGAATAACACCGTCACAAATAAGGAATGAACAAGAACGAATATGATCTGCAATAACGCGTAATGATTTATTACTTAAATCTGATGCATTAGTTACTTTAGCAACTGATTCAATTAACAAGCGGAATAAATCAATGTCATAGTTAGAGTTTACATGCTGTAAAACAGCTGTAATGCGCTCTAATCCCATACCAGTATCTACAGAAGGCTTTGGTAATGGGTCCATTGTGCCGTCTGACTTACGGTTAAATTGCATGAAGACGATGTTCCAGATCTCAATATAGCGATCGCCATCTTCTTCTGGTGATCCTGGAGGTCCGCCCCAAATGTGGTCACCATGATCATAAAATATTTCTGTACAAGGTCCACAAGGGCCTGTATCCCCCATTTGCCAGAAGTTATCTGATGCAAATGGTGCGCCTTTGTTATCACCAATACGGATGATTCTTTCTGCTGGAATACCAATTTCTTTATTCCAAATATCATAAGCTTCATCATCTGTGGCATATACGGTTACCCAAAGTCTTTCTTTAGGTAAGTTGAACCACTCTTTGCTTGTTAATAATTCCCAAGCAAAATTGATTGCATCATGTTTGAAATAGTCACCAAAACTGAAATTACCTAGCATTTCAAAAAAGGTATGGTGACGAGCGGTATAACCTACATTTTCTAAATCGTTATGTTTACCACCAGCGCGCACACAGCGTTGCGCGGTTGTCGCTCGGGAATAAGGTCTATTATCCAATCCAAGAAATACATCTTTGAATTGGTTCATCCCTGCGTTTGTAAACAGCAATGTTGGATCGTTATTTGGAACCAAAGAACTGCTAGGTACTATTTGATGTCCTTTAGTATGAAAAAAGTCGAGAAACGCCTGACGGATCTCAGCGGTGCTTTTGCTCATAATTATCCCGAAATCAAGCTGGAAAAACAGAAATTAGAAATCTAGTTAGAGGAGGTTTATTGTTACCTCTACTTAGCCAACGAATACATAAGTAGGGATAAGATAGAATTTCTTCTGTCAGAAGTAAAACCCCCGATAAACTTATTCGTGTTGACATTGTAAATCGTCTAGTTTTTTTCTGAAAGTGGGATTGTTATCTGAGAATGGGACTTTTCTCTATTTAAGAGCAATTATCTTGGGAAATGTTAACAACTGAAAGTATTTTCATTTTGTAATTATTAAAAAGTATTTGTTATTACTGATCTTTTATGGAATTACTCTCTATACGTTTCTTTTCTACAAATAATCTCTTTTTCTCATGGTAATTAGTTATAAACACATAAGCACTATTACTTAAATAAGATATTAAGAGCACGATAACTTACTAAAATAAAAGCGCTTGTCAGTATAAAATTCACCTTACATCTCAACAAACCTTTAAATACAATTTAAATTAGATCCAAATATCTTGAAGATATTTATCTTTATATGTCAATTATTTACTATCTGGTGCAACCAGATTATCGTAATGATTCTTATTTAGATTAATTATTGATAAGAATATATCACCAAAATTTCACTATATAAAATTTCATACAACTAAAAAAAATAGATTAGTAAAAAATATCGTTATATTAAATAAAGTAGTGTTAAAGGCTATTTTTTATAGGAAGAAAACAAAATAAGGCTAATTTTAACCCTATTTTGAATAAAAAATACGACATATAGCAAAAAGGAAGCCTTTTTATAGCTTCCTTTTTAAGTGAGTTAAATCACATTAATTGACTAGTGTTTTACAACTACGATAATCGTAATATGTTTTAATACGCATTCAATTTAGCAATTTAGGCATTGGCAAAAGAATTATTCTTCTGTTTCTTCAATATCTGCTGCATCATCGCTATCGTTAGTAAAATCAGCTGCGCTAGTAAATTCGCCAGCATGATTTAATAACATTTCACGTAATTTTGTGTTTAACTCATTGTACATTTCAGGGTGTTCTTTTAGGTAAGTTGTTGCATTGGCTTTACCTTGACCAATTTTCTCACCATTGTAGCTGTACCATGCACCCGCTTTCTCTACCAATTTATGTTTAACACCTAAATCAATCAGTTCACCAAAGGTATTGATACCTTCGCCATACATAATTTGGAATTCAGCTTGTTTAAATGGTGCTGCAATTTTATTTTTCACCACTTTAACGCGTGTTTCACTACCAACAACTTCATCACCGTTTTTAACAGAACCGATACGACGAATATCTAAGCGTACAGAAGCGTAGAATTTAAGTGCATTACCGCCTGTTGTGGTTTCTGGGTTACCAAACATAACACCGATTTTCATACGAATTTGGTTGATGAAAATAAGTAATGTATTTGAGTTTTTCAGGTTACCCGCTAATTTACGCATAGCTTGGCTCATCATACGAGCCGCTAAACCAACGTGCGAATCACCAATTTCGCCTTCAATTTCTGCTTTTGGTGTTAAAGCGGCAACGGAGTCAACAACGATAACATCAACAGCACCAGAACGAGATAATGCATCACAAATTTCTAAGGCTTGTTCACCAGTATCAGGCTGAGAACACAGCAGGTTATCAATATCTACGCCCAGCTTTTTAGCATAGATAGGATCTAAAGCGTGCTCAGCATCGATAAATGCACAAATTTTGCCTTCACGTTGAGCAGCTGCGATAACTTGTAGAGTTAAGGTAGTTTTACCAGAAGATTCTGGGCCATAGATTTCAACAATACGACCACGTGGTAAACCACCAGCACCTAAAGCAACGTCTAATGATAAAGAACCCGTAGAGATGGTTTCAACGTTCATGGAACGATCTTCACCCAGACGCATGATAGACCCTTTACCAAATTGCTTTTCAATTTGACCAAGTGCTGCGGCCAATGCTTTTTGTTTGTTTTCATCAATAGCCATGTTATCTCCCTCTGGGCAGTGAAACATAAATATGGGTCACTACCATTAAAACGTATATGATTTTGCTTGTTGAAATTCATTATACTGTATAATCATACAGTATCAAGTTAATTATTAATAATTTCTTTAAGTATTGATTTTAAAGAAAAAACAACAGATTCAGCTCTTACTTGCTCTCGTGAACCACTGAATATACAGTGTTTTGCCGTAGTTTGAATACCTGTTGGTGTTTTCATTGCAAAGCCGAACCAAACTAAACCAACAGGTTTTTCTTCACTCCCACCACCGGGTCCGGCAATACCACTAACAGACACTGCAAAATCTGCATTAGCTGTTAGTAGTGCCCCTTTAGCCATTTGAAGAACGACTTCTTCACTCACCGCGCCGTATTTAAGCAAAGTTTGTTCATCAACACCTATCATTTCATGCTTTGCTTCATTGCTATATGTTACAAAGCCACGGTGATAATATTCAGAACTTCCTGCGATATCCGTGATAATTTTCGCAATCCATCCGCCAGTGCAAGATTCAGCCGTTGTTATCGTACTCTTCTTTTCAATTAACGCTTTACCCACCTCAATACTTAGGCGGGTCATTTCATCGTAATTTATCATTAAGGTTCATCTAACCTCTATTCTAAATCTCACTGTTTAAGATTTTTTTCTGGTGCAATCCCATAACCATAAACCACCAATTGCTAAGGCAAAGATAGCACCAAAGCCAATTCCGATAGCAACGACAGAGACACCAATGCTCGTAACCAGTGAGAATAATCCAAGCATTAATAGCATTGCCGTATTTTCACCTAAGTTTTGTACAGCGATAGCATTGCCAGCACCCACACTGTGCTTTCCTTTATCTTGTAATAACGCATTCAAAGGAACGACAAAGAAGCCACCAAAAACACCGATGATGATAAGGATTAGATAGGATGGAATAATTGAAGTTTGCAATGAGAAGTAAACAACACCAAGACCAATTAAAATACCGGCAGGCATGCAGCGGCGTACTGTTTTTAGTGTCACAAATTTAGCGGCTAATCCAGCACCGACCACAATACCAATGGCAACCATCGCATTTAATACAGTAGGTGTCGTATTATCAGTCATACCTAAAGCAATAGGTACCCATTGAACCAGTAAGAAACGCAATGTGACTCCCGCTCCCCAAAACATGCTGGTTCCCACTAAAGAAAAGCGACTTTCTTTATCAGCCCATAAAGTACGTGTAGCTTCAAGAAACTGAATAAACATTTTTTTAATGTTCCAACCACGACCAATTTGAGCTGCTGATAATTTAGGTATACCAAAGTTAACAAATACAGCTAAGGCATACATTGCCGCGCAAACACCTAATGCAAAAACAATGTTCCAATCTGAGAGCAAACCGCCTATGACTGATCCCAGTAAAATAGCAGCAATGGTAGATGCTTCCATTAAGCCATTTGCTTTAACTAAACGCTCGCCATCTGTTAATTCACCCAAAATGCCATATTTAGCAGGAGAATAAACAGCTGCGCCAATGCCGACTAAGGCATAACCAAGGAAAGGGTCTGAGCCTACACAAATAAGAAATGCACCTACGAATTTTAAAAGGTTGCCACTGAGCATAACCCTACCTTTAGGATTACGATCAGCAAACTGTCCCACAAAAGGTGCTAAGAGAATAAAAGCCAGCACAAAGACCATTTGTAAAACAGGCTGGCTCCACTCTGGGTAAAGCGCCGATTTAAACTGAGCGAGGATCGCAAACAATAATGCATTGTCAGCAAAAGCAGAAAGAAATTGCGATATCAATACCGCTTTCATTCCTTTACTCATTAAAGGAGGCTGGCTAATATTCTCTGACATTAGTTATTTTCCTGTTCAGCAAGTTTTTTCAATGAGACAAAATCCGTTTTCCCACTTCCTAAAACAGGAATTTCTTTGATAAAACGAATATCCTTTGGTACAGCAATTTCAGCAACACCTTCCAATTTTGCCAATGCTGACAGCGTACTACGATCTAATTGCTTATCGGTTGTGAACAGGACTAATGATTCACCTCTGCGCTTATCACTTATAGTCACAACGGCGTGCTCACCTTTAGATGCTTTACGTGCAAGTTGCTCAACACCCTCAAGAGAAACCATTTCACCCGCAATTTTTGCAAAGCGTTTTACACGCCCTTTAATAGTACAAAAACCTTCACTATCAATAGCAACGATATCACCAGTGTCGTACCAACCTTCTTCGTCAATACCTTCAGCATTGGTTGCGACAGGGACTTCCAGTTTTTCAGGTGATTCAACGCGTAAATATCCCATCATTACGTTAGGACCACGTAGTTGTAGTCTACCGCCTTCGGCAATACCATTCATTGGAATTAAGCGCCCTTCCATACCGGGTAACAAACGCCCCACTGTATGAGCTTTGGCACTCATAGGCACGTTGATTGAAACAACAGGTGCGCATTCTGTTACACCATAACCTTCTAAAATACGAATACCGAATTTCTCTTGCCATAAAACACGAGTCGATTCAGAAAGCTTTTCAGCTCCAGCAACCACATATCTGACTCTGGCAAAATCATAAGGGTGGGCAAATTTTCCGTAGTTTCCTAAAAAAGTTGATGTACCAAACAACACCGTACAGTTTTGGTCATAGACCAATTCAGGCACAACTCGATAGTGTAACGGACTTGGGTAAAGAAAAACGCGCGCCCCCAAGCAAATTGGAGTCAGTAAACAAGCGGTTAAACCAAATGCATGGAATAACGGCAATGCTGACATAAATTTGTCTTTCGGTGAAAAATCAGCAATAGCGCGAATTTGATCAACATTAGCCAATAAACTTGAATGACTATGAACAACACCTTTAGGCGTACCTTCAGAGCCTGATGTAAATAGAATAACGGCTGCATCATGTGCGTCTTGCGGTAACATCGCTTTTTTAGGCGTAACTAGGTGTTTGAGGACCCAGCGTTTATCTTCACTGGTAACAGTATCTTTTAGATCTTCAAGATAAATCCAATTCGCTTCTGGGGTTTGCTCAGGAATATGTAATAAATTCCCTTTTTCTAAAAATTGACGTGATGTAAAAATGGTTTTGATTGATGCGGCTTTCATCGCATTTTGTACACCTAAACTACCCGCCGTATAGTTAAGCATTGCCACAACACGTTGACGCATTGTTGCACCTAATAGTGCAGCCGCAGTGACGGTTGTATTTGGAAGCAGTAAACCGATACGCTCTTTGGGCTCTGTATAGCGCTCAATTAATCGGCTGATCCCTAACGTTTTTTTCAGTAACCCTTGATAAGAATCTTCTTTTAGATTGATATCAGAAATTAGCGGACTAAATCGACCATATTGAGACATTGCCTGTAAAAATGCTTCATATAGCGTGATATTAGGGCGCGTTTGCATGATGGCTTCCATCATGATGTCACGCATGGCTTCACCCGCTAATCGGCGACGCTCAGAAGACTTTTCAGCTTTTGGCATCGGTAAATCAACAGCAGGAAGTACCTTGATGGTGATTTTAGGAAAGAATTGAGATTTTACTCGTAAGCTTTTACGTACTCGTGAAAAATAGCTGAATTCAGCTCCTTCAATTCTAACAGGAACAACTTTAGCGCCTGATTTTGCGGCAATAAAAGCAGCACCTTCATAAATTTTCATCAAACCATTTGTTACTGTGATCCTTCCTTCTGGGAAAATCACAACAGGACGACCTTTATCCACTTCTTTAACTAACTGACGAACAGCCATTGGGTTGGCGGGATCTAAAGGTACGATATCAGCATAACGACCTAACCATCTTGTCGTTTTTGCGGAAGCAACAGAGGTATAAACAGCAAACACAGGATTAATAGGCAGGAATAAGCGTAATAATATACCATCAATAAAAGAAGTATGATTTGGTGTAATTATACATTTTTCATATTGTGAAAACTGATTAACAAGTCCTTCAATTCTTATTCTAAATAAGAATTTAAATAGTGTTTTAAAAAACGCTATCAACATCATATCCATATCTCATTTTGCTATAATTAGCCTTACTATAAATAGGATGTGATGAAAATAAAATAGATGTTCCCTGTTTTATCCTTTATATCAGACGACTTCTTAATTATTTCGTGAGTTTTGCGAGAATTGCCTCAATAATCTCATTAATAGGTAATCCAGCATCCACAATAATATCAGCACATTGCAAATATAAAGGTTCACGTTTAACCAAAACGTCATTCATTTCTGAAACTAACGTTTTCCCCGTCAAACTTGGTCTTTGTGCTTCATTCGGATCTTGGGACAAACGCTCAACTAAAGTTTCAAGAGATGCCTGTAAATAAATAGTAACACCAGAAGATTTCATATAAGCACGATTTTGATCTGCCAAAATCATACCGCCACCTGTTGAGATAACTTGATTAGGTTGGCTAACTTGGACGAGCGCTTCTGACTCAGTTTGTCGAAAAAAATCCCAACCTTTCTCTTGAACCATAGTCGATATAGTTTGTTGATATTTTTGAGTTATCCAATCATCTGTATCAATGAATCTATAATTTAACGCAAGGGAAAGTGCTTTACCTACTGTTGTTTTGCCTGCACCTCTAGGTCCGATAAGGTAAATTGTACTATCCATAAAATGCACTATCTCCATAGTGTGTTCCCTTTTAGGGGTGTAATTAAAAATTTACATGCTGTAAAGTATAAAATATCATACCTGATGTAACAAAAAAATAAAGCCACACTTTAGAAAAGTATGGCTTATTTATTCATATTAACAATTAGCTACGAATTGTATTATCGCCGTAGCCAATCCATTTATAGGTCGTTAGAGCATCTAATCCCATTGGGCCTCTAGCATGTAATTTCTGTGTACTAACAGCAACTTCGGCACCTAAACCGAATTGTCCACCATCAGTAAAACGCGTACTTGCATTAACATACACCGCAGCCGAATCAACTTGGCGAACAAAGCGATCAGCATTAGCAATAGATTGCGTTAAAATAGCGTCAGAGTGTGCAGTACCATAACGACGAATATGACTAATTGCTTCAGTTAAACCACTTACCACTTCTACATTTAAATCAAGTGATAACCATTCATCGCAATAATCTGCATCTTTCACATCAACAACAGTAGCGACGCCTTTTTTCAGCCCTGCCAATGCCTTTTCACTTGAATGTAAAGTCACTTTTTGAGCTGCCATAGCATCGCTTAACTGTGGTAAAAAGAGATCTGCAATATTCTCGTGTACTAAAAGCGTTTCTAAAGAATTACACGCGCTTGGACGTTGTACCTTTGCATTTACGATAACCGTTAATGCTTTTTCTAAATCTGCACTCTCATCCACAAAAGTATGGCAAACACCGATACCACCAGTAATAACTGGAATGGTTGATTGTTCACGGCAAAGTTTATGCAGCCCTGCTCCGCCTCGTGGAATAAGCATATCAATATACTCATCCATTTTTAGCATTTTAGCGACTAACTCACGATCAGGCTTATCAATTGCCTGAATAGCGCCGGCTGGAATACCACATTTTTCTAATGCTTGTTGAATAACCGCAACAACCGCTTGGTTAGTGTGATAAGTTTCTTTTCCGCCACGAAGAATAGCCGCATTACCTGTTTTCAAACATAAAGAAGCAACATCAATCGTAACATTAGGGCGAGCTTCATAAATAACACCCACAACACCCAGCGGCACACGGCGACGCTCTAAACGTAAACCGCTATCTAGCATACGACCATCAATAACTTGACCCACAGGATCTTCTAAGCGACACACTTGTCGAACATCATCGGCGATCGCTTTTAAACGTGCTGAATTAAGTAATAAACGATCAAGCATAGCGGCATTGATATTGGCTTCGCGAGCCGCTTGCATATCTTTTTCATTTGCTGCAAGAATTGACGCTTCTTGTTGTTCTAATAAATCAGCCATAACTAATAATGCCTGATTTTTTTGCTCTGTTGATAGTTGAGCTAAATGCCAAGATGCCTCTCTTGCAGATTTACCCATTTGTTCTAACATCAGAAGGCTCCTTAGCTAACAATCATATCATCACGATGCACAGCAACACTGCCATACTCGTAACCTAAAATTTGACTAATTTCTTGTGAATGGTGCCCTGCAATTAAACGCAATGCATCACTATTATAGTGCGCAACACCATGAGCGAGATCTTTACCTTGTAAACTTTGAATGCGAATAACACATCCACGAGAGAAATCGCCTTTAATCTCTTTGATACCTTTTGGTAAAAGGGAGCTACCTTTTTCTTTAATTGCGTTTTCAGCCCCTTCATCAACTACTATTACACCAGCAATTGGCGCACCAAAGATCCACCGCTTACGCGCTTCTAATGGACTTTGTAAACCATGAAATAATGTTCCAACAGGTTCATCATTGATCACTTTGGCAATAACTTCAGGTTGTACGCCGGCGGCGATAACAACATCAATACCCGCGCGTCCTGCAACGGTTGCTGCTTGCAATTTTGTTGCCATACCACCCGTGCCTAGACCAGATACGCTATCACCCGCCATTTGGCGTAACTCATCATTGATATCAAAAACTTCAGGGATCAGTTTAGCATCTGGATTACTACGAGGATCAGCCGTGTAAAGCCCTTCAATATCCGTTAGTAATAACAGCTTATCAGCACCACCTAAAATAGCGGCTAATGCTGACAAGTTATCGTTATCACCCACTTTAATTTCTGCGGTGGCAACAGCATCATTTTCATTGATAACGGGAATAATATGGTTATCTAACAGCGCATGTAATGTATCACGCGCATTCAGGAAACGTTCTCTATCTTCAATATCAGCACGTGTTAATAGCATTTGACCAATATGAATACCGTAGATAGCAAATAACTGTTTCCATACTTGAATTAAGGCACTTTGCCCCACAGCGGCAAGCAACTGCTTTGACGCAATAGTTGCGGGCAAATCAGGATAATTCAAATACTCACGTCCTGCTGCAATTGCACCAGAAGTGACAATAATAATCCGGTGCCCTTTTTCGTGTTGTTTAGCGCATTGGCGAACCAGCTCAACAATATGAGACTGATCCAGACGTCGTGAACCACCAGTAAGTACACTCGTCCCTAATTTAACAACCAGCGTTTGGCTGCTACTCATAACATTTACCATTCTTGTTGATTATTTAAAAAGATAATACACAGTTTTATCAGGAGAGAAGCGTTATGCCAACTGACATAACGCAAAATCTATGAAAAGTTGCCCTAACACAAAATTAGGGCTGAATGGGAAGAGGAAATTTGTTCATTTTTTCATCGGGGATGAGTGTCATCTCTAATTCACTCACCGCAAGTTGAAGAAATTCATGAAAACGAATAAGTGTTTCATTGATTGACTCAACAACATCATTCTTACTTATGTTCTGATGGAGCCAATCACCATTTTTATCGAATAGCCCAATTTGATAATGATAAATAAGCTGTTCATTATTACGTTCTAATTCCATCCACCAGCCCCAAAACTCTCGTTTTTCCGGCGCGACTTTTTTATTTACACAAACTGCTAAACAGTCAAAAAAGAACTGGCTCTCTTGGCATTGTTGCTCTCGGATATAAGGTCCGATTTGAGCAAAACGCTTTAATAACTTACCTCGGGTAGGGTTCAAAGATGAAGTCATAAATTCAGTCTCCTTAGAAACTCTACTGTTATATAATCTAATATAATTAGCAAGTTATTGTTCAAAATTAATTATATTAATTTATCATAGATCCAATCTGCACTTTTTTGTAACGCAAGCTCTAAACCTTCATAAAGCGGTTTATCATTAATAGCAAGAATGTCACCATCCATAGAGGAGCGTGCAATTAATTGCGAATCCTCTTTAGGGCTCATTTCATCCCCTTTCCAATAAACCCCCATCATAGGAACAGGCATACGTCGCCCAATCAAACCTTGGTTTTTCAGAGAATAACTGCTTAACGATAATCGAAGATTATTCTCGTCAATATTCCATAATCCTAAGCGGCTTGCTAACACATCAAGATACATCACAGGAATTTTTTTCTGTAATTCAGCTTGGGTAAAGAAAGTGTGGATCAACGGACCTAAGGCAACAACACCTTTAATCAATTTTGGGTAGATATAAGCTAAACGCACAGCAATATTACCGCCAAAGCGAAACCCCATCACACCAACACGAGTATGATCAATCCAAGGTACTTCAGAAAGTTGCTTTAGAACTTCACCTTGTAAATGGCATGTATCTTCCGTTAGTTTTTGTTTTACTGAATAACCAATTGCGGGCATATCCAGAGTTAACATTGCAATACCTTTAGGGGAAAGATAGTCACGGAAGAAGCTAACATAATCGCTTTGTAAGCCGTCTAATCCGCCGCAAAATAACACGGTAGGATAAGGGCCTCTACAATCTTTGGGTAAATGTAGAAAACCTGTTGTCGTCCCTTTTCCTTCTAATTTAAATGTCAGTTTCTTGACTTCAAAAGAAGAAAATTTCGTCGCATTCTCAAAGGCTTTCATCGACAAAATAACGGCTTGATCCGCTAAAAAATCACCATTAATAAAGGGATATGCGGCAATACTATAAAGATGAGCGGCTTGTAACCAACAATCTGCTGCGGCATCACCAGACTCTTCACGTAATGCTTTTTGTTGCCAGATCATCGCTTGATGCGACCACTCAAATGACCAACCACCTTTACGATACCCGATAACAGTATCAATAAATTTATCATCACTACGAGGGGCATCCTGTACCGCAATTCGGCTTAACACCTCTTCTATCTCAATAGGAGAAATTCCACGCCAAATCCACAGTAAACGTTGAATAGTTCGATACCAATTTTGTTGGCTCGTACCATTAAGCACGCTATAGGTATTAATATTCGATTTTGGATGGGTATACTGAATTAGCGTTGAGGTTTCAGCGTGTTTTGCTCGTGGCTTAAATAAAGTTTCAGAAAGATTCGTATTGTTTGCCATATCACTCTTCAAATCAGTGGATATCGTATAAAGGGGCTTAAAAGTCTGGCTTTATCATAGCATGAAATTGACTGGAACAATGTGTATCACGACAAGCAATCGCACGAAGACATCATTAAGAGGAAGAGAAAAAAGCTTCAAAACAAAAATCCCCGCCTAAGCGAGGATCTCAATTAAAACAGCAAAACGAATGCTATCAACTTATTTTTGATCGCAAACTGGTGGAATAAAGGCAACACCCATATCCCAAGGCTGTTCAATCCATGTATTTTGCGGAATGTCAACCACAAAATCATCCACTAAAGGGCGCCCTTCTGGTTTTGCAAAGATAGTGACGAAATGCGCTTTTGGATACATGTCACGAATAACTTTAGCAGTACCACCAGTATCAACTAAATCGTCAACAACGATAAAGCCTTCACCATCACCTTCTGCTTTTTTTAAGATTTTGAGGTCGCGCTGATGATCGTGGTCATAGCTAGAAATGCAAACTGTATCTACATGACGGATACCTAATTCACGAGCAAGTAATGCAGCAGGGACTAATCCCCCACGGCTGACAGCAATAATGCCTGTCCACTGTTCGACTGGTAATAAACGTTGCGCCAATTGACGGGCATGTATTTGCAACATATCCCACGTTACAACATATTTTTCGCTCATAATATTGTGATCCTAGCTACTTGAATTTCGAGAGAAGCTTTTTTGCGGAAAAAAAGGTTGCGCGAGATTATAGTGATTTGAGCGCCTAAAAACCAGAGAAAACGTGAAAACAGGTGAGATTATCCTTATTTTTTTCTGTAATGTCTTTTTATGATTAAAAAACGAGCTATATAAAAAATGAATACAAATAGAGATCTAATTTCTTAGATAGAGATGTGAATAGAATGACGCATTCATCAGAAGAAAGTGATATTCTCAACTATATTGGCGTATAACGCTCAGAATAATAAAGCTAACCCTTAAAATAGCGGTAGGCTATCAATAACACAGATGCTGTTAGAGGAGATCCATCGTGTCTGAACTATCTACTCTATCCCCACAACCACTATGGGATATTTTTGCAAAAATTTGTTCGATTCCACATCCATCACATCATGAAGAAGCCTTAGCTTCCCATATTCTTTCTTGGGCAAGTGAAAAAGGTCTTTTTGCACAGCGCGATGCAGTTGGCAATATTTTAATTCGTAAACCAGCAACTAAAGGCATGGAAGATCGTAAAGCCGTTGTTTTACAAGCACACTTAGATATGGTGCCACAAAAAAACAACGACACCGTTCACGACTTCACTAAAGATCCAATTCAACCTTACATTGATGGTGAATGGATCAAAGCTAAAGGCACTACATTAGGTGCTGATAATGGCGTAGGTATGGCATCTGCATTAGCTGTTTTAGCTGACGATACTGTTAAACACGGTCCATTAGAAGTCCTGTTAACTATGACTGAAGAAACCGGCATGGACGGTGCATTTGGTTTACAACCAGGTTGGTTACAAGCTGATATTCTTATCAACACAGACTCTGAAGAAGAAGGTGAAATCTACATGGGTTGTGCGGGTGGTATTGATGTTAAAACCACAGTAAGCCTTTCTTACGATGCTATCCCAGCAGGTCACGTTGTTAAGCAACTGGTTCTGAAAGGATTAAATGGTGGTCACTCAGGTGGTGATATCCATTTAGGTTTAGGTAACGCAAATAAATTATTAGCGCGTTTCTTAGCGGGTCATGCAGAAGAATTATCACTGAAATTAATTGATTTCCACGGTGGTACACTGCGTAATGCTATTCCTCGTGAAGCAAACATTGTTTTTGCAATTCCAGCAGATAAAGCAAACCAACTAGACGCAGTAAAAGCGAAATTTGAAGCTCTGCTAAAAACTGAATTAGCTATTGCTGAAAAAAATCTGAAAGTTGAATTAATTGATACAACAACAGATAAAAAAGTTTTCACCGCAGATTGCCAAGAGCGCTTAATCAACCTACTTAATGCTATGCCAAATGGCGTTATTCGTATGAGTGACGACGTTGAAGGTGTTGTTGAAACTTCATTAAACGTAGGTGTTGTTAGCATTGTTGACGATAAAGTAGAAATCCTATGCTTAATTCGTTCTCTGATTGATAGCGGTAAAACCTATGTTGTTAGTATGCTGACAGCATTAGCAAAACTGGCTAAAGCGGACATCGAAACCAAAGGCGGTTACCCAGGTTGGAAACCAGATGCAGACTCTCCTGTTATGCATTTAGTTCGTGACACTTACCAACAACTGTTTGATAAAGTGCCAAACATCATGGTTATCCACGCGGGTCTTGAGTGTGGTCTGTTCAAAAAACCTTACCCAGATATGGATATGGTTTCTATTGGGCCAACAATCCGTGGTGCTCACTCACCAGACGAGCGCGTTCACGTTAAGAGCGTCGGTCAATACTGGCAATTATTAACTGCAATTTTAAAAGCGATCCCTGCTAAATAATTTTGCTTTAATGTTAATAATGAAACCCGCTTAATTGGCGGGTTTTTTGTGCCTAAAGCTATCACCAAAAAATAAATTATCCCCTCAAATCACACGCTATTTCCCTTAAAGATCATAATTTATTCCTCATATAGCCAATTCCATAATCACTTATTCCATTATGGAATAAAAAATAAATCTTAATAAATTAAATATATAGAATGCTAATCATTATCATTAGCATTAATGTATTTGGGGTGATATTTTCATGACTTCCGCATTTAAAGTTAAAAAATAAAAAACCAAAGGGTTCTATTGTGTCTAATAAAAATTACGTTGCTAGCGTCTTTCTCGCCTTACCTCTAAGTTTACTCTCTGTTCAAATTCATGCGGCCGTCAATCAAAATGTCCCTGAAAAGATAATTGTTACAGCATCTCCATCGCAAGATCCTCAAGCGCCTGTTTCCGGTTTTGTGGCAACAAAAACGTTATCAACAAATAAAACACCGAGTGAAATTGAAAAAACACCACAATCCATTAGTGTGATCACACGTGATCAAATGGATGCTCAAGATGTCAGTTCAGTTTCTCAAGCATTACGTTATACGCCCGGAGTTTTCACAGAATATCGTGGAAGTTCTAATCGTAATGATGAGGTTTTTATTCGCGGATACAGTTATGCACCCCGTTTTCTTGACGGCCTAAGTTATGGAATGGGCGCTTCATCATCAACTGGTGCAATTGATCCCTGGTTATTAGAGCGCGTTGAAGTTGTTAGAGGGCCGGCATCCGTTCTTTATGGCCAAGTTAATCCGGGTGGCCTTGTGGCAATGACAAGTAAAAGACCAACCGCAACCCCTATTCGCCATATTCAAGTACGAGCTGGCAATGATAAATTAGCAGAAACTGCTTTTGATTTTTCAGGTGCATTAAGTGATGACAATCGAGTGCTTTATCGCCTAAACGGTGTTGCAAAAACACAACACACTCAAATAAAAAACTATAAAGAAGAACGTTTTGCACTTGCACCTGCTATTACTTTCTTACCTAATGAACAAACTCGTTTAACACTGTTAAGCTTTATTCAGCAAGAGCCTGAAGCTGGGTATCGTAATTTTTTACCTGCTTATGGAACGGTTAAAAGTACTCCAGCAGGTACTATTCCCTTTGATTTTGATGTTAACAATCCCGATTACCATAAATCATGGCGTCAACAATATGGTATAGGCTATGAATTTGAACACGAATTTAGTGATTCACTAAAAATTGTACAAAATGCTCGATATAGCCATATTAATCAGAAATATAAATATCTTGTATTTGGCTCTTTAAGAAAAGATAACCCTTATGTTCTTGAACGCCGAGCGCAACAAGAGCAGCGTGAAACAGATACTTTAGGAATAGATACTCGTTTACAAGCTGATTTTACCACTGCAAAACTTAATCATACTGTGATTGCTGGTATTGATTATCAGTGGAGCAAAGATCAAGATAATTTGCTCCGAGCAATGGGTTCAGAGTACGATCTTGACTGGCGTGATCCTAATTATCACTATCCAATTGATATGAGTTTACAAAAACCTGCGACCGATCAGCTACAAAAACGTGATCAAATCGGGTTATATCTACAAGATCAGATCCAATGGAAAAATTGGATCTTACTTGCAGGCTTACGCCAAGATTGGGCTCAAGTTCGTACTCATGATTTCTTAGCGAAAAGCTATGATCAACAAGATGATAATAAGTTAACGGGTCGTGCAGGACTTTTATATGCTTTTGATAATGGTATTTCGCCATATATTAGTTATAGCACTTCGTTTGAGCCTAATTTACAAACTCGCCGAGCACCAGGAAGTGCCCCTTTTGAACCTAGCGAAGGTCGTCAATTAGAAGCTGGAATAAAATACCTCACACCAAATGAGCAAACATTGGCAACACTCTCTGTTTATCAATTACAACAACGTAATGTTACCAACTACAATGCTGAAAAAGCGTATTTCGAACCAGTGGGTGAAATTAGAAGTCGTGGTGTTGAAGCTCAAATTAATAGCCAATTAACTGAAAATATTTCATTTATCAGCAGTTATGCTTATATCGATACTGAAGTAAGAAAAACCATTATTGCGGGAACACAAGGAAAAGAACTCCCTAGAGTTCCTAAGCATATGGCATCACTTTGGGGTCAATATGATGAAACATCTGGGCTATTTAATGGCGCTAAAGCGGGTGTTGGTGTCAGATATGTGGGTGTATCTCAAGGAGATACAAAAAATACAGTTAGCGTACCCGCAGTGACTCTTTACGATGCGATGATTGGTTATTCATTAGGTGAGCTATCACCTTCTTTAAAAGGTGCTGAAATTCAGCTTAATATGAATAATATTGCGAATAAACATTATGTTGCATCTTGTGCTGGTGATACTGCTTGTTTTTATGGTATTGGCAGGACGATGACAGCAACTATGAATTATCGCTGGTAATACTATATAAATTAACTAAATAAATTAACTAAATAGATTAACTACATAAATTAACTGCGTTAACCATAGTCTATCTGTTGATCGACTATGGTTTTTTTAATTTTTATAGCGCCAAAAGAAGTTGTCGTTCTATTTGTGGATCTTGCAAGGTGACATGAAATCCGATCAAGCGCACACCTCTGCCATTTCGACGCTCATGCCATGCTTGATAGGCAATATTGATTAAATCGGCTTTTTCTAAAATAGGATGAGTATGCTCTTGTGTTGTTAATTGAAAATCATCAAATTTTAATTTAACGCCCTGCCTTGCTATCCTTAGATCCGGTTTAACTTTTGTTAGTCGCCTTTCCAATTCGCTATATAATCCGTCAAGTAATACCAAGCAATCATCCCAAGAATTAATATCTGAAGCAAAAGTGCGCTCAACTCCGACTGATTTTCTAAGTCTATCTGGGTTAATTTCGCGCTCATCAATACCATGACTGCGTTCCCATAAATTTTGACCAAATTTTCCAAACGTTTTTACTAAAGAAATGACATCGGTGCGACGAATATCAGCGCAAGTTTCTAACCCCATTTCTTGCAAACGAGCAAATGTCACCTTACCTACACCCGGTATTTTATTAAGTGGTAATTTTAAAATAAAATCATCGACTTGTTCTGGTGTAATAACAAATTGCCCGTTAGGTTTATTCATATCAGAGGCAATTTTTGCAAGAAATTTAATTGGTGCAATACCTGCGGATGCCGTGAGATTTAACTCATCAAAAATTTGTTGGCGAATTTCTTGAGCCATCAACGTTGCTGAGCCATGACAATGCTTACTGTCAGAGACATCAAGATAAGCTTCATCGAGTGAAAGAGGTTCAATAAGGTGAGTATAACGAGAAAAGATTTGACGTATTTTTGCTGATGTCTCTTTATAGAGAGCCATCCTACCGGGTAGCACTTTTAAGTGAGGACATAACTTCAACGCTGTTGCTGTTGACATAGCACTACGAACACCAAAACGACGAGCGGGATAATTCGCCGTGCAGATCACACCTCGACTAGAGGCATTGCCTCCAACCGCAATTGGGATCTCTTTTAGTGCTGGATTATCTCGTATTTCAATCGCAGCATAAAAACAATCCATATCAACATGAATAATTTTACGCATACAATCACCTCACTTTATTTACTGTTTAAATATACAGTAAATAAATATTAACTACAATTTTTATTCGCTCTTATCTCCCTCTATTGAGGTGTATTTCTCATAAAAATCTGAATTAGTCTGTTTATTTATAGAATTGTCACAAAGTGATGATAGATTGTTTTTGCTCGTTGATTAATTACATTAATTTTAAATATTGTTTTGTAACTATATATAAAACAAGGAAATAATTTTTCATGATCAAGTTATTCATCGCTATTTCTCTCTTTTTTTATTCTGTAATCCTTATGGCATCTCCTAAAATTATCGCACATCGTGGTGGCACAGCTGATGCCCCTGAAAATACTGAAATTGCTATAAAAACAGCGCTCTCTAATCAAGCTGATGCAATTTGGATCACTATTCAATTATCGAAAGATAATATTCCTGTCCTTTATCGCCCTAGCGATTTAAAAAGCTTAACGAATGGGCAAGGTAGTGTTTCTGAATTTACTGCACAACAACTGAAGCAATGGGATGCCGGCTATAAATTTGGTGAAGCTCAGCAATTTCCTTATCGAAATAAAGGTGTCACCATTCCGACATTGGATGAGATCTTAACTCTATTCCCCACAACACAATTTTATCTTGATTTAAAATCACCAGATGCTGATCCAGCAATCCAAGGAGAAGCATTAATAACCGTACTTCGTAATCATAACGCACTGGATAGAACTCGCGTTTATTCTACAAATACCGCATTTCTTGATGCCTTACCGACTAATGTACAACGTTTTGAAAGCCGTGATATCACTCGTGATATTTTAGCCAATACCACAATGAGCCATGTTTGCTTGTTACCTGAAAATTTAGATATTACTCGTTGGTACGGACTTGAGCTTCACCGCAAAGTCGAGGTTGTTGAGAAGTACACATTAGGAGAAGCGCGTTCCGCTTCAGTTCTGAGTTGGGATAAAGATGCAATGTCTTGTTTTCGTGCTGGTGGCAATGCTCATATTGTTCTTTTTGGGATCAACACAGAGAAAGACTATATTCAAGCTACTGAATTAGGTGCTGATGCGGTTATGGTTGATTCACCCGCAAATATGAAAGCATTTAGAAAAGAGTAAGCGTCCTCACTTTTATCTTAGTTTTCTTAGAAAGAAATAAAAAAGAGTGATGTAAATATATACATCACTCTTTTTCTTATTCTTATATCTTACTCAAAGAATTCTATTTTTATTAAGCAATTCTTCTCTTGCTGCATCTTTTGCCATACGTTTTTTACGTGCATCACAAGGTTCTGGGCAATCACACTCTTTCTCAATGCCCATAGCACCTAAACCACCACAGCTACCTTGAAGGCTTTTACGTTTTACAATATAGCCTAATGCCATACCAAAGAAGGCAATCAAGAATAAGATGAAGGCAAATAGAAATATTTTTAACATAACCTTCTCTCCTTAAATTCTACTTTTTCAAGAATGGGGCGAACGCTTTACTATAACGCTCTTCAAACCCATTTTCAGTTTTCACTATCATAAAGACAGGAATATTTAGTTCGTTTGCTACTGCTAACCCTTTTTCAGGCCCTAAAACATTCAACCCTGTTGAAAGACCATCAGCACTCATGCAAGTTGGCACAATCACAGTGATAGAAACAAGGTTATGTTTAATAGGGTGACCTGTGGTTGGGTCAATAGTATGAGAAAAACGAACACCATTTTCTTCAAAATAGTTACGATAGTCACCAGAAGTGGCAATTGAGTTATCACCCGGTTCAATAATTAACTGAACACTCTGTTTTGTACCGTCATTTGCTGGTTTTTCAATCGCTATACGCCAAAGCTTGTCATTTCCATTCACGCCTTGAGTTCTTACTTCGCCACCAATATCAACCATATAGTTAGTGATATTCTGTGAAATTAAATATTCAGCTACAGCATCAACACCATAGCCTTTAGCAATTGAAGAGAGATCAACATAAAGTTCAGGGATCTTCTTAATTAACGAATTACCTTCAACAGCAAGATAATCAATTCCAATCCACTGTTTACGTTTTGCTAATTCATCTTCAGAAGGTTGATGCGTAAATCGACCTTCTGGACCAAATCCCCATAAATTCACTAACGGCCCCACAGTCACATCTAAAGCACCATCAGTCATTTTATTAATGCGAATAGCTTCACTGACTACTTTTGCTGTTGCAGGTGAAACAGGAAATGGAGTATTAATTTCACGGCTTTGATTGAAACGACTGAGTTCAGAATGAGGACGATATGTTGACATTTGATCGTTAACTTCTTCAAGAATACGATCAATCTCTGTTTGTAAGACGTTTTGTGGAGGTGAATTACTATCAGGAACATATTTAATCGAGTAATAAGTTCCCATGGTTTCGCCTTCTAATACCTGCTGTTTTTCACCACATGCAGATAATAGAACTAATGCAGACAGCATCACTATCCAATTTATCATCTTTCTTTTTAACATAACTCTCTCTTCTGATCATGAGCGCCCACATAAGTGGGCGCTTGTCATTTCATTCATTTATGCTTTATCGGAAGTTAGGATCAACCTCCAAAGTCATCCAGCATAATGTTTTCATCTTCAACGCCTAAATCTTTGAGCATTTTAATAACTGCTGCGTTCATCACTGGCGGTCCACACATATAGAATTCACAATCTTCTGGTGCTGGATGATTTTTGAGGTAATTCTCAAACAACACATTGTGAATAAATCCAGTATAGCCAGTCCAATTATCTTCAGGTAATGCATCTGAAAGTGCGACATTCCATGTGAAGTTTTCGTTTTCTTTTGCAAGCATATCGAAATCTTCAGTGTAGAACATTTCACGAACAGAACGCGCACCATACCAGAAGCTGATTTTGCGTTTAGAATGTAAGCGCTTCAATTGGTCGAAGATATGTGAACGCATTGGCGCCATACCTGCACCACCACCAATAAAGATCATCTCAGCATCAGTTTTCTTAGCAAAGAATTCACCAAATGGTCCTGAAATTGTCACTTTATCGCCCGGTTTTAATGACCAAATATACGATGACATAATTCCAGGTGGCACATCAGGATTACGTGGCGGAGGTGTTGCAATACGCACGTTTAACATGATGATGCCATGCTCTTCAGGGTAGTTCGCCATTGAATAAGCACGTACAGTGGTTTCTTTAACGTCAGAAACATAACGGAATAAATTAAATTTATCCCAATCTTCACGATACTCTTCTGGTACATCAAAATCTTCATAACGTACCGTATGAGGAGGACATTCGATTTGAATAAATCCACCAGCACGGAAAGGTACAACCTCACCTTCAGGGATTTTTAACACTAATTCTTTAATGAAAGTGGCTTTATTATCATTTGAGATAACTTCACATTCCCACTTTTTAACACCAAAGATTTCTTCTGGTAATTCTAATTTCAAGTTGCTTTTTACGTTTACCTGACATGCTAAACGACAACCTTCTTTAGCTTCACGCTTGTTAATATGCGAAAGTTCTGTCGGTAAAATATCACCGCCACCTTCCAGCACTTTAACGCGACACTGACCACAAGAGCCACCGCCACCGCAAGCTGATGAAATAAAAATACCTTCGTTTGATAATACGTTAAGTAATTTATCACCTGCTGGTGCATCAAAACTTTTTTCTGGGTCTCCATTGACCTCAACTGAAATATCCCCTGTATTGACCAGTTTTGATTTTGCGAACAAAATCAACGCTGTTAATACCAATACAATCAGGGTAAACATCACGACACCTAGAATAATTATATCCATGAGTTCTTCTCACCCTTTATAGCTGAACACCAGAGAAGGACATGAAACCTAATGCCATCAACCCTGTGGTGACAAAAGTAACGCCTAACCCTTTCATACCTGCCGGTACATCCGCGTACTTCATTTTCTCACGGATAGAAGCCAGTAATACGATGGCTAACATCCAACCAATCCCAGAGCCGAAACCATAAACAATAGATTCACTAAAGTTATAGTCACGTTGTGCCATAAATGACACACCACCGAAAATGGCGCAGTTAACGGTAATAAGTGGCAAGAAGATCCCTAGTGCGTTATACAGCGCAGGGAAATAACGGTCTAAAATCATCTCTAGGATTTGTACCAGTGCCGCAATCACACCAATGAAAGTGATAAAGTTTAAGAAACTTAAATCAACACCTTCCATCAATGCATTATCACGTAACACATAGTTGTAAACCAAGTTATTCAACGGTACAGAAAGACCCAGAACAACAGTAACAGCGATACCTAATCCAAAAGCTGTTTTTACGTTTTTAGAAACGGCGAGAAATGTACACATCCCTAAGAAGAATGCGAGAGCCATATTCTCAATAAAAACAGCACGAACAAACAGGCTTATATAATGTTCCATGGCGATTAGTCCTCTTCAACCTGTGCAGGTTTTAATGTACGTAATCCCCAAATTAGCAAGCCAATAATAAAGAACGCACTTGGTGCTAACAGGAATAAACCGTTTGGCTGATACCAGCCACCATTTTGGACAGATTCCATTACTGTAATGCCGAATAATTTACCAGAACCAAAGAGTTCACGTAAAAAACCAACAAGGATCAAGATAACGCCGTATCCTAAGCCGTTACCAATACCATCCATAAAGCTTTCGACAGGAGGTGCTTTCATCGCATAAGCTTCAGCACGACCCATTACAATACAGTTAGTAATGATAAGACCAACGAAAACAGATAGTTGCTTAGAAATTTCATACGCATAAGCTTGTAGTATTTGGTCAACAACGATAACTAATGAAGCAATAATCGCCATTTGAACAATAATACGAACACTACTTGGTATGTAATTACGAATTAGTGAAATAAAGAAGCTTGAGAATGCAGTAACCAAAGTTACCGCTATTGTCATCACTAATGCGGTTTCAAGTTTTGTTGTTACCGCCAATGCAGAACACACACCTAATACCTGTAAGGCAATCGGGTTGTTATCTAACAATGGCCCAAGTAAAACTCGTTTAATTTCTTTTGTATCAGCCATTGATCTCTCCTTCACGAACTTTTTTCAGGAATGGGCCGAAACCTTTTTCACCTAACCAGAAATCGAACATATGCTGGATACCATTTGAGGTCAGTGTTGCACCAGAAAGTCCATCAATGCCATAAGGATTACCAGCCGCTGCGCCGCTGCGCACAATTTTAATTGCAGGTACGCCTTCTTCATTAATTAAGCGCTTACCTTTCCACTGTGCTTTCCATTGAGGGTTATCAA
Organism: Proteus sp. STS61-E; assembly: GCF_040932335.1. Classification (NCBI taxonomy): domain Bacteria; kingdom Pseudomonadati; phylum Pseudomonadota; class Gammaproteobacteria; order Enterobacterales; family Morganellaceae; genus Proteus; species Proteus sp. STS61-E. The sequence goes on along the minus strand of NZ_JBFQGE010000005.1, from coordinate 265,865 downwards.
CTTCACCACCTAAGCCTGGCGTTTCACCATGAGCATAATAGGTAATGCCTTTAGAAGTCACACCATCAATATCAACCGCAATAAATGCATACATCACAGACCATAAGCCAGAACCATAAACAGGTAGAACGACTTCTGTAGTTTTGCCTTGTTCATCAAGAACAAAATACACTTCTGCGGTATTTGCACGTCGGCGAATTTTTGCTGCATCGTCTGCTGGAGATAATGCAATAGAAGTATCATCACTACGTAATGCAGCATTTAAATCAAAATTGCCTTTACTATCAGTCAGTTCACCTGTCTGGAAATTAACAATTTTTGCTTTAATACGAGAGTCATACACTTTCAGTACATCTGTAGCACTCATTTTAGGTACGAGCAGACCCGCAACATCAAGAATATTACGTTGTTTATCAAGAAGTTTTTGCTCTTCTTGTTTAGACTTCAGTCCAACAGCCGCTCCTGCTACTACCACGGAACACACTAGACATAGAATAAATACAACGAGGAACGTTCTTGCGACGCTATCTTTGTTTTTCTCTTTAGCCACGAGCTTTTCTCCGCTTAATATTCGCCTGAACAACCACGTAATCGAACAGTGGTGCAAATAAGTTTGCGAATAAGATTGCCAGCATCATACCTTCAGGGTAAGCCGGATTGACGACACGAATAAGCACAGCCATTACGCCAATCAAAATACCGTAAGCCCATTTACCTTTATCAGTAAACGATGCGGATACTGGATCTGTTGCCATAAACATCATACCGAAAGCAAAACCACCTAATACTAAGTGCCAGTGCCAAGGCATTGAGAAGAGAGGATTGGTATCTGAACCGATGAAATTAAATAGGTATGACATTGCAATCATGCCCACCATTACCCCAGCAACAATACGCCATGAAGCAATGCGAGCAAAAAGAATGACAGCACCACCGATTAAAATCATCAGTGTTGAAACTTCACCGATCGACCCTGGAATATATCCAAGGAAAGCATCCATCCAAGAGATAGGTTGTTGAGTGACGGTATTTACTAATGCACTTTCACCCGATACAGACCATTGTGACAATGGTGTTGCACCAGAGAAACCGTCAGCCGCAGTCCAAACTAAATCACCTGAAATTTGAGCCGGATAAGCAAAGAACAGAAATGCACGACCTGCCAATGCTGGGTTTAAGAAGTTACGTCCTGTTCCACCAAAGATTTCTTTCGCGATAACAACACCAAACGTAATACCTAATGCAGCCTGCCAAAGTGGTAATGTTGGCGGTACGATTAAGGCAAATAAGATTGATGTAACAAAGAAGCCTTCGTTAATTTCATGACCACGAATAAAGGCAAAAAGAACTTCCCAAAATCCGCCAACCGCAAAAACAACTAGATAAATAGGTAAGAAGTAAGTTGCACCAAGTAGCATCTTACTTGCCCAACCCGCATCTGTTGTTAATGATGCGCCGAGGAATTCAGCAAGGCGATAGTGCCAATCTGAAGCAATGATTTGCTGTAATTCAGCACCACTATATAACTGATTAAGTGCAGGGATCGCTTGATGACCTACGTTATACATTCCCCAAAACATTGCTGGGAAAACGGCTAACCAAACTAAGATCATCATGCGTTTTAGGTCAATGGTGTCACGAACATGACCGCCATTACGCGTGACAGTACCTGGCGTATAAAATACCGTGGTCACTGCCTCATAAAGTACGTACCATTTTGCTAATTTGCCACCGGGCTCAAAATGGTGCTCTACTTTTTCAAATAAATTTTTCAAACCCATGAGTTACCCTTCCTGCTCAATTTTGGTCAATACTTGGCGCAGTGCTGGGCCATACTCATATTTGCTTGGGCAAACATAAGTACATAATCCCAAATCTTCTTCATCCAATTCCAAACAACCTAATGCTTGAGAACTGTCAGTATCACCTACAACTAAATCACGTAATAAATGCGTTGCCATAATGTCTAACGGCATCACACGCTCATAGTTACCAATTGGTACCATTGAACGTTCGCCACCATTCATAGTGGTTGTGAATGCAAAGCGTTTATTTTTTAAGAAGTGACCGATGGTGGTACGAGTGATAGAAAATTTATCGCTACCCGGCATACCCCAACCAAATAACTCTTTATCACGACCTTCACGTAATACAGAAACTTGGTTATGGAAACGACCTAAATAGTGATGAGCCTCATCAGATTTCCATCCCCATAATACAGAGCCAGAAATAATGCGGTTTTCACCATCAACTAATTGATCTTTAGTTAACTCATAGAGATCAGCCCCTAAACGAGTACGCACTAAACGAGGTGCTTTTACTTGAGGGCCAGCTAATGCAACAACACGCTCTGTATATAAAGAACCTGTTGTAAACAGATAACCAATAGCAATAACATCTTGATAATTTAAATGCCAAACCATTTTCTTAGCACTAACAGGTTCTAAGAAATGGATATGCGTACCGACTAATCCTGCTGGATGAGGGCCTGCAAATTGGTTATAGCTAATTTGTCCGTCATTTAATTTTGTCGGTGATTTTTCACCATGACAAACATAGACTTTCCCTTCGGTTAAACGAGTTAAAACAACAAGGCCATCATTAAATGCCTTCTCATTTTGCTCAATAATAACCATAGGATCTGCTGCAAGCGGATTTGTATCCATTGCAGAGACGAAAATGGCAACAGGTGTTGTGCCTAAATGCGGAGTACGACTATAAGGACGAGTCCTTAACGCAGTCCACATTCCCGAATTAACAAGGTTAGTTTCAACTTGTTCGCGGGTCAGGTCTGAAAGCGTTGAGCTATCATAACGGTTAAAGGTAATTTCTTCGTCGCCATCAATTTCGATAACGATAGATTGGAACACACGACGTTCGCCGCGGTTAATTGCAACGACTTTACCACAAGCTGGGCTGGTGAAAACAACACCGGCATTCTTTTTATCTTCAAAAAGAATTTGCCCTTTCTTTACATGCTCACCTTCCGAAACCACCATAGAAGGACGCATACCGACATATTCTTCGCCTAGCAATGCTATGCGTCGAATCGCGGGTCCGTCTTCTATCACTTGGGCAGGCGCTCCTGCAATTGGGAGGTCGAGTCCTTTTTTAATTTTAATCATAAGATTTGCACAAGTTTATCAGTTAAACCCTAAGCTACAAATTCACCCCGAAAATGTAGCGACTCTGTAATAAAAACATCTTAAGGTGTTTTTGAACCCTAAGTTATTTATCTCCGATAATTGTTACTATTTTCTCTTATTCTGCCGAACTGAATTTTATCATCTCAGCCTAAACCTGTCTGACTATTCGAGTGATTTAGCTCAAGCAAATGGGAATATTATTTTGACTGAAACGTTAACAACTCGTATAAACCGAATTAAAATATCATCTTTTTCGACGAGCGCTTAAATTTCATACAGAATATTTTGTAAAAGAAAAGAAACCATATCAGATTTTAATTTACAAATTTATTGCTTCATAGCAATCTACGATCTACTTTATCAACAAATTTTAAGCTATTTTTCTGATAAAACCATGACCAGTCACGCAAAACTACTAATCAGTTTTTTAACATTAATGTTAACTTCCTTATTAGTTAACGCTGAAAACAGTTCAAAATTTCTAATGAAACCTGTCACAAAAAGTACAGGCCAGCCTATCTATATTCAGATTTTTAAAGAAGAGAGCTTACTTGAACTTTATACGGAAAAATTAGATGGGCAATTAGAAAAAGTACGTACTTACCCTATTTGTAGCTATTCTGGAGGTCTTGGTCCTAAAAAGTTTCAAGGTGATTTAAAAAGCCCGGAAGGTTTTTATCAGGTCAACTTTTCGCAATTAAATCCGAACAGTCGATTTTACCGAGCTATTAACCTAGGATTTCCTAATCAATATGATAAATCAAAAGGATACACCGGCGACTTTTTAATGATCCACGGGGCATGTAAATCGGTTGGTTGTTATGCAATGACGGATTCGGTGATGGACGAAATTTATCAGTATGCGGAATTAGCGCTACAAGGAGGTCAATCTACGATTAATATTCATATTTTTCCATTTAAGATGACCGCTGAAAATATGAAAAAACATCAGTACTCAAAAGATATAGATTTCTGGCAACAGCTTATGCCTGCCTATCAATATGTTGAAGAACGCAAACAAATTCCATCTGTTACCGTTCAAAATGGGCGTTATTCCGTTAATAGTACGTTGGCTTCATCTAATAGCGTAAGTCCTGTCCTTAACTTATCGCAAAATAGCGAAAGCAAATGGCTACAGAATACGCACACCACGATCAAATAAGACAAACTCGCCAGCGGGAATACGCTGCCAAGATTCATTTCCAGTCAATGGTAATGTTGAAATAACAGAAACCACATCATCTGATTGTGTGTGTTGCTGGAAATCAATTTCTATATCTTGATCAAGTAATTTTGCTTTGCCGAAAGGTGCTTTACGCGTGATCCAGTGTAAGTTAGTTGAACAATATGCCATTACAAATCGACCATCCGACAACAGCATATTAAAGACCCCTTTTTGCTTTAATTGAGAGGCTAAAATAGCGATAAAACGAAATACAGCTGGCCAATTCACAGGAGTTCGTTTATAGCGATTTTCAAGTTGATTTAAGATCCAGCAAAAAGCTTTTTCACTATCTGTCTGCCCTATCGCCCGAAAACGCCCTGTCTCAAGAGATTGATAACCTTTCAGTTGACCATTATGCGCATAAGTCCAATTTTTTCCCCATAATTCACGGGTAAAAGGATGGGTATTTTCTAAAGAGACATTACCTCGATTCGCTTGACGAATATGAGCGATCACAGCCTCTGATTTAATCGGGTACTCTTGAACAAAGCGAGCGACTGGTGAAATTGCGCTGGCTTGAGGATCTTTAAATGTACGACATCCCAATCCTTCGTAGAAAGTAATTCCCCATCCATCTTTATGAGGTCCTGTCTTTCCACCTCGAGGAATTAAGCCACTTAGACTGAAGTTAATATCTGTCGGTACATTTGCACTCATGCCTAACAACTCACACATCGCTCACTCCTTCTTGTCGATGTTTATTGCTAATTTATAGCAATATCAACAAATTATTTTTCCATTTCTTTTTCAATTAATTGGATCAGAATATGGATAACTTTGATATGAATTTCTTGAATACGATCAGCGTAACCGAAATGAGGTACACGAATTTCAATATCTGCTGTACCGTCCATTTTTCCGCCATCTTTCCCCGTTAACGTAATGACTTTCATGCCTTTCTCACGCGCAGCACTAATTGCTTTGATGATATTGCCTGAATTGCCTGAGGTTGAAATACCCAGTAGAACGTCACCTTCTTTACCCACTGCTTCAACATAACGAGAGAAGATATATTCATAGCCAAAATCATTACTCACACATGAAATATGGCTTACATCTGAAATAGCAATGGCAGGATAACCAGGGCGATTTTCACGATAGCGTCCGGTTAACTCTTCTGCAAAATGCATTGCATCACAATGAGAGCCACCATTACCGCAAGATAATACTTTACCGCCTGCTTTAAAAGAATCTGCTAATAACACCGCAGCTTTTTGGATAGCTTCAATATTTGCATCATCTTGAAGAAAGCGAGAGAGTGTATCTGCTGCTTCTGTTAATTCACCACGGATAAGATCTTGGTACATAGGATTTTTACTCCAGAAAGGGTAATCGAAATTTTCTGTTTCTCAGTGTAACGGATTAAATGTCATGAAAGAAGATACCTATTATCGACAAATGCTAACTTCTCTCATTTACGAATAATTTGTGAGCTATATTGTAATTAGAATGTAAATATATTGATAAAAGTTAGTGACTGGATTAGATCTAAATAACAAACAACAGGTCTGACCTCTGATCTCTTGCTAAATACAGGAGTTTATTATGACACTACTCAGTATCGTACTTTTTATTGTTCTTATTGGCGTACTTAGTTATCGCAAATTCGGTATTGCGGTAAGTAGCCTCGCACTTATTGCTTATACGTTAGTAATGGGTATCGCCAATATTTGGAGTTACTGGTTACTCCTCCCCGTTGCATTGGTTTTATTACCCTTTACTATTCCTTCTATTCGTAGAGCCTATATCTCAGTACCTGCACTTAAAGCATTTCAAAAAGTCATGCCTTCTATGTCTAAAACGGAACAAGAAGCCATTGATGCAGGTACAACATGGTGGGAAGGTGAGCTTTTCCGTGGTGCTCCCGATTGGAAACAACTTCATAATTACCCTAAACCACAGTTAACGGCTGAAGAACAAGCTTTCCTTGATGGACCTGTCGAAGAAGTTTGCCGTATGACAAACGACTTTGAGATCACACATGAATTAGCTGATTTACCTCCTGAAATTTGGCAATACCTTAAGGATAATCGCTTCTTCGCGATGATCATTAAAAAAGAGTACGGCGGATTAGAATTTTCAGCCTACGCTCAATCCCGTGTATTGCAAAAGCTGTCAGGAGTATCTGGTATTTTAGCCATCACCGTGGGTGTACCTAATTCTTTAGGCCCTGGTGAACTGCTACAACACTACGGTACTGATGAACAGAAAAAACGCTATTTACCCGGTTTAGCCAAAGGCGATGAAATTCCTTGTTTCGCATTAACAAGCCCTGAAGCGGGCTCCGATGCAGGAGCTATTCCTGACAGTGGCATAGTCTGTATGGGTGAATGGCAAGGCGAGCAAGTACTTGGTCTTCGTTTAACATGGAATAAACGCTATATCACGCTTGCCCCTATCGCAACCGTATTAGGATTAGCATTTAAATTACGCGATCCTGACCATCTATTAAGTGATGACGAAAACCCTGGCATTACCTGTGCGTTAATTCCAACTGATGTCAAAGGTGTTGAAATTGGTCATCGCCATTTCCCACTGAATGTGCCATTTATGAATGGACCGACTCGTGGTAAAGATGTTTTTGTCCCTATCGATTACATCATTGGTGGACCAAAAATGGCAGGTCAGGGCTGGAGAATGCTGGTGGAATGTCTCTCTGTTGGTCGAGGCATCACTCTACCTTCAAACTCTACTGGTGGATTAAAAAGTGTGGCTATGGCAACAGGCGCTTATTCTCGTGTCCGTCGTCAGTTCAAAATTCCAATTGGTAAAATGGAAGGCATTGAAGAGCCATTAGCTCGTCTGGCTGGTAACGCCTATCTTTTAGATTCAGCGGCAACCTTAATTACTACGGGTATTATGCTGGGAGAAAAACCTGCCGTACTATCCGCTATCGTAAAATATCATTGTACTCACCGAGCACAACGTGGCGTTATTGATGCAATGGATATCGTTGGTGGTAAAGGGATCAGCCTTGGGCCATCAAACTTTGTCGCACGTTCTTATCAAGGTTCTCCAATTGCTATCACGGTTGAAGGTGCCAATATTTTAACTCGTAGCATGATCATTTATGGTCAAGGTGCTATCCGTTGCCATCCTTATGTATTAGATGAAATTGCAGCGGCACGAGATAACAATCTACACGATTTTGACCGTGCTTTATTTGGCCATATCGGTCACGTAGCAAGTAATACCTTACGCAGCCTGTGGTTAGGTATCACCAATGGTCGATTAAGTAATTCACCAACTAATGATGAAACTCGTCGTTATTATCAACAGATTAACCGCCTGAGTGCCAATATGGCGCTGCTGTCTGATGTTTCAATGGGTGTTTTAGGCGGAAGCTTAAAACGTCGTGAGCGTATTTCAGCACGCTTGGGTGATATATTAAGTCATATCTTCCTCGCATCTGCCGCACTTAAGCGTTATGAAGATGAAGGTCGCCATACCGCCGATTTACCTCTCGTACATTGGAGCGTAAAAGAGTGTTTATACCAAGCTGAAAATGCAATTGATGAACTGCTACGCAATTTCCCAAGCCGTGCTGTTGCTGGCACTATGCGAGCAATTATTTTCCCACTGGGTAAAGCTCAAAAATTACCATCAGATAAATTAGATAGCAAAGTGGCGCAACTTATCCAACAACCGTCTGAAACCCGTGATCGCATTGGTAGAGGTCAATACTTAACACCAAGCGAGCATAATCCACATGGTTTAATGGAAGAAGCACTGCTGGATATTTTAGCGGCTGAACCTATTTTTGACCGTATTTGTCGCCTCTATGAGAAGAAATTTAACTTTACTCAATTAGATAAATTAGCGGACAAAGCACTGGCTGATAAACGAGTAACTCAAGAAGAGGCTGATATCTTACGTAAAGCAGAACAGAGTCGCTTACGGAGTATCAATGTTGATGAATTTGACTTTGATGCATTGGCGGTGCCAGCAAAAAAGCCGAAAGCTGACAAAGTCAAAACAGACAAAGCAGCCTAACAATCGAGATAAAGGGAAATATTTCCCCTGATAGAACACAAACACCTCATCACTTTTAGTCATGAGGTGTTTTTTTATTAAGAGCAAACTGTTAAGACCAAAAAATTAATTAGAGATCTAACTCCAATGCTAATAACTCTTCTATTGTTTGGCGACGACGAATTAATTGAGGAACGCCTTCTGTTATCAACACTTCAGGAATAAGTGGTCGGCTATTATAATTTGATGACATTGACGCACCATACGCCCCCGTATCATGGATCACTAAATAATCGCCCACCTGTGCTTGAGGCAATAAACGAGGAACAACCGTACCGCCCTCTTGCTGAGTAAAAACATCACCCGATTCACACAACGGACCTGCCACAATAGTCTCTTGTAATTCTGTCATTGGTTTTATTTGACCATGAGTGTCTAAAACTGAAATCTGATGATAACTGCCATACATTGCAGGACGCATTAAATCACTAAACCCAGCGTCCACCAGCACATAATGACGGCTTCCCATTGATTTAACGGCTCTCACTTGTGAAATCAATACACCGGATTCAGCCACTAAAAAACGTCCCGGCTCAATCTCTAACTCAACAGAATGCCCTAAGTGTTGTGCAATACACTGGCGTGCTTTATCCCATAAAGAAAAATAGTGATCCAAATCGACTGTTGCATCACCTTCTTGATAAGGCGTTGATAATCCACCTCCTGCCGAAATAGCTTGAATATCAACTCGAGAGGTAAGCACTTGCTCTACCATTGCATCGCAGACACTAGCAAGATGTTGATAGTCAACACCCGAACCAATATGCATATGAAAACCAACTAGAGTTAGATTATATTGCTGGATCACAGCTAACGCTTCTGGCACATCTTCATACCAAATACCATGCTTACTGTTTTCACCACCTGTATTGGTTTTTTGACTATGCCCATGACCAAATCCGGGGTTAACCCTTATCCAAACCGCATGACCTTGGTTGCGCTCACCTAATTGACGGAGCATATCAATAGAGCCAGCATTAACAGGAATATCTAACTCAACAACACGTTCAATGGTTCTTTCATCAAGTAAATCAGCCGTAAAGACAATCTCACTTTTTTCTCTGCCACCTTGATAACCGGCAACTAAAGCGCGTTCAATCTCGCCCAATGAAACAGAGTCAACTTTAACACCCTGTGCTTTCATTAAACGTAAAATATGAATATTGGAGCACGCCTTTTGAGCAAATCGAACTACATCAAAAGATTTAAGCTGGGCAATACGCTGAGAAATAGTATCGCCTTGATAAATCCATAATGGCGTTCCATAGGTTTGTGCTAATTGGTATTGAGCCATAGTTATTGATGTTGTCATGTTATCTACTCATAGAAGTCACTGGTGAATAAAATCATTATTTATGAACTTACAAGGGAATAAAAATATCAAATAAGCTACACTCTATTCATCTGTGATATAGGGATCTTAAGATGAAAGCTCTTTTTAATTGGCGACATATTGAAATTTTTCATGCAGTGATGACCACTCAAAATCTTACTGAAGCCGCAGAGTTACTGAAAACGTCACAACCTACTGTCAGTAGAGAGCTATCTCGTCTTGAACATCTATTAGCATTTAAATTATTTGATAGAATAAAAGGCCGTTTACAGCCGACAACTGAAGGGCTACGCTTTTTTGAGGAAGTACAGCGTTCTTATTATGGTTTAGATAGAATAATTAACGCTGCTGAAAATATTCGTCATTTTAACCAAGCAGAATTGAATATCACCTGCTTGCCTGCATTTGCTCAATCATTATTACCTTCAATCTGCCGACAATTTCTAGATAAATATCCTGATGTCAATTTAACTATTGTCCCTCAAGAATCCCCTTTATTAGAAGAGTGGTTATCCGCACAACATTACGATTTAGGATTGGTAGAACACACACAAACACCAGCAGGAACTCAACAAGAGACTGTGCTTACACTCAATGAAGTTGCAGTTTTACCCAAATCACATCCATTGTGTAAAAAACCATTGTTGTACCCTACTGATTTTCAAAATGAACGTTTTATTAGCCTGTCAGCCAATGATAGCTATCGACAATTAATTGATACCGTATTTATTAAAAATAGAATTGCACGACAGTTAGTAATGGAAACGCAAAGTGCCGCCTCTATTTGTGCAATGGTGAGTGAGAATATCGGCATTTCAATTGTTAACCCTATTACCGCACTTGATTACTTAGATAAGTCTATTTGCCTTCGTCCTTTGAGCTTTACTATCCCTTTTACCATCAGCTTAATTACCCCATCACATCGCCCTTCATCACAACTTGTTACCTATTTTATTGATGTGATGAAAGAAACATTATCAGATTATCCTAAACGGCTAACCCAAGCTTTTACCCGATAAAGCAAGCCAATAAGGTGATGATGAAAACCACTCTACTAAGAAATCCAGCAATACTCTAACGGCAGCGGGCATATTTTGCCGGCTCGCTAAAACCGCATAAATTCCCATCGGCTGAGCTTGATAGTCAGACAAAATTTGTTCTAATTCACCACTTTCAATATAAGGTTTGGCTGAGTAATAAGGTTGTAGCGATATACCAGCTCCTTTTAACGTAGCTTGCAATAAAACAACCGATTCATTTGCGCTTAAATTCCCCCCAACAGGTACTGAATAACGTTCGTCACCTAAATTAAATTCCCACAAGCTACGACCAAAAAATCGGTAAGTTAAACATTGATGCTGAGCGAGTTCATCTGGCGTTTGAGGTATACCTTTTTTTGCTAAGTAATCTTTATGAGCACATACCACAGAAAGACATGTCGCGAGCGAGCGTGCGATTAAGTTAGGCTCAAGGTGATTCGTAATACGCAATGCAATATCAATACGTTCTTCCACCAAATTCACGGTTTGATTAGTAATTTGCAAATCAACCGCAATTAAAGGATAACGCTGCATAAATTCACATATTGCCACTGACAAAATACTATTTGCTAATGATTGTGAACTGGTAATACGAACAAGCCCACTGATTTGATGACGCTCTTTAGGAATATTAGCGGGTATACGTTCGGCCATTTCTAATAGCTGTACACTCTGTTCATATACCATTTCGCCTACTGATGTTAGGCTTTGTTTGCGTGTTGTTCTATGCAATAAGCGCACTCCTGCCCACTCTTCCATCTCATTTAAATAACGCGTCACCATAGCTCTAGACATACCTAGATAATCAGCAGCTTTTATCATGCTCCCCTGCTTCACAATAGTTACAAACACTTCTGATGCTTTTATTTTATCCATTTGATTTACTCGATTTACGCAACAATCAATTGCCTAAAATAGGGTTTTTCTCTTGTTTTATGCAACATATTATAGTCAGCAACAACATTATGGAGAAAACAAAAGATGAAAAAATTACTTCCTTTAACACTTGCAACTACCGCATTCTTCGCAACATCAGCATTAGCAACTGATTTAACATTAGATATATATAACCCAGGAGAAGCGAGTGTTTTCCCTGTTTCTTCTGAAATTATTTATGGCGATAAAGATGCCGTTTTAATTGATGCACAATTTCAAAAAAATGATGCTCAAGCTTTGGTTGATAAAATAAAAGCCTCTGGAAAAAATCTGACTTATATCTATATCAGCCATTCTGATCCTGACTTTTATTTTGGGTTAGATGTTATTACTGATGCATTTCCAAATGCTAAAGTGATTGCAACAGCACCCACAATTAAAGCCATTAATGAAACTCAAGCAGGAAAACTTGCCTACTGGGGGCCTGTACTTAAAGAAAATGCCCCTCAGAAAATCATCATTCCTGAAGTATTAAAAGGTGATAGTTTTTCTCTAGAAGGGGAAACCATTTCAGTCAAAGGCTTAGATGGACAATCTCCAGATAGAACATACCTTTATGTTCCAAAACTTAATGCAGTAATGGGTGGTGTTTTAGTCTCTGAAAATATTCATGTTTGGTTAGCCGATACTCAAACTGTGGAAGAGCGCCAACATTGGGTTAGTTCGTTACAGCAAATAAAATCACTATCCCCAAAAACCGTTATTCCTGGTCACTATTTACCAAAAGCAACGTATGACCTACAAGCTGTTGACTTCACAATGAATTACCTAATTGAGGCTGAGAAAAATCTTGAAAAAACGAAAAATTCAGATGAATTTATTGCAGCAATGGAAAAAAATCATCAGAATTTAGCAGATAAATCAAGCCTAGAACTTAGTGCAAAAGTACTAAAAGGAGAGATGCAGTGGCCTCAGTAGCAAGCAATACAGGTAATACCCAAGGTACTAAAATATTGCACTATGTTTATGATCCTCTTTGTGGTTGGTGCTATGGCATTGCTCCCCTGATTGAAGCGGTAAGCAATACGTTTCCAAATTCCATTAAGTTGCATGGTGGTGGATTGTTTACACCAGCAAGAGCTGTAACGGGTGGTCAATCATGGAAAGAGCATGTTACGCCAATTGATGAGCGTATTAGTCAATTATCAGGTCAAGTTTTTAGTCATGCATATCATGACGCTCTTGGTAACACTGAAATGGTATTAAACTCACTGCTACCTATTTCAGCCGTTCTTGTTGCTGAAATAATGGGAAAGCGAGATGTTTATTTACTAAAAGCATTGCAAGAAGCCTATTACCTTGATGGATTAAATATCAGTGATAAAGACACTCTGCTATTTATTGTAAAAAAACTTGGTTTTGATGTTGAGCAGTTTGCATCCTTACTGTCTGAAATTAGTGAAACACAAATTCAGCAACATTTAAGCCAGACACAACAATTAATGTCCCAAGTTAATGGCCGCGGTTTTCCGACTTTATTTATTGAAGATAACCAAGGTTACCACCTGATACCAGTTGAAAAATATTTAGGTGATACAAAACGTTGGCAGCAATTTATACAAGAAAACCTATAATCTTCTTTTCAGTGTGCTGATTAATTTCCGCACACTGCTTTCTTTATTTCGGTTCTTATTATTTTCTTTTTTATACATATCTAAAAATTTTAAATCCTTTTAAAATCAAATAATTGAAATCAATTAGTTGAAATAACTGTAAGGCGAAAAGTTGAAACCTAATACCATCAATGTTGAAAATGAAAGGCAAGAGCCAAATGCCACTTTTTTGATATGGTCTTTTGTTGCTATTAATACCGCACAATACACACTTAACCCTAAAAAAGAGCCCAGCAAAAGAATATACGGTAATTTTTCAAATCCACACCATGCCCCAATAGCACCAAATAATTTCACATCACCAAAACCTAAAACACATTTTTGGCAAATGAAATATCCCCATAAATAGATGCTATAAAAAAGTCCAACACCACCTAAAAAACCATAAAAAGCATGATTGAAAGGTATTAATCCACATACTGTGTAATTACACAATAACCCTAAAAATATTAGCCAATAAGTCAACGTATTAGGCAGAAGAAAATAATCAGCATCAAAGAAAGAGAGCATCAATAAATAAAAGCTTAATACTGAAAGTATTATCAATAAAGAAAATGAGTTAATTGAAAAAAACCAATATAAACAAACAATAGTATAACTCAGCGTAAGTTGTTTCCGTCGAGTTTTAGGTAACAAAAATAATAATGGAAAAGGTAGGCAAAACTTAATAAAAACAAAAAAATCAGTCAACAAAGAAAACAAAGGTGTTTTTATCAAACAAGAACGGCTTAATGGCATAAATATCTACTCCTTAGATACATCGTTATCCTTGTTAAGCAACTGTATAAGAGGCTCCATTTAATGCCGAGATTTTTCTTTAGAATGACAATGAAAACATGAAATTTTGCGACAAAACACTCAATAAGATCCACGCTATAATAACGACAAAAGCAAAGTGATAACTTGCATGCCATAATGTCATGCGTATGATGCATATCACATATTTTATTTATCACGGTTAACCATCTTTTACGTAAGGGTTTCACGTTATGCGTATTCCTCGCATTTATCATCCAGAACCGCTCACAGCAGGTACTCAAACAGCATTAGATGAAGAAGCATCTAATCATGTTGGGCGTGTATTAAGAATGTCTACGGGGCAAAAACTAGCACTGTTTGATGGTTCAAATCAGGTATTTGATGCTGAAATCATAGAAAGCACAAAAAAGTCAGTCACTGTGCAAATCAATGAAGGCATTGTTGATGATAAAGAATCCCCTCTCGACCTCCATTTAGGACAAGTGCTTTCACGAGGCGAGAAAATGGAGTTTACTATTCAAAAATCAGTTGAGTTAGGTGTTAATACGATCACTCCACTGATCTCAGAACGCTGTGGTGTTAAACTTGACCCTAGCCGTTTAGAGAAAAAACATCAGCAATGGCAAAAAATTATTATCTCGGCATGTGAACAATGTGGCAGAAATAGCATCCCACAATTAATGCCGGTGATGTCATTAGAAGAATGGTGTGCTCAAGATGATGGTAGTTTAAAACTCAATTTACATCCTAGGGCTAACCAAAGTATTAATACCTTACCCTTACCTGTTAAAAAAGTGCGCTTATTGATTGGCCCTGAAGGTGGACTTTCCCCTGAAGAAATCGCCATGACAGCAGAGCACCATTTTACTGATATTTTATTAGGTCCTCGTGTATTAAGAACTGAAACAACAGCGCTCACCGCAATCACCGCTTTGCAGGTTCGGTTCGGCGATCTGGGATAAAGGAGAAGTAATGATTAAATTAGGTATTGTGATGGACCCAATTTCATCCATCAAAATCAAAAAAGACACCAGCTTTGCGATGTTATTAGAAGCACAACGTCGTGGCTGGGAAATTCATTATATGGAGATGAACGATCTTTACCTACACCAAGGCGAAGCACGCGCTCACACTCGTTTACTCAGCGTAGAAGAAAACCCAGAAAAATGGTTTGAGTTTGGCAAAGAGCAAGATATTGCTTTAGGTGAACTTGATACCATTTTAATGCGTAAAGATCCGCCTTTTGATACCGAATTTATTTACGCAACCTATATTTTAGAACGTGCTGAAGATATGGGAACACTGATAGTTAATAAACCACAAAGCTTACGTGACTGTAATGAAAAACTCTTTACTGCATGGTTCCCAACATTAACACCAGACACCTTAGTGACTCGTGAAGCTAAGCATTTACGTGCTTTTCATGAAAAACACGGTGATGTCATTTTCAAACCATTAGATGGCATGGGTGGTGCATCAATCTTCCGCTTGAAAAAAGACGATCCTAACGTAGGTGTTATTATTGAAACACTCACAGACCACGGTCATCGTTTCTGTATGGCACAAAATTTCCTACCTGAAATTGTCGATGGTGATAAGCGCATTCTAGTTGTCGATGGTGAACCTGTTCCTTATTGCTTAGCGCGAATTCCTGCAAAAGGTGAAACTCGAGGCAACTTAGCCGCTGGTGGTCGTGGCGAAGCTCGCCCATTAACAGAAAGTGATTGGGCTATTGCGCGTCAAGTTGCACCTATCCTTAAACAAAAAGGTCTTATTTTTGTTGGATTAGATGTTATTGGCGATCGCTTGACTGAAATTAACGTCACAAGTCCAACATGTGCGCGTGAAATTGAAGCGGCTTATCCTGATGTTTCTATTACAGGCATGTTAATGGATGCAATTGAAGTACGCTTAAACAAGAAAAACTAACTTTTAGGCACTGAGATTAAAGGGTTTAAAAGTATGAACCTAGCCCCCACATATTAATCAATAAGCGGTATACATTAAGAAATACAATGTATAAAAGGGCTAGGTTTTTTAATAAAAATGATCAGGGAACAGTACTACTATTATGAATTTACTTAACCATTTTCTTATTGCTATGCCTTCATTAAGCGATCCGTTATTTGAACGCTCGGTCGTCTATGTTTGCGAACATAATGAAAACGGTGCGATGGGTTTAATTATTAATAAACCTATTGAAGATATCTCTGTGGAAGGTGTATTAGATCAACTGGAAATTTTTTCGACTGATAGAGATGAAGCAATTAGCTTACAAAAACCCGTGATGTCAGGAGGTCCAGTTGCAGAAGAGCATGGTTTTATCTTGCACACTCCAGTTTCAGGCTTTAGTTCTAGTATCAAAATTAGTGACAGCACGATGATCACAACTTCCAAAGATGTATTAGAAACCTTAGGTACAGCAAGACAACCAGAAAAAACATTAGTCTCTTTGGGTTATTCTAGTTGGGAACAAGGCCAATTAGAGAAAGAAATTTTAGAAAATAGCTGGCTAACAGTTGAAGCTTCACCTCAAATTATTTTTGATACCCCTATTGCTGAACGTTGGCATAAAGCCGCTGAATTAATTGGGATTAATATCCACACCATTTCACCGATAGCGGGTCACGCATAATGTCAAACAGAACGGTAATGGGCTTTGATTTCGGCACAAAAAGCATTGGTGCCGCTATCGGTCAAGAAGTTACAGGAACAGCAAGACCTTTAGCCTCATTTAAAGCAAAAGATGGTATTCCTGATTGGACTCAAATCGAAAAAATCATAAAAGAGTGGCAACCTGATCTCGTGGTTGTCGGCTTACCTCTTAATATGGATGGCACCGAACAGTTAGTCACTACTCAAGCTAAAAAATTTGCTAATCGCCTTCATGGTCGATTTGGTGTACAAATTGCCTTGCATGATGAACGCCTTAGCACCGTAGAAGCTCGTGCCCATCTTTTTGAGCGTGGCGGTTACCGTTCCTTAGATAAAGGCAGTGTAGATGCCGCATCTGCTGTTATTATTCTGGAAAGCTGGTTTGAACAGCAACTCTAAAAAATAGCTTCCAACGGATCATAGACACCTATTTTTACTTATAAGTTATCACTCAGCTTGAATTAAACCTTCATGTTGGCGTTGCTGCCGACTTAACATGAAGGTTTGCATACCGTATTCACTACCTGTTTGCATTAATGTTGTCACTTGGTGGTATTTTCCTTCTCTAATAAGATGCGAAATACCCTGTGTGACCTGCATTATTTCAAATAACGCCACACGTCCGCCTTCAATTGAAGAAACTAACTCTTGTGAAATTATCGCCCTTAAACTGCTTGCTAATTGTGATGAAATCCATTGTCGCTCATTACCTGTAAATACATTTGTCACGCGCTCAAGTGTTTGTGCCGCCCCTTGAGTATGCAATGTAGCCAGCACCAAATGCCCTGTTTCTGCTGCCGTTAATGCCAACTTAATACTTTGTGCATCTCTTAACTCGCCTAACATAATGACATCTGGATCTTGGCGCAGAGCGCTCTTTATTGCATTTGCAGTATGTTGAACATCTCGCCCTATTTCCCTTTGCTGCACAATGCTTTGCTTATTGCTATGTATAAACTCAATAGGATCTTCTAATGTCAAAATATGCTGACGTTGATATTGGTTTAAATGATTGATCATTGCCGCTAATGTCGATGATTTCCCACTTCCTGTTGCACCAGTCACCAAAATAAGTCCATGAGAATAGTTGTCTAAAAGTGTTGAAACCGACTTGGGTACTCGAAGTTTATCTAAAGAAGGAATTTGTGTTTCAATTATTCTTAATACAGCTGAAATGCCTTTTTGTTGGCGAAATAAATTAACACGAAGTCGCTGCCCACAAGACAGCGTGAGTGCTGTATCAACTTGCCCTTCATTCTCAAAAATTTGCTTTTGAGTGTTGCTCAAAAAAGGCAAAAACCACGCTAATAGACTATCAGAAGTGATAGGTTTACATTGATTTTGTTGATAAAGTATTCCATTGATCCGCAATCGTGGTACATCACCACAACAAAGGTGCAGATCCGAGGCGTTATGCTTTACACTATATGCAATTAAATTTTCCATTTTCATCTTATTATCTCCTGAGTTGCCATGAATACTATTAAACAGAATCTCGTCAATGTCAGGTCTCACATTGACACAGCAGCGCAGAAATGCGGCCGTTCTTCAGAAGAAATAACACTACTTGCAGTGAGTAAAACAAAACCTGCGAGTGACATCGAAAAAGCAATAGCGTGTGGACAAACTGAATTTGGTGAAAACTATGTCCAAGAAGGTGTTGATAAAATCAATTATTTTGCTGATAACCACACCTTAGTTTGGCACTTTATCGGCCCTTTACAGTCAAATAAAACACGCCTTGTTGCTGAGAATTTCGATTGGTGCCATACCATTGATAGATTGAAAATCGCTCAAAGATTAAGTGACCAACGTCCTGACTCATTGCCACCAATAAATGTCCTTATTCAAATCAATATTAGTGATGAGAACAGTAAATCAGGTATTAATCTGACTGAACTTGATGGGCTAGCGGCACAAATTTCTATTCTATCAGGTATTAAATTGCGCGGATTGATGGCTATTCCAGCACCTGAAAGCAATTATGACAAACAAGTTGAAGTACTAGAAAAAATGCATCTTGCATTTAAACAATTGCAATCTCAATATCCCGATATAGATACCTTATCTATGGGAATGACAAGTGATATGGAGGCTGCTATTGCTTGTGGTTCAACACTCGTTCGTATTGGAACAGCAATTTTTGGCGCAAGAGATTACGCGACTAAGTAAAAATAGAGGTTTATATGGAACATCGTAACATCGCATTTATTGGCGCTGGAAATATGGCTCAAGCCATTATTGCAGGATTGGTTCAAGGTGGATATCCAGCAAATAAAATAACCGTCAGCTCACCTTCTGCCATTCGCCGTGAACCACTAGAAAAAGAGTTCGGTATTCATAGTACTAATGACAATATTGATGCGGTTCAGAAAGCGGATGTTATTGTGTTGGCAGTAAAGCCACAAATGATGGAAGAAGTTTGTAAGCCCTTACAAAATATCGATATGAGCAAAAAGTTAGTCCTCACTATCGCTGCTGGCATCCCCGCTACTCGTTATAACGACTATTTTGCAACTCAATTACAGCTTGTTCGTATTATGCCAAATACTCCGGCTCTTGTAGGTAAAGGCTTAAGTGGTATGTTCGCTCACAATTCACTTTCATCTCAAGATAAACAGTTTGCCGATGAATTAATGAAAAGTGTCGGAACAACCGTTTGGGTAGAGCAAGAATCTGCCATCAATGATATTATCGCCGTTGCTGGTAGTGCACCCGCTTATTTCTTCTTGTTTATGGAATCAATGCAACAAGAAGCAGAACGTTTAGGTTTTTCACCTGAAGTGGCAAGAGCTATTGTGCAACAAGCAGCAAGTGGTTCTACCGCCTTAGCAGAGAAACAACACATGTTACCTTTCTCAACTTTACGCGAGCAAGTAACATCAAAAGGTGGAACGACCGCGGCTGCACTTATGCAGTTTTATGAAGGTAAACTACCTGAAAACGTCGCTTCTGCCATGCAAGCTGCGATTAAACGTGCGCAAGAAATGGAAAAACAATTTTAATTTCATCAGGGCCAACTAATGAATTTTTTAAATTTCGTCATTCTGACTCTTCTTCAACTCTACACATCCGTACTGCTATTACGTGTTTGGATGCAATGTGTCAGAGCTGATTTTTATAATCCTTTTTCACAATTTATCGTCAAGATCACACAGCCAATTGTTCGCCCATTGAGAAGTATTATTCCTTCTATTGGTCCTATTGATACAGCTTCAGTTTTACTAGCCTATATATTAATTCTACTAGGTATTATTATTCCATCTTACTTATCAGGAACATCAATTCCTTTCTCTTTAATGTTCCCATTTGCCTTTATTGAACTGCTCACAGCAGCAGGTAAGATGATTTTCTGGTTGATCATTATCCGCGCAATTCTTAGCTGGGTAAGCCAAGGTCGTAATCCAATTGATCGCCTTTTATTTCAATTAACAGAACCTTTAATGGCTCCAATTCGTCGTGTCATTCCAGCGATGGGCGGTTTAGATTTCTCTGCAATGATTGTTATTCTTGTGCTTTACGCCCTGAATTATCTGCGTGTAGACGTATTACAATGGCTACTTAGCGTAACGCTTTACTAAGGATAACACTCATGCAAAAAGTAGTTCTCGCAACAGGAAATCCGGGAAAGGTCAAAGAGCTAGCCTCTTTGCTTTCTGATTTTGGTTTAGATATTGTTGCTCAAACAGAGCTTGGTGTTGATTCTGTTGAAGAAACAGGCCTAACTTTTGTTGAAAATGCGCTGATTAAAGCACGTCATGCAGCAAAAGTAACCGGTCTACCGGCCATTGCAGATGACTCAGGTATTTCAGTAAATGCTTTAGGTGGTGCTCCGGGAATTTACTCAGCACGCTATGCGGGTGTTGATGCAAGCGATCAACAAAATCTGGATAAATTGCTTGATGCAATGAAAGATATACCTGCTGAAAAACGCCAAGCACAATTTAACTGTGTATTAGTTTATATGCGCCATGAAAACGATCCAACTCCGTTGATTTTTCACGGTATTTGGCACGGTGTATTAAGCACAGAAATGCACGGTGAAGGTGGATTTGGCTACGATCCTATTTTCTTTGTTCCGGAATTAAATTGTACTGCGGCACAATTGACTAAAGAGCAAAAAAATCAGCATTCGCATCGTGGTAAAGCACTTAAATTAATGTTGGATGCCCTTAAGAATGCTTAAGTTACCTCCACTAAGTTTGTATATTCATATTCCTTGGTGTGTACAAAAATGCCCTTATTGTGATTTCAACTCGCACACACTAAAAGGCGAAGTTCCACATCAGGAATATGTGCAACATTTACTCAATGACTTAGATGCCGATCTTATTCACGTTGGTTCACGTGAAGTCCAAACTATATTTATTGGTGGTGGTACACCTAGCTTATTAAGTGCTGAGTCAATGGCTGATTTACTCTATGGCGTCAAAGAGCGCATTGCTGTCAGCCCTAATGCAGAAATTACCATGGAAGCTAACCCAGGAACCGTAGAAGCTGAACGCTTTGCTGGATTCCAACGTGCGGGTGTCAATCGTATTTCTATTGGTGTGCAAAGTTTTGGTAACGATAAGCTTATTCGCTTAGGACGCATTCATGATGCTGATGAAGCTAAAAATGCAGCTCGTTTAGCCAAAGAATTAGGCTTACGTAGCTTTAATTTAGATTTAATGCATGGATTACCAGACCAATCATTATCTCAAGCGCTTTCGGATTTACAGCAAGCAATAGAGTTATCTCCACCGCATTTGTCTTGGTATCAATTAACCATTGAACCCAATACACAATTTGGCTCTCGTCCACCGAAATTACCTGATGACGATATGCTGTGGGATATCTTCTCAGAAGGCGATAAATTGCTGATAGCCGCAGGTTATCAACAATATGAAACATCAGCATATTGCAAACCAGGCTTTCAATGTGAGCACAACTTAAATTATTGGCGTTTCGGGGATTATTTAGGTATCGGTTGTGGTGCTCATGGAAAAATAAGCTTTGAAGATGGTCGCATCATGCGAACAGTAAAAACCAAGCACCCTAAAGGTTTTATGGAAGGTCGTTATCTCCACCAGCAAAATTTTGTTGATAATGATGACCGTCCATTTGAATTTTTTATGAACCGTTTTCGTCTATTAGAAGCATTTCCAAGACAAGATTTCAGCGATTACACTGGGCTTTCTGAAGACGTTATTCGCCATCAAATAGATGAAGCTTTGGCCTTAGGTTATATCAGTGAATCAGACACTCACTGGCAAATTACACCTCATGGCAAACTCTTCCTCAATTCATTGCTTGAGTTATTCCTTTAATATTGCTGATTTCAAATAACTAGCTTAAAAAAATGCCCATACTGATTAATCACAGTTGGGCATTTTTCTTTATTTCAAACCTTAAAACATCATAAAAATCTTAAGGTTAAATCAATTAAAGTGCGTTTTCTACTGCTTCAATTTGTTTAGTTAAGCTGTCTAAACCACCGCCAGAAAGATACCAAAGATCAGCTTGTAGATAAATAATACCGCTATTTTTATAAGCTGAGGTTGTTTTGATTACCTCATTTTCAAATGTTGCTTTGTCTAATTTATCAGCACCAATAGCTTCGCTACGATCCACAATTAAAATAACATCAGGATTAGCTTTTGCGATCATTTCAGGTGTTACAACACGACGTTTGCCTTTCTCTTCTTCAGCAACAGGCGGTAATTCGGCTCTTTTGGCTTTAACAACATCATAAACAACACTTTGATTATTAGGCATTAAATTGCCAGCGTTATGTAATAGTACTAAAACTTTTTTGTCAGATCCTGCTGCTTTTTTCTGAGCTTGCTCAATAACAGCATTTAATTTAGCAATTTGTTCTTGAGTCACTTGTTGTTTATCAAATAATTCACCTAATAATTTGATATTTGACTCAACTGAATTGAGATAATTTGCGCTGTTAGTACCTAAATTAACGGTTGGTGCAATTTTCGCTAAAGCCTCATATGATGCACCTTGGCGACCCGTAATAATAATTAAATCAGGTTTAATTTCGGCTAATTTTTCTAAGTCAGGCGCTTTCATACCACCAACATTAGCAACGTTACTTGCAATACTTCCTTTAATATAGGCAGGCGCATTACCTAACGGTAGCCCAACTACTTTATCGGCTAAACCTAACTGAACTAAAGAATCATAAAGACCAAAATCAAATAGAACCACTTTTGAAGGGTTCTTAGTGACCGACGTTTCACCTAATAGGTGTTTAATCACCATCTTGTCATTGTGCTGGCTAATAACTTGGTTAGGTTGGTATTCGATTGGCGTTTTGCTTAACGCAGAGAAACTGGTTACAGAAAGGATAGATGCGATAACTAAAGGAAGGATCTTCTTCATTAATTTTGCCCTGTTTAAGTGGAATACTCAAACAGGGCATTCTAAACAGCTCATCTCATAAGTCAATTGAATAAGAATGATTTTCATTATTGTTTTCAATTGTTGTGAGCTAGAAATTTATATACTCTAAATAATTCAAGATCTCTCTTGAAGAATGACGAGTATCATTATTTTTTTAGAGAATTAACAAGCTCCACTCGTTGACTCTCCATCTGGGTTATTTTGCTACAAGCTTGCTGACCAAATTGAGTAAATGCAGCTTCTTGCTGTTTCCACTCCTGATCTATAATTTTTTGAAAACCATCTAAGTTTCCTAATAATCCGCCTAATACTTTTTTACTGTCACCACCAGCTGCTGCTAATAACTGCTTTTTTCCCAATTCATTAATGCTGTCTTGCAACATACCACCTAGGCTACTTTCTACGATTTCACGACCTTTGGCTTCGACTTCTTTTATGGCTTGAGAATGAAATGTAATGTTATTCGGTTCTATGCTGACCACTCTATCCATTTGCTGATTAAGATCTTTCTCTAATCTACTTAATCTATTAAGGATATTGCTATCTTTACCAAAAGCTTCAATCACCACTTTATCAAGCACTTTGCGAGAATCTTGCAGTTTTACCCCTGTTTCAGTTCTTAACCAAGGTACGTCTCGTCTTACTGTGGCTTGATATTTCTTTGCTAGTTCTTGTTGCTGTGGTGTCAATGAGGCACTTTTTTCATTTTGAAACAATGTGCCATCAGGATAAATCACCATTAAGCCATGTGAACCTGCGACTTCAACAAATTCAGAGGTTATGCGTAAATCATCTTTTGGCATTACAGCGCAATCAAAACTTGGTGATGCATTTGCTGTACCCACAACAAAAAATAGTGTGACAGCAATATTTCTTAAATTCATAACAACTCTCCTGAAAACACACCTAAAAAATTGAACGCCCTACTTTGTTTGCTAATAATTCAAGTGCTGCACAACCTGCTAATGAGTTACCTGATTTATCCAGCTCTGGTGACCAAACTGCAACTGTAAAGGCATCTGGAACAACAGCAATAATGCCACCACCTACGCCTGATTTTCCGGGAATACCGATACGAAACGCAAATTCACCGGCACCATCATACATGCCACAAGTTAACATTAACGCATTTATTTGGCGGGTTTGTCTTGGCGTAATAATCTGATTTTTATTACCCACACATGTGCCTTGATTAGCCAAATAGCTAAAACATTGCACTAACTCGGTGCAACTCATCTCTATTGAACAATAGTGAAAATAGGTTTCCAGCACCGTAACAACATCGTTCTCAAAATTACCAAAAGATTTCATCAAATAAGCGATAGAGGCATTTCGACTAAGATGCTCCATTTCCGATTTTGCAACCACTGAGTTATAACAAATATCAGGAGTATCAGTGAGAAAACGGATCACTTCTAACATTCTTTGCTTAGGCGCACTTAATCGAGACTGCAACATATCAGTGATAACAATGGCACCCGCATTAATAAAGGGATTGCGCGGTATTCCTTTTTCCATTTCTAGCTGTATTAAGGAATTAAAAGGCAGCCCTGATGGCTCTTTTCCTACACGTTGCCAAATTTCATTTTCTTCATAACGTGTTAAAGCAAGCGTTAAGCTAAGCACTTTAGAAATTGATTGGATTGAAAAACGCTTATCTGCCATTCCTGATTGATAGAGTTCACCATCAACCGTATAAACAGCCATAGCAAGCTGCTCTGGAGGTACTTGAGCTAATGCGGGGATATAATCCGCGACTTTTCCTTGCCCGATTAATGGGCGAATTTGTTGCAAAATATCTGACAGTAATGCGTTAGATAACGTTGTAGTCACAGTCCCTTCCCCAGACAGACAAGGGCATCCTTTTGGATGCCCTTGTTATTATTTGCTAAATGTATAACTTTCTATCAATCCCACCAAACATCAAATAGTTCAGAGGTCTGTACATCTTGCATTTTGCTTTCTTTTAGGAAGTTTTCGACTAATTGGCGATGCTCTTCTGTACATTTACCAATTTGTTGTAAGCAGATTAAGCCTTCCCAGCTCAGGTAACCACTTGCATCAAATGCCAGCCCATTTGGCTCAATAACTTTGAGGATCAGTTCATCAACAAAGCGATCTACTTCCTCAATTGGGGTATTTTCTGGGAAAGTCCATTTAACTGAGAAACCTAATTCCTGAAATTCATCGATACGCATTTTTTTGCGTAAGCGGCGACTACGTTGTTTAGCCATTATTTTACCCTCTTAAACATAAGATCCCAGACACCATGCCCTAAACGATGACCGCGTTTTTCAAACTTAGTCACAGGACGTGTTTCTGGTCGTGGTACATAATCCTGAGTTTCTGACAAATTCTGATAACCTTCAACACTTGTCATTACTTCAAGCATATGTTCTGCATATGGTTCCCAATCTGTCGCCATATGAAAAACACCATCTAACGTTAATTTTTTTAAAATTAATTCTGCAAAAGGCACTTGAACAATACGGCGTTTATTATGACGCGCTTTGTGCCATGGATCAGGAAAGAATAACTGAACCATTTTTAAGCTATTATCAGGGATCATATGATTGAGTACTTCAATCGCATCGTGACACATGACTCTCAGATTGCTTAATTGTTCTTCTTCAGCACTTGCAAGACAAGCACCAACACCCGGTGCATGTACTTCAATACCGAAATAATTATTTTCTGGTGTATTTTTTGCCATAGTCACGAGCGATGCGCCCATGCCGAAGCCAATTTCTAAAATTACAGGCGCTTCGCGTCCAAAAACCTGACTGAAGTCGATGGGTTCCGGTTGATATTCAATGCCAAAGGCTGGCCACTGTGTTTCTAATGCTTGCTCTTGACGAGGCGTTAAACGACCTTGTCTACGAACAAAACTACGAACGCGTCGTAAAGCACGCCCCTCTTCATTGAATTCCGGAGAAATTACATTCTTGATCATGTCTAATACTGTCAGTCGTTAGGCCAATTATTTACTTAAAATCGTTATAATGTCGCAATAGTGCAACTTAACCGACATTATCCAAAGATCACTAAGTTTAGCAAGAGTCACACATAGAAGCATCACTCTATAAGATAAATATTAAGAGTGTTTACAGTTTATTCTCTCTGTGGTGCAATCTTACCTTAATCAGAACATGAGTTAATAAAATAAAACATGATGGAAGCTCTGCAATTTTCGCAAGTCGTACTCAATTGGTATCACAAATATGGGCGTAAAACGCTCCCTTGGCAGCAAGAAAAAACGCCTTATCACGTATGGTTATCTGAGGTAATGTTGCAACAAACTCAAGTTGCGACGGTTATTCCTTATTTTGAGCGTTTTATTGCACGTTTTCCTGATGTCAACGCATTAGCTAAAGCGCCTCTCGATGAAGTACTTCATCTTTGGACAGGCCTTGGTTATTACGCAAGAGCCAGAAACTTACATAAAGCAGCACAACACATTGTAGATAAACATCAAGGACAGTTTCCTGATACCTTTGAGGACGTTTGTGCCTTACCTGGTGTTGGGCGTTCAACCGCTGGTGCTATTTTATCGTTATCACTGAAAAAACCTTATCCAATTCTCGATGGTAATGTGAAGCGTGTTTTAGCACGCTGTTATGCGGTCGAAGGCTGGCCGGGTAAAAAAGAAGTTGAAAACAAGTTGTGGGAGATCAGCGAAAATGTCACCCCAATCGAAGGTGTAGAGTATTTTAATCAGGCAATGATGGATTTAGGTGCAATGGTTTGCACAAGAAGTAAGCCTAAATGTGAGTTATGCCCATTAAATACTGGCTGTATTGCTTATGCTCAAAACAATTGGGCGGATTATCCTGGGAAAAAACCGAAAAAAGCCATCCCAGAAAAAACAACTTATTTTCTTATTTTACAATATGATAATCTTGTTTGGTTGGATAAAAGACCACCAGCAGGAATATGGGGTGGGTTATTTGCCTTTCCTCAATTTGAAACAAAAGCGCTTTTAGAGCAGTGGTTAACTGAGCATGGGCTCGATAATAATGAATCAGAGCAACTGATTTCATTTAGACATACTTTTAGCCATTTTCATTTAGATATTGTGCCAATTTGCGTAAAACTCTCAGCGTTTACCTCTATGATGGAGGAGCAAAAAGGACTTTGGTATAACTTACAGACACCTGCAACCGTAGGGTTAGCAGCACCTGTAGAGAATTTACTTAGACAATTAGCCTAAGCTAATACCTGCGATATTGAGGATTTATTATGAGCAGAACTATTTTTTGTACTTTCCTTAACAAAGAAGCTGATGGACTTGATTTTCAGTTGTACCCAGGAGAAATTGGAAAGCGCATTTTCAATGAGATCTCAAAAGAAGCATGGGCTCAATGGATGGCAAAACAGACCATGCTTATCAATGAGAAAAAACTTAACACCATGAATCCTGACGATCGCAAATTATTAGAACAAGAAATGGTGCGATTTTTATTTGAAGGCCATGATGTTCATATTGATGGCTACACACCACCTGAAAAATAATATTCACTTTTCCAGAGCCTTTAAGGCTCTGGTATTTTATTCACCATAGCGATGCAATTGACCATGAAAAAAATCCTTCTCTTGCTGATTATCGCCCCTCTACTCATTTCATGTAGTAGTCAACCATCAAAAACATTTGAACCCGATTACGCAAAGGATACCAATGCGTTCGATATTCTTATGGGGCAATTTGCCAATAATATCGAAATGATTTGGGGTATGAAGGAAGTATTAATCGCAGGCCCTAAAGACTACGTAAAATATACCAATGCTTATAAAACACGTAGCCATATTAATTTTGAAGCTGGTACGATCACAATAGAAACTTTAGGTGATGATGCACCGCAATTTCAATTGCATAAGGCGATAGTCACAACGTTATTAATGGGCGAAGATCCAGGCTCTATTGATCTCTACTCTGACGTTAATAATATTCCTCACAGTACAGAACCCTTTTTATTAGGACAAGTACTCGATAACACAGGGCAACCTATACGTTGGGAGTGGCGTGCCAATAAATTTGCAGATTATCTGATTGCCAATAAATTAAAAAAACGCCAATCCGGTATGAACACTATTTGGTATGTCACCCTTAATCTTGTTCCTAATCACCTTGATCAACGTGCTCATAAATATTTACCGTTAGTACAACAAGCTGCGGCTAAATATGGTGTTGAACCATCATTGATCTTGGCAATTATGCAAATTGAATCAAGTTTCAACCCATATGCGGTGAGCAGTTCTGATGCACTCGGTTTAATGCAAATTATGCCAGCAACGGCAGGACGAGATGTATTCCGAATGCAAGGCAAATCAGGACAACCAAGTCGTAGTTACTTATTTGATCCCGCTAATAATATCGATGCAGGTGCGGCTTATATTTCGATACTGCAAAATAGCTACCTTGGAGATATCAAAGATCCTGTTTCACGCCGTTACGCCGTTATACAGGCTTACAACGGTGGTGCAGGTAGCGTGTTGCGGATATTCCACAACGATAAGAAACAAGCCGCAGCTATGATTAACAATTTAGAGCCAACTCAGGTGTATACCACATTACGTAATAAGCACCCTGCCGACCAATCTCGTCGTTATCTTGAGAAAGTCAGTACAGCTCAACGTAACTATCGATAGTTGATACTTAGTCTAAAAATAAAGCTTCCTCAATGAATTTGGGGAAGCTTTTTTGTTATTAAGGCTCTATAAATGGCTTTATCGTCATGTATTTTTTAAGTATCGCAAAACACTTTCAGCTTTATTTTTACTCATTTCCCGCGACAAATAGCATTTTATTAATCAATAAGTTTAAAAAAGCAGCAATCAAACAGTTTTGTGATAAATAACGTTGACGAGCAAGGCGATATCGGGTTTAATACGCCCCGTTGCCCGAATAGCTCAGTCGGTAGAGCAGGGGATTGAAAATCCCCGTGTCCTTGGTTCGATTCCGAGTTCGGGCACCACTATTTAGAAAAACCAGCCTTAGGGCTGGTTTTTTGCTTTCTGCGCTTTATAAATTTTTTAGATCCCCTTTTCTTAAAGTCTACCTTGATCCTTAACTTGTTCACTCAAAATATTATTTTTTCTTTATACTTCTGATATCTGATAATGACTTCATGTAAATTGCGACAGTATTTAGATAGCAATCTATTTTCTTTTTAATATAATGAATTCTTAAATTAATCTAATGTAATTAACTTTAGAATAAATTTAGCTTTAGGTGAACATGAAGTTTAATTATACAAAAAGGAAAATAATTAATGTCTAATAATATTTATTTAAGAATAAATGGAAATGTTCAAGGAAATATTTCAGCTGGATGCTCTTCTTACGATTCACTTGGCAATAAATACCAAAGCTCTCACTTAAATGAAATATTAGTTATAGCGTCTACATTTGATATATCAAGAAGGCAAAATTTAAGTCATGCCCCTCTTTCTATAACCAAACATGTTGATAAATCCACACCACTACTTATTACTGCAATTACGAATAATGAAATTTTAAAGTGTGAAATTGACTACTACAGAACTTCTCATACAGGTGCTCAGGAGAAATATATGACGGTAGTTTTAACGAATGCTTCCATTATTAATTACTCACAAATACATGCTAGTACCTTAACTCAAAGTGATTCATTACCTAGCGAAATTATCACTATACAATATGAAAGTATTACCTGTAACCATATAATGGCAGGAACGTCTGGATATAGTATTTCTGAACTAAGTTAATCAGTAAAAATTTAATGGTGAATTTAATATCTTGATTCACCATCAATTAAATCTATTTTTCATAAAATATCAATATGATAAATTACTTTTTTTTGCCAAATGTCAGTGAGATACAAAGGTAAAGTGCAAAAAAGAGACAGCTATAGCGAATAATATCTTTATTACCAGACCTTATAAATAATTCACCAATAAAAAATTTATCACCAAATTTGAATATAATAAGACAACAACTTCCACATAAACCAACAACTGCAAGATAAATAAGATCTAAAAATCTATTTTTTTTACAAAGAATATAGAGTTGAGTTTTATATAAAATGAAAAATAAAAAGAATGAAGATAGATAAAATAGAAAAAGCTCCAACCAGCCAAAAGGAAAAGGTGATAATACATCAAAATCATTCACTTTTATTTCCCTCTTCATATAAATCGTATGTAGAATAAATAGCCATACCGTCAAAGAAAATTTCTGACATAAGAGGCACTCTATCCATTGTTTTCCATGATGTTATAAAATCACTCTTTATATAGTGAAATAGTTTCCATGAATCTTCTTTAAGAACTGGTTTCAATAATGATGCACCAGATAAACTTAAATCAACCACATTATAAAACATATCCGCTTCATTATCGCCATAACCTAAAGCTTTAGATGCTGCTCTATATCCGTTTCTTACAGGTCCACTATATTCTTCTCTAAATAATAAATAATATCCATTTTCAATCATACTATTTACACCTTGAGATACCATTCCAACCCCTAAACTACTACATAATGTTCCGACAGATCCCACACAAGAACCTCCCCCTCCATATATTTGCATTGCTCCGCTGACAAAACCTACTTGTTTGAGTATTAATTTATTATTTTCCTCATTTTCTTCTTTTTTACGTATTGTTTCAAAAAGTGCATATTGCATTATGCTTCGATTTCTTAGTAAATTATCCTGTAACTCTAACCTTTCAATTTCACCGGAAATATTATCTAATCCTGCTGATAAACTTAAGCAATAACTACTTACCTCTAATTCTGTTCTAGCAATCAGTTGTTCTATATCATTTAAGAACATCATTCTTGCAAAAGAATCACCAATATATTGATAGGCAAATTTCATTGCTATTTTTCTTAAATAACTGGATTCTCTTCTTAATGTATCTCTATACACATCACTATAACTATAGTCTAGTTCATACTCAGTCATTTCTTTCACATCCTTATTGAAAATAAAAACTTAAGTGATATCTCATCCGAATTATCGGCTACCATAGTGTAATGTTTAACAAACCTTATCAATAGTGAATGTTTAGTTTTCTACTTATTATAGAGATAAAAGTTCATTCAACTAAAAAGATAAAATAAATAGACTATAAGCCTAGATATATAAGATAAGTAATTATTCACCTTAACAGTTGGAAAGTTAAATTTATATAAACACCTCTATATATTTACACGTTATTTATGATACTTACAGGTAAACCCAACATTTCCCTGATAATGTTATAAATATTATTTAATATAAAAACTGATATCTTTATTAATACAAAAAAAGTCAGGAATATTTTTAATCATCTTTATTATTAATATATAAATCACAATTTAAGTAATTTTTAAAACAATAAATTTACTACCAATAATAATTCTTATTTTCATTTTTAAATTAAAAATATAATTTTAAATATTCTTAATATAAAAAAGCGATCTCTTTTATAACATTTATCACACAAATTAAGTTCATTTAAGAAATACTCTAGATATATATCTCCTTTTAATTAATACCTACCTCACAGAATATGAAATTCGCCTGAATTGTCATTGACGAAATATAGCTACAGCAGTAAATATAATAAGCAATGATCATAAAAACAGTGACCATCTTTAAAGATGGCTTTTTTAATCCTTAAATTGTCTCATTTTTTAGACAAAGAGATATTACAGAAACCACGGGAGAATTCTCTTATGACTCAACAAGATACAGCACCTCATTATTCAATTGATGATATGAAAGCGTTAATTGAAACAATGCAAATTTATAAAAAAGATAACAGTGGCAAAGGGATCACTCGTATTGCCTATGGCGAAGAAGATGAAGCCGCGCATCTGTATCTTGCTGGTTTAATGAAAGAAGCTGGGCTTGAAGTTTATCGTGATGGTATTGGTACACTTTACGCACGTTTACCAGGTAAAGATCGCTCACTACCCGCAGTAGGTACTGGTTCTCACCTTGATACTGTACCTCAAGGCGGTGCTTATGACGGAGCTTTGGGTGTTATCGCTGGGTTTTATGCCTTGATGCAATATAAACCACAACAACTTAAACGAGACCTTGAGCTGGTTGTTTTCCGTGCAGAAGAATCTAGCCGTTTTGGTTTTTCATGTATTGGCAGTAAGGTTTTAACAGGCAAAATAGATAGAGCTCGCTGGGAACAAAATAGAGATGATGATGGCAATAACTTCTTTGAAGTTCTGAAGTCTTTAGGCTACCAACATGATAATTTTGATAATTGCTTAATCAAAAAAGATCGTTTTAGCGCCTTTGTTGAGCTGCATATTGAGCAAGGTAAACGTCTTGAGAATGACAAGAAAACTATCGGTATTGTCAACGGAATAGCTGCGCCAACTCGTTTCTCGGTTACGGTTAATGGCCATGCTGATCACTCTGGTGCGACACCAATGTACCAGCGCCAAGATGCTCTAGTTGCAAGTGCTGGTATTATTACAGACATTAACCGCGCGGCATGTACTGAAGCTGTTTATGGCACTGTTGGTACAGTGGGTAAGCTCAATGTTGTACCAAACTCCATGAATGTTATTCCAGGACAAGTAAAATTCTCAGTGGATATTCGTGGTATTGATACTGAAAGTATTCAACGTGTTGTACAGCGTTTAAATAATAGTGTTGAAAAAGCAGAAAAAGATTTTGGTGTCGCTATTGATGTTCAACCGATTTCTGCTGAATCGCCAGTGAAACTAGATGATTCAATTTGCCAAGTTATTGAAAGCTTGTGTCAAAAACACAATATCAACTATATGACAATGCTAAGTGGTGCTGGCCATGACTCAATGAATATGGCTCCGCTTTATCCAACAGCAATGATTTTTACACCATCTGTCGCGGGTATTAGTCATCATCCTGATGAATTTACCGAATTTAGCGATATTGCTGTTGCAGCGGATTTATTAGCTGAGACATTAGGTACACTAGCAAATCAATAATGGCTAACTATTTGTTTTAAAAGATTAATAGCATCATCACCTTTAGTGGCTTTTAACCATAACTTATCAAAGAGGGATTGGTACTGAAATATTGCCTCAGTTGAAGAAGTCACTGTCGCTATGCCCGTACTGACATTAGGAAACTCACCTAAACGGAACGGGCTAACGGCTAAAGAAAGAGGTACTTTATCTTGATAAAATAATTGGAAAGTTAGAGACGGCATAGTATCTGAAATAATTGCAATATTAAGAT
This sequence comes from Proteus sp. STS61-E, assembly GCF_040932335.1. Lineage (NCBI taxonomy): Bacteria > Pseudomonadati > Pseudomonadota > Gammaproteobacteria > Enterobacterales > Morganellaceae > Proteus > Proteus sp. STS61-E. Next base: position 232,520 of record NZ_JBFQGE010000005.1, on the reverse strand, counting down.
AACTATTTTTTTGTTCTAACTTTTCAATTAAATGAAGAATTTCATTTTTTGCTCGCTCTTTTCTTTCTTGTTGCAGTGTTTTAGTTAAATTAACCGAACCTAGCATGCCAACATAAAGAAATTTTTCAATTTGCTGTTGGCTAATAAGGTTATAAATATGGGGTGAATGCAAGGACTGATGTTTCTTACGCTCTTTTAAAATAGATAAAACTTCTTGTTGTTTTTCAGACAAAAGATTTAAGGGCGATGCCTCTGTTAGCATTTCAACCAATGTTTTGTCATAACAATCTGAAGTTAATAAGTAAGAGAAAGGTTCGAAGTGGGTATAAATATGTGAAGATTGAGTTTCAAGTTGGCGCATTCGTTCAAAAAAGCCATTTGCACTTGAATAATATTCAGTATTAATGCCTAACAAACTAGTTAACGAGGTATTTAATAATCTAGCAAGATTATCAAGTGTCTCAATTTTAACGATTTCGCCTTTTTCTAATCGATATACAGCAGCACGAGAAATGCCCAAGCTTTCGGCTACATCTTCAGCTTTTAATGAAGAGGCTATACGGTAAGCACGCAAGCGATAGCCAATGGATTGGTAATCTATTTTTTCTCTAGGTATGTAAGGCATATTTATAATTGGCTCCCAAATGCACAAAGTACCAGGGTAAAGTAACGGCACAACAATAAGACGTTAGTTCAGATAGTTTAAATTAAACCAAAAATAAAAAGAATCACCTTCCTCACAATGAGGTAAATAAAAGAAGTTTGCAGTAAAAAGTTAGTCTATATCAATAAACCTGTCTCCTAGCAGGTAACCTCACCAGGGTTAAAGTAGCAAAAACAAACAATAATAAAAAACTAAAAGGCGTTGTAATTGATATTACAGCGCCTTTTTCATTATTTAATTAACTAAATGCTCTAATACCATTGCGCCAGCCCCTTGAGAAACGATTTCATAAGCGTGGCTTGCTGGATAAACTTCTGTTTTTATATTTGGGAAAAGTGCGAGTTTAGTTTCAATCGTTTTTTTAACCGTATCAAAAAACGTATATTTAGGTATTAATGTTCCACCACAAACCACAATATCAGGTTGAAGCATTAAAATCGTATTGGCAATAGCAAGCCCATAGTAATAAGCGGCTTCTTCTAATGCATCAATACACAAAGGATCACGCATTTCAATTGCCTGAAAAATAGTGTGATAATTAATTTCATCATCAACACTAACAAGCGATGTTAATAAGGAGGTTTTTCCTCGCCTTATTTGATGAATAACGTTATTTTTTATAGCATCTAAAGAACAGAGTGTATTTAAACAACCGTAAGAGCCACATTCACATAATGGCCCTTTTACATCAATCGTCATATGACCAAAACAATTCATAGTCGCTGAAGTATCAGTTAAAAACTGATTGCCAATAATAGCACATCCTCTTACTTCGGTATCACAAGAAGTAAATAAAAACCGTTGTGTTTTTTGGCGGTAATATAAACGAAATTCAGCTAAAGCGGCAAAATGTACTCCGCTTCCTACAGTAACGTAAGTAGGAATTTTTTTACGTAATAACGTCTCTAATTCGCTGAACTCTTCATCAAGGGATTTTGAAGCCAATTGATGCTCAACAACATGCTCAATAGAAATTCCTAATCCTAAAATTTTTTCATAGCTGATTTTATTTTTTAATAACAAGGCATCAATTTTAGGTAATAGCTTATCTGTCATTTCATATGCAGATAAATAAGGCTCTGGCGATATTTTAATTTTATCCAGCATATTAAGTTTTAAGTCCATTAACACAATGGTTGAATAGACTTTGCTTAATTCAATACCAATCAAAAACACCCCTTCTGTATTAATATTATACAAAATAGGTTTTCGTCCACCGGTTGATTCCCCTAATTCTGCGGTTGTAATTAATTGAAGCGCATTTAACTCGTCCAATAATCGAGCACAAGTCGCAGGCTTCATTTGTGCTAATTCGGTCAACGTTTCTGTTTTTATCGGTCCATTTTCTGCCACTAATTTGTAAAGGCTTTTTAGTTTCAATGCTTTTGAAGTCTTAGAAGACTGAAGTTCTTTTAAATTTTTCAATAGCATAACGATATCCTTTATTAAATTATTGAGAAGCAAAAGAGGGATATCGCTATCTTACTGTAAAAAAAGCAATAGTTCCTTAATCAAAACAAACAATATGATCTTAATCTCAAAATGAGAAAAAGAAAGTTGTCCATTTTTGTTTATCAGGCAAAGTACTCTCAACCACTATTTAAAACGTAATGACGATTTACACAGGAGAGAGTCATGCATCAGGTTTCTGAAATTAATAAAGCAAAAGAATTTGTTCAATCTAAAACCACAGAAAAACCAACGATTGGGATCATTTTAGGATCAGGTTTAGGCCCTTTTGCCGACACATTAGAAGATGCAGTACATATCCCGTATCACACCATTCCACACTTTGCAGCGTCTGGAGCCGTGGGACATGCTAATGAATTAGTGATTGGTAAAATTGCAGGAAAAACAGTTGTTGCAATGAAAGGTCGTTTTCATTACTACGAAGGTGTATCACTTGATGAAGTCACCTTTCCTGTTCGTGTGATGAAAGCATTAGGTGTTGAAAAACTGATTATCACTAACGCATGTGGTGCCGTAAACACTGAATTTAATCCGGGCGACCTTATGCTAATTACGGATCACATTAACCTGACTGCAAATAACCCACTGATTGGGCCAAATAATCCTGAACTCGGCGTTCGTTTTCTGGATGTTAGTGAAGTTTATAACAAAGCAATGCGCCAAATCGTTCTTGATATTGCTAAAGAACAAGACATTACCTTACGTCAAGGTGTCTATGCATGGTGGACAGGTCCAACTTATGAAACACCAGCAGAAATCCGCATGATAAGAACATTAGGTGCAGATGCCGTAGGCATGTCAACCGTTCCTGAAGCACTGATAGCTCGCCATTCAGGTATTGATACCATTGGTATTTCATGCTTAACCAATATGGCTTGTGGCATTTTAGAACAGCCCCTTAGTCATGATGAAGTTATTGAAACAGCAGAACGCGTAAAATCTACCTTCTTAAAGCTTATCAGTGAAGTGATCTCTCGCTTATAACTTTCTACCAATAAGAGAAAAAGTGGATCATAGATAGCTGCCTATGATCCACTTAAATCAATATCCCCAACAGTGGAGATTGTTATGGGTATAAAAATACAGCTCAAAGGCATGATGTTTATGCAATATTTTATCTGGGGAAGTTGGTTGATTACCCTAGGTGCATACATGATGCAAACATTAAACTTCACAGGGATTGAAGTTGGATTAGTTTATGGCTCTAAAGGTATTGCGGCTCTGATTATGCCTGGTTTATTAGGTATCATTGCCGATAAATTTATTCCTGCAAATCGCTTATATATTATTTGTCATCTTATTTGTGCTGTTGCTTTATTCTTTGCCGCTTCAGTGACTGATCCTTCGATTATGTTCTGGGTTATGTTTATTAATGCATTAGCATTTATGCCAACCATTGCTCTTTCAAACTCCATTGGCTATTTTTGTTTAAATAAGCATAAATTAGATTCAGTTGCGCATTTCCCCCCTATTCGTGTATTTGGTACGATAGGCTTTATTGTTGCAATGTGGTGTGTCAGCTTATTTAGATTAGAGCTTAGCAATACTCAATTATATATTGCATCCGTTGCATCGCTTTGCTTAGCGCTCTATTCATTCTGTTTACCTAAAATTCCAACAGCACAGCATAAACAATCCACATCTTGGGCCTCTCGCTTAGGATTAGATGCTTTTGTTTTATTTAAAAAACCAGTCATGGCAATTTTCTTTTTATTTGCGATGTTATTAGGTGCTGTACTTCAAATTACAAATACTTTCGGTAGCCCATTTATTCATGATTTTGCCAAAAATCCTGAATTTGCAGATAGTTTAATTGTTCAATATCCATCAATTTTACTATCAGTATCACAAATGGCGGAAGTTGCCTTTATTCTAGCAATTCCTTTCTTCCTAAAACGTTTTGGCATTAAAAAAGTCATGCTAATAAGTATGATTGCATGGACTTTACGTTTTGGATTATTTGCATATGGCGATCCTTCTCCTTGGGGTTTTGTATTGCTGATGCTTTCGATGATTGTTTATGGTTGTGCATTTGATTTCTTTAATATTTCAGGCTCTATCTATATTGAAAATGAAGTTAAACCTGAAATAAGAGCCAGTGCTCAAGGACTCTTTATGACCATGGTAAATGGCGTTGGTGCATATGCGGGCTCTATTTTAAGTGGTATGGTTGTTGATCATTTTACTGTCAATGGTATGAAAGATTGGCAATCAATTTGGTTAATATTTGCATCATATACATTAATACTAGCAATTATCTTTGTGTTTGCTTTCAAGGAAAATAGAAAACTAGCGCACTGATAATCTTTATACATCACTTACTATCTTATATTAATGATAATAAATCGATAAAAAGATTTATTATCATCTTTATTTATAATTAAATTTAAAATTTAACACATAGTAAATTATTCCTTTTTTAAAAGAAAAACAGTTATTAATGTATAATATATTAAATAACAGAAAATGGATTTTTAAAAAGGAAATGAAATGTCTTATCAAGAATATTCACATGGAGTAGGTATTATTATTGATTTAATAAAGAGTAATCCATCATTAAAACGATGGAATAAGAAAAATAAAGACGATATATTTACGGAAATAACATATAGTTTTCCTGATTGGAGTAGTTTAAGAGGTGATGAATATAAAACTCTTACAACATTAAACGAATATCAACAAGAAGTTGCAGAAAAAACATTACAACAATGGTCTGATGTTGCAAACGTTAAATTTACGAAGAAAGATAATAAATATGACACTAATATTAAATTTGGCGTCTATAATAATATAAATGAGATAACGAAAGACACCTCTCATTTAGTCGCTGGTGTTGCTAGATTTCCAGATAACAATACAAATCCAAATAAAAAAATAGAAAAAGTCACTGATTATAGTAATGGAGGACATGTCTGGATCAATATATCCTCAACAGTAAATATAAAAAAAATAAATAAAAACAATATGACACCAGAACAAAAATATAAAATTAATTTATTTAAAGAAAAGTCAGATAATATAAAATATTATTATTTAGAAACAAATTCATACATTACCTTATATAAAAACAGTAATGAAAATGGTCATATTAACAATCAACCTATAATATTATTCAAAGGAAATGGAGAAACTAAAACTTATATACATGAAACTGGACATGCTCTTGGCTTGCCTCATACTTTTAAATGGGATGATCATAATAATCCTGACATTGAAGAAAATACTTTCAAATATTCAGTGATGGCATATCGATATCCAAAAATAGAAGAAGCTGAATTGGATGGACTTTTTCCTATGTCTCCATTATTAATCGATATATATGTTATTCAACAATTCTATGGTGTAAATATAACGACCCGAACAGGTGATACTATCTATGGTTTTGACTCTAATACGCAAAGAGACCATTATAGCTTAACTTCACCAGATGATGTCATTATTAGTTGTATTTGGGATGCCGATGGTAATGATACTCTAAATTTTTATAAATATAACAAAAAGCAAAAAATAGATCTCAATGAAGGCGCTTTTTCCGATACTGGAGGGTTACGAGGTAACCTCTCTATCGCATATGGTACCATCATTGAGAATGCTATTGGTGGTATTAATGATGATATTATTATTGGTAATAATGTTGATAATCATCTTTATGGTAATAACGGTAACGATATTATTTATGGTAATAATGGCAATGATATACTTCAAGGAGGGAAAGGCAATGATTGGCTTTATGGCGGCGAAGGTGATGACATTCTGTATGGCTCTGATGGCAATGATATTCTTTGGGATGACAATGGATTTAATCAACTTAGTGGAGGAAAAGGAAGAGATATATTTATATTAAGTCTTGGACATAATAATAGCCATAATAAAATTATGGACTTTAATAAAAATGAAGATCTCCTGCTATTCTCTGATGAAAATGATCATATTTTTAATATTATCGATTTAATTAAAAATAAAAAAATCATTATTTTTAATGACAATCAAAACGTAGAAAACACTACAAAAATATCCATTTCAGAAGAAATTAAATCTATAAACCATCTTCATACAATAGAACTTGTCGGCAATTTCTCTTTTGATGATATATTTAATAGCTAACACATAAAGTAAATAAAAATTAAAAAAATCTTATGATATAACTTAGATCAATTGAATATAATATTTAAGTTATATCTTTTTCAACAAAAATAACAAAATAAAATAATAACAGAAAAAAAGATCCCACTAGGAAAGATAACTTTATTTTTATTAACTTAATTAAATTATTCTGACTTAAAACACACTTCACTTCACAATTATTTAAAAACATATTTTCCCCCTCTAGATTAATATCAATAAGTGGCTATCTTTATTATCGCTGGCGCTCGCCAGATAATTAAACTATTTTCAACATGAAAATAAACTTAACCTAAACTTGATATCCGGAGGATATTATGGGTTCTTCTTTATTAAAAAAAGCAGTAGGATTATCTAATGTTTCTGATTTATTAGATAAGAGTGGAATTTTTTATAATTTCTCAGCTAAGACTCTACCTTCTTTTGATTATGATACCGCAGGAAAACATATCGCACGTGAAGATTCCACATGGAATGGGAAATATGTTATCGGTCAAGCCGCAGAAGTAACGTATTCATTCCCAACTTGGGCAGGTAAAAAGTTTAATGATTTTGGTGATAAAAATCCCTATGGATTTAATTCAACACAGAAAGAACATGCAAGACAATCTTTAGATGCATGGTCTGATATCGCAAATATTAAATTTACAGAAGTAGGGCCAAATGTAAAATCAGATATTACTTTTGGAAACATTACTGATCCATATGGCAAATTCCAAGCTTATGCAACATTACCAAATACCCATGATTATTATGGACGTGATGTTTCAGGCCAAGCTTGGTTTAGTGATTATTATTATGCAGGTAATACAACGCCTGAATTAGGTAATTATGGTCGCTTAACTATTATCCATGAAATTGGTCATGCGCTCGGTTTAATGCACCCTGGAGATTATAACGCAGGGCAAAATGTACCGGGTTATTTAAAATCTGACTACGCTGAAGATAGTCGCCAATATACTGTTATGAGTTATTGGGAAGAATATGAGACAGGAGCACACTTCCAAGGTGCTTATGCAGGTGCTCCTTTACTTCATGATATTTCAGCAATGCAATACCTCTATGGTGCAAATACAACAACCAGAACAGGTGATGATGTTTATGGTTTCAACTCAAATACGGGTATTGATTATTACACTGCAACAAGCAGTAACGATAAATTAATATTCTCAGTTTGGGATAGCGGTGGTAACGATACTTTTGACTTCTCAGGATATTATCAAGATCAAGTTATTGATTTACGTGAGGGTCATTTCTCTGATGTTGGCGGACTACAGAAAAACGTTTCTATTGCACAAGGCGTTACAATAGAAAATGCAATCGGTGGCTCTGGTAATGATATTATCTATGGAAATGATGCTGATAATACTCTCATCGGTGGCGGCGGTAACGACATACTGTATGGTGGCGGCGGTCAAGATACATTATGGGGTGGTACAGGTAGCAATACCTTTGTTTATAAAGAGATCTCTGACTCTTTAGTCTCTGCCGCTGACAAGATAATGGACTTCAAATCGGGTATTGATAAGATTGATTTATCAGAATTAATCGAAAATACCTTTAGCCATAAATTCTTTAATTTTGTGGATAATTTTACAGGTCGCTCAGGTGAAGCAACCATTAAATATGATCAATCAACAAACTCAAGTGAACTTGCTATTAATGCTTATGGTTATGGAAATAGCCCTGATTTCAAAATTGACATTGTAGGATTTGTTAATTACGAAACTGACTTTATTGTTTAAGTTGTCATTGGGTAGGAGAGAAGTATTTCTCCTACCTTTTTACCTATACGGAGCTATTTTTATATTTTTTTATTAAAAAAAAGATAGATTTATCGCTCCGTATAGATAGAAGAAATGCAGTAAATAGCAATAAACAGATAGGAATAAAATCAGGAATAACATTATGCCAGCAAGTAAACACAATAATGAAATAACAAATATTATAAAAAAGAGAAAGAAAGTATTTCTTTCCATTGGAATATTCACAGCCTTAATAAATATTTTAATGTTAGTTCCTTCCATTTATATGTTGCAAGTTTATGATCGAGTCTTACCGTCAGGCAATGAAATGACTTTATTAATGCTAACGCTCATTATGTTAGCATTATTTATTTTTATGGGAGGATTGGAGTATTTAAGAAGCATTATTGTCATTAGAATGAGTAACAAACTTGATTTATCCTTAAACTCAAGAATTTATACTGCTGCATATCGAGCAAAATTAAATAAAACTCCCGGTATTAATTCCTCTTTAGCATTTAATGATTTAGTGACTATTAGGCAATTTATTACAAGTCATGCTATTTTTGCTTTTTTTGATTTACCTTGGTTCCCTATTTATCTTCTTGTTATCGCATTATTTAATCCATGGTTAGGATTATTTGCATTATGCGGTGCGCTCGTTTTATTTTCGTTGGCAATTCTTAATGAGTATTTATCTCGATCATCATTAAAAAAGGCCAATGAGTTTGCTAATCAAGCACAAGTAATACAAGGTCATCATTTTGAACATCCACAGCCTATTGAAGCAATGGGAATGCTAGGTTATTTACGAAACCAATGGCAAATTGCTCACTTTAAATACCTACAAGCACAAACTCATGCAAGTGATAATGCAGCCGGTGTCAATGCAATAACAAAAGTCACTAGAATGGCACTGCAGTCTTTAATGCTAGGATTAGGCGGATGGTTAGCAATAGATAATACAATTAGCCCAGGAATGATGATCGCAGGATCAATACTATTAGGTCGTGCTTTAGCCCCGATTGAACAAGTTATTGGTGTATGGAAAAACTGGGATAGTAGTAAAGAAGCTTATAAAAGACTAACCACACTACTAAACGCGTATCCTGAAGAAAATAAAAAAATGGCGCTACCTACCCCTAAAGGTGAATTAACGGTCAATATTAATCAAGCTCAATATCCTCAAACGGAACGTACTCTATTAAATAATATTCATTTTTCACTCAGCCCGGGTGATGTACTTGGTGTTATTGGCCCTAGTGCTTCAGGAAAATCCTCTTTAGCTAAATTTATTGTTGGCATATGGGAAGTTAAAACTGGTGCCATACGCCTTGATAATGCAGATATATATCAATGGAATAAAAGTGAAGTTGGTCAATATATTGGATACCTTCCTCAAGAAATCGCCCTTTTCCCCGGTACAATTGCCGAAAATATTGCTCGTTTTTCTGAGATAGATCCTCAAAAAGTCACTCAAGCTGCAATGATGGCAAATGTTCACGAGATGATTTTACGTTTTCCTGATGGGTATGAAACCGTTATTGGTGCTCATGGTGAAGGTTTATCAGGGGGACAACGACAACGAATTGCCTTAGCGCGCGCATTGTATGGCAACCCTACACTGGTTGTTTTAGATGAGCCAAATTCTAATTTAGATGATTTGGGCATTAAAGCATTAATACAGGCAATTCAAACACTTAAACAAAATAAAAAGACCGTTATATTAATTACGCATCAAAAACAATTACTCTCAGTGACCAATAAACTCTTAGTTCTTTTCGATGGTCACACTAAATTATTTGGCTCTACAACAGCCGTTATTGCTGAATTAAATAACTCATCAGCAATAAAGAGTACGCCAACGCCAGCAACCACACCTATTACTCAAAGCAATATTTAATATTGAGAAAACTATTATGATCACAAAAAAAAATGAAATCGATATCGTTCATGGCATTTCAGATGATCCTAGGAAATTCTTAATAATAGGATGGTCAGTTATTCTTTTAGGTCTTACTATTTTTATTTTTTGGGCAGCCTTTGCCCCCTTAGATAAAGGGGTATCAGCGAAAGGAAATGTTTCAATTTCAGGTAATAAAAAAAGTGTTCAAGCTTCAGTAGAAGGTATCATTACTGATATTTTAGTAAAGAATGGTGATAATGTAACCGAAGGTCAAACACTTATTCAATTAAGCCCTATTCAATCAAAAGCTTTAGTAAAATCCCTATCAGAACAATATGATAATTTACTTATTACTCAACAACGCTTATATGCTCAATTGAATGAAAAAACAGAGTTCACCTTAGATCCTAATGAAAAATATTATTCTCCTTCAGAGAATTTAAATAAATTATCACTACTTCAAAACAAGTTACTTAATGAAAAGTATATAGAATTGCATAGTGAAATAAATGGCTATAACGCTATTATTGATGGAGTTTCTAATCGTTTAGTTCATTTAAAAAGATCCACACAAAATAAGCAGCATCAAATTAATAGTTTACAAAATCAAATCAAAGATTTATACACACTTGCAAATGAAGGCTATATTCCTCGCCATCGTTATCAAGAAATTGAGCGTGAACTCGCTGAAAATAATAACCATCTTAATGATACATTTGGGCAAATAAGTACATTAGAAAAACAAAAGTTGGAATATGAGCAAAAAATATTGCAACGCAATGCTAATTTTTACCAATCAGCACGTACTGAGCTTAATCAAGTTCAATTACAAATGAGTGAAACTGAAAAACAACTTATCATCGAAATAGATAAACTGAAAAAGATGCAAATTACCGCCCCTATTTCGGGAATAGTAATGGATTTATCTGTTTTTACCCAAGGTGGTGTTGTAAGAACAGGTCAAACATTAATGGAAGTTGTTCCTCAAGATCATCAATTAATTATTGAGGCACGTTTAGCCCCTCACCTTATTGATAAAGTCGCCCTTGGTCTTCCTGTTGATTTAATGTTTAGTGCATTCAATCAAAATACAACACCTAAAATTCCTGGAGAGGTAACATTAATTTCAGCGGATAGACTTATTGATGAAAGAACAACAGAACCTTATTACCAAGTGTTTATTAATGTTAAAGATAATACTCTTCTTACAGACAACAAAAATAAATTAAAAGCAGGAATGCCGGTTGATGTATTCATTAATACAGGCGATCGCTCATTACTAAATTATCTCTTTAAACCTGTTTTAGATAGAGTCCATACTTCATTGACGGAAGAATAATGATGCGAATAAAAAAACTCTCTGCCATTATATTTATATGGATGCTAAGTTTTCACGCTTTTGCCATCAGTTTGTCTGATCTCTATTTCTTAGCAGTAAAAAATGATCCTACTTTTAATGCTGCAATTAAAGAACAGGTTGCGGGGAAAGAGTATGAAAATATTGGATTATCTCAATTACTCCCAAGCGTACATGTAAACTATCAAAACAACCCACGAAATTGGCAACGAAAAGTTTATCCTATTAATACGAATCAAGGAGAAATGGAACGCACTGAATACCAAAATTATCAAAGCCATTCTGTCAGTGCCATTATTAGCCAACCACTCTTTGATTACACCGCTTTTAGTGATTACAAATCATCAGTAATAAAAACATTATTATCTGACAGTCGTTATCAAGTTAAATTTTCCGAGCTTGTTATAAGATTAGTGGATAATTATATAGAATTGGCTTACGCACAAGATAAATTATTATTGAATCTTTCACAGCAAGAGATTTATAAAAAACAGCTAATATCAAGTCAGCGTTTATTCGAGTTAGGCGAAGGAACAAAAACAGATATCTCAGAGATCCAAACACGATTATATTTAACTCAATCTCAATATACAGATATTCAGCTTGAGTTAGATAATGCTAAAAATAAATTAAGTTCAATGATTGGTACATCACTACCTTATACAGAACATATAGCAAAATTAAGCAATAATCGTTTTATATTACAACCTATCACACCCAATAATTACGAGTCATGGGAAAACGAAGCTATGCAAAGCAATCTCAATATTCAAACGGCTCGTTATGAAATGGCAATAGCAAAACAAGAAGTAGAAAAAAATAGAGGTGAATTTTTCCCAACAGTGCAACTCTATGCTTCTTATTCTAATAGCGATTCCGATAGCAATAATACCGTAAATCAGAAATATCAATCAGCGAACGTTGGTTTTTATGTCAGTTTACCTCTATTTAATGGTGGAAAAACAACAGCTTCAATGCGCCAATCTACTGCACTATATCAAATGAGTGCTTTTGAAAGAGATGCAATTATCCAGCAAATTAGACAAGAACTACGTCATCAATACCAAATATGCACAACGAGTAATATTAAATTGAATGCCTATGAGCAATCTGTTTCTTCTGCTAAATTGCAATTAGATGCAACTCAAAAAAGTTATATTGGTGGACAAAGAACAATGGTCGATGTTCTTAATGCCGAAGAGTTATTATATCGTGCTCAACAAGATTTAATTAAAGCTAAATATGATTATATTCAGGCTTGGACATTATTACATCAATATACTAATACATTAGATATTGAGAAAATAAAATTGATTGAAGGCTATTTTCAATAGAATAGCTAAATTTTTAATAAGAAATATTAATGTAATTATAAAAGTCCTAGATCATGGATAGATATAGGACTTTTAATTATAAGCAACTGTTGATTACTTATTTTAGCTAGCGGGTATCATCACTTCTTTTTAGTACCGTACAACGTTAATACACGGTGAGTAAGAGCAATTGATGCTAGACCGATAAAACATTCAGCTAAGAAAATCAGCATAAATTACCCCCATTCATAAGTACATTTTGTTTGGGCGGGGGTTCTGATAAAGTAAAGTGACTTGTCATATAGTGCTTAGCTAACTCCGATTTAATGGACACATTTTAAACCTACCATTAAAACTAAAAAGAGCAAAATATATTTCTCAACAAAATCCATTTCTGGGCTTTGATCACATAAAAACAACACAAAAAATCAAATCTATGTCATTTTAAAGCTAAAGCTAAATTTATTTTCTCTTTGATAACCATCTTTTGAAAAATAGAAATAGACTTTTAAATCAGTTAATTAAAGAAAACGAATGTTAAATCACCCTGTTTTTCTACAATAGGTTTTACCTTTAACTGACTTATAACTGATAATATTTCTTTTCGCTCAGGTCGAACTAAAACAATCGCAAGCCCTTGATAGTTATTCTCTTCAATTAAGTTAACTAACTGGTTAAGATCATAATATTTATTTTGCACATCAGGATATGCCAGACCGTAAGCAAGCTCCCCCTTCGTCTCTGTTAAACGAATATCAGTGCGTTTTAATCCCCACGCTAAGGACGTTCCGATCCCGATTTCATCGGTTAAAATATAAGGCTTATCGGCTAGCTCACTATAATAGTGATTAATTGCTTTTTCAGGGGTACTTTTGCTTTCTATTTTATGAGGAATGGCATACCCAATTGCTAGACTTAATCCTATCGAGCAAAACAGAGTCAGTAAACGTGTGGGTTTAAAGAATGAAGCAATTCCCATCACACTCCAAAATAAGAAGCCCACAATACCCAGCAGCGCTTTATATTGCTCATTTGTTTCATATAACGTAAATCGTGTAGAAAACAGCGAATAAACAATAATAGAAACGCCTACAAGCCCAAAAACCGTGTTTATGATCGCATTAATATTATGAATTTTTTCATTTTGTTTATTTTTTAGCTCTTCTATGTAATGTGCAATCAAGATAGAGAGTGGCACAAAACAAGGTAACATATAGGTTAATAACTTACCGCTGGAAGCGGAAAAGAAAGCAAAAAACAGGAATAGCCAAAACGAAAAATAAAGTGTTCCCTTTTTCAAGAAAATAGCCGATTTAAGAGCACCAAATAAGAACCCTAACCACGGTAAAACACCCAAAATAACAATAGGTAAATAAAACCACATAGGTTGTGATCTTGCTGAATCCTTTTCAACAAAGCGTTGAACGTGTTCAATCCAAAAGAAGTAGTGCCAATAATCAGGGGCTTGAAGTGCAACGGAAATCACCCAAGGGCCTGCAATAACAAGCATAGAAATAAGCGCTATTGGCGCATAACAAAGGACTTCTTTAAAACGAGATAAGCTAATTGCGGTTACAATAAAAACTAATGCAGGTAATACAACAGCAATAAAACCTTTAGTTAAAAAACCTAATCCACAGAAAACACCGACTAAAATATAAGCACCGATTTTTGACTTTCTATTTTGTGCAGATAATCCACTTAAGAAGTAATACATCGCAATAGTGACAAACATTGTCACTATTGGATCAAGAATATTGTAGGTACCAATTGCTAACACAAGAAACGAAGATAAAAAGACAACTAGCGCATTAAACGCCAAAGCACGGTTATGCCAAACGAGCATAGCAGCACGATAAACGAATAAGCCAGTTAATAAGGTTGAAGTCACAACAACAATACGAACAGAAAAATTACCGCCACCAAATAACCATTGTGCAATACTGTTTAACCAATACCCCAATACTGGTTTTTCAAAATAGCGAACATCCAGCATGTAAGGTACAGACCAGTTACCTGATACCAGCATTTCTCGGCTAATTTCAGCATAGCGGATCTCATCTGGTTGCCAGAGTAGTCGCGTTTCGAGAGGAATTAAATAAGTTAAAAATATAAAAATAAAAAGTAGAAACCATTTATATCTTTCTACAAAATCAACACGCATATATTCCCCGTTAAAATAAAACAATATCATCTTATACGAACTATTCACTTAGAATACCTATCCTATAAAAGATTCAATTATTATTTATTAAATTATAATTAATTAATAACCTGCTTTATTTTTAATAAACCAAAATGATACCAAAGAAACATTTTATCCATACAAATCAGCACAATGAAGCATTCTCATTGAAAATTAAAATAATGAAAGATTAATCTTTTATTAAATAACCGGCGTCTTTTTATTAAAATATTATCTAGATAACATTAAAAAATAGAGGATAAAAATTAAACATAAACAGAAAATAAACAAAGTCTATAAATAAAAAAACCAGAAGGAACTTATTCTGGTTTTTGATTACTTTATTTAATTATATGATGATAAAAATCTTATTTACTAAACTCTTTAAAAGCGCCCATGGTGTTGGATGCATACATAACTGAAGGGCCACCGCCCATATAAATAGCAACACCTAATGCTTCAGCAAGTTCTTGTTCTGTTGTGCCAAGCTCCACAAGTGTTTTTGTATGAAATCCAATACAACCATCACAACGATTCGCGACAGCAATTGCAATGGCGATCAATTCTTTTGTTTTTGCATCTAAAGCGCCTTCTTTACCACCCGCTTTTGTCGTGCTCATAAACGCTTTCATCACTTCTGGAATATTTTGAGACAACGCCCCCATGTTGCTGGCAATGTCTGTTACTATTTCTTTGTACTTGCTCATTTTTGATCCCTTAACAATATATTCATTTATATAATATAAAAATATAATATCAAATTATATAATCTAAGCAAGTCAATTTAATTTTAGGTGATCTTTTCTATTGCAATAGTTACCAAAAAAGAGGTTTAAAGTGTCTATCTTAGATGAATGGGCTGAACGCCATATCGAAAAAGCGTTACAAAAAGGGGAACTTTCATCACTAAAAGGTGAAGGAAAACCACTGATCCTTGATGATAATAGCCATGTTCCAGAGTCACTTAGAGCAAGCTATCACTTATTAAAGAATGCCGGTTTTTTACCACCTGAAATGCAAGACAGAAAAGAAGCCTTATCTCTAGCAGAAATCCTAAGTACGTTAAATGAAGCGGAAATAGAAGATGGAACACTGCAAAAGCGTTTGACATTACTTGAGTTAAAATTGCAACAAGCAGGTTTAGATACCCAATTTTTACATGCAGACTATGCCACACAACTAACAGAAAAATTGGCAAATCATAAAAAAGAAACCAGACAAAAATAATAAAATATCAAAATAGAAAAAGCCTATACGTCCCTGTATAAGCTTCCGTCATCGCAGAGAATTAACCTGCTGTTGGAGAATAATACGTTGGTGAGCCAGGTCCTACTGGTAAGTTGAATACAAATACCCATAAGTAGAACAATAATGACCAACCAATTAAGAAAATAACGGAATATGGCAACATCATAGAGATCATGGTACCAATACCCGTATCTTTCTTATATTTTGTTGCGACTGCTAATATCAAACCAAAATAACTCATCATTGGTGTAATAATATTAGTGACAGAATCGCCTATTCGATATGCCGCTTGGATTGTCTCTGGTGCATAACCGGCAAGCATTAGCATTGGTACAAAGATAGGTGCTGTCACAGCCCATTGTGCCGATGCTGAACCAATCATTAAATTAATAAAAGCACAGATTAAGATAAAGCCTAAGAACAGCAACCCACTTGGCATATCAATACTATTAAGTAGCGCAGCACCCTTAACAGCAATAACCTGACCAATGTTTGTCCAACCAAAGAACGCAACAAACTGAGCCGCAAAGAAAATAATCACTAAATAGAGGCCAAGCGTACTCATCGAATTCGCCATAGCGTCAACGATATCTTTATCTGTACGCATTGTCTTAGCAATCCATCCGTAGACAATACCCGGTATTGCAAAGAATAAGAAAATAAAGACAACAATAGATTTTAAGAAAGGAGAATTACCAATAAGCCCTGTTTCTTGGTTTCTCAATATGCCATTTTCAGGAACAACCGTTAGCGCCAAAATCACGCCCATCACAATAAATGTCCCTGTTGCAGCCCATAGTGCTTTCTTTTCTAGTGGCGTAACTTCAGCAGCATTCCTTAAATCATTTTCTTCATCATCAAGTTCGTTACCGTTATAAGGCCCTAGTTGAGGCTCAACGATTTTTTCCGTAATGAAGTAACCTAAGAAAGTAATAAGGAATGTACTGACAAACATAAAGTACCAGTTTGCTTCAGCACCAACGATATAGGTTGGATCTATAATACGCGCAGCTTGCTGTGTAATACCCGATAATAACGGATCTATCGTTCCTAAGAGTAAGTTAGCAGAATAACCGCCTGAAACCCCTGCAAATGCAGCCGCTAGACCAGCAAGTGGATGTCGTCCTAACGAATGGAAGATAATCGCTGATAACGGTATCAGTACCACATAACCTAATTCAGCCGCAGTATTAGACATAATACCAGCAAACACAATTGCTAATGTGGTCATTTTGCGAGGTGCTTTCATTACCACTAAACGCATCACCGCAGATAATAAACCTGCTCGTTCAGCAATACCGACACCTAATAACGCCACCAGCACCGTACCTAAAGGTGCAAATCCAGTAAAGTTTGTAACGATATTTGCCAATATACGACGGATACCATCCGCATCTAACAAACTAATAATATGGATATAGCCATCTTCTGCACGTCCTTTTGCGCCTTCTGGTCGGGGATCTTGTACCGTAACACCGAAGTATTCACCAACTGCCGAAGAGACAAGTAAAATAGCAATTAAAATAATAAATAAAATAACGGGATGGGGTAGTGCATTTCCTAGCCATTCCACCGTGCGTAGAAAGCGACTGCCTCCCTGTTTTTTTGTTTGCATCATTTATCCTTTTTATAAAAAAAACAGAAAATGCACAGTACACAACCCTTTTTATTATGACTATCTGTTAATCCTATTTATAAATACCTTATTTAAGATAAAAGCTAGGGCAAAATTGTTAAATAAAATATTTTTCACTATAATAAACAATCAATTAAAAATTAATCATACAATTACAAATCACTTGCATTAAAATTAATTTATAATATCTAAAATTAAAAAATGTGCATAAGGTAACATTTTTTAACATTTTCATGATTATTTATTAACCTTTTCTGATTGAAAATGCCTTCAATTAATAGTCAGAAACGATTAAACACTCAGATAAACCTGATAGTAACGGTTGTAATTACTATAAAAGGGAAAATAATGACGAATAAATGGTCAGGATAGGTTAAAACTTTAGATTATTTGTAACATGAACAACTAATATTGCAGTAGATATTGAACGTTCAACTATACGTAGAATGAAGAATTGCTGATCTGAGCAAAGAAAGAGAGAAATCGTAAATTAAAGATTTAAAAATAATGATGTTGATATTTTAAAGATAAAAAAAGAGGGCAAAATTATATTTTGCCCTCTTTATCTACCACTCAATGAGAAAATATTTGTTGATTAGAAGATAATATCTGGCGTAGTTTCTGCCATAAAATATATACACTTATTTGCGTGTCTATCTTCAATCTCTTCTTCAATGTGAAAACAATCTTCAAAAAACCAGTAAATTGGGGTTCTTAAATAGACAGCTAATGTCACAAGGTAACTCAAGTCTATTTTATTTAACCCGCGTTCATAACGTGAGAACTGTTGTTGGCTAATTCCCAATTTATCGGCAATATGACTGCCAGTATAACCAAGCTCTTTGCGTTTTTTCTGTATTCTTTTGCCAACTAATTCATTCACATTGATGTTTATAAGATCATAATCCATCATCGCGTTTTCCAACTTCGTTTATATTAAGGCATTGCCAAAATTAGTGTGCCTACACCAGAAAATGAACCAGGAGCAACTCGACCATAAGGACGTAATACAGAGCTAACGACTACTGGTGTTGCTCTCCCCGCAGGTACAAAAATTTTCTCACCATTTTCACCAGGATTATTATTAAGATATAAATCCGCATATAGGCTACCGTCTGGACGTAATCTGACATTTGGACCATCGAGAGATGATGCATAAACAACAACGTATAAATCTTTATTGCATGTCACCCGAATACTTTGTGAACGTTTATTCTGTGTTGGGTCGCTCAATCTGTCTTCATCAATATCGCCATAATTAAGGTTGACAGAACCATCAATTATCTCACAAGCCCCAGCTGGAGGAGGTGCAATACCACACATTGATCCTGGAAGTAATAATTTTGTCGTTCCGGTTTCATAGAATAAACCAACACACTCTTGAATTTCACTATTAGGCACCCCTGAGTGGTGGGCTACAGCAGGTGACGTAGGAAAAGTCTGCACTCGCATAACCGCATCACGCAATTCCGCCATAGTGCGATATTTTTGCGCACCAGTTAAAATTGTTCTTGTTGCTGCCCCACCTTGCCCTGATGCATTATGTCGATGGTTAATCGTAATTTTACAAGATGCGCCACCATAACAGGGATTCAATGTCATCGTTGTTTCAGGGTCCCAACGTTGAATAATAAAAGTATAATTTGCAGAAGAAGAAGAAAGAACTTTAGATTCTGTAATATAAGAAAAAATAGAAGCCATTGATGACACAGAAAAGAGCATCATCACACTAAATAGACACAATGCTGATAATCGTTTTAGGGTAAACATATTAACCTCAATCTTAATAATTAATCATAATTCAGGTGGAATGTAGCTATGGCACTAAAACGACCTCGTTTTATTGATTCATTAGCAATAGCATTGGGCTCGGCTTGTATAAATGCACGGAACCTTAAAATAGAATCTCCCGAATTTAAGGCAATATTGCTTGTTTCCTGATTAATTCGCAGTGGACTACCATCAGAGTTTTCTAATCCAATGGCAATACCTTCAGCTTGACTTCCTGTACTTAACGCAAGAAAACCTTGCCCTACCATTGCCTGATTTTCAGTACCACTAAATGTCACTCTCACCTTTTTATTAATAGAAAGATCACATTCTGATAAATGAATTTGAAAATTTTGGCTATTTGTTCTACCCGCGCCAATATAAAACGTTTTATCAGGCACATTACCAAATTCTAACGAAATGGTTTCATCACCCGGTTTTATCACACAAGGCTCATCCACTAATGTGCCATAAAGTCGCATATTATTCGGTGCTGCATTGGCTGTTGTAAATATTCCTATTAGGAGCGTAAGCCCGCAAATAACAGGAAGCGGTAATGCTTTAAGCTTCATTTTCACACTCCTATTGATATTCTGCGAGCAATGTTGCTGTTACTTCAAATGGACCTTCTACTAATGTGCTTCCTGGTTTTTTCACTGGAACGGCTTGAATAATAGGTGGTTTGTCCGGCGATATAACAAAGCGCTCATTTAAAATAAAAGGCTCACCATTTCGAGTCATATGAATAGCTAAATCAGTAATATTGGTTTGTAATCCAGCATCATCAAATTGGCTTTTAGGACCAATAATAGAAAGTCCCAGATCCCAGCCTTTTATATTTGGATCGCACTTTAATGTGTAATTTACAGGCTGGGTATAATTAATCCCATCAACTCTATGAATACCAACGTTATGGCCAAAATAAACTTCAATTAAGTTATTATTATCAATCACACAAGGAGGCGGAATTAATAATGTTCCAAATAATTTCATATTCGGTTCATCCGCACTGACAAATAAAGGTGACATTACAAGTAATGTTGTCAGACAAACCTTTTTTAAATTAATAAGCATGTACTGACTCCTTACTGATATTCTACTCGAAGTGTTGCAGTAGCGTAAAAATCACCACCTGTTAATAATGCAGAGTAATCACGAACAGGAATTGCTTCAAATTGAGGAAAGTTAGGATAAGTGAAATTCACTTCTTGCCCCAATCTCAATAATTTATTTTGGTAAAGAATACGTACCCCTAATCCTGTAATATTTGTGGTCAAGGCATTTGAATCAAACCCTGTACCATTTCCTGAAATAGAGACTTTCATCGTATTTGTTGGCATTTTTCTACATTCAGCACTATAGGTAATAGGCTTCTTGTAATTAACACCATCAATACGCGTACTCATGACTTCACCAAAATCAACCTCAATCGTTTTTCCTCCATTGATGACACAAGGAGGTGGAGCGATAACATTACCCGAGATGTAGACATAAACAATCCCAGGTATAGTGCTACCCGCTCTCGCTGTAGGTGGTATATTTGCAACAGCAGCTGAACTCAGGACACCAGTAAATGTTGTCATTAATAAAATCAACACTGCTTTGCTTGTGTTAAACCGCTGTTCCATATCCATAAATAAACCTATTAATTTCCGATTGCTGTTTCTACAACCTTGCACTCATTGCCACTACAGCTAAATTTTAAGCGAGGGCGTCCACCGTAATCGTTGATATAACTTAATACGGGCGATGCACCAAGTGCAGAGGCTTTCAAATTAAGATCCGCACTACTTTTTGGATCAACCATTAAAGGCATAAACCCAGTTATGCTTTCACCTTTTAACCCAGTTAACCCATCGACAATGGTGACAAAGTAAGGCGTTGGATTATTAACCTGATAGGTATCCCCTTTTTTCGTTAGGGTGATTTTTTCCTGCCATGGATTTGTTAAATCAGTTTGTGTCGCATAAATGGCGGCTGGGCGATAAAACAATTTAATCCGTGTTTGTAATGCAATTTGCAGTACGTTTGGTTTATCACTACGTGGTGGAATTTCACGTAAGTTAAAATAGAACACACTTTCCCTATCTTGAGGTAACTTAGCGACATCAGGTAATCCTTGTATTTTTATCTGGCTTTTATCACCTGGTTCAATACGTTGGATAGGAGGCAGAACGATTAATGGACTTTCCACTTTTTGTCCATTTACATCTTCCATCCAACCTTGTGCTAAATAAGGCAGATCTTTATTTTGATTACTGACATTAAGGCTAATTGATTTATCAGCTCCATTAAAAATGATACGAGTTCTATCCAATGCAATCGCAGCAATAGCTTGTTGAGTAAACACCATACCCGTCAATAATGTGGTTGCTACAATGAATGAGCGCTTTAATAACATCATCTTTAATTACTCTTTTGTTTATAAAATCGTTTAATTTTTCCCTTCTCAACCTTCAGTTTTGACTAATTGTGGCTGAGATGGTGATTCGGTTCTCTCTTGTGCGGAATAAGAGATTGATGGAGTGTCCCCACAAGTTAATAATAGCGAAGAAATAAAATAACCTTCATCTAATTTAGGTACTTGTACGGTACATTGTGTTTTACCACTCCAACGTACATCTAAAATATCACCAGAGTTTATTCCACTTAAATAAACATTACCGCTGTCATTCACGATGCCCAGTTCTCGTCCTTTTACTGTGGTAATGCTTGCGCCAAATGGTGGATAGCTACCGTCTTTCAAGCGAACAATCGCCATCGCTTTTTGCCCTGAAATAACATCAAACTCGCGGTAGCCTATTGCCCCTTCTGTCAGGGTTAATTGTTGAATTGAACGCACCGCATCAACATCATCAGGTAATTTATCTAAATCAATTGTTGCACTACTCCGATAGTAATTATTGATATCTGGAAGTACAGCTTTACCAAAATAGTTAGTATGGCTCACAGCCCCTAAGCTTCTAATTGGTACTCCGGATACCCCATTAGTATCAACTAATAGACGCGCAGCTCCTGGCATTGCAGTACGATGGAATGCTCCGCCTTTTGGTGTTAACGTCGCTCCACCTTGTAGAGAAAGTGATGCTGAGGTATTTTCACCTTGAGTATGGCTCGCACTTGCTGTTACCAGTGCGGTATCACCATAACGTGTATAATAAGCATCAGCAGAAGGACGACCACGGCTACTTAAACCTGCACCTAAGCGATAGTTATTATTGTCATCGAGGCGGTCAAAATAGCTCACATTATGTGAGTTACCATTCTTATTAATCACAGTGTTATAACTAATTGTCGCTTTATCACTCCAAGGCATACTGACGTTTAGATAAACACCATCATCATTTGCTCCGTTAAATTTGTTGCGATAAGCAGATAAATTAAGATTAATATTTTTAAAACTACCAATATCCATAAACTTAGATAAAGATAAATTGTAATAATCGTTATTAGGCTTATTCCAATAGGTTTCGTGTCTATAGTTAAGATATGCACTTGCGCCCCATTCTGGAAACTGCTTACTTAATGTTATGGTATAGAGTTCTTTACTATTATCACGATTGTTATCGCGGTAACGACGATCTAAATATTGATCCATACTCATAAAGTCGCGTTCTGAGAAACGGTAACCTGCGAAAGTTACCTGACCATTAATAGCCTCAAAACGTTTAGAGTAACTAACTCGATAAGAGCCACCATGATAGCGTTTATCATCACTTGGAATTTTTGCCCAAGAGTGTGTTGCATCAAATGAAATTGCCCCTAACGCCATCAAGTCGCGACCAATACCTAAAGAAACAGAATTATAATCTCCCGCAACTAATGACCCCCCATAGAGCGACCAACCATTTGTGACCCCCCATGAAAACTCACCCATTGCAAAAACTGGCCCTTCTGTCTTGTGATCCATATCAGAAGGCTTACCTGCTGATAATTTATATTGCACTCGACCGGGACGTGTTAAGTAAGGGATACTTGCAGTATCCATTTGGTATTCTTGTACCGAACCATCTTGCTCTTCAACACGAATATCCAACTTACCGCTTACCGCATCATTAAGGTTTTGAATACGGAATGGACCTGGTGCGACTTGAGTTTCATAAATAACACGGCCTTGCTGACTAATTGTTACTTTAGCATTAGATTTCGCAACACCCGTTACTTCAGGAGCATAACCACGTAAGTTTGGTGGTAACATCTGGTCATCAGTCAGTAAGCTGATACCTGTAAAACGGAAATTATCAAAAACATCAGAACGAGAGTAAGTCTCACCCATAACAAGGCGAGCCCCCCACTGAGTTATCGCCCTATAAAGATAATACTGGCTCCAATCCCAATTATTCTCAGTACTACCATTCACGCCTGTTGTGTGTTGGTAGTTTGCTTGCCAATCAGCACGAAAACGCCAAACACCTAAGTTAGCACCGGCAGTACCACTACCAGTAACTTGTTGTCTTTGTTTACCATTAGCTGGATCGGTCACATTGGCATTCAGGTTATAATCAAAAATAATCCCAGAAATACCTTCATCCCAACGAGAAGGCGGGTCCCAATCGTCAGTAGCATATTCAACATAAGCTTGAGGAATAGTAACAATAAAGCTACCTGCACCTAAGTTGGTACTTGTTGTCATACCTGGTATCGATGACTCATCAAGACAGGCATCACCATCTTTCCAAGTTACCGCTTTAAGCCACTCAGGCTTCAACGTAAATTGATTGACCAATTCGCGAGGAATACAAGGAACACTCGCTTTAGGGTCATTTTCGGGAACAATATAATTGATGGTATAGAGATCGGGTAATTCGTTATTGTTAACTTTAACAATAAACTCATACTTGCCGGGCATAATATAGCCGGCACGAGAAAAATCTGATAAATCAATATTTTGTTTATCTTTTAGGTCAAGAATATCAGAATTAAACTCGATATCGCCAGCAGCAAATACCATATTAGAGGCACCCGCCATACCAGCAATAATTAAATAGATCAGTGCTGCTACAGGTCGAATTGTATGCTGATTACTCTTTTTTTCTGCTTTTCTTGAAGCAGTTTTGAATGATTTAGCCATAAATAATCCAACCAATCCATTTAATAATATTCGAGTTTAAAACGCAGGGTTGCTTGATAATTACCTGCTCGTGGGATGTCGTTATTTTTAACAAGCCTTGCTTGATACAACAAAGACAACGATTTAGTATCGATATCCACGGGAGGTAAAGGTTTCCCTGGTGTTGCCAATCTTCCATAACGGTCAGCAATAGCCAACGAAGCACCTTTCGCGTCGCCGAAAAGTTGGAATAATCCGTTCTGTGCGGGGCCTTCAAAAGTAGCAATAAAACGAGGACGCTCAGCTTGTGTACCTTTTTGGTCAACAAGGGAACATTCTGTTAATCGAATAGAAAAATATTCAATAGGTCCTTGGCCTTCAACAGCTAAGGTTGGAATAGACACGGTACTTAAAGAGATAACTTGCTCTCGACTTCCAGCCGAGATAGTACATGTTGGCTCTAAAATAGAACCTTGTAGACTAACCACGCCGAATCGCTGATGTGATTTTACATCTTGTTTTATGTCGGTGACTGCCATTACAGGCTTAACAAATAATCCTGTTGTAACAAGTAATAATAGTGGCACCATTTTGCGATTCATTGTTTTCCACTCCATAAGATAAACCATAAAAAATACAGCTAAAGATAAAGCCCTATACATCCTTATACAGGGCTTAAAAGAACATCTATTATTGGTAAGTTAATGCAAAAGTAGCGATTGCAGTAAAGTCACCAGGTACAGCTGCATCTGTTGCAGAACCTTGTAAGTAAGCAGCAAAGTTCAGATCGTTTGAACCGTCACGAATAGTTTGAGCTTTTGTTGGTTCACCTAATTTAATTTGTGTACCACCTGCATCAGTAATAACAACAGCTGCATTTTTCGCTAAACCTTCGATACCTAAAGAACCTGGCAGAATAGAATCTGCGCCAGCACCAGTGAAGGTAGTTTGAACTGTTTTATAAGTTTCAGTAGAGCATTGCAGTAATTTAATTTTGAAAGTATTAGAAACGCTACGGCCGCCATCTTTCAGTGCATTTGCTGAAACTTGTCCTAGTGGAACACGTTGGTCACCTGAGTTAGGATCAATTGAACATGGAGCATCGATGATTGAACCCCAAAATTCTACAGTACCATGACCTTGATCAGCCGCGAATGCAGAACCAGCAGCAACAGTTAAGCCTAAACCTAAAACTAAACCTAATTTATTTAATTTCATCTTTATGTTTCCTGAAAATATAAGAACGAAGATATTTAAAATAATAAAATTCAATATAAGCAAATTGCTTAAATGAATGACACACTAAATAGAGTTTCTATATTTTGATAAACTTCACCTAGCCAACTTCATATTTAATTATGAAATTAGATAAAGGAACCGTATCAAGTTGGATATATTATTCGCTTGGGTTTTATTTAAGTCAAACCACCCAAAATAAATTAAACCTATTTTATTAATTTACTGATATTAGGTGTATTTTTTACATTTTCATACAAAATATTACTTTTTGAAAATGACGAAATGGAATTTAAAACCAAGCAAATACTCTTAAAACGAGAGATTTGAGATTTAAATTCTGCCATCTCAAAATTTAAAGTTAAAAGATCTAACTGTCTTTTTACGAATAGGAGTATTTGTCAAATAAGTAACATTTTATTATTTATTTATTTTAACCCCATATAACCAAAATTTTACATATTGAAACAAATTAAATCTAATACATTGATTTATAAGCAGATCAAAATAAGGAATTTGTTAATTGATTTATTATCATTATTTACTCCCATGCGGAAATCACATTAAATAAATCTTTTAATGATAATCTTAAATTGAATTGGATATTAAAACACCAACCCCAAGAATACATAACTCATTGTATTTAATGGATAAATTAATAATTACATCTTTTATAGTTACGCATATTTACAATAAATAACATAAAAAGAGTAAAAAAATTATAACACATTGATTTATAATTAATTATACAAATAAGTCAGTCAAGAATAGAGTGTTTTGATAATAATTTAACACTTAGACACAAGTATTTATACTTAAGAAATTGAAGTCAAAAAGCGAGTTTTTTATACGACTTGCATTTTTTGATTAAGAACACTCCTATATGTTAACTAGCTGATAATTCAAAAAAGAAATTCGTGTAATGCTCATTTCCCCCTCAAAAAAAACCAAAAATCTAATCATTTGATTGAGAATAATTACGCCTTTTTTGGGTAAAAAATTTAATGTATTTACTAAGAGCTACTTCAAACATTTAAATTATTTATTTATTGGATTATTGACTATTTTACGTATTGCTACTAATTTTATTATTAGCTTATTCATATTATTACTTTCCCACAGAATCCACATATTTTTATCCAAACAGAAACACAGTAAAATACATTTCATTTACATTAAATATATATTAGATTAACATTACTCATTTAAAGCGTATATATATTAGTCGTTATTACTTGTTTTTTAATTATCAAATCTTTTTCAATAAGAATATTGGAATTTTTTTATCTTTACGATAAATTAGGAATAGTTTTATATTATTTGAATAGATTTAACTCATTTTTGAATAGTTAATTAATTTAAAGAAGTAAGTTTTAAGGTATATATTGGAAACAATCTTTTATCGACTAAATGATAACAAGTTAATAATTTAAATAAAAATAGAGAATTCCATTAATATTATTTAATTATTCAACTCACCACCTCTTAATAAGAATGTCATTATTAGAAGATCTTTATTTAATAAATTAAGTTAGATTTATTTATCTTTTTCATGATGTAATAAAAAAAAGACATGTTTAACTTAATAGAAGCCTATATTTGCAAGACACTCGCTTTAAGAGTATTCCGATCCCGCTTTTCAAGAGAAATACCTGTTTTAGATAATTATTATCATCATAAAATGATAACTTTACTTTTATGACCAATTTTTTCCTCTTATCAAAGTGTAAAAATTGATTATCTATCCCCTCTCTTTTTTGCTGGTTACACGATCAATAATTCAAGTTTAACTAACAGTACTTAGTATTTTTAGCATAAAAAAAGGGCAGGGTTTCCCCTGCCTTACCAATTTGGTAATCAATCAAAGAAAAAGCATACGCTCTAAAACACCAAGTTTGAGTTCCTTTTAGCGATATGCATTAGTATAAAAAAACATCAGGCATCGCTTCAGCAGTGATGCTACTGCGTTTATCAATACGCTGATTTTCAGATGAAGATTTCGAGGTAAAGCAGTCTTCGAAAAACCAATAAATAGGAGTATTCAAGTAATTAGCTAACAAAACGAGGTAACTTAAATCTATTTTATTCATCCCTCTCTCATAGCGAGAAAATTGCTGTTGGCTTACACCGATTTTTTCAGCAATCTGCACACCGGTATAACCTAATTCTTTACGTTTTTTCTGAATTCTCTTGCCAACTAACGCATTAACATCAATATCTGTAAAATCGTAATTCATCATAATATTCACCCATTATCATGATTAAGGCATCGTTAAAATAATTGAACCTGAACCAGAGAAATATCCTGGTGCAACACGACCATTGGTATGTAAAGTTGAACTAACTTTGACAGGAATAGAGCCACCAGCAGGCACATTTATAATGCTTCCCGTTTCACCAGGATAACCATCAAGAAATAAATCAGCGTACAAACTATTATCTGAACGAAGTGAAACTCGGCCATTATCAGAGCCTGATGCAATAACCATCACTTTCATTGCTAAGTTACAAGTCACATTAATATTTTGATAACGTTCAGCGCCTTCTAAACTCACTTCATCAATATCGCCATAATTAAGATTAACAGCCCCTTCTGTTATTTTGCAGGCACCTACTGGCGGAGGAGCAATACCACATAATGAACCAGGAAGTAGCTTCCCATTTGGTGATATTCCACTTGAATTTGGTTGATAAAATAATCCCACACATTCTTGATTAGAATTTAAAGCGGGTCCTACGTGATCTGTCTTTCCTTCTACTGGAAAGGAAATATTTCTTAGCACTTCCTCACGAACCTCAGCTAAAGTACGCAACTTCTCAATTCTTGTGATAATTTGCTTAGCTGATCCACCAGACCCATCAAGATCATGTTTATGGTTAATCGTTGCATAGCAAGTAGACCATCCATAACAAGGATTTAATGCTCCCGACGTTTCAGGGTCCCAACGCTGAATAACATAGGTATAGGTTGCATTTGTGGGTGTTCCTGTCGATTCAGTAATATAAGAAAAGATAGATGCCATCGTAGGTGCTGAAAACAACAACCCTATTGCAATACATAAAGCCGGAAGTCGCTTTAATATGGACATATAAAACCTCAACCCTAATAATTAGTCATAATTCAAATGGAATGTGGCTATTGCGCTAAATGGGCCGCGTTTAATGGACTGGTTAGCAATCGCATCCGGCTCCCCTTGAATAAAGGCATAAAAATTTAAAATCGTGTCATCTGCATTTAATGACATTTTGTCTGTTTCTTTATTAACAGGTAGCGCATTTCCATTTTCAGATTCCAGTCCAACAGCAATACCCGCAGCTTGACTACTTGGGCTGATCGCTAAAAAACCTTGTCCTGCCATGGCTTGATTTTCATCACCTTTAAAGGTGATTTTGACGCTTTTACCAATCGTTAAGTCACATTCAGACAAGCGTATTTGAAACAACTTGCTGGGTGTTCTTTGATACGCATAAAGGTTTTTGTCCGGAATATTGCCAAAATCTAACTCAACAGTTTCGTCTCCGGGCTTTATGGTGCAAGGCTCATCGACCAATATGCCGTGAAAGCGCATATTATCTGGTGCAGAGAAAGCGGTTGATGTTAACCCCATAAATGTGACAAAACCCAATACGAACGGGATCGATAATCTTGTTATATTCATCAATACGCTCCTATTGGTATTCAGCAAGCAGTGTTGCAGAAACTTCAAATGCACCTTCAGGCAAAGTGCTCCCCGGTCTTTTAACAGGCACTGCTTGGATCACCGGTGGATTATCGGGTGATATCGCAATACGCTCGTTTAATTTAAAAGGCTTACCATCTTGCGTGAGATGAATACCTAAATCAGGAATATTGGTTTGTAGCGCTGCTTCATCAAACTGTGTTTTAGGGCCAATAATAGAAAGCCCTAAATCCCAACCTTTTAAATTTGGATCACAGACCAATCGGTAATTCACGGATTCGGTGTAGTTAATGCCATCTACTTTATGAATACCTACATTGTGCCCAAAATAGACATCAATCAGTTCGTTGTTACTGATGACACAAGGTGGTGGCACTAATAAGGTGCCAAACAATTTCATATTAGGTGCGTCTGCGCTCATGACAGAATAAGAATTCAGTAATGCAATCAGGCACATGTACTTTAATTTATTCATCTTCTGACCTCTTACTGATAATCCACATGCAGTGTGCCACTTGCGACAAAATCACCACCCACTAAGGCTTCATTCTGATCACGAACAGGAATAGCTTCTAATTCAGGTAAGTTGGGATAGGTAAAATTCACCGCCTTACCTAAATCTAATAAGTTTCCTTGATACAGAATACGCACGCCCAATCCTGTAATATTTGTTTGTAGCGCATTTGAATCGAAGCCAGTTGCGCTACCCGTGACATAGACTTTCATCGCATTTGTCGGCATTTTCTGGCAAGTCGCGGTGTAGTGAATAGGCTCTTTATAACGAACACCATCAATACGTGTACTCATCACCTCACCAAAATTAACTTCGATCATTTTGCCGTCATTAATTAAGCAAGGCGGGGGCGCAATGACATTCCCTGAAATATTGATATAAACAATTCCCGGAATGACATCTTTCACCGCTCTAGCGGGTAAATTCGCAACAGCAGTAAAACTTAGGCCTCCAGTAAACGTTGCCAAAATAAGAATCAACACTGCTTTGCTTGGGCTAAACCGCTGTGCCATTTTCATAAAATAGACCTATTTAGTTTCCTGCTGATGTTTCTGCGACTTTGCATTCATTGCCATTACAAGTGAATTTCATCTGTGGGCGTCCACCGTAGTCATTGATGTAACTGAGTACAGGTGATGCACCAAATGCAGAAATATGCAGATTTATCGTTCCTGTGCTTCTAGGGGCAATCATGATCGGTTCAAAACCATCAAGGCTTTTTCCTTGTAATCCTGTTAGCCCATCCACTAATGTCACGTAATAAGGTGTTGGGTTATTCACTTCGTAGCGATCACCTTTCTTTATTAAGGTGATTTTTTCCTGCCAAGGATGGGTGAGATCCGTTTGTGTGGCATAAATTGATGCTGGGCGATAAAACAGCTTAATTCGTGTTTGTAATGCAATTTGCAACACGTTAGGTTTATCACTACGAGGTGGAATTTCACGCAAGTTAAAATAGAAAACGCTTTCTCTATCTTGTGGTAACTTGGCAATATCTGGTAATGACTGCACTTTTACTTGGCTTTTATCGCCCGGCTCAATACGCTGAATTGGAGGTAAAACTAATAATGGGCTGTCAATACGTTCTCCATTTTCATTTTCCATCCAGCCCTGAGCCAAGTAAGGTAGCTCTTTGTTTTGATTGCTGACATTTAAGCTAATAGATTTATCTGCACCATTAAAAATGACGCGCGTTCTATCTAAAGCAATCGCAGCAAGGGCTTGACTAGTAAAGACCATTCCAGTTAATAAAGTGGTTGTTACAATGAATAAGCGCTTTGATAACATCATTTTGAATTACTCTTTTTGTCTGAAATTATTTTTATCTTTCCCTTCTTTCCTAACCTTATTGTGTAATCAGTTGAGGCTTAGGTAAGGGCTCTGTTCTTTGATTGATTGTCGAAGGTGTTGCATCTCCATCACTACAAGTCAGTAATAATGAAGACATAAATAATCCTTCAACTAATGTTGGAATACGGACTTTGCACTGCTCCTGACCATTCCAACGCACACTCAATACATCATCACTATTAATCCCCGTCAGATAGACATTCCCACCATCATTGACAATACCAAGCTCACGCCCTTTCTCGGTTGTGACACTGGCACCAAATGGTGGATAAGTTCCGTCTTGTAAGCGAATGACAGCCATGGCTTTTTGTCCCGAAACCACATCAAAGTGGCGGTAGCCTATTGCACCTTCTGTTAGGGTTAATTGTTGAATTGAGCGTAATGCTTCAGCGTTATCTGGCATCTGATCAAGGTCGATACTGGCACTGCTGCGGTAATAATCATTGATATCAGGCAGTACAGCTTTACCAAAAGCATTGGTACGAGTAATAGCGCCGATACTTTTCACTGGTACATCAGAAATACCATCTGTATCAACCAATAAACGTGTACTACCAGTACGACTTGTACGGTGTAATGCACCACCTTTTGGTGTTAATGTTGCTCCACCTTGTAGTGATAATGTGGCTGATGTGTATTCGCCATTAATATGGCTCGCACTGGCAGTGACCAATGCAGCATCAGCATAATGCATGAGATAGGCATCTGCGGATGGTTTACCGTTACTGCTTAAACCAGCACCAACACGATAGCTACTATTGTCATCAATACGATCGTAATAACTGACATTATGTGAATTACCGTGCTTATTAATCACAGTGTTGTAGCTAATAGTCGCGCGATCGCTCCAAGGCATACTGACATTCATATAAACGCCATTATCATTGGTGCCATTAAATTTATTGCGAAACGCCGACAAACTGAGATTAATATTTTTAAAGCTACCAATATCCATCGTTTTGGCTAACGATAGGTTATAGTTATCATTATTAGGTTTATTCCAATAAGTCTGATGACTATAGTTTAAGTAAGCACTCAACCCCCATTCAGGGAACTGCTTACTAAACATAATGGTATAAAGCTCTTTATTGTTATCTTCTTCACCACCACGATAACGGCGATCTAAATATTGATTCATACTCATAAAGTCACGTTCAGAGAATCGATAGCCTGCGAATGTCACTTGGCTATTTATTTGTTCAAAACGTTTTGAGTAACTTAAGCGATAGGAACCACCGTGATAACGCTTATTATCACTTGGAATTTTTGCCCAAGAATGTGTCGCATCAAAAGAGATAGCACCCAGTGCCATCAGGTCACGACCAATACCAGCAGAAACCGAGTTATAATCTCCCGAGACTAATGAACCACCATAAAGTGACCAACCGTTACTGATCCCCCATGAGAATTCACCCATACCAAAAATAGGACCTTCTGTATTACGGTTCATATCCGACGGTTTACCCGCAGATAATTTATATTGCACTCTGCCGGGACGTGTTAAATAAGGAATACTTGCAGTATCCATTTGGAACTCTTGAACAGATCCATCTTGCTCTTCAACACGCACATCTAATTTGCCACTTACTGCATCATTGATGTCTTGAATACGAAACGGTCCCGGAGCGACCTGAGTTTCATAGATCACACGACCTTGCTGGCTAATCGTTACTTTCGCATTTGTTTTTGCTACTCCCGTTACTTCAGGGGCATATCCCCTTAAGTTAGGTGGTAGCATATTGTCATCCGTAGACAAGTTAACCCCAGTAAAACGGAAGTTATCGAAAATATCAGAGCGTGAATAAGTCTCCCCCATTACAAGGCGAGCCCCTAATTGCGTAATTGCTCTATAAAGATAAAGTTGGTTCCATTTCCAGCTATTTTCAGTGCTATCAGGAAGACCCGTTGTATGCTGATAACTTGCTTGCCAATCGGCACGGAAACGCCAAACACCGAGGTTTGCTCCCACGGTTCCTAAACCTGTAACTTGTTGGCGCTGTTTCCCTTTAGCGGGATCGGTCACGTTAGCATTGACGTTATAGTCGAAAAGTACGCCTGAGATACCATGATCCCAACGAGACGGTGGGTCCCAGTTTGGTGCTGAATATTCAAGATACGCTTGAGGAATAGTAAGAATAAGATTGCCATTTCCCAGACTTGCATTTACCGTCATTCCGGGAATAGAAGAGATATCAAGACAACTTCCATTATCTTGATATTTCACTTTTTCAGCCCATTCAGGTTTGAGCCCTATTTGGTGGATCAATTCTGGTGGTAGGCAAGCCTCGCTACCTTTAGGATCATTAGCTGGCACAACATAGTTAATGTTATAAAGTTCAGGGAGTTCATTATTATTCACACGAACAACAAACTCATATCGGCCGGGCATAATATAGCCAGCACGAGAGAAATCTGATAAGTCGATATTTTGCTTATCTTTTAGATCCAAAATATCGGCATTAAATTCAATATTACTATTTGCTAAAGCTGAACTTGAAATACTGGAAGCGCCAGTAAGAATTAAATAGATCAGTACAGCAACAGGCCGAATAGTATGTTGTTTTTTCTTTTTTTCCGTCCCTAAACCAACGGTTTTGAATGTTCTAACCATAAGTTATCCAACCCGATCCATTTAATAGTATTCCAGCTTAAATCGCAGCGTTGTTCGGTAATTTCCAGCTTTTGGTATTTCGTTGTTTTTGACTATTCGCGCTTGGTAAAGTAACGCCATAGATTTAGAGTCAATACCAACAGGGGGTAATGGCTTACCCGGAATTGCTCGTCTGCCATAACGATCAGCTATCGCTAATGACGCACCTCTCGCTTCACCAGAAAGTGCAAAATTACCATTCCCGTTAGAGGGACCTTCAAACGTTGCAATAAAACGAGGGTTGTCCGCTTCCTGACCTTTTTGTTCAATTAGCGTACATTCCGTTAATCTGATAGAAAAATACTCAATAGGTCCTTGCCCTTCAGTCACCAGCATTGGAATAGAAACCATTGTCAGTGGAATAACTTGTTCACCACTTCCTGCTGCAATCGTGCAAGATGGTTCTAAGATCGAGCCTGAAAGATTAAGTACCCCAAATCGCTGATGCATGTTTTTATCTTGTTTTACATCACTCGCTACTGCTGTTGTTGTCAGTAAGCTGGCAATAAGGCATAGCCATAGTGGTGTCATCTTGCGATTCATATTTTTCTCCGTAAGAAAAAAATCGTTAAAAATAGACACAGGAAAAAAAGCCCTGTACATCCTTGTACAGAACTTATTTTTTCTTACTGATAAGTCAGTGCGAAAGTTGCGATTGCAGTGAAGTCACCAGGAACAGCAGCTTCTGCAGAAGAACCTTGTAAGTAAGCAGCAAAGTTCAGATCGTTATTACCATCACGTAATGTTTGAGCAGCACTTGGTGTGCCTAATTTGATTTGTTTGCCACCAGCATCGGTGATAACAACAGCAGCATTTTTAGCAATACCTTCAATACCTAAAGAACCTGCTAAGATGTCTGCATCTTCTGAACCAGTGAAGGTTGTTTGAACAGTTTTATAAGTTTCTGTTGTGCAATTCTCTAAAGTGATTTTAAAATCACGAGAATTACTACGACCGCCATCTTTTAATGAAGCAGTAGAAATTTGACCTAATGGAACAGTTTGATTTTCTGAATCAGGATGAATAGAACAAGGTGCATCAATAATTGAACCAACAAATTTAACTGTACCGTGACCTTGATCAGCAGCAAATGCAGAACCTGCAGCAACAGATAAACCTAAGCCAAGAACTAACGCTAATTTATTTAATTTCATCTTTTTTGTTTCCTAAAATATAAAGGACGAAGACATTAAAAATAATAAATTCACTAGGAATAAATAATTCCTAATTGAATGACTCACTTATTGAGTTTTTGAATTTTGGTATATCAATGCCCGTCCTAAACGAAATTAAATATCGTTAGAAACAAAACAAAATACACCAAATTGTTTTGTTAAAAATTTTCATCTCGAAATTAAACACATTTAGATAATCAATCTTTAAATATCGGAAAAAGAGTTTATAATTCTAAGTGCAAATACTATAATTTGTGAAAAAAGTAAAAAAATTTATTTCTGGATTTTAAACAAAGTAACCAATCATGTTCGTTTTTTAAAATAATGATAAATATCAATATGTTAATTAAGTTGTGATATGTGGTTAACATTAAATTTGACTTAAGTGAGAAGCCAGAGAATAATAGTAAACAATTTGGTGTATTCTGTTTATTTCTCTAAAAATGCTTGAATTCCTATCTCTGCTCGTTTTTCACTTTTCCAATCAATAACTTTCATTTTCTAAAAATAAATAAGCTTTCAATAAACTTGTTTAAAATGAACAAGTAAAAGTGAAAGCATAAAAAAAATACAACTCTTTATTGATGCATATTACTTGTTATAGTGATGCAACAATTGACTTTTGTTCCTTGTTATCTCATTGAAAAGGTTATAAAAAATGAAGCAACGTAAGTTTCTTACACGTTTTGAGATCAATTCTATTTTGAAGCAAGCCAAGGAAGGACGGTATCCAGAAAGAGATTACTGTATGTTTTTAATGTGTTTTTTACATGGATTTCGCGTTAGTGAGCTATGTAGATTAACCCTCAGCGATATTGATTTGGAAAGTCGGATACTCTATGTCAGACGTTTGAAGGGGGGGTTATCTACAACGCAGCCAATTATCGAAGAGGAGTATGAAGCGTTAGTTAACTGGTTGAAAAAACGAGAAACATGGAGAGAAGCGGATTCTGAATGGGTGTTTTTATCTCAAAAAACGGGTCCAATTTCGCGTCAACAAGTCTATGGATTACTTCGCCGTTTAGGTAAGAAAGCTAATGTATCTATTACTCCTCACCCTCATATGCTGCGCCATGCATGTGGCTATGCATTAGCTGATTTGGGGCGAGATACACGTCTAATTCAAGATTATTTAGGACATCGTAATATTTCACATACTGTTATCTATACCGCAAGTAATTCAAAACGCTTTGTTCACATTTGGGATATAAGAAATTAACAATTACTTTTTTATTAGTATACACTATGAAGATTAATACACTAAATATAGTAGGCTATATTTTTACAATAAGAATAAAGTTAATTTTTAATATAATTAAGAAATTTAGGATTTGTTTTATACTAAATAAATAACTGCGGTTGTAGATATTAATAAGTTATTAATAATTCCTTTTTAATTAAAGAATGACTCAATATAAGTATTCATTTTATGATTATCCTTATTGGTCAATAATAAATTTAATATCAGAGATTATTTATTAATAATACTAAACATTAATTGTTTGAATTTTGAACAGTAAATAAGGGCTTAATTTAAAGATCACTTTAATTCTTTAACTTGTATTCATTTGCATATCAGCACACGCTTTCATATCTCACTATCCCCAACGTTACCATTTGGGGATAGTTATGAATTATCTTAAAAAAACACCATTATCCTTTTACACAAACAACCTGCCGTAGTGTATGAACAACCTCAACAAGTGATAACTGAGCCTTCATAACAGCATCAATATCCTTATAAGCCATCGGAATTTCATCAATCACATCTTCGTCTTTTCGACATTCCACATGTGCTGTTGCTCGAATTTGGTCTTCAACACTAAAGGCTTTTTTTGCTGCTGTTCGGCTCATTACGCGTCCTGCGCCATGGCTACATGAACAGAAACTTTCTGCATTTCCCTTACCTCTAACAATAAAGCTCTTCGCTCCCATTGAACCCGGAATGATCCCCATTTCACCTTTTTGAGCAGAAACGGCACCTTTTCGAGTCACCAGAACTTCTTCACCAAAATGCATTTCCTTTTGCACATAGTTATGGTGACAGTTCACTGCCTGTTGCTGAGTCGTAAAAGGTTTAGTTATTTGTGTTGATAATGCCGCCAACACGCGTTCCATCATGATTTCACGGTTATGACGTGCAAAATCCTGTGCCCATTCTACGGCTTCTATATAGTCATCATAGAAAAGCGTTCCTTCTTTTAAGTACGCTAAGTTTTTATCTGGCAAGTTAGCGATATGTTCTCTCATGTCTTCTTGTGCCATTTGTATAAATAACGTACCGATAGCATTACCAACACCGCGAGATCCACTATGTAGCATTACCCAAACATTATCTGATTCATCAAGACACAACTCGATAAAGTGGTTTCCTGTTCCTAATGTACCTAGGTGACGATAGTTATTCGTATTTCGTAAACGTGGATACTTATCCGTTAAAACCTTAAAACGCCCTTCAAGTTGTTGCCAATGTTGATCAACAAGTTTAGGTGGGTTCTTCCATGAACCACGATCGTTCCCTGACTGATAACTTGTTCGTCCATGAGGTACTGCTCTTTCTATTGCCGTTCTTATGGCAAATAAATTATCTGGCAGATCATTTGCGTGTAATGATGTTTTCACCGCAATCATTCCACATCCAATATCCACACCAACAGCAGCCGGAATAATCGCACCTTTTGTTGGAATAACACTTCCTATTGTTGAACCTTTCCCTAAGTGAACATCGGGCATTACTGCCATATGTTTAAAAATAAAAGGCATCTTGGCGGTATTGATAAGTTGCTTTAGAGCATCAGCTTCAACAGGTACACCATTTGTCCACATTTTGATTTCCGCAGTCCCTGCTTCTTTTACTATTTGATGATCCAATATCATGCCTGTGCTCCTTTAATTTGTACTAGCCCGTTTAATACTTGGTCTAAACCGCCATAAACGGAAATCTTATCAATACGTTCTGCAATACGTTCTACGGTTTCTAGCTCTTTTAATCGTAGAGCTACTGGATTGTTTTCCATCACTTTTGCCGTATTTAATAAAGAACGTGTCGCGGATGTCTCTTCTCTTCGACGTATAACATTAGCCTGAGCTGATTTTTCAGCCTCAACCACTTGCGCTAAAATCGTTTTCATTTCGCCCGGTAAAACAATATCTTTTACCCCTAATGAAGCCACTTCAATACCATATCCTTTAGTCACTTCACTGATTTTTTCACTTACTAAACTATCAATCAGTGTTTTATTTTCTAATAATTCATCCAACGTTCTTGTTCCTACGGCTTCACGTAACGCAAATTGCAACTCTTTATATAAGAACTCAAGAGGTGAACTCAGCAGTTGGTACGCTAAAAGCACATCGCGATAACGCCAACTCGCTGACAAATTAATGCGTAATGTCACTTTATCTTTCGTTAAGATCTCTTGACCACTGACATCGAGTGTTTGTAAGCGCATATCAACGACTTCAACATCAACTTTGTGCTGATAACGCCAATAACCTTTTAATCCCGGTGGTAATAGTGATTGAGTTTCGCCATTAACACGGATAATGCCCGCATGCCATGTCGGAATATCCACACTTAATACACCTTCACTGCCTTTTATCGTCTGGTTACGTAATTTTGGATTCTGTAATTTTTTAACCAAATCTGGCGAAACTTCCAATTCATTTGCTGACAACACTTCCATTGAGCGCTGTGCATAATTCCAATAGAGACGGCGAGTGCTCGGCGCTAAGATCTCTTTGAGTGAGCCATTTTCATAAAGTAAGCCAATCTCTTCATCAGATAACACAATATCAAAACAATATTCACTCACCCATTCTGGATGATATTGGCGTAAAAATTCGGCTTTCTCTCTTTCAATTGCAGGACCGTTCAATTCCACCAGCTCAACACTTAATTGACGACGAAGATCGAGAAATTTATGTTCACCCATAGCAAGGACATCAATATATTCATCGTCCTTCTTTAATAAACCCAGTTGTCCCTGTTTCACTTTTATTGTTGTTCTTATCATCATTGCTTCCTTTTTCTCTTCTTTATTATTGGCTTTCTTTTATTACCATTTTTATCGTGACTTACTTTCCACGAACAAACTTGGCGAAATCGAAGGGAAAACAAGAGAGGAACGATACTTTGTTTGTCTCTTCTTCTGCCTTCAATCCAGCGTAGTTGCTGGTGGATAAGTAAGGTGACGATACTGCTGTCACAACGATTTTTTATATTTAATTTTACATTTGGATTTGTAATGGTTTTGGTGTCAGGAATCGAACCTGAAAATAACCCTCTTCACCTACAGAGTCCCGATGTGGAGGAACACATTTAGATAACACCACAGAGTGTTCTTTATGTGCCTACCAGATTTAAAATCTGCTCAAGACATTAATAATATTGCGATGATCGTGCCAAGTTTTTAAAACCCACCAAAAATATTTTTAACTCGTTGTTTTGATTAATAAAAATATCTTCAATGTGATTTTCAAATATTTAGCCATTGAATTAAAATCGATAAAAACTTATCTTTTTATCTATACATTTATAAATATAGATAAAAAGATAAGTAGGGATAACTTAATGAAACGCAAAGTGGTGATTGGTGTTTTAGGTACGACATTAGATAAACGAGGT
Source organism: Proteus sp. STS61-E (assembly GCF_040932335.1). Taxonomy (NCBI): domain Bacteria; kingdom Pseudomonadati; phylum Pseudomonadota; class Gammaproteobacteria; order Enterobacterales; family Morganellaceae; genus Proteus; species Proteus sp. STS61-E. The sequence goes on along the minus strand of NZ_JBFQGE010000005.1, from coordinate 192,822 downwards.
AAAAGCCATAAAAGATGGAATTCATGGCGTCCAACAATTTCTATTTGCCATCAAAAAGATTTCCCCGTTAGTCGATTGGTCATGATCCATCAACCCAATGATTCAATGCTAGCGTCAAAAATCACTGAAGATATTCATACCGTCTCTCCTGATACAGAAGTATTACCTTACGAAATTGATATTTGTGATCCTTGGGATCTGGAAGAGGTTTACAGTCACTTTCTTGATTTCGCAGTGAATTATCCATTTGATACTGAGAATGAAGAATATTATGTCCATATCACAACGGGTACTCACATCGCTCAGATTTGCTGGTTTCTACTGACTGAAGCGCACTACTTACCTGCAAAACTATTACAAACCTCCCCTTCTTCTAAAATCGAAAATGAAGATGGTATCAAAACAATACAATCAGCCACGGGAAGTTATGCTGTTATTGATCTCGATTTAAGCCGTTACACAAAACTAACGAGCCGATTTGAGCACTACCATAATGAATCACTCTCTTTCTTAAAATCGGGGATAGCCACACGCAATGAACGTTTTAATGCTTTAATCGCTCAGATTGAACGAGTGGCATTACGCTCTGTTGCACCTATTTTATTAACAGGCCCCACTGGAGCTGGGAAATCATTCCTTGCTCAGCGTATTTATGAATTGCGACAGTCTCGCCATTTTGTAAAAGGCCGTTTTATCGCTGTTAACTGCGCCACTTTGCGCGGTGACAATGCAATGTCCACTTTATTTGGTCATGTAAAAGGGGCATTTACAGGTGCGTTGCAAGCCAGACAAGGCTTATTAAGGGAAGCCGATAAAGGAATTTTATTTCTTGATGAAATAGCGGAATTAGGACTTGATGAACAAGCGATGTTACTGAAAGCAATAGAAGAGAAATCTTTTTATCCTTATGGCTCCGATACTGAAGTGCAAAGTGATTTTCAGCTAATTGCGGGGACGCATCGAGATATGGACAAGCAAATTGCGAAAGGACTTTTTCGTGAAGATCTCTATGCGAGGATCAACTTATGGTCTTTTTCTCTGCCCGGTTTAGCCGATCGTAAAGAAGATATTGAGCCTAACATCGATTATGAATTGCATCATTTTGCCAAGCTTTATCAAAAAGCAATCCGCTTTAACTCTGATGCAAAATTACACTATATTCGATTTGCAACATCTGAACAGGCATTATGGCGTGGTAATTTCCGTGAACTTAGTGCTAGTATAACGCGAATGGCAACACTTGCCGAAAATGGTCGTATTACCCTTCCTCTTGTTGATGAAGAAATTAATCGTTTAAAACAAAATTGGGGAGTTGCATCCTCTTCTTTATTTAATAGTACTGATATTGATCTTTTCGATCTTAGCCAACTCAATACCGTTATCAAAACGTGCCAGCAATCATCAACACTCTCAGAAGCCGGTAGAAAACTTTTCGCAGTATCAAGACAAAATAAAAAACAACCCAACGACGCCGATCGCCTACGTAAGTATCTTGCGAAATTCGATTTAAGTTGGGAACAAATTCGACATGGAGAATAATATTTCATTATGGAGCTCACTTTTTTAGGCACTAACGCAGGCGTTCCTTCTAAAGATCGCAATGTCACCAGTATGGTGCTTGATTTACAAAATAAACAAAAAAGTATGTGGATGTTTGATTGTGGCGAAGCGACACAACATCAAATATTGCATACCCGCGTAAAATTACCGCGTTTAAATAAAATTTTTATTACCCACTTACATGGCGATCATATTTTTGGTTTACCGGGATTACTTTGTAGTCGCTCAATGGGCGGAACAGAAACACTGTTAACAGTGTATGGCCCTACGGGTATCAAAGCCTTTATAGAAACAGCGTTGACATTAAGCCAATCCTATTTAACTTACCCTATTAATATTGTCGAAATTGACGAAGCGGGTTTTCTGTTTGAAGAAGAAGGTATGAAAGTGAGCTGTGAAGCACTTTCTCATCCTGTACCTTGTTTTGGTTATCGCTTAGAAGAAGAAAACAGCCCAGGTAAATTAGATGCAGAAAAACTGAAAGCCAACAATATTCCTACGGGTGCTTGGTTACAAGAGTTAAAACAAGGTAAAACCATTACATTGCCAGATGGAAGAGTCGTTGACGGCAAAGAGTATATTGGCCCTGAAACAAAAGGTCGTTGTATTGCAATTTTCGGTGATACACAACCCACACCAAATGCATTAAAACTGGCTAATAATGCAGATGTTATTGTTCATGAAGCGACGTTTAAACATGAAATGGCAGAGCAAGCGAATAGCCGTGGACACTCAACTACTGTGCAAGCGGCACAGTTAGCCAAAGAGGCTAATGTCAAAAAGCTGATTATCACGCATATTAGTAGTCGCTACTCACCCGAAGACTGTGTTGAATTACTCAAGGAAAGCCAACAGATCTTTAGCCATACTGAAATGGCTTCTGATTTTGAGGTATTTAAGTTGTAATTGCGTTTTCACTAAATAGCAGTGGCGATATAAATAACAGTAGCGATATTATGTCGCCATTGTTATGGCCCATACTTCACTCGTTGACGTATATTTTAATGAGCTATCTATAACGTCGTGCGTTTTATCTTGCCATCTTGCAAAATAAAATTAACTTTTCCATCCCAGAATTCAGCTAAGAAAATATCTTCTGGTTTCTCAATATGTTGATTTTTCATCTCTTCTTGAAGCCATGCCTCATCTTTTTCTATTTGTACTAATTCTGATGTTCGAATAACACCGTCTTTCATAACAATAATCGAAGGCATTTTTGCACCGTCACATACCACAGTGATTTGTCCATCAGGTTCAATTTGCGCGTAATTAACCTCTTGAAACGAATGAATACCTTGTGCATGAAGACGAGACGTTATATTTAAAATGTCTATTTTGTTCTTTTTCTCCATGATGTTTTCCATTATAAATTCGCCTTTCTTTATAATGGGAATAGGATTACCAATAGTCACTGCACGGAAAAAATTGAATCGCTTACTGATATAATTAAGCAACGAGATAAAACAGACACCAATTAAGAAGACGATAATATATTGATAAAGAGGGATCGCATCGGTGTAAATCACCCCACCCATAATCCCACCGAGCACAAAATTACCAATAAAATCAATAGGTGTTAATTGAGAGAGTTGAGTTTTACCCGATAAATTCATATGGGCTAATATGATAGTAAAACCAATAATAAATTTGATAATAACCAGAAAGTAATATTCCATTTGCGTCTCACATTTCCAATAATTTCTGCACTTATTATAAAGCAGAAAATCTCACCCAGATAAAAATCTAAATTATTTTTGATGATATTTGACTAAGAAAAAACACTTAATATACTTAGGTTTGTTGATTTTAAGACTCACACTATACTTATTACGATCATTTATTCGTAATATCTTACTATCAACTCGATAGCTTCTCGCCTTTTCTAGTTCTTACGCGGGATATCACTGAATTGTTTTTGAACACACATTTTGGAGAAAAAAATGAATAAAAAACTACTTACTTCATTGGTTCTAGCGGGTCTTGTTACTATTACAGCAGGTTGTGATGATTCATCTAAAAAAGTTGATGAAGGTATTGATAAGGCAAAAGAAACAGCAACTCAAGTAACTGAAACGGCGCAAGATAAAGCCAAAGAGTTGACGGAACAAGCCAAAGATAAAGCTGCCGACTTGAAAGAAGATGCATCCGCAAAAGCAGATGAATTAACACAACAAGCTCAAGAGCTAAAAGATAAAGCTGAACAAAAAGCGGCTGAGCTAAAAGCGCAAGCTGATGAAAAAACAGATGCCCTGAAAGAGAGCATTTCACAAAAAACTGATGAACTAAAAGATGCAAGTGCTGCAAAAGCAGAAGAAATAAAACAAAGCCTAGAAGCTGAAAGCAATAAATTATCTGAAAAAGCCGCTGAGCTAAAACAAGATGCGAGCAAAACAGCAGATAACCTGATGCAAGAAGCAGACAACAAGGTTGATCAGCTAAAAGGTGATGCATCAAAAACCAGCGATGATGTGAAACAACAAGCTCAAGAGACTGAAAATAAAGCGCTTGATAAAGCAGATCAATTAACAGATCAAGCCAAACAAAAAATTGATGATTTAAAAACTGAAAATAAATAATCTGATTTCAGTTTTTTTGATGAATCTAGAGCCAGTAAATTTTTACTGGCTTTTTTTGTACAAAAAAAAGACAGGGGTTGATCGATTAAGCAAAAAATGTAACCATGTTCTCCTTTTTTCAACAGGAGAAACCTATTAAAGAGCGAAAGCATCTAGCATAAAAAGTTATTAATAAATTGATTTAACTGTGTTTTTCTTCATCTTGCGGAAAAGATAATTTACTTCCGTTCTTTTATAAAACATCTTTCCAATTTGATGTTTTATTCAAATTTTCTTATGAACTTTTCTTTTCTGATGACATAAGCAATCAGAAAGTGGGTAGCGAAAAGTCTCTTTCTAGGAAAATAACAAAAAATAGGTTAACTATGAGTCAACAAAACGATATAACCCCTCAAAAAGTTAGGATGAAAATTAATCCTCCCGTTTTTTATACATCTGCACTGTTAATTTTACTGGTCGTTGGTTTCTCTGCATTATTTCCAGAGTTGGCTAATGATAAATTAGGTCATCTTCAGGAAAACCTCTTCACGAATGCGAGCTGGTTCTACATTCTAGCCGTTGCATTGGTTTTGCTGAGTGTGACTTATTTAGGCCTTTCTCGTTTTGGTCAAATCAAGTTAGGGCCGGATCATGCTCGCCCCCACTTTAGTTATTTTGCTTGGTTTGCCATGCTCTTTTCAGCAGGAATGGGAATTGGCTTAATGTTCTTTGGTGTTGCTGAACCCGTTATGCATTACCTTATGCCCCCGACAGGTGAAGCTCAAACCATAGAAGCCGCAAAAGAAGCGATGCGATTAACCTTTTTCCACTGGGGATTACATGCATGGGCAATTTACGCCATTGTCGCTTTGATCTTAGCGTTTTTCTCTTATCGTCATGGCTTGCCGTTAACACTGCGCTCGGCACTTTATCCAATCATTGGTGATCGCATACATGGCCCTATTGGTCATGCTGTTGATATTTTTGCCGTTATGGGAACCGTATTTGGTGTCGCAACTTCTCTTGGATTTGGTGTTCTGCAAGTTAATGCGGGTTTAAACCATCTTTTTAATGTCCCCATTAATCCAACCGTGCAAGTCATATTGATTGTTGTGATAACAGGGCTTGCAACTATTTCAGTTGTTTCTGGATTAGAAAAAGGTATCCGCTTTTTATCTGAACTTAACTTAGGATTAGCGGTAATTCTTCTTTTATTAGTCATTATTCTTGGTCCAACCGTATTGATATTAAAATCATTTGTTGAAAATACGGGAGGATATCTATCCGAAATTGTCAGTAAAACTTTTAATCTTTACGCATACGAGCCAAAATCGAGTGATTGGTTAGGGGGATGGACTCTACTTTATTGGGGTTGGTGGCTTTCATGGTCTCCATTTGTAGGGATGTTTATTGCCCGTATTTCTCGTGGACGTACTATTCGTGAATTTGTTGTGGGTGTTCTGTTTGTTCCTGCCGGCTTTACCTTACTTTGGATGACCGTTTTTGGTAATACAGCAATTCATTTAATCAAAGATAAAGGTGCAGAAGCTCTCGCAAATATCGTACAGCAAGATGTCTCATTGGCTTTATTTGAGTTCTTAAATTATTTTCCATTTTCGTCTGTTTTATCTTTCTTTGCGATGTTGATGGTCGTTGTCTTCTTTGTGACCTCAGCAGACTCGGGAGCAATGGTTGTTGATACTTTGGCTTCAGGTGGTGATAGCGAAACACCTGTGTGGCAACGTATTTTCTGGGCGGGCTTAATGGGCGTTTCTGCAATTACTTTATTGCTAGCGGGTGGTTTAACTGCGCTACAAACAGTCACCATTGCGAGCGCACTTCCCTTCTCAATGGTATTGCTTGCTTCTATTTATGGATTAATAAAAGCATTGCGAGTGGATGTATATAAACGTGATAGCCAACAGCTAACGACAATTGCGCCACCAGCAAGCCGTAATCCGATCCCTTGGCAACGTCGTTTAAGAAATATTGCCTATTTCCCTAAACGTTCTCATGTAAAACGTTTTATGGATGAAGTGATCCAACCCTCAATGGAAATGGTATCTGCTGAGTTAAGTAAACAAGCGACACAATGCATTATCCATAACGAAGAAGAGGATCGAATTGGTTTTGAAGTCGATTTAGGCGATGACATGAATTTCTTCTATGAAGTTCGTCTGCGTTTTTATACTCAACCGGCCTTTGCTTTAGCTGGATTAAGTGATGAAGAAAGAGACGAAGAACATAAATATTATCGCGCTGAGATTCATTTAAAAGAAGGTGGACAAGACTACGATGTAATGGGTTGGACGAAAGAACAAATCATTCACGATATTCTTGATCAGTACGAAAAACACATTCACTTCTTACATGTATTAGGTAAGCAATAATTTTGCCTGAGTGAAAACAACAAAAAGGAGATGTCATAGCATCTCCTTTTTTCTTATCAAATAACTTATTTCTCTGATTGTTCAACATCATCTGGATTAAGTGCAATCAACTCTTTTAATAATCCAGCTAGTCGTTGTAGTTTTTCAGTGGAAAACTTTTGCTCAAGTAATTGATAGCCTTCTTCAATTTTAGGCTGAATTTTATCGTATAAACTTTGCCCATTGGCAGACAGTGAAACGAAAAGTTTACGTTGGTCACTCACAGGTTTTAAACGACAAATTAGCTCGTCTCTTTCCATTCTAATAAGAATACCCGTTAGACTTGGTCGAAGAATACACGATTTTTGTGCTAATTCGTGGAAATCAATAGAGCGTTTATCCGCAAGTACGCGAATGATCCGCCATTGCTGTTCTGTCAGATTATGCTCTTTAAGAACAGGTCGAAAAAAACCCATCGCAGATTCCCGTGCTTGTAATAGCGCGATAGTTAATGATTCATGCATAATCAAGAAGCTCTTTATATGGTGTTATAGGTGAAATGACAAAATATCACTCAATATAGACAGTGAAAAAGTACCGCTGTTTATGGTTTATAAAATGACTATATTCTAAGAATAGACTAATTGTTACAATTATTCATATTAACAAATAAATAAAGTTGACTCAATTTTTGCAATTTTATTCCCTTTGTGCAATTTATCACCCATGCTTCTTTTTCGTGTTAATTTCACCTTCTGCAACATCTTGACCTATACGCAATTTTCATCAATTGGCAATTTGTGTTATCTCTCAACCAACTAAAAAAGTAGCCTGATTTGCCTATTACCCTACCTCTAAATTAGGAATAATGGTGCTTAGCGATAAGGTTGTCTCACAGTTTTTCGAGATAAAGTTAACAGGTTGTAACAAAGAAAGATTGCTATCTTTGTTCATGCGCGGTAGCGTTACGGCTTTAAAACAACGCAACAAAGAAACCGGCAATAACATTACAACTTTGTTAGCGGAGTAGTTAGGTAATTTATTAGTTATCTAACTAATAATTATTTTAAGTGAAGACGCCCACAGACGAGAAGTCTGGCAGTAGGAGTAAATAATGTCTGAGGAAAAACAGGCTAACCCACTTTTTCGGGATGCAATGGCAAGCTTAGGTGCCGCAGTCAATATCGTGGCAACAAATGGCGATGCAGGATGTTGTGGCTTAACAGCAACAGCGGTATGTTCTGTTACTGATAACCCACCTACCGTGATGGTTTGCATCAACAGTAAAAGTCAGATGAACTCTATTTTTCAAGAAAATGGAAAATTGAGCATCAATATATTGAATCATGAACAAGAAGAAATGGCATGTCATTTCGCCGGAATGACAGGACTCGCGATGGCAGATCGCTTTACTCAACCTGGATGGCAAAACGGACAATTACAACAACCCGTATTAACAAATGCGCTTGCCTGCCTTGAAGGTGATATTTATGATGTGCGCCAAGTTGGTACACATTTTGTTTATATGACCGAAATTAAGAATATTTCTGTACGTGAAGATGGTGATGGACTTATTTATTTCAAACGTCGTTTCCATTCTGTTAAAAATGAACAAGTACCCATCCCTGTTTAAATTTCACCTATTTTACCTCAAGATAAAAACGCACTTTTAATAAGGGCGTTTTTTATTGATTATCATCACAATATAAAATTAAATATTTATTTATATTAAGTGAATACTTATTTAATTAAATAACATTAGCTAACTTTTAGGTATTTATTAAATATTTATTAACATCTGTTTGTTATAAAAGAATAATTTTTAATTATAATGAAAAATTTCTTTCTAGAATCAATCAGTCACATAATCAAAAACATTTCCCCTCTACTTTTATTCTTTCTCTTTATTTAATTTACTCAGATTAAAATATAAACAAACAATAATCTAATTGGTTATATTTTATACCAAAGATCAATTAAATGACTTTATTTGAAAATAAACTAATGAATATTTTTTTCAATCTGGTATTAATCTTACCCACAGTGTGATCAACCTTTGAGAAGTCATTCTATCAATATATTAGTCTACTCGACTTGCTGATTACCTTCTTAAATTTGCAAACATCACTCTAAATGCGACAGATAATGTTACCGTTGTGTAACATTCCTCGTGAATGTGAGTAAATAACATCGTTGTTGAAAATAAATAATAATTAGGGGCATTACAGATATGGATAAACCCGCTCAAGTCGGTTTATTACAACAGCCTAAACCATTCTTTATGATTTTCTTTGTAGAATTATGGGAACGTTTTGGTTACTACGGCGTACAAGGTATTCTTGCCGTTTATTTTGTTAGTAAACTCGGTTTCTCTCAAGAACAGGCTTTCATTACTTTTGGTGCATTCTCTGCATTGGTTTATGGGCTTATTTCTATTGGTGGTTATGTTGGTGACCACTTATTAGGAACAAAACGAACAATTGTTTTAGGTGCTATTGTCTTGGCTATCGGTTATTTCATGACTGGTATGTCAATTATGTATCCTAATTTAATTTTCTATGCATTAGGAACTATCGCTGTAGGTAATGGTTTATTTAAAGCCAACCCTGCCAGCCTATTAGCAAAATGTTATCCACCTAAAGATCCCCGTCTTGATGGTGCATTTACGCTATTTTATATGTCGATTAATATCGGCTCATTAATTTCTTTATCTATCGCCCCTGTACTTGCTGAACGTTACGGATATGGACTGACTTATAATATCTGTGGTGTTGGCTTGATCATGGCGTTATTAGTTTATTTCTTCTGTCGCAAAATGGTTGCCAATATTGGTTCTGAACCAGACCATTTACCAATGAGCTTTAGCAAATTGTTATTAGTTATTGCTGGCTCAATTGCGATGGTATTTGTTTGTGCATGGTTACTGCACAACGTAATGATTGCAAATATTGTTTTAGTCAGCTTGTCTATTATTGTTGTCTTCATTTATTTCCGTGAAGCTTTTAAACAAAAAGACAGAGTTGCTCGTAATAAAATGTATGTTGCATTTGTTCTGATGTTAGAAGCTGTTGTTTTCTACATTCTGTATGCACAGATGCCAACTTCACTGAACTTCTTTGCTATTCATAACGTTCACCACACGCTTTTAGGCTTTGATATTAACCCTGTAAGCTTCCAAGCACTAAACCCATTCTGGATCATTGTTGCTAGCCCAATCCTTGCTATCGCTTATAGCCATTTTGGCGCGAAAGGTAAAGACTTCTCAATGCCAGCGAAGTTTACCGCAGGTATGCTTCTGTGCTCGTTAGGATTCCTTACAGCGGCAGCTTCAGGTATGTGGTTTGCCGATGCTCAAGGCTTAACATCACCTTGGTTTATTGTTCTGGTTTACTTATTCCAGAGCTTAGGTGAACTGATGATCAGTGCGTTAGGTTTAGCAATGGTTGCAGCGTTCGTACCGCAATACATGATGGGCTTTATTTTAGGTATGTGGTTCTTAACACAAGCAACGGCTTACCTGTTAGGCGGTTATGTAGCAACTTTCACAGCTGCACCAGAAGGTATTACTGATCCACTACAAACATTACCTATTTATACTGATGTATTTGGTAAAATTGGTATTGTGACCTTAATTGTAGGTATTGTTATGTGGGCAACCGTACCTTTATTAAATCGTATGATGAAAGAAGAAAGCAAAGACGCTAAAGTCACAGGCTGATCTTCCAAATAATATATTGCTCAATTTAAGCGTCTATTTATTAATAGGCGCTTTTTTATATCTGCTTTATCTCAACATTAGGTTTCATTTCGTATTGGCTAGATATCCCTAATAGGGCCGCATCTACATTCCCTCACACCCAATTTTAATAATAAATATTGCCATAGCCAAACTACCTAATCGCTTTTTATCAGGCATAAAAAAACCCGCCAAATAAGCGGGTTTAGTTTAATCATTAAGAATGACTCAATTACAGAACATCAACTGAATTCAATTCTTTAAATGCTTGTTCTAAACGAACAACCATTGATGCTTGTGCTTGACGTAACCAGTTACGTGGATCGTAGTATTTCTTGTTAGGTTTATCAGCACCTTCTGGGTTACCTAATTGGCCTTGCAGATAGCCTTCGTTCTTTTTGTAGAACTGTAAGATACCATCCCAAGTTGCCCACTGAGTATCGGTATCGATATTCATTTTGATAACGCCATAACCAACAGCTTCTTTGATTTCTTCAGCAGAAGAACCAGAACCGCCGTGGAAAACGAAATCTAAGCTATTGTGTGGCAGATTGAATTTCTGTGATACGTAGTCTTGTGAGTTACGTAAAATTTTTGGCGTTAACTGGACGTTACCTGGTTTATAAACACCGTGAACGTTACCGAAAGATGCCGCGATAGTGAAACGAGGGCTTACTGCGCTTAGTTTTTCATATGCGTAAGCAACATCTTCTGGTTGAGTATAAAGCGCAGAGCTGTCCATACCTGTGTTATCAACACCGTCTTCTTCACCACCAGTACAGCCTAATTCGATTTCTAAAGTCATATCGATTTTAGCCATACGCGCTAAATATTTAGCACAGATTTCGATGTTTTCTTCTAATGATTCTTCAGATAAGTCAATCATATGAGAAGAGAACAGTGGTTTACCTGTTTTAGCGTAGTGTTTTTCACCCGCATCTAACAGACCATCAATCCATGGTAATAATTTTTTAGCACAGTGGTCAGTATGCAGAATAACCGGAACACCGTAGTATTCAGCCATTTGATGCACATGGTGAGCACCAGAAATTGCGCCTAAAATAGCAGCTTGCTGTGGTACATCAGATTTAAGACCTTTACCTGCGATAAATGCAGCACCACCGTTAGAGAACTGTACAATAACAGGAGAACGAACTTTCGCAGCAGCTTCTAACACAGCATTGATTGAGTCAGTACCTACACAGTTAACCGCAGGCAGAGCAAATTTGTTTTCTTTTGCTACTGCAAATACTTTTTGTACATCATCACCAGTGATGACACCCGGTTTCACGAAATCAAAAACTTTAGACATGTAATAAGATCCTATATTTGGAACAGGTAGAAAATAACTTTCTACCTGTATGAGCTGACTTAATTACTGTTTAGCGCGTTCTTCTAACATTGCAACAGCAGGAAGTTTTTTGCCTTCAACGAATTCTAAGAAAGCACCACCACCGGTTGAAATGTAAGAGATTTTGTCTGCGATATCAAATAAATCAATAGCAGCCAGCGTATCACCACCACCTGCGATAGAGAATGCGTCGCTATCTGCGATTGCATTAGCGATGATTTCTGTACCTTTGCGGAAGTTAGGGAATTCGAATACACCTACTGGACCATTCCACAGAATAGTTTTCGCATTTTTCAGGATTTCTGCTAAACGCTCAGCAGTTACATCACCGATATCAAGTACTTGTTCATCATCTTTGATGTCACTTGCTGATTTTAAAACAGCATCTGCAGTTTCAGAGAATTCAGTCGCAACGCGAACATCACTTGGTACTGGAATATCACATTTTTCCATCAGCTTTTTAGCATCATCAACAAGGTCTGCTTCATATAAAGAGCGACCTACTGGATGACCTTCTGCTGCGATAAAGGTATTTGCGATACCACCACCAACGATTAATTGGTCAGCAATTTTTGATAAAGAATCTAATACAGTCAGTTTAGTTGAAACTTTAGAACCACCAACAATCGCAACCATTGGGCGAGCTGGTTTATCTAATGCTTTACCTAATGCTTCAAGTTCTGCTGATAACAGTGGACCCGCACAAGCAACTTGTGCAAATTTAGCAACGCCATGAGTTGACGCTTGAGCACGGTGAGCAGTACCGAATGCATCCATTACGAATACATCACATAATGCAGCATATTGCTTAGACAGAGTTTCGTCGTCTTTCTTTTCGCCTTTGTTAAAACGAACGTTTTCAAGAACAACTAATTCACCTGCATTGACTTCAACACCATTTAAATAGTCTTTAGCAAGGCTAACTGGTGCAGTTAATTTGTCTTTCAGATAGTCAACAACTGGTTTTAAAGAGAACTCTTCGTTGTACTCACCTTCGGTAGGACGACCTAAGTGAGAAGTTACCATCACTTTAGCGCCTTGTTTTAACGCGGCTTCAATTGTTGGTAAAGAAGCACGGATACGCGCATCTGAAGTCACTTTACCATCTTTAACTGGAACGTTCAGGTCAGCACGGATAAGAACTCGTTTACCCGCTAGGTCTAAATCGGTCATCTTAATTACAGACATGATGAATCCTCTCATTGATTCTCTAAAATTTAGTAATCTTCTGTTCAGTGCGTCGTATTATTACGCGACACCGTCATTAAAACATGATTATTTAAAACCAGTTGCAGCCATTGCTAACGTTGTATCAAGCATTCTGTTAGCAAAGCCCCATTCATTATCACACCAGACTAAAGTCTTGATCAGGTGTTGCCCACTGACTCTTGTTTGTGTGCCATCAACGATTGCACTATGAGGGTCGTGGTTAAAATCAGTTGAGACTAATGGCAATTCTGTGTAATCCACTATACCACGAAATGCGCCAGTTGCTGATTTTTGAATTAACCGATTGACATCTAACACATTTACAGCAGTTTTTACAGTGACACTTAAATCAATTGCCGTCACATTAATTGTAGGAACTCGTACAGAAATTGCCTCAAAATGATCCTTAAATTTCGGGAAAATTCGAGTAATTCCTGCTGCCAACTTCGTATCAACAGGAATGATAGATTGTCCTGCTGCACGAGTACGGCGTAAATCCTTATGGTATGCATCAATCACGGGTTGATCGTTCATGGCTGCATGGATTGTTGTTACTGTTCCTGATTCTATATTAAATGCGTCATCCATCATTTTAATAATGGGAATAATGCAATTCGTTGTACAAGATGCGTTTGAAACAATTCGGTGCTCTTTTTTTAGTTCGTGTTGATTGACACCAAAAACGACAGTTGCATCTAAATCAGTTGTACCGGGATGAGAAAAAAGTACTTTCTTTGCGCCTTGTGCAATATGTGCTTCACCATCAGCACGAGAGCCATAAGCACCACTACAATCAAGTACGACATCGATACCAAGTTCACCCCAAGGTAAATCAGTAATATCAGCGTGGTGAAAAAGACGAATAGTATCATCACCCACTTGCAATAAATCGTTATTAATTCGTACATCCCAAGCAAAACGTCCATGACTAGAGTCATACTTGAGAAGATGCCCAATACCTTGTGCATCAGCCAATTCATTTATTGCAACAACCGTTATTTCAGCTCGTTTACCTGATTCATAAAGCGCTCTTAACACATTACGCCCTATACGACCAAAACCGTTAATAGCGACTCTGATTGTCATGTGACTCCCTTGATAACTTGTGATTCGCAACCGCTTAGAATAATAGAGCAAGATACTAATCAACAACGATAAATCAAGTAAATCTAGAAATTGTGCAGTCACCGACACTTTAGGATTAACTGAAACGGTTCAGCTTGCTGATAATCAGATTACGAGAAATGAGAGAAGATCGCAATAGTAAAGAAAGATGGAAGGATAAAAAAAGAGCACATCTGAGAAATTCTTCCCAAAAATGTGCTCTTGTTAACACTTATTGATTATTTAAGTAAAGATTTTGCCTGTGTAACCACATTTTCAACAGTAAAACCAAACTCTTCAAATAGTTCGTTTGCAGGTGCAGATTCGCCGAAGCTACGCATACCTACAATTGCACCATCTAAACCAACATACTTGAACCAGTAGTCAGCAATACCTGCTTCGATAGCAACACGAGCTTTCACTGATGTTGGTAATACTGCTTCACGGTAATCTGCATCTTGTTTATCAAATGCATCAGTTGCTGGCATAGAAACAACACGTACTTTACGGCCTTCCGCTGTCAGTTGTTCATAAGCGCTGACCGCTAATTCAACTTCAGAGCCTGTTGCGATAAAGATTAATTCTGGAGTACCAGCGCAATCTTTCAGGATGTAACCACCCTTCTCAATGTTTGCCAGTTGCTCAGGAGTACGTGGTTGCTGTGCAAGATTTTGACGAGAGAAGATCAGAGCTGTTGGGCCATCTTTACGATCAATTGCATATTTCCATGCAACAGCTGATTCAACTTGGTCACATGGACGCCATGTGCTCACGTTTGGAGTTACACGCAGGCTTGCCATTTGCTCAACAGGTTGGTGAGTTGGACCATCTTCCCCCAGACCGATAGAGTCATGAGTATAAACAAAGATACTGCGGATCTTCATCAGTGCAGCCATACGTACAGCATTACGTGCATATTCCATAAACATCAGGAAAGTCGCGCCGTAAGGAACAAAACCGCCGTGTAATGCAATACCGTTCATGATTGCGGACATACCGAATTCACGAACACCGTAATGGATGTAGTTACCCGCTTTGTCTTCGTTCAGTGCTTTAGAACCAGACCACATAGTCAGGTTGCTTGGTGCTAAGTCCGCAGAACCGCCCATGAATTCTGGTAATACTTTACCAAATGCTTCTAATGCATTTTGGGATGCTTTACGGCTTGCAATGCTTGAAGGGTTTTGTTGCAGATTTTCAATAAATGCTTTGGAATCTTTTTCCCAGTTTGCTGGTAATTCACCAGAAACACGACGTTTGAATTCAGCCGCTAATTCAGGGAACTGTGCTGCATATGCAGCAAATTTAGCATCCCATGCAGCTTCTTTTGCTTTACCCGCTTCTTTTGCATCCCACTCTTTATAAATTTCTTGTGGAATTTCGAATGCGCCGTATTCCCAACCTAACGCTTTACGTGTTTCAGCGATTTCTGCATCACCTAATGGAGAGCCGTGAGAATCAGCAGTACCTGCTTTATGAGGAGAACCGAAACCGATAGTGGTTTTACAAATCAACAGTGAAGGTTTGTCAGTGATTTGTTTTGCTGCTTCAACAGCTGCTTTAATGCTTGCTGCATCGTGACCATCAATGCCACTGATTACATGCCAGCCATAAGCGTCGAAACGTTCTGCTGTGTTATCAGTAAACCAACCATGCACTTGACCATCAATAGAAATGCCATTGTCATCATAAAATGCAATCAGTTTACCTAACTGTAATGTTCCCGCTAAAGAACACACTTCGTGAGAGATACCTTCCATCATACAACCATCACCCATAAAGGCGTAGGTGTAGTGGTCAACGATATCATGACCAGGACGGTTAAATTGAGCCGCTAATGTACGTTCTGCAATTGCAAAACCCACTGCGTTTGCAATACCTTGACCTAAAGGACCCGTTGTTGTTTCAACACCAGCGGTGTAACCATATTCTGGGTGACCAGGTGTTTTAGAATGCAATTGACGGAAGTTTTTCAGATCATCTAAAGAAAGATCATAACCAGACAGGTGCAGTAAGCTGTAAATCAGCATTGAAGCATGACCATTAGATAAAACGAAACGGTCACGATCAGCCCAGTTAGGGTTAGTTGGGTTATGATTTAAAAAATCACGCCATAATACTTCTGCAATATCAGCCATACCCATAGGGGCGCCAGGGTGTCCTGATTTAGCTTTTTGCACAGCATCCATACTTAAAAAACGGATCGCATTAGCAAGGGTTTTACGAGTGGTCATTTTCTACTCCAAGTCGGATAAAAAGCATCTAGATAGCTGATTCTCTCAATGCGGGCAAAAAACCGCAATATAAAAAATCCACAAAGGTGGCTATCGTAATTAGCATAAAGCAATAATTCTTTGATTTGCACGGCATTTTTTACGATCAAAGCGGAAAATAACATTACACCACCGCATTGTTGCGCAACAAAAAGCAAAAAAGACAATGATTTGCGCAATTGAGAAGCGTGCTATTAAACCTTAGCTTGATATGACTAATCAAGATAAAATTTTATTGCTGAATTATCCATCAAATCAAATAAATACCGTATTTGTTTTAATTATAGCCTAATAACTGACTGAACTTGTTACAAGGACGTAGAATTATAAGAGCTTAAAAAAGATAAAAAGCAGATAATTCACTGATTCAGTAATAAAAATCTTATTTACATCATATATAGCTAAAAGGAAAAATCAGCGTAACGTAAATGTTACTTTTTAATATCAATAGCAAAGAATAAATTTAATTCTATTTGTCCCTGTGAGTGAAAACTCTTTTTAAGCAACTGACGATTAAATCACCACTAATTTCTTTTTATAAAAACCTATCGGAAAATGACCTTGGTAGTAAATCTGAATGATCTTTTCCCAGCTGTCACCATAATTGAAGTATTTTTCAGTAAGATACTGCCTAAATGCGTAACATATCGCATTTCTTGCTGCAATTTTGAAGTTATGTGCATCGTATTGAAATTGACTATCTGGTACAGGGAAAGCTTTTAGACTCTCTATCACAGCTTTACTGACGACTAATCGCATCTCGACCAAATCTTTGGGATATTCTTGTTTTATATAGAAAGGATCATCTTGCGTGGGAGAAGTTGGCAACCATTCGACATTTAAAGACGATTCAAAACAAGCTTGGATACTTTGAAAATAGATAATCTTTTTATCATCGAAGCTTCCCTTTCCCATATTAGAAAAGAAAAGTGTAATGCTGATTTTTTGTTGGATTTCGTTAAAAAAGCTCATTGCTAATAGACTCAATTATTTCTACGTTAATTCTGTCTGATTTCAACATAACATACTGATTTTCAATATGTGAATATTGATAAAATAGATCATCTTCAAAAACTAAATTAGTGACAATAAACTTATTATCAAGCAATTTACCATTTAATTGATAAGCAAAAGAATTTCCGATTTGAGTCAACGACATAACGTGATCATTTGATGGTTTAATCTCAATATCATCAAAAAACATTAATACTAACTCAACTAAATAGACCTCCCCTATCACAAATACATTGGGCTCATTAATAAAACAACAAATTTCATATTCACCAAAAGAGAGTGTAACTTCTTCTTCCACATAAGGATTGAGGGCAACAACTCTAGCAAAATATTTCATTCTTATTCTGGCCCATCCCATTTTAGTTGGTCTTTTAAATGCTCAGGTACAATCTCAAATAAGCGCTTAATATTTTTCTTATGCACATTATAATTATCACAAATTCTTTCACTAGCATTATCTAAGTAATACTTCGCCTGTACATTAAGAAAGTGGATATCGTTATTAGTCATCTCTTCGGTAGGTAAACTACCAACAACATTATGTAGTAATTCAGCTTCAAAACCACAGGATTTGTTTTTTCCTTTACGAATAAAACTGTGTGTTTGAACATTTCGAATATGGGATAATGACCACCACAACATTTCAGAGTAAATTTCTATTTTTTTCATTTTAATGCGTAATATCCTTTATAGTAATTGGATCCTTGCCAGAATAAATTTTAATTTAACTATTATTATCTTCCACTAACGCTAAAAAATGATCTTGAAGATCACCTTGTATTTCTTCGTTATCATAAATAAGCCGAAAATCCTCATCAATATTATTAACGAAATGAGTACCGTCTAGCATTCCGAATATTGTTGATGCAGTATCTGTCATCACGATTTCCATCATATTAATCACTGACTTTCTTTCTTCTTCTGATAAATTAACAAAAATCTTATTCACTTGAGAGAAAGCACCTTTATGATAACTTTCTGGATCTTGTCTATTTAACCTTTCACTATATTGCTTAAGATTATCTTCAAATAACTCTTTGTATATTTCATTGATAACAAGTTTATCTTTTTTCATTATTTTCCTTTGTATTAAAACCAACGCCCCATAGGTGAATTCTCTCTCAAATTTTTGTCAATCAATTCTGGCGTAATGATATTTTGTTCAATAACAGGAAGCATGATTTCATCTAAAATTTCGTAATCAATATGACAACCGGTATTATGAAATATAAGGTTTAGAGCCTCATTAATTAATTCTTGCTCACCCTGCCCTTTCATTTCAAGGATAAACTGAACAATGGCTTGTTTTATCTCTTTATTTTTATTGTATTCGGCTTGTTCAGTTTCAAATTCTTGATAATAAAAATGCTCGAGCGTTTTAGATAGCATACTTAAACGCAAATAAAATTCCGTGTTCATAAATTAATCCTAAATATCCCTAAGACTATGATTTGATATCTTGCAGGTTGTCTTTCACCAATAGCAAATAAACCAAGCAACTGCATATTCTCTTTTTTTGATTTTTGAATATCACACATTACTGATAAACCATCATAGCTATAACGCGTTCCTAGATTTAAAGTGAGTCCTTTTACCTTATTTATTACCTGCTGTTTTACCTCTTTATCTAGGCTGTTTAAGTCTCTTAATTGCGTTACGCTAACTGACATATCTTCATCATAATAAGGACATTGAATAAGGTGATTTAGCTGATAAAAATCATCTTCAAAACCATCATAAACTAGCTCTTTTTTCTTTATATTTTTCATCTTATTCAGGTTTTAATTGATGCCAAAATGAAGTTGTTTGAGATGAGGTTAGGTCAATAATTCTATCTGGCGAAATATCAGTTAAAAACAGTGTGGCAACTGCGCGAAAAAAAGCAAAAAAATTCACTGCAATATGTTCAAAACTATCGATAGATGACTCACTTGTCATTGCAAAAACATTCCCAGTTTGAGTATTTAATAAGATGGTATAAGGATCTGACAATGCAATAACAATGATGTTCTCAGGTCGTTTATCACCAATCCACCATTGAGCAAACTCATTGGAGCCATTTAGCATGAAAAGTCTTTCAAGATAATCTTCACCACAGCCAAAACTGATATTAAATAATGAGAAATTATCTAAATTATAGAGAGAGATAAAAGAGGTAAAATCATCAGGAAGAGAGAGTGTTAGCGTCTGTTCTAGCAAACCGAAATCTGTAAGTGGTGTTTTTCTTTTAAAAAGAATTAAATCATTAAAATCCGCTCCTAAAGGAGAAAATTTATCTTTTAGCTCTTTTGTGATTTCATCAAGCGTTAATAGCATGATCAGCCCAGCCTAAATTAATTTTTAAACCAGTTAATCACCATTATATTCGCCAATATAATGTAAATTATTATAGGTTTGGTTATCGCTCTTTTTGATAACAAGTTCAGGATCTTGATACCAAAATATAGCGTTAGCACTTTTAATTCCTAGCTCTTCACATTTAGCTTTAATAAACGATATTTCACTTTCATCAACAGCAGCATCTACCAAAACTTCATCAAGTGTAACATTGTTATCAAAACGAGGGATAACACCAATAAAATCTTCGTCGTACCACACTATCCCCAGATCTTTGCAGAATCCACATACTCTATAATTAGGAGAGTCAATTCCGTCTTCCTCAGAGTAATCTAACTCAAAATAATGCATATACTCTTCTTCAGAAGAAAAATTACTGCCAATCCATAAATGTACTCTATTTTCCATATTGATTACCCTGCGAAATGCCATTGTGCATAGCATTAATATCATTAATAAATTCTAAGATAGTGATATCAAATATTGAAAGCAAGAAATAGTGGCTTAGAAAAATACGGGAAGAGAAAATTGCTGAGGCTGTAAAACGCAAAAACCCCAGCATTTATGCTGGGGTTTGGAATGTTGGCGGAACGGACGGGACTCGAACCCGCGCCCCCCTGCGTGACAGGCAGGTATTCTAACCAACTGAACTACCGCTCCGCGTATCCTTTCGGACGAGGTGAATATTACGAATCTCTTGCCTTGTCGTCAACTGTTTTTCTAACAAAAAGATGCATTTGGATAGTTTTTAATCTCAACTAACCATTTCTGCTTTTTTTATATTCAGACTGCCTCATCATTTGATGCCGGACGCCATAAACAATGTCCGCCTTTCTTTTCAACTAGGTCTAATCGAGACTCATGCTCGGCAAGTTCTTCTGCAGTTGCTCTTATTACTCTTAATCCTGAAACGGGGCGTTCAATACGCTGAATATCATTTTGCTCTTGTTCGTTACTTGATTCACCATCCATTGAAAATGCTAGTGCTGTTTGTCCACCGGTCATCGCCAAGTAAACATCAGAAAGTATTTCAGCATCCAATAACGCGCCGTGAAGAGTACGTTTAGAGTTATCTATTAAGTATCTATCACATAAGGCATCAAGGTTATTTCGTTTACCGGGGAATAATGCCCTCGCCATTGCAAGGCTATCGGTAATTTGGCAGAACGTTTCAGTAGGCGGAATATCCCGATTAAGCTTTCTAAACTCATAATCCATAAAGCCGATATCGAACGATGCGTTATGAATGATAAGCTCTGCGCCACGAATATATTCTAAAAATTCATCAGCGATATCAGCAAAAGAAGGACAATCCTCTAAAAACTCATCACTAATACCGTGAACTTCAAACGCTTCGGGATCAACTAATCTTTCAGGCTTAATATAAACATGGAAATTTCGCCCTGTTAATCGACGATTGATAACCTCTACGGCACCAATTTCAATGATATTATGACCTTCATAATGAACGCCCAGCTTATTCATACCGGTGGTTTCGGTATCAAGTACAATTTGTCGTGTGATTGGAGTGCTCATAATCCGTTTTTATGTCAGACTTAGGGTTAGTTTTTCGTATTAATCAAAAAGGATAAGTCGCCTTTATGCACAAGCAGGTAGAAATATTCACCGATGGTTCATGCTTAGGCAACCCAGGCCCCGGTGGTTATGGCGCTATTTTACGCTATCAACAACATGAAAAAACCCTGAGTGAAGGTTTTTTTATGACCACCAACAACCGAATGGAACTTCTTGCCGCTATCGTAGCATTAGAAACATTAAAATTCCCTTGTAAAATTACACTGACAACAGATAGCCAATATGTCAGGCAGGGTATTACGC
Organism: Proteus sp. STS61-E; assembly: GCF_040932335.1. NCBI lineage: Bacteria > Pseudomonadati > Pseudomonadota > Gammaproteobacteria > Enterobacterales > Morganellaceae > Proteus > Proteus sp. STS61-E. Next base: position 171,475 of record NZ_JBFQGE010000005.1, on the reverse strand, counting down.
AGTGGATCCATAGCTGGAAAAAGCGCCAGTGGCGTAAAGCAGACAAAAGCCCTGTGCTTAATGTCGATTTATGGAAACGCTTAGATAGTGCTATTACTCGTCATGAAATTGAATGGCATTGGGTAAAAGGCCATGCAGGTCATGATGAAAATGAACGTTGTGATGAATTAGCAAGAACGGCGGCTCAATCACCCACACAAGAAGACACTGGCTATATTGAAAGCCAGAAAGATAAAACAGCCAACGAGTAATGTTTTATGGCTCTGAGTGATTGCGTGTAGCCCCTAAAACTCGACCTTTTACACTCATGCGAGGCAATGCAAATTTCAACGCTGTGGGTGTTAAAGGAAGCGTTCTTTTGCGAGCGATAATTAAATTTAAACAGCCACCAGTGTGATAGCGGCTACCATCACGTTTTATTGGTCTTGAAAATGGCATAATCTGGAAGTTCTGTTGTGTCATCACTTCGTAATTTAGCACACTAAGCCAATCAATTTGGCGACGAAGTGAAAACATACGACTTGAATAAGGCTGTTTTTGTCGCAAAAGAGGCGTGCATTTGCCCAGTCCTAGTAAACTAATAGGGTTAAAGCTCGTTAATACTATCCAGCCATCATCAATTAAAACACGATCAGCTTCTCTTAATAGCCAATGGGGATCTGCACTATAATCAAGTACATGAGCCATAAGGCAAACATCAACCGATTTATTTTCAAAGGGTAGATAATCTAAAGACGCGATAACATCCGCATTTATTGCATTCGATGTCACATTGACTTGATGTGAAACGATACTTAATTTGGTATCCAGTTCGGCACTGAGTTGACCGAGTTTCAGCAAATGAAAGCCATACATTTTCGGCCACCAGTTTTGTAAACGCAGTTCAATCGCCATGCGATAATATTCTCCCCAAGGAATATCACGCCAAGAATCCGGCATTGTAATTGGTTTTACTGAACGCGCTGCTTTCATCGTTTAACCCTTTATATTTTATAAGTAAGGTAACTTATATGGAGCTTATCAGAATTCCTGCTTTATCCGATAACTACATTTGGCTATTAAGTAATGAAAATAGTGAATGTGTGATTGTAGATCCGTCACAAGCCAAACCTGTTATTGAAATGCTCTCACAACGCTCACTAACACCTATCGCGATTTTATTAACCCATCATCATGACGATCATGTTGGTGGTGTTGCTGAACTTGTAAAAAAATATCCTAACATCGACGTTTTTGGCCCACAAGAAACACAAAGTAAAGGGGCTGAAAATATTATTCATAATCAAGAGCGCATTATTGTTGGCTCTTTTACTTTTAATGTGATTGGCACACCAGGCCATACATTGGGTCATGTTGCTTATTATTGTGAGCCCTATTTATTTTGTGGAGATACACTTTTTTCTGGTGGTTGTGGTCGTTTATTCGAAGGCACAGCACAACAAATGTTCAGTTCATTACAAAGATTGAGTTCTTTACCTGATAACACATTAATTTGTTGTGCTCATGAATACACCCTATCAAATATGACCTTTGCACATCATATCATGCCAGAAAATGCACTTATTACCGATTATTTAGCCCAAGTTAGTGAAATGCGTAAAAATTTACAACCTACTGTGCCAATAACACTGAAAAACGAAAAGAACATTAATCTTTTTTTGAAATCTGACGATATTGATTTGCAAAGGATTTTAGGTATAACCACTAATACTTATGCTCCAATTAAGACATTTACAAAATTAAGAGAATTAAAAGACAACTTTTAATTCCTATTGGTTGTTTTATTTTGGCACACTAAGTATCATTTGGTTCAAAAAACACACAGGATGAATTTTTCTATTATGAAGACAAAAGCGATTTTGTTCTCCATATTGCTACTGGCAGGTTGCCAGCAATCGGAGAACATTAAACCTAATTTGTCTGCGATCACACCAATATCAACGAAAGGGACTTCAACTTCTCACCAACCTCAATATGATGTAAAAACCAATTTATGGGGTTATGTGGTAAGTGAATTGAAAATGGACCTCCCTGAAAATGAAAGGATCTCGCAGCAAGAATTATATTTTTTAAATAATCCCAAACATATACAGAGCGTTGCTGCTCGTGCTGAGCCTTATATGTATTCGATTATTGATGAAATTGAAAAACGTGAATTACCGATGGAGCTTGCACTTGTTCCTGTCGTTGAAAGTGCGTTCAATCCCCATGTTACCTCTTCTGCAAATGCAGCGGGTTTATGGCAATTTGTACCAATAACTGGTAATTACTATGGTTTGGCACAAAACCAATGGTATGACGGTCGTCGTGATGTCATGGCATCAACTAAAGCGGCACTTGATTTGCTAGAGCGCTTGTATGTAATGTTTGATAGCGATTGGGCACTTGCCCTTGCTGCTTATAACGCAGGTGAAGGCCGTGTTATGCAAGCAATAAAGGCAAATGAGAGTCAAAACTTACCAACAGATTATTGGTCGCTTTCTTTACCTAAAGAAACGATGAATTACGTACCGAAAATTCTTGCTTTAAGTAAGGTTATTCGTGAAAACGAAGAAAACATTACCTTTCCCAAAAGCAACTATCGCGATAAAGCATTAGCTTCATTTGATGTCGGTGAGCAAATCACGTTAAATAAAGTCGCTGAATTAAGTCAGTTACCTATTAATACCGTGAAAGACTATAATCCCGGCTATAAACGTGGAATAACTGCACCGAATGGCCCTCATGTCATTATGTTGCCTCGCAATAAGCTTGACCAATTCCGTAACGCTTTTGAAGATGAAGCTGTATTAGAAACTATTCGCTTGGCTGTTGCCAAAACGAATCAATCTATTAAGCAAGAAGGCATTTATAAGGTTCGTTCAGGGGATTCGTTTTACGCTATTGCTCGTCGCTATAATATGAGTATAAAAGACTTACAGCGTATTAATGGGTTAAATGCAAAGAGCACTTTGCTGGTTGGTCAGACATTAAAAATTCATAATGCAGGTAGTGTCAGTAGCACTACAACAACGAAACCAACAAAACCTTCACCAAGCTATTATAAAGTGCGCCAAGGTGATTCTTATTACAGTATTGCCCGTCGCCACGGCATTAACCTAAAGCAGTTAATGAGCTGGAACGCTGACATTAAAATGTTAAAACCGGGTACTCAATTAACACTGTATGTAAAATAGTCTTCTGTACTTTAGTTTCTTTAAAGCCATCAATATATTTAATACCTTAGAGGTGATAAATAGAGATGGCTTTTTTCTTTCTTCTCTATGGGTGATCCTTCCCAAGAAAACCGCATCTTTCCATTCTTTTAATTCTTTTCATTCTTCCCTTTATTCCTTTCCCTCTATTTGAGTTCGTATGATTACGACGCCCTCTATTACTCCAAATGATAGGCAATAAAAAAAGCGCCTGATATTTAACTATCAAGCGCTTCATTTTTATCTTTATTTGATTAATTTAGCGTACTAACTTATAGCCAGAAGAACCAAGCAAACAGAGAGATAACTAAGATACACACTAGGTTCAGTACACCACCGACACGTACCATCTCTGTCTGTTTAATATAACCAGAGCCAAAGACAATCGCATTTGGTGGGGTGGCAACAGGTAACATGAACGCACAAGATGCACCGATACCGATAATCATAGTTAACGCCATTACTGGCATACCTAATGCTTGTGCAACTGTTGCAAAGATTGGTACTAATAACGCCGCACTCGCTGTATTACTGGTAAATTCAGTTAATACGATGATGAAGGTTGTTACTGCAAGGATAATCACGAACCAGTGGCTTGCACCGAAGGTTTCTTTCATGAAATCTGCCATTACAAGGCTTGCACCAGAAGACTGTAAAATAGCGCTCAGTGTTAAACCACCACCGAACAGCATTAATACGCCCCACTCTGTGTTTTCTTGGATTTGGCTCCAACTTGCTACACCTGTTACACCGATAACAATCGCTGCACTGACTGCAATGACAGTATCTAAATCTTTTACACCACCAAAAGCACTGCTGATGAAAGAACTGAAGATCCAACATACTACGGTAACTAAGAAGATAATCATGGTGATAACACGTTTGTTATTCCACTCTAACACTTCTAATTTCAGGTCAAATTTATGTTTTAAGTTAGGGCGTAGCATCAGGTACATCACAATAAACATGATAGGCAATAACACCACCATGATTGGAATACCATACTTCATCCACGTGATGAAATCTAAGTTCAACTGAGCCGCTGCAATCGCATTTGGTGGGCTACCAACCAGCGTACCTAAACCACCGATACTTGCACTATAAGCAACACCTAATAATACGAATACAAAAGTATTGCGCTCTGAACGAATATCTAAGTTAGATAAAATACCTAACACTAAAGGTAACATCATTGCCGCTGTTGCTGTGTTACTGATCCACATTGAGAGTAATGCGGTAACACCAAATAACAGCAATACAGCAATTGAAAGTTTACCTTTTGCAATCATCAACAAGCGGTTAGCAATTAAGCGATCTAGCCCTTGAATATGAAGCGCTGTCGCTAATGCAAAGCCACCGAAGAATAAGAAAATGATGGGATTCGCAAATGACTTTAATGACTCATTGGTATTCATTAGCCCAAGTACAACGGCTAAAATAGGTATAAATAATGCTGTTATCGTAACGTGAATGGCTTCTGTCAGCCATAACACACCCACAAACACCATTAATGCTAAACCTGCATTGGCCTTTGGATCATAAGGTAAAAATTCTAGCAGAAGCAGTAATAACACCACATCAATAGCTAGAATGATTAACCCTCGTTTGTTTATCGGGCTCGACTTCGCCGATGGGGCTAAATTGGACGCGTCCATGATAATACTCCACATTAGCTGATATGAACATTAGGTTCACTAAGCCATAATTGTTAACGAAATAGGTTATATGTGAAATATAAAAACATTTCTCGTCATTGAAAATGCGCAAAACTAATAATTGGGATCTCATCCACGAGAATTAACCAATTTATTAATAAAAGAGTAATAATTGAACACTATTTCCTCTTACACATCACACTTTTTCAAAGATGTTAAGAATAAATATTCTGTTTTTTCTGAAAAAAAATTAAAAAAAAGAGGAGAACTTAAGGTTCTCCCCTTTCAAATTAATAAGATTTTTTAATCAAAGGTGCAAGATTATGCTTGGCCTTTAACTTCTTTCAGACCGTTGAAAGGTGCTTTGTTACCTAATGCTTCTTCGATACGGATCAGTTGGTTGTATTTAGCAACACGGTCAGAACGGCTCATAGAACCCGTTTTGATTTGACCTGCTGCTGTACCAACTGCTAAGTCAGCGATAGTTGCATCTTCAGTTTCACCAGAACGGTGAGAGATTACAGCTGTGTAGCCAGCATCTTTCGCCATTTTGATTGCTGCTAAAGTTTCTGTCAGTGAACCGATTTGGTTGAATTTGATCAGAATTGAGTTAGCGATGCCTTTGTCGATACCTTCTTTCAGGATCTTAGTGTTAGTTACAAACAGGTCGTCACCAACCAGTTGGATTTTGTCACCAAGAACTTTAGTTTGGTATGCGAAACCATCCCAGTCAGATTCGTTTAAACCATCTTCGATAGAAACGATTGGGTATTGTTTAGTCAGTTCTTCTAAGTAATGAGTGAACTCTTGTGAAGTGAAGGTTTTGCCTTCGCCTTTCAGTTCGTAGTTACCCGTTTCATTGTTGTAGAACTCAGAAGCTGCACAGTCCATAGCCAGAGTAACGTCTTTACCTAAAACGTAACCTGCTTTCTCAACTGCTTCTTTGATAGCAGCTAATGCAGCAGCGTTAGATTCTAAGTTTGGTGCATAACCACCTTCGTCACCAACTGCAGTGTTCATACCTTTTGCTTTCAGCACTTTTGCTAAGTGATGGAAGATTTCTGAACCCATACGCACAGCTTCTTTCAGAGAAGGCGCGCCAACTGGTTGGATCATGAATTCTTGGATATCAACGTTGTTATCTGCGTGCTCACCACCATTGATGATGTTCATCATTGGCAGAGGCATAGAATATTGACCGTGAGTACCGTTCAGATCAGAAATGTGCTCATACAAAGGCATACCTTTCGCAGCAGCTGCTGCTTTTGCGTTTGCTAAAGAAACCGCTAGGATTGCGTTTGCACCAAAGTTTGATTTGTTTTCAGTACCGTCTAAATCGATCATGATTTTATCGATGTTAGCTTGGTCTTTTGCATCCTGGCCAAGGATCGCTTTAGCGATTGGACCATTAACAGCTGAAACTGCTTTCAGAACACCTTTACCTAAGAAACGTGATTTATCACCATCACGTAATTCTAAAGCTTCGCGAGAACCTGTTGATGCGCCTGATGGAGCAGCCGCCATACCAACAAAACCACCTTCTAAGTGAACTTCTGCTTCAACTGTTGGGTTGCCACGAGAATCAATAATTTCACGACCAAGTACTTTAACGATTTTGGACATTCGGTTTTCCTCTGTACAAGTTAAATTTCCGAGAAGAGATACCCTATCTCTTCTCATATATCCTATTTCAGCAGGCCTTTTTGGTTATCAAAGGCTGCTTTCACAAAGCCTGCAAATAACGGATGGCCGTCACGCGGCGTTGAGGTAAACTCTGGGTGGAACTGACAAGCAACAAACCAAGGATGGTTTGGATTTTCAATAATTTCCACCAGTTTGTTATCTACTGAACGACCTGCAATACGTAAACCCGCATCTTCGATACGTTTTAATAGTAGATTATTTACTTCATAACGGTGACGATGGCGCTCTGTAATGGTGTTTTTGCCATACAGTGTACGAACTAAGCTATCACCACTTAAATGGCAAGGCTGAGCACCAAGGCGCATCGTGCCACCTAAATCACTTTCATCTGAACGCACTTCAATGTTGCCATTTTCATCGCGCCATTCAGTAATTAATGCGATAACTGGATATTTGCAATCTGGTGCAAATTCAGTGGAGTTTGCGCCTTCCATACCAACGACATTACGTGCAAACTCAATCATAGCAACCTGCATACCTAAGCAAATGCCTAAGTAAGGGATTTTATTTTCACGCGCATATTGAGCAGCCATAATCTTGCCCTCAACACCACGTTCACCAAAACCACCTGGTACTAAGATTGCGTCTAACCCTTTAAGCATTTCTACGCCACGGGTTTCAACGTCTTGTGAATCAATTAATTTGATATTTACAGTAACACGGCTTTTGAAACCACCATGTTTTAATGCTTCAATCACTGATTTATAGGCATCTGGTAATTCAACATATTTACCAACCATACCAATGGTGACTTCGCCTTCAGGATTAGCTTCTTCGTAAATAACTTGTTCCCACTCTGCAAGATTTGCAACTGGGCAATCTAAGCTGAATCGTTTACAGATATAATCATCTAATCCCTGTGATTTCAATAGTGCAGGGATTTTATAAATGGAATCGACATCTTTTAATGAAATAACCGCTTTCTCTGGCACATTACAGAACAGTGCAATTTTGGCACGTTCGTTTGCAGGAATAACGCGGTCTGAACGGCAAATCAACGCATCAGGCTGAATACCGATCGACAATAATTCTTTTACAGAATGCTGAGTTGGTTTGGTTTTCACTTCACCAGAAGCGGCTAAATAAGGCACCAATGTTAAATGCAGGTAGAATGTGTGCTCACGGCCCACTTCTGCAGCCATTTGGCGAATCGCTTCTAAGAATGGTAAAGATTCGATATCACCAACCGTCCCGCCGACTTCAACTAAAACGACATCATGGCCTTCACCGCCACGGATGATGCGTTCTTTGATTTCATTAGTGATATGAGGAATAACTTGAATTGTAGCCCCAAGATAGTCACCACGGCGCTCTTTGCGTAATACTTCAGAGTATACGCGACCTGTCGTGAAGTTATTACGACGAGTCATTTTCGTGCGAATGAAGCGCTCATAGTGTCCTAAGTCGAGATCAGTCTCAGCACCATCGTCAGTGACGAAGACTTCCCCGTGCTGAATTGGGCTCATAGTACCTGGATCGACGTTGATATACGGATCCAACTTCATCATGGTGACATTGAGTCCACGGGCTTCGAGTATAGCCGCCAGAGAGGCTGCGGCAATGCCTTTACCCAGAGAGGATACGACCCCGCCGGTCACAAAAATATAATTCGTTTTCATGCTGAACCTGAAAGTTTAGGTGTATTAGGATGATGGATATAACTGGACGGGAACACAGTATACCCGAACCTTATTTTCGCTACAAACATTCTTAGTAGTATAAAGTTCTTTTTCATCACGCCACTTATCCGTTTAAACACGAAAAAACAGTAAAAATTCAATAAACTAAACCCGTGAAAATATTTCTCAAGCATTTTAGCTTAATCCTTTCAGCTAAGATACCACTTTTAGAAAAGAGATGCTTTATTTTTTTCACGACATTAAGTGTAGCAGGTTTATAGCGAGATCTTTTGCTTATGATCATGCTTTTAATTTTTTTGAGGTTAATCACATTTTTAATGCAATAAAATGTAACTACAATATTTAAAATCACCTAAAAACAAAAAAACGAAATTACCTTTTATAATTTCGCTTTTTAAAAATTTTTATAAAAATAGCTGAAAAAACGAGATGTTACAGGCTATTTTTATCGCATTTTATGTCACGCTGGTGTTAATTTGCGAGTCACAATTCACTCAATCTGTTGTTTCTTTGCTTTCTGCCAACAGATCTCCATCTCTTCCAATGAAGCATTTTCTATGCCTATGCCATCTTCCGAGAGTGTTTTTTCAACAAAGCGAAAGCGTTGTTCAAATTTACGGCATGCTCGATTTAATGCTTGTTCTGGTTTTTGTTTTAAATGCCGAGATAAATTTACAACTGAAAATAGTAAATCACCCAATTCATCTTCAATTTTAGACGCATCTTGAGGTGCTTTTTTCACCTCAGCCATCACTTCATCAATTTCCTCAAACACTTTACCTAAAACAGGTTCAAGTTCATTCCAATCAAATCCGACAGAAGCACATCGTTTCTGAATTTTTTCTGCTTTCATCAAAGCGGGTAATGTGGCGGGAATATCATCTAATAATGAAAATTGTGCTTTTGCCTCACGCTCTTGCGCTTTAAGTTTTTCCCAGCGATGTTTTTCTGTTGATAAATTGTTTTCGCTTTCAGAGGCAAAAATATGAGGATGACGACGTTCTAGCTTATTACTAATGGCGTCACAAACATCATTAAAATCAAATAACTTTTGCTCTTGCGCCATGCGTGAATAAAAAACAACTTGATAAAGTAAGTCGCCTAACTCTTCTTTTAAATCAGTAAAATCTTTACGAGTAATAGCATCTAACACCTCATACGTTTCTTCTAATGTATAAGGTGCAATAGTGTCAAAAGTCTGCACTTTATCCCATTCACATCCAGTATTAGGATCACGTAACTGCGCCATAATTTCTAATAAACGAAAGATTTCACGATTTTCTGACATCATATTGCCTTTTAAATAAGAGTGAGCTTTATCCTGTTTAACACATTTTTAGATAAAAAAATGCCGAGAACAGTTGTCTCGGCATCTTATCATTTTAATGTTTTAGTGAGAAAAGCGTTTCGCCTCTATCACATCAGGCAACTGATTAAGTTTTGCCAAAATACGACCTAATACTTGGAGATTATAAATCTCAATATTCATGTCGATTGTTGCAATTTGTTGCTTCACATCACTACGGCTGCTGACACCTAGCACATTGACTTTTTCATTCGCTAAAATAGTGGTGATATCACGTAATAATCCACTACGATCATTGGCAACAACGCGAACGACTAATGAATAACCGCTAGAATAATTCTCTCCCCATACCGCATCAACAATACGTTCTGGTGCATGAGAAAGCAGTTCAGCAAGTTGCTCACAGTCTGCTCGGTGAATCGAAATACCACGACCTTTAGTAATAAAGCCGACAATATTGTCACCCGGAATAGGTTGGCAACAACGTGCGATATGATGCATTAAGTTACCCACACCTTCGACAACAATGCTTCCACCTGATCCTGTGGCTCTAGGTGCTGGCGTTTTGTTTTCAAGTGTCCGCAGAGCTTCTTTATCTTCATCTTCCGCAGTGGCTTTATTTAATTTACTTTGAATAAAGTTCACTAACTGGTTAATTCTGATATCACCGACACCAATACCAGCTAATACTTCATCAACACTATGCACGTTATAACGCGCAATCAGCAGTTTTTCTGCTTCTTTCATGTTGATATCCATATGCGCCAATTCATTATCTAAAATCTGGCGTCCAGCAAGAATATTTTTATCGCGATCTTGCTTACGGAACCAATTATGAATTTTCGCACGCCCACGACTTGTGGTGACATAGCCTAAGTTAGGATTTAACCAATCACGACTTGGATTAGGGTGTTTTTGCGTGATAACTTCAATTTGATCGCCCATCTGTAATTGATAGCTAAACGGTACAATACGCCCGCCAATTTTCGCCCCAATACAGCGATGTCCCACATCACTATGAATATGATAAGCAAAATCAAGAGGTGTTGATCCCGCAGGTAAATCAACTACATCACCTTTTGGTGTAAAGACATAAACTCTATCATCAAAGACTTGGCTACGGACTTCATCCAGCATTTCGCCAGAATCTGCCATCTCCTCTTGCCATGCAATCAGTTTACGTAACCATGCAATACGGTTTTCATAACTGCCTGTACCGCCTTTCGTTGCAGCGCCAGTTGCACCTTCTTTATATTTCCAGTGCGCAGCCACACCCAATTCGGCATCTTCATGCATTTGGCGAGTACGAATTTGAATCTCAACTGTTTTGCCTTCAGGCCCTAACACAACAGTATGAATAGATTGATAGCCATTAGGTTTTGGATTTGCGACATAATCATCGAATTCATCAGGTAGATGACGGAAATGCGTATGCACAATCCCTAATGCCGCATAGCAATCTTGAAGCCGTTCCACGACGATACGTACCGCTCTCACATCAAATAACTCATCGAATGCGAGATTCTTTTTCTTCATTTTGCGCCAAATACTATAGATGTGTTTGGGACGTCCATAGATATCTACATCGACATTCTCTTCTTTCATATAACCACGTACTGTACTGACAAAATTATCAATGTACTGTTCGCGATCGATACGACGCTCATGAAGTAAACTTGCTATTTTTTTGTATTCATCAGGATGAAGATAGCGGAAACAAAAATCTTCTAATTCCCATTTTAATTGACCAATACCCAATCGGTTGGCTAATGGTGCATAAATATTAAAACACTCTTTAGCAGCCAGTACGCGCTCATCTTCTGTGGCATCTTTCACTTCACGTAAATGGGCAATACGTTCTGAAAGTTTAATGACCACACAACGGAAATCTTCCACCATAGATAACAGCATACGGCGCACGTTATCTACCTGAACCGAACTTGTTTCATTAGTGTGTGTCGCTTTTAATTGGCGTATGGCATCCATCTCCATAACACCACGCACTAAGCTCCAAATAGCATCACCAAAGTGTTCAGTAATAATTTCCTGATCAATAAGATTTTCTTCAGCAAGTGGGAAAAGAAGCGCTGCCCTCATGCTGTCTTTATCCATGCTTAGTGTCGAAAGAAGTTCAACCATTTCAACACCACGCCACAATAACAGTTCGGCATCTTCACGCCCTTGAACAGTACGATGGCAGTATTCCCAGGTTTGCATGATTTCACTACCCGCATTGACATGGGTTAAGTTCAAGCTATTGACCCATTTATCAACAGCAAACTCTCCTGCAGGTGTTAAGTGAGCACTTCTTACTGCAACCATATTCTCTCCCTACACGGTATAAATCTTATTTGCGACTTATTTACTGGCTAACTGTTTATTTTCGACTAAACAGCGCCATTGATTCCAGATGACCCGTTTGTGGAAACATATCCAACATTTTTAAACCGGTTAGCTGATATCCAGAATCTAATAATATCTTACTATCTCTGGCTAACGTGGTCGGATTACAGGAGACATACACGATTTTTTCTGCGGATAACTTCACAATATGTGACATTACCTCCAAAGCGCCTGCTCTTGCGGGATCTAACAACACTTTGTTAAACCCTTCTTTCGACCACGACATCGCAGAAAAATCAGCCGATAAATCTGCATGCCAAAAATGCGCATTACCTAGTTGGTTTAGTTCTGCATTCTTTTTCGCCATTTCAACTAGCGCAGGTACACCTTCGATACCCACTACTTCACTGACATGTTTTGCGATAGGTAAAGTGAAGTTACCCATACCACAAAACAGATCTAACACGCGATCTTCTGGCGATAAATCAAGCCATTCAATAGCTTGAGCAACCATCTTAGGATTTATTTCATCGTTTACTTGAATAAAATCAGTAGGTGCAAAACGTAAATTTAGACCTTCTATTTGATAGAAGGGTTCCTTCTCAATTGAAGTTAATCGTGCTATCTCGCTATTATCACCTGCAAGATACATCGTAACTTGATGAGTTTGAGAGAAATCACGCAAACTCTGTTTATCACTCTCTGACAATAGTGATAAATGACGTAAAATCACCAACGGCCCATTATCAGCGAGCACCATTTCAACATGCCCTAAATCACGTACTGATGTTAATTGTTTAAGACATGTCCAAAGAGGAGACAATAAATCATTTAACTGAGGTTTTAATACTGGGCATTTTTTTATCATGACCAAATCATTAGAGCGTTCTTGGCGAAATCCCATTACCAACCCCTTTTCAGGCTGATAACGCAAACCCAATCTTGCTCTACGACGATAACCATATTCAGCCCCAGCAATAACAGGCTCCGCTGAAATTACCACACCCGTTTCACGTTTAATAAGATGTGATAACACACTTGCTTTTGTTGTACGTTGTAGCGCAATCGGCACATGTTGCTGCTGACAACCACCACAACGCTCATAATATTCACAATGAGGCGTTATACGCTGTCCACTGGTAGTTAAACGCTTAATAACCTCGCCTTTAGCAAACTGGCGCTTTTCTTCTGTTAAACGAATACGAGCAGTTTCTTGTGGGAGTAATCCTTTTACAAAAATCGTTTTGCCCTCAGCATGAGCAATACCTTGACCATTTGCATCCAATGCACTGGCGGTCACTTCCAGAGTTGTCGCCTGTTTTTTCACAGAGCGTTTTTTAGGGGAATAAAACTGCACCATAGTATTAAATTAAGTATCAATGACGGATTAACAGTGAAATGACATCGTTTTAGAATACGCTGTATGTTTTTCAGCGTTACATGAATGACTATGCATTTCAGAAGAAAACATGGGGAGAGTATAACATCGAACAAGTTATTTACTTAACTGATATAAGCAATATTTTTGTTAAATTGAGAAAACTTTTAATGATAACAACCTAAGACACTCGTTTTATGGATTTTATATTGTTCTATAACTAACAAATATTATATATAACTTTTATATTGAATATATTTACAATTAATAACATCTATTTTCTGTTATTTTAATAAATCTTTATTATCTCTAAGAAAAGTCTAAAAATTATCACCAATCAATTAGATAGCATTTTTCTTAATGATTACAAATTAATCACAAACCATTAATTTTCTATATTCTTCATAAGCATAATGATCAGTCATTCCACTGATATAATCTTGAATTAATCTGGTACGATAATAAAACTCTAAAATTTTTCCTCTTTCAGTATTTATATCATTTAGCTTTTCTAACATTTCGTTATAAGCCAGTTTATGTTTAACAGAAAGCTTATGATATAAACGCGTCTCAATGACATATTTAGGATGTTCGTTATATTTATGCAATTTTAAAAAATCTTCAGTTGATAATAAAAGCAAGGGCTTATAGATATCGAGTAATCCACTGATCACGCGATACCCTTTCATTTCAAGCTCTTCAACTTCAGGATGGCTAAACACCCATTTTTTAGCGACACTTTTTAAGGTTGTTAATAAGCGATGCTCAGCACTATTCCCTTCCAATAATGCATGGTTAAAACTTCCTTCATAAACTTGAGGAAGATTTTTTATAAATCGATGTGCCGTATAAGGGACTAATTTCCCTGTAATATAAACTCGTAAATACATAAAGAATTGATCTTGCATACTGCGTTTGGCTTCATTTTGATCGACTTTTTTATAAGCACGATTCACAGTAATATCGAATAAATCACCTTCGGTCACATCACCATTTTCACGCCACGCATCTCGTAAAAGCTGAACAAGGCGGTTGATATCAAAAATCCCCTTTTCTACTGCATCATCTAAATCTGCAATGCAATACGAAATGTCGTCAGCAGCTTCCATAATATATGTGAGAGGAAAGCGACAGAACTCACCCATATTTAGTTTTTCTTGTACTTCTTTTACGAATGCTAATTCAGACCAGTAATATCCCGGTTTCTTCATTAAATAGCTATATTCTTTAGGGACTTCACCTTGCCAATAAGCGGGACGGGTATATTTTAATACACAGCCAATTTGAGCATAGGTTAAATTCAATTTAAGAAGATGATGCGCCATTCGAATAGCTTGAGCATTACCCTCAAATTGACATAAATCTTGGCGTAAAGTTTGTCGCAATTCATTTAATTGCACTTTAGCTGAATACTGCATAGGGATAAACGGACAACTATCAAATTCAGCTGTCGCCTCTGGTGATAATACTTTTTGAAACCAATGTTTAATCGCAGCCTCACCAAAATGACCAAAAGGAGGATTACCAATATCGTGCATTAAGCACGCCATCTCAATTAAACTTTCAAGGCTATCGATGCGATCAATTAAGCCATACACTTCAAGCTTATTTTGTTTTTTTAATTCACCGATAATTTGTTTAGCGATATAACGACCAATTTGCTGAACTTCAAGAGAATGAGTAAGACGGCTACGTACTGCGGAATTTTGCTCTAAAGGAAAGACTTGTGTTTTCTGTTGTAAACGCCGAATAGCTGCTGAGTTAATAATACGGCCACGATCACTTTCAAATTGACGAGAAACCTGTATTTCATCGTTAATATCGATATCACTGCTGTTATATTTGCGTTGATAATTTAACTTCAGCTTAAAATCGATCATTTCTGTCCTCTTTCTGGTTTCGATGAAACGAATTCTCTATTCTTTGTGTTATATCGTGTTTTTCCGATAGATGTTAAACTCTATTTAAATTTCTATTTATTATTAACCTACAAGTGAGTATGACACAATGAGAGTTGGCGTAATAGGTGCAATGGAGCAAGAAGTCACACTTCTGCGTGAGAAAATTGAAGATTGCCAAATCTTATCTCGTGGCGGTTGTGAAATTTATACAGGCACAATCAACGGTGTTGATGTTGCATTATTAAAATCAGGTATTGGTAAAGTTGCGGCTGCGATTGGCACAACTTTATTGCTTGAGCATTTTCGCCCTGATGTCGTCATCAATACTGGCTCAGCGGGTGGTTTAGATTCGAGATTAAATGTCGGTGATATTGTTGTTTCAACAGAAGTTCGCTATCACGATGCAGATGTGACTGCGTTTGGTTATGAACCAGGTCAAATGGCACAATGCCCTCCTGCTTTTATTGCAGATCCTAAACTTATTAGCATCGCAGAAGAGTGTATTGAATCGCTAAAATTAAATGCTGTTCGTGGTTTAATTTGTAGTGGTGATGCATTTATTAATGGTGCAGAACCTTTAGCGCGTATTCGTCGCACATTCCCAGATGTTGCTGCCGTAGAAATGGAATCCACCGCGATTGGTCATGTTTGCCATCAATTCAACACACCATTTGTTGTGGTTCGTGCTATTTCTGATGTGGCTGATAAAGAATCGCATTTAAGCTTTGATGAGTTTTTATCTGTTGCTGCAGAACAATCGAGCTTAATGGTGACAGCGATGTTGGATAAATTAAAAGACTAATTAAGTCGAGATGATCCTAATATCGTTTTATCAATACCCCACCTTTATTTTTTGTTTATTCTAAGATAAAAAATAGGTGGGTATTTTTTATTATCGGAAAAGTAATGCGTTTATTTATCAATCTTGGATTATTACTCTGTTCATTATTTTGGCTAAGCTTTGCCATTGCTATCACACCTGCTGATCGTGTTATTACGTTATCGCCATCAGCCACTGAAATGGCTTACGCCGCAGGTATGGGGGATAATATTGTCGGAGTTAGTGCTTACTCCGATTATCCAGAGGCTGCCAAAAGTATTGAACAAGTCGCTAATTGGCAGGGTATTAATATCGAACGCATTCTATTATTAAAACCTAATTTAGTGATTGCATGGCAAGGCGGTAATCCACAACGCCCATTAGATCAGTTAAAAGCTTTGGGTATTCCTATCATTTATTCTGATCCACAAAGTATTGAAGAAATCGCAGACGATCTCGTTACTCTTTCCAGTTATAGCCATCATTCTGATATTGCAATAAAAAATGCCCAACAATTGCGTCAACAATATCAAGTGTTACAACAGCAATATGCATCAACTATATCGAATCACTCCAAGAAAAAAGTATTTATTCAATTTGGGATGCAGCCGTTATTTACTACATCAAACAGCACATTACAAAGCCATATCACTGAACTTTGTGGCGGTGAAAATATTTTCGCTAATAGCCCTGTGGCGTGGCCTCAAGTAAGTCGTGAGCAAGTACTTACAAAGCAACCTGATTTAATTATATTCAGTGGTAAAGCAGATCAAATACCTACAGTACGAGCATTTTGGCAACCTCAGCTTACTGTACCGATTATTGCTATTGATGAAGACAGTTTTAGCCGACCTGCACCGCGTATTATTAATGCAACACAGCAAATTTGTGAAGCAATAGCAACGAACCATTAGCAAAATAATTAATTACTCAATAGCCACTAATACACAACCCTTTAAACAACCACATTGCACTTTATGCCCTTCTAATGCGACGGGAATTAAACAGGCAATTTCATGTATTTGCTTTGCTAATAAAGAACCGCTTAATACGGTTCCTTTAGTATTGGTAGTATCATTTTTTAAAATGATTTTTCGTCCTTGAATTGTGCTACGCATGTTTGACTTTCTTTTTATCAATTTCGGCTAAAATACAACTTATTTGTTGCTCAAAATCAGTAGGGAGTGGGTTTTTATTAAACCAAACAAGCGGTTTTCTTCGACTATAATTAGTCTGGCTAATTGCATCTCGACCTTCTTTCATAAACGTATTAATAAAAGTCACAAAATGCTTATTTTCAGCTGTTCGACTCACTAAAAGACCTGTTGAGTATGAAATATTGGGTTTAAAATAGCCTTCTATTAATTTTCCTGTTTTTTTATCAAGACAATAAAGTTTTAAGAACATTAATGTACCCGCATAACCAAATTCAGCATCACAATAACGTGTCACTAATAACTGTCTGGAATTCCAAACATAAAGAATTTGCCGTTTTCTATCTACTTTTAATACCACCCAAGGCATATAAAAAATAATCAGCCCCATTAGTATCATTCCAATTAGTGGCATAGAAAATAATGCGATATCTTGATAGATGGCATTTTTAGTTCCTTGATAAAAATCACCAGAATAATACGCTTTTAGGTAATCCCAATAAGTAACTTTTTGGTTAAAATATGGCTTGTATTTATTAAATACAATTACCCAATCTTCACTTAATTCCAAGTTATTCTTATTATATTTATTCTCAACCAAAATAACATCATCAATAAACCCCCTCTTCCCATAATAAATTTTTTCATATTTATCATGTAATAAATAAATAAAACTAAAAAAAAGCACAATAAAAATAGGCACAGCTATATTATTGATAATATTTCTATTAGGAGAATCAACTTCACATTCATCTTCTGTTAATTTATTTAAAAAATCAAAGTCTTTTAACTTAATATTGGAATTATAATTATCATTATCTCTCTTAAAAAAATTCATTTCTATTTTATGAGGATTATTTGTACCACTAAATAAACTTGCCATTATCTTTCCATAAAAATGATTAATTACTCAATAGCTACTAATACACAACCCTTTAAACAGCCGCATTGCACTTTATGCCCCTCTAACGCGACAGGGATATTGTTTATTTTCATCATGGTATCCCCCTCAATAATTTTGCCTTTTTGCTGACAAGCAGGGCAATAAACTTCATCGCCTAAACAGGCAATTTCATGTGTTTGCTTTGCTAATAAAGAACCGCTTAATACGGTTCCTTTAGTATTGGTGGTATCATTTTTTAAAATGATTTTTCGTCCTTGGATTGTGCTACGCATGTTTATATATCCTTTTATAAATTATTAACAGCAAACTTAGCTAAAAAATCTAAATAGAATGCTTAATTGCTTCCGATAATTTATCTTCTATTTCTTTACAAGGTGGCAGCTCTTTATCAACCAAAACAACTTGTTGTTCTATTTGTCTATCAAGATCTTTGGGAATAGGCGCTTCTCTAAAAATAGAATATTTTTTTCTTGTGTACTTGCCTTCAATCAAAGGTGCTAATCCATAAAATAAATATTTGGTAATATATCCTAATCCCCATGCTTTATCATTACTACTTCCGCCTCCTAAAAAACTAAACACCGTTAAGTTTGGATAATATTTATGTTCTATCAACTTATTATTTTCATCAACTCGATATAAAATAAGTGCTAATGTTGGTTTCATATCTGCAAAATTAATTTGAGAATACTTAGCAACATAAACATTCATTTTCATGTCCCAAGTATAAAATAATTGTTTTTCTCGATCGCATATTAGATAAGGTCTATTTCTAGCAATAAAACCAAAATAGATCATTGGTAAAGAACATAATAGTGGAGTTAATAATAAAAATAAATCTAAAAAAACATTCTCCTCATAAGCATAATAATTATTATTATAGTTATAATGCAAAAAATCAAAAAAAGAAAGATGACCATTTTTTATATAAATATCTTCATATTTATATTCTCTTTCTAGTGTTTTAAAAAAATATCTATTTTCATCTTTGGGTACTTTTTTATATTCCAAACTATGTAAAAATATTCTTTCAGTATTTTTCCAAGGATCAATATAAATTGTTTTAACGCCATAGCTGAAAGCCCAAAGTAAACCGATAACAAAAGGGATCGCTAACATAGTCCTGCCATTAGAAAAAGCATGGCGTATGACTAATCGTAAATTATCTATTTTTTCCACAAAATCAAGCGCACCAGCTTGATATTGAGTCATTTTTGATGTTTCTGTTTGTAATAGTGATTCACAGTGATCACTGAGTTTGTGTTTTAGTTCCATGGATTCCCCTTTGATCTAAGCTTCATTAATCCATAATGTTTTACTTCAAGATCTGAAATTTCATTATCATCCCAATCGTATCGTAATGGTACAATATTATCTTCAAATGGTCTGTAATAGAAAAAGATTTCATTTCCATAATAAAAATTTTCTGGTGTTTTTATAACCATTTCTAAGACAGAACTTCCATTATTATCAATGTAGTTATTTTTTATATTCTCATTAAACTCAGCATCTAGTTCTGTATAATCTATTTTTTTGTATACACTATTATCGTAATGAAATAATTTATTTTTTTCTCTGTATTCGGTATAAACACTTGGAATTCTTGAGGTCATTTTACGACAAATTTGATAAAAAATCTGAGAATCATAAGGTATGAAGTTATTTAACTCCATTTTAATAATTAGTTCTTTAGCACTGTATTCCCATTCTAATTTTGGCATATAAAATATATTAATAAATTCTTGATTTTCAATTAGAAAACCATTTCTTATTTCTTTTTTATCTTTTTCAATTAATTCAAACTTATTCTTAAAATCTACTTTTTTCATATTCCAAAATGGATATTTTTTAGAATTACCCCAAAAACTACATTTAATCAACGCTTCTAAATCCCCCCATGTTGTAGCTAAATCACCAACTGTTCCTACTAACATTAAAGCAGTTCCTAAAAATATAAAAATAGGCCATAGAGCTAATTGGAAAAATATAGTACCAAGAGTTCCAATAGCTAATAAGCTATAACCAGCACCAGTAATCCCTTTAAAAATACTATTTAAATTATTTCCAATTCGCCAAGAATTATAAGCTTCATAAAAAGATATCCCCGCTAATACGGTAAAGCTAACTGTTGATAAAAATCGGAAGCTTTTTATAATAGAAAGCTCTCTCAATTTAGGTGATTTAGGAATATTAGCAATAGAACGAATTATTTTATTGTTAGCCAATAATTTCATTTTTTGTAGTTGTTTTGCTCCCATTACCGTAAATTTACTATTTTCAACAGTAGCAACAAAGCCTTCAGCTATTTTAAATGCGTAATATCCTAAACTTCGTGTCTTTAATGGATTATTTCTGCTGTAAAAACTTTGATTACTTAAAGATAGTACTATTAATGCATTAACACAAAATGCTAATCCTGGAATGGTTTTATCTATATAAGGAACTATGTTCTTTCCATTTAACGAATTATTTTTAGTGCCTACTGATTTTAATGATGACGTTATCTTATCTATACTTGGTAATTTTATCCATGCTTCATTTTTTAATCTTGAAGTTATTTTATCCCAATTAAATAATCTATTTCCCATCTTTAGATTTTCGGGTCTAAGTTTGTCTTTTAATAGCACTCCCCATTTTTTCAACTCGATCTCTAACTGTTGCCCCGTAAAGAGTTTATTCATGTTAATATTAATTTTAATTCCTGATAATTTAGCTACCTCAATAGTAAAGTCAGCCATCAGCTTTCTTCCTTTAAGAAAGGATGAGTTTTGGGATAAATTATCCATATATACAAGTGAAGTTGAAAAACTTTTTCCAAAAATAATTAATATTTTGTCAAAAGATTTAACTAATAGCTTTTTTAATTCTGGGTTTTCTACAAGCTTATTATCTAGAAATGTTCTTAATGCAACTAAAGTATCTTTCCAATCATCAATTAAATTATCATCTTCTGTTGGAAGTGTATCTGAAAATTTTTTGAATGCCTTTTTACTAATCTCTGTATCAAGCATCGTTGTTGCAACAGAAGGTAAAAGATCATATGACTCCATCAAAGAATAGGTCAGTATGTATTTACCTAAACTAGATCGTTCTTGAAGCTTTTCAATCACAGATTTTGGTGTTAATTCTTTATTAAAGAATCTATCTAATATTACAGAACCTAATTCTGTAAACTGCAAAGAATTTGTAATATCAAAAAATAATCCAGAAAAAATATACACCTCATCAATATAGCTTTCACCTGATAATTCAGCGTCACTTAAAAAGCTAAATAAACCTGTTAAATGTAATTTAAGCCCATCATATTTTTCTGAAGACAGTTTATAATTAAAAGCAAATGCATTATATAAGGATAAAATTTCTGCCGTTCTTGCATGAATATTGGAAATATTATTTTTAATTTCTTTCCAGTTAGTATTCCATTCATCTTCATTTAAACTTGATCTTACCGTTTCACGGACTTCACTAGAGTCATTTTTGAGCAGTGCTTCAATATAATTCCCAATAGTTATTGGATAGTTATAACTTTCCATATAAGATTTTAGATATGTAACTAAAAGACTATAAACGTCTAATATATCTTTTTGTCTACCAACAGGATCATGTAAAATAACCAGAGTTCCTTTTTCTCCTTTATTACAGTACGCTTTGAATATATTATCTTTTTTTTCTGGATCTATATAATAACTTTGTTGTGTAGTTCCATAACCCAACTGATAACCACAATCAGCATCTAGTTCCAATTCATTATAGCACCAATTAAATTGCTCATTTTTAATCTTATAATCTTCAACTAAATCTGATAAATTTTCTTTATTTAATTCTAATGTATACTTTTCCTCTGCATCTAAATTAATAAACTGCATTATGTTCTTTCTATATGCTGTATTATCATTTAATTTTTTCAAAATACTTTTTGATAAAGGAATATCACTAAATAATATACTGATGTTTTTAACATCTTTCTTTATCGGTAAAAAACCACAAGGTTTGCATAGTTGTTTTTTTTCTTGATAACTATTATTTTCATTGTTAAATTCGTATTCATAAAAAATCTCACTGACAGAAGCAATGTCACCTTCTTTCTCACTCTCAATTTCATTTAATATATGTTTAAAAATTAGTATTCTATTTTCACTCTGTGAGCCTCTTGTTTTTAATGGAGCCTCTTCTTTTACATATACCCATCCTTCACGTAAAATACGGGCAGTATAACCACCAACTTGATCTAATGACGTCGCAGCCATTAAATCTTGAATTGAAGGTGGTAATTGAGGCTTATATAAATCTTTTGTAAAAAAATTCATATAAGCATAACGTACAGGATATACAGGTCTAATATTACGATAACATGGTGAAGAGATTTTTGTAATGTCATCACTATCTGAAAAAATACTATTTGC
The DNA here is from genome assembly GCF_040932335.1 of Proteus sp. STS61-E. NCBI lineage: Bacteria > Pseudomonadati > Pseudomonadota > Gammaproteobacteria > Enterobacterales > Morganellaceae > Proteus > Proteus sp. STS61-E. Next base: position 149,073 of record NZ_JBFQGE010000005.1, on the reverse strand, counting down.
TTTATCAACTATATTTATAAGATTATTATTTATTGGAAAGTTCATATTTTATCTCTACTCATTTTATTAATAGTTAAATCAAGATAATGTAATGCTCTAATTTCTTGTGATGATGAGTAATGGCTTGCTTCATTCCATAATGATAAAAACTCTTCGTTGAAAAAATCAATTTGAGCAATTATAAAATAATATATTGCTTTAGGATTTGTTAAACCCAATAAATATGCTTTATTTAATTCATTAATAAGTTCTTTTTTTTCTTTAATATTTAAATCTCTTTTATGAATTTTATACTTTGGCAAATTAATAGCTATTTTTTTCATAAAAACAGATTGTTGATAATCATGAAAAACTTTTTGTAAATATGGTGTTATTATTAATTTATTTTTTGAATAAAAATTATAATCAACAGTATTATTTTTCAAAGAAAAAAAACAATTATCTTTTAAAAAGAAGATCTCATCTATATTTTTATAAAAAATATTAGACTCAACTTCATTCAAATGTTCTAAAACCAATGAAAATATATTAGGATCATAAAACCTAAAATAGCTCCAATTATCTTTTCCATACACCTCCAAATATGTAAACTTTCTCAAATGTTTACTTAACTCAAGTAAACTTAAACTTGTTTTAATGAAAATGCAAATTGGATTATCCAAGCATAATTTTACAAATTGCTTTTGAATTATATCCATTTCACTTCTATTTTTTATTTTTATTAAATAAGGAGCACTTCTTTCTAGAATTGATTGAGTTTTTCCTTTAAGTAAACACGTCCAATCAAACCCAAGAACATGTAGTTTAGTTAAAACAAAATCACCACTTAAATGCTCATATTTACTAGCATCAATTAATATAAAAGTATTACTATCAATAAAATCATACTCTATTTCTATTTTACTCAATATAATAGCTGAACTTTCAATTGCTAATGGAAACGATACTTCTCGTTCTTCAAAAACAATCACATCCTGTTTATCTATATTATCCATTGCATTTATACATAATAGTTCTGATTTTTCACTTTGATTAATATAGCTTTCAAATAACAATATTGATTTATAATAAAAAAAAGATTTTTCATATGTGGAAAAATAATCTCTAAATTTTTCTATAGCGCTTTCTTCAGTATCAGAATTTACTAATAGTTTTCCCTCAATTTTACTTTCAGTTGATTCAAAATAATACTCAAGAACCCAAGTTTTTTTAATTTTTTCAAATAGAGATAACATTTAATTCCCTTTATCAATCATCCAATTTTTGACAGTCTTCAGCTAATGCTAATCCTTCATTTGAGGCATTATCTAAAGATGATACTGATTCTGGACTCCCTGATTCAATCGAGACATTCCCACAAATATTAATATTACCTGTTAACTTTATGCCTTGAGAGTCAATCAAAATAGAACCTGACTTACTCTTTATTAAAATAGTTTCACTAGCCTGTAAAGTATATATTTTAGTATTTGAATGAATTCCATCTGATGCATTTATATGATATTTTTTCTTTATATTAGATAATTTATCCTCACCGATTTCTTCTATGAAATTAGAGAAAATTGTTTCTGTCTTAGCATTACCAATTTTTATAATTTTATCTTTATTAATTTCTTCAAATTGGTTTAGTCCAATATTTATATGTTGCTCATTAACTATACGAATAAATTCATCATGACAAACCTCATGTTTGCGATCATTTGCAACTTCATGAGATTCATTTTTACCAATATATTGAAATTTATTATGGTTAATATGCGTATTTTGATCCCTCTGCGCATGCAAATACACTTCTTCGCGTCCGCCGGCATCCTCAAATCGTAACTCATTAAACCCTGTGCCTTTATGCGTCTTGGTACGAAATGTGGTTCGGGTTTTTTCTTTGGGTAAATCAAGCGGAGGAGCATTACGACCGTTATAGGTGCAACCGGTGATAATTGGTCTATCAATATCGCCATTTAAATAAGACACAATCACCTCTTGCCCAATGCGAGGGATCGCCATAAATCCGAAGCCATCACCATTCCAACCTTGTGCCACTCGCAACCAACACGAGCCACTATGATCAGGCTTTCCGCGCCTATCCCAATGAAAATAGACTTTTACCGCGCCTTGTTCATTGGTGTAAATCTCCTCACCTTCTGGACCAACGACTGTCGCCAACTCATCACCATCCGCCAGCGGTTTATAATGAAAAGGTGGACGCCATTCTTGTGTGCCAGGAATAAATGTCACGTGATTGCTCAACTGGGTGCCTTCACCGCCCCCGTTATCCGCAGAGGGCTGTACACCGTGATGCGAAACGCTGATCACTTGCCAACGCGAATTCATACGTGCACTTGGATGATTGGTTAAGGTAAACACTTTGCCCGGCATTAACGCAAAACAGTTAGTGCTTGCTGAGCCTGTTTGACGATAATTTTGAGATTGCTCATAACGCAGTTGATTCAATGGCTGCGCTTCTGCCTCTTCTTGAAAACGGCCATAGCTTTCAAAAACAGGGTGTTGCTGATGAACGTCACCCGTTGTGTTTTGTGATAACGGGTAAGAAGGACGTATTGGGTTATAATCTTTGTCAATACGCACATCACTGCATAAACGTTCGGTATAGCGCCATGTGGTGGCAGTGGTATCCGTAATATCGGTTTCTGCTTGTGGGTTATAGGTTAGCGTGATCCCCGCCGTCATCCCTAAATGATTGTCGCTATAAAACAGTTTTGGCCCTTCTTCAAACCAAAAATTGATCCCTTCTTCAAACGCTAAACGACACCAGAAGGCATAAGCGGATTCGCGCTTTTGCGTGATATAGCGGCGAGTTTGATGCAGTTCGGGTTGATAGAGCTGGTTGTCATATTTGATATGCGCTTCATCTAGTAATTGCTGAAGAATTTGAGGTACCGTTTTATGTTGGAAAATACGGCTATCTTGATTAAGCGTCATCACCCACATTTCAGGGCGAATAACAAATTGATACCACGTTTTAACGCCGTCGGTGTTGCCTTGTTCAGCACTCGCCAGTAAGCCTTGAACCGTGCGGATTGTTTTACCGTCACGACTGACAGTTAATGATGAAGCCACACCTAATTGGTTGGCAAAATCAATATCGCGTTGCTCACTCACCGCGTGTATCGAAAGCGTGAAAAGCTCTGATAATCCTTCGTTTAAATCAAACTGAGTGACTTGAAAAGTGCTTTTAGGTAAATCGCCAATTTGGCAAGTAAACACTAACCCTGTATGAAGTAATCCCTTTCCTAGGGTGTCGAGTAATTCACTGTATTTTTTAATGCGAGCTTGCTGTTCAGAGAATGTCATCCCTATTTCAAAAGGGCGAGATGATGCCGGATCATCTAATACCAAACGAGGTTTAGGGGTATTGTTAGCGTCATTCGTTGACATAAAAGCTCCCATTTAAATGTGACAAACACGCAATAAAAAAGACAAAAAATGCAGAGAACAATGGGCCCATGACAGAGCCCATAAATAAAGTGTGAAGAATTAACCTTCGAGTGGCGCACGCCAGTCGTCAGAGCCTGATGTCCCTGCAACGGTGTGTTCCCAATCAATTTTGCGATAAGAAAGAGACACTTCGATCAGTTGAGTGAAGTCAGACTTAGTCGGATCTTGGCAGTGTGGCATTTGGCAATCGATATTCACGATGGTGGCATCAGTTAATGTGGTGGTGAAGAAATGCTCTTGCTTCCCTTCAACCGAGGTGCGATACCATTTTAATGTGATTTTTGGCAACATTTCGCCCGAGGCTAAGGCGTTATACAGCAGAGGAACCGCTTTGTTTAACGCCACCGTAAAACGGAAAGGTTTATGCGCACGTTGACCTGAAGGCTGACCTGATTGTGGATCAGTGGGCACAGTCACTACATGAGAGAATGCTTGCACCAGCATTTCATCTTCGTGGCCTTGAACATAAATATTTCCTACTGATTCAGCCGTAAATGCACCCGCAGTAATATTGCCTTGGGTTTTTCCTTCAATGGAGATATAGCATGGAGTTGGCATGGCAAGTCCTTAATTAACTATCAGTTATTGTTTCTCAACAAAACTATTATTGTTGATGTCCTTTTCAAAAAATCAGCCAGTGCGCACCGCGATTTGATTAGAGTAGCTTAAGTAATTTTAAGGGGAAGTAAAGGGAGTGACGGAAAAGAAGGACGTTGTATCCTCGTAGGATAAGTGACTTAGCGTAAAATAATTGTTCAGACGTTATTTACTGCTTTCGTTTCTTAAAATAAGTGTATTTACTTACATCATTCTCTTTCGCAAATGTCCGAAATCTCGCTAAAGCCAGTCAGTTCTAATGTACATGGATTTTTAATATGTAACAAAGTGTGTATTTTGTTTCAATTTGTAACAATGTTGATTTATAAGGAAAAAATAGCCCTATTTTCAAAATAATAAGCAAACTACGATTTTTATTTTCAAAGGACAAAAAATCCGCACCTAAAATTTAGCGTATCGCAGAAGATCTATTTAACTAGAGGCAAAAATATCACCCATAGAGTGATTTTATGAAATAAGCTCAGAAAGAATAAATAACGAAAAGAAGAGAAGAGAAGAGAAGAGAAGAAAAGAGTAACCAATAAACTCTCACAAACAAAAGTCGTGAGCGAGCAAGCAGTGCAACAAGGCAGACAGCGCACAGTAAGCGGAGCATACATTAGTATGTGAGCATTACGAGCACTGCTCTAACGCCGTGGCACTACTGCACAGCCACGACGCCAAAGAAGGATCAGATACTGAAAGAGGAACCGCAACCACACGTACTCGTCGCATTAGGATTCGTCACAATAAAACGCGACCCCTCCAATCCCTCAGTATAATCCACACAGCCGCCCACTAAATACTGCAAACTCATCGGATCAACCACTAAGGCAACGCCTTGTTTTTCTATGGTCATATCACCTTCATTCATTGCATCATCAAAGGTAAAACCATACTGGAATCCGCTACAACCGCCGCCCGTGATATAAACACGTAAACGCAGATTTGGATTTTCTTCATCCGCAATCAAATCTTTTACTTTATTTGCAGCCGCGTCAGTAAATTGTAACGGCAGAGCCATATCATCACTCATTGTTCACTCCAGACTGGGTATTCCAGCAAAAAAACAGCCAGCAAAAATTTATATTTCTTGCTGATATAATGTGATGATTATCTAATACCTGCTCATAACCTTCAAGTTTGTTGTGGACAAAATACACTTTTTGCTACCTATCGCTTTTTACGATAAATCGCGCACCCACAATAACAGTGATAAATCAAAATGTTGTTGTCGTGTATTTGGCTTCATCTGCGCGGTGCTTTAGAATACGCCTTAATCTTACGCTCACCCATCATTAGGAGTCTGACATGAGCAAGTCTGAAACGCTTTATAATCTCGCACAACAAGTGATCCCCGGCGGTGTCAACTCACCTGTTAGAGCATTTAACGGTGTAGGTGGAACCCCTCTTTTTATTGAACGTGCTAATGGTGCGTATATTTATGATGTTGATGGACGAGCTTACCTTGACTATGTCGGCTCATGGGGACCGATGGTTTTAGGTCACAACCACCCTTCCATTCGTCATGCTGTTACTGACGCGGTACAAAAAGGTCTAAGCTTTGGCGCACCAACGGCTGCTGAAGTTGAAATGGCAAACCTAGTCACTGAACTGGTACCTTCCATGGACATGGTTCGCATGGTGAACTCAGGTACAGAAGCGACAATGAGCGCTATTCGCCTTGCTCGTGGTTACACGGGTCGTGACAAAATCATTAAATTTGAAGGTTGCTACCACGGTCATGCAGATTGCCTATTAGTTAAAGCAGGCTCTGGCGCGCTAACGATGGGACAACCAAATTCACCAGGTGTACCCGCTGATTTTGTAAAACACACCTTAACCTGTACTTACAACGATTTAAATTCTGTACGCCAAGCATTTGAAAATTACCCTGAAGAAGTCGCTTGTATCATTGTTGAGCCTGTTGCGGGCAATATGAACTGCGTACCACCAAAAGCAGACTTCTTACCGGGCTTACGTGCATTATGTGATGAGTTTGGTGCATTGCTGATTATTGATGAAGTTATGACAGGTTTTCGCGTGGCATTAGGTGGCGCACAAGCTTATTACGATGTTGATCCTGATTTAACATGCTTAGGTAAAATCATTGGTGGCGGTATGCCAGTGGGTGCATTTGGTGGACATATGGAAGTGATGTCTAAACTCGCACCAATTGGCCCTGTTTATCAAGCAGGTACTTTATCAGGCAACCCAATTGCAATGGCAGCAGGTCTTGCGTGTTTACACGAAGTATCACAACCCGGTGTTCATCAAACATTAAATGAACTAACAACAATGCTGGCTGATGGTTTACTTGAAAAAGCACAACAAGCGGGCATTCCAATGGTTATAAACCATGTTGGCGGGATGTTTGGTCTGTTCTTTACGGATGCAAAAGAAGTCACTTGCTATCAAGATGTGATGAACTGCGATGTTGAACGCTTTAAACAATTCTTCCATTTAATGCTAGAAAAACGTGTCTACCTTGCACCTTCTGCATTTGAAGCAGGCTTTATGTCTATTGCTCATACTAAAGAAGATATTCAACGCACTATTGATGCAGCGGAATATGCTTTTGCTCAGATGAAGGGCTAATATTCGATTCGTTTTTTAATAAAAATAAGATGCGAATAAACAAAAAACGGCACTTATGTGCCGTTTTTATTTTAGCTAATCTATGTGATTACTTACTCAGAAAACAAATCTTGTAACCATTTCGGTGCGCCACTTTCATCAGTATCTTGCTGAACAGGTGTGCATAATCCATCTGGATTTGCTGTCCATACAGGTAGAGTACGAACACCACCGCCATAACAAGCAAAATTACCTTGAGCATCGACAGACATCTCTGCGATATCTTCTGGCACTGGTGGATTTAATTTCAGCGGTGCCTGATTCTCTAAATAATTACGGTACAGCAACAATGCCCCTGTTGAACCCGTTAAGTTCGTTGGGCCATTATTATCGCGTCCCATCCACGAAATCGTCACTTCCTTACCATCAATTCCCGCGAACCAACTATCACGGAGATCGTTAGTGGTACCGGTTTTACCTGCAAGGTTGTAATTACCAAATTTTGGTTTTAATACGCGCCATGCTGTTCCCGAATTCACCACTTGTTGCATACCAAATAGCGTCATATAAGCTGCTTGAGGTGAAACAGTTGTTTCAGCTTGAGGATAACTTTGGTAAAGCACTGTACCATCTTGGGCAATCACAGAACGCAATGATGACAATTTTGCGCGATTACCTAAACTACCAATTGTTTGGAAGGTTTGAGCCACTTCCATTGGTGTTAAGTTTAATGCACCTAATAACATCGCTGGCACTTTTTCTAGATTTTCCGCTGGTGCGCCTAAGTTGATCCATGTTTTGATCACTTGGTCTAATCCCACTTCTAAACCAAGATTTACTGTAGGTATATTACGTGAGGTTGCTAACGCATCCACCAGCATTAATTTACCTTTATAACCACGATCGTAGTTACGAGGTTGCCAAGGTTTCCCCCCCGGAATAGGCACAGAAATCGGTTCATCAGCAAGCCATGTATTTAAACGAAAACGCTCTGGTTCACTTAATGCGGTTAAATAGGTCGCGGGTTTTGCCAAAGAGCCAATCGAGCGACGGGCTGATAATGCACGGTTAAAACCTGCATATTGTGGTTGAGATCCCCCCACTAAGGCTCTTACTTCACCACTTAAGCGATCCACAACAACCATCGCCCCTTCAAGATCGTCAATTTTACGAACTTTACGGATATCCGCGACACCCACTTCAACCGCTTTTTCAGCTGCATCTTGTGAGACAGGATCTAATGTGGTGAAAATTTTTGTACCTGATAAATCTTTCACTTTATCGCCCAAGGTTGTTTGTAACTCTTGGCGAACCAGTTGCATAAACGCAGGTTGAGGTGTTAACGCTTCGCTACGTGGCTTCACACCCAAAGGACGCGCACTAAGCACATTGTAAAGCTCTTGGTCGATTATCTCTTGGGTTTGCAGTAGTTTTAATACCACATTACGGCGCTCTAACGCTGCTTTAGGGTTACGCCAAGGATTATAAGCAGATGCACCTTTAACCATACCCACTAAAAGCGCTTGCTGATCAAGGCTTAATTCATCAACAGGACGACCAAAATAGTAAAGGCTAGCTAAAGGGAAGCCTCGAATTTGCTCATCACCACTTTGCCCTAAAAAAACCTCATTAAGATACAGTTCTAAAATACGATCTTTGCTATAACTCGCATCCATAATGATCGCCATATAGGCTTCATTAAGTTTTCTTTTTAACGTTCTTTCGTTAGTCAAAAACAGGTTTTTCACTAACTGTTGCGTTAAGGTACTCCCACCTTGAACTGCTTTACCTGCCGTAAAGTTCGCTAAGACTGCACGGCCAATAGAATAAAGGCTGATACCGTCGTGCTCATAGAAACGGCGATCTTCTGTTGCAATTAACGTATCCACTAATAATTGTGGAAATTTATCCCTTGCTAAGAATAAGCGTTGTTCACCATTTGCAGATTGCATCATGGTAATTAATTTAGGATCAAGACGGAAAAAGCCAAATTGCCGTTGATTATCCATGTTAGTAATACTAACCAAGGAATTTTGCTCAAAGGCTAATTTAGCTAAAATTTGTTCTTCACGACCATCAGGAAAATCGAAAGGTCGGCGCAACATTTCAATCGTGTTGCCTCTTACCACAAATTCGCCGGGACGAGTGATTTTGTTAACATTGCGGTATTGCATACCCTCAAGTAAGCTCACCATCTCTTTTTGGCTATAATTCATGCCCGGTTCTAAGTTAACGGTACGTCCGTAAACCGCGGCAGGTAATTCCCAAACATTGCCATCAAGGCGCTCTTTAATTTGAGAATGTAAATAAACACCATAAATACCCATTAAAACCGCAACCACAATGGCGATTTTGACAAATAACCAAAACCAAGAACGACCTCTTTTGGTTTGTTTCACTGGTCTTTTCTTTCTACTCATGAACTGTATCTCTCATTAAAACCCCTTTATCACGGGATAAAGAAGCCTAACATTGTCGCTATTTTTCTGTGTGATCCCACAAGAAAGCTCTCAAATACGAATAAAACTAGGGTAAAACTAATATTCATTTATTGGCTATATTTTTTTACTCGCCGTGTGGGTGCGGTATCTGCGGGTGAGTCAGGCCATAAATGCTTGGGATAACGCCCTTTCATCTCTTTTTGCACCTCTTTATAACTTCCTGCCCAAAATGTCGCCAAATCTTGTGTTTTCTGAATAGGTCGATGAGCAGGTGATAATAACTCCATCACAACGGGTAATTGACCATTCGCCACAATAGGGCTTTGCTGTTCGCCATAAACCTCTTGAATGCGGATAGCGATCACAGGAGGTAACTCCAAATCATAGTTGATAATCACTTTTGTGCCTGTTGGCGCCAAATAATGCGTCGGAAATAAGCGTTGAAGCAACTGATTTTCATGCCATGTTAATTGGTTTTTTATAATCGTATTAATATCAACTTGTTGTAACGCTTTTAATGTCTGAACTTCTCCCAGTTCAGGCAATAACCATGTTTCTAACGTTTCAAGTAACACCATTTCTTCTAAATCAGGTAATAAGGCTTCTGGGCACCATTTTTTCGCCAAAGAAAGGCGTATAAAAAGCTGTTGAGTTTCTTCATTCAGTGCTAAAGCATTTAAACCGTTATCTCTCAGCCAATTCAATAATGCTTGCTGCATTTGCTGTTTATTGGGTTTGTCTAATTGGCGCTGGCTTAAGGTTAATCGCCCTAATTGGCGTTGTTGCCATGCGACCAACGTACCGCGTTTTTCATCCCATTCAACAGTCGTATTATTTTCAATAAGCTCTGGAAAAGTAGCTGATATTTCATCGATATCAATCGGTAGTGCTAATAAAATGCGGACATCAGCATAATGCACATTTTGTAGTAATAATGGTGCTAAGATCCACGGTGTATCACTTATTGAGTGCGAATGTTCCATCATGGCACCTTGCCCATTCGCTAAACGAAAACGACCTTGATTATCTCGATTTTTAGCAATCCTATCAGGAAACCCAACCGCTAATAATAAACCTAACAATTCAGGGTAAAACGTCCCTTTCCGGTGTTGAGAAAGCTGTTTTTCACGTCGTGTCCAGAAGGTGTTTTTTTGTTGAGCAATCCACTCCAGATTAATTTCTTGTCCTCGGGGCGGCTCTTCTAAGATTGCACATAAGCGTGCTGCCGTCGCAAGATGATTGTCACTTTGCTCACTTGCATAATCTAAGATAGCAGCAAGTCGAGGCTCTATGCCCCATTGAGCCATGCGCGAGCCTCGTGCGGTTAATCCACCTTGTTTATCTATTGCACCTAAACGATACAATAAATCTTGAGCGGCATGTAGTGCTTGAGGTGTTGGCTTATCCAACCAATTCAACTGATTAATGTCGCGACAACCCCACTGCAAAACAGAAAGCCATAACGACGATAAATCACTACTTAAAATTTCAGGTATTTGGTGAGAAGCAACACGCGCTGCCTGCTCTTGGCTTATTAAATGCCAGCAAATACCAGCCTCAAGACGTCCTGCTCGTCCAGCTCTTTGTGTCTGTGATGATTGGCTAATTCTTTGACGCAATAAACTAGTGACACCGCTTTTCAAATCAAATTGAGCTCGTTTTTCAATAGCGCTATCAAGAACCAAGCGAATACCTTCAATAGTCAGACTGGTTTCTGCAATATTGGTGGCAAGGACGACTTTTCGATAGCCTTTTTCTGTCGGCTCAATCGCTTTTTGTTGTTCTGCTAATGAAAGCGCACCATAAAGCGGAAATAGCAGAACATTGTTATCTACTTTATCTTTTAGTATTTCTGCAACACGCACTATCTCTGCACTACCCGGCAAGAATATCAACATAGAACCGGTTTCTTGTGCTAATAATCGCAACGCCATTGTGGCAATTTCTTGTTCAAAAGGTTGATGCGTACTGATAGGAGAATACACTCTTTCGACAGGGTAACTGCGCCCTTGAGCGCTGATCATGGGGGCATCTGGTAATAGTGAAGTGAGTTTTTGGTTATCTAAGGTTGCAGACATAATCAAAACACGCAAATCATCACGTAACCCCATCTGCACATCAAGCAATAGAGCCAGTGCTAAATCTGCCTGCAAACTACGTTCATGAAATTCATCTAAAATCACTAGGCTTACGCCAGCCAACTCAGGATCTTGCTGTAACATCCGGTTTAGTACTCCTTCTGTTACCACTTCGAGTCGAGTTTGTGAACTGACTTTGCTTTCCGCCTTCATTCGATAGCCTACCGTATTTCCAACATCTTCATTTAGTTGACTGGCTAAACGGTAAGCAATACTTTTAGCGGCAATTCGTCTTGGCTCTAATAAAATAATTTTGCCATCAAAGCAATTTTGCTCCAGCAAATAGAGCGGAAGCGCCGTGGATTTACCTGCACCAGTAGGTGCATGAAGCAAAACTTGTGGGGATTGTTTTAATGCAGTAACGATTTTTTCTGTTACATCAAAGATTGGCAATAAATGCACACAGGCTCCATGGCTCATTAACTTTCTTGGCTAGGCATTGTAGCATTAGCGCTTTATTAAAGGTCGTATTTTCATCGGAGTCGTCATGAAATTTGAGCAACCGCTACAATCTGCCACTTTACTAAAACGATATAAGCGTTTTTTAGCAGACGTTGTTACCCCAAATGGGGAAGAATTCACGCTCCATTGCGCCAACACAGGTGCAATGACGGGATGTGCGACACCCGGTGATACCGTTTGGTACTCCACCTCTTCAAATGCAAAAAGAAAATATCCGCATAGCTGGGAACTGACTCAAACTCAAACCGATGATTGGATTTGTGTAAATACCTTAAGAGCGAATGGAATTATTGCTGATGCTATTGAGGCGGGTGACATTCCAGAATTATCTGAGTATGACGAGATAAAACGAGAAGTGAAATACGGTAGTGAGAACAGCCGTATTGACATTTTACTTAAATCAAATCATAAAGTTGACTGTTATATTGAAGTGAAGTCAGTCACCTTGCTAGACAACGGTATGGGCTATTTCCCTGATGCAAAGACAGAACGCGGTCAGAAACATCTTCGAGAGTTGACGGCTATCGCAAAATTGGGTTTAAGGGCTGTCTTATTCTACGCAGTTCCCCATACTGGGATTACGGAAGTGACTGTTGCTAAAGAGATTGACCCAGCCTATGCTTCACTGCTAAAAGAAGCCAGTGATGCAGGGGTTGAAATCTTGTGTTATCGCATCAATATTAGTGAATACAATTTAACAATTGGACAGCAATTACCTTTTATTTCAAATAGTTAATTTAAAACCGTGGTATTAGTTAAGCATTTTTTAACTAAAAAGGGACATTTACTTGCGTGCCTTCACACCATGAGAAAACTTATTGAAGGAATAATTGCTATCCTCGCGGGCATCTGCTATTTATAGCGCCCTATTTTTTCCCCTTCCTGTTTTGAAGGTGGGGATTATTCAGAAATGCGTATGTAGGAGAAGCATTATGCAAGAAGGGCAAAAGCGTAAAACATCGTCCATGAGCATTCTCGCTATTGCTGGCGTTGAGCCATATCAGGAAAAAGCGGGCGAAGAGTACATGAACGAAGCCCAATTAGCGCATTTTAAGCTAATACTTGAATCTTGGCGCAATCAGCTCAGGGATGAAGTCAACCGCACCGTTACTCATATGCAAGATGAGGCGGCAAACTTCCCCGATCCCGTTGACCGTGCTGCACAAGAAGAAGAATTCAGTCTTGAGCTGCGTAACCGTGATCGTGAACGTAAACTCATTAAGAAAATCGAGAAAACACTGAAAAAAGTCGAAGATGATGACTTTGGTTTCTGTGAATCTTGTGGAGTGGAAATCGGTATTCGCCGTTTAGAAGCTCGTCCTACAGCCGATTTATGTATCGACTGTAAAACATTAGCTGAAATCCGTGAAAAGCAGATGGCTGGCTAATAATGAGCAAACGCCTCGACCTAATACGTTGAGGCGTTCATCTGAATCTTTCGATGCACGAGATTACAGGCTATATTGGGCGCTTTGCGCCATCGCCAACGGGTCAACTTCATTTTGGCTCATTGGTTACTGCACTTGGCAGTTATCTTCAAGCTCGCGCACACCACGGGCGTTGGCTTCTACGCATCGATGATATCGACCCTCTTAGAGAACCTCCCGGTACTGCATCCCAAATTATTCGCACATTAGAACATTATGGTTTGTTCTGGGATAAAGAGATCCTCTATCAATCGCAACGCCATGATGCTTACCGTGAAATTTTATACACTCTTTGGAAAGAAGGTGTTTGCTACCATTGTCATTGTAGTCGTCATCGTTTACATGACTTAGGGGGCGTGTATGATAACCACTGTCGTCACCGTGAGCCACCCACCAATAATGTGACTCCTTTTGATAAAGAAAGTGCATGGAGGTTGATCCAACAGCATCCTGTTTATCATTTTGAAGATGTTATTCAAGGTACATATTATTCAAAGAGTACGTCTATCGTGTTAGAAGATATGATTATTCACAGAAAAGATAACTTATTTGCGTATAATCTAGTGACGGTGATTGATGATAGTTATCAGGGTGTAACCGAAGTTGTTAGAGGTGCTGATCTACTTGATCCCACGTTGCGACAAATCAGTTTACATAAACAACTGAATTTACCTATTCCGCATTATGCTCATTTACCTTTAGCAATAAATCATGACGGTAATAAATTATCAAAACAAAATCACGCGCATGCGTTACCAGATACTGATCCAAGACCCGTCATTATCGATGCTTTACGGTTTCTCAATCAGCCTATTATTGCGGGTTGGCAAGATTATTCGTTAGCATCATTGTTAGAGATTGCGACTGCACAGTGGTCACCTTCTGAGATTTTAAAACAAAATCATCAGCAACAAGGGTATGAATAAACCACACAAAGCATTCTCAAAAAATGTTCAGTAGGCTATGATTAGCCGCTTAATTTTTTTAATTATTAGAATTTATTATTCGAGGTGTCATATTTTTAATCGAGTAGCACATTTCTGCCGTAATCTGCTAGGGCGACAAACAACGTCATCAGACACACAACCGGTAGCAAGTGAAAGGCCAGTCACTGCATCTGACCGACCAATACAAGAAACACAGAAACCTGTGCGTCGGCGTCCTGCTATATCCGCAGACCGTCCCCGTAAAAAAAAGAGTAATAAAGAAAAGGCGAACGGGAGTGATTTGCCAATGACTGTGATCCCAAGAGATCAACACCCAATTTCACGTAAAGACATCAGTGATAATGCATTAAAAGTGCTTTATCGCCTCAACAACTCAGGCTTTCAGGCTTATTTAGTGGGTGGTGGTGTCCGTGACTTATTACTGGGAAAAAAACCAAAAGATTTTGATATTGCCACTAATGCAACACCTGAAGATGTACGTCGATTATTCCGCAACAGCCGTTTAGTCGGTCGTCGTTTCCGTCTTGCTCATATTATGTTTGGCCCTGAAGTAATCGAGGTTGCGACTTTCCGTGGCTCTCATGAAGATCATGAGGTTTCAGACAATAACCAATCTCAGCAAGCACAAAGCGGCATGTTACTGCGCGACAATATTTTTGGCTCAATTGAAGAAGATGCCATTCGTCGTGACTTTACATTAAACAGCCTTTATTACGGTGTTGATGATTTTGCTGTACGTGATTACGTTGGCGGTTTAGCGGATCTAAAAGCAGGTATTATTCGCTTAATTGGCGATCCTGAAACACGCTATCGCGAAGATCCCGTCAGAATGCTTAGAGCCATTCGCTTTGCCAGCAAATTGGATATGCAAATTGCACCTGAAACCGCAGAGCCAATTGGCAGACTCGCCCCTTTATTACGTAATATTCCATCGGCTCGCCTTTTTGAAGAGTCACTAAAATTATTACAAACAGGGCAAGGCTACAAAACTTACAAGTTAATGTGCCGCCATCAATTACTTGAGCCACTGTTTCCGCTGATTGCTTCTAAAATGACGGAGCAACATGATACGCCGATGGAGAGAATGTTAGATCAAGTTCTCAAAAATACAGACTATCGCATTAATAAAGAGATGCGAGTCAATCCGGCGTTCTTATTTGCAGCAATGTTGTGGTATCCATTAATTGAACATGCCGAAAAATTAGTCCAAGAAAGTGGTCTTTCTTACTATGACTCTTTCTCTATGGCAATGAACGATATTTTAGATGAGCAATGCCGTACTATTGCGATACCAAAACGTATTACCACAACAATGCGTGATATCTGGCAATTACAGCAACGTTTACCTAAACGCCAAGGCCGTCGTGCGAATAAATTACTTGAGCACCCTAAATTCCGTGCAGCGTTCGATTTACTGGAATTACGTGCCAATGTACAACACAATCCAGAGCTTGAAGCGTTAGCAAGTTGGTGGGCTGATTTCCAAGCGTCTAACAATACGCAACAGCGTTCAATGGTATCTGAATTAGGTCAAGCACCTGTTCGCAAACGTCCGCGTCCACGTAAACGCCCTCGTCATCCAAGTGCAAAACCTGCATCTAGACAAGAGAGCACCAATGAATAAACAGAAGAAACGTGTTTATATCATTCTGGGAAGTAATTTGAATTCACCTGACGATCAGGTGAATTCAGCGATTAAAGCAATCAGTGAGATCCCACAAACAACATTGATTGCACAATCATCTTGGTATCGTACTCGCCCAATGGGACCTCAAGATCAGCCTGATTACCTAAATGTCGCTGTTGCGATTGATACAACATTAGCGCCAGAAGAGTTACTTGATAACACTCAAGCGATTGAATTGGCGCAAGGTCGTGTTAGAAAAGAAGGTAATCGTTGGGGACCAAGAACGCTTGATCTTGATATTATGTTATTTGGTGATGACGTGATCCAAACCGAGCGATTAACCGTACCTCATTACGGACTTAAAGTACGTGAATTTATGCTTTATCCATTAGCTGAATTAGCACCTGATCTTCGCTTTCCTGATGGTGAGTTATTAGCAGATAGACTGGTGTTAGTGCCTGAAAATGGCATGGAAAAGTGGTAACTTCACACTAATACGCCCTTAATGCTAAAGGTTGATACTTTAAAAAACATAAACAGTATCAGCCTATCTCTTCTCCTTTGCTTTCCCTCAATTTTTCAAACGTCCCTCACCGCCTCAATCTCTAAACTCTTCTATATTTATTTTTTACATATAACCAATTGATGAATATAAATAAAAATTATCATTTGTTATTTTTTATTACTCATTTAGTTACTTTTTCTTCGTTTTTAGTCCTTAAATGCTACAATCGAAAGCGGCTTTATTTTGATAATCCAATATTTTCTTTAATAAACAAACAATTATGTGAAGTAATTAATTTTATCTACACACAAAAAACGACAATGATGGAGTTTGTTACAATGAAACCCACTACGCTTTCAACGCTAAATCGCTATAAGCAAGAAAAGAAAAAATTCGCCACCATCACCGCTTACGATTCAAGTTTTGCCCGCCTTTTTGCACAAGAAGGTATTCAAGCCATGCTGATTGGTGATTCGTTAGGAATGACATTGCAAGGCCATAACAGCACGCTCCCCGTTACTGTTGAGCAAATTGCCTATCACACCCGCTGTGTAAGAGCAGGCGCACCTAATGCTTTCTTAATTGCCGATATGCCCTTTATGTCTTATTCAACACCTGAACAAGCTTGCCTTAATGCTGGCATTTTGATGCAAGCGGGTGCCAACATGGTGAAAATTGAAGGTGGAAGCTGGTTAATTCCTACCGTTAAAATGCTGGCTGAGCGTGCAGTTCCTGTCTGCATCCATTTAGGATTAACACCCCAGTCAGTTAATATTTTCGGGGGTTACAAAGTCCAAGGTAGAGAGCACGATGAAGCCGAACAATTAAAGCAAGATGCTATCGCCCTTGAAAATGCAGGTGCTCAATTGGCGGTATTGGAATGTGTTCCTGTTACTCTAGCGAAAACAATTACAGACGTATTAACAATGCCTGTTATTGGTATTGGCGCGGGTAATGTTACTGATGGGCAAATTCTTGTGATGCATGACTTATTGGGTTTAACTCCCCAAGCACCTAAATTCTCAAAAGATTTTTTACAAGAAGCAGGTTCATTAAAAGGTGCTGTCAGCCTTTATGTTCAACAAGTTGAACAAGGTCTGTTTCCCGAAGAAAAACATTCGTTTAACTGATTTATTATCTTAATTATCAATATCGTTTAAAGGAGTCACGCCATGCTAATTATTGAAACTACGCTTATCTTACGCAGAGAAATCAAGCGATTAAAGCAAGAAGGTAAACGCATTGCATTGGTTCCAACAATGGGTAATCTTCATGAAGGTCACCTAAAATTAATTGAAGAAGCCCGTATTCACGCGGATGTCGTGATAGCGTCTATATTTGTGAATCCACTTCAATTTGATAGAGAATCGGATTTAGCAAACTACCCGCGCACGTTGCAAGAAGATTGCGAGTTACTACGTGATAAACATGTCGATATTATCTTTGCACCTTCAGCGAAAGAGATGTATCCACACGGTATGGAAAACCAAACCACCGTTGATGTGCCTGTATTATCTACCGTATTAGAAGGTGCAAGCCGTCCTGGTCATTTCCGTGGTGTCACAACGGTTGTCAGTAAGCTTTTCAATCTTGTACAACCTGATGTTGCGATGTTTGGAGAAAAAGACTTCCAACAACTGCAAATTATCAAAAAGATGGTAAGTGATTTATGTATGGATATCAGCATCGTTCCTGTTGCTATCGTTCGTGACAAAAATGGTTTAGCGCTCAGTTCGCGCAATCGCCTATTATCTGATAGCGAAAAACAACAAGCTCCTGCACTTTATCAAGCAATGCAAGAAATCGCAGAACAATTAAAGTCGGGTGATCATGATGTCAATCAGTTACTGCAAAATGCAAAAAATACCTTAGAGCAGCAGGGTTTTCGTGCAGATGAGTGCTTTATTTGTGATGCAGATACACTCACACCATTAAGTGAAGAAAGCCGTCGAGCCGTTGTTTTAATGGCGGCATGGCTGGGTAATACACGCCTTATCGATAACCAGCAAGTTAATCTAGTGTCTTAATTATTAGAATATAGGAAACACAACAATGCTACGCACTATGTTACAAGGCAAACTTCATCGCGTAAAAGTGACACAAGCCGATCTTCATTATGAAGGCTCTTGTGCAATTGATCAGGATTTTATGGATGCCGCAGGTATTCTTGAAAATGAAGCGATCGACATTTATAACGTTGATAATGGCGAACGTTTTTCAACTTATGCCATTTGTGCAGAAAGAGGTTCACGAATTATTTCTGTCAACGGTGCTGCCGCTCGTCGTGCCGCCGTTGGTGATCGCTTAATTATTTGCTCTTATGTACAAATTCCTGACAGCGATGCGCGTAGCCATAAGCCAAATATTGCATATTTTGAAGACAACAATGAAATGAAGCGCATTGCCAAAGCGGTGCCTGTTCAAGTTGCTTAATCAATAAAATATTGTCCACTTCCCATAGGCAGAGGTTCCCTGCTTATGGGAAATAATAACAAGAACAATAAATAACCTATTGTTATTACTTGCTTGTCACGATTCACCTTGATAAAAACGAGATATAAGGTTCAAAACCGGGTTTCTTCTCCATTTTTCCTCGCTTATCTTTCTGTAGCTTGTTATAAATCATATAAGTATTGTCTGACTACTCTCTGACTAATAAAAAATTATGATAAAAGTTGCTTTAGTAGATGATCACATTGTTGTGCGTTCTGGTTTTGCACAACTCCTCATGCTAGAACCCGATATTCACATCGTGGGTGAATATTCTAATGGGCAAGAAGCATGGCCTTATTTAGCACATGACGATATTGATGTTGCCGTTATGGATCTCTCTATGCCCGGCGAAAGTGGTCTACAACTCCAAAGCCGTTTAAAACAAAAGCGCCCTGATTTTCGAACTATTATTTTAAGTATCTATGACACACCAGCCTTTGTTCAAAGTGCGCTAGACTCTGGTGCTCGTGGTTATTTAACCAAACGTTGCGGCCCTGAAGAGTTAGTACAAGCGGTACGCGCTGTACATCAAGGTGGTTGTTATCTCTGTTCTGATGCCATGAAAGCATTGCGACAAACACCTGAAAAAGAAGATGCACTACATACTTTAACACCTCGTGAAAGAGAGATCTTTAATCTGTTAGTTCAAGGTGTTAATGTCAAAACTATTGCCGTACAACTTAATCTTAGCCATAAAACCGTACACGTTCATCGAGCCAATATACTGGGTAAATTAGGCTGTGAAACCACCATCGATTTAGTTCATTTCGCCTTAAAGAATCAGTTGATCACAGGCTCGCTGTAATATGAAAAGAGGACTGCGTTTTCTTCTTCAATCCCTCTTTTTATTACTCACCTACTCTTTACTTTGGCTATCACTTTGGGTGATTGGCTTCTATTTAAGTAAAAATGGGCAACAAGCTGCCCTTTTCTTACCCCAAGGTCTACGACTAGCCCTGATAATTTTACTCTGGCGTCGCTTTTGGCTTCCGATGTTATTTGCAGAATGGGGGCTTTATTACTGGTTGGCGCAAGAGCAATTAATTACCCACACCATTATTTATCTTTCTCCAATACTAAGCCTCGTTGTTGCGCTAGAAGTTCAGCGTATTTGGTGGCGATATCCTCTTTATTGGCAACGCTTAACCCTATTAATTGGTGCCGTAGGTTTTAATAGCCTACTACAAGCCTTTATTCTCGGTTTCTTTATTAATACCACCAGCGGGATTTTCCTCACATCGGTAACGGGCGGCATATTACTCGCGCCTTTTGTCTTTTTACTTTATGAATATCTTCGTGAATTACAAAGTCGCGCCTTAGTCTCTGATGGTACTCCCGATCCTCCGCTAAGAACTTCCTTGCTGATGTGGGGATTTCTATTTTGCCTGATCGGGTTAAGTGCTCAGTTTTTCTTAACTCCCGAAATAGAGCGCTTATTAGTTATCCTTGTGTTTATTCCTAATGTCTTTATGGCTTACCGTTATGGCTGGCAAGGTGGCGTTTTATCCGCACTGTTAGGCAGTTTGATTATTACTTTTGCTCGCCAAGTTAATGGCGCTTTTAATGATTTGCGTGAGTTAGAAATGTTTTTAACCACACAAGCCATTATCGGTATTGGCTTAGGGATTGCGATTAGTCGCCAACAGCAACTTGCTCATAATTTACGTCATTACCGTTTACGCCTAGAACAAGAGTTACAAGCTCGTCGTGATCTAATGGAAAAACTGGTTCATACCGAAGAGGACGTGAAAAAAGCCATTGCTCGCGAATTGCATGATGAAATTGGGCAGAATATTACGGCGATCCAAATTCAATCAATGCTAATCAAAAGAACTGCGGATAACGACAAAACACGCCAAACCGGAGAGCAAATTGAACGGCTCGCCCTACAAATTCATCAATCCACACGTCAACTACTCCGACAATTACGCCCTCCTGTTTTGGAGGAGATGTCGCTTGAAAAAGCCCTTCATCATTTAATCAATGAGTTTGCTTTTGATGACAACGGCATTACCTGTAATTTTAATTACTCGTTAGATAAAGAGCCTGAAAACGAAACCATTATTTTTACCCTCTACCGTTTGGTGCAAGAGCTGTTAAACAACATTAGTAAACATGCTAATGCAACCTATATCCAAGTCTCACTGACTCAAAATCAAAATCGTTTACGGCTAATTATTAGTGACAATGGCGTTGGTATGTTGCCGACATCATTATCAGCACAACAAGGTAGTGGCTTTGGGTTACGCGGCATAGAAGAACGCATTCGCGCTTTAGGCGGAGAATGGGAAGTGATTAACCATCACGGTACGAAAATAATTGTTAACTTACCCACAAATTCAAAAGAAAACAGTGAAAACTAAGAATAAGTCTTAGTCATCTACAACCTTATCTCATTCTTTTTCGCGACATTTTTTTTACATTTGCAACATCAAAGAGGATGTTATGTCAGGTAAAAATTCGGCATCAATTAATAAGACCTATAATTTTTGGCGCAAAAATTTAATGCTGTCGATGATTATCGGTTATGCCACTTTCTATCTCACACGTAAAAGCGTCAACTTTGTCATGCCCGTTATGCAGGTTGAATTGAATTTAGATAAAGGAGATATCGGTTGGATAGCCAGCCTTTTTTATCTCACTTACGGTTTATCTAAATTTGTTTCCGGTATTTTCCATGATAAATGGGGATACCGTTGGTTTATGGGTGTGGGATTAGTCATGACAGGCATTATGAATATTATTTTTGCCTATTGTCTTTCGTTTCCCGCGCTGCTTTTGGTCTGGGCACTAAATGGTTTCTTTCAAGGCTTTGGTTGGCCGCCTTGTGCAAGGTTGTTAACACACTGGTATTCACGCAATGAACGCGGTTTCTGGTGGGGATTATGGAATATCTCAATCAACCTTGGCGGGATGAGTCTTCCCATTTTAACTGCGTGGCTAGCGACACATTATAGTTGGCAAGTCGCACTGCTTGTTCCCGGTATTATCGGCATCATCATCGGGTTGTGGTTGTGTGTACGATTAAAAGGTACTCCCGCAGAGGAAGGGCTTCCTACTGTGGGTGTGTGGCGGCGCGATGTTTTTGAATTACGTCAAGAGCAGTCATCTCCCCCTAAACCTATGCTAACTATTTTGAAAGAGACCATTTTATTTAACCGAATGATTTGGTTACTGGGTTTTTCCTATATTTTGGTTTATCTCATACGTATGGCGATTAACGATTGGGGAAATATCTGGTTATCAGAAACACATGGCGCCAACTTATTGAGTGCTAATGCCATTCTCTCTTTGTTTGAAGTGGGTGGCTTACTCGGGGCGTTATGTTCAGGCTGGGGCTCGGATTTATTATTCCGTGGCCAACGAGCACCAATGATATTGCTGTTTTCACTCGGACTTTTTACCGCAGTAACAGCACTTTGGTTAATTCCAATTCATCATTATGCTTTGCTCGCAGCTTGTTTTTTTAGTATCGGTTTTTTTGTGTTCGGACCACAGATGTTAATCGGGCTTGCTGCAACAGAATATTGCCATAAAAACGCAGCAGGCACGGTAACTGGCTACTTGGGATTGTTTGCCTATTTAGGGGCAGCAATGGCAGGTTGGCCATTAAGTCAGGTCATGGCGCATTATGGTTGGACTGGGATGTTTGCATTATTAACCAGTGCTGCGGCCTTAATGGGACTCTTACTAATGCCGTTGTTGATTGCTGATGTTAGCAAACAAGAGCATTTAGTTCGCCCACTTTCATTTTCCGATGACGACACATTTAAAAGGTTCTGAACATGAAATTGAAAACCCTCTCTACACTCGTTGCTGCTGGTCTGGCTCTTTCTGCGGTTAGCTTATCAACAAATGCAGCTGGTCGCTTAGTAGTTTACTGTAGTGCGACAAATGCAATGTGTGAAGCTGAAACAAAAGCTTTTGCCGAAAAGTATGATGTTAAAACGACCTTCGTTCGTAATGGTTCAGGAAGTACTTTAGCTAAAATCGAAGCTGAAAAACGTAATCCACAAGCTGACGTTTGGTATGGCGGTACAATGGACCCTCACTCACAAGCGGGTGAAATGGATCTACTAGAGCCTTATGTTTCTCCTAACCTCGATCAAATCATGCCACAATTTCGTGATCCCGCGAAACGCAAAGGGAACTACTCTTCTGCGGTTTATGTCGGTATTTTAGGTTTTGGCGTCAATAAAGATCGTTTAAAAGAAAAAGGCATCGCTATCCCAACGTGCTGGAAAGATTTAATTAAACCTGAATATAAAGGTGAAATTCAAATCGCTGATCCACAAAGCTCAGGTACAGCTTACACAGCTCTTGCAACCTTTGACCAATTATGGGGCACTGAACAAGCCTTTGATTATCTGAAGAAAATCAATACCAACATTTCTCAATACACCAAATCAGGTATTGCTCCAGCACGAAATGCAGCTCGTGGTGAAGCCGCCATTGGTATTGGTTTCTTACATGACTACTCATTAGAAGTTGAAAATGGCGCTCCACTTGAATTGATTTCACCTTGTGAAGGTACTGGCTATGAAATCGGTGGTGTGAGTATCATTAAAAATGCCCGCAATATGGATAACGCAAAATTATTCGTAGATTGGACACTCTCAAAAGAAGCTCAGGAAATTAGCTGGAAAGAAGGTAAATCTTACCAAATTCTAACCAATACCTCGGCTGAATCTTCACCAATGGCACTGAAATTATCAGACTTAAAACTCATTAACTACGACATGGATAAATATGGCGATAGCGAAGTGCGTAAAGAGCTGATTAATAAGTGGGTTACCGAAGTAAAAATGGGTAAATAGCTCATAAATAGAGCGAGATAACCTCTCGCTCTCTTTTTCTCATAATAATAAATACATTTACTCTCGGGGGATTTATGTCTCACACACTCGCTTTACCTGAAAAAAAGAGGCGGGAACCCATATTTTTATGGGTCCTAATTGCATGGATGGCATTTGCTTTACTGCCGTCATGGAGCCTGGATTACGGTCTTTTAGATTCTACAGCAGATGAATTGCTCACCTCTTACGGCTGGAGTAGCGTTAATATCAGTTGGCTCTGGTTTTTATTACCAAGTTTACTGTTATTTCGCCCATTAACTGCCCCTAAGCGTGAAAATCGCTCTCGCCACTATTTTGATGCAGGTTTTGCGCTGTTTTGTGCATTTATTGCAATCGTTAGTGCAACCCTCGAAGGACGTGGTTTAGGTTATTCTGCGATCATCCTCTTCATTTCTCTGGGAATGATCATGAAAACCGCCTTAACACGCCTTGAATGGCTGGGTGGTGATAGCTTTGTTATTGGCTCTTTAATCGCCGTTGTGGCGCTGATTGGTGCCTTTATCATCTTCCCAAGTATCGCTATTTTTATTCCGATGTTTAAAGATAGCGCGGGCAATTTTGCACCTTTTGAGTTTATCGCTATTTTAAGCCAAGCTCATATTGTGCAAGTGATGCTCAACTCTATTGTGCTCTCTATCGCAGTGGGTATCGGTTGTACTTTCTTTGGTTTAATTCTGGCAATTTATACGTCTCGTATTGCGGTACGTTCTGCCATTATTGGTCGTGTATTTTCTATCTTACCTATCGTTACGCCTCCTTTTGTTGTCGGTTTAGGGGTGACATTAATGATGGGACGCTCTGGCTATGTGACAGAGTTTCTCGCCACTTATGCAGGACTTGAAAATACCAACTGGTTATATGGTTTTACAGGGATTTGGTTAGCTCAAGTGCTCGCCTTTACCCCAATGTCATTTATGATTTTAGATGGCGCCATAAAAACTATTCATCCTTCATTAGAAGAAGCGTCTTACACCTTAAGAGCTAACCGCTATCAAACCTTCTTTAACGTCTTTATGCCGTTACTTAAGCCTGCGTTAGCCAATGCGTTTTTAATTGTGATTGTGCAATCTCTCGCCGACTTTAGTAACCCGCTGGTTTTAGGGGGCAACTTTGACGTTATCGCCACACAGATTTACTTCTATATCACAGGCTCTCAACTGGATTATCAATCAGCAAGTACATTAGGTGCGTCACTGTTAGTTTTCTCACTATTAGTGTTCTGTGTGCAGTATATGTGGATTGGTAAACGCTCTTACGTCACGGTATCTGGTAAATCTTATCGCGGTGACGTTCAACCTCTTCCGTCTTCATTGATTGCATTTGTGACTACTGTTTTAGGTATTTGGGTTGTCTTTAATATCCTGCTTTATGGCAGTATTTTCTACGGCAGTTTCACTGTTAACTGGGGGGTTGATTACACCTTAACACTCGACAACTTTATCAAACTATTTGGTCAAGGAATGAGTGACGGTGCATGGCCTTCGTTGTTAGATACCTTGTTATATGCAGGTATTGCAGCACCGATTACAGCCATTCTAGGACTATTAATTGCCTATATCGTGGTACGCCAAGACTTTAAAGGTAAGAAAAGTATCGAGTTCACGACAATGCTTTGTTTTGCTGTACCGGGAACCGTCGCAGGTGTCTCTTATATTCTTGCGTTTAATGACTCGCCTTTCTACTTAACGGGAACGGCTGCAATTGTCATTATCTCTATGACAATGCGTAATGTGCCGGTGGGAATACGTGCAGGTATTGCGGGATTAGGACAAATTGATAAATCGCTTGATGAAGCCTCTCTAAGTTTAAGAGCGAACTCAATGAGAACTATTTTCTATGTGCTATTACCGTTATTACGCCCTGCTATTTTATCTGCGCTGATTTATAGCTTTGTGCGTGCCATTACCACAGTCAGTGCCATCGTTTTCCTTGTTACACCAGATACTCGCGTTGCCACCGCTTATATTTTAAACCGTGTTGAAGATGGTGAATACGGCGTCGCAATTGCCTATGGCTCGATTTTAATCGTTGTGATGTTGGCAATTATTTTCTTATTTGACTATTTGATTGGCGAAGCCCGTGTTTCACGCTCTAAAGCCAAAAATGCACAGTAATACGGAGTATAAATCATGACACAACAACATTTCGTTGAACTGAAAAATGTCGTTAAGCGTTTTGGCTCTAACACGGTTATTGAAGAGCTCAGCCTGTCTATTCCACAAGGCAAAATGGTTTCATTATTAGGGCCTTCAGGTTGTGGTAAAACCACGGTATTACGTTTAGTTGCAGGGTTAGAAAAACCGACCGAAGGTAAGATTTTTATTGATGGTGAGGATGTTACTGACCGCTCAATCCAGCAACGTGATATTTGTATGGTGTTTCAGTCTTACGCCCTTTTCCCTCATATGTCTTTGGGGGAAAACATTGGCTATGGCTTAAAAATGCTAGGACGTCCTAAAGCTGAAATTAAACAACGTGTTTCTGAAGCCTTAGAGCTGGTGGATTTAGCCGGTTTTGAAGACCGCTTTGTTGACCAAATATCTGGTGGTCAACAGCAACGTGTTGCCTTAGCTCGTGCGTTAATTTTAAAACCTAAAGTACTGCTTTTTGATGAACCATTGAGTAACCTTGATGCGAACTTACGTCGTAGTATGAGAGAGAAAATTCGTGAGTTACAACAACAGTTTAATATCACATCACTTTACGTAACCCATGACCAAAGTGAGGCATTTGCGGTTTCTGATATGGTTTTAGTAATGAATAAAGGGAAGATAATGCAATTAGGTTCACCGCAAAATCTTTATCGCCAACCCGCATCTGAATTTATGGCAAGCTTTATGGGGGATGCCAACTTATTCCCTGCGACATTGGGCGCTGATTATGTTGATATATTCCAATATCGTTTACCAAAACCAGATACATTTAATACGACTAAAACAGAAGTGAGAGTCGGTGTTAGACCTGAAGCGATCACCTTATCTCAACAAGGCGATGCTTGTCAGCAATGCAAAATTGTCCATGTCGCTTATATGGGACCTCAATATGAAGTGACAGTGGAATGGCAAAATCAAACTTTGCTATTACAAGTCAATGCCACACAACTTCAACCTAATGTCGGCGATAGCTATTATCTGCAAATCCATCCTTATGGCATGTTTATTTTAGAATAAGCACCTTTAGCCTATTTTCTTATTTATCTTCAAGGCGCCATTATGGCGCCTTTTTATCTCTTCTTTTTTACATCCTTTCTTTTATTTTTTTATTATTAAATTACAAAAACTTATAGTGTTTTTATTATTTTAAAAAAATCATCACTTGCTAATGATAATTATATTTACTTACAATATTTACAAAATGTTATGTTATAACATTATAAATAAAGGAGGATTAATGGTATGAAGAAATCTATTTTTAACTACACAACACTTTTTATTTCAATAAGTTACTCTTTACTTGCAAATGCAGACCCTGCAACAAAATCGAAAGAAAGTCAGAATAATGAGGTATTAAAGGTCTATTCAACACCTTTACAGACGCCACAAGAGAAAATGGCAATCCCCGTTGCCGTTCTGACTCAAGAAGATCTACGCGCTAATCGGAGTGCATCTATTGCAGAAACGTTAACATCCTTACCGGGTTTTCATGCTAGTTTTTTTGGCGGTGGTTCGGTACACCCTGTTATTCGTGGAATGTCAGGAAATAGAGTCAAGGTATTACACAGTGGTAGTGATCTTATGGATGTTTCATCTATTGGCGCAGATCATGCGATCACTAGTGAACCCTTTTTAAGCCAGCGTATTGAAGTATTAAAAGGGCCTGCAACATTACTTTATGGAGGGGGAACAATTGGTGGTGCAGTAAATGTTATTGATAGCAAAATGCCTATGTCAGTACCTAAAAAAGGTTACGAGGGTGAATTACAGTATCAATACGATTCTGTTTCTAAAGGAAATACAGGATCAGCTGGATTAACATTAGGGCAAGATAATTTAGCGCTACGTATTGAAGGCACTAAACGTTATCAAAGCGATTACAAACAACCAGAATCTTTACATCAAGGAGAGCCTAGCCGTTTAGCTGGTTCTTATCAAGATAACCAATCTGCAAATATCGGTGCATCTTGGATCTTCGATGATGGTTATATTGGTATTGGTTATGGCGAGCAACACCGTCGATATGGGTTACCTGGTCATACTCATTTTCACGATCACGATGAAGATCACCCTCACTCACCTATTACCCCACCTTTAGCTGGTCATCATCATCATGATCATGAATACCCTGATGAACAACATGAACATGGTATTCCTTATATTGTTATGGAGAGTAAACGATGGGATCTTCGTGGTGAAAAAAACAATCCATTTGCCGGTATTGAATCTGTACGTTTCAGTGCAGCCAGAACCGATTATCATCATGATGAAAAAGAAGGTCATGAAGTCAGCACCCAATTTAAAAACAAAGGAGATGAATTAAGGTTTTCTTTTACACATCAACCAATTTTAGGCTGGCATGGCGTTATTGGTGGGCAATTTAATCAACGTGATTTTAGTGCTGACGGAGAAGAAGCCTATGTTCCCGCAACAAAAACAAAAAATCACTCACTCTTTTTATTAGAAGAATATCAATTAGGTGATTTTCGCTATGAATTAGGATTTCGCCAAGAGTGGCAATCACTGTTAAATAGAGAAACTCAAAAAAACAATAAACAAAGTGCATCTTCTGTTTCTGCCGGATTAGCGTGGAATTTGACACAAGACTATTTTTTAAATCTATCACTATCACACACAAAAAGATTACCCGTTGCAGAAGAGCTATACGCGAATGGTGTTCATGCAGCAAATCGGACTATTGAAAAAGGTGATCCTAATTTAACTGCAGAGACTGCAAATAATATTGATATTGGAATAACGAAAGTAACTGGAGATACTCAATTCAATATTAGTGCCTATTACAACCGTATAAATAATTATATTTATGGTCAATTTACTGGAGCTGAATTAAATAATGGCTATCGTTCATTACAATATGTTCAACATGATGCACAATTTAAAGGTGTAGAAGGAAATATTGATTATTACTATAACCAAGACAGCTTAATTGGTATTTCTGGTGATTATGTCAGAGCAAATTTACTGCATAACAAAGGAAATATACCAAGAATACCAACTTATCGATTAAGTGCTTATATTAAACATAGTTTTGCAGAAAACTTAACAGGACAAATTCGTGTTGACCATTTTGGAAAACAGAATAAAACAGCCGAGTATGAAACACCTACGGATGCTTATAACACAGTTAGCTTAGGCAGTGAATATATTGGTTATTTAGATAACACCGATTATACCTTGTATGCCAAGATTAATAATCTCTTTGATGCGAAAGGAAAAAATAGCACTTCTTATATTAAAGATGAAATGTATTTACCAGGTCGTAATATTATCTTAGGCACTACTCTTACATTCTAATATAAATATCATGAAAAAAAGTAAACTCTCTATTATCTTACTTATGCTTTTGTCATCTCCTTTATATGGAAAAGAGAGTCATGAAGATAAAAGCAAAGAAAAAGAAATCCCAAACGATGTAATAAAAGTTAAAGGTACACTAATAAAAAATAAAGAGACCTTCTCTTCTTTATTACTTAATAATCGAGAAGAAATAAAAGGAAAACAACTTGATCAAATAAAAACGAATACTATTGGTAATACCGTTGCAAAAGTCGCTGGAGTACAAGCCGAAGGTTTTGGCCCTAATGCTGCAAGACCAGTTATCCGAAGTTTATCAGGAAACCGTGTCGGCATTTTAGTCAATAATCTACCAATTAATGATATTTCATTTATTAGTGGAAATATGCCTATACCCATTGATATGAATAGAATTAATGAAATATCGATCAGTAAAAATTCTGAAGCCCTCTTTTATGGTGGTGGCACAAGCGGTGGTGCTATTCATTTATGGGATGACAGAATAATGACACAGTTACCAGAAAAAGCGATTTCAGGTACAGTGACATTTAATGGCAGCACTAATAACGGTAATGGTGGCTCTGCAAATATTAAATTCAGTGATGAACAAAATTGGATTTTTAATCTTTCTGGTGCATCAAAGCGTGTCTCTAGATATAAAATTCCAACACATTCTAAAGCGGGGGCTTGTTACAGCTTTCAGCAACTCAAAGAACACTTTGCATTACGAGATCAATGCCAAGTGGATATGAAAGTTTTTACCAGTCGTAATCCTGAAGCTTATCCTTATATTAGTGAATTCTGGAAAAAATATAAGATTGAATATGAGTTAAGTGAAGACGATAAATATACCTTTAAAGATAAAGATTATTTTTCAGGTATTGGCTATGTAGATAACGAAGCTAATTCACAATATAAACCCGGAAGTCCAACATCTATTGAACATGTTACTCCCCCTAAACATTATGTTGAAAATAATAATAAAGAGATCCCAAATAGTTTCCTAAAAAGCCAAAGTGGTAATGCATCTCTTTCTTATATTCGGGATGAAGGCTATATAGGTTTATCTGTTACTGACTTTCAGACGTCTTACGGTGTACCGGGATATGCTTATCTCACCACAAAAACCAGCCGAGAAATGTATAAACCTGTTTCGGTTTCAAACCATAATCGGCGGATAGATATACAAGGAAAACATGAACACTTAACGCCTTTTTTAAGGGACAGTGCTTTTTATTACTCTTATTCTGAATCTAAAGACGAAGAATTAGTGGGTCAAATCGCATCATCAGTCTTTGAGACTAAAAATCACCAATTAGCATTGGAAACTGCGCATGTGCCACTTTTCAATCGTTTGAATGGCGCTATTGGCGTTAATGGTAATTATCGTGATCTAAAAACCTCTGGTTATGATGCTTATTTACCGAGTGTATTAACCAAAGAATACGGCATATATTGGGTTGAATCTCTAACTTTATCTCCTTTTGAAATCACCGCGGGATACCGTAAAGGTCATACTCAGCACCATCTTAATATTCCAGATAATTATAATAGCGGTAGAGGACAAGGTTCGAATTTACAAAACCGTGATTTTGATACGAGTGCAAATACATTAGCATTATCTTTTACACCGATTGATGAATGGACATTAAAGCTACAACAGAATATTTCTTATCGAGCACCAGAAATTAATGAGCTTTATACACATGGACCTCATTATGCTTATCTGATTGAAGAACAAGGTAATAGTCAATTTAATACAGAGAAAAGTAAAAGTATTGAATTATCATCTGTTATTGAGATTGGTAATTTCTCTAATAAACTTAATTTATATAAAACTGACTACAGTGATTTTAAATTTAGGCGATTAACGGGTGTCAGCCGTGGTGGTGTTACCGTTATGGAATGGGATGAAACTGATCTCGAAACTAAAGGGCTAGAATACGAATTTAAATATCTATATGAAATGCCTCACGAGCATAATCTTACATTTACACTATTCGGTGATTTTGTCGAAAATAAGAGTAAAAGAAAGCTGTTTATTGCCGGTAATTACTTACCAAACTTACCTAATGAAAAACATGGTATTAGTATTAATTATCAACATGATGAATTAACAGCATTTAGTAGCGCAACTTACTATAAAAAACAGAAAGAGAGTGGTGGATTAATGTATGGTGGAGATATTACTTTTCCTTCCTATACTTTAGTCGATGCAGGTATTGGTAAAAAATATCACCTTGATAATCTAGATGTTTCGGTTGATTTTATTATTAATAATCTCACCAATACTGAAGCAAGGCCCGCATCTTCTCAATTAAAATACTTAGCCCCATTACCGGGTCGAAATTATGGGGTAAATGTCAAAATTGATTTTTAATCTATACAGATCCAACAAGAGATAAAGTAAGCGAGGCACCCAATGGGTGCCTCTTTTTTATAATAATACTACGACATTTTCCCCTGGTGTGACATCCTGGTGTGAATGTTTGATGTAACACTTGGTGTAACACATTGCTACGCTATTATTGTTTTAGATACTAATTAGAGATACTTGTACTACTCCCTTTATTTTTTAAGATGCTATCAGAACAAAAGCTGATAGCACCCGTTCTACGCTCTATTTTCCTTGAGCGAGATATTTTTGCATTTCATCCGCAGGAACCATACCACCGCCAGTCGCCCATACTAAATGCGTTGCATTTTGTATTTTCTGACTGTCTAGTGATAAACCTTGCAGATAATCTTTAGCTTGAGTGACATGAACAGCACCTGTCATTCCTGCTAAAGCCGAAGGTTCTAACTTAATCCCTTCTTCTTTATTTAATAAACTGAGTAAGTCATAAAGCTCTTGGTCATCAATAGTGTAATAACCATCAATTAAGCGCTCCATTGCACGACCTACAAAGCCTGATGCACGACCAACGGCAAGACCATCAGCGGCAGTGACGTTATCAATACCAATTTCTTGTACTGAGATGCCTTCATGTAATTGGGTATAAACGCCCAATAACATACAAGGTGAGTGCGTTGGCTCTGCAAATAAGCAGTGTACTGCGTCACCAAATGCCAGTTTTAGTCCAAAAGCAACACCACCAGGACCACCACCAACACCACAAGGCAGATAAACAAACAGAGGATGTTCACTATCAACACGAACACCTTGTTCTTCAAATTGGCGTTTTAAACGTAATCCCGCTACCGCATAACCTAAGAATAATGTTTTTGAGTTTTCATCATCGATAAAGAAACAGTTAGGATCTTTCTCTGCTTCTTTACGACCTTCTTCTACTGCGATACTGTAATCTTGTTCATATTCAACAACATTCACGCCATGTGAGCGTAATTTATCTTTCTTCCACTGACGTGCATCAGCAGACATATGAACACTCACGCTAAAACCTAATTTCGCACTCATGATCCCAATAGACATACCTAAGTTGCCTGTTGAACCTACCGCGATACTATATTGGCTAAAGAATTCACGGAATTTATCAGAAAATAATTTTTCATAATTATCATCTGTACTTAATAATCCCGCGTTAATCGCCAATTTCTCAGCATGAGTCAGTACTTCATAAATTCCACCACGTGCTTTAATTGAACCTGAAATAGGCAGATGACTGTCCTTTTTCAAACGCAATTGACCGCTAATGGAGGTGTTATAACGCTTTTCAAGAGCAACTTTCATCTTAGGAATATCAATCACTTCTGATTCGATGATCCCTTTAGTAACCGCTGTTTCTGGAAATGCTTTAGCTAAATAAGGTGCAAAACGTTGTAACCGTGCTTGTGCGTCAATTACGTCATCTTGTGTTAAACCAACATATGGAAGTCCCTGGTCAGTGGTGGTCACTTTTGGGTTAAACCAAACCACTTCTTTTAAGTCCACTAAGTCATTAACTAGTGGAAAATTACTTTTTAATTTATTTATATCTATATGGCTCATAGTCGTTCTCTTTTATATGACAAAAGAAAGCATAAATGTACCGCCTAATGCGACAAAGGAGGCAATAAAGGTCGCGACACTGTAAAAACGAAAAGTTTCACTTAAAGTTGCATTACAATACTGTTTCACTAACCAAAACAGTGAGTCTGTGACGATGGTACAACCAATAGCACCTGAACCAATTGCTAATGTAATAATTTCAGGGCTAATGTCTGGGTATAAAGGCATGAGTGGTGCAACAATTGCAGTAGCGCCCATCATTGCAACAGTTGCAGAACCAACGGCAGCATGAAGGATAATGGCGACTAACCAAGCCAATAAAATTGGATGCATATCTAAGTTAGAAAGAATTAACGCTAAAGATTCACTTAAACCACTACCTTTTAAAATGCCGTTAAAAGCACCACCCGCACCAATAATTAATAAGATGTTGGCAATAGAGCTAAAGCTATCTTCTGTTTTCTTTAATAAAGTATTCATGCCCATATTACGGCGAATACCTAACACATAATAAGCAACAAAGGCAGCAATAAACATCGCAGTAATTGGGTTACCAATAAACTGTAATGCAGTATAAACCGATGTACCTTTCGTCATATTTAATTCTGCTGCCGTTTTTATCAGCATCAGAACAATCGGTAATAAAACAGTAAACAGAGTAGCACCTAATGAAGGTAAATCTTTTTCTTCACGAATTTCCATATCAGAAAATTCTTCAGGTACGGTTTTAAATGGTAAGCGCTCGCCTAATATTTTTAAGAATAAAGGACCACCAACTAAAGATGCGGCTAAGCCCACTGCAAGACCCGCAACAATAACGGTTCCCATATCTGCCCCTAATTCATTAGTCACGAACAGAGCGGCAGGATGAGGAGGAACAATACAGTGAACAGCCATTAATGCTGTACATAAGGGGATAGCTAATTTTAATAATGATGTATTTGTTTTTTTCGCAATTGAGAAAGCAAGAGGAATAAGTAATACCACACCCACTTCAACAAAGAGTGTAATACCACAAATAAGACCAACCAATACCATAATAACGTCTGGAGATAACCAACGGCATTTTTGCAATGTAATACCGATGCGTTCTGCGGCACCTGATATTTCCATCATCTTACCAAGAATAGTGCCTAGACCGATAATTGCTGCTAAAAATCCTAACGTACCACCAATACCATTTTCAATCGCATTTACCATTTCTAAAGGGTTCATCTTCATTGCAGTACCCACAAAGAAGCTTGCCAATAGTAAGGCTAAAAACGGGTGAAACTTAAGTTTTATTATAGTAAAAACAATGAGCAAGATACTAATTATAAGAGTACCTAGCACCCATAACGTTGAATCCATATATCCATCCCAAATATTTTATTTATTGTTAATCATATTGAATATTAATCATTCGGCACTTACAAATGATGAAAATTTACACTAAGATGAACTCAATTAACTCAAATAAGTGATCTTAACCACAAATAATCACATTTGGATGAGTGGTGGCATGGTATTTCATCTTAACATTACCTTGATTGTTAACTAACGTTACTATCAATAATAAAATGAGAATAAAAGAATGTTTGAATCTTCTAGCGTGATTTTAAGAAATAAACGATTATCCAGTTATCAATTAGCAAGACTTCACACTTTTGAAGCAACAGGTCGTCACCTTTCATTTGCTTTAGCAGCAGAAGAATTGTCATTAACTCCCAGTGCTATTAGCCATCGTATTAATACACTAGAAGAAGAATTAGGAATTAAGCTATTTAACCGCTTTCATCGCCGAATTGAACTAACAGAAGAAGGTGAACGTATTTATTGGGCACTTAAAAAAACGTTAGAAGACATTAACCAAGAAATTTTAGATATCCATAACCAAGAAATCTCTGGTGTACTTACCGTTTATTCACGTCCTTCCATTGCGCAATGCTGGTTAGTACCTCGTATTTCAGATTTTACTGAACGTTACCCATCCATTGAATTAAATCTACTCACAGGAAATGATGATATTAACTTTCGAGGTTATGGTATCGACCTCGCAATCTATTTTGATGATAAGCAACTGCAAAATCTTTATTGTGAAGATTTAATTTCAGAATCTATTATTCCTGTATGCAGTCCCGAATACGCGAAAAGACATGAGCTTATCGGCAATATTCATCATCTTTCTAATTGCACTTTGCTACATGATAGACAAGCGTGGAGTAATAACTCTGATTTTGATGAATGGCAAGCTTGGAGTGAATATATGGGGCTTTCACTTTTTCCTAATCGCAGTAATATCTGTTTTGACCGTTCTGATCTTGCTGTTATTGCTGCAGTGAACCACTCAGGGGTGGCAATGGGAAGAAAACGTTTAGTACAGAAACAACTTGCTAATAAAGAATTAATTATTCCTTTTGATAATAGTGAGCTGTTTTGTGCTCAGCGTTACTACCTTGTCACTAGAAATGAAAAGAATAACGCTAAAGTACAGCTTTTCATTCAGTGGTTAAAAAAACAAATCAAGGAAAGTATGTAATTTCTTAAGGAAAATCCGATGAAAGAGATGACCTTTTCAACACAACAAATTATTGCGATTGCAGAATATGCAGGACTAATTGTCAGTAATAAAGAAAATATCACAGAAAATAAACGCTATATCCTAGTTGATTTACTGGATGTAAAAACAGATGAAGGGCTTTATTACGGGGCTGCGGTACTGGATTTTAGTAACGTTAATCGCAAAGCGCGTATTTTAGAATTTGGCGACGAAGGCTATCAACGTGCCCAAACTCGAGAGAAACAAATTCAAGACTATAAAAATAATCGAAAAGCCCAAGAGCCTGATACTTACCAGCCTTCTATTCATCGATATAGTCACTATACGGATTTTCAAATAAACCTAACCGCTATTTATCGTCGTTATGGTTATGAAATCGAATTTGATGCAGAAACCGAAAAAGTTTGGAGCTCTTTAGATCCCGATGGTGCGTCATTCGATTTACTCAAAAATGCCGATGATGCGCTTTCTTTATTAGAAGATTGTGAAATGACATGCTCTTATCATCAAGAAAACAAAGTATGGTCTGTCACTTCAGTAGAAAAAGACACTGTTGAACATAAATCACTCAACCGTGCTATTGCCGAATGCTTTTTATTAATGACAGATCATTATGCCGATGATTGGCCTAATATTGAAAATATTCTTTATTAAAATAAAAAATCATAAATAAAATCATTAATTATCAAATTATTATAGTTAATGATTTTAGATTTTATTACTAAGAATAGAATCTAACTCAAACACCGAAAGGCATCATTCTCACGGTAATAGTTAATTTCTTCAACTACCCACTGCAAGTTTTTTTGTTGAGCTTGCTGGGTTTGATAAAATAACGCTAAATCACAAACGACCATCCAGCCTCGTAAATTTTTATCTTCAACAATTTTTGGCATTTCCAGATCTTCATCATCAAGGTAAATCTCATCATCAGGTAATTCTTGAAGATAATCCCAAGGAATATAATAAAAAATCGCCTGATTAGGATCTCTATTCCAAGTTGCAATTTCCGTATAAATCCACTCATTAGATTCAAGTGTTGAAAGCGATGCTAATAACTCACTAAGCGTTTCAAATTTTTGTATCATTCTATTTCTCACTAAGTATTCTGGTTATTTTTAAAATAAACCCGCCAATTAGGCGGGTCTATTATTTCTTAATTCTAAGCAACTATGATTTTATTTAGTTAAAAAGTGTTTATCTTCAATCACTATTAAAGGCTCAATATCACTCTCTTTTTTAATCACCAAAGTTGGGTCTGAACGTAAACAGCAACCACCATAATGCCCGCCAACAGTAAAGGTGCAAACTTGGATGTAACGATTTGCCACTTTTGGTAAGCACCATAGTTCTTGGTAAATATTTTCTTGATGATCAAACTGGCCATTGGTTTCATCTAAGATGTTCTCTTTATGATCCACTAAACCAATGTTACTACCACAACGTCCCGCAATAGGTTTAATTGCATAACCACTTTGTGCAAGACGAGGAGTCACCGTGAAATCAGTATCTAATAAATAAGGGTTATCAGGGAACAATTGCCATAAAACCGGTAAAATGGCTTTATTACTAGGAATTAGTGTCCAAAGAGGCTCAAAAACTGTAATTTCAGGACGTAAAAGCACATCCACTAAACGTACTTCATCTTCAGGATGTCCAGTACGAATAGGGATCAAAGCTTGTTGCTCACTCTCTTCTCTTAGTTGGTCTAATGCCGTTTCCCAAGCCCATGTTTTCCAGACACATTCAACGACACGTTTGTCTGCATCAATTAATTGACCACGACTATTCCAATGAAGCTCACCTAATCCACGTAGAATTTTACTGTTATAACCTGCTTGAGTCAGAGATTGTTGCATAAAGAGAGCATGATAATCTTCTTCACTATCATCATCTTGAAGAATATGCACAAAAGGTTTTGCATCACTGTGTTTCCAAGCATCGGCTAATGCATCAAGTAAGCGTTCGCCTGGGTTAAAACCGTCTTTAATACCGCCTTTCTGTGCCCATTTTTCGATAATTAAGCCCGCTTCTGTATGGCAAGAGGCAGAGTCAGCATTATATTCATAAACTTTGACACCGCGTTCATCCATGCAAAAATCCAATCGTCCGGTGATCATTTGATGGCGTCTGTTTTGCCATGATAAACGGATACGAGGCCACAACACTTCAGGGATATCGAATAAACGCAGTAACTTATCGTCTTTCAACACTTTTTCTGTTGCATGTAGATACATCAAATGCATTTCATTACTTGCGCGAATAAGTTCCTGCTCCGCACTTTCTGAGATGGAGAAATATTCATAGCTATCTTGATTGATAATGTGACCGTGTTGTGCAAGGACATAGGCTTTTTCTAGAGGTGAGCTTTCATCTAACCACTTGCCATCTAATTGACCTTTATTATCAAGCTGTTCCGCATGAATATTTAACAATTCTGGCGCAATTTTAGGTTGAGGAAGGCTGTAAGCATTTGGCTCTGTTTGGATCATCCAACCTAATAGGGTGGTATTATCAAAGGTATCTTGAATAAAGTAGCCGTTATCCGTCACTTTAAGAGGTAATTCTCTTGTCCATTGTTGCCC
Organism: Proteus sp. STS61-E; assembly: GCF_040932335.1. Taxonomy (NCBI): domain Bacteria; kingdom Pseudomonadati; phylum Pseudomonadota; class Gammaproteobacteria; order Enterobacterales; family Morganellaceae; genus Proteus; species Proteus sp. STS61-E. Next base: position 111,006 of record NZ_JBFQGE010000005.1, on the reverse strand, counting down.
TGCGGGTAATCGAGTGTGAATAACATTTTGTTCTGCAATACGAATTTTATCTTCAAGAACTTCAGTAATAACAGCAACATGCCCAGTTACTTTAAACTCACCACCTTCTTGCCAAATCAGCAAAGCACCGACGGCTGGAGGTTGTTTACTACCATTTGCAAAGGCTTGTAATGGCAATATATCGTCATCTATGGTTTTACGTAGAAAACGCAGTGAGAAGATCTCATAAGCCATTCCCACATCAGTAAATACAGCCCCATAATGCAAATAGAGAAAACGGCGAGCAAACTCGACACACTGCCACTTGTGCCCCATATATTCATTACCAATATAACTACGGAATGAATCATTAGCGGCATAGTCTTCTTTATCAATACTGCTGTAATCTGAAGAGTAAATCGCGACACCACCAGGCGCATAGCCTAACAATGTTCCAAATGGTTCATGACGAATGATATCTTTTACATTCATAATCTCGACCTTGACGATAAATAGATAATTACCCTGCAACACTTATAATCTTGCCTAAGTATTATAGTTAACAATCTTAACGCCGTAGCCTATTAGATGTGAATGTAATTTTATAAATTTCAATAAAGTGAGGATAGTTGTTTGAATTTAACACGAGTTTAAGAAAGGAAATCTCGACGATATAAAAAAAAACTCAAAAATAACCCATTATAAAAAAGCATAAAAGGCATTTTCGAGTATAAACACAGTCAAAGAGGGCTTTATCTTTTTTGTTATAGCCTCATTATTTACTCTTTATTAATCATAAATGCGAGCACAAATAACAGATAAAATGGCGTTTGGGCAATATATAGCACTGTTTATCAAAAAATTCTCGATTATCCTGCTAGAAAAAATAAGGATATCAAAATAGTTTAATGAAAATTAATATCATCTTATAACATGACGGGTATAAATAATTCATCCAATTAACCGATAACACATTAGTATGGATTTTACTCATTCAAGTCGGAGTGCTTGTTTATTTTGAAGATCCATCACGGAAACTTGATATTCAATTTATTGGATATTATTGGTGGTTGATAGGAAGAATGAGGTCACTAATGTCAAAGATTTATCCCATTTCTCAAATTATTGGGCATAAAATTCGTAAGCAACGCCAGCAACTTCGCTTGTCAGCAAAGGTTGTCGCTGAACGAGTCGGTATTAGCCAGCAACAATTTTCACGTTATGAGAATGGGCTATGTAAGATTGATGTTGATATGCTCTTTCATATTGCACAAGAGCTAAAAGTCACCCCTGCATTTTTCCTACCGCCAAATGAAGAACAAGTTTCTGCTGTGGCATTGACACAATCCAAACAGTTTTGGAGTGCTCAAAGTCAAATTTAATATTCTTGGTATGGAAATCTTCTGTTTTATCTTCTCATTAAGATAAATAAGATTTCCATATATCATTCTTAATCAGATGATTTCATTGAGCATTATTACCTATAATTATTAATTCCTTTCATATATTTCTTTTAGAACAACAAATTTTTTTCTTTTATAAAATAGAATATTAACGCTATTTTCACTGATTTTCCTGCCAACTTAAGCGATATTTTTCGTATAGATTATCTCCTATTTCTAATACAAATTATGCTAACCTTATTAAGAATAATAACAATTATCATTCAACAATAAGGGTTAAACATGAAATATCGCTATGCGCTCTCTCTCACTGCACTATCATTTCTTTCTGCATCTGCATTAGCTGTTGAGTATCCAGTTGGTCACCCTATTCTTAAAAATGGTATGGAAATTCAAGGGGTTTATCTCCAACCTATCACCATGGATACTGAAGAAGGTCATCATGCGATGAATCACTTAGCTGCCGATAAAGCAGATATCCATTTAGAAGCAGATATTCATGCCACAGAAGATAATCCGAATGGGTTTGCTGAAGGCGATTGGGTCCCCTACCTCACCATTGAATACACCGTAACAAAATCTGATGCACCAGCGAAAAAACAGCAAGGCACATTTATGGCAATGGTTGCCAATGATGGTCCTCACTATGGTGAAAACTTGAAGCTGGACGGAAATGGTCAATATAACGTGACCTATAAGATTTACCCGCCTTCATATAACAAAGATATCGCTTTTGGTCGCCATATCGATAAAGAAACTGGCGTTGCACCTTGGTTTGAACCCTTTGAAGTGTCATGGGATTTCACCTATAGCGGTACAGGCCGTAAAGGTAGTTACTAATTAGCTTGATAACGGATAAATCCAATCATTTGGATTTGTCCTTTTTCTCTTTTTTAAGTGAAACGCTGATGATCAAAACTCTCTCTAAATACACATTATTACTACTCCTAATGGTGACATCCTCTGTTTTTGCAGCAGAGAAATACACGGTTGAATTAGAAATGAAAGATGGCGAACTTATCCCGCAAGTACTTGAAGTACCCGCCAAAACACCGATACGAATAAAAATTCGTAATACAGGTACTAGCCCTGTTGAATTTGAAAGTACACAGCTACGAAAAGAAAAAGTATTAGCGCCGGGCGCAAATTCTGTCGTTGTAATAGCACCACTAAAACCGGGTCGTTACACCTTCTTTGATGATTTTCACCTTTCTCATCCTCAAGGTGAAATTGTTGCAACTGAAAAGGCAGAGTAAATATGGGACAAGTTCTGTTTGTTGTTTGGCGAGAAAGTTTTGAAGCACTATTAGTGGTAGGCATTATTTATGCGTGGATAAAACGTTCACCAACACCACAACAAGGTATGAAATACTTGTGGGGTGGCGTGATATTTGGGCTATTTCTTGCCGTTATTCTAGCGCTGAGTATTTATGGTGTATTTAGCTCGCTAGAAGATATGTGGCAATCTCTATTTATGATCACAATGGAAATCCTCGCCTGTGTGCTTATTGTGCAGATGGTCTATTGGATGAATGGGCAAGGAAAATCATTAAAAGCAAATATAGAAAATGAACTCACCAAAAAAACACAACAACAAAGTGCATGGGGTATTTTACTGATTATTGCCATTGCGATTGCCAGAGAAGGCAGCGAAGTGGTGGTTTTTCTCTCTAGCCATATAATGGCTCTTAATACACAAACAGCACTACCTTTCTTTATTGAAGTCTTTATTGGCTTACTGGTCGCGGCATTCACACTATGGCTATTTTTGCTGACTTCAAAAGTTATTTCATGGCGCTATTTCTTTACCGTAACCGGGTTTTTGTTACTATTCCTTGCCGTTTCTCTGTTATTAAAAGCAGTAGAAGAAATTGCAAATCTACTGATTGAAATGGATTTTGAATTACCTGATTTCTTTATTTACCCACTTTGGGATATTAGCCATATTCTTGATGATTCCAGTATCTTTGGTAATTTTCTAGTTTCATTTTTCGCTTATCGTTCTCAACCTATTGGCTTAAGCGTGGTGACATTTATTGTCTATTGGGTGATTGTTGCACTGTTATTTAAGCGGGGTTCACGCCATGCTAAATAATGCAAAATCGAAAAGTAAAAAGATCACCACTTTTCTAGTTATCTTATTATTTTCTTTTCCTGTTTATGCCGAAAAAATTATTCAGGGCATTATTCAAGATAGTGAAAACATCGTTATTGCCAAAGGGGATATCCCTACTCCCAAAAAATTCGAAACTGATATTTTAAATTATCGAGAAAAAGCGGTTGAACAATTAACGCTAGTTGAAAAATCGCTCGATAAATTAATCGAGAATAGTGAAAAAAATCAGCTTATTAATGCGCAAAACGCTTATCAACAAGCGCATTATCATTATGAGGTTATTCGCCCTATTATCGCCCTTTTTGGGTCAAGTGAACGTTTATTAAATAATCGGGCTGATTTCTTTCTTGAAAGAGAAAACTCACCTCGTTTTTCAGGATTTCATTTAGTTGAATATCAACTGTTTAAATTAAAAGATCTTCAAAAAGCCACGGAGTCGGCAAAAGCCCTTTTAAGAGACATTAGTGACTTAAAAAAACGTGTTGCGATTGAAGATATCCCTATTCCTAAATTGGTTCAATCTGCGGGTGATAGCCTAGAGTTTATTTTGACTGACAAACTCGCTGGTATTGAAAATCAATATTCAAACAGCGATCTGGGTGATAGTTATGCCAATTTATCTGGATCACGCCTAATCGTAGAGATCTTATCGAACCACATTCCAACGGCTGAATATCAATCTCTTATCAAACAATATGACGATATTGGTGCTCTAATTTTAAAATATCAGCGTAATGAAGGTTTATTCCAGCCTTTAACGGCGCTTCCTGAAACAGAAAAAAGTTGGCTTTTTTCTCAAGTGACACAATTAGCAGAGCAAGTAGCGAACTTACGTAGCACGCTCAATATTGATGTCTACTATCACTATAAAGAAGCAAGTGATGAAAAATAAAACTCTCTTTAAATCGCTATCAAAAAATCCTGTTAACCTCAATAAGCGTACAACGTTAAAGTGGCTAGGAGGAAGCTTATTACTCGCCAGTATGGGAGCTAAAGCAATAGAAAAACAAGAAACTTCATCAACTCCGCGTTATCAACGCGCTATTGCTTATTTAGGTCAACATCAAGCGGGCGTTATTACGCCAGAACAAAAACATGCCTCATTTATTGCACTTAATCTGACAGTAACAAGCGCCGAGGATGTGAAAAGAATATTCACAATACTGACACAACGAATTGCATTTTTAACTCAACCCAGAGAACTTCAACAAAGAGCTAATCCACACCTTCCCCCTGCTGAATCGGGTATTTTAGGAACACAATTACACCCCGATGAATTAACCGTCACCGTCGCTTTAGGCGATAGTTTTTTTGATAGTCGTTTTGGTTTTCATGCTAAAAAACCTAAGCGCTTAGAGCCAATGAAACCCTTTCCTAATGACCGACTCGATCCTAAATGGTGCGGTGGCGACGTATTGCTGCAATTGTGTGCGAATAGCCAAGAAAGCGTGATTTATGCATTAAGAGATATTCTAAAACACCTGTCTGGTAAGGTTTATGCTGTATGGAAAATTGACGGTTTTCTTCCTGCTCGTGATATCGATAATCAACAAACGCCGATTAATCTTTTTGGCTTTAAAGATGGCTCTGGTAACGCACCATCTTCAGATAATAGTTTGATGGACTCTCTTGTATGGATCACTGAAAAACAAAAAGAGCCACAGTGGTGTTTAGGCGGGAGTTATCAAGCGGTTCGCCTTATTCGCTTTGCTTTGGAATTTTGGGATAGAACGCCTCTTGAAGATCAAGAAAATAACTTTGGTCGCCATCGTTCAACGGGTGCGCCAATAGGTATGAAACATGAAATGGACGATCCTCAATTTGAAAAAGATCCTCACGGTGACAGAGTGCTATTTGATTCTCATATGCGACGAGCTGAACCAAGAAATCCAGAGCGTTACAGTGCAAAACTACGCCGACGTAGTTATAGCTACTCGTTAGGATTAACGCCTTCAGGTCAACTAGATATGGGGCTGATTTTTATCTCGTTTCAAAATAACCTTAAAAAGGGCTTTATTGATACGCAAAAACGTTTAGACGGTGAACCTTTAGAGCGTTATATCAAACCTTTTGGTGGTGGATATTACTTCGTGTTACCCGGTATATCTCAAGAGGGTGATATTCTGGCAAAAGGGCTATTTGATTAATCAACACACGATTTTAGGCACTTTGCTTTTTCTGCAAAAGTGCCTAAATAACGCCTTTAGCAAATTAGCGGGAGAAATGCGCCATTTTTGCTTTTAATGCATTGCCCAGTTCCATTTGCCTTTCGGGTTCAATAAATCCCATCGTCAATACTGCTGCCACCATTTCCCCTTTTTTATTAAGTACAGGGCATGAAATAGATTGTGCGCCTGGAATGCCTTCTGCCGGCTCATGACGAATAGCAAAACCTTGTTCGCGAATAATATTTTTCTGCTTTTGTGATAAATCGGCTTCAATTTTTAAATCACTAAAAGTGGCAAAAATAGCACCCGCTGCACTGACTTTATGAGGAACAGGAGTATCTGGTAAAAAATCGATATCAACATGTTTAAAGCTACGGTTATAACGAGCTAAAAACAGTTGATTACCTTGAGAAATTACCAGTCCCGTAGACATATTCTGTTCGTCTCTAAATTCACATAATAACTGATTAATCTCATCTACGAAGGATTGTGGCTTTGGCGTCGCCTGTGCTAAAAAAAGAATTTTACTGCCCAAACAATACTGACTTCCTTCACTCTCTTGATACAGCATTTCAGAGCGACAAAGTGAAACTAAATACTTATGTAAGCGACTTTTTGAAAGCGAACAGGCTTTTGCAATATCTGACGATCGGGCAATACCTCCATTCGAAGCAATAAATTCAAGAATGGTAATAGCGATATCAACCGAGTTAACTCCTTGAGAATTCTGCATTTATTTTTCCCACACCTATTCGTTATTTACTTTGTTTTATGACGATATCCCATTATTCTTTTTTTGTCATTTTTACTAGTTTATTTCACTGAAACCTTATTTTAAATAGGGCTTTTTAATCATTTTCTATCGATTATTTTCTTTGTCTATTTTTAGATGATCTAACTCAAGGTTAACTATATATGAATTGGGTTTATATATAGTTAACTTTTCTTGTGCGTGAGAATGTCTATGTCTAAAAATCAAAAATGGGAATTAAATAGAAGAACGTTGTTAAAAGGAATGGGCGCCATTGGCGTGGCTGCTCTTTCTCCTAACGCATTCAGTCTAGTTAATGAAAATAAACCCATATTTAACCAGAAACCACGGATCAAATTATCCGAGTATAAAACCTTTCGTTCAACCTGTGCGATGGAATGTTTGCACTGTAACCTAACAGCTTTTACACATAAGGGGAAACTGATCAAAGTTGAAGCCTCTGAAGGCTTTAATGTGAAATGCTGTTTGCGTGGAATGAGCCGAACTAAGTGGGTATACCATAAAGATCGTCTCACCACACCTTTATTACGTGTTGGCGAAAAAGGGAAAGCAGAATTTAAGCCGATCAGTTGGGATGAAGCGCTTGATCTTATTGAAAAAAACATCAGAGAAACCATTGATAAGTTTGGTAATGAGGGGCTATTTATCTCCACTCATGCGGGCAATATGGACTCGATTAAAAATGATATGGGTAAGGCATTTTTCGATTATTTGGGTGGCTCAACAAAACAAGCCGGCTCTTTATGCTGCTCTGCGGTAACGGCAGCGATGATCCCAATGGTAGGTCTGCGCTATGCAGATACTCGAGATACCGTAAAAGATAGTCGCTATATTCTTTGTTGGGGCAATAACCCTGCTGTCACCATGCAAGCATATTTTAAAAACTACAACCAAGCTCGTCGAAATGGCGCCAGAATGGTGGTTATTGATCCTCGCTTTAATGAAACTGCCGCTAAAGCAGATGAATGGGTCCCGATTGTACCCGGTACAGATACCGCCCTCGCATTAGGTATGATCAAAATTATCATTGAAGAAAACCTCACTGATAAACCTTTTTTACGCGCGCATACAGGTGCTGTTTATCTTGTTAACGCACAACAAAAACTATTACGCCAATCTGATGATGACCAAGATAGCTATCTGGTTTTTGATACCTTGAGCCAGCAACTTGTTCACCATGAAACACCCAATATTGTTCCTGCGTTAACTCATGATGAACTACCCGCTAATGCTGATTACGTGACTGTCTTTGAGCAAATTTATCAACAAGCACAGCCTTGGACTATCGAAAAAACGAGTCAAGAAACGGATGTTCCCAAAGAAACCATTATTCGCTTAGCACGCGATTATGCCACCACCAAACCGGCAATGATTGTGCAAAATATGTCGGGTGCTCAACGAACAGAATTCGGTGCTTATGTTGCCGCAAGCCAGTTTTATCTCGCTTTATTAACTGGCAATATCGGTAAAAAAGGCGCTGGAATTTGTGATGCGGGCGGTGCTCGTCAAATGGCGAAATTTAGCCCAATTATTCCACCAGCACCGAATGCAAAACCCATCAAACCGATCCCTGTTGCAAAAGTGGGTGATTGGATTGTCAATGAAAGACCACATCCAATTAACTTTTGGTGGATCATGACAATGGGTGTGATGACGCAACTTCCTAATACCAATATGGTGCGTAATGCACTGAAAAAAGTCCCTTTTGTTGTTGTCGCTGATAACTTGATGTCATCCACGGCTCTTTATGCTGATCTCGTACTTCCTGTTACCACTATTTTTGAAGATACCAGCTTAATGGCAGGGGTTCGTAGCCAATATGTGCAATTAATGGAAAAAGCCGTTGAGCCACCAGGAGAAGCAAAACCTGATTACTGGATCTTTGCTCGTCTTGCTGAGCGCTTTGGCTTTGGTGAAGTCTTTAATCAACCTATTGAGCATTACATTGATGCTTGCCTTAAAGGTTCTGGCATTACTCGTGAAATGCTGGAAAAAGGTCCAGTGCGTCCAGTTGAGGGTGATTGGGTCCCATTTAAAGATGGTGTTTTCCGTACCTCAACGAAAAAAGCACACTTCTTTATTGAAGAGTGGCAGGGTAAAAATTTCTCCCCTGTTGTCACCTATTACCCAGTAAAAGAGTCCACAAAAGGCTCTCCTGAACTTGCCAAAAAGTATCCTCTGATGGCGGTGCAACGCAAACTCGCCCGTAGTGTTCACTCCAGTCATGGTATGAATGAGTGGATCTTAGAAGTACAGCGTAATCAACCTAATATTCTTATCCATCCTAATGATGCCTTAGCTCGCGGTATTAAAGATGGTGAATGGGCTATCGCATTTAATGATCGAGGTGAACACCGTGCTATTGCCGTTGTGACCACTCATATTAAGCAAGGTGTTGTCTCATTGGATAATGGATGGTGGGAACAACAAGGCGGAAGTAGTAGCCATGTCACCAATGATCACGTAGAGCCTTTGGGTAATGGTCATTGCTGTAATAGCACCTTAGTTAACGTAAGACGGGAGGCATGATCATGGCGAAGAAACAGTATGGTTTTCTGATAAATACCAAAGATTGCTACGGTTGCCGTACCTGCTCTATGGCATGTAAATCTGAAAACGTAACACCTCCCGGCGTGCTATGGCGTCGTGTTCGTGAATTCAACGAAGATCAACCTAATGCACAAGCTTTTATTACTATGTCTTGTAACCATTGTGATGATCCACAGTGCCTAAAAGTCTGCCCTGCTGATACTTACACCAAACGAGAGGATGGTATTGTCGTGCAAGATCATGACAAATGTATTGGTTGCCAGATGTGTATTATGGCATGTCCTTACAATGCGCCTGTTTATGATCCGGTTGAAGGCAAAACCAGCAAATGCAATATGTGTGCAGATAGACTGGATGAAGGCTTAAAACCACGTTGCGTTGAATCTTGTCCTACGGGTGCCATTGAATTTGGCGAAATTGAAGATTTACGTAAAAAACATACGACAAACTGGGCTTTATTAGAAAAACGCTATGGCGTTCCTGATCACACCATCAGTAACCCTAATATTGTCATTATTGGTATGGAGGATTAATCATGCATGATTATCAACTGCCGTTAGTCCTGTTTACGGTAATGAGTCAATGGGGCATTGGTGCGGTATTAGCGCTTTCACTGTATCAATGGCAAAACCAGACTCAAAACGTTGCAATGCTAAGTACCAAAGCATTACGAACAACCATTGCGCTGATTTGGCTGATTGAGGTTCTGGGCTCATCAATGTCAATGGGACACTTAGGTGATCCGCTTGGTGCATATCGTTCTGTTTTAGGTATTGCCCACTCTTGGTTAAGCCGTGAAGCAATTGCCTTCGTTATGCTTAATGGGTTGATTTCATTATGGGCATTAGCAAGCTGGGTACAACCGAATGCTATTCGCCGTAATAGTTTGATTGGATTGTTTTGTGGTGTGATTGGTTTACCTATTATCTTGGTTACAGCGCAAATCTATTACCAAATGCAAGCACACCCGTTATGGCATACACCAGCAACACAAATTAGCTTTATTGGTACAGCGTTACTACTTGGTTTTGGCTCGATGATCCCTTGGTTACGTTTACAAGGTAAAACAATTAGCAATTCATTAAAAATAGGAACATTTATCGGCGCATTATTAGTACTTGTGGGATTAGTTATGAGAGCGCAAGTACCCGGTGCAGATGTGGCAAGCCTATTATTATGGTGGCAAGTCATTGCTAGTTTGATTGTGGGTATTTGTATTATTACGTTGTCTGACAATGCTTCATTTACCAAAACATCGCTTTCTGTTATCGCTATTTTGATGCTTTTTAGCGGTGAAATCACAGGAAGAATGCTGTTTTATGGCAATGTAATGGCGCAAGCACCTTGGTTCTAAATTTGTTATTTCTCTAGGTTAAATGGCTGGGTTAAATAGCTTAGCTTGTTTGCTTATTTAACCTAGTTTTCATCCCCGATGTTTCACTTGATAATTTTATTTACCTTAACATTACCTTTAATTTTGCCCCGAATTTATTCGGGGTATTTTTTTATCTCACCCAATATTATTGATTTTGCTTTATCTGCACTCTTTTTATCTTTGATGAAATAATCATCTAGCTATCTTTATCAATAATAGGCAAAATTAACCTTAATGATTTAGCACAATTCCCTGTTTACTATTAGAAAAGAGAGCGCTTCGCATGACTGGATTAATTATTACCATCGCGTTATTGGGTCTTATTTTTTATTATTACAACCGTATTATCTCTATGCGTGAAGCTGTTATCTCAAGTGAAACTGAAATTTCAGTACAATTAGATCGTCGTGGAAAAGTGTTTGACAGCTTATTGGCCACCGTAAAAAAATACCTCAGCCATGAGTCTGAAGTCTTTACTAAAATCACTGAATTAAGAACACAATCCCAAAGCGCAAATACCAAAGAAGCCAAAGCGGCTGAAGATGAGTTATCAAAAATTGTCTCAAGTGGTGCCATTAATGTTGCGGTTGAAAATTACCCTGAATTAAAATCCGACACCATCATGGCAAATTTACAAGAAGAGATTGTTTCGACAGAAAATAAACTCTCTTTTGCAAAACGCGGCTACAACCGTACTTTAGAACAATATCGCGCTTTCATCGCTTCTATCCCTGCGGTATTTATCGTCAAGATTTTCCCAAGCCTTGTTATTGATAAAGAGTACTGGCGTCTTGATGAAGGAACCATTAAAGCAGAAGAAGCGCGTCGCATTAATTTCGATTAATTTTATAGTAATAAGAGATAGTTATTACTTCTAGATTGATAAAAACAGCACTTAACGGTGCTGTTTGGAGTCACTAATGGATTTCAGAAATGTTCTACGAAAAAATGCTATTCGAACTCGTTTCGTTATAGCAACATATTTACTCTTAATGCTTATGATCGGTTTGCTGGTGGATACGGCTATTGGGGCAAATCCCTATTTAGATCTTACTGATAATATGTGGGCATTTCTGACGTTTCAATCTCTTCCCATTGCTTCACTCATTATTTTAGCTATCTCGATTTTATTGCTTCTCTTTATTCATTTTAAAGGGCATAAAATCATGCTTACAGGAATGAATGCGCGATTAATTAGCCCTGATGACACCTTAAATGCACAAGAGCGCCAATTACTCAATATTGTTGAAGAGCTTAGTTTAAGTGCAACTCTGGGCTACATTCCTAAACTCTATCTTCTTGATACACCTGAAGCCAATGCTTTTGCAGCCGGTTGGTCTGAGAAAAATGCCTTTATTGGCGTAACAACGGGTTTATTAAGTCGTCTTAATCGCCAAGAAGTACAGGCTGTATTAGCTCACGAAACAGGGCATATTATTCATGGTGATTCACGACTGACGTTATATGTTGGCATATTAGCCAACGTTATTTTGACGGTAACAAATATCTTTGGCAGTCGCTTATATATTGCCTCTGGTAATCGAGGTGGTAAAAGTAATGATGCTGCAAGCAAAGCTCGATTGATTTTAATTATTCTAAACTTTGTTTTGCCGATCATTACACAAGTACTCTATTTCTATTTATCCCGAACTCGCGAATATATGGCGGATGCTGCGGCGGTTGATTTAACTCAAGATAATCAAGCAATGATTAATGCATTAAAGAAAATTTCAGCACAGCATGACACTGAAAATTTTGAAGATGGTTCGACGGGACGAGCTTATCGTAAAGCCGCTTTTATTTTTAATAAAGGGGACTCGTTTTTCTCAACGCACCCTTCCATTGAAAATAGGATCGCAGCGCTAGAAGGTCGAAAGACATTTTAATTCGTACTAATACAATGCAGAAAAAGAAAAAAGCGTTTGTACCTGTTTATCAATATGGTACAAACGCTTTTTTAATTCTTATTTCTTAGCAACAATCCGATTAACGGTGTTTTTCACCGTGATGAAAAATAGCGGTACGTAAACGCTCTTGTTGCTCATAACGTAGTGGAAATTCAATTGTTTTATCTTTACCTAATTCCACTAAAAGTTCATTCATGGTTTGAATACTGGTTGTAGCAATCGCATCATCAACCTGTTTAACCATTTCATTATAATGAGACATTGTGATCTCCTTTTTCTCATAAAAATCTTAACCGCTATCATATTACAAGAAAGAGAAATTCTATATTTTTAGTCGCACAAAGCATGATTAAATTGAGTTAAGTGGCTTATTTTTTGTCTCTTGCCCCAATAACATCACCGCTAATATTCCAATCACAATCGAAAAACTGAAAATCAGAAATATTGAGCTTATCTCAAATTGATATTGAACCAAATATCCCACCATTAAAGGCCCTAATATTCCACCAATACGTCCTATTGCTGTTGCAGTTCCAGCACCTGTTGTCCGAATTCCATCGGGATATTGTTCTGGCGTATAAGCGTATAAAGCCCCCCAAGCGCCTAAATTAAAGAACGATAACAACATACCGAAAATAAGCAGTGTTGCAGTTGAATCAGCAATACTGAAATAATAAGCACTAATGGCAGTTCCTGCTAAATAAGTCACTAAAACAAATTTTCGCCCATAACGCTCAATTAACCAAGCCGCGGTAAAATAACCGGGTAACTGCGCTAATGTCATAATAAGCACATATTGAAAGCTCTTAATTAAGCTAAAGCCTTTTAACATGGCAACACTAGGTAACCATAAGAAAATACCGTAATAAGAGAAAACAACACAAAACCATAATATCCACAGCATGAGTGTTGAACGACGATATTGTGGTGACCAAATTAACGCCATTGATTGGCGAATCGATAAACGTGTTTTTTTCTGTGAAATATGCGATGAGGTAGGTTCAGGTAATTTTGAACGTAAATAGAGAGCATATACTGCGGGTAATGCACTTAATAGCATCGCCATACGCCAGCCATAATCAGGAATAATAAAATAAGCAATCAACGCAGCAATTAACCAACCGACAGCCCAAAAACTCTCTAATAAAACAACAATTCTGCCTCGTTCATGGGTTTCAACACTTTCACTAACAAGCGTTGAGGCAACGGGTAATTCGCCACCTAATCCCATTCCAATAAAGAAACGTAAAACAAGTACCACCATCAAAGAGCTTGCTAATGCCGTTAATCCACAACCTAAGCTAAACAGTAACAAAGTAAAGATAAAGACAGGTTTGCGCCCTTTTCTATCAGCCATAATGCCAAACACAAAAGCGCCAACAGCCATTCCAATTGAGTTTACACTACCAATCCAACCCAATTGTGATGCCGTTAGTCCCCAATCTTCTTTTAATGCTGTGAGTAAGAATGCAAGTAATCCCACATCCATTGCATCAAAAGTCCATCCCATACCTGCAATACATAAAAGCTTATTACGAGAGATTGCCTCAGGTGCTTTACCTGTTTGGCTTGCCGTTGTCATTACATTTCCTTTTTATCCCCTGCCAAAGTGTTTAGTATACTAAACAAGAAAATTCTCTTTGTTAATAGCAAAGTCATCATTTAAAGAAAAATTAACATTTATGCTGAAAAAATAGCTAAAAAAAATCGGTATCTCTAAATAAGATACCGATTTCAACTTTTATAACTTTCTATTTTGCTTTTTTGATTAGCTTCTTAAACCACGACCTTTTTCGATTAAATACCATGCAATAACGTAAAACACAGCAATGAAAAGACACAAAACACTAATCGTTACGGTTAAAGAGACATCTGTAATGCCCAGAAAACCGTAGCGGAAACCACTAATCATATAAACAATTGGGTTAAGCTTGGATACACCTTGCCAAAACTCAGGTAGTAGTGAAAGTGAATAGAACACACCACCTAAATAGGTTAATGGTGTTAAAACAAAGGTTGGGATAATACTAATATCATCAAAGGTTTTCGCAAAAATTGCATTTAATAATCCGGCGAGAGAAAACACAATTGAGGTCATCAGTAATGTCACCACCACCATTGTCCAAGAATGTATTTCTAGCGGTACAAAAAAGAGTGAAACTAAGGTCACTAAAATACCAACACAAATACCTCGGGCCATACCACCACCAACAAAACCGGCAATAACAACATGCGTTGGCACTGGTGAAACTAATAATTCTTCAATACTACGTTGAAATTTCGCACCAAAAAAAGAAGAAGAAACATTTGCATAAGAGTTTGTTATTACTGCCATCATAATCAAGCCAGGAACAATAAACTGCATATAATCCACACCGCCCATATCGCCAATTCGTTTACCAATCAGGTTTCCGAAAATAACGAAATAGAGAGACATGGTTATTACTGGTGGAATTAATGTCTGTACCCAAATACGACCAAAACGGGTGACTTCTTTAATCCAAATTGTTTTGAGGGCTACCCAATACAGCTGAATCATTCCCTCTCTCCTTCTACTGTATGCTCTTCATTCACTAAGTGAACAAATAATTCTTCAAGGCGGTTGGCTTTATTTCTCATACTTAACACTTGAATACCTTGTGCATTAAGTTGAGCAAAAACACTATTTAGTCCTTGCTCTCTTTTAACATCAACTTCTAATGTAGATGTATCGACCAAGCGATATTGATAATTTTGTAATTCAGGTAGTGGGCTCTTCGGTGCTAAATCTAAAATAAAGGTTTCAGACTCTAATTTACTTAATAGCCCCTTCATACTGGTATTCTCAACCAGTTCACCACGTTGAATAATACCAATATTCCGACACAGCATTTCTGCTTCTTCCAAATAGTGTGTGGTTAGAATAATGGTTGTACCTTCAGCATTTAATTGTTTTAAAAACGTCCACATTGAGCGACGTAATTCAATATCAACACCTGCGGTAGGCTCATCAAGAATAAGTAATTTAGGTTGGTGCATTAATGCACGCGCAATCATTAAACGGCGCTTCATTCCCCCAGATAAAAAACGCGCTCTATCTTCGCGCTTTTCCCATAAATCTAACTGGGTTAAATAAATTTCGGCACGCTCTAATGCCAATTTACGAGGTACCCCATAATAACCGGCTTGATTGAGTACAATTTGTAATACGGTTTCAAAAGGGTTGAAATTGAATTCTTGTGGCACTAATCCTAATTGACGTTTTGCATTGACCATATCGGTATCAGTGTCATAACCAAATACTTTGACTTTACCGCTACTCTTATTAACTAAAGAGCTAATAATACCAATTGTGGTCGATTTGCCTGCGCCATTAGGGCCTAATAAAGCATAAAAATCGCCAGCCTCAACGGTGAGATCAATTCCTTTTAGCGCTTTTACGCCATTGTGATAAGTTTTCGTTAACTCCGTTAACTCCAATGCATACGTCATATGTGGGAATTACCTTTTATCAACTGCATTATTCAGCATTAACTGAGCTGAAATCAGAAAATAAGCTTAGTTCAAAGAATAAAATGGAATAAGTTATTCTAGAGAATATTCGGTGGCAAATAAACCGTTTTAGGGCTTATGACACAAACGAATAAATAAATATTTTTTAACTATTACAATAATAAAGAATAAGAGATGGAGAGAAAGAAAATTAGCCATCAAGGCTCAAGGTTCTTTTATTTCTTACGAATATTCTGATGTTTTAATAAATTTATCCCTTGATGCAATCATTTAGCCTAATTGATACCAATAAAATTATTGCCTTTGTTTCTCAAGTTTACTGATGAATATTATCCCTCCATTTATCACCTCAATCAATGATGCTCTTTATTTTTATCCTTTTTACTTTCAGAGTAAAAATAAAACCAATAATCACAATCATTAGTTTTATTTACGTAATATTTGCAAGTATCTATTTTTGAATAATACAACGGCAGGTTTAACAAACAGTTATCTTTTTATACATTTGATTTACATCAAGGAATGTATTGATAAATTCATTAAACAAATGCTATAAAAAGATCTATCTTATTTGAAAGCGAAAAATTACAAGCAATTATCTGTCACTTGGCTTTAAAAAGCCCTCTGATTAATTCAAAAGTAATGGTATAAAAATACCCTTTCTTAATGGATCTCTCGCATCCAACAATAACACAAGAGCTATTTCGTGTTGGCGTACTGTCAGCGCAAATGGTGGGAAACCGAATTTACAGGCAGTCACGTCATGATGAGAAAAATTGAAGAGCTGTTAGCCAATAACAAGCAATGGTCAGAATCTGTTACTGAAGAAAATCCTCAGTTTTTTAAAGATCTCTGTAAAGGTCAAAAACCTCACTTTTTATGGATTGGTTGCTCTGACAGCCGCGTTCCAGCAGAAAAATTAATCAACGCAGCACCGGGTGACTTATTTGTTCACCGTAATGTAGCAAACTTAGTCATTCACACTGACTTAAACTGTCTTTCTGTGATCCAGTATGCGGTTGATGTATTACAAGTCGAACACATTATTGTCTGTGGTCACTATGGTTGTGGTGGTATTGAAGCCGCTATTGAAGGCACCGAATTAGGACTTATCAATAACTGGTTACTGCATATCCGCGATATCTGGTACAAACACAGTTCTATGTTAGGTGAACTTGCACCACAAGATAGATTAAACCTACTTTGTGAGCTAAACGTTATTGAGCAAGTTTATAACCTTGGTCACTCGACAATTATGCAAGCAGCGTGGAAGCGTGGGCAAAAAGTGATGATCCACGGTTGGGTTTACGGTTTAAATAACGGTGAACTACACGATCTTGATGTCACCTCTGACAGCCGTGAGAAACTTGAACTTTCTTATCGTCAAGCAATGGCGAAATTGAGTCATCCACGTTAATAAGATACTTTCGATTAAATAACAAAAACCCGCCTAAAGCGGGTTTTTTTATAGTTTTAAAATATATAGTTGCCTATTTGGCAACAACAAAGAAAGATGCTAGTCTGTTGACAAATAGGAAACAAGGGGCAGGGAATGCACGTAATATCACGAGAGCCTTTTGATTTAGCATCTATACGTTTCCCCAATTGTGCTCAAGCACTTACCGATGCTTATAGAACGCTAAAACAGAATACTTATCAAACACCTGAAGCATTAAAAAAAGTCTTCCCAAGTTTAGATAGGATGAAGTATAGAGAAAAATGGTGGGTTATCGATATTGGTGGAAATACGCTAAGGATCCTATTTTTTGCGGATTTTGAACGCGACAAAATATTTGTGAAACATATTTCTACTCATGCTGAATACGATAAACTCATTGATTACTATCGGAGAACAAAAGAATGATGATTGTTGATGCAATTAAGGCTGCTAATAGCCTAGTCAATATAGTTCCTATTCTTGGTCATAACCAATCTCGTAAAGACTATGAAGAGGGTGTCAAATTAGTTGAATACTTAGTAGAACACGACCCAGATAATCCTTTAATTGATATGCTTTGTCATAAAATTGACGAATATGAAAATAGCGCACCTGAATTTGGAGCTTTCAATGCAAGACTCAATCAATGTGATGATGCAATTGCAGTTTTGCGCACATTGATGGATCAATATCAGCTAAATACGACTGATTTTAAAGAAGAATTAGGCTCACGCTCTTATGTAAGTCGTATTCTCAATGGTGAACGTAATCTCACACTAGAGCATATTAAAAAACTGGCAGCTAGATTCAATGTACCTGTGTCTATTTTTATTAAGTAATGCCGATAAAAAAACCCGCCTAAAGCGGGTTTTTTTACTTCTATTTTAAGTAAATAAATTACTCATCTAATAATGTTACATGCCCAATATAAGGCAGGTGACGATAACGCTGTGCGTAATCAATGCCATAACCAATAACAAATTTATCTTCGATGGAATAACCAATCCACTCAACAGGTACATCTACTTCACGACGAGAGGGTTTATCCAATAAAGTACAGATAGAAATAGAAGCGGGCTCACGTAAGCTTAAAATCTCTTTAACCCGATTTAAGGTGTTACCTGAGTCGATAATATCTTCAACAATCAGAACATCTTTACCACGAATATCTTCATCGAGATCTTTAATGATTTTAACGTCACGCGTTGACGTCATACCATTACCGTAACTTGATACAGTCATAAAATCGACTTCATGGTTCACGTCAATTTCACGACATAAATCTGCCATAAAAATAAAAGAACCCTTTAACAAGCCGATTAAGACAAGATCATGTTGACCTTGACGTGGGCGGTAATGTTCTGTGATTTCACGACCTAGCTCAGCAATACGCTGTTTGATCTCTTCTTCAGAGATCATGACATCAACAATATGTTTCATGATTAATTTCGATTGGGTTAACGGGGAAAGCAAACGATTGTACCAGAACTTCCTTCATCATGCGATGATCTGATTTAATGAAAATAAAGGCACAAAATATTAATTCCATGCCTTTTATTAATTTATCTTACTGATATTAATGATTTTTATAGTGATAGATTATTTACTAACAGTAAAACCTGCCATCATTCCAGTATCTTCATGTTCTAATAAATGGCAGTGTGCCATAAATGGATGTGCTTTTGTCGCCAAATGATCAAATTTCACCAAAATTTCGCTAAATTGCCCTTCAACTTTCACGATATCTTTCCAACCTTGGCGATGCTTCTCTGGTGCTCTGCCATTTTCAGATAAAATGCGGAATTGTGTACCATGAACATGGAATGGATGTAACATCATATCGCCACGCCCAGAAACAACCCAGCGTTCGTAAACACCTTGTTTCACATCAAATGCAGGTTCAGTCATTGAGAATGGAATACCATTGATACTGTTAGCATTATAGATATCTAAATCACCATTACCATGACCGCAATTCATGCCACCGCCCATCATGCCACTGCCGTTACCTTGACGCATATGACTCATTCCATGATGAATACCCGCTAATGCTTTATCACCATAACGCTCTGTTAATAGCATCATGCCTTGCATATCTAAACGCATATCCATACGTAGATGTAATGTGCGCGTTGAAAGATTGCTTAATGTTGGTAGTGCAGGAATAAGTGCTAATTGCTCAGGTAAAAGACCTTGCCCTTTTTCTGCTGATGGTAACAAGCGTAATACAGGTAATACATTATCAAATGGCGCTAAAACCATTCCCATTTGGCGCACGGGTAAAGTGACAATATCAAAATCGCGTCCATCAGAGGTATCCACTAAAACTTCAAAGCGCTCACCCATTAAAATTGGTAATTCGGTCACTTTGACTGGCTCGGCGAGTAATCCACCGTCGCTGGCAATCACATACATTGGTCTGCCATCACTTGTGGCAAGGTTTAAACTACGCGCATTACAGCCATTTAAGAAACGTAATCTAACCCAACCTTTTGGTACAATATGCTGCGGTTGAATAGCGCCATTGGTTAACATCATATCGCCAAACCAACCAATTGCAGCACTCATTACGTCGAGTTGATAATCGATTTGTCCATCACTGTCTAAACGCTTGTCTTGTAAAATAACGGGTAAATCATCAACTCCCCAGCGATTAGGCAATTTACGGCTTGCGGTTTCATCATCTTCAATAATCACTAACCCGCCTAATCCCATGGCGACTTGTTGTCCGGTAACACCATGAGTATGAGGATGGAACCAACACGTTGATTCAGCTTGATTGGGTGTAAAAGTGACAGTACGAGATTTTCCTGGCTCAATCATTGCTTGTGGGCCGCCGTCTTCTTCACCACTGATTTCAAGTCCATGCCAGTGAACAGTTGTTGTCTCAGGTAATTGGTTATTGATATTAATTGTGACGGGTTGACCACGTTTAAGTTTCAATGCGGGGCCTAATAAGCTGCCGTTATAACCCCAAGTGGTGGTGTTCGCGGTAGGTATAAATTTAGAAATACCTTGTTGAATATTCAGAACAATCTTTTGTTGAGCATCGGGGGCAATTTGAGGTGGAATAGCCAATGAAGGCGTGTTACTTTGGGCAAACGCAAAGCGACTCCAACTTGGTAATAATGTTACAGCACTTAATGTGGCGCCTAATTTTAAAAATTCGCGACGTTGCATAATGTATTCCTTTGAATAAAAACAAATTATTTTGTATTTATCGAAATAAGATGAATAAAGAAGTTTTGTAAACTATTACCAATGCTAAAGTTTCCCCTTACTGGAAGGTCAATTTAAAACCCAACAAAACAGCGGGTCTTTGCAAAACTTTTAACTACATTAAGCCAAATAACAAAACTTGCTAAATCATCACACAAAGGAACAGCACACCTAATGAAAAAAATGTTCGCCTTGTTCTGCACACTAACGCTTTCTTTTACTATGCTCTTTTCTTCAAGTGCAAAAGCGTTAACTTATACACAAGCAGAAGACTTGGCAGATTTAACCGCCATCTACCTTTTTTTAAACAAAGATTGTGGTTATGAGCAGATATCAAAATCTAAAATTGAAAGAGCCTTAATGGTCTTTTCTCGCTCACAACAATGGGATGTTAGTAATTACTCGACATTGCCAATGGGTCAATTGAATGAAGATAGCTACAATGATCTAAAAGGTATTGAAGTATCACACAATAAGAAATGCCAACTGTTAGCTAATAAATCACTCAGTTTATTAAACTATTAATGCCTCTATTAAATCACCATTGGATTAATAGAATAAGATAACCTCTTGAAATAGCATGCTTATACTACAATATAAAGCAACTAAATAGGGGTTATCAAAGAAACAAAACTTCCCTTCTAACTTTTATTCTTCTTTGTGCTGATTATTTTTCTTCTGTTTATATTCATTCCAATATAAAGCTACCGATGGAATACTTTGAATAATCAACATTCTAAAAATATGATTCGACATAACAAAAGCCGCATCTACATTCATCGTTATAGCTGCAAATGTCATGGCTTCCATGCTTCCTGGCGCCCAAGCTAATACTAATGTAGCCCAAGGAACACCTGTTAAATAAGCCGCTCCCCATGCAACAATCACCGTTAAAATCACATTAATAATAACCACTTGCACAGAAGAAAAAGCATTTTTAATTAGTGATGAGAGAGGGAAAACAACAAAGTGTGCTCCGATATTCATACCGATTAAAACCATGCTCAATTCATTAAGTAGCATGGGAAAAGCAATGGATTCGCTAACAAACGATTGAACCAATATCGCACTGCCTAATGACGTTAACATAAAGGGCGCAGGGAATCGGATTTTCTGCAATAAAAGCCCTGAACCTAACCCTAAAGCAACAATCAATAATAACCACAACAATGAAATAAGGGTCATTTCAGGTATAGCAAACTCTGGCATATTGGCTTTATCGGCTCCGACAATAAAACCCGCCATAATAATCAGCACCATTAAACGAATAGTATGAGAAATAACAATTTTTTGGGGTGGCGTTTTCGTATGATCAGTCAATGCTAAAATAGCAGCCATCGCACCGGGAACAGCTCCAAGCATTGATTCTTCTTTCGTCCAACCAATATGACGGTGGAACCAAAAATAACTCACAAAAAATTGAATGGCTAAACAAACAACAAGGGTGAGTAATAAAATCATTAAATTATCAGCACTGCCTAAATGAACTTGGTTAAACATTAGACCAACCGATGTTCCTAAAGTAAGCTGAATAAAAGTTAATGTATGCTTAGGAACCGCAAGCTCCCATTTAAAACGATAAGCAATAATGACAACAATAATTGGCCCAAACATCAAAGCCATAGGTAAGCCAGATAGTGTGAGAACACCACCAATTAAAGCACAAAATAAAATACCTGGTAGAGTTTTTAAAAACGACATGTTGTGTTACTCAGTTTTTTTAATTATGGTTTTATCCTAGCATTTATATAAATATTTAATAACCAAATAGTGATAATGTAATTATTATTTTTCTTAATATTAAGAGCCGATTATGTCGTTAAAAATTACTACAAATCCAACACCGAATGAGATCAATGAAATTTATGAAGGATTATTGACTCACAACCTTCGTTATATTCAGATGGAACAGTACACACCACTGGCTGTTTTTAAGGAAGAAAACGGTAAAAAAATAGGTGGGATCACTGGGGATATTTTAGGAAATTGGCTGCGTATTCGTTATTTGTGGGTAGATAAAGCCCATCGAGGACAAAATATAGGTACAGAATTACTGCAAGCAATGGAAAACACAGCAAAAGAGAAAGGTGCCAAATACGCTGAAGTCGATACCTTTAGCTTTCAAGCTCTGCCTTTTTATCAAAAGCAGGGATTTGAGATATTTGGCACCCTAGAAAACTATCCTATAAGTGATAAAAAATATTATTTAAGGAAAGATTTATAGTTTTTTATTATTTTTATCTTCTTCACTTATTTCACTAGCGTTTTCTTTTGTGTCAAAATCCAATTGATAATTATTTGGTGAAAATTTCAATTCCTTATCTAAATCCAAAGGAGAAACTGCTTCAGCAGAGTATTCATCTATATCGAGCATAATTAATTCTAATGCATTATTTATTTTATTAAATTTTTCGTCTGAATTCAGCCCTAGGCTTAATTGTTTTATTCTTTCCATTAAAACATCATTTATTCTTTCTTCTTTCTCACTTTGTTCTTGTTGTTCTTTATCATCAACAATATTATTTATATTGGTAAACTCATCATCCCATTGCAAATCTAAATCATCATATTTATCTATTCCTTTTATACAATCATCTTCACGTCTTAATGTAAGTTTATAATCACCAATATCAAAATCATCAATACCAATATATCTAGTATTAAAATCTTTTTTGGATAAGGGTTTAGGTATTTCTATTGTTTCTTCTATCTCTATACTATTAGCTAAATTTGTCTTTTCTTGTATATCAGTATTTATAATTTTATTTCTTTTTATAGCATTATAATTATTACTAATATATTTTTCATTCCATTCTTGCTTTAAGCTATCAAAGGAATATTCACCATCAGTATTTTTACCAAGAACTATCATCATAATGATTGATAATTTATTTTCCATTTCATTTTTTATATTATTATCAAATTTCTTAAGAACTTGACCTTCATCTATGCTAATTAGTAATAAATTAATTGATTTTATAAATTTATCTCTCTCTTTTAAACTTGAAAAATTATGCATAAAATCATATTTTTTATTTAAATTCACATTTTCAAAATCAAATTTTAAACTAACTAACTTAAAAACATTCTTTATACTTTTATCATCTATTGCCTTGATTCTATTTATAGCAATCTTGTTTAACAAATCGACAATTAATTTACTGTCAGAGCACTCACCTCCCGCAACATCATTTAATGACGAGAAAAAATCTTTAGCTCTTTTTATTTCAGTCAAATAATCACAAAAACTATAAAAATCAAATTTATCATTTGCATGATAAATTATATTCTTTATAGCTTCTAAATTTTTATTTTTTATTTCATCTTGTGAAAAACAACCCTCACTATTAGAATTAATACTACAAGAGCCATCTGATTTTTTACTTTCTTCATTATCTACATCATTAAAAAAATTATTATGTTTATTTATATCAACAACACTAGATAACTTATTATTTTTTATATTTCTTATAAGAAATTTAATTTCTATTTTATGAAATAGAGAGGTTAACATATGAATAACTTTTTTACCAAAAGATGGAGCAACTGGTGTATTTTTTATCTTATTTATTTTTTTAGCATAAGTATAAATTTCCTTTTTTGGAATATGATGCGTTTTATTTAAAAATGACACTCCGGGTTCGAATATTTTCTTATCAATAATCATAGATTATCCATTTATATATAATTAACATGATTTAATTATTAAACATATAAATAAAAAATAATTTAATAAAACAATCATATATGTTCAAAATAATTTGAAAAATATTTTCTCATAACTTCATCTTTAGATTTTTCTAAATCATTTGTATCCAACCCCAAACGATTAAAAATTGATTGTAAATCAAGCTGCAATGATGATAGTTTATTTAAATGTGAACCAGAGCCACCAATATTAGCTACACCATTATTATTATATTTCTTTATATTTAAATCTTGATTAGAGAATGTTTCATAATATATTAATAACACCACTGCATCTTGAGCCCATTTATAATTAATATTATTACTAGTATTTTTAAATAAACGAGTTAGCAAATCATGGCCATTACCACTTTTCTTTATATTATTATAAAAATTTTCATTAAGCTTACTTATTATTTCATTATTAACCTCCCCCATATTTTTTGAAATTTCATTTTTGAATTTTTTAGTTAAAAGATCTACTTTTGAAAGTAACTCACCTTCATCAATAAAACTCTCATTACTAGAAATATTGTTAAATAATTCTTTTATAATATCTTTTGATATTTCGTTCTTAACATTACTTAAATTATCACCTTTATAATCAATTAGATTATCTTCTTTTATAACTGTTCTCACTGAAGTTAAAATAGCATCATCAAAATAAACACCTCTTTTACTATCATTAATAACATTCTTTAATATATCTTTTAAATCATTAATAGTATTATCATAGAATAAATTCGAAATATCATAGTTGCTTTCTTTGGATAATTTACTATCTAAATAGTTCTTAATTTCTTTTAATAACTTTGGCGTAATAGTGTTAAATTTACTTTCAATAAGATCACTAACAAGTTCACTTTTTAATTTTTTTATATCGCTAAGAAATTTATATTCTAGTGTTTTTTCCAAAGTATGATATTTAATCAATAAACTTCTATTTTCCTTATTGATGGCTTCGTTTTTTTTACTTTCCACTCTAGCTATATTATTTTCAAAATTGCTATTTAACTCATTAAAGCGTTTTGAAAAGAACTCAACCTCTTTACGGTTATGGTTTTTATTTTCAAGTTTATACTCACCTAGCTCTTTATTAATTTCTTTATTAAATTTATTTGTTTTTATCGGCAAACTCATCCTTGAAATATATTTTAATGGAGAGATAAAAAATGATAATAAATTTTTAAAACTTCTTTTCTTTTCATCTTTAAATTTAATTTCCTCATTTACATTAAGTCTTTTTTTTCCAAACTTGATCATAGAAAAAGTCATTTCACTCGTTTCATTTTCATTTTTATTTAAAGTCTTAATGGATTCTTGAAGTTTTTTACTTTCAACACTACAATTTAATTTTTCCGTTAATTTAAAATCTAAAGAGTCAATACTGTTATTTATTTCACTAATCAAATTGCCAAAAACAGCCTCAAATTGATCACCCGTTAATAAAATATTATTTTCTTTAGAGTCGATCCTAAAGTCTTTATTGTTATTTTCAATACTTTCACATAAACTATTAATTTTATTATTAGAATAATTAGAATTATTATTTACTTTTACTCTAAAACTATTTTGATCAACTTTACTTTCTATTATCATTTTCACCATCTCCATTTTCATCAATAAAGACAGTCTATTCCTTAATTTTTCTCTATGTTTATAAAAATCACACAATAGTAATCAGTTAACCACTTTCAATAAAAATACGACATATTATAAAACTATAAAAATAGAAATAAAAAAAGATATCAACAAGTGATATCTTTTTTTAAGTTTATTTATTCTTTAGCAATAGCTAATAATGAAAGATGACTACTCTTTTAAATCGTTATACACAGTCGCTCTTGAAACACCAAGATATTGTGCGGTAATTTCCATTGCCTTACGCAGTGAAAGATAGCCTTCATCCTGTAAACATAGTAGTAATTCACGTCGTTGATGTGGCTTCAATGCTCTTGGTGTCACTGAATAAGTCGCAGAAAATTCATCGATACGTTTTTTCAGCGAGTCTTCAGTCACTGAACTAAAGGTTTCAATAATGTCATTACCTTCTTCAAGGGTCGCAAATTGGTTCAGCACCATTTGTAATCCTTTGATCATTGAAATATCAATATTTAAACATAACGCAGCAACATAATTACCTTGCTTATCTTTAATACCAATAGAGGTACTTTTTGCTGTTCTACCATCAGGAAATTGATTCGGGTAATTAGCCACTATTTGAGGGAAATTCGACGATTCAATACGTGCCATTCCCAATTCAGTTGCTCTATCCCCCACTTTTCTACCTGATAGATTATTTTCAATGACCATAATGGTATTTTCACTATCGGTTAGATCATGAAGTACAACTTCACAAAAAGGCGATAATGTTTTACCAATGCCTTGTGCAATAAATTGTAGTTGTTCTACCAGCCACTCTTGGTCTTCTGTTTTGTGTGACATAACGATCCCTGCAATAGCTAAAACGTAAATGATTTATACAATTTTAACTGATTTATTCAAATAATTAATCGTTATCTGCGGGATAATCAGATTTTGCCTGATTTAAAATAGCTTTTGCCATCCATTGAGTCATATCAATGACCTGTTGATCATCCATTTTCCAGATATCTTTCATTACCAAAAAGACTTCAGACCCGTAAATTAAAGAGAACGATTTAATCACCTTATCCCACATTTCTTGAGGATAGTGTGATTTTAATGGCTCAATAACTTTGAGTAAAATCTCTTTACGATGACCGCGAATAAATCGTTTTTCTGCATATTCACTTGATTGCCTCTCTTTTGCCCATTGCTGCAATGAAACTTGCAATGCGCCACGTAGCGCACCTTCATGTTTAAACATTTGTGGATAGGCAAGATTGAGCAATTCAGTAATGCGTTGTTGCGTATTATCTTCAGGAGTAGGTGTCCATGCAATGATCGGCGCTAAACTTGCGTCAACTGTGGCACTAATTAAATCACTTTGTGTGGGAAAATAACGATATGCGGTTGCTCTCGAAACACCTGCATGTGCCGCTAATTCCGACACTGTCGGTAACATTCCTTGCTCAAAAAGCCCCAATGCTGTTGTCACCAATAATTGATGGGTTCTTTTTCGTGTACCGGACATTGCATCCGTTTCATCACTGTAACTCATAGAAGATCCTTCGTTATTTCTACACTTTTATGTGTCTGGCTTATTTTAAGCTAAATATTCACAACACTTGACGTTTACTTTAGGTGATTAATCGCACCTTATCGACCTTTAATGTACAAAAAATAAAAATAATGAGACAGCAGTCTCAAAACGATGCTATGATAAATGAAACTCTAGTCTCATTATGATTATAATCTATTCGTCGATAATCATAAAAGGTATGGGAAGGCTTATGAAACAGTATTCTGGTTCTATTTATATTGCCACAACGCTTGATACTAAAAGTGCTGAGATTTTTTATGTCAGTGATTTAATTAAAAAAGCAGGCCTTCCTGTTAAAACCGTTGACTTGACAACCAAACCCACGGCATTAGCTAGAGAAGCCGATGTCACAGCAACAGAAGTTGCACGCTTTCACCCAAATGGCGAAGAAGCTGTTTTTTGTGGCGATAGAGGGAAAGCAATAGAAGCGATGTCTATCGCATTTGAACACTATTTAACTCACTGTGATGATGTCTTAGCCATTCTTGGGCTAGGCGGATCAGGGGGAACGGCACTGATTACACCAGCAATGCAATCGCTGCCAATTGGTGTACCTAAATTGATGGTATCTACGATGGCGTCTGGTGATATTTCAGGCTATATCGGTGCAAGTGATATCTCAATGATGTACTCCGTTACAGATGTATCCGGCTTGAATCGTATTTCTCGTAAGGTACTAAGAAATGCGGCAAATCAAATAGCTGGCGCTGTTTATTTTTACCAAGAAGAACAAGTTGTTGATAAACCGGCTGTTGCATTAACGATGTTTGGTGTAACTACGCCTTGTGTACAACAACTCACACAAAAACTTGAAAATAATTATGACTGCCTTGTTTTTCACGCAACAGGAAGTGGCGGTAAAGCCATGGAAAAACTAGCAGACAGTCACTTACTTCATAGCGTGCTCGATCTTACAACAACAGAAGTATGTGATTACTTGTTTGACGGTGTGCTTGCTTGTGATGAAGACCGTTTTGGTGCAATCGCCCGTACCAAAACCCCTTATATAGGTTCTTGTGGCGCATTAGATATGGTGAACTTTGGTCGCCCTTCTAGTATTCCTGAGAAATATAAAGGGCGTCAATTTTATCATCATAATGCGCAAGTCACCTTAATGCGCACAACACCAGAGGAAAACCGTCAATTAGGTATCTGGATCGCTGAAAAACTCAATCAGTGTGAAGGTCCATTGCGGTTTGTATTACCACAGGGCGGTTTTTCAGCTCTGGATATTGAAGGAGCCCCTTTCTGGGAGCCTAAAGCGAACCAAGCTTTTTTTGATGCATTTATAACAACATTTAAAGAGACAGAGACTCGTCAGTTAGTCATCAGTCCTTATCACATAAACTCCGCTGAGTTTACTCAGCAAATTTATGATTTACACCAGGAACTTATTTGTTAACCACGGAGAAAGAAGAATGACTCATTCACGTGAAACGTTACTAAAAAAATTCAATGAAATGATTGCACGCCATGAACCGATTATTGGTGGTGGCGCAGGTACAGGACTTTCAGCTAAGTGTGAAGAAGCCGGTGGTATTGACCTTATTGTTATTTATAACTCAGGTCGTTACCGTATGGCTGGTCGAGGATCTTTAGCGGGTTTATTAGCTTATGGTAACGCTAATGAAATCGTTATGGATATGGCAAAAGAAGTATTACCGGTTGTTAAACATACACCTGTGCTTGCTGGTGTTAACGGTACAGATCCATTCTGTAACTTCGATAAATTCTTAGATGAAGTTAAAGCAACAGGCTTTGCTGGCGTACAGAATTTCCCAACAGTAGGTCTGATTGATGGTAATTTCCGCGCTAACTTAGAAGAAACAGGTATGGGTTATGGGCTTGAAGTGGATATGATCCGCAAAGCCCATGAAAAAGGTTTATTAACCACACCTTATGTCTTTAGTCGTGAAGATGCGATTGCAATGGCTGAGGCTGGCGCAGATATTATTGTCCCTCATATGGGGTTAACAACTGGCGGTAATATTGGTGCTGAAACAGCATTAACATTAGCGGACTGTGTTCCTCTAATTAATGACTGGGCAAAAGCGGCAAAAGCTGTGCGTTCTGATGTTATTGTGCTTTGCCATGGTGGCCCAATAGCAACGCCAGAAGATGCACAATATATCTTAGATAATTGCCCTGACTGTCATGGCTTCTATGGCGCAAGCTCAATGGAACGCTTACCAACAGAAGTGGCATTAACCGCAACTACCAAAGAATTTAAAAGTATTAAACGCTAATTCAAAATCATCAAGTTTGCCTAAGCGTTAATCCATATTGCCCACTTTATGTGGGCAATATTTTATGCAGAGAGTCTTAATTGAAATTAGACCAATTTGGCAATTAATGTATTTAAATCACCCGCTAAGAAATCAACAGGTGGAATTTCAATAACAGTATAAGCGCCTGCACGTTGTTTCATACTGGCTCTTGCGGCAGATACCATAAATTGAGAGGTCAATGCAGGGTTGTTAATTCGCATTGAGTATTCAAATAATTGATTATGAGTTTTACCTGATACCCCTTTATGGGTCATATGAACGCCATGCCCCACATCTTTTAAGCTATCAACACAATCAACTTGCTTAATATGGGTTTCATCAGAAGAAAAATAGCTATCTGCTTTAATAGCTTGCTCTACTTGATTAAAATTCGCCCCTGCTTCCAATTCCACGTAAACCATACGGCGATGAACACCTGTACCTAATGGAATAGTCATTGAAAGTGCATCTTTGACACCATCAATGGTCTTAGCCGCAACGCTGTGCCCCATACTCATTCCTGGCCCAAAGTTAGTATAAGTAATCCCTTTTGGTGCCATAGCTAACATTAAAGTACGAACAATAGAATCAGAGCCTGGATCCCATCCCGCAGAAATAACAGCAACGCGGTCATGTTTTTTCGCAACTTCATCTAATTCTGTTTTTAATGACACAATTTCACTGTGAACATCAAAACTATCTACTGTATTAATCCCTAAGCTTAAAATAGATTTTGCTAACTCTTTAATCGCGCGTGTCGGTGAGCATAAGAGTGCAACATCAATATTACCTAATGTTTTGATATCGTTAGTTACGGTAATATTTTGCAGTTCTTCTGGGATATTATTGATATCACGACGAACAACACCCATTAATTCAAAATCTTGAGCTGCTTGAACAGCTTCTAATGCAAATCGACCAATATTGCCATAACCGACAATCGCCACTTTTATTTTAGTATTCATTAATTCCCCTGACTTTAACGTTAATCATCTCTTAATGATAATAGTGATTAGTTATCAACGAATAAACCATATAAACATCTTTTTTGCCAGATAAACATTATTTGCACTATTACCTTATAAATAAACCTTGTAGAATTCCCTATCTTCCCACACGTTATATTAATAATATCGATTTCACTCTGTTTTTAAGAAGGTTTTCAATGCATCAGTCTGATGTAGCGGATCGCTCGCTTTTTTCCCTTAGTTGGCCAATATTTATAGATATATTCCTACATCTAGCCACTCTTTTAATTAATACCTATATGGTAAGCCACGTTTCTACCGCTTACTTAGCAGCAATGGGTGTAGGTAACCAAGTCTTTGACCTGTTTATCACCATCTTTAGCTTTATTAGTGTGGGCTGTAGTGTTGTTATTGCACAATACTTAGGTGCAGGTAAAAGAGAAAAAGCCAGCCAAGCGATTCATATTTCTATCGCTTTTAACTCTTTGCTAGGTATTAGTAGCGCTTTGATCATTCTTTTCTTTGGCTACAATATTCTACATATCATGAATACGCCTGAGCATTTAGTGCAAGATGGCTATAACTACCTACATATTATTGGTATTTGCCTTATTCCTGAGGCAATTTCGATTATTCTTGCAGCTTGTCTGAGAGTCTATGGCAAATCTAAAGCGGCTATGTATGTCACATTGATAGCCAATATTGTTACCGTTATTGGTAATATGATTGTGCTTTATGGCTTCTTTGGTTTACCACAATACGGATTAGTGGGTGTTGCTTGGTCTACTGTTGTCGGCCGTATTATCGCCGTGATTTTACTGTGTGGATTACTGTTCTACGGTTTACGTATTAAATTCGAAGCCAAACAACTCGTAGTGTGGTCTAAAAATATGTTAGGGAAAATCCTACATATCGGTTTGCCCGCTGCGGGAGAAAACTTGGTTTGGATTTTACATTATATGACTGCATCTGCCTTTATTGGATTAATGGGTGAAGTCCCTCTTGCAGCACAAACGCTCTATTTCCAATTGTCATTATTTTTAATGCTCTTTGGAATTGCGATTAGCATTGGTAATGAAATATTAGTAGGCCATTTAGTTGGTGCAAAGCGCTTTGATGATGCTTTTGTTCGAGGTTGGAAAAGCTTAAAAACAGGCGTGATATTTACGATTGGGGTAGTTATTGTTTATTGGTTTATGCGTGATCCTATTTTGTATTCCATTACAGAAGACCAGCGCATTATCGACCAATTGATCCCACTGTTTATTTTGTCCGTCTTTTTAGAGCCAGGTCGTACTTTTAATATCGTAATGGTAAATGCCTTACGTGCGGCAGGCGATGCTAAATTCCCTCTTATGACAGCAATTTGCTTTATGTGGGGTGTGGCTATTCCGGTGGGTTATTTCCTCGGTATAAAAATGGAAATGGGCCTAATTGGTATATGGATTGGCTTCCTTTGTGATGAGTGGTTACGCGGATTAACTAACGCATGGCGTTGGCGCTCTCGTCGATGGCAAACAAAGCGCTTGGATATATAATAATCGAACTTCCCCCGATATTGTTATCGGGGGAATATATTAAATAATATTATTATCTTTAAATTTTAGGCTTTTTAAAAGGATAATAGAATTTATCCCTCTCTTTAAATCTTCATTTGATTTTATTTTATTATTATTTGATTTATTAAAATCCTCTATAAATCGAAAAATAAATCGACTAATTAAAAAAAACTCTTCTACTTCATACTGTTCTTCATATTCTTCACATAAAGAAAACAATTCATTTAATGAAATATTATTTAAACATTTAATTAGATTATCTTTGAAAATTCCTTTTATTTTTTTATCTTTAGAAACAACGTCAGATAAATCATTAATTAATTCTAATTTTTCACTTAAGGAGTAATCATCATTCATTGTTTCATAAATATTTTCTTCAACAATATCCTCTATAAAATCTTCAACAGAAAAATTGGTAATTCTTAGTTTATTAATATCATAATTTTTAATTTTTAGCTCACTAAATATTGACTCAATTTCTTTCTCATTTAAATCAACAAAAAAATTAAACTTCTTATTATTAATGGATAAATTCTTATTAAAGAGATAACTATCAGTATTATCATCATAATGAACTTCATAAGAATTGGTAACATTACCTACACTCTTACTCATTTCCATATAAATGGGTTCATCTTCTATTAAGCCTTTATCATTTAAATATCTCACATCAGAAATTTTATTTACTGAATTCTCTATTAATAATACAGAGCTAGGTTTAATGTTAAAATCAATACTTGATGATTGATTTGATAAATATGAAGAACTTCCTTGTAGTGACCCACTTATCTTTTCGATAATCATTATTATCATTCCATTAGTTTAACATAGATACTATTCTATATTTTGATTTTCCTATTTCTATCATTTATCTACCATCTATAAATTTAGTTTTTATAAAGAACACACTCAACAGCATTATTGATATCATCGCGTAAAAAATGTTTGTAATTATCAATACTTCCAAAATTAGATTTTATTTTATCGTCTGAATTTAATATGGTATCTACTATTGACTCTAAATAATTATTTTTAGTTTTTTCTAAAGAGATTGCATCACCAGAAAATAGAATCCATTTAGAGTTAAATTTTAATTCATTCTTAAATTGTGTGATTTTTTCTTTCTCTAATGTAGATATTCCCTCCAAAGAGGAGATAATATCATTAATTACACT
The DNA here is from genome assembly GCF_040932335.1 of Proteus sp. STS61-E. Taxonomy (NCBI): domain Bacteria; kingdom Pseudomonadati; phylum Pseudomonadota; class Gammaproteobacteria; order Enterobacterales; family Morganellaceae; genus Proteus; species Proteus sp. STS61-E. The sequence goes on along the minus strand of NZ_JBFQGE010000005.1, from coordinate 77,747 downwards.
CTCTTTTATTTTATCACTTTTTACTTTTCTTTGGGCGTAAGAGAATGACTTGTCAAAGACTTCATTAGTTTCATTAAGTTCTTCTTTATTTATTTTTTCTTTGCTATCTAACTTTGTCGTTTTATTTTCACTCTGATTGTTTTTATTTTCAATATTAGAAATACTTTTTCTTAGCCCTAAGAAATTATTTTTTATATTAAAACTTGGCTTTATAAAACTAATAATTGTATTATAACAACTTAATACCACTCCATTTAAAACATTTTTAATTTTATCCCCTTTATTTTCAATGTTTTTTATCGCTAAAAATGTACTTCTAACCATATTATTTATATACATATATCCCCCTTAGTCATTTTAGGAGAATTAAACCGTATATCATAATTAGCTTCTATCAATAAGTTACGTTCTTTTGTTCATTATTTGTGATTATATTCTATAAAAAGGTTAATAAAATATAACTATTTAATAAAATAAAACATTAAAATAAATAATGATTATTTTTATATTTTTAAAACATCTAATGTTTACAATGCTTTTTCCATGATTAAGATCACAGAAAAAAATCCCCATAAGTTAAATAAAATATCCTCACCTACAAAAAACACTATTTTTTTTAATAAAGAAAAAACCAAAAATTAAATAATAATCAACATTAAAAATTTATTGTAAAAATAATAATTTTTCTATAATTCCCTATTGTTTTTTTTATGATACAAGTAGATGTTAGTCTTTTCTAATAAGCAAAATCAGTAAGTATTAGTACAGAGAATACAATTAAAAACATAATGGAGTATTGTCATGAATCTCGTTGAACGGTTTATTTCTTATACAAAAGTTAACACCACCACAAATAGGGAAAATGGCGCAGCTGGTATTATGCCTTCTTCAGAAGGTCAGCGAGTCCTAGCTCTACAATTAGTCGAAGAGTTAAAAGCTTTAGGTGTTGAAGATATCAAAATTCGTGATACTGCGATTGTTACCGCGACACTGCCTTCTAATCTTGACTATGAAGTTCCAACCGTTGCTTTCTTTGGCCATTTAGACACTAGTGCAGAACAAACTAATGACACCAAAGCGCAAATCCTACCTTATAAAGGTGGCGATCTTTGCTTAAATAAAGAACTTGAGATCTTTTTACGTCAAAGCGAATTTCCTGAATTAGAAAACTATATTGGTGACGATATTATCGTAACCGATGGTACTAGCTTATTAGGTGCTGACGATAAAGCGGCTATCGCCTCAATTATGGATATGTTGCAGTACTTTAAACAACATCCTGAAGTGAAACACGGTACAGTTAAAATTGGTTTTGTACCCGATGAAGAGCAAGGTTTACGTGGTGCAAAAGTCTTTGATACTAAAGAATTCGGTGCCGATTTTGCCTATACATTAGATTGCTGTGGTATTGGTGAATTAGTATATGAAAACTGGAATGCAGGAGATGTTGAAATTACCTTTACTGGTGCTTCAGCTCACCCAATGTCTGCAAAAGGTAAATTAAAAAATTCACTGTTAATGGCACATAAATTTGTTGCAATGCTACCGGGCGGTGAAGCACCAGAGTATACCGAAGGTCGTGAAGGTTATTATTGGGTCAAGCAATTAGCAGGTAATAGCGCTCGTACTGTATTAAAAATGGATGTGCGTGATTTCACCGAAAAAGGTTATGCACAACGCATGGCATTTTTAAAACAACTTTCAGATTATTGTGAAGGTTTATGGGGTGAAGGCTCTGTAACTTGTAAACTTGCTGACCGTTATGCCAACGTCTTTAATAGCCTGCAAGGCGATAACCGTTACCCTATCGATATTGCTGTTGCCGCTTATGAAGCGAATGGCATTACACCTCGCCCAATTCCAATGCGTGGTGGTTATGACGGTGCCGCACTCTCACAAAATGGTCTGCCTTGTCCTAATATCTTTACTGGTGCTCATAACTTCCACTCTATTTATGAATATCTACCAGTTAAATCGCTTTACGCTGCCAGCGATGTCTTAAAATCTGTCGTTAAGATCACAGCTGAGCGCTTTGCACCTGGAGCTAAGGCATGATCCAAATTCTTGCGGTCTTAATTGTCGTTGTTATTGTCGCTAGAATGATCTTGAAAGGATATAAAGCAGAGCCTGTCTTGTTAGTTGCTGGTTTAGCCTTAATGGCGCTAACAATGATGTTTGGTTGGGGAGATATTCTTCCTAAAAATGTCAAAACAACAGGTATTGGCTGGTTAGATCCTTTTGAAGTAATGCGTGATCTCTTTAGTAGTCGTGCGGCTGATCTTGGTTTAATGATCATGGCACTGATGGGATTTGCGCATTATATGGATCATATTGGCGCTAATGAGGCCGTTGTACGTGTTGCAACCCGCCCATTGAAAAATATGCGCTCACCTTATGTGTTGCTATTTTTCTCTTTTTTACTCGCGAGTATTTTGCAACTTGCTATTCCTTCAGCAACTGGATTGGCCGTTCTATTAATGGGTACGATGTTCCCGATTATGATAGGACTTGGCTTATCCCCAGCATCTGCTGCGGGCGTGATCGCAACTTCATTAGGCGTTGCTTACACCCCAACTGCTATTGATGCCATTCGTGGTGCAAAAGCGGTTGACTTAGGGGTTGTTGAATATGTGCTTTATTACCAAGGCCCTGCGGCGATTGCAACCGTATTAGCTGTTGGTATTACACATATCTTCTGGCAGCGCCATTGTGACCGCAAAGCCGGATTTGTGCCTCAGTTAGGCAAAATGTCTGAAGAAGCAAAGAGTGATAAAAATGTACCCGGCTTTTATGCCTTACTGCCAATGTTACCTATTATTATGGCAGTAAGTTCATCAAGCCTATTTGTTGAAGGCATTCACCTTGATGTGGTCACAATTGTATTGATTTCAATGGCAATTTGTATGCTGATTGAAACATTACGCTTACGTGATTTTAAATCAGTGTGTGCAGGCTTCCAGCATTTCTTAAAGGGTATGGGTTCTGCATTTAGTAACGTTGTGGGATTATTAGTCGCAGCGGGTGTTTTTGCTCATGGTATTAAAGTCAGTGGTGCAATTGACAGCCTGATCGTGATGGCGGAATCCGTTGGCTTGCCACCATTTGCAATGGCATTGGTCTTCGCTATCGTAACATTAGCTGCAGCGATTATTATGGGTTCAGGTAATGCGCCTTTCCTTGCATTCGTTGAACTTATTCCACAAATCGCCCATAGCATGGGTGTAAACCCAATTGCGATGATTTTACCAATGCAACAAGCGTCACATATGGGACGTGGTATGTCTCCAGTGGCAGGTGTTATCATTGCAGTATCTAGTGGCGCGAAATTACAACCATTTGATGTTGTAAAAAGGACTGCAATACCGCTTATGGTAGGTTTTGTTTTCCACAGTGCTATTATTGCTATCTTCTATTATTGATAAATATACCTGAAGCAATATTTGTTGCTTCAGGTTGTTTTCAAATAATAAACATATTAAAAATGGACAAAGATATTTTATTGTTATTTTTATAAATAAAAACTAGTTAACTGTTTTTCTAAATATAGACTTAATTATTTATTTAAAAAAAACATCAAAGCTATCATCATGAAAATATTAACAAAATAATAAAGCATTATTCTTATACACTAAAATTTAATGAGCCTATTATCTGCTTTGTTAAAATAAAAATGTGATATTGAAAACATTCATTATTTTTATTTTAACGATTCTGAGTTAGCCCACATTAAGTATGATGATTATACTAGCAATAGAATTGTGTATTCGTTCTATTGCCTTTTTATTTAATCTTATCGTCAATTTTTTAAATTATCTTATTTAACTTCATTTTTTATCCTCCTTAATTTATACACTAGATACAAAATATTCCTTCTTTAGCACTCATAAATTACATTAAAGAGTCAGAACGTTTGCTTTTATTTTATGTGGAAAAAATTACCAATACAGAAGCTATAAAGGGTAATATTTTCTCAAAATTTGTACAATGTTAGTAAATTCAGAAAAAACTTTCTCCAATAAATTCAGTATGATGATGGTATTAAAAATAGAATAACCCTTTGAATTCTCATACTGTTTATTGGATGCATGCAATGAAAGAACAATTATCTTCTCGTTGGAAAATATTGATAGCGGCAGTTAAGCAACAAGTTAAACCCGCTTTAGGTTGTACTGAACCTATCTCGCTTGCATTAGCGGCTGCAACAGCAGCAAGTTACTTACAACACCCTATTACCCGCATTAGTGCAGAAGTTTCTCCCAATTTAATGAAAAACGGTATGGGCGTAACTGTACCAGGTACGGGTATGGTGGGATTATCCATTGCCGCGAGTTTAGGTGCCGTTGGGGGTGATTGTAATGCAGGTCTTGAAGTATTAAAGAATGCAACGCCAGATCACGTTGAACAAAGTAAAGCACTATTAGCGGCTGGCATTGTGAATGTTTCAATTAAAAAAGCATGCCAAGAAGTTCTATATAGTGAAGTGACTGTTGAAGATGCTGAAAATAGCGCAACAGTAATTATTGCCGGTAATCACACTAATATCGTTAAAATTATTCATAACGGTCATGTTGTTCTTGATAACACTTGCGATGGCGCAGAACAGTCTGCATCACCTTGTGAAATTAAAGAAACGTTAACCCAAACTAATACCCAAGAAATTTACCAGTTTGTTACCCAAACTCCAGTAGAAGAAATTTCTTTTATCCTTGAGTCAGCACACTTAAATGATGCGCTATCAAAAGAAGGTTTGAACAATACTTATGGTTTACATATTGGGCAAACTTTACAACGCCAACAACAGCGTGGCTTATTAGCAAAAGATTTATTATCAGAAATCATGATCCGTACTTCTGCGGCATCTGATGCTCGTATGGGTGGTGCCGTTTTACCTGCAATGAGTAACTCTGGTTCAGGTAACCAAGGTATTGCTGCAACGATGCCTGTTGTGGTAGTTGCTGAATATTTACAAGTTGGCGAAGAAAAAATGGCAAGAGCATTAATGCTTTCCCATTTACTGGCTATCTATATTCACCATAAATTTCCTGCACTATCTGCATTATGCGCGGCAACAACAGCATCAATGGGCGCTGCTGGTGCAATTGCATGGCTTATGGATGAACGTTACGAATCTATGGCTATGGCAATTAGTAGCATGATTGGTGATATCAGCGGTGTGATTTGTGATGGTGCTTCAAATAGCTGTGCGATGAAAGTCTCAACCGGAGCGAGTGCAGCTTATAAAGCTGTATTAATGGCGCTAGATAACACTTATGTGACAGGTAATGACGGTATTGTTGCTCATGACGTTGATTCTACAATTGAAAATCTGTGTGCATTGGCAAGCCGTGCAATGCAACATACCGATATTCAAATTATTGAGATCATGGAATATAAAGCTGTTGCCAATGGCTAATTTGAGCGTTTAAAAAAAAGCACCCCATAATGTTGGTTATTATGGGGTGAAACATAAGATCCTAGGAACAGGACCCTCCTCAAGTCAGGAGCTTATCAATATTCGTTACTGCTATTTACAACTACTATGGTTGGTTCAATGACTACGGTTACAGCTCTACTTCTTACTACTTTCTAACACTCACTACAGGGTATTAGGTTAATGAGCCTTTTCTTCTGTACTAGGCATCAATGCATCAAAACTAGCTCTTATCTCTTGTTCTGGTAATTGAATACCGATAAAAACCAATGTGCTTTGGCGTGTTTCATCTTCATGCCACGGCCTATCCCAATCAGCACTATAAAGACGTTGTACACCTTGGAATAACAAGCGATTAGGTTGGTCTTTAATATTTAATATCCCTTTATAACGCAAAAGATTATCAGCGAAGCTTAATAGTAATTTTTCCATTACGTCTGAAACTTCTTGCAACTCAACGGGATAATCAAATTTCAGCACAATCGAATTGATGTCATCTTGCTTATCAGCCTGATAACGGAACAGAGGCTGTTTTACATCGAGATTATCGTTCAACATAAAACCTTTTACGTTAAACAGTAATCCTAAATCAATTTGTCCATGAATAACGGTATGCACAGGTGCTCTGGCATTAATACGTCTTAGTCGTGCCATTAGTTCAGGAGAGGCAGGTGCAACATCTGTTTTCGTTAATAAGATCCGATCAGCATAACCAATTTGTGATTGTGCTATCGTAAATTGATCCAGTTGTTGCTGAGCGTGAACATTATCAACAAGCGTGATAATGCCATCTAATAAGTAGCGCTGGCAGATAATTTCATGAGAAAAGAATGTTTGGCTAATAGGGCCGGGATCAGCCATGCCTGTACATTCAATAACTAATCTATCAAACTCGATTTCACCACGATCAAGGCTGTCACATAAGTCTAATAGCGTGTCTTCTAATTCATTCGATTTGCTACAACAAATACAACCATTGGTCAGCGTTTTAATTTGAGTGGCTCTATCACCAATGATTTCATCATCAATCGGTACTTCACCAAATTCATTTTCAATAACAGCAATTTTATAACCATGCTCTTCATTGAGCATATGACGTAAAAGTGTTGTTTTTCCTGATCCTAAAAAACCGGTCAGTATTGTCACTGCAATAGGTTCCATCATTTATCTCCTTTACGGATCATTAGCAACAGCGAAAACCGCCTTTACCATCACCACCGCCATAACGGGCTTCCTGACGCTCACGGAAAAACTCGTTATAGGTCATAACAGGCTTATCTGGATGGTTATCTTTCATGTGTTGCACATAATTATCGTAATCAGGAATACCTATTAGCATACGTGCTGCTTGTCCTAGATATTTTCCAGCTTGTCCTAAATTACCAAACATAAGTTTCTCCTAAGCCCCGCACTGGCAAGCCAGCACGGGGGTTAACCTAACTACCTAAAATTAGTGACCTGAGGACACTTTTACATCTTTTGGCATAGGAACATATGGTGTTTCTTCTGCTGTTACTTCTGGGTTTTTACGTGCTTTCATTGCAGTACGGAAACCGTAGAAAATGATGCTGTAAACAACCACTAAGAACAGAATACTTAAGCCCGCATTGGTGTAGTTGTTAATTACAATATGATTCATATTGGTAATTTCAGCCGCAGTTAAGTCGGCACCACCTGCTAAGATCTTCGCTTTGTACTCATTTGCTAAATAGAAGAAGCCTTCCATTTGTGGGTCATCACTGAGAAGTTTCAGACCTAATGCCCATGTTGTACAAATTAATAACCATACTGCTGGAACCACTGTCACCCAGATATATTTAGTACGTTTCATCTTAATTAAGATAACAGTACCTAATACCAGAGCAACCGCCGCTAACATTTGGTTTGAAATACCAAACAGAGGCCACAAGCTCTTAACACCGCCTAATGGATCAACAACACCTTGATATAACAGATATCCCCATAAACCTACGCAACCCGCTGTACCAATAACACCCGGAATGAATGAGTTTGTTTTCTTCAGGTAAGGGATAAAGTTACCTAACAAGTCTTGGAACATAAAGCGGCCAGAACGTGTACCTGCATCCAACGCTGTTAAAATAAAGAGCGCTTCGAACAAGATACCAAAGTGATACCAGAAGCCCATATCCGCAGCAGGAATGATTTTATGGAATACCATTGCAATACCAACTGCTAAGGTAGGCGCACCACCAGCACGGTTTAATACAGAAGGCTCACCAATATCTTTCGCCGTTTGTAGAATTTCTTCTGGCGAGATAACAAAGCCCCATGAACTAACCGTTGCAGCAGTATGTACAGTAACTTCCCTCAACTGCTCCATAATAACTGCTGTATTTTCACCACCTAATTCATGAAGGTTTGGCATAGTAATACCTAAACCTGCTGGCGGTGTATTCATTGCAAAATACAGACCTGGCTCAATGATAGATGCAGCTACTAACGCCATGATCGCAACGAATGATTCCATCAACATTGCACCATAACCGATAAAACGCGCATCCATTTCATTTGCGATAAGCTTAGGTGTTGTACCTGAAGCAATCAGTGCGTGGAAACCAGAAACGGCACCACAAGCGATAGTGATAAATAAGAATGGGAATAATGCCCCTTTCCATAATGGACCTGTACCATCGACATATTGAGTAACCGCTGGCATTTTCAGTTCAGGGTTTAGGATAACAATACCAATTGCTAAACCAACGATAACCCCAATTTTCAGGAACGTCGCTAAGTAGTCACGAGGCGCAAGGATCAACCAAACTGGCAGTAATGCAGACACGAAAGCATAACCAATAAGACCAAAAGTGATGGTTGTATCTTTAAAGGTTAACGCAGGTCCCCAGTATGGGTCTTGAGCAATAACACCACCAAACCAAATCGCAGCAATCAGTAATACAATACCGATAACAGAGACTTCACCGACACGACCTGGACGGATATAGCGCATGTAGATACCCATAAACAGGGCAATTGGTACTGTTGAACAAACAGTGAACACACCCCATGGGCTTTCTGCTAATGCTTTAACAACGATAAGTGCAAGTACTGCAAGAATGATGATCATGATAAGGAAACAGCCGAATAAAGCGATAGTACCCGGAATAGGACCCATCTCTTTCTTTATCATCTCACCAAGTGAGTTACCATTACGGCGTGTTGAAATAAACAACACCATAAAGTCTTGTACTGCACCAGCAAGCACAACCCCAGCTAATAGCCAAAGTGTACCCGGTAAATATCCCATCTGCGCAGCAAGTACTGGACCCACTAAAGGACCTGCACCCGCGATAGCTGCAAAGTGGTGACCAAATAAAACATAACGGTTAGTCGGAACATAGTTCAAACCGTCATTATTAAGAACAGAAGGTGTTGCTCTAGTTGGATCAAGCTTCATCACTTTTTGAGCGATGTAAAGACTGTAATAACGATAAGCAACTAAATAAACGGCAACAGAAGCAACAACTATCCATAGCGCACTGACGTGTTCACCACGGCGAAGTGCAACCACTGAAAGACAAAAAGCACCGATAATCCCGAGGATCACCCAAGGTACGTGCTTTAAAAATGCATTTTTGTTCATGAGACACCTTTTTTTCAGGCAAGACCGAACAGCCAAAGAGTAATGCGGGACAGCAGAGAATGATTTGAGCGAATCTGAGAAATAACTGCCCGCAGCTACATAATAAGAATTCTGACACGGGAATGGTGTGACTAAATCTCTTAGCGGTTGTATAACGAATTAAGCGGTCTGTTTTCTCAGTTAAGTGGTTTTGCTATTTTTAAATAGTTATTTTTTTGTGATCGAGATAACAAATTTATGACTTTCAATAAGTTAGAAAATCTCCAAATAGAAGAAAACCTCCTTTTCTCTAACAAAAAAGGAGGTTTTTTATAACATTATTTAATTGAATAGTAATTATTGGCTAAATTGGACTGATATCAAAAGCACATTACCTTTTCGAGCAGGTGAACCATTAAAACGCCATTGATATGCAGCATCAATAACAGCATTGTCTATGCTCATATCACCACTACCAGATTTCAATAACACCACAGTAGGAATACCTTGAGGATCAACATCAAGTTGTAAGATCATATCCCCTGTTTTAGGTGCAGAGTCAGGTGCTTTCACTTTTGGTAATGCCTGATCACTGCCTTTGATATTCGCTGATGAGAAATCAATACTAAATATCCGATTTGATTGCTCAATTTTATCGGTATTTAACGGTAAGCGAGCAACTTTACTATTCGGATCTGATGCGGGTATTGCACGTTGAGCCAATTGAATTTGTGTTAAGTCATCACTGAGATAATCATCTGAAGGCTTAACTTCAACACCTTCCGGTAAATAGCGCATATCCATTCTCGCTCGTAAGGTCTGATAGCGCTCTAATCGAGCACCTTCAAGTGTAGCTATCACCATTCTCATTTCTAGCATTTGCATTAAAGAGCTAACACTCTCTTGGGACTTTTGCTGTGTTGCCTTAGCAAATGCACCTGCCGCAATTTCAGGATCTTCGTCTAACCATGTTATTCCCCACCCTAACCAAACATCTTCACGAACGGGTTCTAATGCAATAGCCTGTTCAAAGTGAGTACGCGCATTAAGTAATAAAGTTTGCCAATACTCTTTATCTTGAGGATAAATTTTAGGAGAGCTGGATAAATTATTTGTCCCGATATTGTAATATTGCAATTCAAAACGTGCCACTGTTCTCACGATATCAGCATTATCCTGATGAAGAGCGAGTTTTTCATTTAAAAAGCGAATGCTATTATCCCAACTTTCATGGTTATTTTTACCATCAGGCAATGTCTGCAACTCTTTTAAGATAGCTTGTAACGCTGCACGCTTTTCTTGCTGTTGTTTAGATAATCTAGGGTAATAAGAAGCATAAGGATCATAGTTAGAGCGAGTTACTTCTCTTCCATCTTCTAATTCAGGTGCTTGCTTTTTCAGTTCTATATAAGCATTTTCAGTCAGTGTTATCCCTTTTGCATCTTGTCTCGCATAAGCTTTAACTAATGTTATCAATGTTGATTGTTGCTTAACCGCATACTCTTTCCAACCAAGGCGGGTACTTTCAAAACGGACTGTCACACGTTGGCGATATCCATCTTTGTTTGGCATAAAACGCCAATAACGAGCTGCTTTAACCGCTTGATCATCAAAAACATTAACACCACTACTGTTTTGCACCCAAAGCCCTGAAATACGCCCTTGAGGATCAACATCAACGGATAAAATAACATCTGCTCGAGGGATATATTTTCTGATTGTTGGATAACGGATCTCAGTTAAGTTTTTCACTTCATTAGGTGATTCAACAATCACTTCTCCGGGATACTCTTTTCCCATCATTGATTGCATTTCAATATAAGTGGTTAAATCATTATTAATTGCATTACTCACTGGTAATCGCTGATTAGCAAGCTTAGTAACTTCTTCTGGTGGTGTACTGTTTTGTCGATAAAAACGATCTTCAATAACACGCGCTTGTAATATCTGATAAATCTGGCGCTGATTTTCACTAAGCTCTGAAATTGCTTTTTTCAACAATTGTTGTGCTGAAATATCATTATGACCTTGCTTAGCTTGCTTGAGCGTATCTGCCATCATTAAAGCTAACATCGCTTTTTCAATTTGTGCATCCAAAGAACGATGAGCAATATAAGTAAGTGCTAAAACTTGCCATGCCTCAGGTGATAATGGTGCAACAGCAATAACATTAATACCTGATTGCGTTAATTGAGCATCATTACTATTTGAAAGGGAAGCTAATGCCTGAGCAACCATAATCTCAGGTTGATTTAATAGCCAGTCGCCATAAAAATTGAGTGTTTTTACAGCTTCTGCACGTTCTGGTGTTCCCTTGGTATGAACTAAATAAGCTTCTTTCGCTTTTGTCGCTGCTGTCACATCATCACTAAAATAATCCAATCCTGGTAAAGCAATCCGCGCTTTTTCAATAGCGCTAATAGATGCCAGCGCTTTCGGTTGATTAGACCGAATAATATTACGGATCTCATTTTCACTATTAACAACAAAATAATGATAATTTTGCCATTCAGATTGTTCGATATTTTGTAAAACAAAACGACGACGATCTTCTAATTCACTCGTTGGGATCACTGAAAATGACACGCCCAACGTCATTAAAAGTACTAATCCACCACCACATAAATAGTAAATATTTTTAGCTCGCCACGATTGCAATAACATAACAATCGTCATAATAAGAGAGCCTAGCCATAATCCCAGTAAGAAATTACGCTCATCAAAGCGAACAGATGAGGGGAGAATTTTGCTATTAAAACTATCAATCAAGCTAAAGGTTGAAACTAAGAAGGCTGGCAACCAGAAAGGGAACAGTAACGTTATAACGCCAATAATAATCAGGATCAGCTTTATTCTTTTTGTCATGTTATTTTCCCTAAGTTATGGCTTTCTTTTCAAAATATGCATTGAAGGGAAAACAAAAAGAACTAACACAATAATGGCTGAAATCATTAAAAACATCACACTTAACATCGTTATTAGTATTTGCTCAATATAATCCGCTTTGATTAAATCTGCGATCCAGCTGGAACCTAAACTACCGCTGGCTCCTTGTGGAATAAAATTCATCAGTAATACCCCAAAAAACACAGGGACTATCATGGCAATAGCCGTATGTAATATGACTTTGGGTACTTGGTTTATTGCATTTTTAACCGCTATAAATATCGCAGGCGGTTGAATCGGTTTCGCGGGTGTAGTTTGAGTTGGCGCTTGTCGGATATTCGCATTTTGTACTCTTTTTTGACGAATTTGTTTACGTTGCGTTTGGTTTTGTTTCTGAGTAATTGCAACTTGCTGTAACTTCGCCTCTCTTGCACATGCTGCGCAAGCTTTACCTGCAAAATGCTGGTGGTTTTTATCTTTCTGACAAACCAACATTTGCTGCTTTTCAGGTTGTGCATATTCATAAAGCGCCGTCGCCCATATTTTGGCGCTTGGTCTTAATGAAGGCGCACCAGAAAACGCTTTATCAAAAAGAGTTCTTAATTTATCAGGTAATTGTTTATGTCCACTCGCCACACTGGGTGTAATTAAATTATGCGCTTTTACGCCATAACCATAAAAGCGCCCAGCAATACGCCTTGGAATATCCGTAGGTACAGTGTCGTTTTTAGGACGACCACTAAAAGGATGAATACCAAAATTAAGTAATTGAAAAATAATTACCGCTAAGGCAAATCGATCTTGCCACTCTTCTTCTGTTTCTGGAATAGTTTGCTTGGCTTGAAATTCAGGCGCTAAATATTCGACAGTAAATTGCCCAGCAGGATAACGTGTATTCTCGCCTTGAATACTAAATCCATCACAATCGAGAAGAGACATATACAAACTTGATTTATAAAACCGCAAATTCAGCGGTTTCATATCAATAATGCGGTGCCCTTGTTGGTGCAAAGCATCAATCAATGAACAAAGGTTATAAGCAAGGCTAACTTTCGCCCCCATTCCCGTAGGTAAGCCATGAGCTTTAGCTTGGCGTTCTTGAAGAATGTATTCCAACTCAATCGTATTTTTGACATCAAGTTCAGGCATCACAAAACCAACAAATTGCTTTTGGCTATTGTATAAACGAGCTTGGGGCCATGCGAGTTGGATAATAGGTGTATCGTCAACAGAGACAGGCTTTAATGCAGGTTCTAACTTCTGCATCGCCGTGATCTTTTTCAGATAATAGGCTTTATCAATTTTGTCATGATAAACTTTTGATACTTGGAAAGGTGCGTTATTAATATGGCTAACGCTACCTGCACCACCGCTTTTTATCAAATTACCTATTTGATAAATCTTACCGTTTTCATCTTGTAATTGCGTAGATACTGATTGAGCTATCCCTTTCTTTCTCGCTTTTACCACAACTCTTCATCCCTGATGCAAATAACTAAGGTTTTATCATCGCCTGTGATTGAGTGTGTTCGAGGATCAGCTAAAGTCCCTGCTAATGCCTCACTTCCGCTATCTTCTGAGACCGTTTTTAAATAACGGATCACGGGGGTGATAAACGGTTCATAAAGGGCATCACACGCTTTATTCATGGCAAAAGGCTGTACACCATCAGACATCAAAACAACCTGTTTTACCGGTTTATTTAGGGGAATAACACGCAAATGTGCTTCCCAATTTTCTGACGTTACAAACCATGTTTGATTCGCATATTCTCCATTTTCAGGCTGTGATACATAACTTGTCCCATCGCAGTATTCCACCACAGCAATACCATCACCCAAATGGAACAAATAGCCACTATCATCACCAACCCAACATGCAACCAGTGTTGATGCATATTCATTAAGTGCACACTGTTTTATTTCTGCATATTCGGCGAGCTGGAGGCGAATATCTTCAATAAGTTGCTTAGCCCCTTGTGCTATCTGTTTTTCGGTTAAAAAATCGATATTTGGCCACTCTGTAATTCGTAGCGTAAATAACCGAGCAACAAGCTTAGCCCCTTGTTCACTATAGCGAGAAGAGCCCGCACCATCACAAACCGCAGCAATCAGATATTCACCTTTACGACGAATAAAATAAGCATCCTGACAGGGGATTTGACGTTCTTGATGGGCAACACCTGTCGCAGATGCCCCATAAGCTAACCAATCATTCATCAAACAGGTACACTCGCCCAAGAATCAGTTGAAGGTAATTGTGCTGTGCCACCCGGTGTTGATTGAGAAACCACCTGCATGCTGGCACTTAGCCATAAGAACAGTTCTTTAAATTGTAATCCCTTGAGCATTTTTACACCGTTAACACCATTACGACTAAAACTTCCCATCACTTCAGCTGATGCACCATCAACCATAATAGGAAATACCGCTGTTTTTTGACTTTCTTCGGCTTGGCGACAAAGTTGTGCCGCTTGTTCCCATTGATCTGTCGGAACACCATCAGACATTAAAAATAGCCAAGGACGAGTATAAGCAACGCCGGCTTGTTTAAAGCGTTGTTTTTCAGCTTCAATTTCTTCAAGCGCCAGCGTAATGGCTTGCCCCATCGGCGTTGTACCATTTGCCTCTAAAACAGGTGCCGTAAAGTCCATCGCATCTTTCCAATCACCATGAACTGTACATTGGTCATATCCGCCATATTCAATCACTAAAATACGCACACGTTTCGCTGCAATAACGTCATTTTTTAGTTCTTGTTCAAGTAGCTTAAGACCTTCATTTAGTTGTTGAATTGGCTGCCCATACATACTACCAGAGCTATCTAGTACTAAGATCAGTGGGGTTCTTTGTTCACTATTATCAACCAAGGCTACGTCAGGGATCATCAGATGCTCCATCATTCAGTTATTATTTTTCATGATAATGATTAATGTAACATAAAGACGCAAAATTCATCAGAAAGAAAAAAGCGATAAATTAAAGATAAAGATATTTCTTAGAAATAGCCCGTCTAAAAGCTTAATAAGCTGATTTTTGGCTAAAATTGCGAAGCTTTTCGAGTCTTAAGATGAAAAAAAGCACCTCATTACATTAAGTAAAAAGGTGCTTTTTTAATAAACTATTTATGATGTTAATAGTGGATTTTTTGGCGTCCAGCAATAGAGTGCGAAAGCGTTGTACCATCGACCATTTCAAGCTCACCGCCCACAGGAACTCCATGGGCAATTCGGCTTGCAGTAATATCATACTGAGCACAAATTTCAGCAATGTAATTGGCTGTTGCTTCACCCTCAACGGTCGGGTTTGTAGCCAAGATCACTTCTGAAATAGTCTCTTGGCTTAAGCGCTCTTCAAGTCTATCTAAACCAATATCCATAGGCCCAATACCATCTAAAGGGGATAAATGCCCCATTAAAACAAAGTATCGACCCGCAAACTGCCCTGTCTGCTCGATAGCATGAATATCCGCAGGACTTTCGACAACACAAATTTGCCCATTTTGCTGACGGCGAACATTGGCACAGATGGTGCAACGCTCTTCTTCAGTAAAGGTTCGGCAATCACAACAATGACCAATTTCAGACATTGCACGCGTGAGTGCTTGTGCAAGTCGCATACCACCGCTTCTATCACGTTGAAGCAGTTGGAAAGCCATTCGTTGCGCTGATTTAGGTCCGACACCGGGTAAACAACGCAACGCTTCCATTAATGATTCAAGAAGTGGGCTGGTTTGCATTAGAATGGCATCTTAAAGCCTGGTGGCAATTGCATACCGTTAGAAACAGAGGCCATTCTCTCTTTTTGCGTTTCATCAATACGACGCGCAGCATCATTAAAGGCAGCAGCAATCAGATCTTCCAGCATCTCTTTGTCATCTTCTAGAAGGCTAGGATCGATTTCAACACGACGGCAATTATGAGCACCATTGATAGTGATCTTAACTAAGCCAGCGCCAGATTCACCTGTCACTTCTAAGTTTGCGATCTCTTCTTGCATTTGTTGCATTTTTTCTTGCATTTGTTGGGCTTGCTTCATCAGATTACCCAAACCACCTTTTCCGAACATAATTGTCTCTCTTTGTAAAAGCCACACAGTATGAAGTCATACAATATGTTGCGATTAAACAGGTCGGATACTCTCTTCATCCAGTTCAGCATCAAAATATTGCTGTAATGTTTGAATCGTTTTATCCGTAATAATCGATTGACGCGATAACGCCAATTTTTCATCATAAATGGCTTGTCGCCACTCCAACGGCGTTTTTACCGCTGGATCATCATCTTCTATAATTGTGAGTGAAATTGCTTTTCCATGCAATTCACTTAACGCATTAGTGAGCGTGCGTAACGCATTTGCTGAATTTAAATGTTTCTGTTTAGTTCGTAAATGCAAAATAACGTTTTCTTCGCTTACTGTCTCTTTATACGCATTTAATGCCAGTTGTTGTACTAATTTAGGTAGTGGCATTTTGTCAATTTCAGCTGCCCAAGCATCTCTTTCTTGCGACTCTTTGGCAATTTTTGCCGCTAATTCAGGTGTTTTTTCATACTCGAGAACTTCTTTGATCTCTTTTGGTGAAGAAACAACCTCTTGCGTTGACATTAATTCAGGATTTTGTGGACGCCACTGATACTCTTCTTTTTTCTTCTTTTCAGGCGCATTAGTCTGACGCTTAGCAACTTGCTGGCGTTTTTCACTCACGGCTGCTAGCCGCTCTAATGCACTAGCAGCCGGCTTAGCCCGATTAGGCGTCGCCGGTTCAGACTTTTTTGGCGGGGTTTGTTGTTCCGTCCCCTTTATTGCCTGCCTTGCTCTTAAAAGTTGTGCTGCGGGGCTATTGCCTAATGAAGCACTATTTTCTATTTGTGAAGAAGGTTGATGAGCCTTTTGAGACGAATGCGTTTGCGCCATTTGCGGTGCATTATGCTCAGACATCCTATTTGCTGGTAATGATGCTAACGGTAATGTTTGTGCTAATGGCGCAGAAGGTATTTCATCAATCACTGTTTTAGGATGAAAAGCAAGCGCACGCAGCAGCGTCATTTCAACGCCCATACGTCTATCTGGCGCATAAGCCAGCTCTTTTCGCCCTACTAATAAGGTTTGATAATAGAGTTGTAAATCTTGTGGAGAAACAGATTTAGCCAATAAACGTAAGCGTTCTTGAGTAAATTGCTCTTGAGGATTTTCTTCACTAGGCAATAATTGCAACATTGCAATTTGATGCAGTAATGAGAGTGTTTCAACCAAGAAGTTTTCCCAGTCAGTACCTCTTGAAGCAACTTCATTAACCAGCGACATGACCTGTTGGCCATCGGCTTTTACCAGCGCTTCAATCAATGCTAAAGGCTGAGCATCATCAATAGTGCCAAGCATTTGGCTAACCACTTCCGCACTGACAACACCTTCGCCACTTGCAATAGCTTGGTCTGTTAGGCTTAACGCATCTCGCATACTGCCATCAGCAGCACGCGCAATAAGTTGACGCGCTCTTACATCATTTTCAATATGCTCGGCTGAAAGTACTTTTTCGAGTTGTGTCGCAATCTGGTCGATATCTAATGCACGCAGATGAAATTGCAAGCAACGCGATAAAATCGTGACAGGTAATTTTTGTGGATCAGTCGTCGCTAATAAGAATTTAACGTGTTCTGGCGGCTCTTCTAATGTTTTTAATAGAGCATTAAAACTGTGGCGAGAAAGCATGTGAACTTCGTCTATTAGATAGACCTTAAAACGTCCACGAGCTGGCGCATATTGCACATTATCAAGCAGTTCACGAGTATCTTCTACTTTAGTACGAGATGCGGCATCGATTTCAATTAAATCGACAAAACGCCCTTGTTCTATTTCAAGACAATTTGCACATTGACCACAAGGTTTACTCGTAATGCCAGTTTCACAATTCAGCCCTTTGGCAAATAATCGGGCAATAGTGGTTTTTCCGACACCTCTTGTGCCAGAAAAAAGATAGGCGTGATGAAGTCGCTGATGATCAAGACCATTAGCTAAAGCCGTCAACACATGACGTTGACCAACAACATCGTTAAAAGTTTGTGGGCGCCACTTACGGGCAAGTACCTGATAGCTCATTGATTCCGCTAAATTTGAACAAGATTTATCTCTATGCTAACACAGGGACGACCTATTGAGCGAGATTTGTAAGAAACAAATGAGATATTGATGAAAGAACCAGCAGAAATTTAAGATAAAGTAAAAAGTAACAATTGTGCGGGCAATATACATTTATAAAAATAGAAAAACTTATAAACGATATATAAACACCCGCACTCTTACTTGTGTTTACGATAAGAGCTCATTCGCCCTTCTCTAAACAGTGAAGATATTAATGTCCTGGAAAATCAACCAGTGTAAAGCTGTGAACACCTTGTTTTTCTAAGCGTTCGATACCGCCTAAATCAGGTAAGCAGATAATGAAAGCAGCTTCTGTCACAGTGCCACCTAAACGGCGGATAAGACGAGCAGTTGCTTCAATGGTGCCACCCGTTGCCAGTAAATCATCAACCATTAATACTTTGTCTTGATCCGTAATGCTATCTTTGTGGATCTCTAAAGTATCTGTGCCGTATTCCAGATCATAAGTTTCACTGAGCGTTTCGCGAGGCAATTTACCTTTTTTACGGACAGGAACAAAACCAACACCTAGGCGTAAAGCAACCGGAGCACCAAATAAGAAGCCACGTGCTTCGGTACCCACAACTTTAGTGATACCCTGACCTTGATAGTGTTCTACCAATAAATCAATGGTTGCCTGATATGCAGCAGGATTATCCAATAACGTAGTGATATCACGGAATAATATCCCTTCTTTTGGATAATCAGGAATGGTTTCAATACTGTCTTTAATAAATTGCAGTTGTTGCGCGTTAGCAGTCATAATCAGTGCCATAATAAAAAACGAAACGATAGAATCTATGCAATATGCCGTTAAAATGCAACAGAAAGCCAATTAACAACTCTTTTTTGTTGCTTTAAGTCAATTCATGTTTTTATCAAAACAGGGACAAGAACCAGATGAATAAACCCGATCCTTTAAGCTTGTTTAAAAAACAGATAGACAATCTTGCCGAAACAGTAGCACCTATTGCAAACAAAAAAATTGCAGCACCTTGCTTCGACACAGCACTGTTCCACCGCCGAAGTGATTCCCTTGGTGGCTATATGCAACAGATCCGCGATAATTTTACCCAGTTAATCGCTTGTGTTGAGGCACAACGAAGCCAGCAGGTTAAATTTCTGGCCACACAAATCCTACAACAAATTGAAGCATTAACTCGTGAATTATCGACACAAACACTAAGAAAGCAAGAGAACCAGCTTACTCAACGAAAAAAAAGTGTCGATTTATACCAAAAGCTTGCCCAACATCAGGATTATGAGCGTCGATTACAAGCCATGATCCAAGATAGAGAGCTTTCATTAACGCAAGCACAAAGCTTTATGAAGCAACAAGAGTTACAAAAAGAGATTGCTGCTCTTGAAAATCGCCTTGCACGCTGCAAAAACGCCCTGTTTTCTATCGAAAAGAGTATTGAGAAACAAGAAGATAAATTTTAAAGGGAGTGACTATGAGTTTAAAAGAAGCACCTGAGTCTGTTCAATTGGCAGTCGATCTTATCTATTTACTTGAAAGTCACCATATTGATCCTAAAACAGCACTAGAAGCCCTTGAGATTGTGCGCCAAGATTATGAAAAAAAATTGGCGGCACAATCTACCCATTCATCTCTTTAATTAAGCAAAAGGCGTATTGGCTTCAGGTGTTGAGCCATCAATAGGACGTTTTATCTCTTGTACTTCATCACCTTGTTTATTATGTAAATAGACATCAAGTTGGTTAAACGCGATATTGATATTATTTTCATTACATAGTTTATCAATAGCACGGTTAACTTCATCTATTGCAATACTTCTATCACCTAATGTTCTGACATAAAAACGTAAATCATGATTCAGGGTACTTGCCCCAAATTCAGTAAATAGCACCACAGGTTCTGGCTCTGTCATCACCCTGACATTATCTTTAGCCGCTTTCATTAAGATCTCTTTGACCTTATCGAGATCAGAGCCATAAGCAACACCCACTTGAATAATAATACGTGTCACCGTATCAGATAATGTCCAGTTAATAAGCCGTTCGGTTACAAACGCTTTATTTGGAATAATCACTTCTTTGCGATCGAAGTCAGTCACTGTGGTTGCCCTAATACGAATTCGGCTAACTGTGCCGGAATAAGTACCAATAGTAACCGTATCACCAATTCTGACGGGTCTTTCGAACAAGATAATTAAGCCAGATACAAAGTTGGCAAATATTTCTTGTAAACCAAACCCTAAACCAACTGTTAAAGCCGCGGCTAACCATTGCAATTTCTCCCATGCTACACCTAATATTCCCAGTGATACGATGGTTCCGATAGCAATAATAATGTAGGTCAAAATGGTTGTGATCGCGTAAGAAGCACCTTGTTGCAGTTTTATACGGGATAAAATTAATACTTCTAATAAACCCGGTAAGTTTCTCGTCATAAACCAAGAAATTGCCATAATAGAAACAGACAATAATAGATCAGCAACAGTAACTGCCTTAACAACATTACCGAGTTCTGTTGGTAAATTGTAACTCCAGAGCGTTATTCCATCTAAATAGGTAAAGACCGTAATAAAATCAGACCAGATTCCATAGAAACTAGAAGCAAAGATGATAAATAAGATCATCGTTGTCAGTCTTAATGATTGCTGATTGATTTGATCCATATCCATTGGTGGCTCTTGAATTGGTTCAAGGCTGTTATCTTCACCTTCTTTTTTCTCTTTTAACATAGCTTGCCTACGTTCAAGAGCTCGGCGATAAGCAAGCCTTCTAGCCGCAACAGTTAATCCGCGTAAACTGGCGTGGTACGCAATAAACCACAACATAAGCAGATATAAACTGTCGATCCAACGATTTGCCAAACGTAACGCCGTATAATAATAACCAAAAATAACCAGCCCCATTAAAATTAAAGGTGAAAACGTTAATAAGGTAATCACAACGGTTCTAACAACATGGTTGCCTTTCTCTTGCCACATTTCACGGCAAAATGGCAGTGCGAAGAAACTAATACCAAATAACGAAATAATCGCAATCAACTGCCCAATAACATCGCCCACCAGTAATAATGGATTATTAATCCCATAAGCAGAAAGCAGAATAATAGGCAACATAGGAAGAGAGAGTCGCAATAAACGTTTACGGTTTTGCTGGACCCGTTCTACTGGAATTTTGAAATGTTTTACTGCAACACCATTGTCAGACATTAAGCGATAAGACCATTCAAACATCAGCCAAAATACCGCAAATTGCCAAGCGAAAGACCAGATAAATTCTTGCTGTACATTAAAGCTATTGATTAGCCAATATCCTATCGCTAAGACGAAACAAGATAGTGGTAATGTTTTTAGAAAGACAATTCCCAGCGCGAGTGGTGTATGTAGCTGTGAATCTTTATTGAGTTTATTAATATCCCCATTGAGTTTTTCAAACTGGATATCAAGTTTCTTACGCTGCCAAATCAGTATTGAACCGAACAAAATTAGCGCAATAAGAACAGGAAGTGATTTCTTAGCCCCGATCAGCAGATTTTCATTTGACCAATTAAGTTTAAAACCTTGAAATTCAGCAACAGCCTGAGCAGGAAATGTTGAGAACCAATTGAGATTAATCGGCTTATTACTGCTTACCCAGAAAATTTGCTGAGCCAATGTATTTTCGAGTGAGCTCACTACACTGCGTAATTGCTGTTGATCCATTTGCAGGTTAATCGAACCTGAGATTTGATTACCCAATTGATTATTGAGCTTATCAAGTAATTCACGTCGAGCGTCAACAAGCAATTCTAATGCACTACGTAGCTCTTTTTGTGCATTAGGATCTGTCACTTCAGGATGAGCTACTTGGTATTCATGCATCAACTGATCAATATAAATACTGGGCTGTATTATCTGATCGCGTTGTTTGTTTATTTCAAATTGTTCTAAACGTAAGTCTGCAATTTTATCCGGTAGATTATTAATGAAAATGCCATCAGGTAAATCGACCTGCTCTTCAAATAAGATACGGGAAAGCAATAAGCTTCCTTTGAGCACATCAATTTGCTCTTTTAAATTTCGCTCAGATTGAATGGCTCTGTCTAAACGATTTTTTACCATTAAGCTATGGCGATTTAACTCATTATTATTTTGCGTTGTAACAATCAGCTTATCACTAAGCTGCTTATTGATTTCTGTTTGCGCTAAATAAAAAAGATTACTATTAATGACCTGATTTTCAAGCCCTGCGCTTTGCGCTTCTTTCGCTGTTTCTTCTGAACTGTCTAAACGCTTATCACTAATCGCTTCTTGAATTAGTTGAGCATGTTCTTGGGAAAGATCGATGTAAGCAGAACTATAATCACGCTGAAGTTGTAATAGGCTTTGCAACTGCACATTAGATTGTAAGGTGCGCTTTTGATAATTATTCTGTTGTTGAAGATAGTATTGCTCCAATTGCAATAACTGTACTGCTGAAGGTCGCATTTGCGCTTTATCTGCACTGCTTTTATTCAATAATGTTCTTATTTGTTGCAGTCTTTCTGAGTTATTAAATAACACAGATTGCGCCCTTTCAGGTTGTGTTTGTAACACAATAAGTTCATTGCTGTAATTTGCTAAATCATCTTGAGCTTTTTGTAATGATTGTAAAACGCTCTCTAATTGTGACTCTAACGTTGCTAACGGTAATGCTTCCAGTGACTTTTGATAGTCTTCCGCTTCTTTATTAGCGACTTTCTGTTTTAATTGATTAAGTTGATATTGTGCATTACGCAGTTTTTCAGGTAATTGCTCTACGGTTTTGTCATAACTCGCTAATTTTTTTTCTAACTGTTGAATGTTATCAAGTAATAAGAGCGATTGTTCAAAGTCAGCAATCGTTAATTTATCTTCTGCACTTAATTCACTACGTTTGTTTAATAAATTAAGCTGGTTTTGGATGCTTTCTTGAGTAGGTAAATTACTGGGGACCGCAGCTAAAACAGAGGTGATGGAGAAACTCCAAATAATAAAAATAATAACCGAGACAGAAACAACCGTCATTATTCGATTATTAAACTGAGAGATAAAAGTTTGAGTACGCATCGTTAAGCAACTTGTTCAATTAATATTGAAAAACTGTTTATTATTATAATCCAATTGCTTTAAATTGGCAGTGTAAACAGCACAAGTTGCTTGATTTGTTTCTCGCCTGAGAAAACGAAATGGCGATCAGAAAGTCAGTATTTTATCAGCGTCTAATGTCCACTGAGCTAAATCTACTAATGTGCCTAACTCTGCACCATCAACAAGTGGTAACTCACTGATACCACGGGTATCTGTGCATGTTTTACAGAGTTTAACTGGAACATTCTGTGCTGTTAAAATTTCCAACATTTGCTGTAAGTTATAACCTTCTTTAGGTTGTTGACGAGCTAAAGCCCCTGTTACGGCATCTGACATTAAAAAAATATTTAATTCAGTTTCTGGATGCTGCTCTTTTAATGTTATTGATAAACGCAGGGCGTTAAATAATGATTCATTACCATAAGCTGCACCATTAGCAATAACTAATACCTTACTCATAAACATCTTCCTCAAGTTTAATAATAAATTAAGATGGCGTCGATATTCTCATATTTGCGCTGTGCTTTATCATATCAATAAAGCTATCAACCAAATATTGACATTCATCTTTGATAGAAAAACTTTCTGGTGAAAATAACCAGTTTTCGGCAAGGCCTGTCATCATTGCTCTTAACATGATGGCGGATCTTCTTAAATTAAGGTCGGCAGGAAGTTGTTTTTTTTCAATACAACGAGATAAAGACTGTTCTATTCTGGAGTGATCGGCTGCACACAATTCTCTGCGAATTTCAACAATTGGTGTCATTTCACCGACAAATTCGCATTTATGGAAATATATTTCTAAAAGTGCATTATGTTTGGGATCTTCGACAATCGATGTCAATATGTAAATAAGCAATTCTCTTAATACAAATAGTGGATCATCTGGGTATTTTGTTTGATACTCTATTTCTAAAGATTCTATTTTTAAGTCGGTGAGTTCGCACGCTTCAGTAAATAAATCCACTTTATTTTTAAAGTGCCAATATATTGCGCCACGGGTAACACCTGCCGCGGATGCAATATCTGAAAGTGATGTGGCAGAAACGCCTTGCACAGTAAACAGCCTAAGTGCAGCATCAATAATCTGCTGTTTTGTTTCTTGTGCCTGCCGTTTAGTTTTTCGTGCCATTAATCCTCGATTTTGACTGAAGTTAATTTACATACATTCATGTATGTTTGTACTATACATCGCAACCAATCATCAACTTAATTATTTTTATCCCGGGAAACAACGTTTGAATAGAGGTTTTCTTATGCGAAAAAACAGAGGGGTTTTGCCTCTGGCTCTGTTAGTGCTATCAGGCAGCTTGGTTCTTGCTGGATGTGACGACAAAGCTAAACAGTCTGCTGGGGGTCCACCTCCTGCACCGGCTGTCGGTGTTGTGACTTTAGGAGCACAAGCTCTGACAATCACCACTGATTTACCTGGTCGTACATCAGCCTTCCGTATTGCTGAAGTTCGTCCTCAAGTTGGCGGCATTATTTTAAAACGCAATTATACCGAAGGTAGCTATGTAGAAGCAGGTACATCTTTGTACCAAATCGACCCAGCTATGTTTGAAGCAACTTTAAATAGTGCACAAGCTGAACTGGCTAAAGCTAAAGCTAATGCTGAAATAGCTCGTCTCACTGTGGAGCGTTATAAGCCTCTGCTGGGTACAAACTATGTCAGTAAACAAGATTTTGACTCTGCAACTTCTCAGTATGCACAGGCTGTTGCCGCTGTTAGAGCAGGCGAAGCTGCTGTAACAACAGCAAAAATTAATCTTGGATATACCAAAGTAACGGCACCAATTTCAGGTCGTTCAGGTAAGTCCAGTGTCACCGAAGGCGCGCTTGTCGCTCCGGGTCAACAAGTTGCACTGACTACTGTTCAACAAATCGATCCGATCTACGTCAATGTGACTCAGTCGAGTGAAGATTACCTGAAGCTCAAAAATGAAATTGAAAGTGGTGTTATTCGTCAAGAGCAAGGCAAACCTGTTGTTCATTTAACACTGACTAATGGGCAAGCTTACGCAGAGAAAGGTCATTTAGAATTTTCTGATGTAACTGTTGATGAGACAACAGGCTCAATTACTATGCGTGCTATCGTACCTAACCCAAATGGGGAGTTATTACCAGGTATGTTTGTTCGCACTAAATTAGAAAATGGTATTCGCCAAAATGCAGTTTTGATCCCACAACAAGCTGTTGTTCGTACTGCTCGTGGTGATGCAACTGCAATGGTTGTTAATAAAGACAACGTTGTTGAAGTTCGTACCATCGAAGTGTCACAAGCTGTTGGTAATAAATGGCTCGTTAATAGTGGTGTTCAGGCTGGTGAGCGCGTTATCGTTTCTGGATTGCAAAAAGCAAAACCAAAAATGACTGTTACGCCTCAAGAAGAGAATTTAGATGCGAAGCCATCACCTGAACAAACTGAGCCAGCTAAGAATCCTCAATAAGGAGTCGGTGATCCATGCCTAAGTTTTTTATAGATAGACCGATATTTGCGTGGGTAATTGCGATAATTACCATGCTCGCAGGTCTTCTGGCACTCATCAAACTGCCTGTTGCCCAGTATCCAACGATTGCGCCGCCAGCGATTTCTATCTCTGCGGTTTATCCTGGTGCTGACGCCACCACTGTGCAGAACACCGTTACCCAAGTTATCGAACAGAATATGAATGGTATCGATAACATGGTGTATATGTCTGCGACCAGTGACTCAGCAGGTATGATGAATATCACTCTGACCTTTGAAGCAGGTACTGACCCTGATATCGCGCAAGTACAGGTGCAGAATAAACTGCAACTTGCCATGCCGTTATTACCTCAGGAAGTGCAACAACAAGGGATTAGTGTTGATAAATCCTCAAGTTCATTCTTGATGGTTGCAGGGTTCATCTCAAGTGACGGCTCAATGTCACAAGATGATATTGCAGACTATGTGGGTGCAACGATTAAAGACCCGTTAAGCCGTGTAACTGGCGTGGGTGAAACCCAATTATTTGGTACCCAATACGCAATGCGTATTTGGTTAGATCCAGATAAATTGGTGAAATATAACATGACAACACTTGACGTTATTGGTGCAATTAAAGCGCAAAATAACCAAGTGGCAGCAGGTCAATTAGGGGGTACACCTCCTGTTCCTGGTCAGCGTTTAAATGTATCAATCATTGCTCAAACTCGACTCAATAACGCAGAGCAATTTAGCGATATCCTGATGAAGGTCAACACAGACGGCTCACAGGTTAAGCTAAAAGATCTCGGTGTAGTTGAAATGGGTGCTGAAAGCTATAGTACCATTGCTCGCTTTAATGGCTTACCTGCTTCTGGTATCGGTATTAAATTAGCAACGGGTGCTAACGCATTAGATACAGCCACCGCTGTGCGTGCTGCATTAGCTGAAATGGAGCCGTTCTTCCCAGCAGGATTAGAGGTCGTTTATCCTTATGATACAACGCCATTCGTTAAGATCTCTATTTTTGAAGTGGTAAAAACGCTTGTTGAAGCTATCATGCTGGTATTCGTAGTTATGTATCTGTTCTTACAGAACTTCCGTGCTACGTTAATCCCAACAATTGCAGTACCTGTTGTATTATTAGGTACCTTCGCCATACTCTCAGCGTTCGGTTATTCGATAAATACCTTGACGATGTTCGCGATGGTACTTGCCATCGGGCTTCTGGTGGATGACGCCATCGTTGTGGTAGAAAACGTCGAACGTGTTATGCAAGAGGAAGGTTTATCACCTAAAGAAGCAACACGTAAATCCATGGGACAAATCCAAAGTGCATTGGTCGGTATCGCCCTTGTACTTTCTGCGGTATTTATTCCAATGGCATTCTTTGGTGGTTCAACAGGTGCGATTTATCGCCAGTTCTCTATCACCATCGTATCAGCAATGGTTCTGTCTGTTTTCGTTGCCTTGATTTTAACACCTGCACTTTGTGCGACCATGTTAAAACCTGTACCGAAAGGCAGTCATGGTGTGCAAACTGGTTTCTTTGGTTGGTTTAACCGTACCTTTGAAAAGAGTAGCCATCACTATACTGACAGCGTATCCCGTACACTTCGTGGTACTGGTCGTTACTTATTGATTTACGTTTTATTAGTAGCGGGTATGGCGTTAATGTTTATTCGCTTACCTGCATCGTTCTTACCTGAAGAAGACCAAGGTGTATTACTGACAATGGTTCAGTTGCCAGCTGGTTCAACGCAAGAACAAACGCAAGACGTATTAGAAAGAGTAAACGACTACTTTAATACCGATGAAAAAGAACTCGTTAAATCTGTCTTTACCGTTAGTGGCTTCGGCTTCGGCGGTCAAGGTCAAAATATGGGTCTGGTTTTCGTTGTATTGAACGATTGGGATGAACGTAAAGCAGATGAAGACAAAGTTCCCGCAATTGTAGGTCGTGCCAATATGGCATTATCCCAAATTAAGGAAGCCTTTGTTTACTCATTTAATATTCCAGCGATTGTTGAGTTAGGCTCTGCCGGTGGTTTCGAATTCGAGTTAGTGGATAAAGCTAACCTCGGTCATGAAAAACTCATGGAAGCTCGAAATCAACTACTTGGAATGGCAGCACAACAGCCTCAAATGTTAATGGGTGTGCGTCCTAACGGTCAGGAAGATACTTCACAGTATCGTCTGTATATCGACCTAGAAAAAGCACAAGCTCAAGGCGTTGCAGTGAGCGATATCTATTCAACATTAGGTACAATGTTTGGTGGTAGCTATGTAAACGACTTTATCGACCGCGGTCGTGTTAAGAAAGTTTACGTTCAAGCGGGATCTGAATTCCGTATGTTGCCACAAGATATTGGTAATCTTTATGTTCGTAACAATGTCGGTCAGATGGTTCCATTCTCATCGTTCATTGATACAAGTAAAGATCCTTGGTTATACGGCTCTCCTCGTTTAGAGCGTTATAACGGTTTACCAGCAGTTCAAATTCAAGGTAGTGCAACGCCAGGTCAAAGTAGTGGTGACGCAATGCTGATGATGGAAGATCTCGCAAGTAAATTACCAAGCGGTATCGGTTATGAATGGACAGGAATGTCATATCAAGAACGTTTATCGGGTAACCAAGCGCCTGCGCTGTATACCATTTCCTTGATAGTTGTATTCCTCTGTCTTGCTGCTCTTTATGAAAGCTGGTCAGTACCATTCTCCGTTATGCTAGTCGTTCCACTCGGTGTTATTGGTGCGCTTGCATTAACATCAATAAGAGGCCTTGAGAACGACGTTTACTTTAAGGTTGGGCTCTTAACAACCATTGGGTTATCGGCGAAAAACGCAATCTTGATTGTTGAATTCGCCAAAGACTTGATGGAGAAAGAAGGTAAAGGACTCATAGAAGCAACGCTAGACTCTGTTAGAATGCGTCTACGTCCAATTCTAATGACTTCACTGGCCTTTATGTTAGGGGTTATTCCTCTAGTATTAAGTAATGGTGCAGGTTCTGGTGCTCAGAACTCAGTAGGTACAGGTGTATTCGGTGGTATGATTGCCGCAACTTCCCTTGCTATCTACTTCGTTCCTATTTTCTTCGTCGTGATCCGTAGACGATTTGCGAAGAAAAATGAAGATTTAGAGCATCCAAATCATTCACACTAATTTGAATGAATTTGAGTAAAAATGCCAAAAAGGTCGCGAAAGCGACCTTTTTCTTTATCTGTTGATGTATTGTTTAAAATGAAAACTTATCTCATTATATTATTTTTAGGAAATATCTCTTTAATCAATAAATTCATTTTATTTTTTTTCTTATATGCGACTTTTTGTCAAAATTAAACAGCTCTGTTATTTATAAATAACAGCGATAATTATGCCTCATTTACACGCTTAAACATTCAAATCACAATAAAAACAAGTATAATCATCACGTTAAGAAGAATAGCCTTTAATTGGGGTTTCTCGATTTTTACGAAAATAGACAAAATTCTGTTGTTCAGATAGTGACTTATGCAATAATAGTGCTATATTAAGCAAAGAAATACTTATTGTATAAATTTTAAACTCATTTGTGTGTAATTGAGTGTTTAGTATTGTCTTTCGATATGCTATTACTTTGTTAGAAATAATAAATATAATTATTAAACTCTTTTAGCATACGAGTAAATATAAACACCCATTTTCAAATTTATGTTTTTTATTAATCCATTAATGAATTATGTGATGTATCCTATTAATAAGCTCATCTTTAAGTATTTATCATTATTAATGAATATTTTCTATTAATTCAATTACGATATGTTATGGACGAATATTCACCAGAAAAAGTAGATTTAGCCGAATTGTCGTTTCTATGCGAAGAGCTATTACAGCAAGCTTTAGGCTCATTAGATAAAGGCAACACAGTTTGGCACAATGATCTGAGTAGCACAAAAAGCGTTGACCTTAATGTCTTAATTGAACACATTATGGACTTCAGTTGGAAATTTAAGATTAAACACCCAGATAAACATGTAATTAACACGCTTATAGAAGAGTACCTTGAAGAGACTTATCGTTTATTTGGTAATACATCAATTTCTTACTCAGATATCAATAATTGGAAAGAGTTAAACCAATCACTTTTAACTCTAATTGCCAAAAACCCAAAAAGTTATATTAAGTAATTTTAATTATCTTTAGTTTTATTTTAATAATAGAGAAAAGACAACATGACTAAGACAGACTATCTAATGCGTTTAAGAAAATGTACTTCAATCGAGACATTAGAACGTGTGATTGAAAAAAACAAATATGAACTCTCTGATGATGAGCTGGAGCTGTTTTATTCAGCAGCAGACCACCGTTTAGCAGAACTCACAATGAATAAGCTATATGATAAAATTCCAGCGTCTGTTTGGAAATTTGTAAGATAATCTAGTTCTATTTAATTGCCTTAGTTTTATTTTTGCTATTTTTATTTTTTATAGTAGTAGGGTTATTAGTTCTTAATTTAGATATCGTTTTATTCACGTTTTCTTATCAGTAGAATGATTACACACCATCATGCCGTTGACTTATTACGGCATGACTGCACTGCTTTGCCCAAATATTCTTTCCATTTATAAACACTGTCGCAGATTTCCCAATAATAATTGATACATTAAGCACACTATTTTCTATTTAATAATATCGATTCTCAAGCCCACAGAAAATGGGGCTAAAAACACACTTATAAAGAGTAAAAATATTAGAAAGAGGGATAAAATTCTTAGAGGATAACATTTATGAAGGGCTAGAAATTGGGTGGGGCCTTGCCAGCGACATCCCGGCACACGCGACACCTGCCATGGCTGCTTCCTTCCGGACCTGACCGAGTTAACAAGTTAGCGTTGCGGGAGAACCAACAAGACCCCATAGATTGTCTTATTGCTAAGACGTCACGCATTATGTTTTAAACTGACTTAAATAGCAAGGAAAGCAAGCCTAAGTGATGATTAATTACCCAAATCTGCACTCACTGATTATTCAATTGCCTTTAACGCTCTTTTTGCCTCTCATAAATTCATCAAAAAGTATTCAATAAGCTGATAAATAATAATCTCCATCAACTCTGTGCGTTTATCACTAGGTTGCGATCTAAGAGAAAAAAGGAGATTATTTTTTATCTTCTTAGGATTGTATATAATCAACTTTATAAAAAATAACCAGATCTAATGATACAGGTACACTATGAGTCAGGCATTGAAAGATCTCATCAATTTGATGGCGCTTGAAAAAATAGAAGAAGGTCTATTTAGAGGTCAAAGCGAAGATTTAGGATTACCTCAAGTTTTTGGTGGGCAAGTTGTAGGACAAGCACTATACGCTGCAAAACAGACAATTGCTGATAACCGTTATATCAACTCATTTCATAGCTACTTTTTACGTCCTGGTGATAGTCATAAGCCTATCGTTTATGATGTGGAGTTTATTCGTGATGGCGGCTCATTTAGCACTCGTAGAGTCAGTGCTATTCAGCATGGTAAACCTATTTTTTATATGACGGTTTCTTTTCAAGAATTTGAAGAAGGTTTTGAACATCAAGATGCAATGCCTGATGTTTCTTTTCCAAATGAACTTATCTCACAACATGAGATTTTAAAGAAATTAGCGCCTAAATTACCTGAACCGATTAAATCTTTAGCGCTACGAGAAACACCTTTTGAGGCGCGTCCAGTACAATATTTTAGCCCTTTCGGCTACTCTAAAGCGCCTGCTGAACGCTATGTTTGGTATCGTAGCCGTGGTGAAATGCCATCTGATCCTTTCTTACATCAATACTTGCTTGGCTATGTTTCTGATTTTGACTTTTTACCAACCGCTCTCCAACCTTATGGTTTAGGCTTTATGGATACAAGTCTGCAAGTTGCTACGATTGACCATTCTATGTGGTTTCATCGTCCATTCCGAGTGGATGATTGGTTGCTTTATGTGATTGAAAGCCCTTCAGCATCAGGCGGTAGAGGATTTGTGAGAGGTAAATTCTTTAATACAAATGGTCAGCTAGTGGCGTCTTCTGTTCAAGAAGGGGTTATTCGCCAAAAACGTACTAAACATTCAAAATAATATCTTGGCATATTCCCCCCTCAAAAGAGGGGGAATAGACAATTACTGTTGATAAGCTCTTTCACCATGAGTTGTTAAATCTAATCCATCATGCTCTTCCTCTTCTGAAACACGTAAACCCACCAGCTTATCTGCGATTTTAAAACTGATATAAGCGACAACACCAGACCAAATCACAGTGATCACAACACTCATGAATTGAATTAAAACCTGTTTAATCAGTGTCATATCATCGCTATATCCCACACCACCTAAAAATGAAGCCGTAAATACCCCCGTTAATAGACAACCTGCAATACCGCAAGTACCATGAATACCAAAAACATCACAAACATCATCAGCTTTTAACCAGCGCTTTAAAACAACAACTCCCCAAAGCCCAATAATTCCGCCCATGACACCAATAAATAAAGCGCCCATCACTCCGACCGTGCCAGCAGCAGGCGTAATCGCCACTAACCCTGCAATACAGCCTGAACAACTGCCTAACATAGAAGGTTTGCCTCTGGTGATCCATTCTGATGCAGTCCAAGAAAGTACGGCTCCTGCGGTTGCAATGACTGTATTTAAAAACGCTAAAGCCGCAATTGCATTTGCACTGCCAGCAGAGCCTGCATTAAAACCGAACCAACCGATATAAAGTACAGCTGTACCTGTAAAAACCATGGGTAAATTATGGGGTTTAAGCGCTGTATGCTGGCTATCACGTCGATTACCAAGTAAGTAAGCACCAACAAGTGCCGCAATAGCAGCATTAATATGTACGACCGTTCCACCAGCAAAATCTAATGCGCCATCATCGATTAACCAGCCACCTTCTCCCCATACCATATGCGCAATAGGAATATAAGAAAAAGTGAACCAAATAATCGTAAAAATAAGTAATGCAGAAAAACGAATGCGCTCTCCTAATGCCCCAACAATTAATGCAACAGTGATAACCGCAAACGATCCTTGAAAAGCAACATGTACATATTGATTAATTGAGCCAGATAGTGAATCCAGTGAGACATTATTCAAAAAAGTAAGTGACCACCCACCCCAGACTTTATTACCCACAGTAAAAGCCAAACTGTAACCAAAAGTTATCCAAAGAATGACCACAACACTAAAGATCATCATCACTTGTGTTATCAATGAAAGTACGTTTTTACTTCTTAGTAATCCCCCATAAAACAATGCAATACCGGGTATAGTCATAAAAAAGACCAAAGCAGTACATATCAACATAAAGCCATTATCCGCCTTATCAACAAGCGCTGTTTCAGTCGCAAATGCAGATGAAGAAAAGTGTGTAAGCACTAACATCAATAGCAAAGAAAGTAAGCGTTTCATCGAATATCTCCTTTAAAGTGCTTCATCACCAGATTCACCGGTACGAATACGAACTGCCTGCAATAATTCCAAAACAAAAATTTTTCCATCACCAACTTTTCCTGTATCCGTTGCTTGCATAATCGCTTGCATAACTGGCTCAAGTTGCTCATCACAAATAGCGAGTTCTATTTTTACTTTTGGGAGAAAATTAACTTCATACTCGGCCCCTCTATACAGTTCGGCATGTCCTTTTTGCCGCCCATACCCCTTTACCTCACTGATTGTCATTCCCTTTATGCCTAACTCAGAAAGTAACTCTCGTACTTCTTCTAATTTAAATGGCTTAATAATGGCGATGATATATTTCATATAAACCTCGTCGATATTTAAAAGAACAAAGTTTATATAGCAAAGCAAAAGACATGCCATTATTTAACTCATTGATAAAATGATTAAATATCGAAACTTAGAATAATTAAAATCGAAAAACTCACAGAATTGGTGCAAAAAAATGACTGCCATTTTGCTCAAAGCAAGATAATCGGGAAATAAAAAAGGGCACATACATAAAGATGATGTGCCCTTTAAAATTATATTTTTTATTTAAGGTTATTATTCTACTTCAATAGGCTCTTGTTCTTGTAAAGACTCTCTGACTTGCTGTAATTGATACATATTATAGTATCTGCCTTTTTGTGAGAGTAACTTAGCATGATCACCCTGCTCGACAATTGCACCACGATGAAGCACTACAATTTCATTGGCTTCAATAATAGTGGAAAGTCGGTGAGCAATAACAATCAGTGTCGTTTTTTCCCTAACCACTTTTAACGCCTTCTGTATGGCTTGCTCTGTTCCTGAGTCAATATTTGCTGTTGCCTCATCCAGAATAAGAATACGAGGAGGTATTAATAGTACACGCGCCAATGCAAGTAACTGCTTTTGCCCAGCAGATAAGCGACTACCTTGCTCACCAAGTTCTGTTTGTAGCCCTTCAGGTAATGCTTTAGCCCACTGATCAAGTTGTACTGTTTCTAGTATCTGCCATAAATGTGACTCATCACATTCACGCCCTAATGTAATATTGTCATGCAGTGAACCTGACAGTAAAACAGGATCTTGCTGCACCATCGCAATACCACTGCGTAATGCGGCGTGAGAGTATGCTTCTAACGGTTGATTATCTAAAGAGATACTCCCTTTTTGCCAAGGGTAATTTCCCATTAATAAACTGGCTAAAGTACTCTTACCGCTTCCTGTGTGCCCAACAAATGCGACAAAATGACGAGCGGGAATAGTTAAATTGATATCTTTTAATACCCATTGCTCATCACGATACGCAAACCACAGAGAGTTAACGTCAATATGACCTTGGGTGATGATATGTGATGATGAACCGTAGTGCTGCAAAGGAGCATCCATTAGTTCAAAAACACGCTCACCAGAGACAACTGCCTGTTGTAAAATCGATTGTTGCGATGTCAGGGTGATCAAGGGTTCATTTAATCGACCCAAATAACTAATAAATGCATAAATAACCCCAACACCAATAACAGCACTGCCTTGATACCCAAACAGCATTAATAAACCACATAGAACCAACGCAGAGAGCATACTTAGTAAAGGACGTAATAACAGGCCATCAAGTTTTAACGCTTTCATACGTGCTTGGTAATGTTGCCAGCTGTCATCTGACATTCTTTCACCAAATCGAGCTTGTTGCCTAAATTGCTGAATAACTGACATACCATTGATGACCTCGTGGAAGCCATCATTTATATTGGCAAGGAAATGGCGCACATTACGAACTATTGGCGTACTAAGTCGCTGATAAAGCATCATCACACCGATAACGGCAGGGAAGATTGTCATCGCGATTAATGCCATTTGCCATTCTAATAAGAACATGGCTATCAGCATTACAACCACTAAAGCAATCGCTCGGAATAATGTCGGTAACACGTTCACAAACAAATCTTTAATCGTCTCGGTATCATTTGTTACACGAGAAATTAACTGCCCCACAGGTTGATTATCGAAAGCACTTAACGGCTGTTTTAGTGCCGCACTCATCACATCCGTGCGTAATTGTTGCACAACCCCAACGGCAGCATGATTAAACACAATAGCTTGATAATAGTGAAGTGTGGCGGCTATCACCTGTAAAAGAATAAAAGCTAACGCCAAACCTAATGATGACATTAATTCCACATTATTTGTGGCGACTTTTGCATCAATAAAATAACCAACAATTAATGGGCCACCCACTTCTGCAACGGCGGCTACCCACAACATAATGACTCCCCATGTCATGGGTTTGCGATAGGTTTTGCCATAAGTCAAAAGACGCTTTAATGCAGGTAATAGCGCTTTAACGGATTTATTTTTATTCATCGTCATCCAGCGCGGCCTCTAATTGCTGATAATGGTACATATCTTGATACCAACCCGGTATTGAAATTAATTGCTGATGTGTACCTTGCTCTATAATCTCACCTTGTTTTAAAACTAAGATATTCGTAGCACCAACTAATGCAGATAAGCGGTGAGCGCTAATAATTAACGTTCTATCTTTTCGCCATTGCGACAAGTTTTGCAAAATTTGATATTCAGTTTGCCCATCAACAGCGGATAGAGCATCATCTAATAATAAAATTTCAGCATCCAATAATAGCGCTCGAGCGATAGAAATACGCTGTTTTTGCCCACCAGATAACATCACGCCCTTTTCACCTACCTGCGTTTGATACCCTTCAGGTAAGCGTAAAATATCCTCATGAATATTTGCCAGTTTCGCAACAGACTCTATTTCTTCTTTTGTCGCATTAGGACGACCTAAGGCAATGTTTCCCGCAATGGTATCTGAAAATAGGAATGGTGTTTGATTAACAACTGCCAAGCGTGCTCGCCATTCATCAAGTTTCAATTGATAAATAGGTATGGATTGAAAACAAATTTCACCTTCAGTCACATCGTAAAGTCGTTGAATAACGGTAAGTAATGTACTTTTTCCACTCCCAGTCATTCCACAAATACCCAACATTTCACCGGGTGATAATGTGAAATGAACATTTTTCAGTGATTCTGTTGTTTGTTCAGGATATTGGAAACGTTTGATATCAACAGATAGCACACCTCGACCTTGCTTTG
Source organism: Proteus sp. STS61-E (assembly GCF_040932335.1). Lineage (NCBI taxonomy): Bacteria > Pseudomonadati > Pseudomonadota > Gammaproteobacteria > Enterobacterales > Morganellaceae > Proteus > Proteus sp. STS61-E. The sequence continues at coordinate 41,644 of NZ_JBFQGE010000005.1, read as the reverse complement.
GTGATAATTCACCATCAATCATATCGAGTTTTTCATCCAATAAACTATTAATTCGGCTATAAGCAGCACTGCCACGCTCAACAATATTGAACATCCATGCTAATGCCAGCATTGGCCAGATCATTTGCCCCAAATACATCACAAAACTGGTTAATTCACCCAATGTCATTTTGCCATTAATAACAAAATAGCTTCCACCCGCAACAGCGAGTAAATTAGCAAAACCAATAGCCATGAAAATAGTAGGATCGAATAGCGCATCAATTCGTGCAACACGCATATTTTGGCGTCCAGTTTCTTTTGCTACATCATCAAAACGAGAGGCATGTTGTTGTTCTAGACCGAATGATTTGATCATGCGAATACTACTCAAGCTTTCTTGTGCTTGATTATTGAGTGAAGAGAAAAGTGCCTGTGCGGTTTTAAAGCGACTGTGTAGTTTATCTCCATATCGCTTAATCAAAATAGCCATGATTGGCATAGGTAATAATGAAATTAGTGTTAGTTCCCAACTTAACTGAATACTCATCATGACAAGCACAGCAAGCCCCATCACCATAGAATCCACTAAGGTCAGTACACCTTCGCCCGCTGCGAAAACGACTTTATCAACATCATTTGTGGTACGTGCAATTAAATCACCAGTACGATAACGGTGATAAAATGAAGAGGATTGTTGGTTAAGTTGTTGGTAAATTTGCATCCGCAGTTTTACTGCGAGTTGATAAGATGCACCAAATAACCAAAGACGCCAAAAATAACGCAAAAGATAAACTGCGAGGGCAATTAATACCATCACACCAATCCAATTCATTACTTGGCTAAACGTCAGACTATGGTTATCGACACCATCCACAATGATCCCAACAATCTTCGGAGGGATCACCTGTAATACTGCGATAACCATCAATAAGAAAATGGCACCTACATAACGACGCCATTCACTGAGGAAATACCAACTGAGCTGTGAAAATAGAGCCACGCCTTAAATCCTAAGGTTATACAAAAAATAAAAGTGCCAGTTGGTAAAGATGAACCTTATTCAGGTATCGGCATTGCCGTTGTGTATTTAATTTTTTCCATTGCGAAGTTAGAAGTCACGTCAATAAGACCCGGTACGCCATTAACCATACGCTTATAAAATAGGTCGTAACTTTTCATGTCTACTACTTCAACATGCATTAGATAATCACACTCACCCGCCATTCGATAGAATGTCAGTACTTCTGGCATTTGCTTAACAAATGAAACAAACTGTTCGTACCATTCGCTATTATGTTGCTGTGTTCTAATCATAACAATAACTGTTAGACCTAGCCCGATTTTTTCACTATCAAGCAGCGCAACACGCTTACGAATATACCCCTCATCCTCTAGTCTTTTCAATCGTTTCCAGCAAGGTGTTGAGGTTAGGTTAACAGCCTCAGCCAAAGTATTCAGTGAGAGGCTTGAATCTTCCTGTAACAGCGCTAATAGTTTACGGTCAATCTTATCTAACATAGATACTCCTTCAAAATATGCCCCTACAAAAAATAATGATAACCTGCCCCTTACTATAAGAGTAATCATCTAATGATAAATCGGTAATAAATTGCCATAATATATGTACTTTTATGCGTACTAATCCTTATAGAAATTCAATATTCAGGAGTATTCTGATGAAAAAAACGGTCGTTGTCTTTAGTGGTGGACAAGATTCGACAACCTGCCTTATTCAAGCGTTGGAAAAGTACGATGAAGTACATTGCATTACGTTTAATTATGGGCAACGCCATAAAGAAGAAATTGAGGTAGCACAAAAAGTTAGTCAATTACTGGGGGCAACTGCGCATAAAGTTTTAGATGTAAGTTTACTTAATGAACTCGCTATCAGTAGCCTAACTCGCGACAATATTCCTGTTCCTGATTTCAAAGAAAGTGAAGAAAGTGATATTCCAAGTACCTTCGTACCGGGTAGAAATATTCTTTTCCTCACTTTGGCGGCAATTTACGCTTATCAAATTGGGGCTGAGAGTGTCATCACAGGTGTTTGTGAGACTGATTTTTCTGGTTACCCTGATTGTCGTGATGAATTTGTAAAAGCACTGAATCATGCTGTCAGCTTAGGTATTGCACGTGATATTAAATTTATCACCCCATTAATGTGGCTAGATAAAGCTGAAACTTGGGCTCTTGCTGATTACTATAAAAAGTTAGATTTCGTTCGTCACGAAACCTTAACTTGCTATAACGGTATTCAAGGTGATGGCTGTGGTGAATGTGCAGCCTGTCATTTAAGACAACGCGGATTAAGCACTTACTTAGCCGATAAAACACCTATTATGCAGGCAATGAAACAGAAAGTGGGCCTTAAATAAGCATCATAATTACTTTGCTTATTATCATGACTCCCCTCTGTTCTATTTGCTTATGCAGTGATAACTCTTCAGATATTATCACTGCATTAAATCATCTTTATTTAGTCTTATATCATTGAGTGGGAGATCTCTAATACTCTCTTTGTGTATTAGGATGATTGACGTACATACTCAAGCTTCTCTCTTAACTGATCTGTTAATGTCAGTGCTTTTTTGGTGTTAATGTCTACAAGAACAAAAGTGATTAATGCATCAGAGATAAGTGCACCGTCTTTTTTTCTCACGATCTTCTGAGAAAGTACGCCACTTTTAATCCCCACTTCAGCAACATTACAATCAATCAGTAACTCATCGCCTAAACTTGCAGGTAAGCGATAATTAATATTGATATTAGCAACGACTAATGCCAAGCCATTGCGCTTAAACCAATCAAAATCTAAATGTTGTTCAATCCAATCCCATCGGGCTTGCTCTAAAAACTCGAGATAACGTGCATTATTCACATGTTCAAAAACATCTAAATGGAAGCCATAAACTTTAATTAATGTACTCATATCAATTTATTACCTCTTGATTATTCTAATAAACTTTTTATAAAGTTTTTTTGCGATACCATAAATATAGCCAAGAAAATAAATTTAGTAATTTCTGATATAGGTTTATTTCGTTTTCTTTCAGAACAGAAAATGCTAAGAAAACGTGTTTCTCTTATCAAAAAAAATCAAAGAGAAACACGGGACTTTCAATCAATATTCACGTTTTTGCTATCACTTATACCTACATCGTATAAGAATGAACACCTTAATTAATAACGATAAAATCACGATTTTGATCAACCAACTTCATACCAATTCCAAAAACTTTTTCAAGTTCATCGATAGAGGTAAAACGTCCTAACTGCTCGCGATAATCAATAATGGCCTGCGCTTTTGCTTTTCCGATCCCTTTCAATCCCATTAATTCATCTACTGTTGCCGTATTTAAATTAACTTTACCTTCTGCATTGGCTTTATTTTCTTTAGCATCACGATCAACTGAGGTGTGAGTTCCGATAGAAACTGTTGGTGTTGAAGTCGGTGTTTCTTCTGCATAAGAGAGAGGAGAAAACCCTAATCCCAAAGCAAGACAAATAGAGGCCATAAAACCTGACAACATTCTTTTATCCATCTTCATAATCATAATTTCCTTTTATTCAATAATTTTAAATTCAATAGCAAACAGAGATTTCTGAATGCAGAAAAATAATGCCAATATATTGATAAATCGACAATTGTATAAAAAGAGAACTACGAGAAAGCAGGAAAAATAAATATGAACAGAAGAAGCATTACAAAAAATTGTCGGGCTTGCTCTCAAATGTGAACTTTTCTAGAAATGGAGTTATTAGCTTAAATTATCAAAGACTGTTCGCCATAAAAAAAACCCAGCTTTATGCTGGGTTTTTAATGTAATAACTCAAAATTGATTATTGATAATCTTTATCAAAAATTTCAATTTTAGCGTTATCTTTTAGGTCACGTAACATAAGTTGTAACGCTTCTTCGCCCATCTGAGCACGATAGAGATTAGTCATAAACTCTAGTTGTTCAGCTGTTGGTTTTCCATCTGTTACGCTGTCTAATTGAATGAGGACGACTTTGGTACCAGGTACATTAGTCATACCATATTCTTTTTTACCTTCAGCAGGTTTTGGCATAGAGAAAATAGCGGTTTGTACTACATCTGTTGCAGATGAGTGAACAATGCTTTCTTCACTACCAAACGAAATATTGGCAGCTTTCAGTGCTTCTTCGCCTTTGCCTTCTTTCAATGCAGCTAAAAGTTTTTGAGCCTGAGCATTCATTGCTTGTGATGCTTTTTGCTGTTTAACTAGCATAACGACTTGATCACGCACTTTATCTAATGGTTGACTTGCTGAAGGCTTATAACCTTCTACACGCACGATAAATGCGCTGTCATTACCCAACGTCACCATGTCTGAATTCATGCCTGTTGGGCCATTTTCATCCACTAATGAACCACCAAAAATTAACTGGGTGAGTTTTTCATTATTTAATGGTGCAGGAACTGTGTTTTCATCAAACCAATCAGTATTAACAACAGTTACATTGCCCGCTTTAGCCGCAGGAGCTAATGTGTCGTTGTCGTTAGATGCAGCTTGACTCACTTTTTGTTGTAATGCGAAGAAATCGTCAATTGCTTTATTTTCACGCATTTTTGCCAGTAAATCTGTTTTCACTTCATCAAACGGTTTTACAACAGATTGTTTAATATCATCAAGGCGGAAAATTGCGTAACCGTTGCTGATTTTAACAGGTGCAGAAATTTGGCCTTTTTCTGTCAAACTTGCATTAGCTAGCTCTGGTAATTCTTGACCGATAGTTATCCAACCTAAAGAACCATTTTGTTTTTTAGAGAAGCTATCAATAGATTTTTCTTTCACTAACGAAACAAAATCAGCGCCTTTTTTCAGCTCTTCTTCTGCTGCTTTAGCGGCTGCTTCATCAGCTAGAACTAAGATGCTGTATTGTTTTTGTCCTGCTGCTGTGAATTCATCAATATTACTATCGTAGTAAGCCTTCGCTTCTTCATCAGTAATGTTGATGTTATTAAAATCTTTTTGAGCATTTAATTGAATATAGCTAATTTTAAATTGCTCTGGCGCGATGAACATTTGGTTATTTTGCTCATAGAACGCTTTCACTTCTTCATCAGATGCCGTTTCTTTTTCAAGGAATGGCTGAATGTCCAATGATGCTAAACGTACATTACGGCTTTGTAGCATCAAGCCTGCAAATTCTTTAACTTCGCTATCTAAGGCAAAATCTGTACCTTGAATAGAAAATTTCAATTGCTGATTGATAAGGTTTTGACGAATACCTTCTGCGAAGGCATCAGCATCAATATTATTGCCTTTCAATAAATCGACATATTTTTTATTGTCAAATTTGCCATCAGTTTGAAAGTAAGGAAGTGCAAAAATAGCATCTCTAATTTGCTGATCACCGGCTGAAATACCCAGATTTTGTGCAAATTGATCAAGTAATGCTTGGTTGATCAGCATATCAAGCGCTTGTTGGCGAATAAGTTTCTGACCTTCTTCCGATGAAGCAAGAGCAGCAAAATTTTCACCCATATCTTGTTGTAATTGAGCACGACGTTGCTGATAAGTTTGCTCTAATTGAGAACGGCTAATTTTATATCCGTTAACTTCAGCAGCATCATTAACGCCTGAACTAAAGAGATATCCGCCCACACCAGTTAGGACGAAGGAGAGGATGATCACAGCTAATAATATCTTTATAAATGGATTATTAGCAGTGGAACGAATGTTGTCCATCATAACGAGACGAGGCTCCGTTTGGTGAAATAAAAATTATTTTTATGGGTGTTACACGACTATTTTGAGCACAGCGAAAAGATAATATGCCCATGCTGGCTTAATATCAAAATGTCGCGACACGCGACAATCATTAAAAACAGCCAGTCCCGTATTAATGCGCAGTCTTAACACGCACTTTCTATAACTAAGAAAAAACTAAACAGCATTATTTGATTCATTGATTACGACAACCATTTAACCCATCACTGAATCATTCATTGTTGTCTATTTCAGTTATAGAACAACGCGTCATTCTATCAAATGACTACTTCAGTTTCACGTCTTATCGCCAGAGAATACAAGGTTTAATCGTGATTTATAACCTAAAAAAAGAAAAGCGCATCTCAAAAAGATGCGCTTCATTTTTTAATTGAGTCGTTTTCTGTTTATCCATAACGTTAAGCTAATAACAAATTGGCAGAAAATAAGTTCAACTATTATTGATTAACTGCGTCTTTTAAGCCTTTACCTGCACGGAATGCAGGAACTTTTGCAGCTTCAATTTGAATTTCTTTACCTGTTTGTGGGTTACGGCCAGTACGAGCTGCACGATCACGTACAGTGAAAGTACCGAAACCTACTAATGCTACATCATCACCTTTTTGTAAAGATTCAGTGATAGAAGCAACCAGAGCATCTACAACACGACCAGCTGCCGCTTTTGAGATATCTGCATTTGCAGCAATTTTGTCGATCAGTTGAGTTTTATTCACGCTTTCATCCCCATAATTTTATGCGTTATTTTTCACCATTAATGGCAAATTTTGCAAACGTCGTTATATCAAGCCTTTTTAGATATAGCAAGACCGATAAAACAGCATTTTTAATTAAAATCCCAATTAAATTAGCGACACAAAAAAAGGCTGGCAAGCTTTTATTACTTATCCAGCCTTTTTTTTAGCTATAATTTATGACTAACATCACTCTTTAGTGTGATTTATCAGTCACAACTTCCATGCCAAACGGCGAATTTTGCAGGGCTAGCGATAAAACTTCCTCAATTGTTTTCACCGGGTGAATATCCAGGTCAGCAACAATATTTTCAGGAATTTCTTCTAAATCACGTTTATTTTCATCAGGGATAAGAACTGTCTTAATTCCACCACGATGTGCAGCAAGTAACTTTTCTTTCAGTCCGCCAATTGGCAATACTTGTCCGCGTAACGTAATTTCGCCCGTCATTGCAACATCCGAACGTACAGGGTTACCTGTTAGGCTTGATACCAATGCAGTACACATTGCGATACCTGCACTTGGACCATCTTTTGGTGTTGCGCCTTCAGGAACGTGTACGTGCATATCACGTTTTTCATAGAAATCGCCATTAATACCAAGTTTATCAGCACGAGCACGAACCACGGTCATTGCCGCTTGAATAGACTCTTGCATCACTTCGCCTAAAGAGCCAGTGAATGTTAGCTTGCCTTTACCCGGTACACTTGCTGTTTCAATAGTCAGTAGATCACCACCAACTTCTGTCCATGCAAGTCCTGTAACCATACCCACTCGGTTTTCTGTATCAGCACGACCGTAGTCAACTTTACGAACACCTAAGTAGTCTTTGAGATTATCTTCGTTAATCTCAATATGTTTGATTGTGCTATCCATTAGCAGTTGTTTTACTGCTTTACGGCATAATTTAGAGATTTCACGTTCTAAACTACGTACACCCGCTTCACGCGTGTAATAACGAATAATGCCCATAATTGCGCTGTCATGGATTGTCAGCTCACTTGGTTTTAACGCATTACGTTCAATCTGTTTTGGTAGCAAATGTTGCTTAGCAATATTCAGTTTTTCGTCTTCGGTATAGCCTGACAAACGAATAACTTCCATACGATCTAACAACGGTGCTGGTATATTCATGGAGTTAGATGTCGCCACGAACATAACATCAGACAGATCGTAATCAACTTCCAGATAATGGTCGTTAAATGCGATGTTTTGCTCTGGATCTAACACCTCTAACAGTGCAGAAGCCGGATCGCCACGCATATCTGATGACATCTTATCAATTTCATCTAACAGGAAAAGTGGGTTTTTGACGCCAACTTTCGCCATTTTCTGAATTAATTTACCTGGCATAGAACCGATGTAAGTACGACGGTGACCGCGGATTTCAGCTTCATCACGTACACCACCTAACGCCATACGAACATATTTACGACCTGTTGCTTTAGCAATAGATTGACCCAGTGAGGTTTTACCTACACCCGGAGGCCCTACCAAGCACAAGATTGGCCCTTTAATTTTGCTAACGCGAGATTGTACCGCGAGATATTCAAGGATACGTTCTTTAACACGCTCTAAACCATAATGGTCAGTATCAAGAACCTCTTGCGCTTTCACTAAGTCTTTTTTAACTTTGCTACGGCTATTCCAAGGAACTTGAACCATCCAATCAATATAACTACGTACAACCGTGGCTTCAGCTGACATTGGCGACATCATTTTTAATTTCTGAAGTTCCGCTTCTGTCTTCTCTTTTGCCTCTTTCGGCATTTTTGCAGCATCGATTTTACGTTTCAGCGATTCCATTTCATCAGGTGCATCATCCATCTCACCTAATTCTTTTTGAATCGCTTTCATTTGTTCGTTGAGATAATACTCACGCTGACTCTTTTCCATCTGCTTTTTAACGCGGTTACGAATGCGTTTTTCAACTTGTAGCAGATCGATTTCTGATTCCATCATCGCCATTAAATATTCAAGGCGTTCTGTAACATCAGACATTTCAAGTACAGCTTGCTTATCTTTTAATTTCAGCGGCATATGAGAAGCAATGGTATCTGCTAATTTCGCTGATTCTTCGATAGCATGTAATGAGGTTAATACCTCTGGCGGAATTTTTTTATTCAGCTTGATATAACCTTCAAACTGATTAATTGTTGTACGATTTAAGACTTCTTGTTCACGCTCATCAACAGCTGGCGTTTCAAGGTATTCTGCTTTCGCCTGAAAGTACTCACCATTATCAGATAACATCGTAATTTTGGCACGACGAATACCTTCAACAAGGACTTTTACTGTTCCATCAGGCAATTTTAGCATCTGTAAAACAGACGCCACTGTACCAACAGAAAAAAGATCATTAACACCTGGTTCGTCAGTAGATGCATCTTTCTGCGCAACCAGCATAATTTGTTTGTTGTCGTTCATCGCAGCTTCTAAGCAATGAATGGATTTTTCACGACCAACGAACAACGGGATCACCATATGCGGATATACAACGACATCACGTAATGGCAATACAGGTATTTCAATACGTTCTGGACGCTCAGGATTCATAGAGCTCTCTCTTCGTTTTTAGCTTAACGCTTTTACAGGTAATTTTATTCGCATGTCACCAAATAAAATTAATTCCACGGATTGTCAAAATATATAAGGGCACTTTTCTGACATTCAATAGCCTTACCCATTAAAAAAACAAAATGAGGGAAAATTCCCTCATTTTTATTGCGTTGGCGCGCTTTATCTTAAATTTCTCTCTTATTTTGAGAGAAAACTAGATAATGTCAGACAAGAGACATTGCCAAATTACGATGCATTATTCACCTGATGCCTGGTTTTCTGGTTGACTATAAATAATCAGCGGCTCAGATTTTCCATTGATGACACCTTCATCAATAACAACTTTCTCTGCATTTTCAAATGAAGGAAGGTCATACATCGTATCAAGTAATGCTGCTTCAACAATTGAACGTAAACCACGAGCACCTGTTTTACGTACCATCGCTTTTTTCGCAATTGCAGTCAGCGCTTCCTTACGGAATTCTAAATCCACACCTTCTAATTTAAATAATGCCTGATATTGCTTAGTCAGTGCATTCTTAGGTTCTTGTAAGATTTGGATTAATGCTTCTTCGTTTAATTCGCCTAGCGTTGCAACAACAGGTAAACGACCAATAAATTCAGGGATAAGACCAAATTTAATCAGATCTTCTGGCTCAACTTGGGCTAATAATTCACCTTCGCTAGCTTTTTCTTTTTGGCTTTTAACTTCTGCACCAAAACCGATACCTGAATGTGTATTTAAACGCTGTGCAACAACTTTATCGAGCCCTGCAAATGCACCACCACAGATAAAGAGGATCTTAGAAGTATCTACTTGTAAAAACTCTTGTTGTGGGTGCTTACGTCCGCCTTGAGGAGGAACAGAAGCCACAGTACCTTCAACTAATTTCAATAATGCTTGCTGTACACCTTCACCAGACACGTCACGAGTGATTGATGGGTTTTCAGATTTACGAGTGATCTTGTCAATTTCATCAATATAAACAATACCACGTTGTGCTTTTTGCACATCGTAATCACATTTTTGTAGCAGTTTTTGAATGATGTTTTCAACATCTTCACCCACATAACCCGCTTCTGTCAGCGTTGTGGCATCTGCCATAGTAAAAGGAACATCAAGGTAGCGTGCTAATGTCTCTGCTAATAACGTTTTACCGCTACCAGTAGGGCCAATCAGCAAAATATTACTTTTCCCTAGCTCAACACCATTGGCTTTATCGCCATTACGCAGACGTTTATAGTGGTTATAAACGGCAACAGCCAAAACTTTTTTAGCCAATTCCTGACCGATAACATAGTCATCAAGGTGCTTACGGATTTCATGTGGCGTTGGCAATTCACTGCGTTCATGATGAGGTGCCAGTTCTTTTATTTCCTCACGAATGATATCAACACAAAGATCGACACATTCATCACAGATATAAACCGACGGACCAGCAATCAATTTTTTTACTTCATGCTGGCTTTTACCGCAGAAAGAGCAATACAGAAGCTTCCCTGAGCTATCTTTGCGCTTATCTGTCATCAGTCAACCTCACTTAGTTATTCCTCTTATCATTTATAAGAAGAAGAAAGTCTTTTTACATAAATATTGATAGCCGCTTCCTTTGCGTCATTGACCAACAAAGGAAACGTATTAATTCAGTTACTATTACAACGTGTAATGATTAGCTACGTTGAGTATAGACTTTGTCCACTAATCCGTATTCTAACGCTTCGTTAGCGGATAAGAAACGATCACGCTCAGTGTCTCTTTCTATTTCTTCAATAGATTTACCTGTATGTTGAGCCATCAGCTCATTCATACGGGATTTTACTTTCAAAATTTCTTGAGCATGAATTTGAATATCTGTTGCTTGACCTTGGTAACCACCTAACGGTTGGTGGATCATCACACGAGAGTTAGGTAAGCAAATACGTTTACCTTTCGCACCAGCAGATAGTAAGAAAGCGCCCATTGAACACGCTTGCCCCATACAAATTGTACTAACATCTGCTTTGATATACTGCATGGTGTCATAGATAGACATACCCGCAGTAATTACGCCACCTGGTGAGTTGATATACAGATTGATGTCTTTCTCTGGGTTTTCTGCTTCTAAAAATAGCATTTGAGCAACGATAAGATTAGCCATGTGATCTTCAACTTGGCCAGTCAGGAAAATAATACGTTCTTTTAATAAACGTGAGTAAATGTCGTAAGAACGCTCTCCTCGCGAAGTTTGCTCTATAACCATCGGCACCAGAGCCATATTAGGTGCGAATTGTTCCTGTGTGTCGTTAAATGACATGTCTGTCTCCTATTGCATTCTTATTGGTGCCAATGACAACAATTTTACTTGAGATAATTGATCATGACCATTTCTAATGATCTAATCTCTCACAAGACATTCAAGGCGCCTCGCGAGGAGTGATAAAGAGAATATAGAATTATCTGGAGATAATCGCTCAAATTTCAAGGCAAAATTTGATAAATATATACAAACTGAAAAAAACCCGTGGTAAAAACCACGGGTTTTTGCTTAAAACCGATATTCGCGGTTAAGAATTAACCCATTTGAACTTCGTTCATCAGTTCAGTGAAGTTAGTTTCTTTTTCAGTTACTTTAGCATTTGCTAAGATTTTTTCTACCGCTTGCTCTTCTAACGCAAGATTACGAATGTTGTTCATCAGTTGTTCGTTCTTGTTGTAGAACTCAACAACTTCTGATGGATCTTCGTAAGCTGAAGCCATTTCGTCGATCAGTGCATTCACACGGTCGTCTTCTGCTTTCAGTTCATTACTATTGATCACTTCACCTAACAGTAATCCAACGATTACACGACGTTTAGCTTGTTCTTCGAACAGTTCACGTGGTAATTGCAGAGCTTGTTTCTCATCACCACCAAAACGTTGAGCTGCTTGACGTTGCAGAACTTCGATTTCGCTGTCAACAGCGGCTGCTGGTACGTCAACTTCGTTTGCTTTAACTAAGCCATCAATAACTTGTGATTTAACACGAGTACGGATTGCATTTTTCAGTTCACGTTCCATGTTTTTACGTACTTCAGCACGTAAACCATCAACAGAACCATCAGCAATACCAAAACGCTTGATGAACTCTTCAGTTAATTCTGGCAGTTCACGCTCTTCAACTTTTTTCAGGTTGATAGCGAATTGTGCTTTTTTACCTTTCAGGTTTTCAGCGTGGTAATCTTCTGGGAAAGTCACATCGATTGTGAATTCTTCGCCAGCTTTATGACCGATAACGCCTTCTTCGAAACCTGGGATCATACGACCTTGACCCATTGCCAGTACGAAATCTTCAGCTTTTCCGCCTTCGAATTCTTCACCGTCAATAGAACCGTTGAAATCAACAGTTACGCGATCTTCTGCTGCAACTTCGCCGTCTTTGTCTTTCCACTCTGCTTGTTGCTTACGCAGTGTTTCTAACATGTTATCAACGTCTTCGTCTTTAACAGTAACAACAGGTTTTACAACTTCAATGCTTTCCAGATCTTTCAGTTCGATTTCTGGGAAAACTTCGAATTCTACAGAGTAAACAAAGTCTTCACCTTCTTTGTATTGCTCTGGTTTGTAGTCAGGCGCGCCAACTGGGTTTACTTTGTTTTCGATGATAGCGTTAATGAAATTACGCTGCATCAGGTCACCCAGAACATCATTCAGTACTGACATACCGTAACGCTGTTTAACCATAGACATTGGAACGTGACCTTTACGGAAACCATCAATGCGAACAGTTTTAGCAGCTTTTTTCAGTTCACTGTCTACAGCAGTTTGGATATCAGCGGCTGGTACGGTGATTGTGACACGACGCCCTAGGCCTTGAGTCGTTTCAACAGAAACTTGCATCTTGTTACCTCAAAATAAGTTTTAGTGCTCGGTCTACTTTAAAGGAAACTAACATGATATTGACATGTTTAGGTTTATTTTCCTTTCAGAACCGGGGCCGCCACATTTAAAAAAACGAGGATCCCTGATATCAGAAGCATCCCGAAACCTTACTGAAAATTAGACGCGACATTATAACGATCTAGAGGGGTTGAGTCGAGAAAGAGCCGTTTTATTCCTCAATTTTTTCATAAAATCGAGTAACTCTCCCCTTTTTTCCTCTATAAAGAACAAAAAATACGCATCTTAGGATCTATTTACTCACGATTAACGATAAGGTTGTTAATCTTCTTGGCTTCCGCCACGACACCCAGGAGAGCGTAATGCTTTATCCTGCTGTTCATTCCATTCGCTCAAAGTAAAGGTGTGCAATGCTAATGCATGAACACCATTTTCCATTTCATGAGCTAATGTTTGGTACACATCACGATGGCGCGAAACACTACGTTTTTCATTAAAATCATCACTAACGATAATGACTTTAAAGTGGCTTTCAGAGCCCTCGGGCACATTATGGCGATGGCTTTCGTTTATTACTTGTAAAAAATGCGGTGAAAAGCGTGAAATCAGCTTATTCTCAATATCATCACGGATCATCTCTGCCCCTAATACTCTAGCCTTTATACCATGGCGAATAAAAAACAAGTCAACCAGACCATATTGATTTAGCCTTTATCAATACAAAATGGTGGGCTTATTCTTTTTAATTTTGCTGACGATAATCGCTTATTTTTCATCTTGAGTAAAACCATTGACCGAATATTGTCAAATATATGAGTAAAAATGAGAGTAATTTGAAATAAAATCAATTGATAAAATCAGATAATTTCGTTCGTTAAAGGGATATTAGCAACCTATCAGCAGTGGTATGATAGGCTAAAGTTTGAAGCCTATTCTACTTGTTAACACAACAGACATATTTAACCGAGATTACCTCATGATTAAAAATTTACTCTGTGCTGTTTTTGCATTAACACTGCTTTCAGGTTGTGCAACTCCTAGTAACAAATTATCTATTGAGCCTGTGATGTCAGTTCCTGCGGCTGATCCAACAATGCGCCCAATTTCATTGAATATCTCAAGCCAAGACAAGCGAGCATCCAAAAATCTAGCGGAAATTAACCGCAACGGTAAATTAGAAGTCCTGGTTCCAACTCGTGATATTGCATTTTTAATGCAAGAAGTTTTACAAAAACAAATGACAGCCCGCGGTTTTATGATGGGTTCTCCGGCTTCTGCTGATGTGATTATTGTTATCAATAAGCTCAATGCAGAAGTGGGAGAAGGCAGTGTTCGTCATAATATCAGTGCGAAAGCGGATATTTCAATTATCGTCACCTTACCGAATGGCAGTTCTAATACCAAAACATTCCGTACTAGCTACAATGTTCAAGGTCCATTTGGTGCAACTAATGAGAAAATTGCCGCTGCGATTAACAATGTCTTAAGTGAACTCGTTAGCGATATGGCAAAAGACGCTTCAGTCAGTCAATTTATCAAATCTAACGCCCGTTAATTTTATTAGAATAAACGACCTGTTATCTCAAACAGGTCGTTGAAAGGAATTTTTGCATGGTTCAGCCCGCCTTCAAACAAACCACTTGGTATAAATCATTTATTCTTCTATTACTTGGCTTTACTTCTGGATTACCGCTGGCATTAACAGCAGGTACATTACAAGCATGGATGACAGTAGAAGACATCGATTTAAAAACCATTGGTTTTTTCTCATTGGTGGGACAAGCCTATGTTTTTAAATTCCTCTGGTCACCCTTTATGGATCGCTATACTCCTTCATTTCTTGGTCGTCGCCGAGGATGGATGTTGCTCACTCAAATAGGATTAGTGATTGGCATTGCAGGAATGGGATTTCTAAATCCTAATGATCATTTATGGTGGCTTGCCTCTTTAGCGGTCATTGTTGCCTTTTGTTCTGCGTCACAAGACATTGTTTTTGATGCCTATAAAACAGATATACTAAAAGCAGATGAGCGTGGTACAGGTGCTGCGGTTTCTGTATTAGGCTATCGCATAGCTATGCTTGTTTCTGGAGGAATGGCACTTTGGTTAGCTGATAAATATATTGGCTGGCAAAACATGTATTGGTTAATGGCAGCCTTAATGGGTATTGGTATTATTGCCACATTACTTGCTCAAGAGCCAGAAACCGCCGTAAAGCCGCCACGTACACTCTATGAAGCTGTTATTGAGCCTTTATATGAATTCTTCTCTCGTAATAATGCTTGGCTAATTTTACTGCTTATTGTGCTGTATAAAATGGGTGATGCCTTTGCCTTAAGTTTAAGTACCACCTTTCTTATTCGTGGTGCTGGATTTGATGCTGGTGAAGTAGGATTAGTGAATAAAACACTTGGACTTGCAGCCACTATTGTTGGGGCATTATTAGGTGGTTTATTAATGCGCCGTTGGAGTTTATTTAAAGCACTGATGATTTTTGGTATTTTGCAAGGTGGCTCAAATATCGGTTACTGGTATTTAGCTATTTCTGAGCAAAGTATTTATAGCATGGGTGCAGTAGTTGCATTTGAAAATATCTGTGGCGGAATGGGTACAGCTGCATTCGTTGCCCTATTAATGACACTTTGCCACCTCTCCTTTTCAGCTACACAGTTTGCGTTGCTCTCAGCTCTCTCAGCCATTGGTCGTGTTTATGTTGGCCCAGTTGCCGGTTGGTACGTTGAAAGTCACGGTTGGGAAGCCTTTTACCTTTTTTCTATTGTTGCTTCGGTCCCCGGTCTTATTTTGTTGTTGATTTCGAAAAACACACTTATTTATACGCAAAAAACGGGTGAATTCCTTAGAAGAACTTTATTTATTAAGCAGTACCGTTTTGCTATTTATGGTTTGATGCTAACCGTTCTCTTCTTTATTTGTAGTTTAATTCTTATTATTACAAATTCACTACCAACTTTAGAAATGTTCCAGTCTGTTGATTTTATTCAGTCAATAGATACGAATAGATTAAGCTCTTGGGCTTCAACACTCTTTTTATACGGTGTTATTATTGGTGCAATAAGCCTTATCTTTGGCACAATTTTAGATTATTTAGCCCTTAAGAAAACAGCATATTAATTTTATTGCTTTCTCAGACTATGCACCATAAAAAAGGACAGCTTAAGCTGTCCTTTTTGCATTCTTAGTAAAGAGAATTTATCTAAACAATCTTACTTTTACTGCTTTACCTTTGATTTTACCTTGTTGCAGCTGTTTCCAAACTTGTTTGGCGATAGATTGTTTTACGGCAACATAAGCATGTGTTGGGTTAATCATAATTTTGCCAATATCGGCACCATTGAAACCCATATCGCCCGTCAATGCGCCTAAAATATCACCTGGACGCATTTTCGCTTTTTTACCACCATCAATACATAATGTTGCCATTGTCGCTTCAAGAGGCGTAATTTGTAACCCAGTTGGTACTGGTAGCCAATTTATCTTCATATGAAGCATCTCTTCTAAAGCGTTAGCACGCTGAATTTCTTCTGGTGCGCAAAAGCTAATAGCCAATCCACTTTCGCCTGCTCTAGCTGTACGACCAATTCGGTGAACATGAACTTCAGGATCCCACGATAATTCGTAGTTAATCACCATTTCTAACGCTTTAATATCAAGCCCACGAGCCGCAACATCTGTTGCCACTAATACACGACAACTCCCATTAGCAAAGCGAATAAGTGTTTGGTCACGCTCTCTTTGTTCCATATCGCCGTGTAGAGCAAGTACACTTTGGTTACTTTCTGTCAGTGTTTCATACACATCTTGGCAATCTCGTTTCGTGTTACAAAATACGACACAAGAAGCGGGTTGCTCACGACTTAAAAGCTTTTGCAGTAATCCTATTTTTCCATGACGAGAGATTTCATAAAACTGCTGTTCAACCGCAGGAAGTTCATCAACAGAGTTTATTTCAATAGTTACTGGATTTTGCTGAATTTTGCGGCTAATTGCTGCGATTTCATTTGGCCAAGTTGCAGAAAAGAGCAATGTTTGACGTGCAGTTGGCATACGAGAAATAATGTCATTGATATCATCAAAAAATCCCATATCCAACATTCTGTCTGCTTCATCCAATACCAATGTTTTCACATCATCTAAAGTAACAGTTTCTTTTTTTAGGTGATCAAGCAATCTACCCGGCGTTGCAACAATAATATGTGCAGCATGAATCAATGAATCACGCTGGATACTAAATGGAACACCACCACACAACGTTAATACTTTGATATTTGGAAGATAACGAGCAAGACGACGTAATTCATTTGCAACTTGATCAGCAAGTTCTCGCGTTGGGCATAAAATAAGTGATTGAGTATTAAACTGTTTTGCATCAATGTGTTGCAATAGCCCCAAACCGAAAGCAGCTGTCTTACCGCTACCTGTTTTTGCTTGAGCGCGAACGTCTTTTCCTTCAAGAATGGCGGGCAAAGCAGCTTCTTGAACTGGAGTCATAGTGAGATAACCCAATTCATTAAGGTTAGCGAGTTGTTCAGCAGGAAGTGCGTTAAGTTCAGCAAATGAGGTCACAATGAAAATTCCAAGTAAGATAAAAACGAATATTGGCTAATGATACTATCCCTTTATTCCTGTGTCGTGAGGTATTTTTACGCGATCCTTGCCACGTTTTTTTCTTTCCTCTTTTACTTCCTTTTTTTCTTGCCAAAAAAGCCAATCACCAAATACTTAATTCATTCAAAAAAGATCAAATTATAAAAATAAACTAAACAATACTAAAATTCCCACTTTTAATTATCAATTTAATATTCTAGAAATAGATCATAATTTCAATATTATGATCTACAAATAGAGATTTAATGGGTTATAGTTTCAAAACATATTAAAAAATAAATTCACTGCAAAATTATTTCATTAAATTTAATTGAGATTATTCATGATAAAAAAAACATTTTTATTAACCATCGCAAGTACACTTTCTTTATCAGCCCAAGCTAGTTATTTAGGTGGTTTCGCTAATACCAGTATCAACTATCTTGATTGGACTTCTCATACAACA
This sequence comes from Proteus sp. STS61-E, assembly GCF_040932335.1. Classification (NCBI taxonomy): domain Bacteria; kingdom Pseudomonadati; phylum Pseudomonadota; class Gammaproteobacteria; order Enterobacterales; family Morganellaceae; genus Proteus; species Proteus sp. STS61-E. The sequence continues at coordinate 23,687 of NZ_JBFQGE010000005.1, read as the reverse complement.
CACAAAACAGGGCAATCCTCTCATAAAGATGATTTTGCCTATTTAGAACTTGAAGGTGGCGCTAACTTTTCATGGGGTGAGTTTTACGGCTTTTTTGATCTTGAAAATCCATTTAATCCTCGAAAAACACAACCGGGTGATAATCAACGTTATACCGTTAAAGCAACAAGCCGCATTTATTTAGGTGAAAGTCATTTCAATCTATACGGACACGTTTACGGTACATGGTCACTTCCGGGTAAAGAAAACAATGGCAACTTCCATGAAGTTAATACACTTTACGGTTTAGGCTATAACACACAAATTGATAATTTATGGTTTAAACCATTTGTCGCGCTTCATTATGTCGATCAAACTTACTATTCAGGAAATAATGGCTACGTCGTTGGCTGGGTTGCTGGATATGATTTTTCCATTACTAATCAAAATTTTAGCATTAGCAATTGGCATGAAATGGAATTTAGCCGTCATGAGCGATATGGCAATGGTGGGCAAAATGGGTTTAATGGCGCTTTAGCTTTTTGGTGGCACCCAACGACCTCTATTACCACTGGTATTCAATATCGTTATGCTTATAAAAAGTTAGGCGAAGATTTTCTGCAAGACGGCATTGTATATAGCCTGAAATATAATTTTTGATCGCTAATTGTTAATTTTCATTACAGCGAAAGCATTTTTATTCGCTGTAACCTCTTTTTATCACTTAATGAAAATTTTTCTCATTGGATATAAACATTCATTAAATCACTAATTATCCATATTAAAAATCACACAAGCATCAAATATGGATATTAAACATCAATATAAAAAGGATTTTACCCCTCAACTCTCCTCCGACCTCTAATTTGTTACTTTTTTAATCAGAATACGTTTTCTTACACTTTTTATTGAATTTTTATTTGTAAAAATATGTATTTATTTTAAAAACATGGTACTTTATGAAATTATAGTTAATACGCAATAATTAAATTAACATTTATTTAATACTTTGATTACTTGTGATCACATTAACACAAAAGACTAACCAACCACTTACTTACCATTACAATTGTTTACACTGTCGCAACCTTACCGTAAAATGTCCTTACTGATACTGATGAAACAACAATAGAACCTTTGTCATTTGGGTCGTTGGATGAGACTTATGAAATACATAAAAAGTATTGGGACACTCTCGCTATTAGCAGCAGCTCTTCTATTAAGTGGCTGTGATATGGCGTTAATGAATCCCAAAGGCGCTATCGGCGCTGAGCAAAAAACATTAATCCTCATTGCGCTTGGTTTAATGTTAATTGTTGTGATACCGGTAATACTGATGGTGATTGTTTTCGCTTTTCGCTACCGTGAATCCAATACTAAAGCCACCTATCGCCCAAACTGGGCTCACTCAAATAAAATTGAACTCGTCGTTTGGACTGTGCCAATTATCATCATTGTGATTTTGGCAAGCATCACATGGAAAACAACCCATGAGCTTGATCCTTACAAACCATTAGAGTCCACAGAAAAACCTGTCACCATTGAAGTAGTTTCAATGGATTGGAAATGGTTATTTATCTATCCAGAACAAGGTATTGCAACAGTTAATGAACTGGCTTTCCCTACTAATGTTCCTGTTAATTTCAAAATCACTTCTGACTCTGTCATGAACTCATTCTTTATCCCTCGCTTAGGTGGGCAAATCTATGCGATGGCAGGAATGCAAACTAAGTTGCACTTAATTGCTAATGAACCTGGTGAATATCCAGGAATGTCAGCAAGTTATAGTGGACACGGTTTCTCTGATATGAAATTTACAGCGATTGCGACACCTGATCGTGCCGGTTTCGATGCGTGGGTTGAAAAAGTCAAACAATCGTCAGATACGTTAAATACGACCGCTGCATTTAATGAACTTGCTAAACCAAGCCAGAAAAATCCAGTGACCTACTATTCAAGCGTGAAGCCAATGCTATTCCAAGAGACCATTTCTAAATTTGGTCACACAGGTCATGGCGCTCACACCAGTGGCAATCAGACAGCACATGCTGATGCAACAATGAATATGAACATGAGCCATGCGGCGCATGCAGGAGCAGAGGAATAAAGGCATGTTCGGAAAATTAACTCTTGATGCAATCCCGCTACATGAACCAATTATCGTAGTTACTTTACTCGGTATTGTTCTTGGTGGGCTTGCTGTTGTTGGCGCACTAACTTATTTTCGTAAATGGAAATGGTTGTGGACTGAATGGTTAACCAGCGTTGACCATAAAAAAATTGGTATTATGTATATCCTCGTTGCAATGGTCATGATGTTCCGTGGCTTTGCCGATGCGATTATGATGAGAAGCCAACAAGCTCTCGCCTCTGCTGGCGAAGCAGGTTTCTTACCACCTCATCACTATGATCAGATTTTTACCGCACACGGCGTTATCATGATTTTCTTCATGGCAACACCTTTCGTAGTGGGTCTGATGAACCTCGTTGTACCTTTACAAATTGGTGCTCGTGATGTTGCCTTCCCTTTCCTTAACTCATTAAGCTTCTGGTTCTTTGTTGTTGGTGTGGTTCTTATCAACCTTTCTTTAGGTATTGGTGAATTCGCACAAACAGGTTGGTTAGCTTACCCGCCACTTTCTGGTCTGGAATATAACCCAGGAGTCGGGGTCGATTATTGGATATGGAGTTTACAGATATCCGGTATTGGTACGCTTCTAACAGGGGTTAACTTCTTCGCGACTATCTTGCGTATGCGTGCGCCGGGTATGAGCATGATGAAAATGCCAGTATTCTCTTGGGCTGCTTTATGTACTAACGTCCTGATTATCGCTGCATTCCCAATTTTAACAGTCACTATTACGCTGTTAACTTTAGACCGCTATCTTGGTACTCACTTCTTTACCAATGATATGGGCGGTAACATGATGATGTACATCAACCTCGTATGGGCTTGGGGTCATCCAGAAGTTTATATCCTTGTCCTGCCAGTATTTGGTGTGTTTTCTGAAGTTACAGCAACATTCTCTAAAAAACGGTTATTTGGTTACACCTCTTTAGTTGGTGCAACTGTCGTTATTACCGTGTTGTCATTTATTGTTTGGTTACACCACTTCTTTACTATGGGCTCTGGCGCCAACGTCAATGCCTTCTTCGGTATCGCCACGATGATCATCGCAATACCAACAGGGGTTAAAATCTTTAACTGGCTGTTTACGATGTATCAAGGTCGTATCGAATATAAAAGCCCAATGCTGTGGACTATCGGTTTCCTTATCACCTTCTCTGTTGGGGGTATGACTGGGGTTCTGTTAGCCGTTCCGGGTGCAAACTTCGTTCTACATAACAGCTTATTCTTAATTGCTCACTTCCATAACGTTATTATCGGTGGTGTGGTATTTGGCTGTTTCGCTGGTATGACTTACTGGTTCCCTAAAGCATTCGGTTTCACACTGAATGAGAAATGGGGTATCCGTGCATTCTGGTTCTGGTTTATCGGCTTCTTTATGGCCTTTATGCCATTGTACATTCTTGGCTTTATGGGTATGACTCGTCGTATCAGCCAAAACATCAACCCAGAATTCCATCCAATGCTGATGGTTGCTGCGGGTGGTGCTGCACTGATTGCTATTGGTATCGCTTGTCAAGTTGTCCAGATCTACGTAAGTATCCGTGACCGCGATCAAAACCGTGATTTAACGGGAGATCCGTGGGGTGGACGTACTCTTGAATGGTCAATTTCTTCACCTGCTCCTTTCTATAACTTTGCCGTTGAACCTAATGTTCAAACGCGTGATGAGTGGTGGGATCAGAAAGAAAAAGGCACAGCTTATCAGCGCCCAACTAAATACGAACCAATCCATATGCCTAAAAATACAGGCGCTGGTGTGATTATCTCAGCATTTAGCTTAGTACTTGGTTTTGCCATGATCTGGCATATCTGGTGGTTAGCTATCGTTGGTTTCGCTGGCATGATTGTCACTTGGATCGTGAAAAGCTTTGATACAGATGTGGATTACTATGTCCAAGTACCTGAAATTGAAGCTCTCGAGAATAAGCATTATGAAGAACTGAAAAAAGCAGGTGTGAAATAATGTCTACTCAAACTGTAAATAACACAAACGCCCATGAGCATCATGGGCACCACGATGCAGGAGCGACGAAAGTTTTCGGCTTCTGGATCTACCTAATGAGCGACCTTATCCTGTTTGCCAGCTTATTCGCCACTTATGCGGTGCTTGTTAACGGGATTGCGGATGGTCCTTCAGGTAAAGAAATTTTTAGCTTACCGTTTGTTTTAGTTGAAACCTTCTTACTGCTATTTAGTAGTATCACTTTTGGTTTCGCTATGCTGAGTATGAACAAAGGTAGCGTTAGCCAAGTTAATCTGTGGTTATTTGTTACTTTCTTATTCGGCCTAGGTTTTGTCATCATGGAAGTTTACGAATTCCATGAGCTAATCGCAGAAGGTTATGGCCCAGATCGCAGTGCATTCTTATCTGCATTCTTTGCATTAGTTTCAACGCACGGTCTTCACGTAACTGCGGGTTTAATTTGGATTGTTATTATGATGATCCAAGTATCTCGCCGTGGTTTAACTGAAGTTAACCGTACTCGTTTAAGCTGTTTAAGTCTGTTCTGGCACTTCCTTGACGTTGTCTGGATCTGTGTGTTCACCGTAGTTTATCTGATGGGAGCGATGTAATGAGTCATCCAAATACTTCTCCTTCAGGCGCAAGCCACGGCAGCATGAAGTCTTACCTGATTGGCTTTATTCTGTCTGTTATCCTCACCGTTATTCCATTTTGGATGGTGATGGAAGGAACAGCGACACCAGCAACAATTCTATGGACTGTTGTCGGTATGGCAGTTGTGCAAATTGTGGTTCACTTAGTCTGCTTCTTGCATATGAATACGTCATCAGAAGAGCGCTGGAACGTCGTCGCATTCTTGTTCACACTGCTTATTATCGGCATTGTTGTCGTAGGCTCGTTGTGGATTATGTACAACCTGAACATCAATATGATGATGGATTAAGAGTTGTCGCTATGATTAAGCAATACCTACAAGTCACCAAACCAGGAATTATTTTCGGAAATTTAATTTCTGTAATAGGTGGTTTTCTGCTCGCTTCTAAAGGTGAGATTGATTACTCCCTATTTTTCGCGACTCTACTTGGGGTGTCTCTGGTCGTTGCTTCTGGTTGTGTTTTTAACAACTACATTGACCGTGATATTGACCGTATCATGGAAAGAACGAAGAACCGTCCATTAGTTAAAGGATTAATTGACCCTCGAATTAGCCTGATTTATGCCTCAGTATTAGGTATTGCAGGTGTTGTGCTGCTCTATGTAGCAGCCAACCCACTTGCAATGTTTATCGCTGTATTCGGTTTTATTATTTATGTTGGGGTTTATAGCCTCTACATGAAGCGTAAATCTGTTTATGGCACACTGATTGGAAGTTTATCTGGCTCTGCACCTCCTGTTATCGGCTATTGTGCCGTTAGCGGTGAATTCGATGCGGGCGCGGCAATCCTATTACTTATCTTTAGTTTGTGGCAAATGCCTCACTCTTATGCCATTGCTATTTTTCGTTTTAAAGACTACCAAGCTGCAAATATCCCTGTATTACCTGTAATTAAAGGGATCTCAGTCGCTAAACGCCATATCATTCTTTATATTCTGGCGTTTATGATTGCAACTTTAATGCTGACATTAGTTGGTTATGCTGGCTATAAATACCTGATTGTGGCTTCAGCCGTCAGTATTTGGTGGTTAGGCATGGCTTTATCGGGTTATAAAGCAACCAATGATATTGTGTGGGCACGAAAATTATTTATTTTCTCTATTGTCGCAATCACTTCATTAAGCGTAATGATGTCTGTTGATCCAACAAGCTCAACAGAAGCGGTTCTTGCGTATCTAAGATAATGTATTTATTAAAGTAACCTAAATACCAGTCAGCCTTCTGACTGGTATTTTTTTATCTCTTTTACGACTTCGCATGATATCAGTACAGTTTTGTCTTTTTTGTATCCCATTTATTGATTAACCTCACTAGAAAATGTCATTACAATGGGGATATCAGTAATACGAGGTAATCCATGAATGATAATAAAATGACCCCATTAGAACGCAAAGCAACATGGGGACTAGGCACTGTTTTCTCTCTTCGCATGCTTGGCATGTTTATGGTACTCCCAGTTTTAACCACCTACGGGCTTCAACTACAACACGCAACAGAATCTCTTATTGGATTAGCCATCGGTATTTATGGATTAACACAAGCTATATTCCAAATTCCTTTTGGTATTTTCTCTGATAAATTTGGTCGAAAACCTATGATTGTTTTTGGCTTAATTATTTTTATTATTGGTAGTCTAATTGCGGCTCTCAGTGACAATATCTACGGCATTATTATTGGTAGAGCATTGCAAGGAGCGGGAGCTATCTCGGCCGCGGTAATGGCTTTATTATCAGATTTAACACGAGAACAAAATAGAACAAAAGCAATGGCATTTATTGGTATTAGCTTTGGGATAACGTTCGCTTTAGCCTTAGTTTTAGGGCCTATTTTAACGCATATTTTTGGCTTACATGGCCTGTTTTGGGGAATTGCCCTACTCGCCTTTGGTGGTATTATTATTACGCTTTTTACTGTGCCGAATAGTGAACACCATATTCTTAATCGAGAGTCTGGTTTTGTTCGTGGTAGCGTAAAAAAGGTTTTATTTGATGCACAACTTCTTAAATTAAACACAGGTATTTTTTCACTACATACTTTATTAATGGCCGCATTTGTTGCACTTCCTCTGGTTATGAGTAGCGCAGGTTTAGCGAAAGAAAAACATTGGGTTGTTTATCTAGTCACCATGCTTATTGCCTTTATTACTGTACTTCCTTTTATTATCTATGCAGAAAAGAAACGAAAAATGAAACAAGTTTTCTTATTCTGTATTTCCTTACTTATTATTGCTCAAGTTATTTTGATTATTTCAGGCTCTAGCTTGTGGTTAATTATTGCGGGTATTCAAGTTTTCTTTATTGGATTTAATATTATGGAAGCGCTTCTTCCTTCATTAATCAGTAAAGAAGCACCAGCAGGTTATAAAGGCACAGCAATGGGAATTTATTCCACCAGCCAATTTTTAGGTGTGGCATTAGGCGGAATTTTAGGAGGATGGCTTTATCAACATTATAGTGCGCAAATTGTATTTTTAGGCTGTTTAGTGATTGGTCTTATTTGGTTTTTTATTAGCCTAACATTACGCCAACCCTCTTATGTCAGTAGCTTACGTGTTGAATTACCTGAAAGTTTATCGTCAAGCCAACAACAGCAACTACAACAATTATTTAAGCAACAACCCGGTGTTAATGAAGTTGTGATTATGGCTGATGAGCAAAGTGCCTATATCAAGGTTGATACTAAACAGACGCCAAGAGCAACATTAGAGGCTCTGATCCCTTTAGTTTGAAGGTCAATAAGCTTATTAGATGAAATAAAAATGCGCTGGTTCAGCAGCGCATTTTTGTATGACTAAAGGGGTAAACAATTAGTCACGGAAATTGTTAAATTGGAATGGCTGCCCTAACTCGCCTTCTCTTACTAATTTCATCACAGCTTGTAAGTCGTCGCGCGATTTACCTGTAACACGAACTTGTTCACCTTGAATTTGGGCCTGAACTTTCAATTTACTGTCTTTGATCAGCTTAACAATTTTTTTCGCTAAGGCTGTATCAATACCTTGCTTTAAGGTGGCTTCTACGCTGTACATTTTTCCGCTGTGAGTCATCTCTTCAGGGATATTTAATACTGCACCATCAATCCCTCTTTTTGCCATTTTCTCACGCAGAATATCTAATAATTGTTGAAGCTGAAATTCAGATACACTAGTCGTTTTCACCGACTCTGCTTTTTCGTTTAATTCAAAGCTTGCTTCAACGTTACGAAAATCCCAGCGAGTAGTCAGTTCACGTTGTGCGTTTTCTACCGCATTTCGCACTTCATGTAAGTCAACTTCAGATACGATATCAAAAGATGGCATTCTTTCTTCCTCAATAAATAAATACAACCCAAATAATAGCTTCTTTTAGGGTTGCAAAAAAGCATTGCACATTCAATAACAAGTTTATCTCTTTAATTTTCTCTCACAGTAAAGCACAAACATACTTTAAACAGAGAAGTGTAATCAATGTTATAATTTTAGCTAAATAGTCTAATGACCGTCAGTAGCCACCTTACGCTATTACGATTTGCAAAAAGAGGCACAATGAAAATTACCGTTTTAGGGTGTGGTTCGATTGGTAAACTTTGGGTTGCAGCTTTAACACTTCAATCTCATGAAGTACAAGGTTGGCTAAGAGTGCCTCAGCCTTTTTTGGACGTGAGTGTTGATAACATTAATGGCAAGCCTTTTTATCAACGTATTACCGCAAATCAACTTGAATGGTTAAAACAAAGCGAATTATTAATTGTCTGCTTAAAATCTTGGCAAGTATCAGATGCAGTTAATGCGCTACTACCTTATCTTTCTGCACAATGTCCTATCTTGTTAATTCATAATGGTATGGGTACTGCCGATGAATTAACAGCAACACCGCACCCCGTTATCAGACCTATTTTGCAAGGCATTATTACTCATGGTGCTTATCAACAAGGGCAAGATGTTATTCATACAGCAACTGGAATAACACATATAGGTCCATTAAATCATGCAGCTCAACAATACAGTTATTTAGCCGAAATCTTGCATCATGCCTTACCCGATGTCGCTTGGCATAATGATATCCACACGATTAGTTGGCTAAAACTTGCGGTTAATTGTGTTATCAACCCTCTTACCGTTTATTATCAATGCCGTAATGGAGATTTATTGCGTTATCCTGAACATATTCAAAAAATATGTGATGAAGTTTATCAAGTTATGGAGCGCGAAGGGGTTGTACCAACATCTCAAGCCCATCTTCATGGTTATATTATTGATACGATAGAACAAACAGCAAATAATTATTCGTCTATGTATCAAGATGTGAGATATCAACGTCATACAGAGATTGACTATATTACTGGTTATTTATTACGTCGGGCTTCAGAACAAGGGCTTGTGTTACCAGAAAATAACCGCCTTTTTCAATTTATTAAACAACAGGAAGGCAATTATGACCATATCAGCGCTCATCTGCCTAGCTAATGGAAGTGAAGAAACCGAAGTCGTTACCACCGCAGATTTACTGGTAAGAGCCGGTATTAATGTTGTACTTGCAAGTGCAGAAGATGATGTTGATGATCTTGTTATCACTTGTTCTCGTGGTATTAAAATTGTAGCTGATGCGCCTTTAGTTCGTGTCGTTGATCATCATTACGACGTTATTATTCTACCCGGAGGGTTACAAGGTACTGAAACCTTAAGAGACAGCCCTTTAGTGGTTGAGAAAGTGCGCCGTATGCACAGTGAGAATAGACTTGTCGCAGCCATTTGTGCAGCACCTGCCATTATTCTTGAATCTCACAATATTTTTCCCATCGGCAACATGACGGGCTTTCCTGCATTAAAAGATAAAATATCACCGAAAAAATGGGTTGATTATCGAGTCTATTTTGATGAAAGAGTTAACTTAATTACTAGCCAAGCACCTGCAACATCTATCGATTTTGCACTAAAAATTATCGAGCGCTTAAAAGGCAAAGAAGTCGCTGCCGATGTTGCCAAACAACTTGTATTACCACCCGGCATTTATAATTACCAAGATGAATTTACAGGCTTTGGGGATAGGTAATTAACTTACATACTAGAAAACGTCCCCATTTAATAAAATCACATTATTAATATATTATTTATTAGTTGGGGATTAATTTTTAAGACTTATTTCAGCTGTTATTTCTTCTTATCATATTTAAAAATAATTATTGAGAGGCTAAGATAGAGCCAATTTCTAAAGGATGTGGCAAAATGAAAACTCTGCAATATCATAAAAAATTACCTAGGCTTGTTACTTTAATTTCTATGGGATTAGCCACTGTCCCAGCAGAAAGTTTTAAACATAAACAATCATCGTTAATCTCCAATGTTCAATACTCTTTTGCATCTCCGGTATCTAATCAACTTGTTGCTATTCCAATTAATGATGCCACTGAAAAAATGAACAAATTAGCTGAGTTACTCAATAGTGACTTAAACAGATTAAAAGAAGAGTGGGAAAAACATGAAAGTTTATTTATTAGCCAACACATCTATGAACAAATAAATAAAAATATAAAAGGTATAGATACCTCTTTAGCTGATATAAAAAATGTCCTTATTTCATTTTCAAATAATGATATCTCAAAAAAACAGAGTATTCTTTTATTTGGCCGCTCATTAGCAATATATAGAAGTGCATTAGCTGAGGTTGTTTCATTTATAGAACAAACTCATCAGCCATTAAAAACAACGAATAAAAAACCCAATATAACAGATGCTGAGATGAGAAAACTAATACAATCTGAGCATACTAAATTAGGGCTTGATACACCTAAATTTGATAGCAATTAATGTGTTATGATTCAAATATCAATACATCCTGATATTGAATATAAAGCTATCGCTGATGAGTATGCTCTCTTATTAAAGCTCTGGAAAAAAGAGAAAATATTATCTAATTATTTAGGTGCTGATGGTCGATGGGAAAGTAATGCTAAATTATGTCAATCTCTAATTTCTAAAATACATATTAGAATGCCAATTGAGCCTGAATGGAATAAAAGAACACCACAAATACAAAGAAAATCCAATCATTACTTAGTTTACTGCCAGCATTGGCTCAACCCTGACAGATATCAAATTATTGCTATTATGTCACCAAATGCCCATGAAATAGCAAAAACATCATTTTTGGCTGTACTAGAAAAAAGAGCTGAAGAATTTCAAAATCTCTTTTAATAAATCATTATCAACAACCAATTAAAAAGCCACTCCATAGTGGCTTTTTTATCAACAATATAAACGTTATATATTATTTTTTACGATAGACTTTAACGTTCTCAAAACCTTGCTCACGTAAATAAAGCGCCTGTAAACGGCTCATCATTCCACGATCACAATAGAGTAAATAGGTTTTTGCGTTATCTAAATCACCAAACTGAGTGCTTAGTTTATAGAAAGGTAGCTCTTTAACATCAACACCTTCTATCTTTAATGGTGAAGTCTCTTGCTCTTCTGGTGAGCGAATATCCAGAATAACGTCGTTAGCGCCAAATTCAGAGACCATTTCAACTTCAGTAACTTGCTGTACGGTTTCTTCTGCAATACGACGAATATCCATATTCTTAGCATTTTCAACAACGCTATCAAGAATAGAAAAATCAAACTTCTCTTCTTCTGCTTCGATCTTCGCTTTTACCGCTTTCACTGTTGGGCTTTTTGAAATCACACCACAGAATTCAGGCATTGTGCGAGCGAAATCTTCTGTACCAATTTGACGTGCGATATTGATAATGTTCTCTTTATCATGAGTGATAAGAGGACGTAAAATTAACGTATCTGTCGCATTATCAATTAAACGTAAATTAGTTAAGGTTTGGCTAGAAACCTGCCCTAATGCTTCGCCAGTAACAATTGCTTGAACACCATAACGTTCTGCCACTCTTGATGCTGCACGTACCATCATACGTTTTAATACAACACCCATTTGACCATCATCGACTTTTTCTAAGATTTCTGCGACAACAGGCTCAAAATCAACAGCAACGAAATGCACTTTATGTGAACGACCAAAACGGTTCCATAAATAATGCGCAACTTGTTTAACGCCAATTTCGTGAGCAGAGCCACCTAAGTTAAAGAAACAATAGTGAACTCGGCTACCACGACGCATTAACATATAGCTCGATACACCTGAGTCATAACCACCAGAGATCAGTGATAAAACATCTTCTTGTGTACCAATTGGGAAACCGCCAATACCTTCATAACGCGCATTTACCAGAATCAGTTTGTCATCTTCAATTTCCAAATTAATGGTGACATCTGGACGGGTTAATTTCACTTTAGCGCTTTCAACGTGTTGGTTAAAACCACCACCAACATAGCGCTCAACTTCATTTGAAGTAAAACTATGTTTGCCGCGGCGTTTGGCGCGAACACAAAATGTTTTGTTTTCAACTAAATGCTTAAATGCTGCAAAAGTTTGCTCAAAAATATTGTGTAGATCAGTGTACGGATGCTCTTCTACTTGTAAAAAGTGATGAATACCAGGAATACGCGTTAATGCATCACATACCGCTTCACTTTTGCTTTCATCTTTGCTGACAACAACAATGTTATCCCAATTACGGACAACAGTAATTTCATCACCTAATGTATTAAGTACATTACGAATATTGCTAGTGAGGATCTTGATAAAACGTATACGAACTGATTGGCTTTTGATCGTAATTTCGGGGAATAATTTAATAATAAACTTCATAGTCAATGGTCATAGGTTATTAAGTAGAAACATAAACTACAGTGATGTAAATTGACTGGAGTTTATAAAAGTCACAAAGTATATCACCAATATTTAGGGCTCACCCGCAAAAATCATCGACTGAATAAGAAATTTTCTTCTCAATTGTAGTAAGATGATCGCTATTATTCAGCGCTAACATGCTTTATTATCAAAAATATTATGGCTAAGAAAACGACACCAATTAACGAAGACATCGCACAAGCACCAAGTTTCGAAGCATCTATGCAAGAACTTGAGCAAATCGTAAACCGTTTAGAATCCGGTGAACTCCCTTTAGAAGAAGCGCTTAATGAATTTGAACATGGCGTTCGTCTAGCCCGTGTTGGACAAAAAACATTACAAGACGCAGAACAGCGTGTTCGCATTCTTCTTAAAGAAGATGATAATGCAACTCCTGATGATTTTATCCAAGAGGCAGAATAATTGAGTAACGCAACTTCAAGTACGGATGCGTTCCGTCATAAATTAGATTCCGCCCACCAGCGTGTTGACGATGCATTAAACCAAGCGCTATCCGCTTTACCATTTACTGACATGCCTCTAGGTAAAGCCATGCATTATGGTGCCCTTTTAGGTGGAAAGCGCTTACGTCCTTTCCTTGTTTATGCAGTAGGTGAAATGTTTAAAATCCCTGCTCTTAACCTTGATGCACCAGCCGCCGCAGTAGAATGTATTCACGCTTATTCTCTTATTCATGATGATCTACCTGCGATGGATGATGATGATTTACGTCGTGGTAAACCTACATGTCATATTGAGTTTGGTGAAGCCAACGCAATTTTAGCGGGCGATGCATTACAAACACTCGCCTTTGAGATCTTAGCAAAAAATCCAATGCCTGATGTTGCAATGAGTGATCGGGTTGCAATGATTGCTGAATTAGCAACAGCCAGCGGGCTTGCTGGTATGTGTGGTGGTCAAGCTCTTGATCTTGAAGCCGAAGATAAATCCATTGATCTTGCATCTCTTGAAAAAATCCATTTACACAAGACAGGTGCATTAATTCGTGCAGCTGTTCGCTTAGGCGCATTTAGTGCTGGCTCAAAAGGTCACGATGTATTACCCGCACTAGATAAATATGCCCACTCAATTGGCCTTGCATTTCAGGTACAAGATGACATTTTAGATGTCATTGGTAGTACTGAAGAAACAGGAAAGCGTCAAGGTAGCGACCAAGAGTCAGGAAAAAGCACATATCCTGCACTTCTTGGGTTAGAGCAAGCTCAAAAGAAAGCACAGGAATTGTATAACGAAGCACTGGATGCCTTAGCGTTTCTTGAGCAATACGAGTACGATACGACCACGCTTAAACAATTAGCGAGTTTTATCGTCGAACGGAAAAACTAATAAAAAATAAAGAGAGCAGCTTACCTGTTCTTTCCCTATTACAAGTGATTAATTAATAGGCATCACATGAGCATTGATATCGAAAAATATCCCACATTGGCGTTGGTTGAAACACCAGAAGATTTGCGCCTATTACCAAAAGAGAGTTTACCTAAACTCTGTGATGAGCTAAGGCTATTTCTTCTTAACAGTGTCAGCCGCTCAAGTGGTCACTTCGCCTCAGGTTTAGGTGCTATTGAGTTAACGGTTGCTCTTCATTACGTCTATAAAACCCCTTTTGATAATCTTATTTGGGATGTGGGTCATCAAGCCTATCCCCATAAGATCTTAACAGGTCGCCGTGACCGCATTGATACTATCCGCCAAAAAAATGGGTTACATCCCTTCCCTTGGCGAGAAGAGAGTGAATACGACAAACTTTGTGTCGGTCACTCTTCAACCTCTATTAGTGCAGGTTTAGGTATGGCTGTTGCAGCTGAACAAGAAAAGCTGAACAGAAAAACAGTTTGTGTGATTGGTGATGGTGCAATTACTGCGGGTATGGCTTTTGAAGCAATGAACCACGCAGGTGATATTGAGCCAGATATGCTCGTTGTACTTAATGACAACGAGATGTCAATCTCCGAAAACGTTGGTGCATTGAATAATCATCTTGCACAATTGTTATCAGGCAAACTGTATACCACCTTACGTGAAGGTGGAAAAAAGGTCTTTTCTGGTATTCCACCGATTAAAGAATTACTGAAAAAGACAGAAGAACATATTAAAGGCATGGTTGTTCCCGGCACCATGTTTGAAGAATTGGGCTTTAATTATATCGGTCCAGTTGATGGTCATGATGTTATTGCGTTAGTGCAAACACTCGCTAATATGCGTGATCTAAAAGGCCCTCAACTCCTGCATATTATGACTAAGAAAGGTCGTGGATATGCACCTGCTGAACGTGACCCTATTAGCTGGCATGCTGTACCTAAGTTTGATCCACAAGCAGGTACATTACCTAAAAGCCCTAATGCACGACCTACATTTTCTAAAATTTTTGGTGACTGGTTATGTGAAGAAGCCTCAACCGATCCAAAACTCATGGCAATTACCCCTGCTATGCGTGAAGGCTCTGGTATGGTGCGTTTCTCAAAAGAATACCCATCACAATACTTTGATGTTGCGATCGCAGAACAACACGCCGTTACCTTTGCAGCAGGTTTAGCAATTGGTGGTTATAAGCCTATTGTTGCTATCTACTCAACATTCTTACAACGCGCTTACGATCAAGTGATCCACGATATTGCCATTCAAAAACTGCCTGTTTTATTTGCTATTGATCGTGGTGGTATTGTGGGAGCAGATGGTCAAACTCACCAAGGTGCTTTCGATCTCTCATTCTTACGCTGTATTCCTAATATGGTCATTATGGCACCAAGTGATGAAAATGAGTGTCGCCAAATGCTTCACACGGGTTATCACTATCAAGATGGCCCTGTTGCAGTACGTTACCCAAGAGGCTCTAGTGTTGGTGCGCAATTACAACCACTCAGTCCATTGCCTATGGGTAAAGGCATTATTCGTCGCCAAGGTAAAGGTATTGCTATTCTAAACTTTGGTACATTACTGCCTGAAGCGTTAGAAGTCGCTGAAAAACTTGATGCAACTGTCGCCGATATGCGTTTTATCAAGCCTCTTGATAAATCACTTATCCTTTCTCTGGCAGAACAACATGATATGTTGGTAACGTTAGAAGAGAATGCGATTATGGGTGGCGCAGGCAGTGGTGTTAATGAGTTACTGATGCAAGAGCGTTGCCTAGTGCCTGTCTTAAACTTAGGTATACCTGATCTGTTTGTACCACAAGGTGGACAAGAAGAGATCAGAACTGACTTAGGATTAGATGCAGACGGTATTGAAAAATCAATTAAAGCCTATCGAGCTAACTAATTGAATTAAAATGATTAAAAACAACCTCTCCTAATTAACTATAGGAGAGGTTAATGTATTTTCTAAGCTAAAATCTGCCTACTTTTATATACTGGTTCACGTTTTCACACCTCATATTTTCTTCAATTATAATCTTGTCCATCATCACATTTTTATGAAACTCACTGAAAATAACCACTTTCCTTATTGAATCCATTCAGCGTTAATTTATTCAATCAGTTAGATTTTTCTTTCTTTTTGTTTGCCAACGAAACGTTTCGATCATGCTCACAATATGAATAAATCAAACTTGTTTTCCCGCCTTTCTTTTCTACTATGTAGACAGCGAAACGTTTCGCTGAGGAGAAAACATGAAAAAAGGTGTATTACTTAATAGTCCTATTTCGAGTGTAATTTCACGTTTAGGACACACTGACAAAATCACTATTGCAGATGCCGGATTACCTATTCCCTCCTCTGTTGAACGTATTGATCTTGCTCTCACTCAGGGTATTCCGGACTTTATGTCCGTGTTGCAAACAATCACTCATGAGATGCAAGTGGAAGCCGTGATGCTGGCGGAAGAAATTAAAACCATCAATCCCTCTCTTTTTAATGAAATCCTCTCTTATCTCTATTTATTAGAGCAAGAGCAGAAGAAATCTATTCAAATAATGTATGTTTCACATGAAGCATTCAAAAAGCAACTTACTGAAAATAAAGCTGTTATTAGAACTGGTGAATGTACGCCTTATGCCAATATTGTGTTGTTTTCTGGTGTGACTTTTTGAGGACAATATGGAACCTTTACTTGAACTTAAAGATATTGATAAGTCATTCCCCGGTGTAAAAGCACTATCAGGCGCTACTTTACGAATTTACCCTGGTCGAGTAATGGCTTTAGTCGGTGAAAATGGCGCAGGAAAATCAACACTAATGAAAGTACTCACTGGGATCTATAAAAAAGATGCCGGTGAAGTGATTTATCAAGGTGAAAGTTGTGCTTTTAATGGTCCCAAATCTTCTCAAGAAGCAGGGATAGGTATTATTCACCAAGAGCTTAACCTTATTCCTGAATTAACCATCGCAGAGAATATTTTCTTAGGTCGTGAGTTTACCCGTGCTTTTGGCGCTATCGATTGGAAGAAAATGTATGCAGAGGCCGATAAGTTATTAGCCCGATTAAATCTTGCTTACAGTAGTCACCGTTTAGTGTCTGAATTATCGATTGGTGATCAGCAAATGGTAGAAATCGCCAAGGTACTTAGTTTTGGTTCCAAAGTCATTATTATGGATGAACCAACAGATGCATTAACTGACACTGAAACTGAATCGCTATTTAGTGTTATTCGTGAACTAAGAGCTCAAGGTTGCGGCATTGTTTATATCTCACATCGTTTAAAAGAGATCTTTGAGATTTGTGATGATGTAACTGTACTACGAGACGGTCAGTTTATTGGTGAAAAACCTGTCGCCTCATTAAAAGAAGACACTCTGATTGAAATGATGGTTGGTCGTAAGTTAGAAGACCAATACCCTCGTATTAATATCCCTCAAGGTAAAACCAAACTCAACGTCATTAACCTCAGTGGCGAAGATGTTCATGATGTCAGTTTCTCATTACATGAAAGCGAAATTCTTGGTATTTCAGGCTTAATGGGTGCGGGTCGTACTGAATTAATGAAAATTATCTACGGAGCATTACCCAAAACCAATGGCACCGTTGAGTTAGATGGTAAACCTTGCCAAATCAAAAAGCCCGCTGAAGGTTTAGAACAAGGTATTGTTTACATCTCTGAAGATAGAAAGCGTGATGGTTTAGTGCTCGGTATGTCGGTGAAAGAAAATATGTCTCTGACTGCACTACGCTATTTTAGCCGCGGTATGGGTGTGCTTAATCATAAAGAAGAGCAACTCACTGTTGGCGATTTTATTAAATTATTCAATATAAAAACCCCTTCAATGGATCAAACCATCGGTTTCTTATCAGGGGGAAATCAACAAAAAGTGGCTATCGCAAGAGGCCTAATGACTCGCCCTAAAGTACTTATTCTTGATGAACCCACTCGTGGCGTCGATGTGGGCGCTAAAAAAGAAATTTATCAGCTAATTAATAAATTTAAACAAGAAGGATTAAGCATCATCTTAATTTCTTCTGAAATGCCTGAGGTAATGGGAATGAGTGACCGTATTTTGGTTATGCATGAAGGTCGTATTAGTGGTGAGTTCTCCGCTCACAATGTCACACAAGAAATGCTAATGGCTGCGGCTGTTGGTAAACAATATGACGCTAAAGTAGGAGTTTGATATGAGCACGAATTCAATTCCAGCGTCAAAACGTTGGTTCTCAAAAGCTTGGCTATTAGAGCAAAAATCACTGATTGCTCTGCTTATCCTGATTGTCGTCGTTTCCACACTCAGTCCTAATTTTTTCACCTTAAATAATATTTTCAACATTCTTCAACAAACATCGGTCAACGCCATTATGGCGGTTGGGATGACTCTGGTTATTTTGACATCTGGCATCGACCTATCTGTTGGTTCATTGCTTGCATTAACAGGTGCTGTTGCTGCTTCTATGGTAGGTGCTGATGTTAACGCACTTGTTGCTGTTGTTGGAGCATTGGCGTTAGGTGCAGCCATTGGTGGTGTAACAGGGATTATCGTTGCTAAAGGTAAAGTTCAAGCCTTTATTGCTACGCTAGTCATGATGTTATTGCTGCGCGGTGTTACTCGTGTCTATACCGACGGTAGCCCAATTAATACCGGCTTTAGCGATAATGCTGATCTGTTTAGCTGGTTTGGTATTGGTCGCCCATTTGGTATTCCAACCCCAATCTGGCTGATGATGATTGTCTTTTTGAGCGCATGGTATTTATTACATCATACTCGTTTAGGCCGTTATATTTATGCGCTTGGCGGTAATGAATCAGCAACACGTTTATCCGGCATTAGCGTCGATAAAATCAAAATCATTGTTTATGCACTGTGTGGTTTATTAGCTGCCCTTGCCAGTGTCATTGAAGTTGCTCGCCTTTCATCAGCGCAACCAATGGCAGGTAATGGTTATGAGCTAGATGCTATTGCCGCCGTTGTTCTGGGTGGTACCAGTCTTGCAGGTGGTAAAGGTCGTATTATCGGTACATTAATTGGTGCGCTTATTCTAGGCTTCTTAAATAATGCACTGAATTTATTAGGAATATCATCAAACTATCAAATGATAGTAAAAGCGGTGGTCATCTTACTTGCTGTTTTGGTAGATAACAAAAAATAACTCTCTATTCTCTTAATCCGAATCCCGACAGGAACTTATATTATGAAACTCAAAAAAATGGCGACACTTCTTTCTGTTGTTGCATTAAGCGCTACAATCAGCGCCAACGCATTTGCAAAAGAGTCGATCGCGCTTGTTATCTCAACACTTAACAACCCTTTCTTTGTCACCATGAAAGACAGTGCACAGAAAGAAGCTAATCGATTAGGCTACGATCTTGTTGTTCTAGATTCTATGGACAACCCAGCTAAAGAGCTTGCTAACGTGCAAGATCTGACAGTAAAAGGCACACGCTTAATGCTCATTAACCCAACAGACTCTGATGCTGTGGGTAACGCCGTTATTTTAGCCAATAAAGCTAAAATCCCTGTTATCACTTTAGACCGAGTTGCAAATAAAGGTGAAGTCGTCAGCCACGTTGCTTCAGATAACCGTCTTGGTGGTAAAATGGCGGGTGATTATATTGCAGAGAAAGTGGCTAGTGATGCCAAAGTTATCCAACTAGAGGGGATCACCGGAACATCTGCATCTCGTGAACGAGGTGAAGGCTTTAAACAAGCGGTTGATGCTCACAAACTGAATGTACTTGCCAGCCAACCTGCTGATTTTGACCGCACAAAAGGTCTTAACGTGATGCAAAATCTATTAACTGCTTATCCTGCGGTTCAAGCTGTTTTTGCACAAAATGATGAAATGGCATTAGGTGCATTACGTGCATTGCAAACTGCCGGTCGTACCGATGTATTAGTGATTGGTTTCGATGGTACAGATGATGGGATCAAAGCGGTAAACCGTGGCATGTTAGGCGCAACCATTGCTCAACGCCCAGACCAAATTGGTATTATCGGCATTCAAACCGCAGATAAAATTCTCAAAGGCGAAAAAGTGGATGCAACAATCCCCGTCGAACTTGAGTTAGTTATTAAAAAATAACAACAATAAATACCACGGGGTAATATTGCTCCGTGGTAGCTTTGATCATTAAAACACGTTTTCACAAGGATAAAGGCTATGACAACACCTCGCCTTGCTGTTCTAGGTAGCATTAACGTTGACCACATTATGAATATTTCACAATTTCCAAAACCTGGTGAAACCATTATTGGTCATCAATACAAAATAGCCTTTGGTGGTAAAGGTGCAAATCAGGCAGTAGCTTGTGGTCGCAGTGGTGCCGATATTACCTTTATTGCTTGTGTCGGTGATGATGCGATTGGTAGTGAGATAATTTCACAGCTTAAAACAGATAATATTCATATTGATGCAATTAGTATTATTCCGCAAACACCAACAGGTGTGGCGATGATACTTGTTAATGAACAAGGTGAAAACGTAATTAGTATTGTTGCAGGTGCTAATGGCGCACTAACACCTACTTATTTTCAGCAATATCATCATGTTGTTGAGCATGCTGATGCCTTGCTGATGCAATTAGAATCACCATTAGAGACTGTTTTTGAAGCTGCAAAACTAGCAAAATCACACCAAACTCAAGTCATTTTAAACCCAGCACCAGCACAACCTTTATCTGATGAATTTCTGAGTTTTATTGATGTTATCACTCCAAATGAGACGGAAGCCGAAATATTAACAGGCGTTTCTGTGCATGATGAAGCGGGTGCTGCAAAAGCTGCCGAAATTTTACATCAAAAAGGTATCAAACAAGTGCTTATCACTTTGGGTAGCCGTGGTGTATGGTTTAGTGAACAAGGGAAAGGCATGATAATTCCTGGATTTCGCGTCGATGCTGTTGATACCATTGCCGCAGGTGATACATTTAACGGTGCATTTGTCACTGCAATATTAGAAGGGAAACCTTCCGTTGAGGCTATCCGTTTTGCTCACGCAGCAGCTGCCATTGCAGTTACACGTCATGGTGCGCAATCATCTGTTCCTTGGCGTCATGAAATCGAATCATTTTTAGCAGAGCGAGCATAGTACTTTGGCAACAATGAAAGATGTCGCCCGTTTGGCGGGCGTTTCGACATCAACTGTTTCTCACGTTATCAATAACAATCGTTATGTTAGCGAAGGTATTCGTAAAAAGGTTAACGATGCTATCGAAACCTTAAATTACGCGCCTTCTGCTTTAGCGCGCAGTTTAAAAATGAACTGTACTCACACTATTGGTATGTTAGTGACAGCCAGTAGTAACCCTTTTTATGCAGAAGTTGTGCGTGGTGTTGAACGTAGTTGCTACGAAAAAGGTTATAGCCTAATTTTATGTAATACCGAAGGGGATTACGAACGTATGGATAGTAGCCTTGAAACGTTGCTACAAAAACGTGTCGATGGTTTATTATTGATGTCAACAGAAGCCCGAGCGCCCTCTCATGAAGTGCTAAATCGTTATCCTCGTTTACCTATGGTCATGATGGATTGGTCTCCGTTTGAATACGGCGGAGATATTATTCAAGATAACTCCCTGCTTGGGGGAGAAATCGCCACCAATTATCTGATTGAAAAAGGCTTTACTGAAATAGCATGTATTGCGGGCCCACAAGATAAACTCCCAGCAAAGCATCGTTTGCAAGGCTATTACAATGCAATGCAAAAAGCAGGGCTCACTGTTCGAGAAGAGTTTGTATTAACCAGTGATTTTGAATTTGCAGGTGGGTTTAGCGCAATGCAAAAATTACTCTCACATTCTGTCTTACCACAAGCGGTTTTTACCTGTAATGACGCAATGGCTGTTGGTGCTTATCAAGCTATTTATCAAAAAGGTTTGCGTGTACCTGATGATATTTCAGTCATGGGTTATGACGATATCGACCTAGCCTCTTATATGATCCCTCCTCTTTCTACCATTCACCAACCTAAAGATGAATTGGGTAAACTTGCTGTCAGCCAATTATTACATCGTATGGAAAATATCGACGCTGATGACAATGTTTTGGTTCTTACACCCAAACTTATAGAGCGTGGATCGGTGATAGAAAATAAAAAAATAATCTATTAACATTAAAGTGTTAAAACTTTTAGTATAGATTTCATACAACTCATTTAGTATCCTTTCTAAACTGCTATATACTTATGCCATATAGCAGTTATTGAGAGGAGGCTATCATTATGATCCAGCATGGCAAAGTATTTATGAGCAATAGAACACAAAATGTTCGTTTACCTGCTGATACTCGTTTTCCTGATGATGTAAAAGACGTTGTTGTTCGTGTAAAAGGAAAAGAGAGAATTATCACACCGATACAGAATGCATGGGATAGCTTTTTCTTATCTGAAAAGTCTGTAACAGATGATTTTTTATCTGAAAGACCAGATCAAGTCACAAGCGAAAGAGAATCCTTTGATGATTAAATATCTGCTAGATACGAATATTGTTATATTTACAATTAAACGTAGACCTGAATTTCTGTTACCAAAATTTAATCAGTATGTTGAACAACTCGCTATTTCAACAATAACACTTGCTGAACTACTATATTGTGCCGAGAAAAGCTCAAATTCAGCAAAAAATTTAGCTACTGTTAATGATTTTGTTTCTAGACTAAGTATTTTACCTTATGACGAACTTGCAGCCTTTCACTATGGTGATATAAGAGCAACACTCGAAAAGCAAGGTAAACGTATTGGTGATAATGACTTGCATATAGCAGCACATGCCAGAAGCAAAGGACTAGTCGTTGTTACAAATAATACCAGAGAATTTGAGAGAGTTGATGGTTTAAGAATCGAAGATTGGACTCATAATTAACTCAAATACCAAACTTATAGAGCGTGGATCGGTAAGTAAATTTGTAAAATCATAATAAGAAGATTAACACTATTATTGATGATGCTCTCTTTTAAGATGGGGGCATTTATTTTTAGTTATATTTATAAAATTATGACTTTAAAATCATTAGATTAGAAAATATTTAAAACCACTTCTATTTATCTTTATTTTCTATTTAACTCTCTATATTTAGCCTACTTTTCCTCACTCTTTGCGTCATAATCTGTGAAAGATGCAAATTTCCATCAAATCCATTATACTATTGCCCTTTCGCATTATCAGAAGCAGTACCATTTAGGGGATTGCTTAGAACTTTCACTCTTAAATGATAATGTGTCCTTTAATTTATGGGGCAAGTGTTATCCTCATTGTGACGATTAATCACTTCCCATTTTGATAAAATTTGAGAGTATTATTATGTCATTACCTTCTTGTCCTAAGTGCAATTCTGAATACACCTATGAAGATGGTGCAATGTATGTTTGCCCTGAATGCGCACACGAGTGGAACGATGCAGAACCAACTGTTGATAACGATGAGTTAGTGGTTAAAGATGCTAACGGTAATTTATTAGCTGATGGCGATTCAGTGACTGTGATTAAAGATCTCAAAGTCAAAGGTAGCTCAACCATGCTAAAAATTGGTACTAAAGTAAAAGGTATCCGTTTAGTGGAAGGCGACCATAATATTGATTGTAAAATTGATGGCTTTGGACCAATGAAATTGAAGTCTGAATTTGTGAAAAAGAACTAAGATAATAGATTATTAATAATCTCTTTAAACATAGATTTAGATATTATCAAGATCATCAAAGGCGCTAATAAAGCGCCTTTTAAATATATTTAAGTATTTAAGTATTTAAGTATTTAAGTATTTAAGTATTTAAGTATTTAAGTATTTAAGTATTTAAGTATTTAAGTATTTAAGTATTTAAGTATTTAAGTATTTAAGTATTTAA